>NZ_JABBNC010000003.1 GCF_012933445.1 Actinoplanes sp. TBRC 11911
TCACCCGGGCCGTCGAGACAGGCAGGCGCGATCACTCGGGAGGCGTGCCGAACCAGGCCGCCTCTCCCGGATTCAGGGCGCACTCGATGCGGTGCTGGCTCAGCGGCTCCAGCGGTGGCAGGTCGCTGAGCGGGAACCACCCCACGGCCAGCGACTCGTCGTCGTTGACGCGCGCCTCGCCGCCGACCGCCCGGCACCGGAAGGCGATGTCGACGTACTCGCACTGGTGACCGTTGCCGTACGTGTGCGGCGGTTGCGTGAGCACACTGGTCACCCGTTCGGGGATGACGTGGACGGCGGTCTCCTCGAACACCTCCCGGACCACCGCCTCGGCCGGCTGCTCACCCGGGTCCATCACACCGGCGATCAGCGACCAGCGGCGGTTGTCGGCGCGTTCCCCGAGCAGGACCCGCCCGCGATCGTCAAAGACGATCGCGGACACCCCGGGCAGCAGAAGCAGCCGCGGCCCCACCTCGTCACGCAGATCCTTCAGGTACGGCGAGATAGCCATAACGGACAAGATAGGGCGCGCCCAAACCGTGTCAGTCGACCAACGGGCGGACCTCCCGGGCGACGAAGCGGACGTATTCCTCGGGGTCGGGCTCGTCCGGCGGGGGCTGGAGGATCACCTTTGTGGCGCCGGCGTCGGCGAACTCGCGCACGCCGGCGGCGATGTCCTTTGCCGAGCCGGCGAGCCCTGCATACTCGAGCTGGTCGTAGCGGGTGGCGGTCATGGCCAGGCGAGCGGCGGCCTCGTCGCCGGTCACGGCCAGGACGAAGACGACGATCTCGTGCGGGACGGCGGCGGCGATGTGTTTCTTGGCGGCCGCGACCGCGTCGGGTGACGTGCCGCCGGCCAGGACCGTGCCGTCGCCGATCGCGCCGGCCAGGGCCAGCGTCTTCGGGCCGCCGGCCGCCACGTACAGCTGGGGTGGTCGGCTGGGAGGCCAGTCGAGGCCGACGCCGTCGAGCTTGACGTATTCGCCCTGGACGGTGACGGTTTCGCCGTGCAGGAGAGAGCGCAGCGTCGTCCCGTACTCGCGTAAGAGCGTGAGCGGCGACTTCGGGCGGGCGCCGACCTGACCCATCCAATCCTGTACGCCGTGGCCGATGCCCGGCAGCGCCCGGTCGCCGAACATGCGGGCCATGGTGGCGATCTCCATGGCGGAGAGCGCCACATTGCGGAACGGGACCGGCATGATGCCGATGCCGACTTTGAGATTCGTGGTCCACGCCAAAGCCGCGGATGCCGCCGCCACGCCGCCGTTGAGGAAGCAGTCCTCCCAGAGCCAGAGCTCTTCGAGACCGGCCTCGTCGGCCGCGCGGGCGATGCCGCGGAGAGCTTCCGGCGGGTTCTGCGGCAGGGAGATCGCACCGAGGATCGTCATGGGGGTCATTCTTCCGGGACCCACCGACATTTTTCTGCCGTGCTCGTCAGCGCCTCCCGGAATTTCGTGAACTCTTATATAAGCCGCCACTTAGTTTCTCGGCAAAACTGTCAGAGGCGGCCGATAGCTTCATCACGCGGATCGGCGCCACGGGGGCGCCGATCCGTCCAAACCAGTCCGACCGGCGGGGAGAGACGCCGGTCAGGCGGCACCGCGGAGCAGGGTCTCGCCCGCGGCGCGGACGCGTTCGCGCAGCTCCGGCGGGGACTCGATGGTGAAGGGCGCGCCCAACACCCCGAGGACCATGACCGGCCAGCCGAGGTCGTCCACGCTCATCCGCAGCCGGCACGCCTGCCGCGTGCCGGCCGGCGTTCGGGGGTCGGCGGGCGTTCGGGGGTCGGCGGGCGTTCGGGGGCCGGCCGGCGTTCGGGGGCCGGCGGACTTGGTGGGATGGGCGGAGGATGCGGCTTCGCCGGCCTCGGGCAGGGGTTCCACCGTGCCCCAGTGCCCCACCACGCTGCGAACGCTGTCCGCGTCGGTCTCCAAGACGAGGGAGACCTCGTACCTGGTGGCGATCCCGGCGATCCGGGCGCGCAACCAAGCGACCGGATCCCCGCCCGGGATCTCGCGCGGCCGGAAGCGGGCCCCGGTCAACGCCGGCGCCGACAGGCGGTCCACGCGGAAGCTTCGCCAATCCGCGCGGTCCACGTCCCAGGCGATCAAATACCACCGGCGGCCCAGCGGGACCAGCCGATGCGGCTCCACCAGGCGCGCGGCAGCCGCACGATCAGGCGCGGCATACCGGAACCGCAAACGCTCCTCGCCCCGGCAGGCCAGCGCGATAGTGGTCAAGGCCGTGGCGTCCAGCGTCGGGCCGCCACCGAAAACCCCGGGCGTCGTCACCACCCGCAGCGCGTCGATCCGGCGGCGCAAGCGCGGGGGCAGCAGCTGGATCACCTTGGCCAGCGCCCCCACCGAGATCTCCTCGAAGCCGGACACGGCCCCGGCCGCGGCGGTCCGCAGACCGACCGCGATCGCCACCGCCTCGTCGTCGTCGAGCAACAGGGGCGGAACGGCGGCGCCCGCCTGCAACTGATAACCCCCGGCGACACCGCGGCTGGCGTCCACCGGGTAGCCCAACTCGCGCAACCGGTCCACGTCCCGCCGCAGCGTGCGCGGGCTTACCTCCAGCCGGTCGGCCAGCTCCGAGCCGGGCCAGTACCGATGGGTCTGCAGCAGCGACAGCAGGCGGAGCATCCGGGCGCTCGTGTTGGCCATGACCCAAGACTTTCGTGAATTGCGGTCAAGAACTGTCCGCAACGAACCCTAGCGTGAAAACCATGATTGAGACGCGAGGACTGACGAAGCACTTCAAGGACGTCCGCGCGGTCGACGGCATCGATCTGTCGGTCCGGCGCGGGGAACTCGTCGCGCTGCTCGGGCCCAACGGCGCCGGCAAGTCGACCACGCTGCGGATGCTGACCACGCTGATACCGCCCACCGCGGGCACCGCCACCGTGGCCGGGCTCGACGTCGTGAAAAAGCAACGAGAGGTCCGGCAGCGGATCGGCTACATCGGGCAGGGCAACGGCGCGGGCCACAGCCAGCGCGGCCGGGACGAGCTGATCAGCCAGGGCCGGGCGTACGGGATGAGCGTGCGCTCCGCCCGCACCCGGGCCGCCGAGCTGACCGAGTCGCTGGGCCTCGGCGACGTGATAGACCGGACCGTCTCCACGTTGTCCGGCGGGCAGCGGCGCCGGCTGGACATCGCGATGGGCCTGATCCACGAGCCGGACATCCTGTTCCTGGACGAGCCGTCCACCGGTCTCGATCCGCAGAACCGCGCCAACCTGCAGGACCACATTCTGCGGCTGCGCGCCCGGCACGAGACCACGATCGTGCTGACCACGCACTACCTGGACGAGGCCGACTCGATGGCCGAGCGGGTGATCGTCGTCGACCACGGACGGATCATCGCGGACGACACCCCGGAGCGGCTCAAGGCCAAGCACGTCGGCGACAAGATCACTCTCGGGTTCGCCACGGACGAAGACGCGGCCCGAGCGGCACGGAAACAGGGCGGCGAGGCGTACGGGAGGGAATTGCAGATCACCACCGAGCAGGCGCCGCGGCAGGTGCTCGAGATCGTCGACGACCTGCGCGCCGACGGCCTGACACCGACCGAGGTCGAGGTCACCCGGCCGACGCTCGACGACGTTTTTCTCACCCTGACCGGGCGTAGCCTGCGCGAAGGAGCAGCATGATCACCGACACGCTGACCGTGTTCAGCCGCGAACTCAGGCCCACCCTCCGCAACCCGTTCACGATCATCATCTCGATGGTCCAGCCGCTGGTCTTTCTCGCGCTGTTCGCCCCGCTGCTGCCGAAGACCGACGGCGGCGCCCTGCAATGGTTCGTGCCCGGCATCGTCGTCATGTCGTGCCTGTTCGGGGCGTCGATGACCGGCTCGAACCTGCTCTTCGAGATCCAGACCGGCTCGCACGAACGCATGCTGGTCACCCCGCTGCGCCGCCCGGCCCTGCTGGTCGGCCGCGCGCTCAAGGAGATCGTGCCGATGTTCGCGCAGGCCGCCCTGATCGTGCTGGTCTGCCTGCCGTTCGGCTTCGACCTGCATCTCGGCGGCGCCCTGATCGGCATGCTCATCCTGGCCGTCTTCTGCACCGGGCTCGGCGCCCTGTCGTACACGCTCGCGCTCGCCTCGAAGAACCAGGAGTGGCTGTTCTGGACGGTTCAGCAAACGCTGCTGTTCCCGCTTCTGCTGCTGGCCGGCGTGCTGCTGCCGCTCGACGACGGCCCCGGCTGGCTGCGCACCCTCGCCGCTTTCAACCCTTTGCGGTACGTGGTGAACGCCGAGCGCGCGTTGTTCTCAGGTGACGTGTGGGCGTCGACGACAGCGACCGGTCTGGTGGCCGCGGCCGTCGTGGGTGTCCTGGGAATCGCCGTCGGTGTGCGAGCGATGCGCCGATCGGACTGAGGCGGATACCGTCACCCCGGTCACACGAGACAGGGGGCGACGGATGTGGGGAAAAAGGACGATAGGGCGACTCCTCGAGGGGATCGCCCCTCGCCCGGAGCGCACGCCGCAGCGACGCCACAATCCGGACGCGGTGGTGGACTGCGCGGTCTACACCGGCGGGACGCGCGGAACCGGGACGAAGCACTACGCGGAAGCGGCGAAGGAGGCCCGGCGGCACCGGGACGCGTTCCTCTGGCTGGGCCTGCACGAGCCCGACCGGGCGACGATGACAGCGGTCGCGCGGGTCTTCGGCCTGCACGAGCTGATCGTGGAGCAGACCGCGGGCAGCGGCCACCGGCCGGCGTTGGAGACGATCGGTGACGTCACCCGGCTGGTCCTGCGCACCGCGCGTTACGTCGAGCACGACGCGCTCACCGAGACCACCGAGGTCGTCGACACCGGCGACGTCACCGTCCTGATCGGCCCCTGGTTCGTCATCACGGTGCGCAACGGCGGGGCGGGCGCGTTGTGGCCGGTGCGTCAGGACATGGAGAATCGGCCCACGGTTCTGCAGCAAGGGCCATGGTCGGTCGCGTACGCCATAACGAGTCGGATGGTTGACGAATACCTCGGCGTCGCGGCTGCCGTAGAACGTGATTTGGAGCGCTTGGAAGAGGAGACCTTCACCACCGAACGCACCCCGGAAATCGCGCACTTCTATCAATTGAAGCGCGAAATGGTGGAGTTCAAAAGAGCGGTCCTGCCGCTCGCCGAACCGATCGACCAACTGCTCGATCAACCGGCCGCCCCGGCGTCGCTGCGGCCCTATTTCGTCGATGTCCGCGGTCGGCTCGCGCGGGCCACCGATCGCATCAGCGCCTTCGACGACCTGCTCAATTCCATTCTTCAAGCGCGCCTCGCCCAGGTGTCGCTGGACCAGAACAACGACATGCGCATGATTGCCGCGTGGGCCGCGATCGCCGCCGTGCCGACCGTCATCGCCGGTGTCTACGGAATGAACTTTTCGCACATTCCGGGGCTGGGCTCGCCGTACGGCTTCGCCGTGACCATCGCCGTGATCGTGGTGATCTGCGGAACTCTTTATTGGCGGCTCAGGCGGGGCGGATGGCTTCGATGATTTACATCACCCTACGTGACCGTAGCTTAATGGATAGCGTGGAACCCGGCCGAAAAACCGGGGCCTCATAAGCGCACAGCGACTGAGCAGCCCATTACTTTGCGTAAGGGAGGCTCAGTGACCGCCGAGGCCGTCGGTTCCCGGAAAGCCCTCCTGACGGCTCTTAAGGGACATCTCGATCTGTTCCTGAACGCCGGATCGCTGATGGCGACCACCGCGATCACCTCGCTGTTCGGCTTCGCGTACTGGTGGGTGGCCGCCCGCACCGCGTCGCCGGAGGCGGTCGGCCAGGCGTCCGCGGCGGTGTCCGCGATGACGCTGATCGGCACCATCGGGATGTTCGGGATGGGCACCATGCTCATCGCCGACCTGCCCGCGCTGCGCGGACCCAAATGGGAGCTGATCTCCACCTGCCTGCTCGCCGCGGACGCGGCGGCCACGGTCGGCGGTCTCGTCTACGTCACGGTGGCCCGCCTGGCCATCCCGGGTCTGCAGGACGCGCTCGGCGGCAGCTTCGGCACGATCCTGCTGATCGCCGGCATCGCGATCAACGCGGTCACGCTGGTCCTCGACGAGGCCCTGGTCGGCCTGCTCAAGGGCCCGCTGCAGCTGATGCGCAACGCCTGGTTCTCGCTGATCAAGCTGGCGCTGCTAGGTCTTCTCGCGCTCGCGCCGTTCACGCTGGACGGCGACGAGCTGCTGCTCACCTGGGTGGCCGGGATCGTGCTGTCGACCGCGGTGCTAGGCCGGGCGTTGCGCCGCCGACACCTGATCGACTCGCTGCGGCCGCGGATCTCGCTGCTGCGCGGCCGGGCCCGCGCGACCGTCGACCACAACGTGCTCAACCTGGCGGCCTACCTGCCGCGGGCGGCGCTGCCGCTGGTCGTGACCGCGGTGCTGTCGGCCCAGGCGAACGCGTCGTTCTACACCGCGTTCATGGTGCTGTCGTTCCTGTCGATGGTTCCGGGCAACGTGGCGCTGACCCTGTTCGCGGTCACCAGCGGGGACAAGCAGGCGCTGCGGTCCAAGGTGCGCGTCGGGCTGCTGATCTGCCTCGGTCTCGGCCTGCCCATCTCGCTGCTGGTCGCGGTGCTGGCGCATCCGATCATGCGGGTGTTCGGCAGCCAGTACGAGGCGTCGGCCGGCACCGCGTTGTCGATCCTCGCGCTGACCTACGTGCCGTTCGTCTTCCACCACTTCTTCCTGGCCATCTCCCGGGTGCAGAACCGGGTCCGCTCGGCCGGCGTCTTCTGTGCCATCGCCGGCCTGGCCGAGCTGGGCGCCGCCTGGTACGGCGGGTCGCGGGGCAGCCTGACCGACCTCGTGGCGTACGTGGCAATTGTCATGGGTGTCGAGACCGTGCTGGTGGCGCCCAAGGTTCTCGGCGTCGTGGTGACCCGGACGAAGTCCACAAAGGATGCCAACGCCACGATCATGACGTTGCACGAGCGCGCGTGGCTGCCGCTGGAGTACATCCGTACCGTCGGTCCTTTGTACGGGGTCACCGTCGACGGCCTGCGCCGCGCGCTGATCGGGCTGCACGCCGCCGACCCGAGGCATCGCGCGGTGTCCAAACTGGACCGCGACGGCGCGCGCTGGGTGCACATGGACGCCGCCGAGTTCGCCGCGTTCATCACCCGGGCGATCACCGACTCCGGCGACTGGTCCCTCGACCACGACGGGATGACCCGCAAACTGCAGTCCGAGCCGCGCGGCGCGTACCCGATTCGGATCCTGGTCGGCGCCGGCTACGTGGCCATGAAGGTCTCGCACGCGTACGGCGACGCCGGCCCGGTGAACGATCTGCTGCACGAGCTGCTGGCCGCCGCCGCGCAGGGCCGGGCCGCGTCGATCCCGCCGCTGGCCCGCAGCCGGTTCGCGCTGCCCAAAGCGTGGTGGAAGCAGTTCGGCACCAAGCCCGGCCGGTGGCGCGACGGCCTCGACATCAACCGCGTGCCGGCCCACCCGGAGACCCGGACCCGCAGCTGGGAGCCGGCCCTCACGGTGCGGACCGCGCGCTCGGCCGAGGTGCTCGACATGATGCGCGCGTGGCGCGACGAGCACGCGCCGGGCGTCACCACCGCGGCGATCACGTTCGCGGCATTCACCTCGGCGCTACGCGAGATCGGCCTCAACCCGGACACCGGCGGCGCGACCTTCCTCGCCGACGGACGCCGCTACCTCGACAAGAACGTCCGGATCGACAGCAACTTCTTCTGGGGCTCGTATCTCTCCCCCGACGACATGACCGACCCGGCGTCGATGCACCGCACGATGAAGGCGGAGCTGGCCAGCGGCCGCATCCTCACGATGATCCTGTTGCGCGAGGGCCGCATCGCTCTGGACGGCGCGCCCGGCATGCCCGAGCCGTATCCGTCCGAGCTCTCGGTGCCGCCGCGCCCGCGGCTCACCTTCAGCAACCAGGGCCGGCACGACCTGCTGAAAGACCTGCCCTGGTCGGTCGAGCCGGCCTGGCGGATCAACCTGAGCGTGCCGACCCTCAACGTTCCGGAGGGCGTCACGCTCACCACCAGCGAGATGAACGGCGTCCTGCACCTGGAGGCGACGTTCCACCAGTCGACCTTCGATCCGGCGCTGATCGCCCGTGCGCTGGAGATGGTCTGCCAGGACCCGGCCCGGCTCGTCACGGCCGGCCGCGAGTTTCAGCCTGTTGCCAGCGGGCTGAATTAAGGTCTGCGCCCGGCCGGTTTCGTTGCCACCGGCCGGCCGGGCGCAAACCTGTCCCTCTTTATGTATCGGCGAGTTGATCGCCGCTATCGCGCTCCGCAGAGCGTAAAAGCAATGCCGCTGTCGCGCGGCCTTTCCGGATTCCTCAGGCGCCGGGGCGGGTTCCGGTTGCTTTTCCCGTACGCCCGTACGCCCGTACGCCCGTTCCCCGTACGCGGTCAGCGACGGTTACGGTCGCCGCGCTGGTGATCGCCGTCCTGCTGAGCCGGCGGCGCCACGGTGAGGCTGGTCGTGGGCGTCGGAGCGGTCGTGGTCGGCGTGACCACGGCCGGGGTCGTGGTCGGAGCCGTCGTCGTCGGCGTGGCGGTCGGCGTGGCGGTGGGCGCCGGGCGGTTGTTCGAACCGGGGCGACCGTTGTCGTTGCCGTGCCGGTCGTTGTCGTTGCCGTGCCGGTCATTGTCGTTGTCGTTACCCGGGCGGCCGTTGTCGCTGTCGTTGCCAGGGCGGCCATTGTCGTTGCCGGGACGCCCGTTGTCGTTGCCGGGCCGGCCGTTGTCGTTACCCGGACGGCCGTTGTCGTTGCCAGGCCGGCCATTGTCGCTGTCGTTGCCGGGGCGGCCGTTGTCGTTGCCCGGACGCCCGTTGTCGTTGCCCGGACGCCCGTTGTCGTTGCCCGGACGCCCGTTGTCGTTGCCGGGGCGGCCGTTGTCGTCGTCGTCGCCGCGGCCGGGGCGGCCCGGGCGGTCCTGGCGCTGCTGCACCGGCAGCGTCAGCGTGAACGAGCGGCTGCTGAGCCGCGCCTTGCGCCCGCACGTGTTGTACGTGATCACAGCCCGCAGCTTGGCCAACGTGGACCGGTCCACGTCGGGGTTCACCTGGATCGTCGTGTAGTCCACCCGGCCCGGGGCCAGCGAGACGCCCCGGGAGAACGTCGCCGAGCGGCGCTTCCCGCCGCGGTAGTCGATGTCGACGTCCTGGCTGTAGTACTTCACCGACGCGTCGCAGATCCGCTGCCTCGTGCGCCAGCTGATGTCGATCCACGTGTCGGTGTGCGCCCGCACCGGACGCAGCCAGGCGGAGACCGGCTCGGGCCCGCGCGCGTCGGCGGTCGCGGGTGCGATCGCGCTCGCGCTGATCATGCCGATGGTGGCGGTCGCCAAAGCGATGACCGCTCCGATTCGCCGGCTCTTGTTCATCCGATTCCCCCTCGATGACTGATGAGACGGCCGGTCCGGGAAGCCCCCCTCAGACCGACAAAACGGACACTAGGGGCAAGAGCGCTGCTTTTGGTGGGTTTTGTACGGTGTTTCGGGCGTACTTATTCTTTATTGGACAAAATTGCGAGTTATGCCCGACCGAAAAGTTGATGTTGGTACGACCGGAGGAGGAGACCCGATGTCACTCAGCGGAGCCCACAAAACGGCGTTTCACCGTGAGGTGACGCAGGAGGGGCGGGTCTACACGATCCGCGACGGGACGGGCTTCCCCGCCCCCGCGGACGCCGACGGACGCCGCGCGGTGCCCTTCTGGTCGAAGACGACGCGCGCTCAGCGGGTCGTCGCGCTCGTGGAGGCGTACCGGGAATTCGCCGTTGTGCCGATCTCCATGCGCGAGTGGCTGGACCTCTGGATGCCCTCGCTGGAGCGCGACGGGCTGCTCGTCGGGGTGAATTGGGCGGGCGCACGGGCGACCGGATACGACATGACGCCGGCCGAGATGATTCGATGGTTCTCCGAGACGGAAGTCGCCGTCGAGCAGACGACCCGCCGGTAGTTGGCGCGGGCCCGTGCCCCTATGCTTGCGACACGGCAAATAAAGGGGGCCAGAGCCGTGCGCAGTCTTCAAATCCTGGTTGTCGACGACGACGACGCCGACGCCCTGATGATCTCCGAGGCGCTCGAGGCCACCGACAGCAACGCGACGGTCGAGCGCGTCTCCGACGGCCGGGAGGCGCTGGACTATCTGCGCCGCGAGGGCAAGTTCGGCGACGCGCAGCGACCCGACCTCATCCTGCTGGACCTCAACATGCCGCGGATGGACGGGCGCGAGACGCTCGCCGCGATCAAGGCCGACGAGCGGCTCAAAGCCATCCCGGTGGTCATCCTGACCACCTCAGGCGCCACACCGGACATCGTCTCCAGCTATCAGCACCGCGCGAACGCGTACGTCACCAAGCCGTTCGGCCTGGACGACTTCGAGCAGACCGTACGCCAGATCGACCGCTTCTATCGCGAGGTGGCCACCCTGCCGACGAGCAACGACTGAGCCGTGTACGGGCGGGGATGCGCGGGTAACCCCCGTACATGACCGACAAGCAAGCTCCCGAGGATCTCGGCGCGCCGGTGGCGTACCTGGTGCTCAAGGACGGGGTGCCGGTGTACGACCGGTCCGGTGATCGGGTGGGCGAGGTCGAGCACGTGCTCGACGACGAACGGGCCGACGTGTTCCACGGGCTGATCATCGCGACCGGGGCGGGCCACCGGTTCGCCCGCGCCGGCCAGGTGGACGGCCTGTTCGAGCGCGGCGTGATCATCTCGGTGCCGGCCGATCAGCTCGCCGAACCGAGCTCCGACCCGGCCGCGCAGCAGTCCGAGGACGAGAACAACGTCCTCAAGCGGGCGTGGGAGTGGCTCGTCCGGCCCCGATAGGCAGCCCCGCGGGGTGCCACCAGCGCAGCAGACAGGCGCCGACCGACATGCCGCCGCCGAACCCGGCCATCAGCACCAGGTCGCCGTCGGCGAGCGCGCCGGACCGCGCGGCCTCGTCGAGGGTCACCGGCACCGAGGCGCTGCCCAGATTGCCGTAGCGGTCCAGCGTCAGATGCGTGCGCGCCGAACCCAGACCGGCCTTCTCCACCAGGTCGGCCAGCATCACCCCGTTGGCCTGATGCGGCACGAAATGCCGGACGTCCTCGGCGGGCACGCCGGCGCGCTTGAGCATCGTCTCCAGCGCCGGCGGCACCTCGCTGGACACGAAACCGCTGACCGCCCGGCCCTGCATCCGGAAGTAGTGGTCGCCGTGCGCCACCGTCTCCGCGGTGGCCGGCATCCGGCTGCCCCCGGCGTCGACGTGGATGAGATCGGCCGCGTCGCCACGCGAGACCAGTTCCAGCTCGCGAATGCCGTAGCCGTCCGGCACGGCACCGAGCACTGCCGCGCCCGCCCCGTCGCCGAACAGCACCGCCGTGCGGCGATCCGCAAAGTTCAAGATGCGCGAGTACACGTCCGAGGCGATGACCAGCACCTTGGCGCCCGGGTTCACGGCGACCAGGCTGTTCGCCACGCCGACCGCGAAGACGAAGCCGGCGCAGACCACGTTGATGTCGAAGCAGGCGGCCCGGGTCGCGCCGATCGCCTGCTGCACCAGCGTGGAGGTGGGCGGCTGCGGCGAGTCCCCGGTCGAGGTCGAGACGATCAGGAAGTCGATGTCGCGGGCATCGAGTCCGGCGTCGCCGAGCGCTTCGCGGGCCGCGGCGGCCGCCAGATCGGAGGCGGCCTCCTCGGGAGCGGCGAAGTGGCGCGCCTCGATCATCGTCTTCCGGCTCACCCACTGCGGGTCGGCGTCCGGCACCAGACGCACCAGGTCCTCATTGGTCACCACCTCGGCCGGCAGATACGACCCGGTCCCGAGAATGCCTGCGCCCATTCCTCGCCCCCTAGATCAATTCGTCCCGGCCTCGACGTTAATCAGGACGCAGAGTGACGGCCAGTAAAAGATCCGACGACGTGAGCGCGGTTACGGCCTTAAGACATTCCCGACCATGACTACCGAGAGTGAAGTCACTGAAAACGAAAGAACGCGGTAACACCCGGCTGAGGGTGTTACCGCGTTCCGAGTGGATCAGCCGGGTCAGGGCGCCTTACGGACCGGTGAGTGGTAGGGCGTACCCGTTACCACCCGGCCGGGGTTGATGACGATCGTCGCGTTGTCGTTCGTCTTGTCGATGTCGTGAGAGAACCGGGAACACTCACACGGCGGGTTGACCTCGATAAGCCCTTGCGCGTTCGTGACGTTCGCGACCAGCTTCACCCGGAAGTCGTACGTCACGACCGACCCTGCCGGGAACAGCGAGGAGCTGTAGCAGGCGTACTGGACGGCCTTCGGGTTGGTCTGCTGGCTTCCGTCGGTGGACCGTTCGCAGCCGGCCGGGACGGTCGTCACCTGAGTGCCGGCCGGAATGGTGACGATGACGGCCGCGGCGGGATCCGCGGACCGGCTCCAGTCCAGGGTCGCCGGACCGTTGTTGCGCACGCCGACCGGCAGGTCGACCGTGCCGCCCATGGCGCCCTTGGCGGTGACGGGCATGGCGCTGAAGTCGGTGCCCTGGTTGCCGACCGACGTGACGGTCACGTTCTGCCAGTTGTCGTCCGGGTTCGTGTCGGTCTGCTTCGTCAGCGCGCGCACGGCCGGCTTCGCCGCCAGCGGCAACGCGTCCCCAGTGCCCGGGTCCCCCAAGCCGGGGAGGCCACGGTCGGCCAGCAACTTGACCAGATCGTCGTAGTCACCGGCGGTCAGCCACTGGAACTCGCCGAAGACCTCGTCCGGGGCCGCCGTGTCCTTGCGCAGCAGGTACGGCACGGTGACCTCGTACGTGGCACCCGGCTGGAGGTCCTGGCCGAACGTGCAAGCTCTGAGCTGATCGGCACGGTAGAGGCAGTTCGAGAACTCGTTCGGCGCGGCGTACCCGTAGTCGGTGGCGAAGATGAGCGAGGCGCCGTGCACGACCTTGTCGGTGTTGTTGGTGACCTGGAGCTTCGTCGTGAAGTTGTCGCCAGGTTTGGCGCTCACCGTCGCCTCGTTGCCGGCGACCAGGTCGACGCCCTCGGCGACGGTCAAGTCGGTGCTGGTGGTCACCGTGGTGATCCCAGCGCCGGTGAACGTCGCGGTGAGCTTGCCGGTCCTGCCGAGCGCGGCCTCGGACGCGGCGATCTCCGGCGTGAACGCGGTCCCGGTCACCGTCGTGCTGAGGTCGAACGTGAAGGGATCCGTGCAGGTCAGCTTCTGCGGGCTGTCGACCTGGCAGTCGGCGAACTCGTCGGCCGGGTCGACGAACGCGACGCCGTCGAGGTCACCGGTCAACTCGAGGGTCATCGCCCAGTCGTCGACACTGACCTCGCGGTCCGCCCACAACAGGGGTTCGACCTGGGTGGCGGCTCCCGCGGCGACAGTGACACCCGGGACGAGCAGGCTGACGGTGGGGGCGGCGGCGTGTGCGGGGGCGGCGAAGGTGATTGCCGCGGCTGCGGCGACGGCGCCGAAGCCAAGGCGCCGGCCGAGGGAGCGGTGCATGAAGGGGCCTCCCGTGAAGGGCTCCGTGAATGGAGCGGATCGCAGCCTAAGTGCGATCCGCTCCCCGCGCCGCCCCGTGGGGACGCTCCCGTATCGTCGGTGCCGAATCTTGATCTTGCTGGCCGGCAAGCATTCGTTCAGCGGCCGGCGGAGCGGTCCCGGTAGGTCCAGGAGCCCGAGCTCAGGCCGGACTTGTTCGGTCGCGCGGATTCCTGCTGCGATTCCCGGTTGCCGCCGAATGTGGACTGCGAGTCCCCGTTACGGCCCGACCGGTTGCCGCTGCCGTCCCCGTTGCCGCCGCCGTCGCGATAGCTGCCGTCGCGATTGCCGCCGTCGCGATTGCCGCCTTGACTTCCGCCGCGCCAGCTGCCGGCATGGATGCCGCCCTCGCGGTTGCCGCCGAAGGTCTCGCGTGGACCGCCGAACTGCGGGCGTGCCTGCGCCTGCGCCTCCGCGGCCGCTTCGGCGGCGGCCAGGCCGTCGCGACGCGACGCCAGGTAGGCGGCCGCCGCACGGTCCTCTTCGGTGGGCGCGGCCAGCAGGGCGTACGCGAGACCGATGATCGCGAAGACCACGCCGAGGCCGATGGCGATGATCATGCTGGAGGCGGACGCGCCGCCCGGCTGGCTGGCGGTGGCCTCCACCTGGACGCCCATGGCCGACATGCCGGTGAAGTGCATGCCGTTCACCGCGACGCCCATGACCAGGGCGGACACGAAGATGATGAACGGGGTGTGCACGGTCACCGCGAGCCACAGCGCGACCGTCGCGGCGACCACCGCGATCGCGATCGACAGGCCCACGCGCGCCATCCCGTACGAGATCTCGCCGTTGAGATGCATCGCCGCCATGCCGGTGTAGTGCATGCCCGCGACGCCGAGCCCGGAGATGACGCCGCCGGTGACGATGCGGGCGTTGCGGGCGCCGGTGCCGAGCGCCGCGATCGACAGCCCGACCGCGACCGCCGCGACCGCGATGATCGCGCTGGCCGCGGTGAGCCCGACGTCGTAGCGGATCGGGCTACCGTCCACACTGAAGCCCAGCATGGCTACGAAGTGCATGCTCCAGATCCCGGTGCCGCCCAGCGAAACCGACGCTAAGACGAGCCACCAGATGCGCTCGCCTCGTGTTTTCGCCGCGCGCAGCCGGACCGCGCAGGTGAGTGCCAGCATCGAGCCGAGCACCGACAACACGTAGCTGATCGTCGGGGTGATCCACCCGTGGTCGAAGTGATGGATGTGGGCCATCCCGGTTCCCTCCACGACGCTGTCGCGGCCTGAGTCATCGGGATGCACCTTGCGTCACGAATCGGATTCCCGGCACGAACAACGCGAGTCGTCTTCGCGTTGCAAGCTATCCCAGGTCAATGTGCATAGACACCGATCTTCCGGCAATCGATCTAGACGGTCCGGACCAATGATCACAAGATTTCGGCCAGACATCGATGACCTCGCGGTGCATGCGCGAATCATCCCAACGGCGTTGTCCATAGCCGACTCGGACGTTTCTCACGACCCGCGGGTGAACACTTCGAGGTCAGCCCGCCCGCAGCGGCCCGCCACTATCGTAAATTTCCGATATGTACGCAGGGTCGGTATTGATTCCGGCATCGGGAGTCAGCGTATTCTCAGCGACTTCCCAATTTCCCGTCAAGCGCGGCGCCTTTGCCGGGTGGGGCGAAATTCCGGCGTACGGGGGACGGAAAAGGCCCGGTCGTCGCCGACCGGGCCTGCAGAACTCAGCGTGCCGATGTGCTCAGAGGTATGAGCCCTTCTTGTACTGGTCCCAGCTCATGTTCCAGTCGGTCCAGCCGTCGCCGTTCTTCAGTTTTTCCGGGGTGCCGGCGACGATGACCGGGTCGCCCATCAGCGTGCGGTCGAAGAGCCACTTGCCCATCGCCTCCGACACGTTCACGCAGCCGTGCGAGACGTTGACGCGGCCTTGCTGACCCTCCGACCAGGACGCGGCGTGAACGAACTGGCCGCTCCACGTGATCCGCTGGGCGTAGTCGATCGGGGTGCGGTAGCCGGCCGCGCCGTCCGTGTCGGTGGTGTCGAAGACGGTGTGCTCCTTCTTCTCCATCACCACCATGGTGCCGCTCGCCGACGGGGTGCTCGGCTTGCCCAGGCTCACCGGGATCGTCTTGATGACCTTGCCGTTCTGGGTGACGGTCATCCGCTTCGTCTTGTCCTGCACCGTCATGATCATCGAACGGCCGATCTTCAGATCGACGGTGACGTCGGAACGGCCGTAGTAGCCGCTTCCCAACGGCACGCCGGCCAGCTGGATCTTGTAGAAGACCTTCGAGTTCGCCTTCCAGTAGACCTTCGGCCGGTAGTGCACCTCGGTCGGGCTGATCCAGTGCCACGTGCCCACCTGGGCCGGGGTGGCGGTGACCGTCATCCGGCGCTCCACGTCGTCGCGGTAGCTCTCCGGAATCGAGCGGCTGAACTTGACGATCAGCGGCATGCCGACGCCGACCGTCTGCCCGTCGCCCAGGAAGCTGGTCACCCGGATCTGCTTCGTCGGCTTCGACATTGTGGTGAAGCTGCTGGTCGTGGTGCCGCTCTTACCCTCGGTAGCGGTGCCCTTGACGGTCACCGTGTACTTCGTCTTCCAGGCCAGCGCCTTCGCCGGTGTCCACGTCTTGGTGTCCTTGTCGAGCGTGCCATCGACCTCCTTGCCGTCCGGCCCGGTGACCGTGACGGTGGTGTTCGATGGATCGTCGCTCGTGTACTTAACGTCGGTCGCGGCGATCACGTCGGTCGCCTCCGCCTTGGGTGACGTGACCGCGACGGTGCTCTGGGTCGGCGCCGGCGCCGGATTGCTCGAGGCGCCGCCGGTGGCGCCCGCCTGCCAGGACGACGACTTCTTGTCGCCGCCGCCGCAGCCGGAGCTGAGCAGCACAGATCCCGCGATCAACGCAATCGCGGCGATCCGCCACCGCTGTTTCACTCCGTTGATGTTCATGGTCTCCTCATGGCGTCGTCGTTCCAGGCGCCCATCTTGCTCTATAGATTGCCCTGTCAAAAGTCCCGGAATCGTGCCGTTCTAGGGTCTCTCGTATCCCAGACGTAACCGAGGTCACTCTGGTTGCCTGTCATCGCAAACTTTCCGGAACCGGAAGCGCGCTGCCCTTGATGAACTCCGCCCAGCTCACGTTCCATGCGGTCCAGCCGTCGCCGTAGGCCAGCTTCACGCCGGTCCCCTTCACCACCACAGGATCCCCCACGAGGGACTTGTCGAACAGCCATCGGGCATTCGACGGGGACACGTTCACGCATCCATGAGAGACGTTGGTCCGGCCCTGGGAACCGACCGACCACGGCGCGGAGTGGATGTACTGTCCGCTCCAGGTCAGACGCTGTGCGTACTGGATTTCGGTGCGGTAGCCGTTGACCGGCCCGAGCTCGGCGGTGGTGTCGAAGACCGTCTGCGCGAGCTTGTCCATCACGACCATCGTTCCGCTGTCGCTCGGCGTGCTCTTCTTGCCCAGGCTGACCGGCATCGTCTTGACCGTCTTACCGCTGTCCTGGACGGTCATCTTCTTCGTCTTGTTGTCGACGGTCATGACGAACTTGCGCCCGATCTTCGAGGTCGCGGACCGGTCGCGGTCGCCGTACCGCCCGCCGCCGGTGGGCAGGCCACCCACGGCGATCCGCACGGTCAGCTTGGTGCCGGTCTGCCAGAAGTCGCGGGACCGGTAATAGGCCTGGGTGCCGTTCGCCGTCCACGCCCAGACGCCCGGCTGCGGCGGGTCGGTCTGCACGAACATCCGCTTCTGCACGGCGGCCCGGTCGGCCTTCTTGATGCCCGGGTTGAACTCGACCACCACCGGCATGGCCACGCCGTACGTCTTGTTGTCGAAGAGGTAGAGCCCGGTGCCGGTCTTCTTGCCCGGGGCGCCCATCGTGGTGAAGCTGGTGCTCGCCGTCTTGGTCTGACCGTTCTCGGCGGTGGCGACGACGCTGGCCGTGTATTTCTGCTTGGTCTTCAGCGGCGCCTTGGGCACCCACGAAGACCCGTCCTCGCGCAGCCCGCCGGAGACCGCCTTACCGGCGGAATCCTTGAGGGTGACCGTGGTCACCTTGGCGCCGGACACCTTGAAGCCGATCTCGGTGCTGACGGGAAGGTTGGTCTTTCCCGCGGCCGGAGTGACGGCCAGCTCGATGGGGGCGGCGGCGACCCCCTCGGTGGCCGGCCCACTGGACGTCGGCGTGGCACCGGCCGCCGCGTTGGGCGTGTCGCTCTTGTCGCTCTTGCCACTCTCGTCACCGCCGCAGGCGGACAAGGTGAGCGGCGTGATCACCGCTAACGCCACGATCGCCACCAGCGTGCGCCGCATGCTGACCATCCCTGTTGATTTTGATGGGGGACATCTGTTCGGGGGTGTGCGGGGGACATACTGCCTCATGCATGCAAGGACGCGAATCCATCCCAGGGTGGATTCCCGGCCCGGGCGGGGCGATTTCGGGGCGCGCCGGGGCGCGTGCTAACGTTTCCGTCGTTGCCAGAGAGCGCGCCGCTAGCTCAATTGGCAGAGCAGCGGACTCTTAATCCGCGGGTTGTAGGTTCAAGTCCTACGCGGCGCACCACGCTTCACCAGGCCGTATAGCTTCCGGGCTATGCGGCCTTGATGTTTGCGGGACGTGTGTGGGCGCCCCGGTTTCCCACCTCGGCGGTGCCCCGGTTTCCCACCCCGGCGGTGCCCCGGTTTCCCACCCCGGCGGCGGCCCGAATTCCTGCTCACCGGCCGGCTCGCGCCCCGGCCTCGCGCGAAGTAAGCGATCGCTGCCGCCGCGAAGCCCGGCTACGGTGATCACGGGCGCACCACCACACCATAAACACCACACGGATGAGACTGATCAGCAAACCGCGCACCATGCGGCGGACCCGTGCACCTGACCATGAGTGGCAGACCGACCTCCCCGCTAGCTAGCGGCCGGGGGGGTGGAGTCCTTCGCGTCAGAGGCCTCGGCGCCGGTCGAGTTGTTGCCACGCCCGCTGGTTGTTGCTCGTCGTCGGGGCGGGGTCGGCTCTGCCGATGGCAGCCCAGGGTCGTTTCGTGCCGCCGGCGACCGGGATCGGGGCGGGCATTGCTGCGCATCGCCGGGCGGGTCGCGTCCCACCGTCGACCCGACCGGAAGCGCCATGGAAGCCATGCAACGCCCCCCTTCAATGCCATCATGTGGGATCCCCGTCCGCTGTACGGGATTGGCGACCACATGGTGGCAGCGGGTCCACAACCTGAGAATTACATCCACAGTGGAGCATCGTTTCTCAACTTTTGTCCCTGTTTGGTCGGCCGCCTTCCCTGCCGTTTCGTAGACCTTGGATACTTAGGGCTCGCATGTGGGCGTAACTCTCCAAGGTCTCGACCAAATCCAGAATGTGGAACTGTTCAGCTGGTTCTCGCGCCGCTCACCCTCCGATGCGGTGGCCTTCCGTGGCGGACCTGAGGGCCGTCGCTGTGGGGAGCGGGGACGTTCCGGCCGTGACGGTTCCCCACACCCGCTGTGGGTCGCCACGGTGTGGGGAGCCATCGCCTCCCCGGCGTCGCGACTTTCCACACGTGGGTGAGGGTGGCCGCGGTGTGGGGAGCTACCGCCTCCCCGGCGTCGCGACTTTCCACACGTGGGTGAGGGTGGCCGCGGTGTGGGGAGCTACCGCCTCCCCGGCGTCGCGACTTTCCACACGTGGGTGAGGGTGGCCACGGTGTGGGGGGCTATCGCCTCCCCGGCGTCGCGACTTTCCACAGGTGGGTGAGGGTGGCCGCGGTGTGGGGGGCTACCGCCTCCCCGGCGTCGCGGCTGCCCACACCCGGGTGGGGGCGCCCGCTGTGGGGAGCTGGGACCTGGCCGGGCCTGGCGGCGTCGCCTCGCACGGGGACTCCCGGCCGACGGAACCAGCTGAACAGTTACAGAATGTGGTCAGAATCGCCACATAGTGGGATGGATGGACGATGCGCGCGTCCCGCCAGGCACGCTGCGCGTCGATCTGCGGACATGTGCGGCTCGTCGGGCATCTCGGCGGCGGATCTCGGTCGCGAGCTGCTAGTCGCAGAACGAGTTGGCTGCCCGGGGCCCTCGCGGCAGCACAAAGCCAGGAACGAGATGTCGCATGCGGGCCAGAAGCGGGAGACCGGGTCGGTGCGGCGGCTTGCCCTTCGCCATCAAATGCCTCCTTGAACGTGACGCCCGACTCCGGCGGGCGGGTCGGGCGCCGGGCGACGCACGCTCCGGACTTGTATGAAGACCATGCACGAGCGCGTCCTTCTCGGCGTCGATGTCGGGACCACCGCGGTCAAGACCGCGGCCTTCACCGCCCGGGGCGAGTTGCTCGCCGACCACACCGTGCCGATCGGGACGGCGCGCCCGCGCGAGGGCTGGGTGGAGCAGGACCCGGAGGAATGGTGGCGGGCGGTCACGGCCGGCATCGCCGCCGTAAGCAAAACGCTGCCGAGCGGCTCGGTCTCGTCGATCGGCGTGGTCAGCCAGGTCAACACGCACCTGCTGGTCGACGCCGACCTGCGGCCGCTCGGGCCGGCGATCGTCTGGCAGGACCAGCGCTGCGCGGCCATCGCCCGGGAGCTCGACGGGCGGTTCGACGCGGCGGCCAAGACGCGGCTGTGGGGTGCGCCGGTGACGTTGGACGCCTCGTTTCTGCCGGCCCGCGCCGCCTGGTTCGCGTCTCAGACGCCGGACGCGTGGGCGGCGGCGCGCTGGGTGCTGAGCCCGAAGGACTTCATCAACGCGCGGCTGACCGGCCACGTCGCGACCGACATGCTCGCGTCGGTGCGGTTGGTGGACGGCTCCGGGGCGTACCTGGAAGAGGTTTTGACCCTGGTCGACGGTCTGGCCCGACGGCTGCCGCCATTGCGCGACCCGACGCACCCGCTCGGTGCCGGCGTGGTGGTCGGCACCATGGACGCGTTCGGCAGCATTTTCGGCTCGGGGCTGACCGTGCCGGGCCGCGCGATGGTCTCCTGCGGCACGTCGCTCGTGGTGGCGGGCTCGTCGTCCGGCACGACCGGGCGCGGCCGTGGGGTGGTGGCGTTCCCCGAGGTGGGCGGCACCTACATCCATGCCGGTCCCACTCAAGCCGGCGGGGATGCCTTGCGGTGGTGGGCGGCGACAGCGGGCGTACGCGTCGAGGACGTCGTCGCCGAGGCGGAGCGCGCGCCGGCCGGATCGTCGGGTGTCGTCTTCACCCCGCACCTCGCGGGCGAGCGTGCCCCGCTCTGGGACTCGGCGGTGCGCGGATCGTTCTTCGGGCTGGGGTCGGACACGACCCGCCCCGACATGTCGCGGGCCGTCCTGGAGGGTGTGGCCATGTCGGCACGCCAGGTTTTCGCGGCGGTGGCGGAGGCCGGTGACCATCCACTGCCGACGGTGCGGTTCTGCGGCGGCGGGGCGCGCAGCGACCTCTGGGCCCAGATCCACGCCGACGTACTGGGTGTGCCGGTCGAGCGGCTCGCCGTGCGGGACGCCGGGGTGCTCGGCGCGGCTCAGCTCGGCGCGGTGGGCGCCGGGATATACCCGGACGTGAGCGCGGCCTCCGAAGCCACCGTGCGAACCGAGCGGATGGTGGAGCCGGACGCCGGCGCGGTCGAACTCCTCGAACCGCTGTTCCGTGTTTATACGGCGTCGTACACCGCACTGCGCGAGGTGCATCGAATCCTGGCCGAACGCACGATGAAGTCGTCTATTTAACGAGGCGAAGTCCTACCTAGACGAATATGTAATCAGCGTCTCCAGGTCCATCGGCTATCCTCCGAACCCTCGCGATCATTGTGGAGGACCCGGGTGCCGAAAAAGCCTCGTAGTGAACGCCGGAAATCGCCGGTCTGGGCACGTATCTCGCTGGCTGCCGGGATAGTCATCGCGCTTGCCGGTGGCGGCACGGCGACGTCACTGACCGTGGCGGAGCACCAGGTGAACGCCGCTCTGCCGGACCAGGATCTGCTCGGCTCGGTGCAGGGATCGAGTCAGAAGGCGCACGCGGACGTCAAGGGCGCGAAGAACATCCTGCTGGTCAGCCTCGACACCCGGCCCAGTTGGACGAAGTCGCACGAGCCCAGCCGCTCCGACTCGATCATCATCCTGCACATCCCGGCGGACCACTCGACCGCTTACATGCTGTCGATCCCCCGGGACACGCTGATCGACATTCCGGCGTACGACAACGGCGCCCAGAAGTACGGCGGCGGCGCCAACAAGATCAATTCGGCGTTCGCCTTCGGCAGCCGGGGCCTCGACGGCGACAAGGCCATCCAGGACGGCACCAAGCTGCTCGCTCTGACGATCCAGAAGAAATTCGGCATCGTGCCGGACGCCGCCGCGATCATCGACTTCTCGGGTTTCCAGAAAATCCTGCAGGTGCTCGGCAAGGTCTGCATGTACGTGGACGAGGACGTGACATCGATCCACGTGGGCCACGACAAGAACGGCAAGCAGGCGGTGCCGTACACGACCGACTCGGCGGGCGCCCACCCGAAGAAGGTCCCCGGCGTCACCGCGAACAAGTACACGGTTGGCAACCACTGCTTCACCCCGGTCGAGGCCCTCGACTACGCCCGCCAGCGCGACCTGCTCGCGAAGGGCGACAGCGACTACGGTCGCCAGCGCCATCAGCAGCAACTCCTCAAGGCCATCATGAAGACGGCCGTCAGCAAGGGGCTCAGCTCCCCCACCAAGCTGCCCGGCCTGATCAGCGCCGTCGGCAAGGCGATGGTGGTCAGCACCGGGGGCGTCTCCCTCGAGGACTGGGTGCTGAGCATGAAGTCCATCAACCCGGACAACCTGATCACGCTGCGGACGAACGCCGACTCCGGCGGCTTCCGGACCGTCCCGCAGGATCAGACCCCGCCCGGCGTCGGCGAGGCGCAATATCTGGACGACCAGAGCCTGCAGATGTTCCGCGCGGCCAAGAACGACACCATCGACGAGTTCGTCATCAACCACCCGACCTGGCTGGCCGCCAACTGACCGGCCTACGTCCCGAGGGCGCGCGACCGCAACGCGCGGCGACCGCGCGTCCGGCGAAAGCCCGCTAACGCCGTGCCGCCTCGCCGGGAGGCGGCACGGCGACGGCTCAGGCCGGGACGTTCCACTTCTGGTTGGCGGCGCCGGTGCAGGTCCAGATCCGCACCTTGGTGAGGTCGGCGGACGTGTTGCCGGTCAGGCCGAGGCACTTGTTCGCGTTCGGGTTCACCAGGTCGCGCCCGCTGGTGTAGAGCCATTGCTGCGCGGCCGTGCCGTTGCAGTCGTACAACTGCACCTTGCTGCCGCTCGTGGTGCCGGCGCCGGCGACGTCGAGGCATTTGCCGCTGTTGCGGATCGTGCCGTCGGTCGCCATCGTCCATTGCTGGGTCGCCGAGCCGACGCAGGCGTACAGGTCGACCGCCGTGCCGTTGCTGGCGACGCCGCCGGCCGCTCCGATGCATTTGCCGGCCAGGCCGGTGATCTGCCCGGTCCGTCCGGCGGGCGGCGGCGTGCTGCCCCCGCCACCGTTCCCATTGACAAACTGCCAAGTCAGATTGAGTACGCCCGGAGTTGTCGCCGGATCGGTCGAGGCGAACTGCCCGAACGCGGCCTGGCTGAGGTCGATGTGCGAGGCGTCGCAGGACGGGCACTTGTCCTTCACCGGCACGGTGATCGTCTTGCCGTTGTACGTGACCTGCACCGAGACACTGCTGCATAACGGGTCGGCGTTCGGGTTGGCGGCGGTGAACCACTGGTACGAGACGGCGACCAGCATCTGCGTGGCGGCGTTGATCGAGGTGCCGCAGGCACCGAACCCGGAGTCGTTGTAGAACGTGGCGATGCCGGACTGGGGTTGCCCGAAGGGAATGGCCGCGGCCGCCGCGTTCGCGGGCGCCGAAGCGATACCCAGAATTGTCATCAGGCCGATGGTGACAGCGAGGACAAGCTTGCGCACGGAAAACAAATCGAGCCCTTCTTGGTATAGATGTCCAAGAATATTGATCATCACGATAAGGCTGAGTGTTGATCTAGGTCAACGGCGACTTGACCAGGCACCACGTTGGTGAATATGGACAAACTGTCAAAAATGAACCGTCCCGGCCACCGAGCGTAAATATGTCGTTCACCAGCCCGGCCGGGCGACCACCCCGCACTGGATGGCCGCGCGAATCTGAGTCGCGCGTTGGCGGGTGCCGTTGCGAACCTGACGCGACGGCACCACCCGCATGGGGACCGATGACCGATTCACGAGTTTTCGACCTTGCTTCGCGGCGTTCCAGAAGAGCCCCATTAATGCGAAACCGCACCGCTTTAAATCGCTCGTCGAGCACTGCGGCATTTGTTTCATCGACGATCCCCGCAAGTGGGCTGACCTGCGATTCTCGCGGTTAGCTGCCGGACCTCGTGGGTATGCGTCGACAATGCGGCATTGCAGCCGCTCCAGGTGATCATCCTCTTTGGATGAATGGAGCCTACCGCGTTAGGAGACAGCGATGGGATCTAACGCACGAATCGCTATGGCCGTCGGATTGGGATATCTACTGGGTCGGCGCAAGAAATTGCGTACGGCGATGGCCGTCGGCAGCGCGCTTGCCGTCGGACGCTTCAGCCGCGATCCCGCTTCACTGTTGAAAGCCGGCGGTGAGTTGCTGGGCAATTCCCCGATTCTGGGTCAGGTCAGCGGGCTGGCCAAGCCGCTCACGGCCGCGGGCAAGGCGGCCGCGGCGGGCGCGGTCACCCGCGGAATCGACTCGATGGGCGACCGGATCAAGCGGCGCACCGACGCGTTGCGTACGGACCAGCAGGCCGAGCCCGACGAGCAGGATGACCAGGACCAGCAGGACGACGAGGACCGGCAGGACGAGCGCGCGCCAGCCCGGTCGCGCCGCGCCACGGCGGACGCCGAGGACGAGTACGACGACGACTACGAGACCGACGAGAACGAACCGGACGACGAGCCGGAGGAAGAGCCTCGCCCACGGCCGCGCAAGGCCCCTGGCCTGCGTCGCAGGCCGGCTCCCGCGGACTCCGGAGGCGACAACGGCAACGGCGCCGGGGCGCGCGCACGCCGATCCGACGGGGAGCAGGCCGACGGAGGCGGCGCACCAGTACGTCGGCGGGTGAGTAAGCGATGACCGACACGGCGAAAAAGGTCGCTGGTGGCGGGCTGCGCAAGCAAGCCACCGACATTCTCACGAACGAGCTCCGCAACTTGGTCGTGGCCATGGGAGAACGCGCCGCCAACAACGTGGTCGGCCGCATCGGCGGTCTTACCGACCGGTTGACCGACATCGCGGAAGGCCGTGGGAAGCCGGGCGAGATCGCCGCGGCGACCGGAGCCAAGGCCATGGCCGATGGCAAGTCACCCGTGAAGTCAGCGTTGAAAGCGGGACTGGCCGGCGTCAAAGCCAAGATCACCGGTGCCTTCGGCGGGGGTGGCGGCGGAGGAGGCGGAAAGAAGATCAAGGTAGTGAACATCATCGAGTCCGTCGATGTCGGCGTGCCGGTGCGGGTGGCGTACGACCAATGGACGCAATTCTCGGACTTCCCCAGCTTCATGAAGAAGGTGGAGAGCGTCGACCAGGAATCGGATGAGAAGGCGAACTGGAAAGCACAGGTGTTCTGGTCGCACCGCACCTGGGAGGCCACCATCGTGGAACAGGTGGCCGACCAGCACATCACCTGGAAGTCGAAGGGCGCGAAGGGCTCGGTCGACGGAACGGTCAGTTTCCACGAGCTCGCCCCGTCCCTGACCCGGATCCTGGTGGTCCTGGAGTACCACCCGCAAGGCCTCTTCGAGCGCACCGGGAACATCTGGCGCGCGCAGGGGCGCCGGGCCCGGCTCGAGCTCAAGCATTTCGTCCGCCACGTGATGACTCACACGATCATCGAGCAGGACGAACTCGAGGGTTGGCGAGGCGAGATCCGCGACAGCGAGGTCGTCGTCAGTCACGAGGACGCCATCCAGCAGGAGCAGGAGCAGGAGCAGGGGCAGAAGCAGGAGCAGGGCGAGGAAGACCAGCAAGAGCCGGAAGAAGACGAATTCGAAGAGGAAGAAGACGAAGAGGAAGCGGAAGACGAAGAGGAAGAGGAGCGTCCCCGGCATCGACCCGCACGACCGCGCAATGGTCAGCGAGCGCGCCCGGCGCGCAGCACCACCCCCGGGAGGTCCCGCCGATGACAACCGCAGTCCAATCATCCTCGCCGCTCGGTTCGGGTGACTCCTCCTCGCTGGTCGACGTCATCGACACCATCCTCGACAAAGGTCTGGTGATCGATGCGCAGGTCAACGTTTCCATCGTCGGGATCAACCTGATCAGCATCGATGCCCGCGTCGTCATCGCGAGTGTCGACACCTATCTGCGATTCGCCGAGGCGGTCAACCGGCTCGACCTCACCGAGAACCAGGGCGCGGGCCTTCCCCAGGTCGTCGAGGGCGTCGGAAAGAAAAACATGATTTCGAAGGCCGGCGACATTCTCGGTGAACTGACCAACAGCAGCGAGACCCGCCGACGGGAGCGTTAGCCATGACCGAGCAAACAGCCACTTTCCTGTACGGCGTGGTGCCCTCCGACATCGAGCCGACCTCGGACGCGCGGGGCATCGGCGACCCGCCGGCCCGGGTCACGATGGTGACCCATGGCGACGTCGGTGCCCTGATCAGCGAGGTGTCACTGGACCGTTCGCTCGGGCGTCCGGAGGAACTGCGCGGCTACCAGAACCTGCTCGACGGCACGGCCGCGTTGGCGCCGGTGCTGCCGGTGCGTTTCGGCACCGTGTTCACCGACGAGGACGCGGTCGCCGCATTGCTCGCCGAGCATCACGACGATTTCCGCGCCGCGCTGGACGAGTTGGACGGCCGGTTCGAATTCATCGTGCGCGGCCGTTACGACCAAGCCGCGCTGCTGACCGAGGTGCTCGACGAGAACCCGGAATTGCGCCAGCTGCGGGACGAGGCCCGGCAGCTGCCCGAAGAGGTATCGGTCGGGGTGCGTACCCGGTTGGGGGAAATCGTCAACCAGGCCGTCGAGGCGAAGCGAAACGTCGACACCCAAGCCCTGGCCGACCTCCTGCAGCCGGTCGCCGGCCAATTGCTGATACGCCAGCCGACCAGCGAGACGGACGCGGCGAACATCGCCCTGCTCGTCGACACCGAGCGGCAGGACGACCTGGAGAAGGCGGTGCACCGGGTCGCCGAGGACTGGTCGGGCCGGATCAATCTGCGACTGCTCGGCCCGCTCGCGCCGTACGACTTCGTGGCCACGCTGCAGCCGCCGACGGAGGGATAGGCATGGGCGGAATCATCAGCGGAATCGTGACCGCTCCGCTCGCCCCCGTTCGATTACTCACGAGCGTCGCGAGGGTTCTGCAACGCGAGGCGGAACGAGAGTTGTACGACCCGGTGCGGCTGCAGCGCCGGCTCGAGGAACTGGAGGAGGCCCACGACGCGGGTGCCGTTTCCGACGACGAATTCGAGCGCGGGCAACAAGAAGTCCTGAACCGCATGATCGACCAGCGCGGTCCTCGCCCATGACGGCCTGGACCCGCTGGAGAAAGGGGGTGCGAGATGCCTGCCGGCCGACGCGAAGGACAAGTTGACGTCACCCGGGACGTGTCGCCCGAAAAGCACGACCAATACGACGACGAGGAATTCGCCGAGGAAATGTCGCCGGCCGAGGTGGTCGGCGCGGCGCTGCAATACATCACCGAGTTCACCGGCAAGGACCTGCGGGGTGTGGTCTCGCTGGAGCCGTCGGAGCACGGCTGGGTCGTCGGCGTGGAGGTCATCGAGGACCGGCGAATTCCGTCGTCCAACGACGTGCTCGGGTTGTACCTCACCGAGATCGACGCCGATGGATACCTGCGCACCTATCGACGCACCAAGCGGTACCCGCGGGGTCGCGGGGAGAGCGGCGAGGTGAGCTGATGACCTACCCGCAGACGGCCGAGGCGCGAGGCCATCAGCCGGCGAATCTGGGCGACATTCTGGAACGCGTGCTGGACCGCGGCATCGTGATCGCCGGCGATATCCAGGTCAATCTGCTCGACATCGAATTGCTGACGATCAAGCTGCGGCTGCTCATCGTCTCGGTGGACACCGCGCGGGAGATCGGCATCGACTGGTGGGAGCACGATCCGTGGCTCACGTCGCGCGCCACCAAGGCCGCCGTCAAGCCGGGGCCGGGTACGCCGTACGAGATTGAGAACGCCCCCGTGCTCGACGGATCGGAGCGACGCGATGACCGGCAGTACTGAGGGCGTGTGGCTGCACGCGGTCGTCCCGCACATCGATCCGGCCACGTTGGACGGTGTGCCCGGCATGGACGGGGTCCGGCTGTCGGTGGTCCGGGCGGCCGGGCTCACCGCGGTGGTCAGCAAGGTGCCGCTGTCGCGCTACGGGGAGGAGCCGATGCTGCGCAACCTCGAGGACCTGACCTGGCTGGAAAGCGCGGCGCGGGCGCACCACGTGGTGGTGGACGCGCTGTCCCGGGTCGGCCCGGTGGTGCCCGCGCGGCTCGCAACCGTCTATCTCGACCCGGACGGGGTGGCCACATTGCTGACCGATCGGCGTGACGACTTCGTCGACGGGCTGGACCGGGTGGCCGGGCGTGCCGAGTGGGGCGTCAAGGCGTACGCGATGGAAAGCGTGACCGAAACGCCCGGCGCGGCCGAGTCGGGGACCGCGTATCTGCGCAAACGCCGGGCACAGCTCACCGCGCACAGCGAGGGTCTGGAGAATGCGGCGCGCGAGGCGTCGGCGGTGCATGCCACACTGGCCCATTTCGCGGCCGGCGCGCGGCGGCACGCCCCGCAGGATCGGCGACTGTCCGGTGCTGAGACGGCGATGGTCCTCAATGGCGCCTATCTGGTGGATCAGGACCGGGTCACCGAGTTCACCGAGCTGGTCTCCGCGCTGTCGAAATGTCACGCCGCGGTACGAATAGAGCTGACCGGGCCGTGGCCGCCGTATTCGTTCATCGCCGGAGAGACATCATGACGGACCTTCTCTATCAACCTGTTCCGCTCGTCGATCTGCTCGACCGGGTGCTGGCCACCGGGGTGGTTATCACGGGCGACGTCACGATCTCCATCGCGGAGGTGGACCTCGTCCGGATCTCGCTGCGCGCGCTGGTCGCGTCGGTCGGCGCACTCGCCGAGGACGGGGAGGGGTTCGATGTCTTCGGATCGGCATCTCTCGGTTGACCCGGATTCGGTCGGGCGCGGCCTGGCCGCTCTGGTGCTCACCATCGTCGAGCTGATTCGTCAGCTCATGGAACGGCAGGCATTGCGACGGGTCGATGTGGGCGATCTCAGCGACGACCAGGTGGAACGGATCGGCAG
Organism: Actinoplanes sp. TBRC 11911; assembly: GCF_012933445.1. Lineage (GTDB taxonomy): Bacteria > Actinomycetota > Actinomycetes > Mycobacteriales > Micromonosporaceae > Actinoplanes. The sequence goes on from NZ_JABBNC010000003.1 coordinate 28,807, forward strand.
CACACTCATGGCGCTGGACGAGCAGATGGTCCTGCTCCGCGAGCATTTCCACCTCGAGCCGGAGGACCTGAATCTGGACCTCGGCCCGCTCGGCCCGCTTCTCCCCCGTTCCGGAGATGGAACGCATTGAGAACCATCTCCGCATAATGCTGCCAGAGCGCCGGGTCGTTCAACTCCAGCACGATGAGCTGGCGGACGGCGCCGCAAAGCACGACGCGTACGTCGATCATTCCGGCATCCGGCCGGATCGGCCCGTACGCCTTGGCCTTGTCCAGCAGTTCGCTGATCTGCTCGAGAATCTCCTCGGCCGGCAGGATCGTCCCGTTGAAGAACGCGTCGGCCAGTACCCGATCCGCGGACAGCGCCTGGAAAAGCGCGGGCACGTAGTCAAGGAGCTCCCGATACGGATCGAGGCCGTCGAGCGCTGCCCGGGTGCGTTCCGCCAGCGCCTGAAATTGCTCGCGCGCGACGGCCAGCACGAGATCCTGCTTGGTCGGGTAACTGCGATAGACCGTGGCCTTCCCGACACCGGCCCGCGCCGCCACCTCGGGCACCGTCACACCGAGTCCCTGCTCGGTGAACAGGTGCCGGGCGGCGGCGATGATGCGCGCGTGGTTGCGGACCGCGTCGCTGCGCTTGGCCTCGTTAGTCACGCTCTCAGTGTTGCGCACGCGCCCGCGGGATCAGCGCCGCCGCGACCATGGCCACGACCGTCGCGGCGACGCAGAACACGTACGCGACGACGAACGAATGATCGTCCGGCAGCACCGTGGCGGCGGTGACCCCGGCGGCCAGGATTCCGGCGATGACCTGGGTGCCGACCGAGGACCCGACGGACCGGACCAGCGCGTTGACGCCGGCCGCCTCCGCCGCCCGGGCCGCCGGTTCCGCGTCGACGATGATCGTGGGGATGACGGCCAGGGCCAGACCGACGCCGATCAGCGCGACGAACGACCAGGCCAGCACCGACAGCTGGCTGCCGCTGGCGGCGGCGAGCAGGGCGGTACCGAGCGCGGTCACCCCGGCCGCGGCGGCGAGCGTGGTGCGGCCGCCGACACGCCGGTACAGGAACGCGGCGAGCGGCCCGCCTGCCATCATCACCAGGCTGCCGGGGGCCAGCAGCAGACCGGCGCGGGTGGCGTCGACGCCGAAGCCGTAGCCGGTGCTGCCGGGTGCCTCGGCAAACTGCGGCACCAGCACGAACACGCCGAACATGCCGCAGCCGACCAGGAACGTCGCGATGTTCGTGATGAGCACCGGTGGCCGGGTCAGCAGTCCGAGGTGGATCAACGGTTCGGCGCTGCGCCGCTCGAACAGCACGAACACCACCAGCACGAGCAACCCGCCGATGATCAGGCCGAGCGTGCGTCCCGAGGTCCAGCCCCAGTGGCTCGCCCGGCTGATCGCGAGCAGCGGAAGCGTCACGCCCACGCCGAGCAGCAGCGCGCCGACCACGTCGATCCGCCCGCCGTTGGCCTTCCCCGGCTCGGGCAGGACGAGGCCGACCGCGACCGCGGACAGGGCGGCCATCGCCGCGGTGATCCAAAAGATCCAGCGGTACGAGGTGTGGTCGACGATCAGCCCGCCGACGACCAGGCCGAGGCCGCTGCCCACGCCGAAGACGGCGGAGATGATGCCGATCGCCCAGGCGCGGCGCTCCGGTGGGAAGGCCACCCGGGCGATGCCGACGCCGAGCGGGATCACGCCGCCGCCCGCGCCCTGCAGCACCCGGCCGGCGACGACCAGTGCCAGGTTGGTGGACAGGGCGCTGACCAGCGATCCGACCGCGAACACGACGAGCGCTACGACGAGCAGCCGGCGCCGGCCGTAGAGGTCGCCGAGCCGGCCGAGAACCGGCGTGAGGACGGCGGAGGCGATCAGATAGGCGGTGAGTGCCCAGGTCACGCTCTGTGCGTCGGAATGCAGAGCGGCGGCCAGCGCGGGCAGCGCCGGCAGGATCGTGGTCTGTGCCAGCGCGTACGCCAGTGTGCCGAGCCCTATCGCGGCAAGCGCTTTCATGGTTCCCCGTTCTCGTCGTGTCCCGCCGCCATTATCCGGACCCATGGGTCCGTTTCGGCAACGTGGCGATGAACACGTACGGGGAAAGGGGTGCCCTACCGGGGGCGGCTGTCGTACTCCTCCTGGGCCCTCTCCACCTCGGGCATCTGGCCCTGGAGGTGGCTGAAGAAGTCGAGCAGGCGGTCGGCGAAGCTCTGGCCCATCGGGGTCAATGAATACTCCACGTGCAGCGGGAACGTGCTGTGCACGGTCCGCTTCACGAAGCCGTCGCGCTCCAGGGTCTGCAGCGTCTGGGCCAGGATCTTCTGACTCACGCCGTCGACCCGGCGGCGCAGGTCGTTGAAGCGCCGTGGGCCGTCGGCCAGGGCGCCCAGGGTGAGGCTGCCCCATCGGCCGGTCACGTGCTCGAGCACCGGGCGCGACGGGCAGGTGCTCGCGAAGACGTCGTAATACTCCGCGTTCCGGGTTTCCGCTGCCGCCATGGCTCGATGTTATCTCTTACACAGCGGGATCTTTTGGTTTGCGGTTTCTTCTGGAAACTGCAAACCTGGAGAAACCAAGCGACAGCAAGCAAGCTTTCGGACATAGGAGACGATCATGAAGGTCGCAGTCATCGGTGCCGGGGCGTTCGGGGGCGCGTTCGCCAAGGCCGCGGTCGCGGCGGGGCACGACGTATCGATCACCGCACGTAACTCCGAGCACGCGACGAAGGCGGCGGCGGACAGCGGCGCCACCGCTCGCACGAACGACGAGGCGATCGACCGGGCCGACGTCGTCGTACTCGGCATCCCCGGACTGATCGCGGCGGAGTGGGCCGACGAGTTCGCCGCCAAGTTGTCGGGCAAGGTCCTGATCGACGCCACCAATCCCGTTAACGCCGACATGTCGGACACGTTTACCGCGGGTGCGTCCTTTGCGGAGGAACTCCAGAAGAAGGTGCCGACGGCGCACGTGGCCAAGGCCTTCAACGCGATCCTGGCCAGCCGGATGAGCGCACCTCGGGAGGCCGGCACGCCGCTCGACGCTTTCGTGGCGGGCGACGACGCCACCGCGAAGCAGGCGGCCGTGGAGCTCGCCGGCAGCCTCGGCTTCGGGCCGCGCGACATCGGGGGCTTGCGCATGGCTCGCTCGCTCGAGGAGATCGCCTTCTTGAACATCGCCCTGAACAAGACCAACGGCTGGCAGTGGCAGAGCGCGTTCCAGCTCGTCGGCCCGACCGCGGCCTGACGCCTTGGGGGCTGCGCCGTCACAGGGCTCGGCGCAGCCACTCCTCGACGCCCGCGATGTGGATCGTGGCCCAGGCCCGGGCCCGCTCCGGCTCGTGCGCGGCCAGCGCGTCGTGGATCGCCTGGTGCTGCTCGCGGGTCTTCTCGACGGCGCCCTCCTGGGTCAGGCCCCGCCAGATGCGGGCCCGCGTCGTCGGGCCGGACAGGCCGTCGATCAGTGAGCTGAGCACGGTGTTGCCGGCGCCGGTGGCGATCCGGCGGTGGAACTCCAGGTCGTTGGCCACCAGGGCCTCGACGCTCGGATCGGCGCCCAGCTCGTCGAGCAGCATCTGTAATTTGTCGATGTCGGCGTCGGCCATCCGCTGGGCCGCCAGGGCCGCGGCGGCCGGCTCGAGAATGCGGCGGACCTCCAGGAACTCGAGGACCGTGTCGTCGCGCTGGAAGTCGACGACGAAGCTCAACCGATCCAGCAGCAACGCCGGGGCGAGGCTCGTGACGTACGTGCCGTCGCCCTGCCGGACGTCGAGCACGCGGATCATCGACAGGGCGCGGACCGCCTCGCGCAGTGAGTTGCGCGAGAGTCCGAGGCGTTCGGCCAGGTCGGATTCCCTCGGCAGGCGGTCGCCCGGACCGAGCTCACCCGACGTGATCATGCGCTTGATCTTGTCGATCGCCTCGTCGGTCAGCGCCACTGGACCTCCCCGCGCGCCCGTCTGCCGCGTCCCCTCATCTGACAGACTAATCACGGGTTGACCAGGAAGAACATCGCCGATTCAGGGCGCGGACCCACCCGGCACCGGTAAACCGGCGGAAAGCGGGCGGCGCGAATCAGCGGCGCGGAGCACGCCGTACGGGCTCATCCATCAGTTGCACGCGCAGCTTCCGGACGGCTCGCGCCAGCAGCCGGGACACGTGCATCTGGGAGATGCCGAGCTTTTCCCCGATCTCGGACTGGCTCATCTCGCCGTAGAAACGCAGCTTCACGATGGCGCGCTCCCGATCGTCGAGCGTCGCCATCGCGGACGGCAGCGACGCGCGGTTCTCGGTGAGCTCGAAGTTCGCGTCGATCTCGCCCAACGTGTCGCTGAGCTCGATGGCGCCCTCGTCGTTGACCGGCGCGGAGAGGCTGGTGGCCGTGTAGGCCCGGCCGCCTTCCAGCCCTTCCAGCACCTCTTCCTCGGTGATCTTCAGGTGCGCGGCGATGTCGGCGACCGTGGGCGCGCGGCCGAGCGTCTGGTTCAGGTCGTTGTTCGCGCCGCTGATCGCCAGCCGCAGTTCCTGCAGCCGGCGTGGGACGCGAACCGCCCACGTACGGTCGCGGAAATGGCGTTTGACCTCGCCGACGATCGTCGGGATCGCGAACGCGGTGAACTCGATGCCCCGCGAGGCGTCGAAGCGGTCCACCGCCTTGATCATGCCGAGAGCGGCGACCTGGTAGAGGTCGTCGGCGGGTTCGCCGCGACCGTTGTAGCGCCGGGCGAGGTGCTGGGCGAGCGGCAGCCACGCCTCGATCACCTGCTCCCGCAGCCGGGCCCGTGCGGGATCGGCCGGATCCGCCGTCGCATAGGCCTCGACCAGCCCGGTGGCGACCTCGTCGGCGGCCGTACGTCCGGATGCCACGTGAGCGTGCACGACGCGTCTCCCTCGGTCCACGGATTACTTGCCCTGCGGCAAACATAACCGAACGCCGGGGAACCGCAATCCGAACGGAGTCAGCGACCCACCATTCGGTGCATCATGTACAGCGCGGTCAGCCCGAGACCGATCGCCGTGGCGACGGCGGGCCGCACGATCGCCAACCAGACCATGCCGCCACTGGCGCCGATCAGCACGAGGACGCGTACATCAAAAAGCTGTTTCTTGGGCATGACGAACTCCCGACCCCTGGAAACCACTGAGAGTGACTCCGATACCCCCTTTGCCCCGTTTGGTTATACACAGAGGGTAGCTGAATCGCTACATAATGGAAAGATCGGTCCCGAGTCACACTTTCGCCCTCAGCATCGTCAAACAATCGATGAGGGGAGACATCTTGCGCGCGATCATGGGCGAACGCCGGCAGCTGATCAACATGGCGTACCGGATGCTGGGTTCGGTGGCGGAGGCCGAGGATGCGGTGTCCGAGGCGTACACACGCTGGTATGCGATGTCGCCGGAGCAGCAGGAGGCGATCGAGACGCCGGGTGCCTGGCTCACGAAGGTCACCGGGCGGATCTGCCTGGACGTGCTCGGCTCGGCGCGTGCCCGCCGCGAGCGGTACGTGGGCGAGTGGATCCCGGAGCCGTTACCCGAGCGCCAGGAATCGACCGACCCGGCCGATCGGATCACCCTGGACGAGTCGATCAACATGGCGTTCCTGGTGGTCCTGGAGTCGATGACCCCGGCCGAGCGGGTCGCGTTCATCCTGCACGACGTCTTCCGCTACTCCTTCCCGGAGGTCGCCGAGATCGTCGGCCGGACGCCCGGGGCCTGCCGGCAGCTCGCCGCCTCGGCTCGCCGGCGCACCAGGGCGTCGCACGTGCCGACCACGCCGTCCGCCGACCAGGCCGGCATCGTCCGCGACTTCAAGCGCGCGTGGGAGGCCCGGGACATCCCGTCGCTGGTCGGGCTGCTCGACCCGAACGCCACCGCGACCTCGGACGGCGGCGGCATCGTAAACGCCGCGCTGCGCCCCATCAAGGGCGCCGACGACATCGCGCGCTACGCCATGTGGATCTCCGACCGGGTCGGCGGCATGACGCTGCTGGAGCGCGCGGTCAACGGCCAGCCGGGCCTGATCCTGCAGCGCGACGGCGTCACCGTGTCGGTGATGGCCTTCGCCGTCGAGAACCACCGGATCACCCACATGTGGGCGATCCGCAACCCGGAGAAGCTGCGCCCCTGGACCTAGAGAAGTAAGTCCTGATCCGACCCGGCGGCCGTCGGGGCACCCGGCCCACCACGGGCATATCCGAAATTTCCGATAGCCAGGGTGGACCGGCTGGGCCGCTGGACCGCCGGGGCTCCCCCGAGTGACCCGCGGGCGCTTCCACTTCGTGAGACTCGCGGCCACCTACTGAGACCGGCGACCACGTCCTGGACCCGGCGTCCGCGATGTGGGATTCGGGTCCATTGTGGAGTGGCTTTTGCCCCGTGATGCGGCTTTCGCACGGCGGGTTTTCCCGGCCAGATGTGAACCTTGGAGAGTTATGGCTCGTATGTGGGCGCAACTCTCCAAGGTTCGCGAAAAGTCCACGATGTGGGCACGATGTCCACACTGCGAGAACGCCGCCCCGCCGTAGAGAGCCGCGCGACCCATGGCGATCTCTACGGCCGCGGCGGCCCGGGTTGCGCAACGGGGCAGGCCGCAGCTGATCGCGGTTGCCTATCCGGTCGGCGGAAGCAGAACCGCAGCTCAACATGGCTGCTGCAGGCCGGTCACCCGGCGGGTCAACCTCCAGAAAGTTCAAAGTCGGCCAGGATACAACGACCCTGCTGCTTCAGGCGCAGGCGTCGTCGATGCCGAACGGGGTGTCGCAGCTCGGGAGGCGCACGGTGAAGGCCGTGCCGAAGTGGTGGCGGCTGCGGACCTCGATGCGACCGCGGTGGTCGCTGACGATGCGGTGGGCGATGGTCAGGCCGAGGCCGGTGCCGCCGGTGGCGCGCTGGCGGGCCGGGTCCGCGCGCCAGAAGCGGTCGAAGACGTGCGGGAGGTCGCCGGCGGCGATGCCGACGCCGGTGTCCTCGACGGCGAACACCGCCTCGCCCCATTCGACCCGCGCCCGGACGACGACCCGGCCGCCGCGGTCGGTGTAGCGGAGCGCGTTGGTGAGCAGGTTGCCGATCACCTGCCGCAGCCGGTCCGTGTCGCCCTGCACCCAGACCGGCGTCGACGCGTCGGCGTGCACGGTGACACCGGCCTCGGTGGCCGCCACCTGATGGGCCATCACGCTGGCCGCGACCAGGTCGGACAGGTCCGTCGGCGACGTGTCGTAACGCAGTTCGCCGGCCTCGGCCAGCGCGAGAACCTGCAGGTCGTCGAGGATACGGCCCTGCAACAGGGTCTCCTCGTGCAGCGACGCGAACAGCTCCCGGCTCGGCTCGACCACGCCGTCGGACAGGCCTTCGAGGTAGCCACGGAGGTTCGACAGCGGCGTACGCATCTCGTGCGCGACGTCGGCGATCAGGCGGCGCTGGCGTTCCTCGCTGCGTTGCACCGCCTCGGCCATCGCGTTGAACGACGCGGACAGCCGGGCCAGTTCGTTGCGGCCGCGAGCCGGGACGCGTACGTCGAACCGGCCGTCGGCAAGATGCCGGGACGCATCGGTCAGCAGGCCGACCGGACGGCTGACCCGGCGCGCGATCAGGGCCGTGCCGACCAGCGCGACCAGGACCAGCCCGGCGATGCCGAGGACGGCCGGGCGGCTCAGATCGCCGATGTCCGCCTCGACCGTGCCGCCGCCGAGGTAGAGCTGCAGTGGCGCGGCCGAGGTCGTGGTCACGCCGGTCGTGTAGGCCCGGATCAGGCAGTCCTGGGTCGGCTCGCCGCCCGCCTTGAGACAGCTCAGGTAGCCGCCCCACAGGTCGTTGAACCAGTTCTGGTCGGCGAGCACGCTACGCACCGCCGCGTGGACGCAGTCCGGATATTTCTGGATCTGTGCCTGCGTGAGGTACGGCGCCGTGTCGGCCTGCAGCACCGGATCCGATTTGGTCCGGCCCCCGATGCACCGGACCGTGCCGAGCGCGGCGCGGTACTGCGCGATCTGCCGCACCGCCAGCGCCGACGGGGAGCCCAGCACGTGATCGGTCGGTGCCGGTCCGAACAGGTTCCGCGCGATCGCCTGCTTGGGCGGCCGCCCGGTGCCGGGACCGGAGGCCAGCCAGGCGATCTGCGGGTCGAGCTGGGGCTGCGGGTCGATCGTGATGGCCGAGGCGCGCACCAGGCCGGACGGCCGGTTCGCCATGGTGTCCGAGTCGACCAGCACCTGCCCGTCCGAGGTGCGCAGCTGGATGTGCAGACCGGTGCGCTGGGCCAGGCCGGCGACCACCACGTCGACGCCGGGCCAGTGACCGTGCCGGAGCCCGTACCGCTGAACCGTGTCGACGATCTCGGCCTGATGCCGCACCTGAGCCTGCCGGGAACGCGTCGCCTGGCTCTGCGACAGGCTCAGCATGAGCCAGGCCGTGGCCCCGATCGCGGTGACCGCCACGGCCATGGCCAGCACGAAGATGCGCAGCCGGAAACTCACAGCTCGGCCATCCGGTAGCCACGGCCGTAGACCGTCTGCACATATCGCGGCGCGGCCGGGTCCTCCTCGATCTTGCGGCGGAGGTTGACCACATGCGCGTCGACCGTACGGGCCGAGACGTCGTGATCGAAGCCGAACGTCTTGTCGATGATCTGCCCACGGGTGTAGACCCGGCCGGGTTCGCCGGCCAGCAACTCGAGGATGGCGAACTCCTTAGCGGTCAGATTCACCGGTACGCCCTGGACCCGCACCTCGAACCGGCCGGCGTCCACTTCGAGATCGCCGACGCGCAGCACCGCCGCCGGGCCGTCGTTCGTGCCGGCGCGTCGCAGCAGGGCCCGCACCCGGGCGGTGAGCTCGCGCGGGCTCACCGGCTTGGACAGGTAGTCGTCGGCGCCGATGTCCAACCCGAGCAGCATGTCGTTCTCCGACGAGCGGGCGGTGACCAGCAGGATCGCCACGTTGGACTCGGCGCGCAGGATCCGGCACACGTCCAGCCCGTCGACCAGCGGCATCATCACGTCCAGCACGATCAGGTCCGGCTTGCGGGCGCGGGCCTGCTCCAGCGCCGCGCGACCATCACCGACGGTGAGCACCTGGTGGCCCTCGCGCTCGAGGTACAGGCGGACGATCTGGGCATGCTTCGGATCGTCGTCGGCCACCAGGATGCGCGCTGTCACGCCGTGGATTTTTACTCAGCGCCGCGCGACGACCAAGGATTGTCGGGTTCCTGTGAAGAACCGTTCAGATTTCGGTGGGAGTAAACATCTCAGCGACTTCCGCACAAGTTCTTCACCATCGCGGACACAAACTTCCGCGCATGTGTGGTCTCAGTGTCTTCGTGAGCAGCAGGCCCAACGCGGGGCCGCCGGACGCCGAGGCGATCGCGACGTTCACCCGTGCCCTCGAGTCGATGCACCACCGCGGGCCGGACGACACCCGGGTGGAGTTCACCGACGGGATGGCGTTCGGCTTCAAGCGGCTCGCGATCGTGGACCGGGAGGAAAGCGCCCAGCCGGTGCACTACCCGCCGGACGGGCCGCAGGCGGGGCGCTGGACCGTCGTGTTCAACGGCGAGATCTACAACTACAAGGCGCTGCGCTCGGAGCTGATCCGCGAGCACAACGCCACGTTCGGCACGCAGGGCGACAGCGAGGTGCTGGCGGCGGCGATCCATTACTGGGGTACGTCGGCGCTGCCACGGTTGCGCGGCATGTTCGCCTTCGTGGCGTACGACCATTGGACCTCGACCTTGTACGCGGCGCGCGATCCGTTCGGCATCAAGCCGCTCTACCTGCTGGAGAGCACCGACGGATTGTTCCTGGCCAGCGAGCGTAAGGCGCTGAAGGCGTTCGGCGCGGACGGCGACGCGGTGCTCGACACCGACGCGCTCGCGCATTACCTGAGTTTCCAGTTCGTGCCGGAGCCGATGACGCTGCACCGGCAGGTACGCCGGCTGCCGCCCGGACATCGGCTGACCTGGACGGCCGGCGGCGGACTGCGGATCGACCGTTACTTCCGGCCGTCGCTGCGCCCGTTGCATCTGCAGCCCGAAGCCGCGTTCGCCAGCATTCAGGACGCGCTGCGCGACAGCGTACGCAAGCACATGCATGCCGACGTGCCGGTCGGCGCGTTCCTGTCGAGCGGGGTGGACTCGTCGGCGGTGGTGGCGCTGGCCCGGGAGGTGAAGCCGGACCTGCACGTCTTCACCGCGGGCTTCGCCCAGCAGGGCTATTCGGAGATCGACGTCGCCCAGGACACCGCGAACCAGCTGGGCCTCCGGTGTACGCCGACGGTGGTCACCGACGAGGACGTGATCCGCGAGCTGCCCCGGATCGTGCAGGTGCTCGACGACCCGAGCGGCGACCCGTCGCTGATCCCGCTCTACTTTCTCGCGCAGACGGCCTCCCGGTACGTGACCGTGGTGCTCTCCGGCGAGGGGTCCGACGAACTGTTCGGCGGGTACACGATCTATCGCGAGCCGATGTCGCTGGCCGGCATCGGCCGTCTGCCCGGCGGCATGAAGCGCGGCCTGCGCAATCTGTCCCACGTGATGCCCGAGGGGATGCGCGGCCGCAGCTTCCTGGAACGCGGCACGACCCCGATCGAGGAGCGCTACTACGGCAACGCGCGGATCTTCGACCCGGCGGAGAAGGCCGAGATCATGCGATTCACCGCCGAACCCCACACCGCGATCACCGGGCACCTGTACGCCGAGACGGCCGATGTGGACGACGTGGCGTCGATGCAGTACGTGGACCTGCACACCTGGCTGCCCGGCGACATCCTGCACAAGGCCGACCGCATGTCGATGGCGCACTCGCTGGAGCTGCGGGTCCCGTTCCTGGACTCGGCCGTGTACGCCGCCGCGGCCGGCCTGTCCACCGAGCTGAAGCTGCCCGCGCACAGCCGCACCACCAAGCACGCGCTACGCGAGGCGATGCGCGGGATCGTCCCCGAGTCGGTGCGCGAGCGCCGCAAGCTGGGCTTCCCGACCCCGACCCGGGTCTGGCTCAAGGGCATGATCGGCGACTGGGTCGGCGCGCTGTTCGCCGACTCGCAGGCCGGTCACCTGCTGGACCTGAACTACGCGCAGAAGCTGCTCGCCGACCACCGGGCCGGCGTCGCGGACAACTCTCGCAAGGTGTGGGCGGTGGCGATGTTCTGCCTCTGGTACGCCGTCATGATCGAGAAGTCGATCACCCCTCAGACCAGCTTCACCTCGCGGTCGACGACGGCCGACCGGATGTCGGCCATGTAGGCCTGGCGTCGCTCGTGCGCCTGCCGATAACCGTCGGTGTCGAGGGCCTCGCGCATCGCCTCGGGAGAGTCGAAGCTGATCTCCACAAACGCGTCCATCGGGTCGGCGGGATCGGTCGCGAGGTCGGTCACGTAGCGCTGGACGTAGTGCCGGACCTGCGGCATCGCGACGTAGGCCGGGCCGTACTCGTGCTCCAGGAAGTGCCGGAAGTCCTCGGTCGAGACCTCCGGCTTTTTGCGGAGGACGGTCATGAGGGTGTACATGGCAGGAAAGCTACCCCGGCCGTCGCGCTGCCGTCGCTAGAGATCGTCCCAGGGGCGCAGGCTCGGGCGGGCCGGCGGGCGCTCGGCGCGGGCCGGCTCGGGAACGTCGTCGGCGTAGGCGTCCCACGGGCGGTCCGCGTGCCGGGACTGCTCGGCGTGCCAGACCTGGTCGGGCTGCCAGGCCTGGCCGGACTGCCACACCTGCTCGGCGTGCTGGGCGTGTCGTGGCGTCAGCGGAACGGCGTCGTGGTCGGCGCGGCGCGGCGGGGTCCAGACCGGCTGCCGCTCGGCGGGCGTCCAGGTGAGCTGCGGCTGCGGCGTGGCGCGGCCGGACAGGGCGGGCGCCGGAACCGAGGGCGAGGCCAGCGCCGACCTGGTGCGGGTGGGTGGGGTCCAGATCGGGGGCGGACCCCACCAGATAACCCGTTCGGTGGGGACGGACAGCGGCGGAAGTGGCTGGGCGGGACCGACCTCGGGGGGCAGGGCGGTCGAGCTGGTCGCGGGGGCGGTGGCCAGCAGGATGGCGGAGGCGACCGTGACGACGCCGGCGATCGAGGCGGCGAGGCCCCAGCCGGGACGGACCGTGTCACCGAGCAGGAACAGCGCGATCGCGGACGGGACGACCACCTCGGCCGTCCAGTGGATCGCGGTCACCGGGCCGACCTCGCCACGGCCCAGCGCGTTGGCGTACAGGAGCATGCCGGTGAACGCGAAAGTCAGCAACGCCAGCGTGAGGGGATCGGTGAGCGCGTGGTTCATCGGCAGCGCGCGCCCGACCAGGGCGGCACTGCCGAGGCAGAGACCGCCCAGGGCGGCGATCGCACCGGCCGGAACGGCGAGCTTCGTGAGGGCGACACCCACGATCACCACACCCACGGCGGCGGTGCAGAAAGCCCAGCGCATCGTGCTCGAAGCGTGCACGTCCTCCTGCTGACCGGCCGAAAGGGACAACACGGCCAGTGCGGTCAGCGAGATGATGATCGCGGAGACATCACGCGGACGCAGGCGGGACTTGAGGATGAACCGGGCGGCGATGACGGTGATGGCCAGCGAGCCGGCCAGCACGGACTCGACAACGTAGACGGCCAGCTCGCGCAACGCGTACATCGCACCGACCCAGGCGAGCATGTCGCAGAGGATGCCCAGCAGGTACAGCGGATGCCGCATGGTCTGCACGGTGCCGTTGCAGCGGCGGGCCGCGACGGCCTGGAGGATCGACGCGGTCGCGTAGCTGAACGCACCGAAGACGACGATGCCCAGCGCAACCCAGAACGCAGCGGTCATCGTGTATCACCGGCCTTCGTGACGCTACGGAGTCATGCCATCACGCTCCGAGCATATGCCCCGGCCGCACGAAAACCTAGACGGGAACCGATACGAGGATTTGACCGGCGTAAGTCTCTGCCTGAACGCGCGCCACCGACGCCGGGTCCATCAGCGCCGCACCGTCCACAACGGCGGTGTCCGCCGAGGTCAGCCAGCTTCCGGCCGGCTCACGTGTGCCGTCCGGGGCCACCACGACCAGGCGGCACTCCTCGCCCGCCGGTACCGCGCCGACCTCCGCGTGCACCCGGACCCAGCCGGCCGCGGGCCGCACCGAGACGCTCATGGTGGCGCCGGTGGCGGGGTCGGTCGCGGCGCCGGTGCGGGTGCCGGGCAGGGTGGGCGTGGCGGCCGTGCCGGTGGTGATCAAACTGACGTCCGGTGTGGTGAGACGCCCGGCGATCAGGCCACCGGCCAGGGCCAGCAGCCCGGCCGCGACACCCACCGCGATCCGGATCGTGCGTCGCTGCCGGGCCCGGTCGCGGTGCTCGTCGCGTACCTGTCGCAAGGTTTTCTGCAGCAGCAGCTCACCGTCCGGCGGCGGGCCGTCGAGAAAGGCCTCGGGCGGGATCTCGCCGAGCGCCGCCTCCATCTCGCGCAGGTCGTCGACCTCGCGGCGGCACGAGGCGCAGTCGTCGAGATGGACCCGGAGCACCTCCTGCTGCTGCCGATCAAGAACACCCAGCACGTACGCCCCGAGGAGTTGCGAACTCATCCGGCCCCCTCGAAGACGGCACCCCGCAGGCCCAGCAGTGCCTGATAGCTGCGCGACATCACGATGCCCGCCTCGAGGCCGAGCGACCGGGCGGTCTCGTCCACGTCGCGGCCCTGGAAGTAGAGCGCGTCCAGCACCTGACGCTGCTCGGCCGGCAGGGAGTCGAGCGCGGTCAGCACCGCCATCGGATCGGGCTGGCCCACGACCTGCCCGGCGACCCGGGCCCGGAGCAGCACGAACAGGTGCGCGCGTCCGCCGCTCAGCGCCTCCGGGTCGTGCGCGGCCGCGACCAGCGTCTCCCGCACCACGTCCTCGGCCAGCCCGCGGTCACCGGTCAGTCGCGTGGCGAAGGCGACCATCGCCGCCCCGTGCTCCTGGAACAGCCCACGGACGAGCACCTCCTCGGCCGTGGCGTCGCGCGGGCTCACGCACCCACCTTCAGCACGGAGACCGTGTTGTCGTCGCCGTTGGACACGTAGGCGAATCGGCCGTCCGGGGACACGCCGACCGTACGGGGGCTGCGGCCGACCTTGACCGTCGAGGTCACCTTGCCGGTGCGTCCGTTCAGCACCGAGACGGTGTTGTCGCCCTCGTTGACCACGTACGCGTGCTCGCCGTCGGCCGCGAACGCCACCGACTGCGGCTCGGTGCCGACCTTGACCGGGTCTCCGCGTTTCAGGGTCAGCGCGTCGATCAGGTTCGTCGCGTTCGCCTCGTAGCCGGCCACGATCACCCGCCGCCCGTCCGGTGAGACCGCCAGGCTGTGCGGCGCCTTACTCACCGGAATGGTCTTGAGTACCTTGTCGGCCCGCATGTCGATCACGGACACCACGTTCGACTCGTGGTTCGGGGTGAACGCGCGCATCAGATCGCCGGAGAAGCCCACCGCGTGCGGATTCGCCACCACGGTGATCTTCGCGTCCCGGCGGGTGCCCGTCGCGTCGTACACCTCGATGTTGCCCTTGCTGTGGATCGGCACCCAGAGGCGGCCGTCCGGGCCGACCGACAACGCGTACGGCTGGACGCCGGTGTCCAGGTTGCGCAGCACCTTGCGGCTCGCCGTGTCGACCACCGCGACCCCGCTGCCGTCCAGCAGGTCCTCGTACATCGAGACGAAGACCAGCTTGCCGTCGCGCGAGACGGCCACGAACCGCGGTGTGTTACGCAGCTGGATCGAGCTGACCTGGCGAGTTTGCGCGTCCATCACGGACAGCACGTGCGAACTCTGGTTCGCGATGTAGACCGTGCTGCCGTCGGGGGAGACGACGACGCCTTCGGGTTCGGCGCCGACGCGTACGGTTGCGGCGATTGTCGGTTTGTCGACGCTGCGAATGCGGTTGGCCAGCGGAACCTGAGCCGGCCCGGGAGTGGTGAGAGCCTGCCCCTTGAAGGTGGACGGGGCCGGCGTCGGGCCGATGCCCTGCACGGCGGCCGGCGCGCTCGGTGGCCGGTTCATCGTGAACGCGACAGCGACACCGGCGCCGCCGAGCAGCACGAGCGCGGTCAGGCCGCCGACCAGCGCGGTCGCACCGAGACGGCGGCGGCTGCGCGGCGGCGGCGTGGGCGGCAGGACGGTCATCCGCAGGCCGCGCACGCCGGACGTCGTCGACTCGTACGCCTCGGCGACCGAGCGGGGCACCGGCGCGGCCTCGGTGACCTGGCCGGTGACGCGCACATCGGCCCAGCCGGCCGGACCGCGCACGGTGACCGAGCCGTCCAGCCAGTCGGTGCGCGGCAGCCAGACGACGCGCAGCTGACGGCCGGTGAGCATGGCCCGCAGCCCCGGACCGGAGACGGTGACGGTGGCCGCCGCGACGGCCAGCGGCGGCCCCTCGACCAGCACGTCCGCGACCAGGCGCGGGGTGCCGGGGGCGATCTGGCCGAAGTCGAGGCTGTCCGGGTTCAGGCGGATCGCCGTACGCTCCAGCGCCCGCGCGGCGGCGGACGCCACGCTGCGGCTGTCGTCGTCGGTGAGCCGTTGCAGCTCCCGGCGGGCGGCAGCCGCCATCGCGAGATCGGCCCCGAACGCCAGGCGGGACAACTCGTCCACCGCGGTGAGACGAGACTCCCGGATCGGGCTGTCGATCTCGGTCATCACATGCGACGGAAGGACCTGCTCACTCATAGTTCCACCACGATCATCATGCGTGACTATGGATGCGAGCGTAACCCATCGGGTCACCCGCCTCCATGATCCACTTTGTACGGTGGTCGCGGACGTCCCGTAAGATCGGCGATCCGGACCACTCCGCGAAGGGGATCGCCCGTGTCTGCACACTCCAGGATTGATACGTCCGTTCCCCATCCCGCTCGCCGATACAACTACTGGCTCGGTGGCAAAGACCATTTCGAGGCGGACCGGCAAAGCGGTGACGCGATCGAGCGGGCGTTCCCGATCGTGGTGGAGCTCGCACGCGCGAACCGGGCTTTCATGCGCCGAAGCGTGAAATTTCTGGCCGACACCGGCATCCGGCAATTCCTGGACATCGGCACCGGCCTGCCCGCGCCGGACAACACGCACGAGATCGCGCAGCGCGTCGACCCGTCGTCCCGGGTGGTCTACGTGGACAACGACCCGATCGTGATGGTGCACGCGCGGGCGCTGATGCAGGGTGATCCCCGCGGCCGGACGGCGTATCTGGAGGCCGACCTGCGCGACCCGGACGCGATCCTGGCGCACCCGGCGCTGCGCGACACCCTCGACCCGGAGCAGCCGGTCGGGCTGTTATTGCTGGCCATCCTGCATTTCCTGCACGACGACGAGCAGACCGCGGCGGTGGTGCGCCGCTTGGTCGACTCGCTGCCGTCCGGCAGCTATCTGGCGCTGAGTCACGGCACGATGGATTTCAGTACGCCCGAGGGTGTGGCCGCGTACGAGAAGATGTTCGCCGCGGGCGGGACGGATGTGCGCGCCCGGTCGAAGGCCACGATCGACGAGTATTTCGACGGGTTGGAGATCGTCGACCCGGGCATCGTGGCGGTGAGCGACTGGCGTCCGGAGGATCGGGCCGAGGAGCGTCCGGTCAGCACCGACCTGGGGATCTACGCCGTGGTGGGGCGGAAGGCTTAGGCGCTTGGAACGCGACCGGGCCGCCGCTCGGGCGCGACCCCGTCATCGCGATCCGTTCGCGGGCGGGTGGTCCCGCTATGTGGACAGTGCGGCCACATCGTGGATTTTTGTGAACCTTGGAGAGTTGCGCCCACATTCGAGCCACAACTCTCCAAGGTTCACATTCGGGCGGCGAACCTGGCCGGACGAAAGCCTCATCGTCTAACAAAAGCATCCTCCACAGTGGATGCGGGTCTCACATCCCGGACGCTGGGCCCAGGATGTGGTGACCCGTCTCGGCAGGTGGTCGGCCGTCCCACGGAATGGAAACCCCGCGCACCACCCGCCGGGTCAGCAGCCCTGCTGACGCGCCAATCCGAGCCTCGCGACCGGAAATGTCGGACATGTGAAAAGATGGGGGCAGCTCCCGACACGCTAACTTGAGGGCAGCGTGACGACGGGACCCGCTGGCGACTGTGTAACGGACGACGAGCGGCCGAGGACCTACTCCTTTCGGGAGGCTCGCACGTCGCCTGCGCCCGGCAAGCCCAGTGCCGCGGAGGCTGACGCCGCGTCCACCGTGGTCGAGCGCACCGCCTCCTTGGTGGCCGGGATCAGCGGCGGCGCCACGCTGAGTTCGCGCACGCCCAGGTCGATCAGCAGCGGGATCGCGATCTCGTCGGCGGCCAGCTCACCGCAGACGGCCACCAGCACCCGCTCCCCCGCGGCCCGGCAGGTCATCTCGATCAGGCGCAGCACGCCCGGATCCAGCCCGTCGGCCAGCCGGGCGAGCGCGGGATTGCCCCGCTCGGCGGCCAGCGTGTACTGCGTCAGGTCGTTGGTGCCGATGCTGAAGAAGTCGACGTGCGGCGCGAACGCGGCCGCCTTCAACGCGGCGGCCGGCACCTCGATCATGATGCCGACCTGCAGATCCTCCCGGACCGGGCCGGCCTTCGCGATCGCCTCGTCGAGCATCTGCCGCGCGCGTAGCAGCTCGTCGACCGTGCTGACCATCGGGAACATGACGCTGACCGGCACCTCACGGGCGACGGTGGCGATCGCCAGGAGCTGGTCGGCGAACAGTTGCGGATGATCGAGCGAGTGCCGCAGCCCGCGTACGCCGAGGAACGGGTTCTGCTCGACCGGACCCGGCAGGTAGCGCAACGGTTTGTCGCCGCCGACATCCAGGGTGCGCAGGGTGATCCGCCGGCCGCCGAGCGCGTTGGCGATCTCTCGATAGGTGGCGACCTGCTCGTCCACTCCCGGCGCGGCGTCGCGGTCCAGGAAGAGGAACTCGGTGCGCACCAGGCCGGCCAGGTCGGCTCCGATCGCGCCGAGGGCGTCGTTCAACGAGCCGATGTTCGCGCCGACCAGGATCGTGACGCCGTCGCCGGTCAACGCCGGGCCGGCAGCGCGGCCGAGGCTTTCCGCGCGGCGTTGTTCCTGGTCGCGGGCGCGCTCACGGAACTGCGCGAGGACCTCCTCGGTCGGTCCGGCGACGATCTCCCCGGTGCCGCCGTCAAAGGCGACCAGGGTGCCGTCGGGGAGATCCAGGAGGGCCGGTCCCAGGCCGACGATGGCCGGGATTCCCCTCGTACGCGCGATGATCGCCGCGTGCGAGGTCGGGCTGCCGTCCGCGAGCAGCAGGCCGGTCACGTTCGCGGGATCGAGCCCCGCGGTCTCGGCCGGGGTGAGGTCGGCCGCGATGAGCACACCGGTCCCGTCGAGACTGGTGGCCGCGACGCCGAGAATGGCCCGCAGTACTTGATCGGCGACGGCGCGGACGTCGGCGGCGCGGGCTTTCAGGTACGGGTCGGCGAGCGCGTCGAACTCACCGGCAACCCGTTCCGCGGCGCCCGCCCATGCGTTCGGCGCGGCAGCCCCGTCCGCGACCCGCGCCCGGACGTCGTCGAGCAGGTCATCGTCATCGAGCAGCTGGAGGTGCGCCTCGAAGATCCCGCTTTGATCGTCGATCCCCCGCAGCTCAGCTTGGACGGTGCCGATCGCCGCCGCGACGCGCGCCCACTCCGCGGCCGCCCCTTGCGACGATATTTCCGGAATTTCCACCGGGGCGGCCCGCGCTCGCCAGACAGCCCCGATAGCAACCCCCGGCGAGGCCCCGACACCGCGGGACGCCGGGCCCGATCCGAGGGCGGCCGATGGCGAGGCGTCGCCTTCCCAGGCAGCCGCACCCGATCCGACGGCAGCCCCTGCCGAACCGCGGCCTTCCTGCGCAGCCTCACCCGATCCGACGGCAGCCCCTGCCGAACCGCGGCCTTCCTGCGCAGCCTCGCCCGATTTAACGGATATTTCGTTAAAAAACGGGGGCGACGTTGGCGTTTGGGGTTCGGCCGACGAGGAAGAGGGTGCGGCAGACGGCGGCTGGCGATCGGACGGCACGGCGGACACGGCGGGGGCCGCGGACACGGCGGGGGCCGCGGACACGGCGGGGGCGGCGGGGGCGGCGGGGGCGGCGAAGCCCGGCGGTGAGTTCGGATCCGCCGCAACCCGCACGGTGGGTGACGCGGGCGTTAGGTAGGGCGCGGAGTTGACCGTGTCGGGGGACTCGTCGAAGGCTCGGGCCGCCAAGGCGAGCACCGCCTCGACCGCCTCCGTGGACTGCCGGCCGGTCGCGCGGACCTCGAGGTCGTGGCCCTTCAGCGCGCCCAGGGTGGCGACCCGGGACAAGCTCGACGCCGGGACCCAGGCCGAACTGGTGGTGCGGTTGCGGAGCTCCACCTTTGCGTCGAAAGCGCGAACCTCCGCTACCAGGCGAGCGGCCGGGCGGGCATGCAAGCCGTGCGGGTTGGTCACCGTCAAAAGGACGCCCTCGTGGCCGGCTGCGTCGTCCACCTGGCCGGCTTCAACCGGCGTACCCAATTGGGATTGTTTGCCTGCCAAGCCTGCGGCCGCCTCTGCTGCCACCTCGTCGCGGGAAGCGCCGGAAGCAGCTGCGACCGCGGCCGCGACGAGGCCCTCGACCAGCGGGGCCGGGCACAGCGTTACCCGGTCCCGCAGGGCGTCGTCGTCCAGCAGGTCCAGGGCCAGCTCGGCGGAGAGGACCGCGCTGCCCAAATCCATCAAGACGACCACGCCGTCGCCCCGATCGGCGGCGGTGATCGCCTCGGTGATGGCCATGGCGTCGGTGCCGAACGTCGTCTCGTCCAAGCCGGCGGCGATCTCCAGTGGCACGTCCTGGCCGTGCAGCATCTCGGCGGCCAGCGCGACCGCCGCCTCGGCCAGCGCGTGACTGTGGCTGACCACCACCAGACCGACCATCAGGCGGTCAGCGTTGTCGCGGCGGCGGCCAGCAGCATCGTCACGGAGGTGGCACCCGGGTCCTGGTGACCGGCGCTGCGCTCGCCCAGATAGCTGGCCCGGCCCTTGCGCGCGACCAGCGGGACCGTCGCGTCCCGGCCTTCCTCGCCGGCGCGCAACGCGGCCTGCATGGCGTCCGGGAACGGCATCCCGGCGGCGAGCGTGGCGTCCAGCGCGTCGACCGCGGGGGTCAGCGCGTCCACCATCGTCTTGTCACCGAGCTGCGCCTTGCCGCGGGCGAGCACCCCGTCCAGCCCGGCCCGCAGCATCTTGGCGAAGGTGCCGTCGTCGAGCGTCTCGGCGTCCCCGGCCGCGGCGGCCATTCGCAGGAACGCCGTGCCGTAGAGCGGGCCGCTCGCCCCGCCGACCGTGCTGACGAGCGTCATGCCGGTGCGTTTCAGCAGCGCGGAGGGGGTGTCCGGTTTTTCCTCGTCGAGCATCTTGACGACGGCGTTGAGGCCGCGGGTCATGTTGGCGCCATGATCCGCGTCCCCGATCGCCGAGTCGAGCTCGGTGAGGTAGTCCTTGTTCTGCCCGACCAGCCGGGCGAACTCCCGGATCCACGCCGAGAAAGCGGCAGTGTCCATCAGATCCCCCACCGCAGCCCCGGCGTACGCACCGGCGCGTCCCACAACCGCAGGATCTCGTCGTCGGCCTTCAGCAGCGTGACCGAGCAGCCCGCCATGTCGAGGCTCGTGATGTACGGCCCGACCAGCGACCTGGCGATCGGGATGCCGGCCTTGCCGAGGATGTTGGCGACCTCGTTGTACATGACATAGAGCTCGATCAGCGGGGTCGCGCCCATGCCGTTCATGAAGACGATGACGCCGCCGCCACCGGTGAAGTCGTAGTCCGAGAGGATCGGGCTGACCAGCATCTCGGCGATCTCGTTGGCCGGCGCCATCGGGACGCGGCGGCGGCCGGGCTCGCCGTGGATGCCGATGCCGACCTCCATCTCGGCCTCGGACAGCTCGAACGTGGGCTTGCCGGCCGCCGGGACCGTGCAGGAGGTGAGCGCCAGGCCCATGCTCCGGCCGTTCGCGTTGACCTTGCGGGCCACCTCGGCGACCTCGGCCAGCGGGCGGCGTTCCTCGGCGGCGGCGCCGGCGATCTTCTCGAGCAGCACGGTGATGCCGACCCCGCGGCGCCCGGCGGTGTAGAGGCTGTCTTCCACGGCGACGTCGTCGTTGGTGACCACGGTCGCGACCTGCACGCCGGTCTCCGCCTCGGCCAGCTCGCCGGCCATCTCGAAGTTCATCACGTCGCCGGTGTAGTTCTTGACGATGTGCAGGACGCCGGCGCCGCCGTCGACGCCCTTGGTCGCGGCGGCCATCTGGTCCGGCACCGGCGACGTGAAGATCTCGCCCGCGCACGCGGCGTCGAGCATGCCGAGACCGACGAAACCGCCGTGCAGCGGCTCGTGCCCCGACCCCCCGCCGGAGATGAGCCCGACCTTTCCCTGGACGGGCGCGTCACCGCGGAAGATGATGCGGTTTTCGTGATCCACTCGCAGCTCCGGGTGGGCGGCGGCGATGCCGCGCAGCGCGTCGGAGACTACGTTCGCCGGGTCGTTGATGAGCTTCTTCATCGGTGGGCTCCTCGCTGCCGTTGCCAAGAACTGCCGTGACGAGAACTGCCAGTGAACAAGCTACGCCGGAGGGTGCCGGCGTCGCCCGGGTCGATCGTCATCCGCGCGAACGCGTTTTCACCAGGCACGCCGTTCGGCATTACCGAACACGCGCGAAGGGCCGGCGGCTGGTCGGCACGCGCATGTCCGACATTTCCGGCGGGCGCGATTTTGACGGCGCGGAGGGCGGCGGTGCGCGGCGAGGTGTGGTCGCGGCTCCGGCGGCCCCGGGCGCGGTGGAACGCGCCCGGGGCCATTGGTTGGTCCCGCCCGGCCCGGAGGGGGGTAAGGACGGGCGCGGACGGGACCGGAGCCGGTGGGACTCGAGGGGGTACGAACCCACCGGCGTTATCTCCCTACGAAACGGTAGCCCGTTCTTCCGCGCTCGACCCTTGCCCTTCATCAACCATCGTGGACTCGTCGAACGGCTCCGCGCCCGAGAGCACGGACAATGCCCGGTCGCGGTCGAAGTCGCCGGTCCAGGTGCCGACCAGAACCGTTGCCACGGCGTTACCCGCGAAGTTGGTCAAGGCCCGGGCTTCGGACATGAACCGGTCGATACCGACGATCAGGCCGACGCCGTCGACCAGGGCGGGCTGGTGCGCCTTCAGGCCGCCGGCGAGCGTGGCCAACCCTGCCCCGGTCACCCCGGCCGCGCCCTTCGAGGCGATGATCATGAAGAGGAGCAGGCTGATCTGCTGCCCGGCGGACAGCGGGCGGTCCAGCGCGTCGGCCACGAACAGCGACGCCATCGTCAGGTAGATCGCCGTCCCGTCCAGATTGAACGAGTACCCGGCCGGCACCGTGATGCCGACGACCGTGCGGGACACGCCGACGTGCTCCATCTTCGCGATGAGCCGGGGGAACGCGGTCTCCGACGACGACGTCGACAGGATCAGCAGGAACTCGCGGCCGAGGTAGCGCAGCAGGCTGAGCAGGTTGATCCGGGCCACCACCCAGAGCAGCGCCCCGAGGATCAGGAACACGAAGATCGCGCAGGTGGCGTAGAAGCCGAGCATGATCTGGGCCAGGCTCTTCAGGGCGTCCACACCGGTCGCCCCCACGACGGCGGCGATCGCGCCGAACGCGCCGATCGGGGCCAGCCACATGATCATCGACAGCACCTTGAAGACGATCCGCTGGAAGATGCCGATGGCGTTGAGGACCGGAGGCGTACGGGAACCCAGGGTTTGCACGGCGAAGCCGACGAGTAGCGCGACGATCACCGTCTGGAGCACCGAGTCGCCGGTGAGCGGGGACAGAAGTGTTGTCGGAATGAGACCGAGCAGGAAGTCGGTGGCGCCTTCGGACCCGGTGTCACCGACCGACTTCTGGCCGGCGGCCGCGGTCGCGGCGTCGAGATGCAGGCCGGCGCCCGGGTGAATGATGTTGCCCACTATCAAACCGATAGCGAGTGCCACCGTGGACATCACCAGGAAGTAACCGAGGGCGAGCCCGCCCACCTTGCCGACCTTGGCGGCCTGCCGCACCGAGCCGACGCCGAGAACGATGGTGCAGAAGATGATCGGGCTGATCATCATGCTGATGAGATCGACGAAGCCCGTTCCGATGGGTTTGAGCTCGACGGCGAAGTCGGGGACGAGGAAACCGACAGCGATGCCGAGCAGAACCGCGACGATCACCGCTGGGTAGAGGTAGCGAATCCGGTCCCTGCGGGCCGGCGGGGATGCCTGTGTCTCCATGCGAGGACTGTGGCCTGGATCTCACTATCGGGCACCATTACGGTCATTCTGTTCACGCCGAGGAATGACGATGACCCGACGCTGGAGTATCGCGGGGCAACTGTTCGCCCTGCAAGTGCTGGTCGTGACGCTGCTGGTGGGCAGCTGCACGGCGGGCGCCGTCCTGCTCGCCCGCCGCGACGCCCGCAACGCCGCGACGCTCGAGGTGACCGGGGTGGCCGAGGCCATCGCGCGCTCCCCCGCGGTGGCCGACGCGCTGCGCAGTCCAAACCCGACAACCTTGCTCCAGCCGTACGCCGAATCGACTCGCCTGGCAACGGGCACGAACTTCATCGTGATCATGGCACCGGACCGCACCCGGTACACACATCCGACACCGAGCCTGATCGGCCGGCCGTACGCGGGCACGATCGACGCGGCCCTCGCCGGCGGCACGGTGACCGAGCAGTTCCGGGGCAGCCTGGGCGACTCGGTCCGGACCGTCGTCCCGGTGCGCGCGCCGGACCGCAGAATCATCGGCCTGGTCTCGGTCGGCATCACCACCGCCGCGATCAACCACAGTCTGCGCACCCAGATACCCGCGGTCGGCGGCGCCACGGTGGTCGCGCTGCTGCTGGCCGGGCTGGGTGCCTGGTTACTCAGCCGGCGACTGCGCCGCCAGACGCACGGGCTCGGACCGGCCGAGATGACCAGGATGTACGAGGCGTACGACGCGGTTCTGCACTCGGTCCGCGAGGGGCTCGTCGTCGCGGACCGGGCCGGCCGGATCACGCTCGTCAACGACGAGGGCCGGCGTCTGCTGGGCGAGGAGTTGCCGGCCGAGGCCCGGGACCTCATCGCCAGCCGGCGCACCACCCTGGACGAACCGATTCTGGCCGGCGACCGCGTGCTGATCGCGAGCCAGCGCGAGACCCGGTTCTCCGGCCGCGTGCTGGGCACCGTGCTGACCCTGCGTGACCACACCGAGCTGCGGGCGCTGACCGGCGAGCTGGACTCGGTGCGCGGCCTGACCGAGGCGTTGCGGGCACAGGCGCACGAGGCCGCGAACCGCCTGCACACCGTCCTGACACTGGTTGAGCTGGGGCGCACCGGGGAGGCGGTGCGGCTGGCGACCGCCGAGATGGCCCGCGCGCAGCAGCTCACCGACCAGGTGGTGGGCGCGCTGGCCGAGCCTGCCTTGGCCGCGCTGCTGCTGGGCAAGTCGGCGCAGGCCGACGAGCGGGGCGTGGAACTGACCGTGGACGACGACTCCCGGCTGGACAATGACATGCTGCCGAGCCGGGACCTGCTCACCGTGGTCGGCAATCTGGTCGACAACGCGCTGGAGGCGGTCGCGTCGGCCGCGGCGCCGCGACGGGTGCGGGTGCTGGTGCGCCAGGAGGAGAACGACGTGCTGGTGCGGGTGAGTGACAACGGTCCGGGCCTGACCGACGAGCAGGCCGCCGCCGCCTTCGGACGGGGCTGGTCCACGAAGGAGGGTCCGGGACGCGGCATCGGTTTGTCGCTGGTCCGGCAGGTGGCGGACCGCTACGGCGGTGCTTACGCCATCACGCGCGCTCCCGGCGGCGGTGCGATCTTGACCGTACGCCTCCCGGTGTCACGATGAGCACGCCGCCGATCGGGGTGCTCGTGGTCGACGACGAACCGTTGATCGCCGAGGCCCACAAGGCGTACGTGGGAAAGGTCGAAGGTTTTGACGTCGTCGCCGTGGCGCACACCGCGCGCGAGGCGATGGCCGCGCTGCGCCACCACCGGGTCGACCTCGTGCTGCTCGACCTGCACCTGCCGGACATGCACGGCCTGGAGATCGCGCGGGCGTTGCGCACCGCGGGCAGCGGCACCGACGTGCTTGCGGTGACCTCGGCGCGCGACATCGCGATGGTCCGGCAGGCGGTGGCCCTGGGCGTCACGCACTACCTGCTGAAGCCGTTCACGTTCGCGGCTTTTCGCGACAAGCTCGACCGGTACGCCCGTTACCGCACCCAGGTGCAGCAGGCCGGCGAGGTCGCGGCGCAGCACGAGATCGACCGGGTGTTCGCGACGCTGCGCGGCTCGCAGGACTCGCTGCCGAAGGGCTTGGACGCGCACACGCTGGACCGGGTGCTGCTCTCGTTGCGGTCGTCGGCGCCGGCCGGGCTGTCCGCCGCCGAGCTGGCCGCCGGCACCGGCATGTCCCGGGTGACCGCACGGCGCTACCTGGAACACCTGGCGGACACCGGCCGGGTGCTGCGGGCGCCGCGCTACGGCGGACCGGGCCGCCCCGAGGTCGAATATCGCCCTTCGTAAAGGCCGAGGACCTTGATCGTCTTCGAGGTAGTGATCGGCGGCAGCTTCCGGGCCGCCCAGGTTGGAGGTCTTGAGCAGTGGCGCCCCCTCGGGTGGTCTGGTCCGCGCCGGTCCCACTATATGGACATTGCCACCGCATCCCGGGACTATCGGAGACCTTGGAGAGTTACGCCCATATTCGAGCCATAACCCTCCAAGGTCTACATTCTGCCGGGAAAAGCACTGGAGTAAAAGCCGCAATGTCGGGCGAAACTCCGTCCAAAGTAGATGGAAATCCCACTCTGCGGACTCGGATTCACCATGTGGACACCGGTCCCGCACAGCGGACGGCCCTCCCGGATAGTGGAAGCGGCGGGGTACGTTCCGCGACCGCGCACGCCCACACGGTCCAAGCTTCGCCGGAAATGTCCGAGCCGCATAGGTGGCAATGCCCGAAGGTGCTACCGCCGAAAGCCCCGCTCCGGACGCCAACGCAAAGGCAGCCGACGCCTCGGCCAGAGCGGATGAACAGGGGTCGTCGGTTCAGCGCCCGTTATAGACGGGCAGTATCGGGTGCGTGTTTGATCTTGGGACGACCCTTATCGCGGTGGTGCTTTTCGCACTGCTGCTCCCGCTGCTCGTGTTGCCCTGGATCCACGCGGAGTACGAGCGGCACGGCCGTCTGACCGGGTGGACGGCGGTGCTGTCGGCGGGCGAAGTGCTGTATTTGTGCGGGATCGCGGCGTATACCCTGTTTCCCTTACCGCGGGAGACGGCGGCGTTCTGTGCGGCCCGATCGACCGGCGACTTCCTCGTGCTCAACCCGGTCGCCAGCATCGACGGGACGGTCACCGGCTATCTGCAGTTGGTGTTGAACGCGCTGCTGTTCGTGCCGCTGGGATACGCGCTGCGCTACCACTTCCGGCGCGGGATCCTGGTCGCCGGTCTGATCGGGCTGGGTGTCTCGCTGCTCATCGAGGTCGCCCAGGGCACCGCGGTGTTCGGGGCGTTCGGCTGCCCGTACCGGGTGGCCGACACCGGCGATCTGGTCACGAACACGGTCGGGACACTGGTGGGCTGGCTGCTCGCGGTGGCGACCGCGCGGCTGCTGCCGAACCCGGTTCCGGCGCACTCCGCCGACCTGGCCCGGCCCGGACTCACCCGGCGGGGGCTGGCCGTCCTCGCTGACCTGCTGATCGGCTGGTTGATCACGTCGCTGATCCTGGCCGTGGTGGTGGTCAGCGGTGGCCCCGACAGCCGGTGGCTGGCACTGCCCGTCTATGTCAGCATTTATGCTGTTACGACGCTCGTGCTCCCGATGCTGCGGCACGACCACGCGACGCTCGGCCAGGTCACCTTCTTCCTCCGGCCGTCGACCGGCCGGCGGGTGCCGTTGCGCTGGCTGATCTGGTGGCTACCG
This sequence comes from Actinoplanes sp. TBRC 11911, assembly GCF_012933445.1. Taxonomy (GTDB): domain Bacteria; phylum Actinomycetota; class Actinomycetes; order Mycobacteriales; family Micromonosporaceae; genus Actinoplanes. The sequence goes on from NZ_JABBNC010000003.1 coordinate 55,724, forward strand.
GTCGCCGTGTTGCAGGCCACCGGCCACCTGTCCGTGGTGCTGCTCGCGGCCGCGGTGATCGGCGTCCTGGCCCGGCTGCGCAAGGACCGCCACAGCGTGCTGGAGTTGGTCACCGGCACGACGACGGTCACCCGAAACGCTCCGGAGCAAGAGCCGTAGAGCGTCCATCTGGGGGTTTTGCAGGGATTTTCCAAAGGGTGGGCGATCTCGCGGACCGGGAACCGGCCATCCGCACCAGGGCAATTTCGCGGAAACGACCCTAGTCTCGATGAATGGACAGCCTGGAGGTTCGGCCGCTCGGCGTTCCCGGCGACCGGGACCCTGCGCCTGCCCCCGAAGAGCCGAAACGCCGGTGGAACACGCCGGTGGTCCGGCGCCGCGTGTTCCTCGCGGTCGTCGCCGTCTGGGCCGTCGTCATCACCGCGGTGGTGTTGTTCCGCGGCGGCGGGGGAAACGACAAAACGCCCGCGGCCCTCCGCCCGTCCGCGTCGCCGTCGGCGTCGGCGGGTCCGTTCACCGCCAAGCAGATCTACCAGACGCTGCTGCCCTCGACCGTGCTGATCCAGACCACCGGGCCGGTCAGCCCCGGCACCGGGATGGCCGAGTCGGCCACCGGCAGCGGCACGATCATCAACGCCAACGGGCTGATCCTGACCGCTGCGCACGTCGTCGAGGGCGCCCGGAGCATCAAGGTCAGCTACACCGACGGCACCTCGTCGCCGGCCCGGGTCGCGTCCTCCAACGCGCAGCAGGACATCGCCACTCTGCAGCCGGACACGCTGCCGATGACCGTGGTGCCGGCCGTGCTCGGCGGCGGGGTCGAGGTCGGCGACGACGTGGTGGCCATCGGCAACCCGCTGGGCCTCGCGATGAGCACCACGGCCGGCGTGGTGTCCGGCCTCGACCGCACCATGAACCGGGACAAGCCGGGCCCGATGACCGGGCTCATCCAGTTCGACGCGGCCGTCAACCCGGGCAGTTCGGGTGGGCCGCTGATCAATGACCGCGCGGAGGTGGTGGGTGTCGTCGTGGCGCTCGCCAACCCGACCGACGCGGGCACCTTCATCGGCATCGGTTTCGCCGTCCCGATCGGGGCGGCGCTGGCCGGCGGTCCGGGCGGCAACGGCCCGGCCGCACCACCGCTCTGACGCCCTAAGGACGGTTTGATGAACTGGAGCGACACCACCGCCCCGCCGGCCTCCGCGGGCCCGGTCGAGAAGGTGCTGTACGAGGTCAAGAAGGCCATCGTGGGGCAGGACGTGCTGCTCGAACGGCTCCTCGTCGCGTTGCTGGCGCGCGGGCACATCCTCGTCGAGGGCGTGCCCGGCCTGGCCAAGACGCTGGCCGTGAAGTCGCTGGCGCAGGCGATCGGCGGCGACTTCCACCGGGTCCAGTTCACCCCCGACCTGGTGCCGGCCGACATCCTCGGCACCCGCATCTACCACCAGCCGACCGGCGAGTTCCAGGTGTCGCTGGGCCCGGTCTTCACCAATCTGCTGCTCGCCGACGAGATCAACCGCGCGCCGGCGAAGGTGCAGAGCGCGCTGCTCGAGGTGATGCAGGAACGTCAGGTCACGATCGGCCGCGAGACGCACCCGGTGCCGAACCCGTTCCTGGTGATGGCCACCCAGAACCCGATCGAGACCGAGGGCACGTACCCGCTGCCCGAGGCGCAGGTCGACCGTTTCATGATGAAGGTGATGGTCGGCTATCCCAGCGTCACCGAAGAGTTCGTGGTGGTCGAGCGCGCGCTCACCCCGGCCGCGGTCATCCAGCGGATCATCGACCCGGCGACGCTGGTGGAGCTGCAGGAACAGGCCGACCGGGTGTATGTGGATCCCTCGCTCATCGAGTTCGCGGTGCAGCTCGCGCACAACAGCCGCGAGCCGGGCCGGGCCGGGCTGAGCGATCTCGCGCGGTACGTGACCTTCGGCGCCAGCCCGCGCTCGTCGATCAGTCTGGTGCTGGCGGCACGCGCGCTGGCGTACATCCGGGGTCGTGAGTACGTCGTCCCGGAGGACGTCAGCGACCTGGTCCTGGACGTGATGCGGCATCGCCTCGTGCTCTCCTACGAGGCGCTCTCCGACGAGATCACCCCGGACGTGATCCTGTCGAAGATCGTGGCGAACACACCGGTTCCGGAACCGGCCGGACGAGGCCGCTGACCCATGGCGAGCGCTCCCGACCGTCTGCTGCGACGCCTGGAGTGGCGGCTCGGCCGCCGTCTCGACGGGCGACTGCACGGCGCCTACCGCACGGTCTGGCACGGCACCGGGATCGACTTCACCGACCTGCGTCTTTACACGGCCGAGGACGACGTACGCCACATCGACTGGAACGTCACGGCCCGGCTCGACGAACCGTACGTCCGGCAGTACACCGAGGACCGTGAGCTGACGTCCTGGCTGGTGATCGACCGTTCCGCGTCGATGCGGTTCGGTCGCGAGGCCGGCAAGGAGTCGGTGGCGACCGAGCTGGCGATCAGCCTGGGGCGGCTCGTCTCGCAGGGCGGCAACCGGGTCGGCGCGATCCTCTACGACAACGACGCCCACCAGCTGATTCCGCCGCGCACGGGACGCGACCAGATCCTGCGGATCACCCGCGAGCTCACCAGGCCGGCGTCGAACCGTCGCGGGCGATCGACGACCGATCTGTCCGCCATGCTCCAACTGGCCGCCACCACGACTTCCCGCCGCCGCAGCCTCATCTTCGTGATGTCCGACTTCATCGGCGAGCCCGGCTGGGACCGTCCGCTGGCCCGGCTCACGCACCGGCACGAGGTCGTGGTGATCCGGGTGGTCGATCCGGCCGAGCTCGAACTGCCCGACCTCGGCATGATCATGATCGAGGACGCCGAGACCGGTGAGCAGTTGCTGGTCGACACCAGCGATCCGATGCTGCGCAGCCGGCTGACCGCCGAGGTCGGGGCCCGCGAGGAGGCGCTTGCCGAGTCGATGCGCCGGGCCGGCGTCGACCCGCACCGGATCGCCACCGATCAGGATCTGCTCGCCGCGCTGGTCGACATGGTCCGCCAGTCCGGACGGAGGCGCCGATGAGCTTCCGGGACCCGCTGATCATCGTGATCGCCGCGCTGGTCACCGCGGCCGCGATCACCGGCTACGTGCTGATCCAGCGGCGGCGCACCGCGGCGTTACGCGCCACCGGGTTCGCGTCGCTGGCCGGCGGCGGGATCCGGCGCCACCTTCCGTACGCCCTGTTCCTGGCGGCCCTGCCGATCCTGCTGACCGGCCTGGCCCGCCCGGAGGCCCGATTATCGGTGCCGCACGTGTCCGGCACCGTCCTGCTCGCCTTCGACGCCTCCAACAGCATGAAGGCGAAGGACGTCACGCCCAGCCGGCTCGCCGCCGCCCAGGCCGCCGCGACCGGCTTCGTCAAGGATCAGCCGTCCACCGTCGACGTCGGCGTGCTGGTCTTCGGCGACCAGGCGCTGCTCACCCAGGAACCGACCGACGACCACGAGTCCGCGATCGCCGCGATCCGGCGGGCCAGTCCGGGCGGCGGCACCTCGCTGGGGCAGGCCATCCTGGTCGCGCTCGGCACGATCACCGGCAAGCAGGTCACGCTGCCCGAGGACGGTTCGCCGCCGCCCGCGCTCGGCTACTGGCCGTCGGCGACCATCGTGGTCTTCTCGGACGGTCAGGAAACCGGCGGCCCGGACGTCGAGGCCGCCGCCGAGCTGGCCGCCTCGGCCGGCGTGCGCATCCAGACCGTCGGGGTCGGCACCGCGCGCGGCGCCACCGTCGAGGTCGACGGCTACCAGCTTGGCACCGCGCTGGACGAGTCGCTGCTCACCCAGGTCGCGCAGACCACCGGCGGCGCGTACCACCAGGCCGGGGACGCCGCCACGCTGGCCCAGTCGACCAAGTCCATCGACCTGCGCCTGACCACGAAGAAGGAGCCGGTCGAGCTCACCGCGCCGTTCGCCGCGGCCGCCCTGGTGCTGCTGACCCTGGGCGGGCTGCTCGGCCTCCGCTGGCACGGAAGGATCGTCTGATGTCGCTCAGCTGGCCGTGGGCACTGCTCGCGCTCCTCGTCGTCCCGCTGCTGCTGGCCGCGCGCTGGTTGCTCAACCGGCGGCGCAAGCGGGCCGCGATCACGGTCTCCAGCGTCGCGCTCATCAAGGCGGCACTTCCCGGCCGTACGGCGTGGCGGCGCCGTATCCCGGCATGGCTCTTCCTGGCCGGCCTGCTGGTGCTCGCGGCCGGGGCGGCCCGGCCGCAGGCGACGGTTTCGGTGCCGTCCAACAACACGTCGATCCTGCTGGCCGTCGACGTGTCCGGTTCGATGTGCACGACCGACGTACCGCCGAACCGGCTGGCGGTGGCGAGCGACGCGGCCCGCAAGTTCATCCGCGGCCAGCACGACGGCACCAAGATCGGTCTGGTCGCCTTCTCCGGCATCGCCGGACTGCTGGTACCGGCGACCACCGACAAGCAGAAGCTGCTCGACGCGATCGACACACTGAAGACCGCCCGGGGCACGGCGATCGGCCAGGCCATCCTGACCTCGATCGACGCGATCGCGGAGACCAACCCGGAGGTCGCCAAGACCGGGGTGGAGCTGGCCGATCCCCCGCCGAACACGACCGGCGAATATCAGCCGGACACCATCGTGGTGCTGACCGACGGCTCGAACACCACCGGCGTGGACCCGGAGACCGCGGCCGAGCAGGCGGCGGCGCGGCGCATCCGGGTCTTCACGATCGGGTTCGGCGGAACCACCCCGGCGCCCATGGTCTGCACCGCCGACCAGCTCAACGGCGACTCGTACTTCGGCGGTCAGTCCGGTCCCTCGTTCGGCGGCGGCCAGTTCGCCGGCCGGGTCCAGGAGATCGACGAGGAAGCCCTGACGAAGGTCGCGGACGTGACCGGCGCCAAGTACTTCAAGGCGCAGGACTCGGACCAGCTCAACGGGGTGCTCAGCGACCTGCCCAAGAACATCGGTCTGCACCAGGAGAAGGCCGAGGTCACCGCGTGGTTCGTGCTGGGCGGCGTGCTGCTGGCGTTCACCGGAGCCGGCCTGGCCCTGTGGTGGAACCGGGGTCCGCGAACCATCGTGCCCGCACCTCGCTCAGGTAACCAGGATCGCTCTGCGCGACCTTAGGAAACGACGACAGCCGCTCCCACGGGCGGCACGCGTCGATCACCGCGCGGCTGGTGAACGGCGGCGCGCCCGGCGCCAGCATCGGATCGAGCCGGCTGCCGCGTTGCCGGCGCAGGATCTCGATGTCGTCGGCCGGGTCGGTGCGGGTCGCCATCGCCCACATCAGCTCGTCCAGGTTGGCCGGGTCGATGTCGTCGTCGACGACCACCACGTAGCGGTTCATGTACGAGACCGCGGGCAGCTGGGCGGTCAGGTGGCCGACCTGGCGGGCATGGCCGGCGTAGCGCTGGGCGATCGACACGGCCACGAACAGCCTGCCGCCGGCCGGCTCGTGCGCCCAGGCCATGACGACGCCGGGCACCCCGGTGGCGACCAGCTCATCGTGGATCATGGCGGACTTCATCACCGTACGCATGTAGGAGTAGTCGTGCGGGGGACGTCCGGGCGGGGCGCCGAGCATGATCGGGTCGTCCCGGTGGTAGAGGCGGGTGATCTCCATGCACAGGTCTTCGCGGCGCGCCCCCGAGTAGTAGCCGGTCCACTCGCCGAACGGGCCCTCCTCGCGCACCTGGCCGGGGCGTAGCCAGCCCTCGATCGCCAGCTCGCTACCGGCCGGGATGGGCAGCCCGGTGTCCGGGCCTAGGACGACCGGGATGCGGTTGGTGACGACGCTCCCGGCGTACGCAAGCTCGGAGACGCCCAGCGGAACCTCGGTCCCGCCCAGCGCGAGCAACAGCGGGTGATGTCCGAAGGACACGGTGACCGGCGCCCGGCCGTGCCGATCGAACCAGGCCTGGATGTGCTGCGCGCCGTGCTTGCCGGGGACCGCGGCGATGGTGACCGCGCGCCCGCCGTCCTGCACCTCCATGCGATAGCAGCCGCCGTTGTGGACGCCGGTCTCCGGGTCGCTGGTGACCACGAGGCAGCCGGTGCCGATGAAGCGGCCGCCGTCGTGGGCGTGCCAGCGCGGCACCGGGAAGTCGAGCAGGTTGATCTTGTCGCCGGTGATCTCGTTCGCCAGCAGCGGCGCGTCGGTGACCGGCAGGATCGGGTAGTTTTTCGCGTCGGCGGCCCATTGTGTGGGTTTGCCGCGAAGGGCCTGGACCAGGCTCTCGCCGGTGTGGTCGCCGCCCTGGCCCAGGGTGAGGCCCAGGCGGCCGGGCGAACCGGTGCTGCCGGTCAGTACCCGGCCGGACGGATAGCCGGTGATGTCGCGGAACAGCAGCGCGGGCGGCATCGCGAGGCGATAGCTCAGCTCGGCGATCGCGCCCAGCTCGAGGTCCCAGTGGGCGCCGCGCACCTCGCGCAACTCGCCTCGCGCGTCCACTTCGTCGAGAAAGCTTCGCAGGCTCAGTAACGGTTCGTGATCCGACACTCGCACACCTCCCGTCTGGGATTAGCATCGATGAAATTCGATGTCAATCTTTCGTACGGGGAAGGCGGCCGTCATGGCCCGTTGGTCTCGAGTGCTCGTGGTGGCGGTGGTGGTCGTCGCCGGCGGCTGCTCCTCGTCGGCCCCTTCGTCGTCGTCGGCGCCGGTCGACCACGTCACCTACATGACGGGGTTCGGCGCGGTCGGCCGGGACTCGTTCGTCTGGGTGGCGCGCGAAAAGGGCTGGTTCAAAGAAGCGGGCATCGAGGTCGACATCCAGAAGGGCGCCGGCAACACCCCGAACCTCACGGCGCTCAAGTCGAACCAGGCACAGTTCGCCGCGATGGACTTCTCCGGCGCCGAGATCCTCGCCGCGCAGGGCAAGTTCACCGAGTGGCGGGCGGTCGCCGCGGTGCACCAGCAGACCCTGGTTTCGATCATGACGACGAAGGACACCGGCATCACTACGCCGGTGGCGTTGAAGGGCAAAACCATCGCCACCGCCAGCGGCTCGGTGAGCGAACTGCTGTTTCCCGGGTACGCCAAACTGGCCGGTCTCGACCCGGCGACGGTGAAAATGCAGGGGACGCAGACCACGGCGCTGAACGGGCTGATGGCGAAGGGCCAGGTGGACGCGGTCAGCACGTTCCTGCTGAGCAAGAAGGCCTTGGAGACGGCCACCAAGAAGGAGGTGGTCGTGATGCCGTACAGCGACTACCTGAAGAACCTCTACGGCAACGTCATCGTCACCCGCTCGGATCTGCTCGCCAAGGATCGCGACCTGGTCTCCCGGTTCACCGGGGCGGCGTTGAAGGGCTTGCGGTACACACTGGACCATCCCGACGAGGCCGCGGCGATCCTGCACGCCGCGGAGCCGACCGCCGCGATTCCCGCCGCGGTGGGCGAGATCACGGCGATGAAGCAGTTCTCGACGCCGGTGGGCCATCTGGACCAGCAGCGGGTGACGGCCGGGATCGCCGAGCTCGAAGCGGCGGGCCTGATGCCGACCGGCCTGACCCCCGCGCAAGTGGCGGATTTCTCACTGGCGTGATCCGTCATCTGCCGGATGAGACCAAGACATTGATGCCTTAACATGCGTCAATGTCACGAAGGCTTGTCCTGGCCGTCGTCGCGGCACTGGGGGCCACCCTCGCCCTCACCGCCACGCCGGCCCATGCCGGAAATGTCCCTCACATCCGTGGCACGGAGACCGTGCCCGCCTACTCCTACGCGGATGCCGTCCGCGAAAGCGTCTGGGTGCAGACCAACCTCGACAACGATGCCGACGGCGTCCGCGACCGGGTGGCCGTCGACATCGTGCGGCCGCGCGCCGGACACGTTCGCGTGCCGGTGGTGATGGAAGGCTCGCCCTACTACAAGTGCTGCGGACGCGGCAACGAGAACGAGAAGAAGACGTACGACGCCAACGGCGTGATCGCGTCGCAGCCCCTGTTCTACGACAACTACTTCGTGCCGCGTGGCTACGCCTTCGTGGCCGCCGACCTGGCCGGCACCAGCCGGTCCACCGGCTGCGAGGACGTCGGCGGGCGCGAGGAGGTGCAGAGCGCCAAGGCGGTGATCGACTGGCTGAACGGCCGGGCCAAGGCGTTCCACGCGGACGGGTCGCCGGCGGTCGCCACCGGCTGGACCAACGGCAAGGTCGGCATGATCGGCAAGTCGTGGGACGGGTCGGTCGCCAACGGCGTGGCGGCGACCGGGGTCGAGGGCCTCGAGACGATCGTGCCCATCTCGGCGATCTCCAGCTGGTACGACTACCAGCGGTACAACGGCATCCTGCGCAGCGAGGACTATCCCGAGTACCTGCACGGGTACGTCAACGGGCGGCCGGCCGAGGCGTGCGCGGACGTGCTCGCCAAGCTGGACACCGGCAGTGACGACGCGACCGGTGACTACAACGCGTACTGGGCGCAGCGCAACTACCGTCCGTCGGCGCGATCGGTGCACGCCAGCGTGTTCCTCGTGCACGGCATCAACGACACGAACGTGACCACGACCCAGTTCGGCCAGTGGTGGAACGACCTGCGGGTGCCCAAGAAGATCTGGCTGTCCCAGATGGGCCACGTCGACCCGTTCGACATCCGCCGTGACGAGTGGGTGGACACGCTGCACCGCTGGTTCGACCGTTACCTGCAGGGCCTGCACAACGGCATCGACCGCGAGCCGGCCGCGAGCATCGAGACCGCCCCCGGCACGTGGGAGAACCAGCGCACGTGGCCGGTGCCCGGCGCGCACCCGGTGCGGGTGGCGCTCGGCGACGGCGACGGCACGACCGGCACGCTGGGCGGCTCGTCCGGCAGCGGCTCGTCCGACAGCGGCTCGTCCGGCGGCGGCTCGCGCACCTGGCTGGACGTCCCGACGCTGCGCGAACGCACCGCGGTGGCCACGCCGAACGTGGCGGTGGCGGGCCGGCAGGCGTTCCTGTCCGCGCCGCTGACCGGTGACGTGCGGTTGTCCGGCACGCCGTCCGCCACGCTGCGCGTCAAGGTGGACAAGCCGACGACGTCGCTGACCGCCCGGCTGGTCGACTACGGCAGCGCGGCGCGGATCAACTACCAGGCGTCCGGCGAGGGCATCACCAAGCTGACCACCGAGTCGTGCTGGGGCGAGTCCACCGCAGCGGACAACGCCTGCTATTTCGACACCGCCGAGAACGTGGTCACCGCGAACCAGGCGATCCTGACGAGGGGCTGGCAGGACGCGGCCCATCACGTGTCGCTGCGGTTCACCACCCCGTTGAAGCCGGACCGCTGGTACTCGATCACCGTCCCCATGCAGCCGACCGACCAGATCGTCAAGGCCGGCCACACCCTGGGCCTGATCCTGCAGCAGACCGACAACGACTACACCTCGCCCACCCCGACCGGCGCCACGGTGACGCTGGACCTGCGGGGGAGCTCGCTGTCGTTGCCGCTGGTCGGCAAGTCCGGCCTGCCCAAGCCGTCCGCGGTCCCGGCCACGGTGCAGGCGCCCGCTCCGGCCGAGAAACTGGCCCCCGCCCAGCCGTTCCGCCCGATCGTCCCGTAACACTCCGCAAGGCTGAGCTGCCTACCGCGCGCACGGCCGCGCGGTAGGCGGCGAGCCCACGCCGCGCGGCGAGTCGCGCGCGACCGTGCTCTCTTGGCGCCTCCCGTCTTCTGATCCAGCTCCTCGGGCTGCTGTTGATGCCGTTCGCGCCGAGCAAACCGCCGTCGCACGGATGCCAGCCGAACTCGCGCCCATCGCGGCAACCCGCAGGTCACCGACGCCGTTCATCGAAAACGACCCGACCGATGTGCGCGATCGCCGCGCAGCCCACCGCAAACCACAGCGCGGTCGGCATCATGACCGAGTTCACGCCCTGTCCGGAGGCGCGCGGGACTTCGAAGCCGTATCCACGCGACCGGCCCAGTCCCCGTCCACCGTGGCGGGCTCACCGCCGTGCTCTGGACTGGCCTCATCGTTGTGCCCTGGTCCGGCCACGCGACGACTGCGATAGCCGAGTCGCCGACTCTCGGCCGAGCCAGCCAGATCGCTGCTCGCAATACTCGACGCGGCGGGCAGGTCGACTTCGGAGCGATCCGCGCGGCGTCTCGCCCCGTTCGGCCGCCGGCCCGCGGCGAGGCGCGACCGGTGGGCTTGGCTGTCATGCGACTGCGGCGAGAGACGGGGGCTGGCCGCGGCCACCGCTGGTGCGCTGCTCGCGGCCGACTCCTGATCGTGGCGCGGCGGTTGGGCACCTCGGCGGTGCGGCAGCGTGTGGGGTGTGCGCTCGCGGCCTCGGGCACGGCCACCTCGGGCACGGCCACCTCGGACGCGGCCACCTCAGCCTCGACCGACTTAGGCGCGGCCACCTCAGCCTCGACCGACTTGGGCGCGGCCACCTCAGCCTCGACCGACTTGGGCGCGGCCACCTCAGCCTCGACCGACTTGGGCGCGGCCACCTCGACCTCGACCAACTTGGGCGCGGCCACCTCGACCTCGACCGACTTAGGCACGACCACCTCGACCTCGACCGACTTAGGCACGACCAGCTCGGCCTCGACAGCACGAAGCTCACGGTTGGCGGGGACGGCCTGTTCGACCGACTTGGGCTCGACCGACCTGTAGTCGGCGGACGTCTGCCCGAAAGGCTTCTGCTCGGCTGGCCTGCCGTTGGGCTGCGACGCTTGGGGTTGGGGGCGTGGGCTTAGAACTTCTGCCAGGTTCGTCGCGCGTGAGACTCTGGCCGCGTCGGGAGGTCGGGTCTGGGTGGACGGTCGCGCTGGGCCTGTGCGGCGCGGCTCGTCGTTCTCGGAACGCCCTGGGTCTCGGGAACTATCGCGGATGCGGCGAAGCTTTCGGGCGTGCCGCTGTTGCAAACCCCAGATGCGATGGCGCTCATGATCGCGACGGAATTTCTCGCTCTCGGCAGAATAATTGCGCGACAGTGTCCGGTCGCGCATTACCGCCAATTCTGCTCTGGTGAAAAGACTTAGCTGTCGCACAATGAAAAGTGTGTCACGCGAGGTCTCGTGATCGCCAGTCGGCCGGTGATTTATCAAGCCTGAATAGAACAATATGCCGTTCGGCTTAAACGGCATCGGACGTTCGGCTTAAAACGCCGAGGTCGTATTCCGGGAGCCACGTCGGGGTCGCAGCCGAGCGCCGGCGGCGCGCCCGCGACGGGGACGGACGGACGACCGACGGACGGACGGACGGACGGACGGACGGACGGACGGACGGACGGACGGAGCAAAAGACTCGAAAACGGACGAAAACCGGACGGATGCAGGCAGGCAGGACGGGCGGAGGTGGGAGGGAAATGTGAAGGGAGGGAAGCCTCGGTCACGGCGCGGCCATGTGCGGACCGAAAGAGTGAAGGGAGGAAAGGAAGGGTGAAGGGAAGGAATGACGGAGGAAAGGACGGCCGGAGGAAGGAGACCGCGGAAAGAGACCACGGAAGGAAAGAGCGAGGAAAGGACGGGCGGAGGACGAAACGAAGAGGAAACGACGCGCGGGAGGAAACGAAGAGGAAACGACGGGCAGAGCGAGGAAAGGAATGAGGCAGGGAGGGAGGAAAGGAGGGGAGGAAAGGACGGAGGGAGGCGCCGGCTGACTACGGACGTCCACCATGCGGAGATTTGGGGATCGTCTTGCCTGGACGCCGCTGGCCGTCTGCGGTAATGCGGAGGCATGCAGCAGATCAGCCTCGCGCCGGTCGACGGCGTGCATATCACGATCCTGATGGACAACGCGGCGGACTGGTTGCTCTCCGACGAGGAGGGCCTGGTCCGCCGCTGGGGCATCGACGGCACCGCCGGGCCCCTGCCGGTGATCCCGGCCGAGCTGGCGGTCGACAAGCACAGCTTCGACTTCCTCCGGGCCGAGCACGGCTTCTCCGCGATGATCGAGGTGGTCACCGGCAGCGGGACCCGGCGGGTGCTGTTCGACACCGGTGTCACCCCGGACGGCATGGTCGGCAACCTCGACCGGCTCGGCATCGCACCGGACTCGTTCGAGGCGCTCGTGTTCAGCCACGGGCACTTCGATCACGTGATGGGCCTGCACGGGTTGACCCGCCGGCTGGGCCGCACCAACCTGCCGATGCTGCTGCACCCGGATTTCTGGCTGCAGCGCCGCATCGTCGGGCCGGACCGCACCTTCGAGATGCCGCAGCCCAGCCGGGCGGCCATCGAGGGGGCCGGCTTCACGATCGTCGAGGACGAGCAACCCTCCTTCCTGCTGGACGGGATGCTGCTGGTCACCGGCGAGGTGGACCGGACCACCCCGTTCGAGAAGGGCATGCCGCCGGAGCATCAGGCCTTGCGGGACGGCCGGTGGCAACCCGATCCGCTGGTGCACGACGATCAGGCGGTGGTGCTGCACATCCGCGACAAGGGCCTGGTCGTGCTCACCGGCTGCGGGCACGCCGGGATCGTCAACATCGTCCGGTACGCGAAGCGGCTCACCGGCGTCGACCACGTGCACGCCGTGCTCGGCGGTTTTCACCTGCGTGGCGGTGACGTCGTGCCGGCGACGGTGGCCGCCCTGGCGTACGAGCAACCGGATTTTGTGGTCCCGGCGCACTGCACGTCGTGGCTCGCTCACCAGGCACTCGCAAAAGGGCTGCCGGACAGCTACCGGCCCAACGCGGTCGGCAGCCGTTACGAACTCTGAGCGATCACCGCGAGCGGCGGCAACCCGTTGAAACCCACCGAGGAGTAGGTCGCGGTGTACGCCCCGGTGCCGACGATCCGCACCACGTCGCCGGCGCGCAGATCCAGCGGCAGTTCGTACGCCGTGTGCTGGTAGAGGATGTCGACGCTGTCGCAGGTCGGCCCGGCCAGGATCACCGGCCCGGCGGGTCCGCCGTCGCGCGCGGTCACCAGCCGGTACTGGATCGCCTCGTCCTCGGTCTCGGCCAGCCCGCCGAACCGGCCGACGTCGAGGAACACCCAGCGCTGTTCGTCTCCGTAGGACTTGCGCGACACGAGCACGACCTCGGTGTGCAGCACCCCGGCCGGCGCCGCCACATAGCGCCCCGGCTCGATCATCAGCTCCGGGCGATCCTCACCGAAGTGCCTGCTCACGGCCGTTTCAATGCTGCTTGCGTACGCCTCGATCGGCGCCACCGCCGTGCGATAGTCCACCGGGAAGCCGCCGCCCGCGTTGAGGATCCGCGGCCGGATCCCGTCCGCGCGCAGTTCGTCGAAAAGCGCTGCCGCGGTCGCGATGCTGGGCTCCCAGCGCCGCGGGTCGAGCTGCTGCGAGCCGACGTGGAACGACACCCCGGCCGGGTCGAGCCCGAGCCCGGCCGCGCGGCGCATGAGATCGGCGGCCATCTCGGGCACGCACCCGAACTTGCGGCTCAGCGGCCACCGTGCGCCCATGCTGGACGCGAGCAGCCGGCACAAAACCTCGGAACCGGGGGCGTACGTGGCGATCTTGTCCAGCTCTTCGGCGCTGTCGAACGCGAACATGCGCACCCCACGGGCGTACGCATAAGCGATGTCCTCGGCTTTTTTGATCGTGGAACCGTAGGATAGGCGCGCGGGATCCGCCCCCGCCGCACGGCAGAGGTCGATCTCCGGGCGGCTCGCCACGTCGAACAGGCAGCCGGCGCCGGCCAGCTCGCGCAGCAGCGCCGGTTCCGGATTGGCCTTCACCGCGTAGTGCACGTGGGCACCGGCGAAGGCCCCGGCGATCCGGCGATACTGCGCGACGGCCGTCGCGACATCGATGATCAGACATGGCGTCGGGGCGGTGACCTCGGGGGCGGTCACTGCGGCGGTCGCTGTCATGCTCGCTGTCCTCCGTGTCGGGGGGCGTGCGCGGGCACTTAGCGTATGACGTCAATTACCGATCGTCACTATGGAGCTTCCCGGCGGACAACCGCAGCCGCCGGGTCACCCCGATCTCGCGCAGGAACCGCTCGTCGTGGCTGACCACCACAAACGCGCCCTCGTACGCGGTGAGCGCACCCTCCAGCTGACCCACGCTGACCAGGTCGAGATTGTTTGTCGGCTCGTCCAGCAGCAGCAGGTGCGGGGCCGGATCGGCGAACAGCACGCAGGCCAGCGTGGCCCGGAGCCGCTCGCCGCCGGACAGCAGGCCGGCCCGCAGATGCGCCCGGCCGCCGCGGAACAGGAAGCGGGCCAGCCGGTTCATCCGCTCGGCGTCGGGCAGCTCCGGCGCGAACCTCGCCAGGTTCTCCGCCACGGTCAACGCGGGATCGAGCAGGTCGAGCCGCTGCGACAGGTAGGCGATGCGCCCGTCGGCCCGGGTGACCGTCCCGCCCGCGGCCAACTCGCCGGTGATCACCCGCAGTAACGTCGTCTTCCCGGCGCCGTTCGCACCGGTCAGCGCGATGCGTTCCGGGCCGCGCACGATCAGATCCACGCCGGTTAGCACATCGCCGACCGTGATCCCCTCGGCGTGGAACAGCGTGCGGCCCGCGGGCACCCGGGTGTCCGGCAGATCGACGACGATCCGCTGATCGTCGCGCAGCTGATCCAGCGAGGCGCTGAGCCTGTTCTGGGCGTCCCCGAGCCGGCTGGCGTGCGTATCGTTCTGCCGGGCCGCCGACTCCTGGGCGTCCCGCTTCATCTGACCCGCGAAGATCCGCGGCAGCCCGGCGTTCTTCAGGTTGCGCGACGCCGTGCTCGCCCGGCGCGCGGCGCGTTCCCGCGCCTGCTGCATCTCCCGCTTCTCGCGCTTGACCTCCTGCTCGGCGTGCCGGACGGTGCGCTCGGCGACCTCTCGCCCGGCGCGGACCGCTTCCTCGTACGCCGTGAAGCCGCCCCCGAACCAGCCGATGTCGCCGCCGTCCAGCTCCGCGATGCGGTCCATCCGGTCGAGCAGGTCGCGATCGTGGCTGACCACGAGCAGGCAGCCTTTCCACTCCTGCAGAGCGTTCGCCAGGCGGTCGCGGGCCGAGCGGTCGAGGTTGTTGGTCGGCTCGTCGAGCAGCAGCACGTCCGGGTTCTTCAGCAGCTGCGCGGCGAGCCCGAGCGACACGATCTGGCCGCCGCTGAGCGTGTCCAGCCCGCGGTCGAGCGAGACGTCCGCCAGGCCGAGACGGCCGAGCTCGTACCCCGCCCGTTCCTCGACGTCCCAGTCCGACCCGATGACCGCGAAATTCTCCTCGCTCGCATCGCCGGCCTCGATCGCGTGCAGCGCCGCGATCTTCTCGTCGATGTGCAGGACCCGGGCGACCGTGCGGTCCGCGATCATCGGGAGGTCCTGCGGCAGGTAGCCGAGCACACCGTCCACGGTGATCGTTCCGGCGGTGGGGGTCAGCTCACCCGCGATCAGTTTGAGCAGCGTGCTCTTGCCGGCGCCGTTGGGGGCGACGAGCCCGGTGCGCCCGGCCGGCACGGCGAACGACAGGCCGTCGAACACCGGCGTGTCATCGGGCCAGGAGAAGGACAGATTGGTGCCAACGATGGAAGACATGCTTGAGGAGACCTTTTCCGGGCGCGAGACGACGCCCATCGGTGTGCGGGAATGACGACATGGCCACGCGGCGCGTTCAGCGCCGGCGGTGGTCCTCCGGGCTCTCACCCGGAGATGTCGTCGTCACCTGCCACAGCGATCTCCTTAATCACCGCAACTGTACGCCCTCAGCCGGTGACGGTGAGAGCGGAAGCCAGCACCACCACCCGGGCGCCGCCGAGGGCCAGCTCACCGGCCAGCATGAGCCCGGTCGGGCCGGCCCCGGCGACGATCACGTCGGCGCTCATGCGCGCAGCCCCCGCGTCTTCGTGTAGTACAGGTGGAACAGCAGGGTCGGCACGGCCAGGACCGGCCAGCTGGCGTTGAGCACGGCCGGCGCGAGGTCGAGCGGCAGTAGGTAGGCGGCGGCCAGCGTGACGACGACGTTGACCAGTCCGACGCAGCCCCAGACCAGGGTCAGCACCCGCAGGCCGTGCCGGAACTCCGCGTCGGTGTCCCACTTGGACTCCCAGTCGCGTAAACCCTCGGGACCGACCTTGGCGAGCACGAAGGCCCGGAACAGCAGCATCAGCGCCGGCCGCCCGACGAACACCGAGGCCAGCAGCCATGCTGAGACCAGGCCGAAGAGCAGGCCACCCCAGGCGTCGCGGATCAGCATCGTGCGGGCGTCCCCGGTCATCGCCGAGACGCCCAGGCTGAGCGCGACCACCGACAACACGAAGACGGCGAGGAAATCGACGGTGCGGGTGCGGACGAACTTGACCAGCACGGTGACGACCGGGACGACCGCGGACAGCAGCAGCGACCACCACTGGTCCACCCCGGCGGCGCGCAGGCCGTAATACACGATCAGCGGCAGCCCGAAGTCGACGACCATCGGGATCAGCAGGGCGGCACGGTTCATCGGCTTGGCAGGGGCGGTTGTCGTGGTCATGAGGGGTCCTTCCGGGTGGCGCGCAGGAAAAGGCCGACAAGCTCTTGCCCGTACGCGTGGGGGTCGAGATCGGTCCGGGAAGCGGCCGCGTCGATGGCGGCACGCACGGTAACGGCCATGACGATCGGATCGAAGGTGCGGAACTCGCCCGACTCCTGGCCCTGGCGGAAAAGCGTGGCCAGCCGGGACACCGGGTCGTCGACGTCCTCGGCGCGCAGCAGCGGGCGGCCGTCGTCGGTGCGGGCGTTGGTGGCGATCTCGACGACCGCCCGGATCGCGGTGGGGTGTTCCGCGATGAATTCCAGGTTGGACTCGAGGTAGGCGGTCAGCTGCTCGGTGGGCGTGGTGGCGGCGCGCAGCCGCTTGCCCATGTAGTCGGCGGCCTCGGCCAGCACGGCGCCGGCGACCGCGCGGACCAGCTCGGCCTTGTCGTCGAAGTGGTAGGAGATCAGCCGGGTGCTGCTGATGCCGGCCCGCTTGGCGATGCGGGCGAAGGAGGCGTTGCCGTAGCCCAGCTCGGCGATCGTGTCGATCGCGGCCAGGACGATCTGGGCCCGTCGGGCCCCCGTGGTCACCGTGTCGTTTACTCGCACGAGTAATTTTTTACTCGTGCGAGTAACATTCGTCAAGGCCTATCTTGAAGCGCGGTCTTCGGCGGCCCTTTTGGACGCCGACTCGATGCGGCGGACCTCGGCCCGGGACACCTTCGGAGCGCCGTAGTGGCGGGCCGCGCGGTAGTAGACGCCGGCCAGGACCGAGCAGACCGGCCGCAGCAGCAGCCCGTAGGTGGCGCACTTGCGGCGCAGGTCGGCGAGGAACGCCCGATCGATCCGGGCCCGGTTCGCGGCGAATCCGCCGATCGCCTTGTAGTTGCGATAGCCGAAGTCGTGCCGCGCGCACGCCAGCCGGAAGTCGAAGCCGATCGGCCGGTCCGGGCCATCCGTGCAGTAGTCGGTGGTCCAGATGAAGCGGTAATCGGACAGGCGATCGGGGTGCAGGCGGGCCTCGTTCCAGTCGCGGTAGCTCTCGGCGCCGGGGTCGGTCAGCGCCCTCAGCACGGCCGGCTTGCTCGGCGGCGCGACCCGGGCATCCGACCCGGCCATGGCACCCGGCGCGGCCATCGCGGGCACGGCGGCCGGTGCGGCCAGGACCCCGGTTACGCCGACGACCACGGCCGTGATCACGAAAGACCTACGCATCAGTCACACCCCACTTTGCCCGACAAATCGGGCAAATCCTACAGTGGGCCTTCCGAGGGAGATCGACTTGCTCCTAGCCTGTGTCGCGTGTCCGATGTTGTTGAGCTGCTCAGCGCCGCCGAACAGCACGCCTACCGGCTGCTGGTGCGGCTGGCCGGGGCCGGCCCGGCGGAGCTCGCCCGGCAGGCCGGCATCTCGGCGGCGGAAGCGGCCGAGCTCCTGGAAGCGTTACGCCGCAAGGGACTGGCCAGCGCCGGCCCGCCGTTTCACGCGCTGCCGCCGGATGTCGCGCTCGGCGAACGCTTGCTCCGCGAGCAACAGGCCCTGGAGTCGGCGCGGCAGATGGTCGCCGCGCTCAGCGACGAATACCGCAGCAACACCCGCCGCCGGCACGCCGACCACCTCGTCGAGATCGTCGTCGGCGCGACGGCCCTACGGGACCGGCTACGCGAGATGCAGGAGTCGGCCCGCGAGGAGATCCTCTGGTTCTGCCGGGCCAACCCGATTGCCATGCAGGGCCCGGACAACACCGAGGAGACCTCGGCCCTCGAACGCGGCGTCCGGTACCGGGCCATCTACGAGCTCGAGCTGCTGGAGAAGCCGGGCGAGCTGGACAGCATCGTCGAGGCCGTCAAACTCGGTGAGCACTCCCGGACGCTGCCGGCGCTGCCGGTGCGGCTGGCCATCGCGGACGGGTCGCTGGCGATCTGCCCGCTGGTGCCGGACGCGTCGCGCGGCGTGGGCGAGCCGAGCGCCGCGCTGATCCGGTCGAGTGAGTTGCTCGACGCGCTCAAGGCACTCTTCGAGTCCTATTGGGAGCGTGCCACGCCGCTGCTGGCCGACGACCGGGACGACCCGGACAAGCTGCTGCTGTCGCTGTTCGTCGCCGGCATGCCGGACAAGTCGATCGCCACCCAGCTCGGTGTCAGCCGCCGCACGGTGCAACGCCGGCTCGACCGTCTGATGACGGTGGCCGGCGTCGACACCAGGGCGGGGCTCGCTTTCCAGGCCGGCAAACGCGGCTGGTTATAAGGAAACCCTCAGGACCGCCCGTACGCCGAGAGCACCGTCTGCCGCACGCTGTCACCGGCCCGATCGTCGGCCGTGACCCGCAGCGAGACCTTCCCGTGGCCGGCCGGAACCAGGAACTTCGAACCCACCGCGGGCGCTGTCGTCCAGTGCGCACCGGCGTCCGAGGACACCTCGACGCGTACCGAATGGGCACCTGGAACCGAGACGCCCAGCAGGTGCGCCCGGGAGGTTGCGGTGCCGTCCAGCGCCACCGGGGCCGCGTACGAGATCTGGAGCAAAGGCAGCGAGCCGGAGCGAGCCGACCGGAAGGACCACTCGGTGGTTGTGGACGTTCCGTAGATCCACTCCGCGCCGCCGCGGCTGGTCGACAGCGTCAGCCGGTACGCGGCGTCCCCCCTCGGCACCGTCACGTCCTGCCACGCGTCCGGCAATGCGGTGAGTAACGTGCCGTTGCGATACAACCGCGCCGACGCCGTGCTGTCACCGCCCACCGGACGGATCAGCGAGTGCTTGCCGGTGCCGTCGACATACTGGGCGATGCGCAGGTTCAGCACGTTCCCGGTGCGGGTGCTGCCGGAGCCGGCCGGCCGTACGACCGGGCCGTACCAGGTATCCGTCGACGTGCCGGCCGTCCGGTACGAGACCGGCTCCTCCACCACGCCGCCGTCCAGCGGGCCGCCGATGAAGTTCTCCGGATACGCGTGGTGCACCTGATGCTGCCAAATGGTGTCGCCGGTGGAGACCCATTCCTCGCGTACGGACGGGGTCCGCACATAGCGATCGGTGTCGTTCCACGCGTAGTCCTGCCACGGACGCCAGCCGAACCGCTGCTCCTTCGCCCAGTCGAGCCCGCCGTTGTCCGCGTACCGTGCCGTGATCCGCTGCGAGTTCGCCGCGGTCACCCGGTAGACGATGTGCTGCGGCACGCGATCGTGGGCGACCTGGAAGACGTCGTAGAGATACGGGGTGTTCGGCGTGAGCGTCAGCGTGAGCGAGCCGCGCTTGGTGAGCAGCCGTTGGCCCTCGTCGTGCGTGACGACCAGTGCCACCGTACCGAGCCGCTCCCCCGCCGGCGTCCACGCGGACACCGCCGGGATGCCGGGTTCGCGCACCACGACCGCCACCGCAGCACCGGCTTCGGCAGCAGCGGCGACCAGCGAATACTCGTCGGCGTCGGGCCCGGCCCGCAAGACAACGGCCTTCCCCCGTACGCCTCCGCCCAGCCCCGCCACCAGGTCGAAGCGCTTGGTCCCTTGGAAGACGGGTGAGTTGTTCATCAGGCGAAGGGGCACCGCCGCGCCCGCGACCGTCGCCTCGCTGAGCGGCGCCGCGAGCTGCCACCGGGACGAGAACTCGAAGCTGCCCCGGCGCACCTTGCCGGTCGGCGTGACGTTGAGCCGCTGGATGTTGCTCGCGTCCTGGTATCCGTTGGCGATGGCCCGCCCGGAGCCCAGCACCCGGTACGTGTAGTAGCTGAGGACGGTGCGCGTCTCGGCCGGCTTCGGTGTCTCGATCGTGACCGGGTTGGCCTTGCGCGCGTCCAGCACCACCGAGATGTCATGGTCGACGTGCAGCTCGGGCATCGTGACGAGGGTGTCCTCGGTGGCCGTGCCGATCGAGGCGTTGAGCAGGTAATCGCCCTCGGTCACCTCGAGCACCGGGTGCTGGCCGGCGAACATCGAGCCCAGCACGTCGAAGCGCGGGTCGTCGCCGAACATCAGCAGCACCGGCACGTCGGCGGGGTTGCCGTCACGGTCCACGGCGGACAGCGTGACCTTGCGGTGCGGGAGGTCCAGGGTGCCGCCGATCGCGGTGGTCAGCCGGATGCCGTCCGGGCCGGTCGCGGTCAGCCAGCCGCCGAACTGGCCCTGATCCGACTTGCCGGGATCGAAGGTCAGGGTGACGTTGGTGCTGCCGCCCGCCGGGATGGTCACCGTGGCCACGTCCGGGGCGACCGCGGCGAGATCGTCCTGAAGCGACAGCGTGACCGATTTTTCGGAAAAATTGGTGTAAGTCACGGCGCGGGTGTTGGCCTTCTCGCCGACCGCGCGTAACCCGAAGTCCGCCACGCCGGTAGCGGTGACCCGCTGCGTCACGGCCCGTGCCACATCCACCCGGCCGGCGCCCTGCCCGTACACGCTCGTCCCGGCCACCGTCTTCGCCGTACTGACCAGCGCGTTCTTGAGCTGCGCGCCCGTCCACGATGGATGCTGCTGCGCGAGGATCGCCGCCGCGCCGGCCACGTGCGGCGTCGCCATCGACGTGCCGGAGGCGCTCGTGTAAAGGTCGTCGACCGGGTCGCCCATCGTCGTGCCGGCCGCCCGGGCCGCCACGATGCCGACACCGGGCGCGGTGATCTCCGGCTTGAGCCCGTGGTCGCCGACGCGCGGGCCCCGGCTGGAAAAGTCGGCGAGCGCGTCGTCGCCGTCGACCGCGCCGACCGTCAGCGCGGACGCGGCCGATCCCGGCGAGCCGATCGTGTTGTCCGCGCCGGAGTTCCCGGCCGCGATCACGAACAGCGTGCCCTTGCTCGCGCTGATCTCGTTCACCGCGGCGGCCAGCGGGTCGGTGCCGTCGGTCGGGTCGCCGCCGAGGCTCATGTTCACCACGCGGGCGCCCTGGTCGGCGGCCCACTGCATGCCCTCGATGATCCCGGACTCGAGCCCGCTGCCGGTGTCGTCGAGAACCTTGCCGATGAGCAGCTTCGCGCCCGGCGCGACACCCGGATGCGCGCCGGCCGCGGCCACCGTCGACGCGACGTGGGTGCCGTGGCCGACGTGGTCGGCGATGTCCGGGCTGTCGCTGAAGTCCTTCTCGCCGACGATCTTCCCGGCTACGTCCGGATGCGTGGCGTCGATGCCGGTGTCCAGCACGGCCACGGTCACGCCGGTGCCGTCGAGACCGGCCTGCCAGGCGGCGGGCGCGCCGATCTGCTCGGCGCTGCCGTCCAGCGCCGCGGTCACCTTGCCATCCAGCCAGATCTTCTGCGTGGCGGCGACCCGGGCATTCGCCTGCGTACGCCAGAACGCCGCGAGACTGTCCTTGCCCGGGCGCACGGCGACGGCCCCGATGCTGGGCAGTGCCGTGGAATCCGACACCCGCATCGTCGAGAGACCGGCCGGGGACTGCACGATCAGCGGGAGGGTCGCGCTCGCGGCGTCGCCGTATCCCTCGTCGATCAGGTGCCGGACGTCGAACAGTTCCATGTCGAGCCGGCCGTCGGCGAGCATCGGCACGGCGTCGGCGGGGATGACGCGTACGCCGTCCTTGGTCTCGATGGTCTGGAAGTTGATGTTCGCCCGGCCCGGACCTGGCCGCACCGAGGCGGCGAAGCGTCCGTCACCCGCCGGGGAAAGCGAGACGACGTCGCCGGTGATGAGGGTGACCGACTGCCCGGTGACGGCAATCGGGCCGGCCGGCTTCACGGTGGCCGCGGCGGCGGTGGGGGAAAGCGCTGCGGCTCCGAGCAGGACTCCGGCGAACACTGCGGTGATGCGCGGGGATGGTGGGGACACGGTCGGCTCCTTAGCGTTGCCGCCACCTCGCAGACGAGGCGACGACACGCATTCTTAAGCCGGCCGATGTCCTCCCGACAGTTGCTCGCGCTGCCGCAGAGACGACATGACGCGAAGTGGACAACCCGTCAGCGCGGGTTGAAGTCCGATGTCTCCGCCAGCTTCTGCCACAGCTCGCGGTCCGCCTTGGAGAGCTTCCGCGGGGCCACGACCTTCAGCTCCGCGTAGAGGTCGCCGGCACCACCGCGCGGGTTCGGCAAGCCCTTGCCGCGCAGCCGCAGCCGCCGTCCGGATGCGGAACCCTCCGGGACGCGTACGTCAAAAACGCCGCCGGGAGTCTCGACCGGGACCTTCGCGCCGAGCACCGCCTCCCAGGGCGCCACCGGCAGTTCGACGGTGACGTCGCGGCCCTCGATCAGGTACCGCTCGTGCGGGATGAGCTGGATCACCAGGTAGACGTCGCCTTGCTCACCCTCGCCGGCCGGCACCCGGACCATGTCACCGTCGGCGATGCCCGGTGGCAACTCCACGTCGATCTCGCGGATCCCGCTCAGGGTACGCAGCGTGAAGTGGCGCGGCCCACCGGCGTACGACTCCTCGACGCTCAGCTCGAGCCCCACCTGGATGTCCGCGACCGCCGAGGCGAAGCCACCGAAAAGGCCGCCGAACAGGTCCTCCAGGCGGATCCCGGGCGCGGCCGGCGGCTCGTCGTACTCGGCCCGCTTCTTCGGGTTCGAGAGCGTCTCGTAGGCCTCGTTGACGCGCTTGAACGTCTCCTCCGCCTCGGGGTCGGCGTTCACGTCCGGATGCCACTGCCGGGCCAGCTTCCGGTACGCCCGCTGGATGTCCGGCTGCGACGCGTCCCGCGGCACACCCAAGATCTCGTAATAGTCCGTCGTCGTGCTGGGCACCTGCGTTGCTCCTCTCGTGCAAGGTAGTGAGCAGCAACGCGCGGCCCGCTATTCCCGCACGTCGATCGCGGCCGGGCTGGCGGCCGCGCACGCGCAGGGCCTGGTGCACCGCGACATCAAGCCGACCAACGTGATCCTCGTGCCCGGCGGGGCGAGAGTGGTCACCAAGACCGTGACGCTGGGCACTCCCTCGCCGTCGGCACCGCAGCGGTCCGCGTCACAGTCGCCGTCGAGCCCGCCGCCGCCCACTCGCGCGTCGCCACCGGTTCGCACGTTCTCCGCGGAAGCCGGCTCGATCCAGGCATCTTGCCCCACCCCTGGAGCCGCGCGGATTCTCGACGTTTCGGCAACGCCGCCCTACAAGATCGACGACTCTGACCCCGGTCCGGCGGCGGCCGCGTTCGTCATATTTCGGCGCGGCAAGACCCAACTCACGATGACCGTCACCTGCGACGGCAATGAACCGACAGTAACGAGGACCACATCCCCGTAAACAGTTGTAAATGCTCCCAGATGACATCGACCCGGCAAGGGGTGTAATCTTCGCGTACGGACCGGCACCTTCCCCCGTGGGTGCCGGTCCTTCTATGTCCAGGCACCGATCCTTTTTTGGCCCGCGTCGGCGTGCCGACCTGCGCTTGTGGCGGCGGATCGATACGGTAACGCCGTGGCATCGACCGACCGGCGCATCGTGGTGCGGTCGCTTCCTGCCCTCATCGCCCTGCTGGTGGCGCTCTTCGTCGCCCCGCGGGCCACCGCTGCGGTCGCCGGCCCCGATGCCCGTCCGCTCACCCATTCCGCCCTCGTCCAGGCCGATCCCCCGGCCGCCGCGACGAGCGAGGCGAGCTCCACACTCGACGACCAGTCCGGCACCGTCGTCGCCGACACCACCCGCGTTCTTCGCAGCCAGCGCGTCACCGGCCCGGCCGGCTCGCGCGCCCCGCCCGCCGCTCGCTGAGGCGCCCGCGCGCGCCTCGATCGGGTGTGGCCGGCAGACCTTCGAACACGGGCGGGAATTCTTTCATGAACATCGTTGCGAACATGCTGTTGAACGAGCCGGCCCCGGCGGCGATCTGGGCGGTTCTGATGGTTCTGACGCTGCCGGCGCTGCTGTTGCTGGGCAGTCCGCACGGGGTGCGCAGTCCGCGGCGGGCGCTGCGCGACATCGTCGACATGGTCCGCGAGCGCGGTGAGCACCGCCGCCGCCGCGACGAAGACGCCCGGCAGGCCAACCGGTACGCCGACGAGGTGCGGGCCGCGGCCGACCGGGCCTCGCTGGCCGCCGACCGCTGGCAGGAACACTGGGAGCGGGCCGAGCACGACCGGGAGACCGCCTGGTACGCGTGGCTCGACGCGGATGAGCGGCTGCGTGCGGCCCGCGCGGCGGCGGCCTGGGGCACGCCGTGGTCGCCGCGGACCACGAGCGAATACGCGGCGCGCGAGACATATCTGCATCGGGTGGTCACCGCCGCCGCCGGGCGTGGCGAGCTGCCCGCCGGCGCGGTGGCCGACGCACTCGCCGGGCGGGGCGGCTGGGATGCCCGGCTGCACCCGCTCGAGCAGGATCTCGCGGTGCGCCAGGCCGCGGCTGCTCACCTGCGGGAGGCGTACGAGGAAAGCATGGGGGTGGAACTCGCCGTGCGGCACGACGCCGAGCTGGCCGCCCGGGCGCGCGAAAGCCTGCGCCGGGAGGCGGCCGATGCCCTGACGGTGCGGCCCGCAACCGGCGAAACGATGCCGGCCGTGGCACTGCTGGCCCACGCCTGATTCGGATTCCGGCAACGACAGCGCCACCGCCCGCGCCCGATCCGGCCAAGTGCAGTGGGATGATCAGGCCACCCCGCAGGCGACAGCGCCACCGTCTGCGCCTCATCCGGCCTACCGCAGCGACAGCGCCACCGCCCGCGCCTCATCGAGATTGGTGAGTCCCTCCAGCCGATAGGTCACCGACCCGTCGATCCAGATCAGCGTCGGGGTGGCGAGCCGGGCGGTCTCGGTGTGCTGCTGCCCGTCCCGTCCGACGTAGGTGACCGCGTGCGGCTTGGGCAGCCACGCCCCCAGCACGTCGGTGCTCA
Source organism: Actinoplanes sp. TBRC 11911 (assembly GCF_012933445.1). GTDB lineage: Bacteria > Actinomycetota > Actinomycetes > Mycobacteriales > Micromonosporaceae > Actinoplanes. Next base: position 80,820 of record NZ_JABBNC010000003.1, read on the forward strand.
GGATGACCGGCTCGGCGTCGGGCGTCGTCTTCAGGAATGAGAACTCCACCCGCCCGTCGAACTGATCGAGCCGCACCGCACCGCCGCGATAGATCAACGTGACCACGCGGGGAGCGCCGGACGCGTCCTGATCGGCGAACTGCACCCGGTCCGGTGCGCCCAGCGCCGCGGGGACGCGTACCGGGAAAAGGGCGACCCGCCGCGCCTCGTCCAACGCTGTGCTCCGCAGCGACGGCAGCGGGCTCGGATGGGCGGGCAGCGGCGCGGATTCCTGGTTCACCTCGATGCCGGCCGCCCGCAGCAGACCGCCGACCACGTCGACGACCGCGGCCCGGGCCGGAGCCACCGCGACGATCGTGCCGGCCACCGCCGCGACGACGGCGGCGATCCACCCGCGTACGCGCCGGCGCTGCCGCACCGACCGGCGCAGACGGTCCCGCACCGCGGCCCGCTGATCGGCCGCGTCCGGCACCTCCAGGAAGGTGCCCAGGCCGCGCAGTTCGGCGATGAGCTCGTCGTCAGGCACCGGGCACCTCCCCCACCGGCAGAAGCTCCCGCAGCCGGGCCAGCGCGCGGGCGGTACGTGACTTGACCGTGCCCTTGGCCACCCCGAGCGCCGCGGCCGTCTCCTGCTCCGACAGGTCCAGCAGGAACCGGCAGACCAGCACGTCACGGTCCCGGTCGGCGAGCCGGCGCAGCTGCTCGACGAGTTGCGCGCGGCGTTCGTGGGCGATCGCCTCGTACGCCGGATCCGGGACGTCGGCCTCCGGACCGCCTCCGGTTGCGGCGCGCAACACCAGGCCCTCCCGGCGTTTGCGGGAGCGGTGCAGGTTGCGGGTCTCGTTGGCGACGATCGCGAGCAGCCACGGTCGGAAGCCGGACTCGCCGCGGTACCGCGACAACTGGCGATACGCCTTCACCAGGGCCTCCTGCACGACGTCGTCCGCGTCGTCGCCGGCGCCGAGCAGCACGGCGGCCCGGTGCGCGGGCACGGTGTAGCGGGCGACCAGGACCTCATAGGCCGCCAGGTCGCCCGCGCGGGCACGGCTGACCGCGACCGCGTCGGTCAGTTCGCCGGACTCGTCCAGCCTCGCCACCTCCATCAGCACCGACATTGCATGGACACCGCCAATCGCGGAATGGTTCCGGGAACCTTTCCTTCGTACGCGGTGTCGACCGGACATGATGACCAGACGAACCCTGCTCGGCGGCGTCGTCGCCACGGCGGCGCTGGCCGGATGCCGGGAGCGTGTCGTTTCGGCCGCTCCCACCGGCGTACGGGATGTCCTGCTCGCCTCGACCCGGCAGGGCCTGGCCCGGATCGACGCCGCCGGGGTCCGCGGACTAGGTGTCGCCGAGGCGAGCCGGGACGGCCGGTTCGTCTACGCGCGGTCCGGCGACACGGGTCTGCTCCAGCTCGACTCGGTGGCCGGTGCACCCGTCCGCAGCACGACGCTCGGGGGCGGATGGGTACCGCGCGTGGTCTCCGACGACGGCCGGTCCTGCGCGCTGACCCGACCGCGGGCCGGCGGCCGCACCCCGTTGCTGATCGCCGGTCCTCTCGGCGAACGAACATTCGATTTATCGGGCACCATCGAGCCGGACGCCTTCACCCAGGACGGCACCGGCCTGTTCGTGCTGGATTGGCTGCCACCGACCGCGCCCGACCGTTACCGTGTGCGCCTGCTGAACCTCACCACGGGTTCGCTTGAGCCACTGTGGACACGCGAGAAGCTGCCGATTCCGCCCGGCGCCGAGGAGGAGATGCGCGGGGAGGGCAGGCAGGCCGTGCTGTCCGCCGACCGCCAGATGCTCTACACGCTGTACACGCACCAGCCCGGCCACCAGCACACGCGAAACCTGCTGGCCGGGACGCGCGCGGACGTGCACGCGTTCGTCCACTGTCTCCACTTGATGCTGCGCTGGGCGTACTGCCTGGATTTGCCGCATCCGTTCGGCTCGGGCCCGCCGTCCGCCTACGCTCTGGCGGCCGACGACCGGCACATCGCGGTCCTGGACGCCAGTTCAGGTTCCCTCGCGTACGCCTCGACGACCGACCTGACGCTGCAAAGCGTGACGGAGGTGCCGTTCCCGGTGCGGTCCGGGCCTGCCGGGTTGGCGCTGTCCCCCGACGGCCGGGTGATGGCGGCCGCCGGACGCTCCGTGACGGTCCTCGAGAAGGCGTCACCGGGGGTGAAGGCCCGCTGGACGCTGCCGGGCGGCGTGCAGGGGATGGCGTTGTCGGCGGACGGGGCGCGCTTGTACGCCGGCGCCCCCAACGCGGTGACCTGGCTGGACACAGCGACCGGCACCGAGGCCGGAACCACCAGAGTCAACGGCCTGACCGCCCTACGCCACGTCACGTGACCAGTGGCGACGGCGGTCGCGCCCTCAGGCGGCATCCGCGACGTGCAGGTCAGCGGCGTGGCCGCGACGTCCAGCTCAGCGACGCGACCACGACATCCAGCTCAGCGACGCGACCACGACATCCAGGTCAGCGACGCGACCACGACATCCAGGTCAGCGACGCGACCACGACATCCAGGTCAGCGGCGTGGCCGCGACGTCCAGGTCAGCGGCGCGACGGCGACGTGCAGGTCAGCGCTGCGACCGCGATGTGCAGGTCAGCGGCGTGGCCGCGACGTCCAGGTCGGGGGCATGACCGCGACGTGCGCGTCGGGGGCGCGCGAGGTGCCGCCGGTTGCGCGGCGGTTGTGGTTGCGCTGGGCTGCCATGGCGGCGCGGCTGCCGGGTTACGCTCGCTGCCGCCAGTCCCGGCGGGTGCAAGACACGCTCGGCGGCCGTCGCCGCTCAGCCACCTCACAAACGCCCACCGCCGCCAGGCTCCTCGGCTGCACACGAAACCTCGGATGCCATCGCCGTCCAGCCACCTCACAACGCGCGCCACCACCAAGCCCCGGCCGCCCACGACACCTCGGGATGCCATCGCCGCTCGGCGGCCGCTTGACGCTCCCACTATGTGGATATCGCTACCGCATCGTGGATCCGTTGCAGACCTTGGAGAGTTGCGCCCACATATGAACCACAACTCTCCAAGGTTCACGTCGAGCCACCAAAAGCCCGTGAACAAAAGCCTCACCGAAGGAGAAATCAGTCTCCACAGTGGATGAAAATCCCACATCGCGGAAGCGGATTCACGATGTGGGAGCCGGTCCTAGATAGCGGTCACCTGTCCCAAATGGTGGCACCAAGGCTGCCCGCAAACGACCGCAACCGTAGACATGGTGCCGCATGGCCCGGTCGGCGAATCCGGACAGGAATACATTGGGGAAATATCGGATATATGCGAATATTACTAGAGCAGGACTCAGAAAGCGTGATCGGCGCCGCTTATGGTTGTCGGCGACCACGCTGCCATGGCGGACCGAAATCGCGATGCGCTACCCACGCCCGGCCACCTCGACATAGCCAGAAGCCGCAGCGCCTTCCGCAGATCGCTCGGCCATCTCCGGCCCGCAGTCCGCCGGAAATATCGGATATGCGTGAGGTCAGGTTGACGGCACGCCTGGCTTCACAGCACGCCCCGGATTGACGGCACGCCCGCACGTTATGCCAGGGACGGCACGCCCGGCTTGGCGGCGCGCCCGGCTTGGCGGCGCGCCCGGCTTGGCGGCGCGCCCGGCTTCTTGGCGCCGGCGGTGCTACGAGACCACGCCTACGATTCCGCCGCCCTCTACCAGGATGAGCTTGGTGGGAGTGACGGACAGGATGATGCGGACGTCGGCGTCGTCGATCGGGTAGACGATGCCGTAGCGGTGCTGTAAGCCCTGGTAGAACGACGCCGTCGCGTCGTCCTCGGTGATTGTTACGGTGCCTCGGACCTCGATGGAGCGCAGCGGGTCCGCCGGGTCGATGATTGACAGGGCGATCCGCGGGTCGCGCTCCAAGTTGCGGAACTTCTGGCGCTTGCTGGTGTGCGTCATGCGGATGTGGGTGCCGTCCCAGTCGAACCACATCGGGCTCGACTGCGGGCCGCCGTCGGTGCGGACGGTTGCCACGTGGGCGTACAGCGGCTTCTCCAGCAGGTCGGCATGGCTGGCGGGTGGTTTCATAAAAAGAAGCCTACCCACGGTGATTCGGAGCGCCTGCCAGCAGCTGGTTCAGCGCGGCCAGGAGCTGCTCGGTCTGGAACGGCTTGTGCAGCAGCGGGGCGTCGGCCGGCATCTCCTGGCCGCCGGGGGCGGGGCCGCTGGTGTAGCCGGACATGAACAGCACCGGCAGCGTGGGGCGGGTGCGGCGCAGCTCGGCGGCGAGCTGGGTGCCGGACATCCCGGGCATGATGACGTCCGTCAGCAAGGCGTCTAGCTGCAAGTCTTCCGCGGCGCACAGCTTCAGCGCCTCCTGCGGGTCGGGCGCCGCCCGTACGTGGAAGCCGGCCTTGGTGAGGATGCGGACGACGATGTCGCGTACGCCGGGCTCGTCCTCGACCACCAGGATGCGCCGGCCGCCGCCGTGTGTGGAGGCGCCCTTGGCCGCGAGAGGTGCGGCGGGAGAGGCGACCGCGGCGGCGGGCAGGCAGACACGCACGGTAGTGCCCCGGTCCACTCCGGACTCCAGGCTGATCGTGCCGCCGGCGTCGGTCACCACCCCGTACGCGGTCGCCAAGCCCAAGCCGGTGCCCTTGCCGCGGCCCTTGGTGGTGAAGAACGGCTCGAAGGCGCGCGCCGCCACCTCGGCCGGCATGCCGCTGCCGTTGTCGGTGATGGTCAGCGTCACGTACGGGCCGTCCACGCCGGTCTCGATCGTGAGCCGGCCCCCGTGCGGCATCGCGGCCCGCGAGTTCATCACCGCGTTCATCAGCACCTGTTCGAGCTTGGACCGGTCCATCACGATGGGTGGCAGGTCGAGGCTCAGCATGGTGGTGAGCTCGATGTCCTCGCCGAGCGTGCGGGCCAGCAGGCGTTGCATGTCGGCGGCCACCACGTTGAGGTCGAGCGTCTCGGGGCGCGACGGTTCCAGGCGGCTGAAGATGAGCAGCTGCCGGGTGAGTCCGCTGCCGCGCGCGGCCGCCTGTTCGATGGCCTGCGCGTCGGCGTGCAGCGAGCCGTGCGGTTCCAGCTCCTCGCTGAGCATCGCCGCGTACCCGGAGATGACCGCCAGGATGTTGTTGAAGTCGTGCGCGATCCCGCCGGCGAGCTGGCCGAGCGAGTCGAGACGTTCGGATTGGCGCAGTTGCTGTTCCATCTCGGCGCGGTCCTGTTCGGCGCGGACCCGCTCGGTGATGTCGCGCATGATGCCCTCGACGGCGCGGCCCTCGACCGCGCTGGCCCGCTGTTCGATCCACACCGGGCCGCCGCCGCGCCGGTGCCAGCGGATCGCGAGGGTGCCGGGTTGCGGCGACGACCAGGACTGTTCGAGCGCGCCCTGGTCGGCCGGGTCGACCAGCCGGAAGATCAGGCCGGGGTCCGCATAGAACTGTTCCGGCGGATATCCGGTGATCGACTCGACGGCGGGGCTGAGGTATTCGAAGCCGGGCGGGTCCAGCCGGTACCGGAAGATGACGTCGTGGGCGTGCTCGGCGAGCAACCGGAACCGCTCCTCGCTCTCCCGTAACGCCTCCTCCGCGCGCCGCCGGTGCCGCCGTTCCGCCGCCTCGTGCAGTTCGCGCTGCACCGCGGGGGCGAGCCGGGCGAGGCGGTCCTTGAGGACGAAGTCGCGGGCACCGGCGCGCATCATCGCGGCCGCGGTCTCCTCGCCGACCTGGCCGGACACGAGCAGCAGCGGAATGTCGGCGTCGTGCCGGCGTACCTGGTCGAGCGCATCCTCGGCGCGCAGCCCGGGCATGTTGTAGTCGCAGATGACCACGTCGGGGGTGCGGGTGGCGAGCGCGTCGGCGAGGTCGGCGGCGGAGTCGGCTCGCGCGTAGGTGACCGGCAGCCCGGCCCGGGTGAGACGGCGGATGATCAGCACGGCGTCGTCGTCGTTGTCGTCGACCACGAGCACGTGCACCTCGGCCGCCGACGAAGCCGCCGACGAAGCCGCTTGCGAAGCCGCCTGCGAAGCCGCCGGAGAAGACGCCGCCGGAGAAGTGGTCATCGCGCACCGGCCGGGATCAGCAACCAGTACACGCCCAACGCGTTCACCGCCGCCACGAACTCCTCGAACACCACCGGCTTTCGTACGAAGCTGTTCGCGCCCAGCCGATAACTGGTGACAATGTCGCGCTCCTCATTGGACGTGGTCAGCACGACAACCGGGAGGTGGCAGGTGCGTTCGTCGTCGCGGATCCGGCGCAGCACCTCCAGACCGTCGACCTTGGGCAGCTTCACGTCGAGCAGCACCAGCGCGGGATGCAGCCCCTCGGATCCGTCCTCGGGCAGCAGGTGAGCGAGCGCCTCGGCACCGTCGGAGGCGACCACGATCGCGTTTCGGATGTGGTTCTTCTTGAAGGCCCGCCGAGTGAGCAGCACGTCGTCGGGGCTGTCCTCGACCAGCAGGATCGGCCTGTCGCTCATCGGATCTCCCAGTCGGCCGGGGACGGGGTCAGGCTGAACAGGAAGGTGGCGCCCTCGCCGGGCACGCCGTCGGCGCGGATCTGACCGCCGTGCCGGGTGATGATGCGGTGCACGATCGCGAGGCCGATCCCGGAGCCTTCAAACTCGCTCGCCGCGTGCAGTCGCTGGAACGGATCAAACATTTTACTGGCATATTTCATGTCAAAACCGGCACCGTTATCCCGTACGGAAAAAATCTCGACGCCGTCGCGCACCAGCGATCCGACCTCGACCGTCGCGTCCGAGCGATGCCCGGTGAATTTGAACGCGTTACCGAGCAGGTTCTGCAGCACGAGACGGATCAGGTGCGGATCGCCCTGGGTGCTGAGCCCGTCCGGGATGCGGAACTCGACCGTACGGCCGGGCTCGGTGGTGGCCAGCTCGTGCGCGACCTCGCGGGCCAGAGCGCTCAGATCGGTGTGCTCGCGCCGCAGTTGCGAACGGGTGGCCCGGGACAGATGCAGCAGGTCGTCGATCATCTGGGCCATCCGCCCGACGTTGGCCTGGATGCGCCGCAGATAGCCCTGCGCGTCCTCGTCGAGCTCCTCCGCGTAGTCCTCCAGCAGCACCTGGCTGAAGCCTTCGAGCGAACGCAGCGGGGCGCGCAGATCGTGCGAGACCGAATAGGCGAACGCGTCCAGCTCACGCGTCGACGCCTCCAGCTCGGCGGTGCGCTGCCGGACCCGCATCTCGAGCTCGTCGTTGAGCCGGCGCACCTCCTCCTCCGCGCGCTTGCGCTCGGTGATATCGGTCGAGATGCCACAGACCGCGTACGCCCGTCCGACCTCATCATGCAGCGGAAACTTGACGGTCACGTACGTGTGCAAGCCGTCCTCGCCGGGCGCCTCCTCCTCCACCTGTACGGGCACACCGCGCGCGATCGCCTCGAGGTCGTTGTGCCGGAACTCGTCCGCGATCGGCCGCGGGAAGAGATCATGGTCGGTGAGCCCCACGATGTCCTCGCGACGCAGCCGGAACAGCCGCTCGTACTCGTGGTTGACCAGCAGGTAACGGCCGTCGGCGTCGCGCATGTAGATCACCGCGGAGGTGTGGTCGATGAGCGCCATCAGCTGCTCGTGACCGACCTCGACGCGGGGTCGGCCGCCCGCCGTCCCGGTGCTCATCGCGCCCTCATCGCCGCTCCCCCGCCCACGTCAGCCCACCAGGGCGACCGAGATCAGCTCAGGATGCGACCGTACGCCGTCGCAGCGGTTGATTTGGGGGAAATCGGCCACTACGGCGCGCAGCGGGGCCAGCGGGTGGTCCTGGCGCGCCCGGGTCAGCCGCTCCAGGTACGTCTCGTTCATGCCGGTGGTACCGGACCGGTTGGACACCAGCCGCCGGTCGCCGGCACCCGCCTCGTCGCGTCGCCGCTGCGGCTTGAACAGGAACTTCTTGCTCAGCATCAGATGCGCACCGGCCGCTCGGGCGTGCGCGGTGAGCAACCGGTACCAGTCCGCCAGGGCGGGGTCCTCGCCGAGCAGCTGGCGCAGCCGCGCGGGCGGGGCGGCACGGAGCTCGCCCGGGTCGATGCCGAGCCCGGTGAGCAGGCGAAACGGCAGCGTGTCCCGGGCCATCAGGTCCTCGATGGTCGTGCGTTCCCGGGACAGCAGCGCGGGGAAGAGCCGGCGCACGTTGTGCTCGTAGCCGGGGATGGCGATGCCGAGCAGGAAGTCCCGTTTGAGCGCCTCCGGGTCGAGCGCGCCGCTGGGCGGGATGTCGCCGACGGTCCAGTGCACCGCGAACTGCCGGAACACGTCCATGAACTGCTCCGGCGGCATGCTGCGCTCGGGCGGCAACACGGCGAAGTCGAGAAACAGCTTGCGGAGCGCCATCATCAGGTCGGCGGCGAGGCGTACGCGGCAAACGGCATGCTCACCCACCAGGCCGGCGCCGTCGTGGGTGAGGGGTTCGAGCACCTCGTTGACCGCGAGCTCGATCGCCTCACCCTGCTTGACCAGCACAAAGAAGCGTTCCTCGCCGGACGTTCCGGTGTAGCTGCGGACGTGGCGGTCGTCGAAGACGCCGGGCAGGACGGACAGCACCTCGTCGCCGCGCCGCACCTCGATGGTGCCGACGTTCCAGCGGACCAGCGACGCGTAGCTGTCCCGCCCGTAGTGGCCGTCGCCGGTGTGCTCGGCGAGCGCCGCGAAGTAGTGCCGGAACGGGATCTCGTCGCTACCGGCCGGTAATCCGTCGAAGGCGCGTTCCGGCAGCTCTTTCCCGCCGGGCGTCCATTCCTGGTAGTGCCGGGCCACCGAGGCGCCCAGGAAGCCCAGGCGGACCACGAGCCGGCGGGCCTCGTCCCGGCTGAGCCGGGTGATCGACGGGAGCCGGGGAAGCAGCACCTCACGGGCTTGTCCGGCGAGGGATCCGGGCGGGATAGCGCCATCGAGAATCGCCTGGTTAAGCCGGGGAAGTTCCGCATCGACCCATTCGTCCACCTGGCGCAGAAGCAACAGTCCACCACCTTCGCAGGCTTTCCGGTCCTGTCGGCGGCTATAACGATTTTCTTAGCGGGCCGGGCGCCCGGTGTTGAGATGGTCGCCCCAGTTGCCATGCCTCGTCCGGCGCGTCCGATAAACAGCGTCGTCGGGGGGTGGTTCCTTTTTGTACGCCGGTGCGCAAATATGAAGATCTGAATATCGACGCATCTGGATGGCGACCATGCTCGAACAGTTCCGGATCGTGACCGACCCCGTCGGCGACTCGGTGGGCGTCTCGGCGATCTTCGCGGTTCTCCCCCTGCTCACCCTCTTCCTCCTGCTCGGCGTCCTGCGCATGAGAGCGTGGCTCGCCGGCGTGATTTCCCTGGTGGTCGCCCTGGTGGTGGCGATCGTCGTGTATTCGATGCCGGTCGGGCAGGCCCTGCTGTCGGCGAGCGAGGGCGCCGCGTTCGGCTTCTTCCCGATCCTGTGGATCGTCATCAACGCGATCTGGGTCTACAACCTGACCGTCGTGAGCGGTCATTTCGACGTGCTGCGCCGATCGATGGAACGGGTCAGCCCGGACATGCGGATCCAGGCGGTCATCGTCGCCTTCTGCTTCGGTGCGCTGCTGGAGGCTCTGGCCGGATTCGGTACGCCGGTGGCGGTCACCGTGGTGATGCTGATGGCGCTCGGTTTCCGGCCGATCAAAGCCGCCGCCGTGGCACTGATCGCGAACACCGCGCCGGTCGCGTTCGGAGCGTTGGCCACGCCGATCGTGACGCTGGGCACGGTCGCGTCGGGTGCCGGTGACGATCCGCGATTGAACACGGACACGCTCGGTGCGATGGTCGGCCGGCAGACACCCGTACTCGCGGTGATCGTGCCGTTGGTGCTGGTCTTCGTGATCGACGGGCGTCGCGGGGTGCGGCAGACGTGGCCGGCCGCGGTGGTGGCCGGGTTCATCTTCGCGGTGGCGCAGTTCATCGCGTCGAACTACATCTCGGTGCCGTTGACCGACATCGTGGCGTCGCTGGTGTCGGCCGCGGCGGTCGTGCTGTTGTTGCGGGTGTGGCGGCCGTCGGCTTCGCCGGATCTGGCCGCGCCACCATCGGAAGCTCCAGCGTCCGCCGGCTGGTCGTCGGCGCCGTCCGACACGTCCGGGCCGCCCGGGGCGTCCGGGCCGTCCGGGGCGTCCGGGCCGTCCGGCTCTTCTCCCGGGTCCGCGCCGCGGGAGCCCGTCGCGGCCGGTGGCGGCCGTGGCCGTGGCGGTGGCCGGGTCGCCGTCGTCGAGCACCGGGATCCGCCGGCCGAGGTGGTGCGCGCCTACGCCCCGTACCTGATCATCATCGCCATCTTCTCGATCGCGAACATCGGGGCGGTCAAGGACGCGCTCGCCTCCTCGCCGTGGACGGTGACGTTCCATTGGCCGGGGCTGGACGTGCTGGGCGCCAACGGCAAGCCGCTGTCGTCGACGACGTTCGCGCTCGGGTGGCTGCCCGCGGCCGGAACCCTGATGATCCTGGCCGGCATTCTCACCGCGATCGTGTTGCGGATCCGGCCACGGGCGGCGCTACGGGCGTACCGGAAAACGTATGTGGATCTGCGCTATGCGATCGTCACGGTGATGGCGGTGCTGGCGTTGGCGTACGTGCTGAACCAATCGGGCCAGACCAATACGTTGGGCGAGTTCCTGGCACAGGCCGGTGGATTCTTCGTGTTCCTCTCCCCGATTCTCGGATGGATCGGCGTGGCGGTGACCGGCTCGGACACGTCGGCCAATGCGCTGTTCGGGGCGTTGCAGGTGCAGACGGCCACAAAGGCGGGTCTCGATCCGCTGTTGCTGGCGGCGGCGAACTCGTCCGGTGGCGTACTGGGGAAGATGATCAGTCCGCAGAATCTGGCGATCGCGGCGTCCGCGGTGGGCATGGCCGGCAAGGAGGGCGACATCTTCCGGCGGGTGGTCGGGTGGAGCCTGCTCCTGCTACTCATCATGTGTGTGCTGGTGGCGCTGCAGGGCACGCCGGTTCTGGATTGGATGATCCCCACGTCCGCTCGTTGACATTGATTCACGCCGATGCGAGGGTACGGCTATTCCGGCGCGGCGGGCGGTAATCCGGCTCGTCGCGCCGTCATCTCGGCGGTGGGTCCCCTCGACCGGCTGCTCGCCGCCCGGCAGAAGGGATCGTCATGCGTTTTCGTCGGGCATTGGCGGCCGTCGGCACCGCGATCGCGGCCGTCACCGCCGTCCTCGTCGGGCCGGCTCCCGCCCAGGCAGCCGTCACACCCACCCTCGCCAACACCATCGCGCTGAGCAATTGCTCGGCGTCGCTGGTGCGTTATGCGAGCTCGGTCAGTTCGGACCGGGCCATGATGCTCACCAATGGGCACTGCTACGAGGGTGGATTCCTCTCCGCCGGGCAGGTGCTGCAGAACCGTACGAGCAGCCGGTCGGGCACGCTTCTCAACAGTGCCGGGCGAGCGGTCACGACGGTGCGGGCCGACCGCGTCCTGTACGCGACGATGACCGGCACGGACGTGACCCTTTACCGATTGACCAGCACCTATTCGACGTTGCAGAGCCAGTACGGTGCGGTGGCGTACACCTTGTCGGCCGCCCATCCGGCGAACGGCGCGACGATCGGCATCCCGTCGGGCTACTGGAAACGCATCTGGAACTGCAAGATTGACGGCTTCGTCGGCACGCTGCGCGAGGACGTGTGGACCTGGCACGACTCGCTCCGCTACGACGTGAACTGCGACACGATCCACGGCACGTCCGGCTCACCCATTGTGGACACCGCGACGGGCCAGATCGTCGGCATCAACAACACGGGCAACGACAACGGCCAGATGTGCACGCTGAACAACCCGTGCGAGGTGAACGCGAACGGCACGACGACGGCGCATCAGGGGCAGAGTTACGGCCAGGAGACGTACTGGTTCAACACGTGCCTGACCAGCACGCGAACGATCGACCTGAATAAGTCGGGCTGCCTGCTGACGAGGCCGTAGCCACCCGCCCAGACCCGCCGGCCGGACTAACTTCGGCCGGCGGTCCAGCACTCGGAACGTTTAGCATATGCTAAACTCGCCCGATGCCACGCGATGAATGGGACATCTACGTCGTCGACGAGGTCCGCGACTGGATCGGCAGGCTCGACCCAGCGACTCGCGTCCGCATCGCCCAGGCCATCGACCTGCTGGCCGAGGCCGGCCCGGGCCTCGGTCGGCCGCTGGTCGACTCGATCCGCGGCTCTTCAATCGCCAACCTGAAGGAGCTGCGCCCCGGCACCGTGCGCATCCTGTTCGCCTTCGACCCCTGGCGTGCAAGCATTCTGTTGGTCATTGGCGACAAAGCTGAGTTGTGGAACAAGTGGTATGAGGAAGCCATCCCCCTGGCCGAACACCGGTACCAGACCTATCTGAAAGAACGCGCCGAGGAGGAGGGCACGCTATGAGCGGCTACACGCGTTGGAGCGACATCCGCAGCGCCTACGTCGAGGAAGCCGGGGGCGAAGAGGCCTTCGAGGCCGGCAAGCAGGAACTGCTCGCCACGGTGGTGGGGCACCGCCTCTCGCAGATCCGCCGCGACCGCGGACTGACCCAGCAGCAGGTCGCCGACCGTATGGGCGTCACCAAAGGCCGCATCTCGCAGATTGAGCAGGGCAAGATTTCCGGGCAGGACGTGCTCGCCCGCTACGCCGCCGCCCTCGGCGGACGGCTGCACCAGGCGATCTACTTCGACGATGGGAACATCGCCGCTATCGCGTAGCCGTTCGCTAGCTGTCGCGGCGGGTCAGGTGGGCCTCCACATGCGCATGCCCGTTGGATGAAGCTTCAATGATCGGACCGGAGAAGTTCGTCTGTGCGTCATTCTCGCGGCAAACGATCGCCGCGTGTCTGACTCGATCTTCCTGAGCCGCCGGGCGCTGTTGCGCGCCGCGGCCACCACCACCGCCGGGTTCGCGGTTCCGTCGCTGCTCACCGGTCGCGCGAGCGCCGCCGCGGCCGCCCCGGCCACGGCAACCGGCAAGGCCTTCATCGACGACTACCGGACCAATGTCGCGGCCAACGAGACCGTTGACACGAACGCCGCGGTCCGCATCCTCGACGACTTCCAGCGCCTCTGGCGTACCGGCACGGCCTGGAACAACGGCACCGTGCTCGACTCGGTCGTGCTGCGCCGGAGCATGCGGTACGCCGCCCAGGTCACCACGCACCGCACCGACGCCGAGGCCGCGGACGCGTTCATCCACGACCGGCAGAACCAGAGCTACGGGGCGATCAGCGGGCTCGGTCCGCTCGACCCGATCTTCAAGGCCGGTTCGCTCGCCGTCACCAGCATCACGAGTGCTCCCACGGGCACGCCGCCCACCACGATCGACGACGTGGTGCCCGCGGACGCCGCGCCCGGATCGGCCCTCGGCGCCGGCTCCACCACCTCGGCCCTGGGCCAGGTCGTGACGCTGGTGAACACGCTGCGCGGCTCGTTCTCCTCGGGTAATCCGGCGAAGTCCGCCTACAACTACCCGCGTCCGTGGCGCATGCGCGAGGACAGCAAAGTGGTCGACACCGGCAAGGTCGACGCGTTGGGGTTCCCGGTCTACGACTCCGACGTGGTGGTCGCGCCGCAACTGCTACGCCAGCGCAGCCTCGACCCGGCCAGCGACGGGGGTTTCCCCAGCGGCCACACGAATGCTTTCCACCTGGCCGCGCTCGCCTTGGCGTACGCGATCCCGGAACGTTTTCAAGAGCTCGTCACCGCGGCGTTCGACCTGAGCGAGTCGAGGATCGTGGCCGGCATGCACTCGCCGGTCGACGTGCTCGGCGGCCGGATCCTCGCGACCGCGCTGGCCGCCGCCATCCTCAGCGACCCGGCCAACGCCGATCTCAAGAGCAAGGCGCACGAGCAGGCCGGCGAATACCTCAGGTCCCAGGCGAGCGATGACCTTTTCGCGTACGCCCATAGTGGCACCACCCGCACCGACCGGTACGCGGATCGGGCCGCCAACCGCCGTCTCGTGGCGCCGAAGCTCACCTACGACCTGCCGCGTGGCCGTTCGACCGCGCCGATGACCGTGCCGGCGGGTGCCGAGGTGCTCCTCGAGACCCGGCAGCCGTATCTGTCCGCGGCGCAGCGCCGGGAAGTGTTGCGGACCACGGCGTTGCCGGCGGGTCATCCGCTGCTGGACGGCCCGGAGAACTGGGGACGGCTGGACCTGTTCGCGGCCGCGGACGGCTACGGGTCGTTCGACCAGGACGTACACGTTTCCCTCGACGCGTCAGCCCGCGGTTTCGCCGCGGCCGACGCGTGGCGCAACGACATCGACGGACGCGGCGGCCTGATCAAGTCGGGCACCGGGTCGCTGACGCTGACCGGCGACAACTCGTATCGCGGCGGGACCACGGTGGCCGACGGCACGCTGATCGCGGGATCGGACGACGCGCTGGGCGGCGGCGACGTCGTGCTGGCCGGTGGCACGCTGCGGGTGGCGGCGGCGCTGCGGCTTCGCGGCGAGTACCGGCAGTCGGCGAGCACGCTGGCCGTGTCGGGTCACCCGCTCGTGGTGGCCGGCGACGTCGTCCTGGGGCACGGCAGCGTGCTGAGCGTCGACGGGCATGGCGGCACGGTGCTGCGGGCTCGGCGAGTCACCGGTCGCTTCGATCGCGTCGTCGTCGAGCCCGGGTACCGCGCGACCGTCCGGTACGGGCGTACGAGTGTGGGGGTTGAAGTGTCCCGCCGCTGAGCCGGCGCGGCGGCCACCCTGTCGCTGTGGGTGGACGTGGAATCGCCTTTCGCGTTCACCTACGGCGTTCACCTTCGAACAGCGGTTCACACCTCGGACACGGTGATCGGCGGCTCGATCAGGTGGACGCGCAGCGGCCTGGACGGAACCAACGTGTCGCCGTCCGGGCGCCACGCGTGGCCGGCCCGGGCCACGCCCAGCGGATAAATGGTGAGCGTGCCGTCCGCGGCGAAATGCATGCGCAGGAAGCTCTTGTAGCCGGTGATGCCCTGAGCGGAGAACAACTCCTCCACATTGACGCCCAGCCCGCCCGCGACGTACAGATACAGGGCTACTACCTCGGCCGCCGCGAATCCGGAAACCGTGCCGTAGATGACGACGGCGGCGAGCAGTGACCACGGCCAATGCCAGTCGTGCGGGGGCAGCGCGTGCCAGGCCCACGTTCCGGCGGCGCCCAGCGCGAGGTGCGCCAGCGCGTGCGAGATTCCGGCCGTCGTTGCCCGCGGCCGGCCGGACTTCAGCAGGTCCATGTGCGCGAACGCGTTCCACGCCGCGACCATCGCGACCACAAAAATGATCAACGGCACCACCGCGATGCGCTGGACCGCGCTGTCGAAACCACTGAACACGACCGCGCTGGCGATGAGCATCAGCAGCAGGTGCGCGCCGCCCATCAGCGCCACGAATCCGGGATTGCGGCGCGGCAGGTTGGCGAAGATGCCCGCCGAAAGCTGCCGCGACCGCCGCTTACTGGGATAGGTTTTCGCCAATTCGTATGTGTGCCGGGGATCGTCGCTGACCGTCTCCGGCGGGGGCACCTGGATCGTGTCCGGCTGGGTGTGCGTGGCGAACAGGAAGGCACCGCCGCCACCGCAGGTGATCAGCTCGCGCGACGGCCCGGAGTAGCGCGCGTAATGATGGTTGTCGCCGGAGAGCATCACCCGGACCTGCGCTCCGGTCGGGGCGATCACCTTATCCACGAGGTAATCGACCGACGCATAGATGCCAGGCATGTCCACCACCTCGACCCAGGTCGGGCTCGGCGGCGCGATAATCACCTTCGAGCGCGGGGTGAGCCGCTGGGCGACCCGGCGGAAATAGGCGAGCTGCGGGTCGTCGATGTAGGTCGAGGCCTGGTCGTCGATCGCGAACAGCCACCAGTCCCCCGGCAGCTCGACGGCGAAATACGACCGGCTCTGCGGGATTTTCCAACCCCCGATGTCCGTACGCCTGGTGCCCGTGAAAATCCGCAGGAACGAGGTGAGCCCGTCGTACCAGTCGTGGTTGCCCGGGATCGCGTACATGCTCGGCGGCTCGCCCTCGGCCTTGGGGAAAGCCGTCTTGAACGGTCCGAGGAACTTGTTCTCGTACGCGTCCGGACCGGGCGTGGGGTAAACCTCGTCGCCGCCGAGGAACAGCATGCCGCCGCGGGGCAGGCGATGGCCCTCGACCTCGAGTTCCGGCCGGGCCACCAGATGCGCGATCGTATAGGTGGCGTCGAATCCGTCACCGGTGTCCGCCACGTAGTCGAGCCACAACTCACCGTCCGGGCCCACCTCGCGATGCACCTGATCCGGAAAGGCGCTCTGCAGCTCACGCTTGTCGAGGAACGAGCCCTGCACGGAGTTGAGCGCGACCCGGATGCCGGTCTTGGCCAGCTGACTGGGGGAAAGCCAGGCGACCGGCTTCTGCGGTTCGAAGTCCACGGCACTATTGACGGACGGCGGGGACGTTAGTTCACTTGCGTCGGCAAACAAGGCGGTTTTCTACTTCGGACTCGACGGCCTCTGCCATGGGGCGTGATCAGGCGATCAGCCTGGCGACCGCTTCCATCACGGCGTCGCGCCGGTGCTCACGGTCGCCCATGTGGCCGGTCCGCGCGAACTCCGGATTCAACGTGTTCCACGAAGCGGCCATCGCCTGAATCAAGGTGAGCAATTCGCCGGGCGTGAACCTCGTCGTGACGAGCCCGTCGGCCTGCGCTCCGGCCAGCGCCGCGATCCGCGCCTCATTCGCCTCGATCACCGCGTTCAGGCCCGGACCGGTCGGCCTTTCCAGCCGGTACCAGATGGTCAGGCGCTGGCTGTCCGGGTTGTCGGCGAAATAATCGAACATCCTTCCCACGTACGCCGGGAGGTCGTGGGCGTTGAATTTGACAGCGTCGAGCGTGTCCCGGATCGACGCGGTGTAGACGATGTCGAACAGCTCGTCCTTGTTCCCGAAATACGCGTAGATCCGTTCCTTGCTGCTGGTGGCCCGCTCGGCCACGCGATCCATCCGTGCGCCGGCGATGCCGTGGGCGGCGAACTCGGCGGTGGCGGCGGCAAGAATGCGGCGTTTTGCGTCCTCGGGGTTGCGTGTGACCACGTGTTCTACGTTACCCAACCGTCCAGTTGGTTGATGGGCGGGCGTTCCGGAGGTGATACTCGGGCTGAACCAACCAACCGGTAGGTAGAGGAGCACACCGATGCGCACCTGGCTCATCACCGGCGCCTCCCGTGGTTTCGGCCGGGAGATCGCCATCGCCGCACTCGAAGCCGGCGACAACGTCGTGGCCACCGCCCGCCGCCCGGAACTGCTGGCCGACCTGGTCACGAAGTATGGCGAACGAACGTTCGCTTTTCCGCTGGACGTCACCGACCCGGCCTCCGCCGCGCAGGCCGTGCAGCGGACGGTGGACACCTTCGGCCGCCTCGACGTCGTGGTCAACAACGCGGGTTACACCAGCACGGGCGCGCTCGAGACCATGCCGATGGAGGACTTCCACGCGCAGATCGAGGCCAATTTCTTCGGCACCGTGTACGTGACGCGGGCCGCACTGCCGATTCTCCGGGCGCAGCGGTCCGGCCATTTCCTGCAGTTCTCCTCGGTCGGCGGCCGGGTCGGCGGCACCCCCGGAAACGGGGCGTACCAGAGCGCCAAGCACGCCGTGGAAGGGTTCTCCAAGGTGCTGCGAAACGAGGTCGGGCCGCTCGGCGTCAAGGTCACGATCGTGGAGCCCGGGGCTTTCCGCACCGACTATGGAAACGAGACCAACTTCCCGCCGGTCATTCCCGACTACGAGCAGACGGTGGGCCGGATGAACGAGTTCCGGCGCACCACGGCCGGCACCTGGGCCGGGGACCCGGCGCGGGCAGCCCGCATTCTGGTGGACGTCGTGAACAACCCGGAACCACCGTTGCAGTTGGTGCTGGGTGCGGCCGCGGTGGAAATGGTCGAGCGGGCGACCGAGGAACGGCTGGCCGAGCTCAGGAATTGGGCCGAGGTGAGCCGGGCGGCGGACTTCCCGGCCAGTTCCGAATAGCTTGCCCGACCGCGGGATCCAATTCGTCGAGCAGCTTCACGACCTCGTCGAAGCCGAGTTCCGGACCCCGCATGGCGCCCACCAGTCGCTGGAGTGCTTTCGCGCCGGCGGTTTCCCACAGGCGTTTCGCGAGGACCAGAAGGCCGAACTCGAACCACACATAGTTCGATCCGTCGCCCTCCAGACCCTTTTCCATGTGGGCCAGATCCCGTACGGGCCAATGGTCGTTCGGTGCCGACCAGGTGACCTCGAAAATGGTCGTCAGTCGCATGGTCTGCTCGGGCTCGACCTCGGTGACATAGCCGTGCAGGCCCAGGTTCGCGACGAGCTCGCCGAGCCAGAAACCGACCGGTCCGGGCGCCCACTCCCGATCGGTGAGGTGGGTCAACTCGTGGGCGACCAGCAGGTCCGCGAAGAGCCCGATGTCGATCGGGTTTCCGTAGACGTCGTGCAGCCGGCGCAGGCCGCCGCCCTCGACATGGCCGACGACGGTGCCGATCACCGCGTTCCAGAATGGTGCCGGTTGCTGGCCGACGACGATGCGGTCGGTTTCCACGTGCGGCATTCCGTACAGCGGGGTGGTCGCGACTTTGTCCCAGTCGTCCGGCCCGAGAACGAACAGCGGCGGCGTCTCCGGCAGGCCGACCACTCGATCGAGCCAGGCGATCGTCCGCGCGGCGCGCTCGGCCACCATGCGGGCGCGCTCCGCACCACCGGCGCTCGTGAACACCGGAAACGGGAACCCGGCTACCGGCGTGAGCCCCTGCACATCCATGCGGCGATCTTATGGTTCCGGGTGGGATCGTCCTATGTCCACGTTTATGGACGGGTCACGGCCTACCGAAAAGGCTCGGTCAGAGCCCTTTCGCCAACCCATGCAATGGGGTGATCGACGGGATTCGAACCCGCGACCCCCGGGACCACAACCCGGTGCTCTACCAACTGAGCTACGACCACCATGCGCACCTCAGGGGAACCCCGTGGTGCCGAACAATCATAGCCGGACGCCTGGACCCCTCGTCGAGCGGGTTCGGTAGCGCGGCCGGGTGACTCTAGAGCTCGGCGGCGATCGCCTTCGCGGTCTCGACGTCCGGGCCGGGCAGCGGCACGAAGATCGTCCGCCGGTAGTACTCGAGCTCGCGGATGCTCTCCCGGATGTCGGCGAGCGCCCGGTGCGCGAGGCCCTTGGCCGGCTGCCCGAAATACACCCGGGGGTACCAGCGGCGGCAGAGCTCCTTGATCGACGAGACATCGATCATCCGGTAGTGAAGGAAATCATCGAGCGCGCGCATGTCACGGGCGAGAAAGCCCCGGTCGGTGGCGATCGAATTGCCGCAAAGAGGCGCTGTGCGGGGGTTTGGCACAAATTCCCGCACGTACGCCAAGACGGCCTCCTCGGCTTCCGCCATGGTGATCGTCGAGCGCCGCACCTCTTCGGTGAGCCCCGATTTGGCGTGCATGTCGCGAACCACCGGGGGCATCGCGTCGAGCGCCTCGTCGTCGGCATGAATGACCAGGTCGACGCCCTCGCCCAGCACGTTGAGCTCGGGATCGGTGACCAGGGCCGCGACCTCGATCAGCTTGTCCTTGCCGAGGTCAAGCCCGGTCATCTCACAGTCGATCCACACCAGAAGATCAGCCACGCCGACAGCCTACGCCCGCGCCCGGCGTGTTGCGTTCTCGTCCTTGGTCGCCGGTCGTGCGGCCCGTTCCCGCTTGCGGTGGGGTTTTGTCCGCTTTAGGGGGAGGAGGTCGCAGTTGTGCCTGAGTGGGGTTAAACTGGGCTTAACGGACGAAGCCCCCCTTCGGTTACTCCGTTCCCCCGGTAAAGGGCCCTCCGCGTCGGCAGCGCGGAGGGCCCTTTCGCGTACGGGGTGCGGCGGATCCGATGAGGCTGGCGCAGCCCGGTGCCTTGGTGCGGGCCGAGTGGCGGCTTGTTGTGGCCGATGACGGCTTACTGCGGGTCCGACGGGGGCGACGAACGCCGGCGGCGGATCGGTTCGGACGTGGGCGGGTGGATCTCCGGGATGAGCGGGAGGTCGCCCACGTTGGTTGTCCGGCGGCGGCGTTGGGCCGAGGCGAACAATTCGGCCGCCTCCTTCTGATAGCCGGAGAGGCTGGTCGTGGTGGTGGGCGGCGTCTTGGCGGCGGCTGCGACGGGCCCGGTCGTCTTGCTCGCCGTTCCGGTTTTGGCGGGCTTCGGCTTGGGCGCGCTCCCGGCCGGTTTTGCGGGGGTCGCCTTCGCCTTCGCCGCGTTCGCGGGAGTGGCCTTCGCCGCGTTCGTGGAGGCCGTCTTTGCCGCGCTCCCCGGCGTTGACTTCGTCGCGCTTGCGGGCGTGGCCCTCGTCGCGCTCGCGGAGGTGGCCTTCGCGGCCCTGGTCGGTGCGGCTTTTGCCGGGGTCGGTTTTGTCGGTGTCGGGGCTGCTGCCGTCGTCGACTTGGCCGGACCCGGCCTGGTTGACGTGGTTGCCGTTGCCGAGGTCGACCCGTCCGCAGGCAGCACGTCGGCCGCGGGTGTGGCACCTAGTGGTTCCGGCTTCGCCGGGGTCGCCTTCCGAGTCGGCGACGCGGCTGCAGAGACGCTCTTGGGCGACGTCGAGCGGGTGGGCGACGTGGTGGTGTCCGGAGTTGCCTTGGCGGCCGGCGCCTTGGACGTCGTCGCGGACCTGGTCGATGACTTCGCGGCCACCGAGGCCTTCTTGGCGGGGACCGCCTTCTCCGGGTCCTTGCCGGCGGACTTGGCGCGCGTCGTCTTCGGAGCCGCTGCTGTCGTTGGCTCGGACTTCGTGGCGGTCTTAGGCGTGGACTTTCTGGCGGCCTCTGGCTGGGGCTTTGCGGCCGTTCCTGGCTCGGGCTTCGCGGCCCTTGCCGCCACCGACTCCGCGGCCTTGCGCCATGCGGCCGGGGCGGGGCGTCCCGCGGCGAACGATGGCAGCTTGCCCGAGGATGCCGTCTCCAAGTTGCCTTCGACGCGAGCCTGCGCCTGGGCGAACAACCGGCCCGGTCGCTCGGGCCCCCGCGCCGAACCGGCTTCTTCCCCGGCGTCCAGCTCGACGGCTTCGGCCGTGTTGGTGGGCGTGTGCACTACCGCTGCTTCGCCGGTCTGGAACTCCGGCACCGGGCCGTGACGCTGCGCCGGGGCCTCGCTCGGCCGAAGTGACTCGGTGACCCGG
Organism: Actinoplanes sp. TBRC 11911; assembly: GCF_012933445.1. GTDB lineage: Bacteria > Actinomycetota > Actinomycetes > Mycobacteriales > Micromonosporaceae > Actinoplanes. The sequence continues at coordinate 101,988 of NZ_JABBNC010000003.1, forward strand.
GCCCCGTTGCCATGCTGCGCCTCGGACTGGGCCGGCCTGCCCGCTGCGACGACCTCGGACTGCGCCGACCTGCCCGCAGCGACGGTCTCGGACTGGGCCGGCCTACCCCCAACGACGGTCTCGGATTGCGCCGACCTGCTCCCAACGACGGTCTCGGACTGGGCCGGCCTGCTCGCGGCGACGCGCGGTGCCCGGCGGCTCTGGTCGTCGGCTCCGCTTCGGGCCTGCCCCTCTGCGGCTGCCCGCATGGTGGGGCTCTGCGGCTGCGATTCCGGGTCTTCGGCCGAGGCGGCGCCGTTCAGCGGTACGACCTCGGGGCTGAGACGCTCGCGGCGCGCCACGGACCGCATGGCCGCGGTGACCTCGGCCGGGGCCGGGGTGACGAGCGCCGGCGAGGAACTGACCGGACCCGGGGCATGTCCTCCCGGGGTGATCCCCGATACGCGGGGTGCGTGCGGGTGCGCTTCGGCCGTGGCCGGTTCACCGGCGGCGGTCGCGGCCGCCGGCTCGGGGCTCGTCGGCCGGTCCGGCGTGGAGGGCCGCGCCGGAGCCGGGACCACGGGACGCGTCGGCGCTGGCCGAGGCACTACGGGCCGAGGCGGCGCCGGAGCAGTGGAGCCGTCCTGTCCACTACCGGAGGCCGGGCGCGCCTGCCCGCCAGTCGAGGCCGGGCGCGCCGGTCCGGCGTTGGAAGTCGGGCGCGCCTGCCCACTAGCGGAAGCGGGCGGTGCCTCGGCGCCGGATTCGGCCCTGGGCCGCCTGGTTCCGGTGGAGCCTGTGCGCGTCGCCGCCGGAGCCGAAGCGCTCGCGTTCGGCGAGCTCTCGGAGAGGTCGGCGGTGGCGGCAAGGTCTCCACGCTCGGCTCCGTCGCTCAGCGCGGCGAGATCGGACGAGTCGGCCGGGCGAACCGAGGCCGCAGCAGAGGCAACCGCGGACTCCGCGGCGGAACCGGGTGCCGGCGCCCCTGCCCGAAGTCCAGATGCCGGCACGGCTCCGGCGGAGCCGGGTGCCGGGATGGCCGTCGCTGAGCTCGATGTCGGCACGGAGGCAGCTGCGGCTGGCGCGGCTGCAGCAGAGCCGGGCGCCAATGTGTCCGCTGCAGAGCCGGATGTCGGCGCGGAGTCAGCCGCGGCTGCGGCGGGCGCGGCTGCGGCGGGCGCGGCTGCGGCGGGCGCGGCTGCGGCGGGCGCGGCCGTAGCGGAGCCGGGTGCCGGCGCCGTGCGACGGCGGCGCGCGCCGCCGGACCCGGCGTCGGCACCCGTGGCTGGCCTGCCCCCACTGGCGGTTGGAGGTACGGCCGGCCGGAGGCCGGTCTGGGTAGCCGCGGGTGACTTACCCCCGGCGGCCGGGCTGATGCCGGTTTGCGGCGCCGAACCACGAGACGATGGGCCGCCCACCCGGGGCGAGTCCGCTCGGGTCAGGCCGGTGGCCATCCAGTCGGTGGCGTTGGGGCCGGTCACCACCGAGACGCGCTGGACCGCCAAGCGCGGGTCGCGCGTCACTTCGGAGGTGACCTCCGGCGTGGGCTCGGCCGCGACCACGTCGCCGCGGATGGCCCGGGCGTCGGCGGCACCCGCCGCATAGGCGGCCGCGACGGCGTCGACCGGCGGGATCTCGGAAGCCTCGGCCGAATGGCGGGCGGTGGGTGCGTCTGCCGGGGCATCGGGGGTGCGGCGCTTCGCGGCCTCGGCCATCCGGGCGGCCGCGCGGGCCTCGGTCTCGCGTGCTCGCTCCGGCGCTGTCTCGGCGACCCACGCTCCGACCGCGGCGGCCTGGAACATCGGGAGGTCGGCCGTCTCCGGTGCACGACGGCGGCCACCCCGCGACGGCTTGCCACCGAACAGCGGGTCATCACCGGCCGCGTCACCCAACGAGCCGGGGAAGCTGAGCGGCTCGCCCGGCCCCGACTCGGCATGCCGTGGCGAGCGCGCCAGGAAATTGGCGGCGGAAAGGCCGCCGGCCTCGGGCGAAATCGGCTCCACAGCAGGCACCAAAACGGGCCCAGCGGAGGTCATCGGAACAGGAGCCACGGAAGGCGCCGAAACAGGCCCGACGGGAGGCGTCGAAATCGGCACGGCCGAGGGTGCGAAAACACGCGCAACGGACGCCGGCGAAACCGGCGCAATCGATGGCGGCGAAACCGGCGCGGCATCCGAAGGCGTCGAAACCGGGCCACCCAAAGGCGTCGAAACCGGCACGTCCGAACGCTCCGAAACGGACGGAGCAGATGCGGCCGAAGGCGACGACCCAGGCTCAGCCGAAGGCGACGACCCAGGCCCGGCCGAAGGCGACGACCCAGGCCCGGCCGAAGACACCGGAACAGACTCACCCGCGGGCGACGAAGCGGGCTCAGCCGAAGACGATGAAGCTGGCGCAGCCAAAGGGGACAAAACAGACCCCGGCCGATCCCCGGACAACGCCGAAGCCGCCGGCGACACCACATCATCCGCAACAGCGCCGGACCCCGCACCGGCCCCGACCAGCGCCGGCGTCCGCACTGGCGGCCAGCTCAACCCCGCTGGCGAGATCGACGCCAGCGGAGGCGACGCGGGCAGCGCCGGCCGTGCCGCGTCCGCCAGCGTCTCGGGCCGGTGCGCCCCGACCACCCGAGACCCGGACTTCTTCACCGCGACCGGCAGCGGCGCGCCGATCTTCGCGACCAGGTCCTGCACGTGCTGCGGCTCGACCACGTAGATGACCTCGCGGCGGCGCGCCGGCCAGGCCAGCACGACCAGCCCGACCATCACCAGCAGCGTGCCCAGGGTGAGCAGGCCCCACGTGCTGGAGTTCAGCCAGCCGGGCCGCAGCTCGACCGACGTCGTCACGTGCAGCACGGGGCTCGCGGCGGGGCTCATCACGACCAGGCTGTACGGGCCGCCGCGCACCGATCCGGGCGACCAGGCGATGCTTCCGTCCACGTCGGTACGCGTCCAGAACGCGGCCTGCGCCGGGTACAGCACCGGCGGATGGGCGCCGGGCACCACCGTCGTGGTCACCGGCAACGCCCCGGTGCCGATGTCGACCGAGCCGACGGTGCTGTGCGGGACGCCGGACAGGTACGCGGCGACCGCGGCGCTCGGGCCGATGCCGACGAAGGCCGGCCCGTTCGCGGTCCGGGCCGTCAACCGCAGCTGCGTGTCGCCGATCCGGGTGAACGGTGCGTCCGAGCGCAGCAGCCGATCCACGTCCTGGACCACCACGGCGTACCCGGGGGTGGAAAGGTTTTGCAGTTCGCCGCTGAACGCGCCGCCCTGGTCGCGGTGCTGCAAGGCCACCCAGAGGGCGGCTCCGGCGACGAGCGCCGGCAAGCCGATGGTCAGCAGCAGCATCCCGAGAATCGTGCGGAACAACCGCATCTGTTTCTCCCCCTAGTCTCAGGCCATACTTTGTTGACCATACAGATCCAAATACCCCTAAAGTGGTCAAAACGCTGATAACAACGGCCCGGCCCTCATAAAGAGGACCGGGCCGAATAAAGCCGGAGAAGCTACTTGACCGTTGCCGTCATCGTCACCGTGGACTCGTCGATGTCCGAGGTACGGGCGGTGAACTTGAACGTCCAGTCGCCGGCCTGGGGCAGCGCGATGTCGCCGACCGCGTGGAAGTCGGTGAGGCGCAGCAGCGGGATCGCAATGGGCTCGATCCCCTTGGCCGGGAGCGCCGCCGTCCCGCTCCATTCCACGACGGTGAGCGGTTTGTTGTCCGGCGTGTAGGCGTACAGGTGCATGGAATTGTTGCCCACGGTGGCCGGGAAGATGTCCACCTGCAGCGCCATGTTCTGGCTGGTCAGGGTGCGTGAGACGGTGGTGTCGGTGGCGCTCTGCTCGGCGGCCTCGGCGGTGCGCGGCGGCGGGATCTGGACCAGCGCCGAGGTCACCCCGATGATCACCGCGGTGACCGCCAGCTCGGCGAACACCAGGCGGCGCAGACCTCCGGAGCGCCGTTCGGCCGTACGCTTCACCACCGAACGCCGGGAGAACCAGGCGACCCCGAGCACCGATCCGGCGAGCGCGACCTTCACCAGAATCAGCAGCCCGTACGTGCTGGTGAAGAACCCGGTCAGCGAGGACACCTCGATCAGCGCCTGCACGACGCCGGCCAGGATCAGCGCGGACACCGAGGTGGCCGCCCAGCGCGACCAGATCGGCAGGATCGCGCCCAGCTCACGCTCGTTGGCCTGACGCAGCAGGAACAGGCCCAGCATGATCAGGCCGCCCACCCAGATCGAGGCCGCGGCCAGGTGGATCGCGTCGACCACCACCGAGACGCCGGCCACCGGGGAGGCGGTCGGGTGCCCGGTCAGCGGCCAGGTGGCCAGCGCGCCGACGCCGAGCACGCCGAGCAGCGCCAGGTCGGTCTTGGACTCGTTGCCGTCGCCGCGCAGCAGCGTGCGGAGCAGGAACGCGGCCGCCGCGATCACGCCGAGCCGGACCAGCATGACCGCGCCGAATGTGCTGCCCAGCACGTCACGGAGGTCACCGAGGCGTACGTCCCAGAGCTTGGTGCCGAGTGTGTAGGGCACCTGCAGCCAGATGGCCACCAGCGTGCTGAAGATGATCAGGCCGACGCCGGTCCAGACCAGGCGGGCCGGGCCGCGGCGGCTGAGCCGGTGCGGCCAGAGCAGCGCGAGCACCAGGGCCGGGCCGATGAGCAGGATCAGGCCGGCGTACCCGAGGTATTTGCCGACCGGGATCAGCCCGCGGACCACCGGGTCGACCTTGGTGTCGTTCACGGTCGCGGTGGGCGGCGTGGACGCGGCCCCCACCGAGAAGGTGATCGTGCCGCCGACCGGGTGGCTGTCCGCCGAGACCACGCGATAACTGACCAGGTACGTGCCGCGCCCCCCACCCGACCGCAACGGAATCGTGACGGCCGAACCGTCGGAGGTCGGGTTACCGGCGTCGGCGCGCGAGCTGTCGGGCGCCAGCACCTGGATCTTGCCGGGGATGAGCTGGATGGATTCGCTGAAGGTGAGGGTCACCTTGTTGGGCGCGTCCGGCACGATCGTCCCGTTCGCCGGATCGCTCGCGACCAGCGCGGCGTGCGCGCTCGCCGGACCGGCCGGGCCGAAGAGCACGAACAACAGCCCTATCAGGGAGCCCCCGAGGGCCGCGAAGAGCCGGCGTCGATCAACCGTCATGGTGGTCATGCTGCCCGTTCTGCTGAGTGTTCCTCGACGGTGGGTAGTCGGCCGAAAGGCGGGGATGGTTCCCAGCACGCATCCGCGTACCATCTCCGTTCATGACCGTGGGTGACGATGGCCTGGACGAGACCACCGAGCTTGCCCTGGCGGCGGCCGAAGGCGACCCGATCGCGCAGTCGGCCTTCGTGAAGGCCACGCAAACGGACGTCTGGCGGTTCACCGCGGCCCTGGTGGACCCGGGCGTTGCCGACGATCTCACCCAGGAAACTTACCTAAGGGCGTTCCGGTCTTTAAGCGCCTTTGAGGGACGATCGAGCGTACGCACGTGGTTGCTCGGCATCGCGCGACGGACTTGCGCCGATCATCTGCGGGCCGTGATCCGCCGTCGCCGGCTGGACGCCCGGCTGGCCGCGCAGGCGTGGACCGATCTGCCGGCCCCCGACCCGGCGCACCGGTTGACCACCGCCGATCTGCTGAGCCGGTTGAGTGAGGACAGGCGTACGGCGTTCGTGCTCACTCAGGTCATGGGCCTGTCGTACGCCGAGGCGGCCGAGGTGGAAGAGGTACCGGTCGGCACGATCCGGTCGCGGGTGGCGCGGGCACGCGACGAGCTGGTGACCCTGGTCGCGGAGGCACAAGCCGTCTGACAGCCAGTCTCCAGGACTTACACAGGAACCCGCGCACAATGGAGGGGAACCGGCACCACCGCGGCACCGACTAAGTAGGCGTGACCATGGAAACGAGGCAGTCTGCCCGGGTGACGGCCGCTTGGCCGTGGATCTCGACAGTTGCCCGAATCGGACTCGCGGCGGTATTTCTCGTCGCGGGCGGGCTGAAAGTGACCGACCTCGCAGGCTCGGGGCGCGCCGTCAACGCGTACCGCCTCATGGATTTTGACACCGCACGTGTGATCGGCGCCATCCAGCCGTTCGTGGAGATCGCCATCGGCCTGCTTCTGCTGGTCGGGATCGCGGTGCGGCTCAGCGCGATCATCGGGGCGATCGTCATGGTGATCTACATCGCGGGCATCGCCTCGGTGTGGGCCCGTGGCCTGCAGATCGACTGCGGCTGTTTCAGCAAGGGCGGCTCGCTGGCCGCCGGGCAGAACACCCAGTACGGCTCGGACATCCTGCGCGACGTGGGGTTCCTGGTCCTCGCGTCCATAGTGCTGATCAAGCCGCGGACCCGGTTCTCACTTGATGGTGCTTTGTTGGGAGAACGATGAGCAAGACTGCCGCGCGTCAGCGCGCTAACGCTCGGCGGATAGTCGAGCAGCAAAAGGCCGCCGATCGACGCCGCCGGGTAACGCTCTGGACCACGGTGGCGGTCGTATTAGTGCTGGTGATCGCGGGACTGGTCGGCTGGAGCCAGTTCTCCAACCAGCAGAGCGACACGGCGGCGAAGCTGGTCACACCCAGCGTGGCGGTCGATCAGGGCACCGCGTTCAAGGTGGGGACCGGACCGGTGCAGGTGGATCTGTACGAGGACTTCCAGTGCCCGATCTGTAACGAGTTCGAGCACTCGACCGGGGCCACGGTGGCGCAGCTGGTCAGCCAGCACAAGATCACTGTCTTCTACCACCCGGTGTCGATCTTGGACCGTGAGTCGAACGGCACCGAGTACTCGACCCGGTCGGCCGGGGCCGCGGCCGCCGCCGCCGAGGGTGGCAAGTTCATCGAATACCACAACGCGCTCTACCAGAACCAGCCGGCGGAGGGCAGCGACGGTCTCACCAACGCGCAGCTGATCGACCTCGGCAAGACGGTGGGACTGGGCACCGCGTTCGCGAACGCCGTCAACAACAAGACATACGACGCGTGGGCCGCGAAGGCGACCGACACGTTCTCGGCCCGCGGATACAACGGCACCCCGACGATCCTGGTCGCCGGCAAGGTCGTGCAGGGTCCCAACCAGACGCTGCCCACGACCGCGGTCTTCACCCAGGCCGTGACCCAGGCCGGCGCGTGAGGCTCCTTCTGCTGGCGGGGGTCGTCGGTGCGATTGTCGCGCCGGCGACCCCCGCTTTCGCACACGGCGGGGACACGCCGTCGGCCACCGCGTATCGGACCGCGGTCACCGGGGTCACGCTGGACGGTGTGTCGGTGCGGGTGGTCGAGGCCGGAGCGCGGCTCGAACTGCGCAACACGACCGGGCACTCGGTCGAGATCCTCGGGTATTCCGGCGAGCCGTACCTCGATGTCCGCGCGGACGGGACCTGGCAGAACGTGAACTCGCCGGCGGCGTACATCAATGAAACGCTGAGCGGCGACACGTCCGTGCCCGCGTCCGCCGACCCGACCGCGCCGCCCGCCTGGCGCAAGATCTCCTCGGCGACCACCGTCCGCTGGCATGATCAGCGGACGCATTGGTTGTCGGCCGTTCCGCCCGTCGCCGCCGCCGACCCCTCGCAGAGTCATCGGTTGCGCGATTGGGAAGTGCCGTTGCGCGTGCAGACCTCGGCTTATTCGATCCGGGGGACGCTCGATTGGCTGCCCCCGCCGCGTACGTGGATGTGGTGGGTTGGCGCCCTTTTTGTCTTTGCTGTCGCTTTTTTTGCCTTTTTCCGGATATCGCCGCTGATTGTCGGTCTTGCTCCTCTTGCGTACGCCTTGACGCGCGCGCTGGACGGCGGCAGCACACCGATCGTGGTGGTCCTCGCGGGGGTGCTCGCGATCGCCGCCGCGTACTGGAATCCGCCCTTCTACGTCGCGCTTTCCGGAGCGGCGGTGGCCCTGTTCGGCGGCTTCGCGGAAGCCGGCGTGCTCGGCGCCGCGGTGGTCCCGCACGCCGGTCCCGGCTGGCTCGCGCGGGTCTTCGTCATCGTCGCGATCGGGGGCGGCGCGGCCATGGCATTGAGGGGCGTGTTGCGGCTCCGCGCTGCCCTCAACGACACAACAGTTGCGGGATATCGTCTGTCGCATGACTGACTCCGTTCGACTGTCCCCCGGCGACGCGGCCCCCGAGTTTTCGCTGCCCACCGACAATGGCGACCGGCTCACGCTGAAGGATCTGCGTGGCCGCAAGGTCGTGCTGTACGCCTACCCGGCCGCCATGACCCCCGGGTGCACCACCGAGGCCTGCGACTTCCGCGACAACCTGGGCTCGCTGCAGGCCGCCGGCTACGAGGTGGTCGGCATCTCCCCCGACAAGCCGGCCAAGCTGGCCGAGTTCCGCGAGCACGACGCGATCACGTTCCCCCTGGTCAGCGACGAGGACAAGAGCGTGCTGACCGCGTACGGGGCGTGGGGCGAAAAGCAGTCCTACGGCAAGACGGTCACGGGTGTCATCCGCTCCACCTTCGTGATCGACGAGGACGGCCAGATCGAGCGCGCGCTGTACAACGTGAAGGCGACCGGCCACGTGGCCAAGCTGCGCCGCGATCTGGGAATCGACTGAGCCGTTTCCACTCCTGAAGGCCGCTCCTCTGCCGATAGAACCGGCAGAGTCATCGCCACAGGTCCCGGTCCCACGGCGGCTGTCATGCGGCTCGATCCGCAAGGCGGCCGCCGTGTCGGTCATGCGGTCGGCGCTTCACGGGCCGGTCTGCAACATCAGGTTCATGGGATGTGCGGCTGAGGAGCGGGTCGGCCGCCCGTGTCGGCGGAGCTTATGTCCCTTACGCACCGCCCATACGTGACGCCTTCCCGGCCTGCCCCCCGCACGTCCCGCGTTGAGCGTGCGGCCCGCGGCACCCTGATCAGGGCGGTGCGGGCAACCACCGACGGCAATGTCTTGGCAGGTGCCGGGCCACGTAGTTGCCGGGTTCGCAAGCTGAAGTGGCCGACCAACCACGAGCACGACCGACCGTCTAAACTCTTGTCAACGCTTTGTCCTACGGGGCAAAACGGGCGGGAGTGGCGAAATAGGCAGCCGCGCGGGTTTTAGGTGCCCGTGCCCGAAAGGGCGTGGGGGTTCAAGTCCCCCCTTCCGCACTCGGCTGGGGCCGGAGTGTGTCCACGGAGTGCGTGGACCTGGCAGCCTCGTTCCTGTGCGCGACTTCGTCGCGCGAAGCGGGGGCTTCGCCACCCGCACCCCCCGAACAAAACCCCGTCACGTGGCGGGGCGGGGTGACCCGGCGACTCACGAACCCAAAACCCCGTCACGTGGCAGGACCGGCGGCACCCGGCGACTCACGAACCCAAACCCCGTCACGTGGCAGGGCGGGCGGTACCCGGCGACCCACGAACCCAAAACACCGTCGCGAGACGGGGCGGGCGGCACCCGGCGACCCACGAACCCAAAACACCGTCGCGAGACGGGGCGGGCGGCACCCGGCGACCCACGAACCCAAAACACCGTCGCATGACGGGACGGGCGCGGCCGGGAGACTCGCAAACCAAACCCGGTCGCGTGGTGGATCAGGTGCGTGCCGAGGCACATCCAAAGGCGTCACGGCGGTGACTCGGTGCGGCCCGGAGGACGTCAGAAACCAAACCCCGTCACGGCATCGACGCGGCTTGACGCGGAGCAGGGTTGCAAGAACGAGTCCGTCGTCTGGCGAGCGGCGCGACCCCGAGCACAACCGCAAACCAAAGCCGTCACGTGGCGACTCGGCGCGACCGCAACCAAACCCGCCACGGCACCGACTCGGCTGGTTCTTGCGGCCGTGCTTCGGGTCGAGCCCGTCATGTGGCCGGCGCGACCCGGAGCGTGCCCGCAAACCAAACCCGTCGCGGGGTGAATTTGGTGCGGCCCGAGCCACGCCCGCAAACCACGGCCGTCGCGGGGACTTGGCGCGAGCCGGGGCACAGTCGGGGTGGCTCGCGGCGGTCGGGGTGTGGGGGTTCGCGATGATGGCTGCATGGGGCTCGAGTTTGTGCTTGATCCGGGGCTGGACGATGGGTTGCGGGAGCGCGTCGTGGCGCTCTGGACCGAGGTGACCAATGCCGGTGGTGCGGTGGGGTTCGTGGCGCCGGTGACGGCGGAGCGGGTGCGGCCCGTTGCGGAGGCGGCCTTCGCCGGGGTCTCCGAAGGGATCGACCACCTGCTGGTCGGGCTCGACGACGGCGAACTCGTCGCGCTGCTGTTCGTCGTGGACAACCGGTTCGCGCTGAAGGATCACTGGCGCGTCCTCAAGCGCGTCATGGTCACGCCGGCTAGTCAGGGCCGGGGGTACGGGGCCGCGCTGATGCGTGAAGCCGAGCAGGTGGGCCGCAAGCTGGGGCTGGTCGGCCTGCAGGTGACGGTCCGCGGGGGCATGGGAACCGAGAAGTTCTACGCCCGGCTCGGCTATCGCGAAACCGGCCGCCTGCCCGGCGCGCTGCGGCTGGCACCCGGCGACGACCGTGACGAGATCTCCATGTGGCGAGACCTCGCAAACTAGAGACTTTCGCGTTAGAGGCCTTGGCTCGGACCGGCTTGCCGCGCGCGCAGCCTGGGTGCATCGCATTGCCGCGTGTTCAGCCCGGGTGAATCGCTTCGCCGCGTACGCAACCCGGGCACCGCCGGCTTGCCGCGTCCCTAACCCGGGCACCGTCGGCTTCGCCGCGTCCGCAACCCGGGCACCGTCGGCTTTGCCGCGTCCACAACCCGGGCACGGTCTGGCTTGCCGCGTGCGCGGCCCGGATGCCTCGAGTTTGCCATTGGCGGCCCGGGTCGTTCCGTGGCCGAGCACCAAGATCGCGGGACGGCGTAATGCTGCGTATTCTGGCGAACCGGGCTGGTCAAACCGCTATTCACCGCCCTCCCAGTTTCGTTATGTGTAGCTGTTCAGCTGGTTCCGTCGGCCCGTAGTCCCCGTGCGAGGCGGCGTCGCCAGGTCCCAGCTCCCCACAGTGGGCGCCCCCACCCGGGTGTGGGCACTAGCGACGCTGGGGGGCTGTGGCTCCCCACACCACGGCCACCCCGACCCACGTGTGGGGAATCGCGACGCCGGGGGAGGCTGCGGTTCCCCACACCGCGGCGACCCACAGCGGGTGTGGGCACCTGTAACGGCCGGAACGTCCCAGCTCCCCACAGCGACGGCCCTCACACGTCCGCCACGGAAGGCCAAAGCATCGGAGGGTGAGCGGCGCGAGAACCAGCTGAACGGTTCCGTTATGTGGGACCGGCGTCCGTTGTGTGGGACTGGTGACCACATCGTGGCTGCGGGTCCGCGATGTGGGATTCGTGTCCACTGTAGAGGACACTTTCGTCCTCTCTTGCGGCTTTTGTTCCCTTGCTTTACGCGATGTTTCGTGGACCTTGGATACTTATGGCTCGCATATGGGCGTAACTCTCCAAGGTCTCAAGAGGGTCCACGATGTGGTCGCGATCGGCACATAGTGAGACCGGTGACCCGGGCTTGTGGCCACCGCAGACGCGTACCGGAACGCCGGACCGTTTCCGCCCAAAAATCGCGGCGCGGGCGGCGGTGCATGGGGGGCGCCGGCTTTGAGGGCACGTGACAGGGTTGGGGTATGCGTATTACCGGGGTCTTCACGCATCCGATCAAGGGGTGCCACCGGGTTGAGCAGGGCTCGGCGCGGGTTGAGCCCTGGGGGCTTGAAGGTGACCGACGGTGGATGATCGTGGATGCCGACGGTGTGGGGATCACGCAGCGCGAGGCGCCTGAGCTCACCCAAATTTCGGTACGCCCGCGCGAAGGTGGCCTGGAGTTATCGACACCCGGCCGGCCCCCGCTCGACGTCAACGAGCCGCACGATGGGCCCAAGGCGTTCGTGCGCGTCTTCCGGCACAAGGACCCGATCCCCGCGCGGGTCGCCGAGAGCGGGTGGATCGGGGCGTTCCTCGGGCGCGAGGCGCGGCTGGTCTGGCAGGCCGATCCGACGGTGCGGCCGATCAGCTCGCACGCCGAACCGGACGATCGGGTCAGCTTGGCCGACGCCTTTCCGGTGCTGCTGTCGAACGAGGCGTCCCTGTCGGCGCTCAACGACTGGCTGGTCGAGGCCGGCCAGGAACCGGTGCCGATGACCCGCTTCCGGCCCAACCTGGTGGTCGGCGGCGCCGCGGCCTGGGACGAAGACACGTGGCTGGGCAAGCGGCTGCGGATCGGGGAGATGACGTTTCGGGCGGTGTCCGCGTGTGGGCGTTGCGTGGTCACGACCACCGATCAGGAGACCGGGGACCGCGGCCGCCAACCGCTGCGGATGCTCGGCGAGCGGCGCCGCTTCGGTACCGAGCTGCGGTTTGCGATCAACCTCATCCCGTACGGGCCGATGGGCCTAATCCGCCTGGGTGATCCGGTCTCGGTTGTCTTAGCGGACTCTTAGAAGAGTTGCCGTCCGTACGGGGTGCCGCGCAGCATGGCTCAGCGTGACCGGACGTTGGATCGGCTTTGTTACGCCTCGACGACTCGCAGCGAGCGGCGCCGTCCTGTTCGCCGCCGTAGTCGGCATCGCGCTGCTGCTGCAGAACGGCGGGTCGGCCTGCGCGGCACCGCCGTCCACGTCAGCGATCAAAGGCGACGCCAAAGCAGCACTGTCCACCTCGGCGATCAAAGGCATGGCGCCGCCGTCTACCTCGGCGAGCAAGGGCAAGGCCACCTTTTACGATCTCGGCGGCGGGACCGGGAACTGCTCGTTCCCCAGCGCCCCGGCCGATGATCTCTTCGTGGCGCTCGGGCCGGTGCAATACGCGGCGGGGGCGGCCTGCGGCACGTATCTCGACGTCACCGGGCCCAAGGGCAAAGTGCGGGTCAAGGTCATCGACTCGTGTCCGCCCTGCGAGCCGGGGCACATCGACCTGAGCCGCACGGCGTTCAAGAAGATCGGCGCCGAGGTGGACGGGGTCATTCCCATCACATACAAAACCGTGAAAAATCCGGTTTTGTCGGGGGCGCTCGGCGGGCTGAGTGTGCGGATCAAGGAGGGCGCCTCGCGCTACTGGTTCGCCGCGCTGATCGACAACCACGGGACGCAACTGACGTCGGTCAAGGTGGCGACCGGCAGCGGCGCGTTCCGCACGGCCCACCGCGAGGACTACAACTACTGGATCATCGACAGCGGCGCGGGGCCGGGACCGTACAAAATCAAGGTCTCTGATGTGTACGGGCGGACGGCCACGCTCACCGGCATCACGATGACCCCGGAGCGAACCCAGAAAACGACGGTGCGCCTGGGTGGCACCCCGAAGCCCGCCGCCACCAAGAAGCCCGCGAAGAAGGCCGCACCCGCCGCGACGCCACGCCCGCCTTCGTCCCCACCCGTGACAACCGAGGCAGCACCGGCCGCGCAACCTCTGACGACAACCCTTCCCGCCGACGCCGCAGCAAACCTCGCCGCCCGTCCGGCCTCCTGCCAGGGCTGACCGCCTACTTCACGGAACGCGCCCGCCGGGCGGGACCGGTCAGGCGGGGCGGGTTGCCTTTACGCACTGCAGGCCGTTTTCGGTGATTACCTCTGTGGTGAAGCCGGCCTCTGCGAAACGGTCCCGGGCGCGCGCCGCGATCTGGTCCGAGCGCCCCGGCGTCGGCCCCCGGCCCCAGCAGGCGAACATCGCCCCACCCGGCACGAGCAGCCGCCGGACCTGGGCGAACTCCGCGCGCGCCGGGCCGATCCAGAACAAGCTCACATTAATGGAGAAGATTTTGTCGAAGGCGCCGTCCGGGAAACCGGCCTCGCTGAACTCCGCCACCTGCACCACCGCCCGGCCGTCCTCGATGTAGGACGCGTTGCGGGCCGTCGTTCGCTTGACCGCCGTCGCCGAGCGGTCGATCGCGGTCAGCACGCCGCGGCCGGGGGCGAGGCGCTCGGCGACCAGGGACACGGCCGTGCCGCCGCCGCTGCCGATCTCCAGGATTCGGTCGGCGGGCTGGATGTCGAGGCGCTCGACGGTCCAGCGGATCCGGGCGCCGGCGTCGCCATTCAGGCCGGCGGACGGGCTAGGGGCCATTCCCCCACGATAAGCGCAAGATCCCGGACCAGCCACGGGCAGAAAAAGACCAAGATCACGAACCGGCTATGGTCTGCGGCCGTGAAACTTCTTCCCGTTGCGGCGGGCATTTTGATACTGGCGCTCTCGGCGTGCTCGGCTGCCGAGGGCGCTAGCGCTACCCCATCGACGTCGCCCGACTTGCTGGAGTACTCGGCGCCGCCCCAGACGGCCTACGAGAAAGCCGCTGATCTCCTCGACGACCAGGCCCAGGCCATGCTCGACGGCAACGAGCAGAAGTGGCTGGCGGCGATCGACCCCGGCAAGCCTGCGCTGGTGGCGCAGTACCGGGCGATGTTCGAGTCGTTGCACACGCTGGGCGTCGCCAACTTCGGGTACCGCCAGAAGAATCTGCGATCGAAACCGTCCTCGCCGAAGATCGAGATGGCCACGACGATCGAGTACTGCATGAGTGCCTGCGGTCTCGGGTCGGTCGATCCGCCGACCCCCTCGGTGCATCAGTACGTGACGGTCGAGACGGTCGCCGGGCAGCAGCGGATCACCGCGATGCGGGTCGAGCAGAGCAAGGACAACCTCGACCCGGTCCCGTGGGAGGAGAAGGACCTGGTCGTGCGCTCCGGTAAGCGGGTGATCGTGGCCGGCCCGCACAGCGAGGCGAGCAACCTCGACAAGGTGCTGGCCGCGGCCGAGCAGGCGGCGACGCTCAACGACCGGTTCGCCGCGATCGAGGAGAACCCGCAGACGCGGTACCGGGTCTACGTGGCGGACGCCAAGGCGTGGAAGCGCTGGTTCGGCAAGGCCGGCACGAACGGCGCCGTCGGTTACGCGTACAACATCGGCGGCCCGGACACCGAGGTGGTGCTGCGGATGGACGAGTTACGGCGCAGCAAGCAGGACCTGATCTCAGTCGTGAAGCACGAGATGGGTCACGTGGTCACGTTGAGCGACCTCAACACGCAGAACGACGACGACATGTGGCTGTCCGAGGGCGTGGCCGAGTACATCGGGGAGTACCCGAAAGCGGCGACGCAGAGCCTGCGCATGGCGGTGGTCCGCGCCTCCGGGAAGCGGCTCACGACGATCGCCCAGCCCGCCCTGGCCGACGACGCCTCGATCGTCGCTGCCAATGTGTACTACGGGTTCAGCCACCTTGCGGTCGACTGCATGGCCAAGACGTACGGGGAGAAAAAGCTTTTCGATTTTGTGAAGGTGAAGATGCGGGAGGGCTTCAGCTACGACGACGCGTCCCGCAAGGTCTACGGCAAGCCGTTCAAGACCGTCGACAAGACGTGCGTGGCGCGGATCCGCAACCAGGTCTAATGCGCGGAGCCGTGCCCGAGCAGGGTGCCGCGCGGATGGTCGGCCACCTCCTCGGCCGATGACGCGAACACGAGGTGCCGGACGGTCCCGGTCGGTGCGGGTGGTGCCGGCGCCTCGGTCGCCGGTTTGAACGCGACCCGCCGGCCGGGAGGCGGCGGCGACGACGGCAGCGAACGGATCCAGTCCGCCCAGTACCGTTGCTCCTCGTCGGTGAAGACGCGGTACATGTGGCCGCCGAACCGCATCTGCGCCATGAACGGGCTGCCGTCCGGGTCGCCCGGCACCACCTGACCGCTGCCCACCAGCGCGTCGAGCATCTGCCCCGGGTTCTCGAACAGGTTGTTGGACATCCCGGTCTGCGGCGCCACCCGGGCGTGGTTCAGGCTTCCGTACTTCTTCTTGTGCTCGATCATGGCGATGACCCGATCCCGCGTACGCGTCGGCGACGTCACCTTCGCGGCCAGGTCCGCGCCGAGCGTGCCGGTGGTGCGGAACGCCACGTACCCGTTCCACACGCGCCGCCACTGCTCCTGCCGGCTGTCGTCGGGGAAGCGTCCCAGGTAGCGCTTCACCGCCCGCTTCGCGATCCCGCCGTGCCCCTCGTGCGCGTTGTCGATCGCCACGTGCAGCGCGTAGTACGTCGAGTCCAGCTTGTGGTGCTCGAGCAGCCGCTGCGTCGTGGTCAGCTCCACCGACTCCCACTCCAGGAACAGGGTCATGCCGAGGATCTCGGGGAAGAACTGCTCGGTGAACTGGGAGACGACCAGCTGGAACAGCGGCAGCGTGAACGCCGATTCGAGCAGGGTGTCGTCCTGGGCGTACTCGATGCTGGACAGCGGTGCGGTCTGGATGCGGACGCTCTCCAGCGTGCGGGTGAAGACGTTGGCGTGGTTCTGGCCCGGGTCGCCCTCGCCCACCTCGTCCAGCCAGATGCGGGTGAGGAAGCCGGTCAGGTCGTCGATCGGCCCGATGGTGGCGACATTGCGCAGCCACACCCCGTCGGTCTGGTTCAGCGGTCCGGACTGCCGCAACCTTTCCACCACATCTTCCCGCGTACGGAACAGCGAGTCGGACGCCGGATCGTAGCGCCCGGCAGTGTCCACGAGAGCGTCGTAGATGCTGTCCATGCGGGCGTCGAACGCGCGTTCCTCGTACCGGAAAGGCTTGAGGTCGGTGTCGGTGAACGGGTCTTTCTGCTTCGCCGCCGCCGCCTCGAGGAAACCGTTCGCCAACTTCCACGCCATCGGCAGGAAGTCCGGGTACTGGTACAGGTTGAGCATGATGTGGAAGTAGTCGCGGTGCCGGAGCCCCACGTACGAGGGGCGTTCGGTCTCGACAACGACGCCGTCGGCGGTCGGCTTGAGGAAGCCGAGCTGCGGCCATTCGTCCACCATCTCGCGGTGCCTCCTGTCGTTGCGGCCCTGCGCCGGGGAGACCGGCAGCTGGTCGCCGATGCCGCGATCCCACCGCCACCGGGGGAAGGCGGTCGTCTTGATCGCACGGTCCGCGGTGCTGCCGTCCGGGAACAGCGCCGCGGCCACCGCGTGGTAGTCCTGCTCGACGATCACGTCGTCCGGGCGCTGAGCCGGCCACCACAGATGCCGGCAGTCGGTGAAGTCGGCCTGCCACGGCACGGCCATCCGCTCGGTCATGCAGCCGGGCACCTGGTCGCCGCGGAACCGGAACGGCGCCGCGTACCGGTCGGGGTCGCGGCAGAGCGAGCTCATCTCGATGCCGGGGAAGAACGGCCCGCCCACGCAGGCTTCGAGGGCGGCCCGGTCCAGTCTTTCCGGTTCGGTCGCCGTGGCCGGGGGATCGCCCACGGTGAAATGGCCGTCCGCCCACAAGGTCAGCCGCTGATATTGCAGCGGGGTCACCGTGAACCAGGTTTGCGGTTCGCCCGGGGTGCCGGCGCCGCCGTCGCCGGAGAGCTGCGGCATGTACGCCGGGGTCGCCTGCCGACGGGCGGTGGCCTCGTCCGCGATGGTGTGCGGCACCCGGATCAGCCCGACGATGCGGCGCCGCGCCTGCGCGCCCGCCTCGCCCGGGTCACGCAGCAGCGCCAGGTGATCCGGTTCGAGGAAGTCGCCGAAGCGTTCCACCACGCCGTCCCGGCTCGCGGCGTACCGGTGCCCGCGGGTGGCCGGCCCGCTCACCCACTGGTAGCCCATGGCCCGCGCGAGCAGCGGCACGATGTCGTTGTCGAAGGACACCTCGCCGGGCGGTTTGATCCAGTCCTTCTCCCAGGCGACCTGCTCGGCCACGTCGTACAGGGTGACGAGGTTGCTGATCGCCGGGGCGAAGTCGGGCGGCGCCACCACCACCCAGGCCGGGCGCACCTCGATCTCCTGGCCGTCGACCACGACGCGGGCGGTGACCGGCCCGTCCGCGGTGTCGTCGTGCCAGCCGTCGTTGTCGGCGAAGCTGGGCAGTGGCTTGTCGTCCGGTTCCGACCCGGAGCGTCCGTGACCGCCGAGCACCAGCAGCCGGCCCTGCTCGTCGGTGCGCAACTCGCCCAGGTAGACCGGGTGGCCGAGGAAAGTGCCGCCGTCGAAGGTGGCCTTGGCGGCCGGTCCGCTCACCGACCGGGTGCCCGGGTCGATGACCAGGCGCTCCTCGGCGACGCCCTCGTTGCGCCGCGACGGTCCACCGCGGACGGGCAGGAAGACCTGCGCGGCGCCTTTGCGGTTCACCAGGTGTGCGGTCCAGGTGATGTCCGCGTCGGTGCCGGTCAGCTCGCGTACGGGCTGGTCCTGCTCGTTGTAGGCGAAGATCCGGAACCGGACCGCCTGCCGCTTCACCCGCCCGGCCGCGTCTTTGTAGGACGAGGGCTCGTCGAGGAAATACTCGTCGGGGCTGTCGCCGACGCGGGCGATGCCGATGGCGGGATGAATGGCGCAGTAGGCGATCCGGTCCATGCGTGCCACCTCTATCCGGCGAGTTTGACTGCTACCTGAACGGCGTTGCCCGCGTTCACCCGGCCGAAGCCGTACCGCGCACTGTGGCCTCGCACGTCGTACTCGCCCGGGGTGTCGTCGATGCGGTCGGACGTCTCTCGCAGGATGTTCTTCACCTCGTCCCAGCGCAAGGCCGGATTGGCCGCCAGGATGAGGGCCGCGACGCCGGCCACGCCCGGGCAGGCGCTCGACGTGCCGCCGAACGAGTTGGTGTAATCGCCCGCGGCGTCGCCGAGCGTCACGTCACCCGAGTTGTAGCCTTCGCGTCCGGTGCGGTCGGTGGTCCAGATCCCCGGCGTACGCGACGGCTCACCGTTGCTGCTCGGGAAGGTGCACCAGACGGCGTCGCCGAAGTCGCTGTACCGGCTCTGCTGCCCACGGTCGTTGCATGCGGCGACCGCGATCACCTTCTCGTAGCTGGCGTAGCCGTCGTTGTCGACGCTCTCGGCACCGTTGCCGGCCGCCCAGGTGATCACGCAGCCCTTACCGCCGCGACCCTTCGTGACCGCGTACTCGATGGCCAGCCTGGTGTTGTCCGGCAGCGGCACCACCTGCTGATGCACCGGGTCGTTGGGCACCCACCACTTGCCGTCCATCGGGCCCCAGCTGCACGAGATCACGTCGGCGCCGTGGTCGGCGGCCCAGACGAACGCGTCCGCCTCGTCCTGCGAACCGAGACCGGACACCAGCCGCACCGCCATGAGCCGCGACTCGGGTGCCACCCCGGACGCCTGGCCGGTGCCGTCCCCGCAGGCCACGCCCGCGCAGGCGGTCCCGTGGTTGTCGCCCTCGCTGGGCCGCGGGCTGTCCGTCCGCGGCCGGCTGACCGAGTGCGGGGCGACCAGCTTGCCCGCCGAACGGAACTCCTGATGGTCGATGTCCACGCCGTCGTCGATGACGCAGATCGTGGTGCCCTTGCCGCGGGTCACATCCCACGCCGCGACCACGTTGGCGTGCTCGTCGATGTCGGCGCCGCCGATCATGGCCCGGCCCAGGTGCCACTGCTGCCCGAACATCCCCATCCGGGCCACCTCGCGGATCAGCTCGGGATGGCAGTAGTCGACGTCGTCGCGGTCCAGCAGCGCCTCGGCCACCGTGAAGATCTCGCGCCCGGTCCCGGCCGGCGCGCCGGCGAAATACCCGAACGGAGCCCGGCTCTTGATCTCCAGGCCGGCGTCGGCGAGCACCCGCTCGGCAACCTCGGCACGCACGTCGTCGCGGAACTTGACGAAGACGTTCTCGGTGTAGACGACCGGCGCGCCGAACTGGTCGCGCAGTCCACGCCCGGCGAACTCGACCTCGGGGTCCGCGTTGATCGCTTCGGACAGCGCGGCGGACGACCCGGCCTCGGCGGCGTAGACGCCGACGCCCGCGGACGCGAAGCCGAACAGCGGGGCGAGCTGTTCCTGGGCCCGCCGCGCGTCCTCGGACAGCGGGGAGACGTCGTGCCGCGCTCCGCGTCGCGCCGACCGGATGACCACAAGGTCGTCGTTGTCCTGGAGTTCCATTCGGTATCCGGAACTGCCTCCGAACCGGCAGCTGAGCATGGCGATCCCCCTTCAGTCAGGATGCATGCCTTCACCCTGCGCAACTCAGCTCTTGCGGACAGCCTGGTTCACGACAGACTGGGGTGGTGAAAGCGTCGGAAATCCTTCCCGGTGCACCCGTTCGGCTGAGTGGCGACCTCCGTCTGGCCGAGGACCTGGTCGCGGTGCACGGCGACGCGGAGCCGGTGGTGGTGCCGGTCGCCGCCGCCGCCGGCCGGCTCGGCCCGGTCTATCGGCGGGTGCCGGGCGGCGATCCGGTGGTGCCGACCGGGCGGGTGCTGGTGCGGTTCGCCGGCGACGCCGACCGGGCCACGATCCTGCGGGCGGCCGGGTACGAGGTCGCCGGGACGCTCGGCTACGCGCCGGACGCGGTGTGGGCGCGGGCCAGCGACGGCGGTGTGCTGGGCGCACTGTCGCATCTCGACGAGCTGGCCGCCGCGAAAGACGTGGTGCACGCCGAGCCGGAGCTGCTCGGCGAGCGGGCGTGGCGCTGACCCGCACCGTCGCCGTGCTGGGCTGCGGCCCGTCCGGGACGGCCACGGCGATCACGATGACCCACGCCGGGCTCGACGTGATCCTGATCGATCCGGACCGTGCACCGGACTGGGAACCGGGCGAGGGCCTGCCCGCGGTGGCCGCCGGTGCGCTGCGCACGCTCGGCGTCTGGCCCGCCTTCCAGACCGCCGGGCACCTGCGCAGCAGCGGTTTCCTGTCGTGCTGGGGCTCGGACGAGCCGGCGTTCCGATCCGCCATGCTCGACCCGCGCGGGCCGTCGTGGCAGCTCGATCGGGCCCGGTTCGTCCGGATGCTGCGCACCGCGGCGGGCTCTCCGGCGGCGCGCCGCCTCACCGGGGCCCGGCGCGACGGTTCGGTGTGGACGATGTCGTTCGCCGATGACAATCCGCCGATCACCGTGGATTTCGTGGTGGACGCAACCGGCCGCGGCAGCGTCCTGGCCCGCCTGCTCAACGTGCACCGCCGGGTGGACAGCCGGTTGGTCGGCATCGCGGCGGTGCTGGCCAACCCGGACCCCGCCGACGCGGCCAATCTGCTGGAGGCCGTGCCGTACGGCTGGTGGTACGTCTCGCGGGTGCCCGGCGACCGCCTGGTGGTGGCGCTGTTTACCGACGCGTCGATCGCGGGCCGGGACCGTCTGACCGCGCTCGAGTCGTGGACGCTGATGCTGGGGGCGACCCGCCGGGCCGGGCGCCGGGCCGGGTGGCCGCGGCTGCGGATGCTGAGCGCACTGCACACCGCGGCCTCGGGAAGTTCGGCACTCGAACGGTTCGCCGGTCCGGGCTGGCTCGCCGTCGGGGACGCGGCCTGCGCACACGATCCGCTCTCGGCGCGCGGCCTGCACGACGCGCTGACCGGCGGCATCGCGGCGGGCGAGGCGATCGCGGGCGGCTCGATCGACGACTACGCCTCGGACGTGGCCGCCGGATACCACCGATACCTGACCGAACTGGACTGGTATTACCGCCAAGAAACCCGTTTCCCCGGTACGCCGTTCTGGACCGCTCGCCAGAGTCAGTCCTGACCGCCGAGATGCAGACGATGGGCGATGGCCGCCGCCTCGACCCGGTTCGCCGCGTTCAGCTTGCCGAGAATGTTCGACACGTGCACGCTCGCGGTGCTCTCGCTGATGAACAGGGCCCGCGCGATCTCCCGGTTGCGCCGCCCCTCCTTGAGCAGGATCAGCACCTGAAGCTCGCGGTCGGTGAGGTGGAACGGATGTTCCGGTGCGGCCGGGTCCGCCAGGGCCGGTGCGCCGAGGTCGATACGCGCCCGGTCGGCGAGCGCGGTGATCTCCTTGAGCAGCATCCGGGCGTCCAGCTCGGTTGCCGTGCGGTGGGCGCCGCGCAGCACCTGGGCGGCCCGCGGGTCGCGCTGCCGGACCAGGCCCTCGCACTGGCGCCACCGCGCGTACGCCGCCGGATGCGGTCGTTGCAGGCCGTCCCAGCCGTGCGCCACCTCGCCCCACACGGCTGGGTCGGATTCGCCGGTCAGCCGCGCGAACTCCGCCTCGCCCATCGCCGCGTCCACCGCGGCCTCCGGGAACGACCGCTGCCGAATGTCCATGCCCTGCCAGAGCGACGCGGCCCGGGAACGCAGTTCGGTGCCGCGCTCCCGCACCTGGGCGACCGGCCGGCCGCGGGCCCGCCGCCGCTCCGCCTCGTCCGCCTCGATCCGCAGCCCGAGCACGCATAACGCCACCGCCTGCTGGTCGTCGCCCCGGCCGCCGACGATCGCGAGGCCGGCCTCGACCTCGTCGTGCGCGGTCGGATAGTCCTCCTGCCACATCGCCCGGACCGCCGCCGCCGCGTGCACGAGGCCGTGGTTGAGCGGGTCGTCGTTGTTCTTGAGCTGCTCCATGGCCTGCTTGATCTGCTGCGCCGACTCCTCCGGCCGGTCGCGCGCGGCGGCCAGCTCGGCGAGCGCCACGAAGGTCATCAGGGCGCGTGCGGTCGCGTGATGGCTGGCCAGCAGCAGATCGGCGACCTGCTCGGCGCGCTCCCAGTGGCCGGTGCGCCACAGCACCAGGACGATCGAGTCCAGCATGTCCAGCATGGGCGGGAACATCACGCCGACGTCGCCGCTCCAGGCGAGCGCCTCCTCGGCGGTGGCCACCGCGTCCGCCGTCCAGCCCACGAAGTCCAAGGCCAGACACAGATGGTTGTACGCCCCGCAGACGCCCTCGACGTCGTCCTCGGCGCGCGCCACGCGCAGTGCCTCGCGCATCCGGCCGATTCCGGTCTCCGGATCGCCGTGCATGGCGAAATGCCAGCCGGACGTCTTGAGACCGAGGACCTCTTCCCGTCGCCGGCCGGCGTCGCGGGCCAGCCGCAGGGTCTCCTCCCACAGCGGCGCCGAGTCGACGTACCGGCCACGGTTCGACAGCGACTGGGCCAGGGCGGCGGTGACCCGGGCGTGCTCGGCGGTCGCGTCGCTGCCGGCGAGGAGGCGATAGGCCCGGGTGTACGCGGTCAGCGCGCGAGCGCCGTCGACCCGATCCAGGTAGGTGCCGAGTGCCTCGTGCAGCAGGGCGCGGCCGACAGTGTCTCCCTGGTCGGTCGCGGCCAGCGCTCGTTCGACCAGGTCGACCGCGGTCTCGTGCTCGCCCGAGTCGTGCGCGCAGCGGGCCGCGGCGGCCAGCACCGCCGCCTTGTTCTCGCCCGGTTCGTCCACTTCGTCCCAGAGGTCCAGCGCGCGCAGGAAGTACGTGAGCCCCTCGCGGTACGCGCGCACCTCGGCCGCCGCGCGACCGGCGGCCACCACCGCGGTGAGCGCGCGCGGCAGGTTTCCGGCGGCCGCCCAGTGGTGCGCGACCACCGCGGTGGCCGTGGATCGCGGGCCGTCCCGCCGTTCGGACAGCACCTCGGCGACGTGGCCGTGCAGCCGGGCGCGCTCGCCGGGGAGCAGGTCGGAGTAGACGGCCTCCTGCGCGAGGGCGTGCCGGAAACGGTACGAGTCGGTCGTGTCGATCTGGAGCACCCGGTTGGCGACCAGCTCGCGCAGGGCCGCCAGCAGCGCGTTCTCCTCCAGGTCGCTCACCGTGGCGAGCAGCGGGTGGCCGATCCGGCGGCCGATCACCGAGCACAGGCGCAGGACCGACTGCGCGTCGGCGGAGAACGTGGCGACCCGGAGCAGTACCACGTCGCGTACGTGCGGAGGAACCTGCTCACCGAGACCGCGCGCCTCGAAGATCTCCTCCGCGAAGAAGGCGTTGCCGCCGCAGAGATCGGCGATCTCGTCGACGGCGGCCGCCGGAAGGGCGGCACCGGCCAGGTTGGTCAGCAGAGCGCCCAGCTCATCGGCGTCCAGCGGGGACAACGGCAGGTGGTTCATGAACCCGCCGCGGAACAGCTCGACCAGCGCGGCCGGCAGCGGACCGGCGGCCGGCTCGTCGTCGCGATAGGTCACCATCAGCAGGACGCGCTCGCGCCGCAACGCCACGGTGAGGAAGCTGAGCAGGTCGAGACTCGACTGTTCGGCCCAGTGCACGTCCTCGATCACGAGCAGAACCGGTTTAGCGATGGCGAGCTGCGCGAGTAGCGCCAGGAACACATCGAACAGACGGGCTTGATGGCTCTTGTCGCCGTCGTGCGGTTCGAGCAGCTGATCCAGCACGGCGAAGCGAGGCCCGGCCAGCTCGGCCAGCGACCCGGCGTCGTGATCGCGCAGGAGCCGGCGCAGGGCGTCGAGAATCGGACCGTACGGCAGACCGCCGGTGCTGATGCGGAAGGATGCGCCGGCCACGACCTGACCGCCGTCGGAGAGCACCCGATCAACGGTCTCCTGCACAAGGCGCGTCTTGCCGACCCCGGCCTCACCGGAGATCAGAATGCCCGAGGCCTGTCCGTCGCGGACGTCGCGCCACACGCCGTCTATCTCGGCGAGCTCCGCTTGCCGGCCGACCAAGGGGGAGAAACGTCTCCGCCGCACGTCCGGATTATGGCAGCCCGATTCGAACAGTGGCATCCGCTTTACCGCTAGTGGAGCTTCTAAGGGTTCTGACGGCGTGATCCTAGGAGTTCTTCGGATACCCCTTATCCGCGCGCACGTCACCCTCGATGTCGGGAATCCAACAGAGGGGGGAAAATGATCGACACTCTGGCTCCGGTCCCGCTCATTTCCGTGCCCGGTGGTCTGCCGCCGTTGAACATCCGGCCCACCGCCGAGCCTCGTCGCCGGAACGTGGCGGTGCTCTTCGCCGACATCTGCGGGTTCACCAAGCTCGTGGAGAGCGTCGAGCCGGAGAAGGTGTACGACATCATGCGGCCGCTTCTCGACGTGCTGGTCGGCTGCGTTCACCAGCACGGGGGCGAGATCCAGCAGGTGCTCGGCGACGGCTTCATGGCGGTCTTCGGGCTGCGGCACGCACAGGGGAACGAGACGTCACGGGCGTTCGCGGCGGCGCGCGCCATGGTGCGCGCGGTCGGACTCGGCCAGCCGGACGTACACATCGGCGTCGAGTCCGGCGAAGTGCTGGTCACGAGCTCGTGGGAACCGGCGACCTTCGGCGTGTGGGGGCACGCCGTGAACCTCGCGCAGCGGTTGTGCACGGTGGCCGGTCCGGGCGAGATCGTGCTGGGCCCGGCCGCGTTCGCCGGCACGCCGTGTTCGTCGACGGTGGTCGACGCCCTGGTCCAGGTGAGGGGGATAGCGGACCCGGTGCCGGCGCACCGCATCATCGGGTAACCGGCGCTGCTCACACCGGAGGAGCGACCTCCGGTGTGAGCCGCTCCCGGCCGAACCAGCGACGCACCCGGTCGGCGCCGAACTCGTGCTTGTCGGCACGGTAGAGCTCGGAAGCGTCGTCGAACCGGCCGGACGGACGCTGCCCTTGCACGAAGGTGACCTCGACCCGGCCGACCTTGTCCGCGCCGAACTCGACGTAACAGATGCCCCGGCCGCCGTAGGTCGCGGTCGCCTGGCCGTCGCTGTGCCGCGCGATGATGCGCTCGGCCACGATCGCCGCCTGCCCTTCGGCGAAGACCCCCGCCTTGGGGGTTCCGACGCTGGTGACGTCGCCGATCGCGTACACGCCGGGGTATCGGGTTTCGAGGGTGAGCGAGTCGACCGGGATCCAGCCGTCGACGGCCATGCCGGAGTTTCGCACCACCTCCGGAACGCGATGGACCGGTACGCCCAGGAAAAGGTCGAACGGCATCTCGTCACCGTCGGCGAAAACGGCCACCCGGCGCTGCGGGTCGAGCGAGCGCACGATCCGGTTCGGGTGCCAGGCGATGCCCCGCTCCGCGAACGCGGCGAGCAGCGCCGCGGAGGCGTCCGGCGACGGCGGGATCGGGGCCGGTAGGGGCATGACCAGCGAGATCTCGTGCGGGATGCCGCGGGCCGTGAGGTAGTCGTCGGTCATCAGGGCCGCTTCGCTGGGCGCCGGCGGGCACTTGAACGGCGTCGAGGTCACCGCGACGATCACCCGCCCGCCGGTGAACCGCTCGAGCACGTCGCGGGTCTGGAAGGCGCCGGCCTCGGTGTAGAACTCGTGGCCCGCCTCGACCAGCCCCGGGGTCGCCTCGGGGTGCAGGTCGGCACCGAGCGCGACGACCATGATGTCGGCGGTGAACCGCCCGGCGTCGGTCTCGACACTGCGCCCCACCGGGTCGATCGCCCGGATGGCGGCCCGGACAAATCGGACGCCGGGCTTGACGACCTCGGCGTAGGGATGGTGCACCGCCGTGGGGGTGGCGCGGCCGAACATGACGTCGAGCTTGGCGAACCCGAACACGAAGCCGTCGGCCTTGTCGATCAGGGTGACCTCGGCGTCACCTCCGAGGGCGGCCGAGAGCCTGGTGGTGAGCTCGAGCCCCCCGAAGCCCGCCCCAAGAACAAGAACACGCATGTCAGCCCCCTGGATCTTCCGCAGCTCGCCCCAGTGTGCCGGACAAATTTGGATCCCGTGTGACGTCGTTTCGGCGGATGCGGGGCCGGATATCGACGGCGTACGGTGCGACTGTGGCCAGACACACCCGCCAGCTCTGGTACGCAGTCCTCGCCACGTGGGCGATCGCCCCGGTGGCGGTGGGGTTCGGGATGCTCGCCGCCCGGCTCGCGCGACCGGATCACCGGTTCGCGGTGGCGCTCGGGGCGACGGTGGTGTTCGGTTTCACTGCCGCCGCGCTGGCGGCGTCTATGGTGCGCCGTCGGACCCGCTGGCTCCGCCCTGCGGACCCGCCTGCCGAGGCCCACCGGGTCTGAGAAGTTGCCGGGCGAGCACGAGGCCGGAGCCGCCCAACACGGAAACGATGCCCGCTCCGGCGACAATCATGTCTTGATGCACGGTCATATCGGGTGCGGCGTGGTATAGGGCCAAGAAGATCGCGACATACAGCGCGCCGAGCGTTACCACGATGGCGACGACCTTCAACAGTTCGAATGTCTCGTAGAGGAGATACCGGAATAGGGTCTGGTCATCATCTGTCGCTCGGGTCTTGTGCCAAATGCGAAATTGCCAGTAGGTGCGGGGTCCCGGAGTGGGCGCGGCGGTTGCGGCCCGCCGCTGCTCTGCGCGACTCCGCGCGACGGCCTCGCAGACGACCGTATCGATCATCGAGCGGACGTCCTCGTCGACCGGTGCGACAGTCGGCCACGGTTCGCAGTTGTGCAGGATGACCTTGCAGACCTCGAGCGGCGCCTTGCCCTCCCGAAGACTCTCCTGCTCGCGCAGGTCAAGACCGAGAACCGCGTCGAACCGCTTCGAGGACGCTTCGATCAGTTCGAAGACCAGATCGCCAAGCCGGTCGGCCCGGGTCGCAAGTTCGAGAGCGTCCGCCTGGACGTCGGCGTCCACCGTCGACTCTGCCGTGAGATGCACAAAATGTCGCTGTTTCTGATTGAGCCAATGCGCGGGGAGGCTCTCGTCGCCGGACAGAAGGGCCAAGGCGAACTCGCGACGATATTTGATCTTGATATGCCGAAAGCATCTCACTAGCAGCAGCTTTTTCGTAAGCGGCGGCCGGTTCGGCATAGGAGGCCACCCCCCAGCCATTACCTTTAGGGCGTAGTGTTTAATGCACCGTAACACAGTAGACAACACACGAATCAGCACCGCTAAAGTTGATTATAGTTGAGTAAAGTGGCCTTTGTTTAGCGAGTAAGAAATGTCAAGCGCGGTGTCGGACGGGAAATGCGCAGGCCGCGACGGGCAGGAGGTGCAGTGGTGATTACCCCGGCGGCGGAACAGTTGGCCCACCGGCTCCGAGTGCTTCGGGACGAGTCCGGGCTCCGGCAGAGTGAGCTGGCGGAGATCTTTACCAAGGACGGCAGGAAGGTCGGCGCGGCCGCGATCTCCTCCTGGGAGAGGCAGCGGAATCCCGTCCTGGTGCCGGAAAACCGGATCGAGCCGTACTCACGGTTGATCGCCCTCACCGGCAACCCACCCAAGCTGCCGGCCGAGGACGACCTCACCGCACCGCAGCGCGCGAAACGCGACGAAGTCCTTCTCGACCTCACCGTGCTCTTCGACCAGGCCCGTGGCTGGTCCGGAACGACCGAGTCGTCTCGCGTCCCGACGTACCGGTCGTGGTTCTTCGCCGACAACGGACCCGTGGTGATCATCGCGCCGGACGCGGGAGACGAGGCTCGCGGACCGCTGGCCGAAAGCACCCATCCGAACTACACCGCGCTGCACCGGTTCGCCGACCAGGATGCGCTGGTCGAGCTGCACGGCCACATCCGGGCCGAAAACGATCCGGCGCTCCCGGTGTTCTTCAAGCGTGCGTCGAGGGTCATCGCCGATGATCTGTCCGGCCACCTCGTCCTGATCGGCGGAATCGGATGGAACGAGGTCACCCGGCGTCTGCTCAAGCTGCTGGAACGTCTACCGGTACGCCAGTTCGAGAGTCCTGAACTGACGAGCGGGGACATCTTCGCCGTCGGTCACGGCGCGGCGGAGCAGCGCTTCCTCCCGGTGTGGTCCCGCGCCAACGGTGGATCGGCTCCCGAGCTCGAGGAGGATGTGGGGCTGCTGGCGAGGGTGCCGAATCCGTTCAATTCGAGCAAGACGTTGACCCTGTGCAACGGCATCCACAGCCGCGGTGTCCTGGGCGCGGTGCGGACACTCACCGATGCCCGGATCCGGGAGGCGAACGAGTCCTACCTCGCCGAGCATTTCCCGGACGACGAGTACGGCCTTCTCGTACGGGTCCCGGTCTTTCGTGGTGAAGCGCTCTCGCCCGATCTGCAGGACCCCGAGAACATCCTCTATGCCTGGCCGCAGAACCCCGGCTCGAAGCCCCGATGGGATCGTGTATGAGCAGGCACCACGCCCATCACCACCGGCTGCTGCGCAAGCTCGACTGGGGCCCGGCCACGCTCTCGTCGCGGCGGCCGCTCGACGCGATCATCATTCCCGCGTCGCGTAAGGCGCATCGGCTCGGCCCGCTGATCGACCTCGCCTCGCTGTGCGACACGCCGCTCGTCCTGCTCGCCTCGCATGACTGTGACATCAACGAGGCGGCAACGCTGGTGGCGAGCCGGCCCGGCAGCGCTCGGGTTGTCCTGGTCGATGTGCCGACCGAGATTGACCAACCCGCCCTTCGGCTCGCGACCTCGGACAAGCGGGTGCGGGCGTTCAGCGGCGATCGGGACAGCAACCTCAGTCTGAAGCGGAACATCGGTCTCCTGCTGGCCCGGCACCGCGGCTGGCAAAAAATCATGTTTCTCGACGACGACATCACCGACATCACGCCGGACGACGTGAATCGCGTCGCCTACTACCTCGACACCAACTTGTTCGCCGGCTTCAAGACGCTGCAGTTTCCGGACAACTCGGTGGTCTGCCATGCCAACCGCCTGGCCGGCCGGCCGCAGGGGATCTTCGTCAGCGGCGGCGCGTTGGGTGTGAACACCGCCGGCGACCGTGCCCTCGACGTTTTTCCGGACGTCTACAACGAAGACTGGTTTGCGTTCGCCGGCGAGGTGCAGCGGCACGGCGTCGCCCACGTGGGGAACATCGGGCAGCTCGAGTTCAATCCGTTCAAGGACCCCGCGCGGGCGACGTTCGAAGAGTTCGGCGACTTGCTCGCTGAAGGGCTCTACGCGCTCTTCACCGACGTCGGCGGTCTCCATCGGGCTACCGAGAACTACTGGGCGAGGTTCATCGAGGACCGCGCGAAGTTGATCGAAGGAATCCAGCTTGACCTCGCGGGACACGAGACACACGAGAAAGTTCAGGCCACCGAGTCCCTCAAGGAGGCATGGAAGCAGCTGCACACGATCCAGCCCGCCGACTGTGTGGAGTTCCTCGGCGTCTGGGAACAGGACCGCCAGCAGTTCGGCCAAGCGAGTCGCCAGGCCACCAGACGCACGCTCGACTACCACGCCGCCTTCGAGGAGCTCGGCTTGAAGAGCTGGCAGGAAGCACGATTCGGAGTGGCGAGAATGCCCGAGCTCGCAGAGGTCAACTCGGCAGGAGCGCCGCGCTGAGCCGAAGCTGCTCCTCCACCCGGCCGCTCGGATGCAGCTTCTGGCGTACGTCAGTCCGCTCGAAATGCAGCGACTCGTAGAGGCGGATCGCGGCCGGGTTCGGGTCCAGGACCCATACGAAGACGTCGTGGTCGTGCACCTCGTGGAGGAGCCGCTGAATCAGCCGCGAGGCGATGCGCCCCCGGCGATGTCGCGGGTGCGTCCACACCGACTCGACGTGCGGTCGTCCCTTCGCCTCCTCGGTGAGGCGGGCCAGGCCGACCGTCATACGGTCGGTCCGTGCCACCACCCAGAGTCCGGTCTTGAACGAGCGACGCCACGAATCCTCGTTCCAGGTCGATTCGTGCGGGTCAGTCGGCAAGAGGGACTCCGGGGCGTCCTGCAGTGCGGCGAGGCGGGCGTCGCGCGCCAGGCGCCAAGCGTCCTCTCGGGTCAACAGCCGGACCGCTGTCGACCCAGGGTGTTGGCCGGCCATCCGCACCCCTTCACATTCGGTGACCACCTCGGAACACTGGGCCTCCTCAATGTGATACCCCGAACGCCGCCGCGCGACTAGGCCAGCGGCCCCACGCTCGCCTCGATCTCCGCGCGCAACCCCCGCCCGAACACCACCCGCCGCGCCTCGTCCATCACCGGGGCCAGGAACAGGTCAGGACCGGGCTCCCCCGCCGCCGGGGCCAGCGCCGCCATCGCCGCCCGACCGGCGGGGGACGGCCGCAGCGGCGCGCGCAACTGCAGCCCGCGCACCGCGGCCAGCAACTCCACCGCCAGCAGACTGCCCACGTTGTCCAGCACCGTGCGCAGCTTTTTCGCGGCGGCCCAGCCCATCGAGACGTGGTCCTCCTGCATGCCGCTGGTCGGCAGCGAGTCGACCGACGCCGGTGCGGCCAGCCGGCGGTTCTCCGCGACGATGCCGGCCGCCGTGTACTGGGCGATCATCAGGCCCGAGTTGACGCCGGCGTCCGGGGAGAGGAACGGCGGCAAGTTGCGCGAACGGGTCACGTCCAGCAGGCGGTCCACCCGGCGTTCGGAGATCGCGCCCACCTCGGCGGCCGCGATCGCCAGGTAGTCGGCGGCGAAGCCCAGCGGCGCGCCGTGGAAGTTGCCGGTCGACTCGACCCGGCCGTCGGGCAGGACCACCGGGTTGTCCACCACGGACACGAGCTCGCGGGCGGCCACCGACCGGACGAAGTCCAGCGTGTCGCGCGCGGCGCCGGCGACCTGCGGGGCGCAGCGCATCGAGTAGGCGTCCTGTACGGCGTGCGCCAGGTCGTCGCGGTGCGAGTCCATCACCGCCGAGTCCTGCAGCAGCTTGAAGATGTTCGCGGCGGACGCGGCCTGGCCGGGGTGCGGGCGGATCGCGTGCAGCTCCGGCAGGAACGGGCGTTCCGAGCCGAGCATCGCCTCGATCGCCAGCGCCGCCGTCACGTCGGCCATCGCGAACAGGTGCGACGCGTCGTCGATGGCCAGCAGCAGCATCCCGAGCATGCCGTCGGTGCCGTTGATCAGTGCGAGGCCTTCCTTCGCGGCCAGGTCCAGCGGCGCGATCCCGGCCTGGTGCAGCGCCTCCGCACCGGCGACCCGGTTGCCGTCCTTGCCGAGCACCCAGCCCTCGCCGAGCAGCACCAGCGCACAGTGCGCGAGCGGCGCCAGGTCACCGGAGGCGCCGAGCGAGCCGTGCTCCGGCACCCACGGGGTGATGTCGTGGTTGAGCAGGTCGGCGAGGCCGTGCGCGAGGCGCGGGCGGACGCCGGAATGGCCGAGCGCGAGCGACCGCAGGCGCAGCAGCATCATGGCGCGCACCACCTCGCGGGGCATCGGGGCGCCGACCCCGGCCGCGTGCGAGCGGATCAGCGCGTGTTGCAGTTCGGCGCGCCGGCCCGGTTCGATGGACGTGTTCGCGAGGGCGCCGAAGCCGGTCGACACGCCGTAGACGGGACGGCCGGACGCCTCGATCGAGTCGACGATGGAACGGCTGCGGGCCATCGCGGCGACGGTGGCGTCGGCGATCTCGACCCGGGCATCGCCGCGGGCCACGGCCTGGACGTCGGCGGCGGTGACGCCGGTGGGCTGAACGGTCACGATCATTGCGGCACTCCGTCGAGCAGAACGGTTCTGATCAGGGGAACCCCGGGCCGGTAGGCCAGGTGCAGGTGGGACGGCGCGTCGAGCACCGTCAGGTCGGCTTTCGCGCCCACCGCCACGCGGCCGATGTCACTACGGCGCAGGGCACGCGCGCCGCCAAGCGTTGCGGCGGCGATGGCTTCGGCGGGGGTCATCCGCATGTCGCGGACGGCCAGTGCGATACAGAACGGCATCGACGTCGTGTACGACGAGCCGGGGTTGCAGTCGGTGGCGAGCGCGACGTGCACGCCGGCGTCGATGAGCTGGCGCGCGTCCGGATAGGGCGACCGCGTGGAGAACTCGGCCCCGGGCAGCAGCGTCGCCACCGTGTCCGAGCCGGCCAGCGCGTCCACGTCCTTGTCGCTCAGATGCGTGCAGTGGTCCGCGCTGGCCGCCCCCATCTCCACGGCGAGCCGCACCCCCGGCCCCTCGACCAGCTGATTCGCGTGCACCCGAAGGCCGAGCCCGTGCGCCAGCCCGGCGGTCAGCACCCGGCGGGCCTGGTCCTCGTCGAAGGCGCCGCGATCACAGAAAACATCGACCCATTTCCCGTACGCCGCGGCAGCGTCCATCATCGGCCCACAGACCAGATCGACGTAGTCGTCCGGCTTGTGCCCCTCGGGAACGACATGCGCACCGAGGAAGGTGGTCTCGGCGGTCAGCGAGGCGGCGATTCGCAGCGACCGGGCCTCGTCCTCGACGCTCAGCCCGTACCCGCTCTTGATCTCGATGGTCGTGGTGCCCTGCCGCCGGGCCTCGGCGACCAGGCGGGCGGCGTTGCGGCGCAGTTCGTCGTCGGTGGCCGCGCGGGTCGCCGCGACCGTCGTCCGGATGCCGCCGCCGGTATACGGCTCGCCGGCCATCCGCGCGCCGAACTCGGCCGCCCGGTCCCCCGCGAAGATCAGGTGGGCGTGGCTGTCCACGAAGCCGGGCAGCACCGCGGCACCCTCCGCGTCGATGCGCCGGTCCGCGGCGGGGGCCTGCGCCGACGGTCCGACCCAGGCGATCCGGTCACCCTCCACGGCGACGGCGGCGTTTTCCCGTACGCCTAAGAGCCCTTCACCATCCGCGTTGGTGACGAGTTCGCCGATGTTGTCGATCAGCAGGCTCACCGTGCCTCCACCAGCTCGCGGGCCACGTCGATGCTCGTGTGCCGCCCGTCCGCGACGATCGTGCGACCGTCCGCGATCACGTGCGTGACGTCCGAGGCGGTGGCGGCGAGCACCGCCTGCGCCGGATCGCTGCCCGCGGTGTGCACCCCGTCGAGGCGTACGCACACCAGGTCGGCGCGTTTCCCGGCGGCGATCTCACCGGCGTCGGACCAGCCGATCGCCGCGTGCCCGGTGGCCGCCCCGACCAGGTCGCCGACCGTGAACCGGCCGCGCTCCTCGCTGGCCAGCCGCTCGTTCATCTCCAGAGCGCGCAGCTCTTCGAACATGTCGATCACCGCGTGGCTGTCGCTGCCCAGGCTCAGGCGGGCGCCCGCGTCGGCCAGCCGCCGGGCCGGTCCGATGCCGTCGGCGAGGTCGCGCTCGGTGGTCGGGCAGAAGCACACGTGCTGGTCGCCGAGGATCTCGACGTCGCGGTCGGTGAGGTGGGTGGCGTGCACCGCGACCGTCGCCGGCCGCCAGACACCGTGCGCCGCCAGCAGTTCCGCGGGCGTACAGCCGTGGACCGCCTGGCACTGCTCGTTCTCGGCACGCTGCTCGGAGAGGTGGACGTGGACCGGTAAGCCGTCGGTGCGGTCCGCGAACGTCGACATGACCTCGTGCGGGACGGCCCGGACCGAGTGCAAGGCGGCACCGATCTTCGAATGCTGGTCCGCGCGCAGAAGATCAGTCCGCGCGGACCAGCCGTCGAGGTCGCCGTCGCCGAACCGGCGCTGCACCCCGTCGAGCGGCTTGCCGTCCACACCGGACGTCAGATACAGCGTGTCGAGCAGCGTGATCCGGATACCCGCGTCGGCGGCCGCGGCGATCAGGGCGTGGCCCATCGCGTTCGGATCCGCGTACGGCCGGCCCTCGGGGTCGTGATGCAGGTAGTGGAACTCGCCCACCGCGGTGATCCCGGACAGCGCCATCTCGCCGTAGACCGCGCGCGCCAGCCGGTAGTAGCCGTCCGGATCCAACCGGCCGGCCACCTCGTACATCAGATCGCGCCAGGTCCAGAAGCTGCCGCGGTTGCCCTGCGTACGCCCCCGCAACGCCCGATGGAACGCGTGCGAGTGCACGTTGGCGAAGCCGGGCAGCACCAGGCCGTCGAGCCGCTCCCCGGCCGGCGCCGCGTCGGGCGTGACCGCGTCGATCGTGCCGTCGGACACGTCGATGCGGACGTTCCGGGCCAGACGGCCGCCTGTCCAGGCGTACGGGGAAAAGAAGGTTGTCATGTCAGATCCCGCAGAACCTTCGCGAGGGCGTCGATGCCGGAGAGGCAATCCTGCTCGTCGGCGTGTTCGGCGGGTGAGTGCGAGATGCCGGTCGGATTTCGCACGAAGAGCATCGCCGTCGGCACGTGCGCGGAGAGCACCCCGGCGTCGTGACCGGCACTCGTCGGCAGGATCGGCACGCCGCCCAGCAGGTCCGCGAGCCGGTCCGCGAGCGAGGTGTCGAAGTCGACCTCCGGGCTCTGCGACTCGGGCGTGACGGTGAGCTCGGTGCCGTCACGCCCGGCCCGCTCGGTCGCCCGCTTCACCACCGCGTCCACGACCGCGCTCAGGGTGGCGTTGTCCTCGGCGCGCGCGTCCAGCCAGCTGCGCACCACCGACGGGATCGCGTTGGTGGCGTTCGGCTCGACCTCGACCCGGGCCATCGTGGCGTGCGCCCCGGCCAGCCGGGCCTCCTTGTTCGCCGCCAGCACCGTGTACGCGTAGGTCAGCATCGGGTCGCGACGGTCCGACATCTTGGTCGTGCCCGCGTGGTCGCCGTGCCCGGTGAAGTCGAACCGCCACCGCCCGTGCGGCCAGATCGCGCTCGCCACGCCGACCGGCACCGCCAGCGCGCGGCCCTGTTCGATGTGCAGTTCGACCAGCGCGCTGATCCGCCGGTCGAGCCCGGGCAGCAGACCGGCCGGCAGATCGCCCAGCGCCTCGCCGAAGGTGACGCCGTCCACGTCCCGCAGGGCGGCCGCCCGCTCCGGCTCGATCGCGCCGGTCAGCAGCCGGGAGCCGAGACAGGGCAGCCCGAAGCGGCCGCCCTCCTCGTCCACGAACGCCACGATCGCGATCGGTTTCGTCGGCGCGTAACCCTGTTCGCGGAGACGGTCCACGGCGAGGAAGCCACTGACGATTCCTAACGGCCCGTCGTACGCCCCGCCGTGCGGCACCGAGTCGAAGTGCGAGCCGGTGAGCACCGCGTCGTGTGCCCACGGGTCGCCCCACCAGGCGAACAGGTTGCCGTTGCCGTCGTCGGTGACCGGCATGTCGCGGCGTGCGGCCTGGTTGCGGAACCAGTCGCGCAGCACCAGCTCGGGTTCGGTCAGCGCGTACCTGAGGTAGCCGTTGGCGCCCCGGCCGATCGGCGCGATACCGTCCCAGAGTTCGCGGAACGTCGGCATCATTTTTCCGCTTTCATCGGGATATGTACGTCTTTGGCGGCGTCGGAGGTGTAGCCGGCGTCGACGTGCCGGATCACGCCCATGCCCGGGTCGTTGGTGAGCACCCGTTCGATCTTCTGCCCAGCCAGCGGGGTGCCGTCGGCGACGCACACCTGCCCGGCGTGGATCGACCGGCCGATGCCCACCCCGCCACCGTGGTGAATGGACACCCAGCTGGCCCCGCTCGCGGTGTTGACCAGCGCGTTCAGCAGCGGCCAGTCGGCGATCGCGTCCGAGCCGTCGAGCATCGCCTCGGTCTCCCGGTACGGCGAGGCCACCGAACCGGAGTCCAGGTGGTCGCGGCCGATCACGATCGGGGCGCTGAGCTCGCCGCGGGCGACCATGTCGTTGAACCGCACACCGGCCTTGTCCCGCTCGCCGTAGCCCAGCCAGCAGATCCGCGCCGGCAACCCCTGGAACGCGACCCTCTCGCCGGCCATCTTGATCCAGCGGGCCAGGCCCTCGTTCTCCGGGAAGAGATCCAGGATCGCCCGGTCGGTCTTGGCGATGTCCGCCGGGTCGCCGGAGAGCGCGGCCCAGCGGAACGGCCCCTTGCCCTCGGCGAACAACGGCCGGATGTACGCCGGGACGAAGCCCGGAAAAGCGAACGCTCGTTCATAGCCGCCGAGCTGCGCCTCGCCGCGGATCGAGTTGCCGTAGTCGAAGACCTCGGCGCCGGCGTCCAGGAATCCGACCATCGAGGCGACGTGCCGGGCCATCGAGGCGCGGGCCCGGTCGGTGAACTCCTCCGGCTTGGCGGCGGCGTAGTCACGCGCGTCCTCGAGCTCGACGCCGACCGGGAGGTACGACAGGGGGTCGTGCGCGCTGGTCTGGTCGGTCACGATGTCGATGCCGACGCCCTTGACCAGCAGCTCCGGAAACACGACCGCGGCGTTGCCGACCACGCCGATCGACAGCGGCGTCTTGTCCTTCTTGGCCTGTTCGGCCATCCGGACGGCCTGCTCGAGATCATCCGCGATGACATCCAGGTAGCGGGTGTCGACGCGGCGCTGCAGCCGGGTCCGGTCCACGTCGACGATCAGGCAGACGCCGCCGTTCATGGTCACCGCGAGCGGCTGCGCGCCACCCATGCCGCCGCATCCCGCGGTCAGCGTCAGCGTCCCGGCGAGCGAGCCGTTGAACCGCTTGGCGGCGACGGCGGCGAACGTCTCGTACGTGCCCTGCAGAATGCCCTGCGTACCGATGTAGATCCAGGAGCCGGCGGTCATCTGGCCGTACATGGTCAGGCCCAGCTTCTCCAGCCGCCGGAACTCCGGCCAGGTGGCCCAGTCGCCCACCAGGTTCGAGTTCGCGATGAGCACGCGCGGCGCCCACTCGTGCGTGCGGAACACGCCGACCGGCCGGCCCGACTGCACCAGCAGCGTCTCGTCGTCGGTGAGGTCGTCGAGCTCGCGCACGATCGCGTGGAACGACGGCCAGTCCCGGGCGGCGCGACCCGTACCGCCGTACACGACCAGGTCGTCGGGCCGTTCGGCCACGTCGGGGTCGAGGTTGTTCATCAACATCCGCTTGGCGGCTTCTTGCGGCCAACCCTTCGCCGTGTACGCCGTGCCGCGTGGAGCCCGGATCACCATGCTTCGTCGTCCTCCCTCACGCTACGAAAATGTGTCGTCGGGCCACGGCGGCCTCGAACTCTTCCAGACGCTGCTGCACCGACTCGGGTGCCGCGTCGCACATCGCCTGGAGCAGCACCATCGCCATCGCCATCGGCCCGGTGTGCAGGTCGAAGACCAGTTGCGTGCCGACCGCGGCGGGCAGCACCACGTCCACCTCGTGGGCCACCGGGCTGAGCGCCGAGTCGGTGATCGCGACGACCCGGAACCCGGCTTTCTTGGCCTCTCCGATGGCGTCGAGCGACTCGCGCGGGTAGCGCGGCAGCACCAGGGCCAGCATCGCACCGGCGCCGGCCGCGCGGGCCTGATCGAGCTGGTCGAGCATCTCGGTGCCACCGTTGGCGATGACCCGGACGTCCGGGTGCACCTTCGCCGCAAAATATCCGAAATATGCGGCCAAAGGGGCCGCCGATCGCAGCCCGAGAACCGGCAGTGGCCGGCTCCGAATCAAAAGATCAGCAGCCTTCTGTACGTCGTCGAGCCGTTCCAGCTGATCCGTCAGCCGCCCGAGATGCTCCGCCTCGGCCTGCAAGGCGAGCTGCATCGCGTTCCGCTTCCCGTTCCCGCTCGGCCCGCCGGTCATATGCCGCAGCTCCCGCCGCAGCGCCGGATAGCCTTCGTACCCGAGCGCGACCGCGAACCGCGTGACCGACGGCTGGCTGACCCCCGCGAGGTCGGCAACCTCGGCCGCGGACAGATAGGCGGCCTTGCCGGAGTGCTCGACCAGGCAGTGAGCGATGCGCCGCTGGGTGGGCGTGAGGCGCGCCCCTTGAAAGAGCTCCCCCACGCTGACAGGCACGTCATTCACCCGCCCAGCGTATGCATAAAAACTTTCAGAGGCTAGCCCCGGCACGCGCGCACCCACTTCCCGCCGCCCGCCCGCCCAACCGCCAGCCCGCCCAACCGCCAGCCCGCCCAACCGCCCGCCCGCCCAACCGCCAGCCCGACCGCCAGCCCGACCGCCCGTCCGTCCGCCCGCCAGCCCGACCGCCCGTCCGCCAGCCCGTCCGTCCGCCCGTCGCGCAGGTCGCGCACGTCGGTGATCATCGCGCGCCCACTCCCCGTCCGCCCGCTCGCCCGTCCATCGCCAATCCCTCGCATATCCGACATTTCATTAAATTGTGGTATCGACTGGGCCGCTGGACGGCTGGGCTCAGCTCGCGGCTGCGCCGGCGCTTCCATTCCGTGGGACGGGCGGCCGCCTATTGAGACGCGCGCCCGCATCTTGGAACCACCGTCCGCGATGTGGGATTCCTGTCCATCGTAGACAGTGTTTTGTCGCGTAACGAGGCTTTCGTCCAGCAGGTTTTCCCGGCCGAATGTAGACCTTGGATACTTATGGCTCGTATGTGGGCGCAACTCTCCAAGGTTCACAAAAATCCACGATGTGACCGCGGTGTCCACATAGCGGAACTGTTCAGCTGTTTCTCGCGCCGCTCACGCTCCGATGAGTTGACCATGCGCGGCGGACCTGCGCGGACCGTCGCTGTGGGGAGCCGGGACCTTCCGGTCGTGGCGGCTGCCCACACCGGGGTGGGGGTGCCTGCGGTGTGGGCAACCGCAACCTCCTCGGCGTCGCGACTGCCCACACCTGGATGGGGGTGGCTGCGGTGTGGGCAACCGCAACCTCCTCGGCGTCGCGACCGCCCACACCTGGATGGGGGTGGCTGCGGTGTGGGCAACCGCAACCTCCTCGGCGTCGCGACCGCCCACACCTGGATGGGGGTGACTGCGGTGTGGGCAACCGCAACCTCCTCGGCGTCGCGACCGCCCACACGAGGGTGGGGGTGACTGCGGTGTGGGCAACCGCAACCTCCTCGGCGTCGCGACTGCCCACACCTGGATGGGGGTGGCTGCGGTGTGGGCAACCGCAACCTCCTCGGCGTCGCGGCTCCCCACGCCCGGGTGGAGCGGCCACTGTGGGGAGCTGGGACCTGCCCGGGCCTGGCGGCGTCGCCTCGCACGGGGACTCGCGGCCGACGGAACCAGCTGAACGGTTACAAATAGCGGGACTGCCCGGTGCCGAGCGGATCGCCGCAGCGCGTCAACTGGCACAACCGCGCTACCGGCCCGGCCGTGACCAGGTCGTCACTGATCGCCTGCGACCACGGTTAGGACCTTCTCGTCCAGGACTGAGCAAACCGCCTCGGCTCACCGTCGACTTCGGGCAGTCGCCGGTCGTGGTGAGACCTGGGAACGCAAAAGGGGTCGGCGGGGGCGAGCCGACTGGCGCACAAGAACTTCGACTCATACAGGCGGGTCTGCGCCTGTTGCGCGCCGGCGGTACGGTGCCCGTCGATGATTCAGCTCTCTCGGCGGGGTCGGCGGGCCCGCGTCGGCCTCGCGCTCGCCGTGTTCGGCGTGCTGCTGGTGGGCACCCTCTGGGGCACCGACGACGACTTTCCGTTCGGGCCGTTCCGGATGTATTCGACCGCCCCTG
The DNA here is from genome assembly GCF_012933445.1 of Actinoplanes sp. TBRC 11911. Taxonomy (GTDB): domain Bacteria; phylum Actinomycetota; class Actinomycetes; order Mycobacteriales; family Micromonosporaceae; genus Actinoplanes. The sequence goes on from NZ_JABBNC010000003.1 coordinate 141,527, forward strand.
GGCCCGACCAGGATGCCAAGGACACCCGGGTGGAAGGGGTCGACGCGGCCGGGCGGACCGTGGCGCTGACCGAGGCGAACACCGGGATCCGGCGGGCCGAGATCGAGGGGCAGGAGCAGGCGTACGCGGCCGACCCGGCGCGGCTGGATCAGATCGCGGACGCGTACCTGGAGCACACGCCCGGGGCCGAGCCGCTGCGGCAGGTGCGGATCGTGGTGCGCTGGCACGGGGTGCACGACAGCCGGCCCACCGGCACCTACCGTGACGACGTCGTAGCACAATGGACGATGCCGTGATCTCGCGATGGTTCACCGCGCCGGTGCCGCTCGGCCGGGTCGCCGCCTTCCGGACGCTGGTCTATCTGTTCGTGGTCGGTGACCTGATCGTCTTCACGCCATGGATTCGCGGCCACGCCAACACCCCGGGCGATCTGTACCAGCCGCTTCGCGTCGGGCGGATGCTGCACCTGCCGGTGCCGGACGCGGCGCTCGTGCACGGCGTTTTCTGGGCGCTGCTGGTCGCGGCGCTCGCGGCGGCGACGGGACGCCTGCCGCGGCTGCTCGGTGTGCTGGTCTTCCTGCTCTACAGCGAGTGGATGGTCATCGGCATGAGCTACGGGAAGGTGGACCACGACCGGTTCGGCTTTCTCGTGGCGCTGGCCGTGCTGCCGACGGTCGGTGCCGCGCGGCACGGCGACCAGCGCACCTCCGAGGCTGCCGGATGGGCGTTGCGCGTCACGCAGATCGCCGTGGTCTGCACGTACTTCCTCGCCGCGCTCGCGAAGCTGCGGTTCGGCGGGATCGACTGGCCGACCAGTTCCGTTCTGGCGCAGGCCATCATCCGCCGGGGCACCCCGCTGGCCGACCTGATCGCCGGGGTGCCGGGGCTGCTGATCCTCGCGCAGTTCGGCATCCTCGCGTTCGAGCTCGCCAGCCCGTTGATCTTCTTCGTGCCGGAGCGGCGGCGAAGCTTGGTGGTGGCGTTCTTCTACTCGTTCCACCTGGTCACGTTCGCGACGATCACGATTTCGTTCGCGCCGCACCTGGTGGCGCTGGCCAGCTTTCTGCCGTTGGAAAAGCGCCTACGAGCCGCGGAGCCGGTCGCGAGCACTCTGCGGGAGTGAACACGCCGCGGTGCCGCCGGGCATGAGGTGGCGATGCTTCGCGACCCAGCGGTACGCGGGCCACGCCACCGCCCGCACCGGCCGGAGCCCGAGGACCGCGCCGATCGGGCGCCAGCCCTTTCCGGCGTCGCGCAGCAGCGCGGCGATGCCGTCCGGGCCCGCCGCGATCACCGAGTGTTCGGGGTCGACCCACTGCACGGCCGTCTCGGCCTGCTCCTGGGTGAGGCCGAGGGCCGCGAGATCGGTGAACTGCCACGGCACCACCGAGGCGCGGGTCGGGATGCGGCGCTCGATGAAGCGGGCGCACGACGAGCAGAAGGCGCAGTCGCCGTCGAAGACGAACACCGGATTCACACGACGAAGCCTACGCCGATCAATTCCCGGCCCACCCGCAACGGCTCAGGCCGCCCGGTCGAGCGGTGTTCCCTCGGCGGCGACGGCCTCCTCCACCTTCGCCGAGCCGCGCAGCAGGTATGCCACGCCGACCGCGACGGCCGCGCCGACCACCGGCCCGACGAGATAGACCCACCACGTGGACAGGTCGCCGATGGCGAGAGCGGGCCCGAAACTGCGGGCCGGGTTCATCGACGCGCCGTCGTACGGGCCCCCCATGGTTCCCCAGGCCAGGATGTACGCCCCGACGGCCACCGGAACGAACGGGCCGTTGAGCTTGGGACCGTTGGCCAGGTTGATCACCATCAGCACCAGCCCGAACGTGATGACCGCCTCGAACGCGGCCGCCTGAGTCGAATGGCCGGGCTTGGGCAGGGTGGCGGCGAGGTTCCCGGCGGTGCCGAAGAACGCCCGCGCCAGATAGGACCCGCAGACGGCCGCTCCGAACTGGACGATCCAGTAGGCACCGGCCATCACCCAGCCGATGTCGCGCCGCAACGCGAACGCCAGCGTGGTCGCCGGGTTGAAGTGTGCCGAGATGTCGCCGAGGAAGTAGACGGCGACCACCAGCCACAGCGCCGACACCAGGGAGAGCACCAGCACGATCTGCCACGGCTGCAGACCGCGCCCACCGTATCGGGCCAGGATCGCCGCCCCGCCGGACAGGATGAAGGTCAGCCCGGCCGTGCCGAGGAACTCGGCGAGCAGTCGCCGCAGCCGGTGCCGCGGGTTGGCCCAGTCGGCGTAGCCGCGCTGCCCGCCGACCGATGCGATCAGCGCGGCCTTGCCGATCGGCTCGTCAGCCTTTGCTGGACTGTGCGACAACATTGTCGGCGACATCGGCGGTCCCGGGGCGGGTGAGGGCGAGCGGGTTGACCACGCGGTCGAACAGGTCCTCGCTGACGCCGTTGGCGAGCGCGGCCTGCTTGAGGTCCAAGTCGTGGTCGATGGCGTAGTACGAGATCGCGGCGGCCTTGTCGTATCCGATGACCGGGGACAGCGCGGTCACCATCATCACCGAGCGGTCGATGTTCTCGGTCAGCCGCGCCTGATCGAGCTCGGTGCCCTCCACCATGAACTCGCGGAAGTGGTCACACATGTCCCCCAGGATCAGCGCCGAGTGCAGGTAGTTGCTGATCAGGATCGGACGGAACGCGTTGAGCTCGAAGTTGCCCTCGGCGCCACCCATCGTCACCGCCACGTCGGACGCGATGACCTGGATGGCGACCATGAGCATGGCCTCCGCCTGGGTCGGGTTGACCTTTCCCGGCATGATCGACGACCCCGGCTCGTTGGCCGGAAAGACCAGCTCGTGGATTCCGGTGCGCGGGCCCGATCCGAGCCAGCGCAGATCGTTGGCGATCTTGAACAGGGTGACCGCCGCCGCCTTGAGCGAGGCATGGGCGCGGACCATCCGGTCCAGGGTGCCTTGCGCGACGAATTTGTTGGCCGCGGTCTCGTACGCGACGCCGGTCATCGACGCGATCTCGGCGGCGACCTGCTCACCGAAGCCGGCCGGGGCGTTGAGCCCGGTGCCGACCGCGGTGCCGCCCATGGCCAGTTTCCGCAGGCCACGGGTGGCGTGCTCGACCTCGGCGATGGCGTCGTCCAACGCGCCCGCGTAGCCCGACCATTCCTGGCCCACGGTCAGTGGCGTGGCGTCCTCCAGATGGGTACGGCCGATCTTCACCACGTCCGCCCACCGCCGCGACCGGCGTTCCAGCGCGTCTCGCAGCCTGCGCAGGGCCGGAACGGTTTTCTCGGTCGTCATGGCGTACGCGGCAATGTGCATGGCGCTCGGGAAGGTGTCGTTGGACGACTGGCCCATGTTCACGTGGTCGTTGGGGTGGATGGGCGCCTGGGAGCCGAGGGTGCCGCCGACCAGTTGGATGCAGCGGTTCGAGATGACCTCGTTGACGTTCATGTTCGACTGCGTGCCCGACCCGGTCTGCCAGACGTACAGCGGAAACTCGCTGTCCAGCGCCCCACTGATGACCTCGTCGCACACCCGCTGGATCAGCTCGCCCTGCCACGCCGGCATGCGCCCGGCGCGGGTGTTCACGACGGCCGCGGCTTTCTTCACATAGCCGTACGCGTGGTACACCTCCTTCGGCATGCGATCGTCGCCGATGTTGAAGTGCTGCAGGCTGCGTTGCGTCTGCGCGCCCCAGTACCGGTCCGCCGGCACGTCGACGTCACCCAGGCTGTCGAACTCGCGCCGCGTCCCGGCCACCCGTAGTCCGATCGGCACGTCGAGAATCCTCGGCGCGGTGTGGTTCTGTTCCGACACGATAAGAACCTTCGTTCTCGCGGCAACTTTCATGATTCGTTGGACCGGGCAAGGCTCACGCCCGGTTTTGTGATGAGGCATCGCACGATTTTGGTGATTCGCCAGTGCGACGCAGATCATTCCGATACGAAGAGTGGTCACACATATCCTGGGCGTGTGCAGCCTTCCGCCTCGGCTCCCGTCCGGTGCGGGCTCATGGCCCGCTCGGCGCCCCTGGCGCTGCTGCGCGACGCTGGTCGCGTGACCGTGCTGTCCGCGCCTCCGGGCAGCGGCAAGACGATGGTGCTGCGGTCCTGGATCGCCACCGATGACCTGGCCGGACGCGTCGCGTGGGTGTCCGCGCCGCGGGATGCGCAGCGTTTCTGGATCTCGATCGCGGACGCGCTGCGCGGCACGGCGGCCGGGTCGGCGCTGGTACGGCCGCTGACGCCGGCCCTCGGCCTGGACGGCTGGGCGGTCGTCGAGCGGCTGCTGGCCGATCTCGCGCCGCTGCGGGAGCCGGTCTGGCTGATCATCGACGACATGCAGGACCTGGCCGCGGACGCGCTACACCAAGTGGAGCAGGTGGTCCTGCGCGCGCCGCCCGACCTGCGGCTGGTGCTGGCGAGCCGGCACGACATGCGGCTGGGGCTGCATCGGCTGCGGCTGGAAGGCGAGCTGACCGAGATCCGTGCCGCCGATCTGCGCTTCACCGTCGCGGAGGCGCGGGACCTGCTGACCGGCGCGGGCGTCCGGTTGTCCGACGCCGCGCTGGCGCGTCTGCACGAGCAGACCGAGGGGTGGGCGGCCGGGCTGCGGCTGGCGGCGTTGTCGCTGGCCGGCTGCCCTGATCCGGAACGGTCCGCGGACCAGTTCTCCGGCGGCGAGCGGACGGTCGCCGAATACCTGCTGGCCGAGGTGCTCGACCGGCAGGACGAACGGGCGCGCCGGCTGCTGCTGCGCACCTCGGTGCTGGACCGGGTCAACGGCGAGCTGGCCGACCTGCTGACCGGTGGGTCCGGCGGCGAGCAGATCCTGCACGACCTGGAACGTGGTGGTGCGTTTGTGGTGTCGCTGGATGCGTACGGGAGCTGGTTTCGTTATCACCGGCTGTTCGCCGAGCTGCTGCGGCGGGAACTGCGGCGGACCGCCCGCGACGACATCCCGGCGCTGCACGCGGCCGCGGCGACCTGGCTGGTCGAGCACGACTGTCCGGCCGAGGCGGTCCGGCACATGCACGAGTTGCCGCAGGCTCCGATGCTGCCCGAGCCGCTCACCGGCAGTGAGGCTCGCGTGCTGCACTATCTGCCGACGCACCTCACCGCCGCGGAGATCGCCCAGCAGCTGCACCTGTCGGTGCACACCGTCACCACCCACCTGCGGCATCTGTACGCCAAGCTCGGCGCGCACCGGCGGCACGAGGCGGTCGACCAGGCTCGCGCCCTCGGGCTGCTCACGTGAGGACGACCAGCCGCTGGGTCGCCCGGGTCATCGCCACGTAACGGTCCACCGCTCCCTCAATTCCTTCCCCGTACGCCTCCGGTGCCACCAGGATGACGAGGTCGAATTCGAGCCCCTTCGACAGCTCGGGGGTGAGGAAGCGTACGCGGGAACGGGTTGTCCTGACGTCCGTTGTGCTGATGACGCAGGCGATGCCCTCGTCGTGGGAGTCGAGCCAGGTGTCCAGGATGGACTCCAGGTCTGTCGTCGAGCCGTGCGTGACCGGGACGCCGCCGGTGCGGATCGAGGTGGGTACGTTGGCGTCCGGGAGCACGGCGCGGATGACCGGCTCGGCCTCGGCCATGACCTCGGCGGGTGTGCGGTAGTTGATCGTGAGCGACGCCTGGTTGATCCGGTCGAAGCCGACCCGCTTGAGACGCTCCGGCCAGGACTCGGTGAAACCGTGCCGGGCCTGGGCGCGGTCGCCGACGATGGTGAAGCTGCGGGACGGACAACGCGATAGCAGCATCTGCCACTGGGCGTCGGTCAATTCTTGGGCCTCGTCCACCACGATGTGCGCGAACGGGCCGCTCAAACCGCTTACCACTCCGGTCGGCAAACCAGCATCATCGACCAATGACTCCCGCATATCCTCGCCCCGCAGCATCGTCATCAGGCCTTCCCCATCGTCGAAGACATTGGAGTCGAGCAGGTCGTCGACGACACGTGACATGCGCTCGCGCTGGGCCGTGAGCGCGGCGTCGCGCTGGTGCTTGATGCGGGACGCCGACGAGTCGCCGAGCCGCTGGGCGGCCGCGTCCAGGAACGGCAGGTCATCGACGGTCCACGCCTGAGCGTCGGCGCGTTGCAGCCGCTGGATCTCGTCGCGGGTGAGCCACGGCGCGCACCTCCGGAGGTAGGCGGGAACCGACCACAGGTCGCCGACGATGTCGGTCGCTTCGAGCAGGGGCCACGCGCGGTTGAAGGCGGTGCGTAGGTCGCGGTCCTCGAGAAGCGACCGGCGCACGAATGCCTCGGGTTCGTCGCCGTCGTATTTGTCCATCAGGAGGGAAAGGAGTTCTTCCCAGACCTCGTCGCGTGCCTCGTTGTGCGGCGTGCCCGGGCCGGGCGCCTCGAACGCCCGGGCCCAGTCGGCGGCGCTCAGCCGGATGCCGGACTCGCCGGCCGAGAGAGTCATGCCCTCGGTGGGTGGCTCCTCGTAGAACCGGACGGCCGCGTCGATGGCCTTCACCAGGTCGGCAGACGACTTGAGGTGAGTCACCGACGGGTCGGTCTCGGGCATGGCCGTGGCACCCTCCGGGACGAGGTCGCGCAGGGTGCAGGACTGCACGCCCTCCTCGCCCAGGCTCGGGAGGACGTCCGAGACGTAGGCCAGATACGGCTCGTGTGGACCGACGAAGAGCACGCCACCGCGGCGGTGCCCCAAGCGTGGGTCGGAATACAGCAGGTAGGCGGTGCGGTGCAGGGCCACGACGGTCTTTCCGGTGCCGGGACCACCGTCGACGGTCAGGGCGCCGCTCGAGCCGGCTCGGATGATGGCGTCCTGGTCCGCCTGGATCGTGCCGAGGACGTCGCGCATCCGGGCCGAGCGGTTGGTGCCCAGGCTCGCGATGAAGGCGGACTGGTCGTCGAGCGCGGCGTTGCCCTCGAAGCCGTCGGGGGTGAACACTTCGTCCCAGTAGTCGCTGATCCGGCCTTGGGTCCAGCGATAGCGGCGGCGGCTGGCCAGGCCCATCGGGTTGGCGTGGGTGGCGCCGAAGAACGGCTCGGCGGCGGGTGAGCGCCAGTCGACCAGCAGCCGTCGGCCCGAGCCGTCGGTGAGCCCGAGCCGGCCGACGTAGACAGGCCCGGCGTCGTCCGCGGCGGCATCGCCGCGGCCGTTTACGGCGGCGTCGTCCGCGGCGACCATGCGGCCCAGGCACAGGTCCAGGCCGAAGCGGCGCAGGGCGCGTAGCCGCGCGGTCAGGCGGCGGATCTCCTGGTCGCGGTCCAACGCCCTTCGGCCGATGCCGCCGGGGCGCTTGCGTTCGGCGTCCAGGCGGTCGGCGAGGTCGGCGATCGACTCTTCGAGGCTTTGCGCGATGGCCGCGAAATGCTTCTCGTCCGCGCTGATGAGGTTCGGGTCGGCCTTCGCGGCGAGGTTGGCGGGCAGGGCGAAAGCGCTGGCGATCAGCGGTGGCATGTCATGAGCTCCGAACGTTTCCGCAGGTCACTGGCTTCGAGTGACGATTCTGCGGCACCACCCGGGTCTTGCCGCAAGCCCCGTACCGTGCTATATGTTGGAGGTGGAAAGGTGTGGTTTCTCCCTTTCCACCTCTCCCAGCAGACTCCCCCGCCACACGGTTTACTTGCCACTGTGGAGGACAGGGCGGTAGTCATCGGGGCCGGCATCGCCGGTCTGGCCGCCGCTCGGGTGCTCAGCCGTCGATTTTCGAGCGTCACCGTCCTCGATCGCGACACGCTTCCCGACCAGGCCGAGCCGCGGCGCGGGGTGCCGCAGGGCGCGCATCCGCACATCCTGCTGATCTCCGGGCTGAACGAGCTGAACGAGCTGTTCCCCGGCTTCGAGGCGGAGCTGATCGCGGCCGGCGGCAGCAAGTTCGACACCGGGCTGGGCCTGGCCACCTTCCGGTACGGTCGCCGCTCCCGACGCATCCCGACCGGACTGTCGCTGGTCTCGGTGAGCCGGCCGCTGATCGAGACGATCGTCCGCAAGCGGGTGGCGCGGCTGCCCGGCGTGGCGATCCGCGACGAGATCGCGGTCTCCGGCCTGGCCGGCTCCAAGGGCGTCGTCACCGGGGTCGTGCTGGACACCGGCGAGACGATCAGCGCCGATCTCGTGGTGGACGGCACCGGCCGGGGCGCGCGATCCGATCGGTGGCTGGCCGCCCTCGGCTTCCCCGCGCCGGACCAGGCCGAAGTCAAGATCGGGGTGGCGTACTCGACGCGGGTCTATCGCCGCCGGCCCGGCGACATGATCGACTGGCAGGCCGCGTTCACCGTGCCCGAGCCGCCGGCGCAGAAGATCGCCGGGATGGCGCTGCCGGTCGAGGGCAACCGCTGGCTGGTCTCGATCGGGGGCTGGCACGTGGCCGAGCCGCCGGACGACCCGGAGCAGCTCGATCGGTACGCCAAGGCGCTGCCGGACACCCTGGTCGGCGACGTGATGAGCCGGGCCGAGCCGCTCTCCGAGGTGGCGGTCGCGCGTTTTCCGTCCAGCCGGCGCCGGCTCTTCGAGAAACTCGACCGGCTCCCGGCCGGATACGTCGCCGTGGGTGACGCGATCTGCAGCTTCAACCCGATCTATGGGCAGGGCATGACCTGTGCGGTGCAACAGGCCGGGGCCCTCGGGCGCGTCCTGGACCGGCACGAACGGCGGTCGGACGCCTCGATGGCCCGGGACTTCTACGCCGCCGCCGCGACCGTCATCAGCACGCCGTGGCAGTTCGCGGTGGGCGGCGACTTCAACTATCCGGAGACGACCGGGCCGCGGCCGCGAGGCGTACGGCTGCGTAATTGGTATGCACGGCAGATCTCGTACGCCGCGCAGATCGATATCGGTACGAGCCGGATATTTAACGCGGTGCAACAATTGCTGATCCCGCCCGGGGTGCTGTTCCGGCCGGTGTTCGTCGTCCGGACGCTGCTGCTGGCGAGAAAACGTCGGCGCGAGGACACGGCGGCACGATAGCTTCGCGACCATGGCGGACTACGATTTCGACGCGATCCAGCAGCGGTGGCGGCCGGTGTGGGACCAGCTCGACCTGTTCGCGGCCGGGACGGGGACGGGCGAGCGGCGCTATCTGCTCGACATGTTCGCCTACCCGTCCGGCGATCTGCACATGGGACACGCCGAGGCGTACGCGTACGGGGATGCGATCGCCCGGTACTGGTTCCATCGCGGCTACGACGTGCTGCACCCGATCGGCTGGGACTCGTTCGGGCTGCCCGCCGAGAACGCGGCGATCCGGCGCGACCTGAACTCGGCCGACTGGACGTACGCGAACATCGAGACGCAGGCCGCGTCGTTCCGCCGGTACGCGACGTCGGTCGACTGGCGCGCCCGGCTGCACACCAGCGACCCGTCGTACTACCGGTGGACACAGTGGTTGTTCCTGCGGTTGTTCGAGCGGGATCTGGCGTACCGGAAAAGGTCCGCGGTCAACTGGTGCCCGGTCGACCAGACGGTGCTCGCCAACGAGCAGGTGATCGCCGGGCATTGCGAGCGCTGCGGCAACGAGGTCACCAAGCGCGACCTCACGCAGTGGTTCTTCCGGATCACCTCGTACGCCGATCGCCTGCTCGACGACATGGCCGGGCTGGAGGGGCACTGGGCGGCGCGGGTGCTGACCATGCAGCGCAACTGGATCGGGCGCTCGCCGGGGGCGTACCTGGACTTCGTCGCGGGCGACACCACGATCTCGGTGTTCACGACCCGGCCGGACACGGTTTTCGGGGCGACGTTCCTGGTGCTGGCGGCCGATTCCACACTGGCCGCGTCGTTGTGCACCGACGCGTTGCGGGACGAGTTCGAGGCGTACCGGGAACAGATCGGCCATGAGTCGGAGATCGACCGGATGTCGCCGGAGCGGGCCAAGACGGGGGTGTTCCTGGGGGTGTATGCGCGGCACCCGTTCAGCGGGGTGCGCGTGCCGATCTGGGCCAGCGACTACGTGCTGACCGGCTACGGCACCGGCGCGATCATGGGGGTGCCCGCGCACGATCAGCGTGACCTGGAGTTCGCCCGCGCGTTCGACCTGCCGGTGGTGCCGGTGAGCGCGGACTCGCCCGACGGTGCCGGGGCGACGCCGGCCGACGGGATGCGCGTCAACTCGGACTTTCTGGACGGGCTGATGCGCGACGCCGCGATCGAGCGGGTGGTCGAGGAGGCGGTGGCCCGCGGCGTGGGGCGGCCGGGCGTGAACTACCGGCTGCGGGACTGGCTGGTGTCGCGGCAGCGGTTCTGGGGCTGCCCGATACCGATCATCCACTGTCCCCGGTGTGGGAGCGTGCCCGTCCCGGACGATCAGCTGCCGGTGACGCTGCCCGACCTGCGCGGCGCCGACCTGGCTCCGAAGGGTGTGTCGCCGCTGGCCGCGGCCCGGGACTGGGTCGAGGTGTCCTGCCCGTCGTGCGACGGCCCGGCGACCCGGGACACCGACACAATGGACACTTTCGTCGACTCGTCCTGGTATTTCCTGCGATATTGCTCCCCGGCGTACGAGTCCGGACCCTTCGACCCGGCGGCGGTGGCTCGGTGGGCGCCCGTGGACCAGTACGTCGGCGGCATCGAGCACGCGATCCTGCACCTGTTGTACGCCCGGTTCTTCACGAAGGTGCTCAAGGACATCGGGCTGATCGACTTCGATGAGCCGTTCCGGTCGGTGCTCAACCAGGGTCAGGTCATCCTGAACGGCGCCGCGATGAGCAAGTCCAAGGGCAACATGGTCGACCTGGCCGAGCAGATCGACACGTACGGTGTGGACGCGGTACGCCTGACGATGCTCTTCGCCGGCCCGCCCGAGGACGACATCGACTGGGCGGACGTGTCGCCGTCGGGTTCGGTACGGTTCCTGACCCGGGTGCTGCGGCTGGCCGGCGAGGTGGCCGCGCCGCTCGGCACCGACCCCGCGCACGGCGACCCGGACCTGCGCCGGATCACGCACCGCCTGCTGCGCACGATCACCGAGCAGGTCGAGCAGCATCACTTCAACGTGGCCGTGGCCCGCACGATGGAGCTGACCAACGCGGCTCGCCGGATCGGGGCGGCCGACCCGGCCGTGCGCGAGGCCGCCGAGGCGATCGCGGTGGTGTTGTCGCTGTTCACGCCGTACGCCGCGGAGGAGATGTGGGCGCGGCTGGGCCACGCGCCCGGAATCGCCCGCGCCGGCTGGCCGGCGATCGACCCTTCGCTGGCGGCCGAGCCGACGGTGGTGTGCGCGGTCCAGGTCAACGGCAAGGTCCGCGCCCGGTTGGAGGTCCCGGCCGACATCTCCGCGGCCGAGTTGGAGACGCTGGCCCTGGCGTCCCCGGCGGCGCAGGGCGTGACCGTTGTCCGCACAGTCGTGCGCCCGCCCCGGCTGGTCAACCTCGTCGTCTGAGGCGCGGAGGTCAGCCCGCCGGGTGCCGCGCGGCGAGGTCAACCCGCCGGACGGCGCGCGAGGTCGGCCGATCAGAGGTCAGCCCGCCGGCAACTCTTTCGCGATCACCTTTGCCAGCTCTCGGAACGCCTTGCCCCGATGGCTGATCGCGTCTTTCTCCGCGGGGCTGAGCTCCGCATTCGTCCGGGTCTGGCCGTCGCCGAGGAAGATCGGGTCGTATCCGAAGCCGCCCTCGCCGCGCCGCTGCCGCAGGATCCGGCCGGTCTGGCGGCCCTCGACCAGGTGCTCGCGGCCGTTCGGCAGCACCAGCGCCGCCGCGCACACGAACGCGCCGCCGCGGTGGGCGTCGTCCACGTCGCCGATCTGCGCTAACACGAGATCGAGGTTGGCCGCGTCGTCGCCGTGCCGGCCGGCCCAGCGCGCGCTGAACACCCCGGGCATCCCGTTGAGCGCGTCCACCGCGATGCCCGAGTCGTCGGCCACGGTGGGCAGTCCGGTGCGCCGCACGCCCTCGCGGGCCTTGATCAACGCGTTCTCGCCGAAGGTCAGCCCGGTTTCCGGCACGTCGGGATAGTCCGGGAAGTCGGACAGCCCGACCAGCTCGATCCGGCTCGCCCCGAGCGCGAGGTCGAGAATGCGCTGCAGTTCGACAAGCTTTTTCTTGTTCGCCGTGGCGAGGAGCAGCCGTGCGCTCATGCCGCGAGCGCCTTCTGCTGCGCCGACGCGAGCTCCACACACCCGAGGACGGCCAGGTCGAGCAGCGCGTCCATCTGATCTCGGCGGAACACGCCGTTCTCCCCCGTGCCCTGCACCTCGACGAAGTCGCTCTCGCCGGTACAGACGACGTTCATGTCGACCTCGGCGGCGACGTCCTCGTCATACATCAGGTCGAGCCGCGGCTCGCCGTCGACGATGCCGACGCTGACCGCCTGGATCGAGCGGTGCATGACCCTCTCGATCTTGCCGGCCAGCGCCTTCCGCTCGGCCAGCCAGGTCACCGCGTCGTGCAGGGCGACATAAGCCCCGGTGATCGCCGCCGTCCGGGTGCCGCCGTCGGCCTGCAGCACATCGCAGTCGAGCACGATGGAATTCTCGCCGAGCGCCTTCAGGTCGATGCAGGCCCGCAGGCTGCGCCCGATCAGCCGGGAGATCTCCTGCGTGCGGCCGCCGACCTTGCCCTTGACGCTCTCGCGATCGCCGCGGGTGTTGGTGGCGCGCGGGAGCATCGCATACTCAGCGGTGACCCAGCCCAGACCGGAGCCCTTGCGCCAGCGCGGCACCCCCTCGGTGACGCTGGCGGTGCACAGCACACGGGTATTACCGAACTCGACGAGCACGGACCCCTCGGGGTGCATGCTCCATCGCCGCGTGAGGGTCACGGGTCGCAGCTGGTCGGCCGATCGGCCATCGGGTCGCGCCATGCCCGCAACCTTATGCGGAACCCGTCAGCGACGCTCAAACCGGTCCCCGCCCTGTGGATAACTCGAAGATCAACTTCCGGATTCCGTACGGGATCGCGAAAAGTGACGCATCGGGATTCCCGGCCGGGCGGTCCCTTACGGCCGCTTCTCGCCTCCGGCCGATGCGTTGCCCCCGAATTAATTCTTCGGCCGCGACGATCACCGATCCGAAAGGGACAGAAAGCTTAAGCAAGGCAGAAATCCGACAAATATGCGAATCGGCGCATGCGATATAGCCACGCGGCAATGGCCCGCTGCCTCGAAAAAGAGACAGAGGTCGATAACTGTTGCGATTACCTGGGGCTACGTCAGCGATTAGGCGTAACGCGGCGTGGTCGCGTCGTCGGGCGTCGCCGGACGCGGAACGGCCGGACGGAGGATGGCGCCGGGACCCTTCCGGGCGACGGCCGCGGCCACTTCGGGCAACGCGTGATGAGCCCGCAGAAAACCGTCCACAGCGCGCTGCCAGCCGAACTGCTCGGCGCGCTCACGAGCCGCCCGGCGGCGCTCCTTCGCCGGACGGTCGATCAACTGGCGGACACCCTCGGCGACGGCCTCCGCCGTGCCCGCGACCGCGACCCCGGCGTCGGCCACCACCTCGGGCAACGCGCTCGAAGCGTTGACCACCACGGGCGTACCACAGGCAAGGGCCTCGAGGGCCGCGAGGCCGAACGTCTCCACCGGGCCCGGCGCCACCACCACGTCGGCGCTGGCCAGCAGCGTCGCCACCGCGGACCGGTCGGCGATGTGCCCGGCGAACCGGACCGGCAGGCGCGCCGCGCGATAGGCCAGCGCGGTCCGCCTGGCGCCGTCTCCGGCGACAGCGAGCACCGCGGGCACCTTCTGGTTGCGCAGCACCCCGATCGCGTCCACGGCGAGCTCAGGGCGCTTCGCGGGGGACAGCCGGCTGCAGAAGACCACGAGCAACTCGTCCGGCCGGGCGAACCGCTCACGAACCGCCGGGTCGGCCCGGTCCGGGTGGAAGACATCGAGGTCGACGCCGAGCGGGACCTCGGTCAGATTTTCCACGCCGACGCGGCGGAACTCGTCGGCCGCGAACGCCGTCGTGCACAGGATCTGATCGAAATGCTCGGCGGTGCGCAGGTTGAGGTGGTCGGCGACCGAGTCACGCTTCGGGACGCCCCAGACGCCGAGCAGGCCGGCCAGGCTCTCGTGCGACACCATCATCGACCGGACGCCCCGGCGCCGCGCCCACAGGCCGGTCCAGCCGAGCGTGGCGCGATCGGAGACCTCGAGGCGGTCCGGCTCCAGCGACTCGAGCAGCTCGGCGAGCTTGCGGCGCCCGGTCATCACGCGATGACCGCCGGTGCGGGGAAGTGGCGCGCTGGGCATCGTGATGACCCGGCCCTGCGACGTCATCCGGTCGGTGCGCTCTCGTCCGGGAACGATCAGCACCGCCTCGTGGCCGGCCCGTTGGTATCCCTCGCCGAGGTTACGCAGCGCCGTTCGGAGGCCACTGGAATGCGTCGTCACGAAGTTGGCCAGGCGAACGATGCGCATGCAGCAACTCCAAGATCACGACCCGGTGGTGCGACAGCTCGCCCGATGGGGCCCCGGGCTCAGAGATCGTAGCGAGCACCCGGGCGCACGACCTCCACCGGCCCCGCGTAAGCGGCAACGGCGCCATCCACAATAGATGCCTCGCTGGCCCAAGCGGGAACGAGATGGGTCAGCAGAAGGCGCCCGACATCGGCCTTGGTGGCCGCCTCGCCCGCTTCACCCCCGGTGAGGTGCAGTCCGGGCGGATTGTTCGCACCGTCGACGTAACTAGCCTCACACAAAAACAGGTCCGCTCCGGCCGCCAGACGCACGAGCGGCTCGCACGGCGCGGTGTCCGAGGAATACGCCAGCACCCGGCCACCGTGCTCCACGCGTACGCCATAGGTCTCGATGGGGTGGTTGACGCGGTCGACCGTGATCGTGAATGGGCCGATCGGGAACGTGCCCGGCTGCAGCCCGTAGAACGTATAGACGTCGTCGAGCGGCTCGTTGTCCGCGCTGTACGCCGCGGAGATGCGCTCGGCGGCACCCAGCGGCGCGTAGACCGGCACCGGCGGCCGCGGCCCGGCCGGGTCGTAGCGGCGCACCACGATGTACGTGCAGGCGTCGAGCATGTGATCGCAGTGCAGATGCGTGAGCATGATCGCGTCAACGCTGTTCATGTCCGAATAACGCTGGAGCGCGGACAGTGAGCCCGAGCCGAAATCGATCAGCAGCCGGAAGCCCTCAGCCTCGACGAGGTAGGCGGAACAAGCCGACTCGGGGCCGGGAAAACTGCCGGCGCAGCCGAGGACGGTCAGTCGCATACGGGTCCCTCTGGCTCACGCTGGGTCGACCACGCCCCGCCCGACCGGTCCGTGGTGACGTCGTCAGACCAGTCATTCACGAGGCGAAGCGTACGCCGGGACCTGCGTGCCACGTAAACGTCTGATCGATTTGTCGCTAAATCGACAACGTACATCACATCATCGGTGACCTCGACCATTAGCGCATTTCCCGTTACGTCCGGTGAGTCGTTTCCGTTGCACAAAGTGAGGAACTCGCGAGACGGAACAGACGGAGGCACTTGTGACCACGGTCGAGCAAAGCCGCACCTCGCGTACCGAAGCAGTGGAGATCATGCCGTTCGGTGGCTGGGAGCGTACACCGGCAGCCGTCGTTTACGGCGAAGCTGAGACGCTTTTCCGGTTTCCGGCACCCGACGATCCGGCGCCCAGCACGGCCCGTTTGCTGACCATGTCGCTGTACTCGGCGGCGCTCGGTCTGGCCGGGGTCGGCGTGTCGGTCCGGGCATTCGTCACCGTGCTCGGCGGCGCCTCGGTCTGGTACGTGCCGGTGCTGGCGTTCCTCGGACTGGTCAGCGTGGCCCTGGCGGTGGGCTCGTTCTTGTCGATCCACCGCCCGGCCCTGCCGTGGCTGCTGCTGATGGCCGCCACCGGCCCGCTGGCGATCGATGTGATGATCGCCGTGATGTACTGACCTACGCCCAGAGCTGCCCGTCGAGGGCTTCCTCGGCGTCGTTGAGGGTGCCGACGTAGGCACCCGTCGACAGGTACTTCCAGCCGCCGTCCGCGACCACGAACGCCACGTCCGCGCGCTTGCCCGCCTTGACCGCCTCGTGGGCGACGGCGAGGGCCGCGTGCAGAATCGCGCCGCTGGAGAAGCCCGCGAAGATGCCCTCGACCTCGACCAGCTGGCGGGTCCGCAACACGGCGTCGCGCGTGCCGACGGAGAACCGCCGGTCCAGCACCGACGGGTCGTACAGCTCGGGGACGTACCCCTCGTCGATGTTGCGGAGTCCGTAGACCAGCTCGCCGTACCGCGGCTCGGCCGCGATGATCTGGATGCCCTCGACCTTTTCCCGCAGGTAGCGGCCGGTGCCCATGAGCGTGCCGGTGGTGCCGAGACCGGCCACGAAATGCGTGATCGTGGGCAGGTCGTGCAGCAGCTCCGGACCGGTAGTCTCGTAGTGCGCGCGGGCGTTGGCCGGGTTTCCGTACTGGAACAGCATCTTCCAGTCGGGGTGCTCGGTGGCGATCTGCTTCGCCGTCGCCACCGCCTGGTTCGAACCGCCCGCGGCCGGCGAGAAGATGATCTCCGCGCCGTACATGCGGAGCAGCTGGACCCGCTCGGCGGACACGTTCTCCGGCATCACGCAGACCAGGCGGTAGCCGCGGAGCTTGGCCACCATGGCGAGCGAGATCCCGGTGTTGCCGCTGGTCGGCTCGAGAATGGTGTCGCCCGGGCGCAGATGGCCGGATTCCTCGGCCTCGCGCACCATGAACAGGGCCGGCCGGTCCTTGATGCTGCCGGTCGGGTTGCGATCCTCCAGCTTGGCCCACAGCCGTACCGGCGGTGCCCCGTCGGGCACCGTCGGCGAAAGGCGGGGCAGGCCGACCAGCGGCGTGCCGCCACAGGCGTCCAGCAGGCTCTCGTAGCGAGCCATGACGGCTAGATTCCCAGGAACGCGGCCGCGGCCGCGAAGCCCAAGGCACCGCCGGCGACGGCCGGCAGGATGGTGATCGAGTCACCGTCGTTGAGCGTGGCGTCGAGCGAGCCGAGGAAGCGGACGTCCTCGTCGTTGACGTAGATGTTGACGAACCGGTGCAGGCCGCCCTCGGGCGTGAGAAGCCGGCCCTTGAGGCCGCCGTGCCGGGTGTCCAGGTCGTCGATCAGGGCGGTGAGCGTGCCGCCGGAACCCTCGACGATCTTGGCACCGCCGGTGTAGCTGCGCAGGATCGTGGGCACGCGAACTTCGATAGCCATGGTTATGAGGCTCCTACTGGTTGAGTCGATACAGCGGGTCGAACGTCGAATTGGCCGGATGAGGTCGTTTCTCAACGACACTCGTAGACGACCGACACGGGGCTCTGCCCGAACATGTACGACTGCACAGCGCTCGCAATCACGCTTCCACCGTCGCATCCACGATGTTGATCTCTTCCTCGGTCACCGCACCGTCCACGATGCGGAACGAGCGGATCTCCTCCGAGTCCGGCTCACGGGTCGAGACGAGCATGTAGTGCGCGCCCGGCTCACCGGCGAACGAGACGTCGGTCCGCGACGGGTACGCCTCGGTCGCCGTGTGCGAGTGATAGACGACGACCGGTTCCTCGTCGTTGTCGTCCATCTCGCGCCAGACCCGCAGCTGCTCCATCGAGTCGAACTCGTAGAACGTCATCGACCGCGCCGCGTTGTCCATCGGGATGAGACGTGTCGGCAGGTCGCTGCCGATGGGCCCGGCGACCACGCCACAAGCCTCGTCCGGGTGGTCCCGGCGAGCATGGGCCACGATCGCGTTGACGATCGCGCTGTCGATGGTCAGCACGCCAAACACCCTACCGTGCGTGTTATCGGGCCGTCTCAGGCCGGACAGTGGCCGTGACCACACCTACTCGATCTCGGGCAGCGCGTTCAGCAGCGATTCCTGCAGATAGCCCAGGTACGCGTAGACGCTGAGCTGGAAGACCCGGCTGGACCCGGGGTCGTGCAGCACGGCCTCGTCGAGCTCCTCGGCGAGGTCCGTGTCGGCCCGGATGTCCAGTCGCGTGCCCATGGCCAGCCGCGCGTCGTTGATCGCGCGCAGCCACGCCTCGGCGGCCTCCCCGTCCAGGCGTACCTCGCCCTCGCCCTCGTCCGGCAGAGCCGCCAGGATCGCACCGGCCTGATCGATCTTGCCGGTCTTGAGCTCGCCTTCGGTATACAGCCGGAACTCGGCGGAATCGTCCGGCCGTTCCGGATAGATGTCCGGGAACAGCCGTGAGACCACCGGGTCGGTGTGGTCCATACCGTCGGTCAGCAGACCGACCACCTCACCGGCGACCTTGCGCAGCACGCGCACCTCGTCGACCGCGAACGTGGCCACACACTGTCTGCCGTTGCGTCGGAACATCTGCCCTCTCCCCGCCGGTGCTCAGTCCCGGTCCACCGTCGCCCAAAGACCGTATCCGTGGAGCTGATTGGCGTCCATCTCCATGCGCTCGCGAGCGCCGGACGTGACGACCGCTTTGCCCTTGTTGTGCACGTCGAGCATCAACGCCTCGGCTTTCTCCCGGCTGTAGCCGAAGAGCTTCTGAAACACCCAGGTCACGTACGACATGAGATTCACCGGATCGTCCCAGACGATCGTGACCCACGGCCGATCGACGGCCGGTGCTTCCTCGACCTCCGGCGTCTCGACGGGAGCGACCTGTGGCAACGCCATGCCCCCCATGGTGCCACCGGATTCGCCGCATCGGTGAACCGGAACGCCGATCCGCAGGTCAATGCACCCTTCGTAAGGGGCATAGGGTGGTCTCGTGAACTCCTTCGCTCCCGCGTTGATGACCGACCAGTACGAGCTGACCATGATCAGCGCAGCCCTGCGGGACGGCACCGCGGACCGGCACTGCGTCTTCGAGGTCTTCGCGCGGCGGCTGCCCATCGGCCGGCGCTACGGGGTGGCGGCGGGCCAGGGCCGGCTGGTCGAACTGGTCCGCGACTTCCGGTTCACCGCGGCCGAGATCGACTTCCTGCGCGACGCCGGGATCGTCGACCCGCCCACCGCCGACTGGCTGGCGTCCTACCGCTTCACCGGCGACATCGACGGGTACGCGGAGGGCGAGCTCTTCTTCCCCGGTTCGCCGATCCTCACGGTGTCCGGCACGTTCGCCGAGTGCGTGCTGCTGGAGACGCTGGTGCTGTCGGTGCTGAATCACGACTCGGCGATCGCGGCGGCGGCGGCCCGGATGGTGACCGCGGCGCGCGGCCGGCCGATCATCGAGATGGGGTCGAGGCGTACGCACGAGGACGCCGCCATCGCCGCGGCCCGCTCGTCGTACCTGGCGGGTTTCGCCTCCACCTCGAACCTCGCGGCCGGCGCCCGCTACGGCATCCCCACCACGGGCACGTCGGCGCACGCGTTCACGCTGCTGCACGACGACGAGTCGACGGCGTTCGCGTCCCAGGTGGCGGCGCTCGGCAAGAACACGACACTGCTCGTCGACACGTACGACATCGCGCAGGGCATCCGCAACGCGATCGCGGTGGCCGGGACCGACCTGCGGGCCATCCGGATCGACTCGGGCGACCTGTCGGTGCTCGCCCAGCACTCCCGCGAGCTGCTCGACTCCCTCGGCGCCACCGAAACGAAGATCATCGTCTCCGGCGACATGGACGAGTACTCGATCGCGGCGCTGGCTGCGGAACCGGTCGACATGTACGGCGCGGGCACGGCGGTGGTCACCGGGTCGGGCGCGCCGACCGCCGGGCTGGTCTACAAGCTGGTCGAGGTCGACGGCAAGCCGGTGGTCAAGCGCTCCGAGCACAAGGCCACGGTGGGCGGCCGCAAGACCGCGGTCCGCCGGCACAAACCGACCGGCACGGCCACCGAGGAGGTCGTGGTGTCGCAGGGCGTGCCCGACCGCGAGCCCAACGACCGCCTCCTTCAGCAGCCCCTGGTCACCAACGGTGAGATCGTGGACCAGGCGACCCTCGCGCGGTCGCGGGAACACCTCCGCGAATGCCTGATCTCGATACCGTGGGAGGGGCTCAAGCTCTCGGCCGGCGACCCGGCCATTCCCGTCACCATCGTCCCGACCGCATAGGGGTTGGTTCCCGTGTCTCGCGCGTTGATCATCGTCGACGTCCAGAACGACTTCTGCGAGGGCGGTTCGTTAGCCGTGGCCGGCGGCGCCGCGGTCGCCGCCGGCATCTCGCTGGTCTTATCCGGTACGCCCGAGCGGTGGGACCACGTGGTCGCCACCAAGGACTGGCACATCGATCCGGGCGGCCACTTCAGCGACCACCCCGACTACCTGGACACCTGGCCCACGCACTGCGTCGTCGGCTCCACCGGGGCCGACTTCCATCCCGAGCTGCAGACCTCCCGGATCGAAGCGATCTTCCACAAGGGTGAGCACGCGGGCGCGTACTCGGGCTTCGAGGGCCACACTTCACAGGGCGAGGAGCTCGCCACCTGGTTACGGTCGCGGGACGTGACCGAGGTCGAGGTGGTCGGCATCGCGACCGACCATTGCGTACGCGCGACCGCGCTCGACGCCAAGGGCTTCGGCTTCGACACGACGGTCCTGCTGGATCTCACCGCCGGGGTGTCCGACGGCACGACGCAGGCCGCGCTCAAGGAGTTCGAGACGGCAGGCATTTCCACCTCCGGTACGCCCGTGGTGGCCCCCTAATCACTTTGGTTTTTGTCGTACCCCCATAGCAGGATGTCGTTCGGAGGTCAGGAACGACATGCTGCTCAAGCCTTACCGCGAAACGCTCGCCCTGCCCGGCATCAAGTCGCTGCTGGCGGTGGCGACGCTGGCGCGCATCCCGATCGCGGCCGGCGCCGTCGTGGTCACCCTGCATGTCGTCACCGACCTGGGCCGGGGCTACGGCGCCGCCGGGCTGGTCGGCGCCGCCCTGACCATCGGCGGGTCGGTCGGCGCCCCGGTGATGGGCCGCCTGATCGACCGCCGGGGCCTGCGCCCGGTGCTGTTGCTGACCACGATCGCCGAGGTCATCTTCTGGACCATCGCGCAGTCCCTGCCGTATTGGCCGTTGCTCGCGCTGTCGCTGCTGGGCGGCTTCCTGGCGTTGCCGGCCTTCTCGGTGGCCCGGCAGTCGATCGCCGCGCTGAGCCCGGAAGAGCATCGATTACCCGCCTTCGCGCTCGACTCGATGACCACGGAGCTCAGCTTCATGGCCGGGCCGGCCCTGGGCGTGCTGATCGCCACCGGCGTCAACCCGCGCGCGGCCATGCTGACGCTCGCCGCCGGCATCCTGCTGGCCGGCGTGGGGCTGTATAGGCTGAACCCGCCGATCCGCGCCGCCCACGAGGCCCCGATCGCCGCCGGCGAGCACGTGTCCCGCCGCACGTGGCTACGCCCCCGCTACGTCGCCGTCCTGGCCGTGACGATGGCCGCGACCCTGGTCCTCTCCGGCACCGACGTCACGGTGGTCGCCGTCCTCCGGGAGAACGGCGAGGTCGGCTGGACCGGCTTGGTGATGTCGTTGTGGGCGTTCTACTCGCTGCTGGGCGGCTTCGCGTACGGCACGCTGCACCGGCGCCTCTCCCCCGTGACGCTGCTGGCGCCGATGGCCGTCCTGACGATCGCCGTCTCGCTGGGCGGCGCCCACTGGTGGCTGCTCGCCATCCTGCTGCTGCCGTGCGGCGCCCTGTGCGCTCCGACGATCACCGCCACCGCCGACGCCGTCTCCCGCATGACGCCCGCCTCGGCGCGTGGCGAGGCCATGGGTTTGCATAATTCGTCGCTGACCGCCGGGGTGGCTCTGGGCGGCCCGCTGGCCGGTCTGGCCGCCGACTCGCTGGCCCCCGTGTGGGGTTTCGCCGCCGTCGGCGGGGTCGGCGCGCTGATCGCGTTGGCCGTGCTGCCGGCCGAGTTGCGCCGCTCCGCTTCCCCGCAGCCGCCGATCCCCAGCCAGCCCACGCCCGAGGCGGTCGCCGACGCACTGCAGACGGGCGCCGCCGGCCCCGCCGACCAGTTCCCGACGTCGGCCGGCCGCACCTGATCTTGTTTACTGTGCGTTTGCTTCCAAACACGAAGTGACAGACGTAACTCTTTGCAGGCCGCCACCCATCTTGTACGTTCGTACTTGTACGGACGTACAAGACCGGGGAGGCAACCGTGGCATACGTTTTCCTCCTAGGCGCGATCAGTGCCGAGGTCGTGGCAACCAGTCTGCTCAAGTCAACAGATGGATTCACCCGCCTGTGGCCCACCGTGGCGGTGCTCGGCGGCTACGCGATCTCCTTCGTGGCGCTGTCCCAAGCTGTCAAGGGCGTACAGGTCGGCGTCGCATACGCGGTGTGGTCCGCACTGGGCACCGCCGCGATCGTCGGCATCGGAGCAATATTCCTGGGAGAGCCCATCACTTTGGTCAAGACGATCGGCGTAAGCCTGATCATCGCCGGCGTGGTAACCCTCAACCTGGGCGGCGCCCACTGATGCCCACCACCGACACCCCGCCCCCGACAAGCCAGCCCGTCCCCACCCGCGCGGCCCCCCACCGCGCCGGCAAGCACTAATGCCCACCAGGCAAGCCCCCCGCACCCCCACCCGCGCGCCCCACCAGGCCGCCCGGCGCCGCCCGACGCCAGGCGCAGGGGGCTCGCGCGCCCCCTACCACCGCGAAAGCCCGCTCACCCCCGCCCCCGCCCCCGCGAAACGCCTGCTCGCCCCCGGCACCCCGAAAGCCAGCTCGTCCCCCGCTATCGCGAAATGCCTGCTCGTCCCCCGCAGCGTGAAGAGCCTGTTCGTCCCCCGCACCGCGAAAAGCCTGCTCGTCCCCGGCACCGCGACCCGCAACCGGGTAGGTGCTCCCTAATGCCTACCGAAAAAAGCCTGCTCGTCCCCGGCACCGCGACCCGCAACCGGGTAGGTGCCGCCTAATGCCTCCTTACCCCACCCCCCGGGTGGGCGGCTCCGACTCGCAAACCCCCATCGAGCCGGAGTCGCCCACCACCCCGGGAAGTGCGCGTAAGCGCGCCGGCGCGGAAACCCCGGCCGGGTCCGAACCGCGGGAAGCGACAGCGCCCGGCACCGCCGACCCGGCCACTCGGGAGCGACGGGTTCAGCGGGCACGCGATCCGGAAGCGCGCAAGCGAGCCCTGGCCGACGCGGTCATCGAGATCGTCGCGGAGGTAGGCATCGGCCGGACCACCCACCGCGCCGTAGCCGCACGTGCCGGCCTCCCGCTGGGCGCCACCACGTACTACTTCCCCACACTGGACGATTTGATCGCCGCTGGCCTGGCCCAGGCAACCGACGCCATGACCGCCGACCTGCACTCGTGGGATGAACGCCTACGGTCAACACCCGACCTGGCCAAAGCTCTCGTCGAACTGGTAGCCGAATACCTGATCGACCGCCGACGGGTCCAAATCGAGTACGAGCTCTACGTGGCCGCCGCCCGCGACGTCGAACTCCGCTCCTTCGCCCTGGCCTGGCTCGACGGCCTCAACGACCTCCTGGTCCCCCGGGTAGGCCTCGACGCCGCCCAAAACATCTCAGCCTTGGTCGACGGCGCAATGATCCAGTCCGTAGTAACCGGCAAGCCCTTGAACGAGCCCCTCCTGACAGCCGCCATCAAGCAGCTGACCCCACCAGCCCCCTCCCCAACCTGACCCCACCGCCCGCAACCCGACGACCAGCAACCAGCTCGCCCGCCCGGTCCGGCGTTGCGATCGCGGTTGCCTGCGCCGGTGGCAGGTCGCCGCCCGGCGCCCCGGTCCGGCGTCGCGATCGCGGTTGCCCGCGCCGGTCGCAGGTCGCCGCCCGGCGCCCCGGTCCGGCGTCGCGATCGCGGTTGCCCGCGCCGGTCGCAGGTCGCCGCCCGGCGCCCCGGCACGGCCCCTCGCCTTCGCGCGGACCGCACGAGCCACGCGACGGCGCGGGCCACGCAGACGGCAAGTCGCCGGGTAGGCGGTGCGCCGCGGCCCATGCCACGCATATCCGAAATTTCCGATGCTGGCCCGACCGACTGGGCACGCAAGGCACCGCCGGGGCCGCCGGTGGCAGGTGGGGCGTCGAAGGCCCGATGGGTCCGCCGGAGACCCGATGCGTCCCGGCGCAGACCCGATGCGTCCCGGCGCAGACCCGATGCGTCCCGGCGCAGACCCGATGCGTCCCGGCGCACACCCGATGCGTCCCGGCGCACACCCGATGCGTCCCGGCGCACACCCGATGCGTCCCGGCGCAGACCCGATGGGTCCCGGCGCAGACCGGTGAGCCCGGCGCCGACCGGGGCCAGCCCCGCCGCGCGCGGCGCTTCCATTTCGTGGGACCGGCGACCGCCTACTGAGACCGGCGACCACGTTCTGGACGCGGCGTCCGCGATGTGAGACCGTCGTCCATTGTGGAGGGACGGTTTGCCAGAAAATATGGCTTTCGCCCAGCGGGCTTTCCCGGCCGGGCGCGAACCTTGGAGAGTTATGGCTCGTATGTGGGCGCAAGTTTCCAAGGTTCACAAAAGTCCACGATGTGACGGCTATGTCCATATAGCGGGACGGCCAGCTCGCGCGAGCGGCACGGCCAGCTCGCGCGAGCGGCACGGCCAGCCCACGCTCGGCCCGCTGATCGACGCGGCCTGGGCCGCGGCGGCGAGCAGCACGTTTGAGGCAAGTGGATCATGCGCAAGCCTGACGATCGCCGCAGGCGCAGCGGTCCGGGTTGCTTGATCAGGCGGCCGAACGGCCCCGGGCCGCTCA
Organism: Actinoplanes sp. TBRC 11911; assembly: GCF_012933445.1. GTDB lineage: Bacteria > Actinomycetota > Actinomycetes > Mycobacteriales > Micromonosporaceae > Actinoplanes. The sequence goes on from NZ_JABBNC010000003.1 coordinate 166,068, forward strand.
TCAAGATGGCCGAAACGGTGAGCCACCGCCAGGCACAAGGTAGCCACCCGGCCCGGCCAAGCAGCCAGCCAAGAGCGAGCCACCACCAGGCAAAAGATGATCGCCCAGCTCAGCCCGGCACCCAGACCCAAGCGACCACCCGCCGACCGCGACGCGACCGACCAGCCCAACCCGGCACCCCAGACGCAAGCGACCACCCGCGAGCCGGGACGCGACCGCCCAGCCCAACCCGGCACCCAGACCCAAGCAACCACCCGCTAGCCGGGAGGCGACCGACCAGCCCAACCGGCACCCAGACGCAAGCAACCACCCGCTAGCCGGGAGGCGACCGACCAGCCCAACCGGCACCCAGCTGCGAGTAAGCCACCGCCCAGGCGTGACATGCTGAGCGCAAGGCGGCACGGTTCGCTCCCTTAACCCACCACCCAGATCTGCCCGCAGAAACTGAAAGGCAAAGGCCGACCCCAGCGCGGCAGCCGGATCATTCACCGCAAGGGGACCGGCCAGGCCAGCCATGCACGAAGCAGCGAGAAAGCCACCGCTCAGCCGCCACCTGACACCATGCAAGGTGGGGGGACGAGGGTGCCCCATCACGGCATAAAAGCGATCCACCAAGCCGTGATGGGGCACCCTCGTCCCCCCACCGTCCAAGCGTGAGAAAGCCGTGACAGCCCCAAGGGCGAACAGCAAAACGGCCCGCCCCCAAACAGCGGGGAGCGGGCCGGAAAGGCTGCGACTAATGGTCGCGCGGGTCGGAGATGTCCTCGTGGTACGAAGCGCCACCGTCGGAATCGCGGGTCAAAACCCGCGCCCCACCCTCAGGCGGCCCGGCAATCGACTGCTCCCCGGCGGCCAGCTCGGGGAACTTCGCGTCGAAGGCCGGCCGCTCGGAGCGGATCCGGGGCATGCGGTCGAAGTTGCGGAGCGGCGGCGGTGAGGACGTGGCCCACTCGAGGGAGTTGCCGTGGCCCCACGGGTCGTCGACCGTCACGACCTGGCCGGTCTTGTACGACTTCCACACGTTGTAGATGAACGGCAGCGTCGACAATCCGAGGACGAAGGAGCCGATCGTCGAGAACGTGTTCAGGAACGTGAAGCCGTCGCTCGGCAGGTAGTCAGCATACCGGCGGGGCATGCCCTCGGTGCCGAGCCAGTGCTGGACCAGGAACGTGCCGTGGAAGCCGATGAACGTCAGCCAGAAATGCACCTTGCCCAGCCGGTCGTCGAGCATTCTGCCGAACATCTTCGGGAACCAGAAATATATGCCCGAGAACACCGCGAACACGATCGTACCGAACAGCACGTAGTGGAAGTGGGCGATCACGAAGTACGAGTCGGAGACGTGGAAGTCGATCGGCGGGGCCGCGAGCAGCACGCCGGAGAGGCCACCGAAGAGGAACGTGACCAGGAAGCCGATCGCGAACATCATCGGTGTCTCGAAACTTATCTGGCCCCTCCACATCGTGCCGATCCACACGAAGAACTTCATGCCGGTCGGCACCGCGATGAGGAAGCTCAGGAAGCTGAAGAACGGCAGCAGCACCTGGCCGGTCACGAACATGTGGTGGGCCCACACGGACATCGACAGCGCGGCGATCAGCAGGGTCGCGGCGACCAGGCCCTTGTAGCCGAAGACCGGCTTGCGGCTGAACACCGGGATGACTTCGGTGATGATGCCGAAGAACGGCAACGCCACGATGTACACCTCGGGATGGCCGAAGAACCAGAAGAGGTGCTGCCAGAGCAGTGGACCGCCGGTATTCACGTCGAAGACGTGGGCGCCGAGGATGCGGTCGGCGGCGAGGGCGAACAGCGCGGCCGCGAAGAACGGGAAGACCATGACCACCAGCAGGCTGGTGACCAGGATGTTCCACGTCAGGATCGGCATGCGGAACATCGTCATGCCCGGCGCGCGCAGCGTCAGGATCGTGGTGATCATGTTGACGCCGCCGAGGATGGTGCCGAGTCCGGACAGGGCCAGGCCGACCACCCAGAGGTTTCCGCCCATGCCGGGCGAGTGCAGCGAGTCGCTCAGCGGCGTGTATGCGAACCAGCCGAAGTCGGCCGCGCCGCCCGGCGTCACGAAGCCGCTGATCGTCGTTATACCACCGAACAGGTACAGCCAGTAGGCGAACGAGTTAAGCCGCGGGAACGACACATCCGGCGCGCCGATCTGGATCGGCACCACGAAGTTCGCGAAGGCGAAGACGATGGGCGTCGCGAAGAACAGCAGCATGATCGTGCCGTGCATCGTGAACAGCTGGTTGTACTGCTCCGGCGAGAGGAACTGCATGCCCGGCCGAGCAAGCTCGGCGCGCATCAGCAGTGCCATCAGGCCACCCAGCATGAAGAACACGAAGGCCGTGATCATGTACATGATCCCGATCTGCTTCGCGTCCGTCGTGCGCAGGATCCTGGCGATCGCCGAACCCTTGACCTGCCGTCGGACCGGATAGGGCCTGGTCACGATCGGCTTAGGCGCAACGGTCGTCACGGATAGCCTCCGTCGTCTCGTTCGTACCGCTCGGCACGTCTTGATCTAGTAGGCGTACCTCGCAGGCAGAATAGTCCCCCACGGACCCTGTCCGGGCGCGGGGTTACCAAAGAGGTCTTCGCCTATAGCGGCTGTACGAGCTCGCGATAGTGCTCGGCGAAGATCCGCAGGCCGCGACGACGGAGCATCGGATCCCGCAAGGCGGGCGGAACATCACGTGTGCGGTCGCGCTCCCTGGTACGGTCACGAACTTCTCCGCACCGAGGTCGGCGGCGGTTTTCGTACGCCCGCAGGGCCGCCCCCACGTCCTCCGGGGACTTGCGCAGCTCGTCGGCGAGCACCACCGCGTCCTCGAACGACATCGCGGCCCCCTGGGCGAGCGTCGGCGCCGTCGCGTGTGCGGCGTCACCGACCAGCACGACCGGCCCGCGCGACCACGTGTCGAGGACCACTTCATCGGTGCGGGCGACCGACACCGTCTCCATCGCGTCCAGGATCGCCGGCACCGGCCCGCCGAAGGCCCCGAACTGGTCGCGCAGGTGCGCGAGCGGATCCGCGGGGTTCGGCGCGTCCGGCGCCGTCTCGTCGATATAGCAGTACTGCTTGCGCCCGCCCATCGGCATCGCCACGAAGGACGACCGGCGCCCGAGCAGCGCCGTCCAGTCGCTGAGCGGCGGGCCCCCGGCGACCACCGAGCGGTAGACGATCTGTCCGGTCGGGACCGCCGGACCGCCCAGCCCGGACTTGGCCCGGATCGTCGAACGCCGCCCGTCCGCCCCGACGACCAGGTCGTACTCGGCGACCCCGCCGTCCGAGAACTCCACCTTGGCGGCGCTGTCGAAGACCTCCAGATCCCGTACGCCGGTCTCGTAGCGCACCTCGCCGCCGACTCCGGTGAGCAGGACCTGCTGCAGGTCGGCCCGGGACAGCGCGCGGGACTCGCCGACCCCGGCCCAGAGCCCGGCGACGTCCATCTCGAACAGCCCGCGCCCGCGCGAGTCGAGGAACACCTGCCGGAAGATGAGGTCGCCGAGCGGCCGAAGCGGGGCGTCGAGCCCGAGCTGGCGCAGGGCGCGTGCGGCGTTCCCGGGGAGATAGATGCCGGCACCCGGCACGGTGCTGGCCGGTAGCGCTTCGACGACATCGGGCCGATAGCCGGCGAGCCGCAAGGAACGAGCCACGGCCAGACCGGCGATACCGGCGCCCACCACGAGGATGCGCAACCTCATCGCTGCAATGCCTCCCACCGGTCGGACACGCGTCGGAGCCAAGACACTACCCCGAGCCACGAGATCGGGAAACCCGCGATCATCGACGCGTCCGATATGTTCAAGACGACCATGCTTTCCCCCAGTAGCGTCGACGGCATGTCACCAACCTTCGATGCAATCGGCCTGGCGGTGGCCGACATGGCAACCTCCCTGAAGTTCTATCGGCGGCTCGGCTTGGACATCCCGGCCGAGAGCGATCACGGGCCGCACGCCGAGGCCACGCTGCCCGGCGGCATCCGGCTGATGTTCGACGCGCAACCCGATTCGGCCGGGCCGAAGAACGGTCCGAGCCTGGCCTTCCTCTGTGAACACGCGAGCGAGGTCGACAAGGTTTACGCCGACCTGTCAGATGCCGGATATGTCACCACGAGGGCGCCCTGGGACGCCGAATGGGGACAGCGTTACGCGGTGCTGAAAGACCCGGACGGTTACCAGGTCGAACTGTTCGCCTGGCTGCCGAAGAGCTAGACGGCCAGCAGCGCACCCAGCGGGACGCCGGCCATCGCCCGCACCTCACGGGCGAGATGGGCCTGGTCGGCGTATCCCGCGTCGGCCGACACGGCGGCGAACGGCTGCCCGTCACGCGCGAGCGCGACCGCCCGCTGCAACCGGTAGACCCGATGCAGGACCTTCGGTCCGTACCCGAACGCGAGATTGCTTCGCCGTTGCAGCTGGCGGGCGCTCAGCTCGAGCCGCTCGGCAATCGCCCCGACCGGCAGCCCGCGCCGCGCGGCCCCGGCGAGCGCGACCATCGCCCGATCCGGCTCCCGCCAGCGCCGTGCCGCGGCGGCCTCGAGCGCGGCCAGCGGGTCGGCCGCCTCGGCGAGCCGGCGCACCGCGGCCGCGGGCCACAAACTGTCCAGCGGCACCTGAGCATCGACGAGCTCGGAGGCCGGCACGCCGAGCACGCCCGGGCCGGTACCCGACCCGAACCGCAGCGCGAAGCACCGGGTGCCCACCGGCATGGCGGACACCTGGGCCGTCGTGTCCGGACCCGCGACGAAGACCGTGCCGTCGCGCCAGATGATGTCGAGGCAGCCGTCCGGCAGGATGCGTTTCCGCTCGCCCGCTCGAGCCGAACTCCACCAGGCGACCACGTGCGGCAGCATCGACGCTCGTTCGTCGTACATGAGTTCACCCTGCCAGAGGGGTACGACAAGAATGAACCCATGACGGACCGGCTCGACGAATACCGCCGCAAGCGAGACGCCGCGCGCACCCCCGAGCCGATCCCGGACAGCCACCCCGCCGAGACCCAACGGCAGCGCTTCGTCATCCAGCAGCACCACGCCCGCAGCCTGCACTGGGACGTGCGTCTGGAACGCGACGGCGTCCTGGTCAGCTTCGCCGTCCCGCGCGGTCTCCCGCGCGACCGCGAGCGCAACAACCTGGCCAAGCACACCGAGGACCACCCGCTGGAGTATCTGGTCTTCGACGGCGAGATCCCGGCCGGCGAGTACGGCGGCGGCCGGATGACGATCTTCGACAGCGGCACCTACGAAACCGACAAGTGGCGCGACGACGAGATCGGCGTGACCTTTCACGGCGACCGCACCAACGGGCGGTACATCTTCTTCCAGACCGACGGCGCGGACTGGATGGTCCGCCGGATGGACCCGCCCGAACCCGGCTGGGAACCGATGCCCGACCGGATAAGCCCCATGCTCGCCGTCGAAACCGAGGCACTGCCCGCCGATGACGACGAGTGGGCGTACGAGATGGGCTGGGGTGGGCGCCGGGTCGAGGCGTACGTGAGCGGTGGCCGGGTGCGTCTGCTCGACGCGAGCGGGACCGATGTGACCAGCTGGTATCCGGAGGTCCGGGCGATGGGTCCGGCGCTCGCGCCGACCGAGGCCGTGCTGGACGGCGAGATCGTGGCGTTCGACGGCGCGCGACCCGACGCCCGGCTGCTGGAGAGGCGCACGGCGCCGAGGGACGCGGCGGCGGCGAGACGGGCGGCCGAGCGGACCCCGGTGCAGTTTCTGGCGTACGACCTGTTGTGGCTGGAGGGGCACGCGACAGCGGAACGGGTCCGTTACGCGGAGCGACGGGAGTTGCTCGAAGGTCTCGGCATCGAAGGTCCGAATTGGCAGACCCCGCCGTATTTTCCCGGAGGCGGAGAATTCGCGGTGGAAGCAGCACGCGCGCAAGGTTTGCCCGCCGTGGTGGCGAAGCGCCTGGACTCGCCATACCTCCCCGGCCAACGGAGCCGGCTGTGGCGGAGAGTAACGTCGTAAGCGTCTGCGCCGCTCCCCGTTCATCTACGATTCACAATTGAGATGTCTGCAGAACTCTGGAATTCCGCTGCCCACGTCCTCGACGACAACTGGTCCGGCGACCACATGGTCCCGTCCCGCCGCCTCTACCCCCACCAATGGAGCTGGGACACGGCCTTCATCGCCGTCGGCCTGGCCTATGTGAACCCCAGCCGCGCCTGGCGCGATCTCCGCAGCCTGTTCGAGGCCCAGTGGCCGGACGGCCGGGTGCCGCACATCGTGTTCGACCCGGCCACCCCGGAGAACAACTATTTCCCCGGCCCCGCGTTCTGGGACGTCCCGGCGTACGGCCGGCGCCCGGCGCACGGCAGCACCGGCATCGTCCAGCCGCCGCTGCACGCGGTCGCCGCCTGGGAGGTCTACCGGCACGCGTCGGCGCACGGCGCGACCTGCGCGCACGAGGCGCGCATCGAGCTGGAGTGGCTCTACCCGAGGCTGGTCGCGCAGCAGGAATACCTGCTGGTCAGCCGGAATCTCAGCGGCTCCGGGCTGGCCGCCATCGTGCACCCGTGGGAGTCCGGTCTGGACAACAGCCCGGCCTGGGACGCCGCGATGGCCAACGTGCCGGCCGACATGTCGCTGCTGGCCACGCACAGACGGCGAGACCTGGAGGTCGCCGACGCCACGCACCGGCCGACCGACGTGGACTACGCGCGGTACATCGGTCTCGTGATCAGCTATCGCGACGAGGGCTACTCGGACAGCGCCCGGCACGCGTTCGCGGTGGAGTGCCCGTCGTTCAACACGATCCTCGCCTCGGCCGAGCTCGCGCTCGCGCAGATCGCCGGTGAGCTGGGCATGCCGGCCGAGGCGGACGCGCACCGCGAGCGGGCGCACCGGATCACCACGGCCATCGTCAAGCACCTGCGGAACCCGGCGACCGGCACGTTCCACGCGCGGGACGTGCGCACCGGCACCCTCAGCCCGGAGCATTGCGTGAGCGGGCTGATCCCGCTGATGCTGCCGGATCTGGACCCCGAGCACGTCGAGGCGATCGTGGCCGAGGCCCGCTCGCCGCGGTTCGGCCTGCCGGAGCAGACCGAGCTGCCGGTGCCCAGCTACGACCGGACGGCGCCCGGCTTCGACACGCTGCGGTATTGGCGCGGCCCGATCTGGATCAACATGAACTGGCTGCTGCGCCGCGGCCTGCTCGTGCACGGCCGGATGGACGAGGCCGAGGACCTGCGCACCGCGATGATGCGGCTGGTGCACCGCAACGGCCACTTCGAGTATTTCCACCCGATCAGCGGGAAGGGCCTCGGCGCGCCGGCGTTCAGCTGGACCGCGGCCCTCGCCCTGGACCTGCTGGCGGACAGGTCGGTGCCCGCCTACGCGAGAGCGGCCTAGAGGACGACCACCGAGCGGAGCACGCCGCCGGTGGTCATCCGGGCGAACGCGTCCTCCACGTCGTCCAGCGTGATCTCCTCGGAGACGAACGCGCCCAGGTCCAGGCGGCCCTGCAGGAACAGCGACGTCAGCATCGGGAAGTCCCGGGTCGGCAGGCAGTCGCCGTACCAGCTGGACTTCAGCGCCCCGCCGCGCGCGAACACCTCCAGCAGCGGCAGCTCCAGCTTCATGTCCGGCGTCGGGACGCCGACCAGCACCAGCGTGCCGGCCAGATCACGGGCATAAAAGGCTTGCTCGTACGTCTCCGGGCGCCCCACCGCCTCGATCACGACGTCCGCCCCGAAGCCCCCGGTCAGCTCCCTGATCGAGGCGACGACGTCGGCCGACCTCGCGTTGACCGTGTGGGTGGCCCCGAACTTGCGCGCCCACTCGAGCTTCTGGTCGTCGGTGTCCACCGCGATGATCGTCGTAGCGCCGGCCAGCTGCGCCCCCACCACGGCCCCGTCCCCGACCCCGCCGCAGCCGATCACCGCGACCGAGTCGCCCCGGGTCACGCCGCCGGTGTTGAGCGCCGCCCCGATCCCGGCCATCACACCGCAGCCGAGCAATCCCACCGCGGCGGCGCGGGCCTGCGGATCGACCTTTGTGCATTGTCCGGCGGCGACCAGCGTCTTCTCGGCGAACGCGCCGATCCCGAGCGCCGGCGTCAGCACCGTGCCGTCCTCCAGCGTCATCTTCTGCTTGGCGTTGTGCGTCGCGAAGCAATACCACGGTTTGCCCCGTAAGCAGGCACGACAGGTGCCGCAGACGGCCCGCCAGTTCAGGACCACGAAGTCGCCCGGCGCGAGTCCGGTGACGTCCGGGCCGACCGACTCGACCGTCCCGGCCGCCTCGTGCCCGAGCAGGAACGGGTAGTCGTCGGTGATGCCGCCATGCCGATAGTGCAGGTCGGTGTGGCACACCCCGGATGTCTGGATCTTGACGACGGCCTCGCCGGGACCCGGGTCGGGCACCAGGATCGTCGTCGTCTCCACCTTGGCGCCCTTGTCACGGGCGATCACGCCACGCACTCGCTGAGTCATTCACACAGGTTAAGACCGTCAAACATCCAACGGAGACTCCAGCAGCGACTCGGCCACCTTCGCGAGCTGCCGCACCTGGGCCGCGGTGAGCCGGTCGAACACCAGCTTCTGCACCGCTTCCGCGTGCCCGGGCGCGGAGTCGACCACCTTGTCGTAGCCGAGGTCGGTCAGCACCGCGATCTGCACCCGGCCGTCGCCGGGATCGCGCTCGCGGCGCACCCACCCCTGGCCCTCCAGCCGCGCCACCACGTGCGACAGGCGGGACAGTGAGGCGCTCACCTTCTTGGCCAGCCGGCTCATCGCCAGCCGCCGGTCGGGGCGCTCGGAGAGGGTGGACAGCACGATGTACCCCATGTGGGTCAGCCCGGCGTCACGCTGCAGCTGTGTCTCAAGCGCCGCCGGGACCTTGACGAGCACCTCGACGAACTGACGCCATGTCTGCTGTTGGTCGTCGCTCAACCACCGCGGCTGGTCCATGTAGGAAGGTTAATGGTCGACGCAATCGAAGACCCTCACCGGTGGGGCAGCAGCACCGGGGACGGCTTGCCGATCAGGTAGCCCTGGACGTAGTCGACGCCCAGCTCCCGCAGCAGGCGCAGGGTGGGCTCGTCCTGGACGAACTCGGCCACGGTCCGGATCCCGTACGCCTGGCACACCTGCACCAGGGCGCGCACGAGCACCTGGTCCTGCGGATTGTCCACCAGGTCGACCACGTACTCGCCGTCGATCTTGACCAGGTCGATCGGGAAGATCCGCAGGTAGCGGAACGACGCGTAGCCCGAGCCGAAGTCGTCCAGCGCGAGCTCGCAGCCCAGGTCGCGGATCCGGTCCGCGAAGCGGCGCGCCTCGCTCAGGTTGCCGATCAGCGCCGTCTCGGTGATCTCGAAGGTGAGCTGTTCGGGCTTCACGCGGTACTCGTCGATCAGCCGGACCACCTCGTCGGTGAGCCGCGGATCGCCGACCGAGCGGCCGGACAGGTTGATCTGCAGGGCCCTGTCCGGCTGGTCGGCGGCGAGCTGCATGGCCCGCTCCACGACCCACAGGTCGATGTCGTAGACGGCGTCCAGCCGCTCGGCCGTGTCCAGCACCTGCGTCGGCGATTGCGGCCCGTACGCCTCGTCGAGCACCCGCAGCAGCAATTCGTGCCGGGTCACCTCGTTGGTCTGCAGTTCCAGGATCGGCTGGGCGTACAGCGTGAACCGGTCGGTGCCGAGCGCGTCGGCGACCCGGCTGCGATACGACCCCTGCCGATCGCGCACCGGCACCGGATGAGCGATCGTGGTGAGCGTCTTGTCCGATTCGCGCGACTCGCGCCAAGCGTGCTCGGCGTCGATGAGCAGCTCGTGGCTGCCCGCCTCGCCGTCCGGAGTGAATCGGACCAACCCGCCCCAGGCCAGCGCGTGCAGCCACGTGTCCGGCAGCACGAACGTCTGCGACCGCACCGCCTCGACCAGCAGCTCGGCCTCCCGGCGGGCCATCGGCCAGGAGACGCCGGCCAGCAGCAGGCCGATCTCGTTGGCGCCGACCCGGCCGACCTGGGCGCTCTGCTGGGCCACGCCCTCCAGCACCCGGGCGGCGCGGTGCAGCAGGTCGGCGTTGCGATCCGGGCGCGCGGTGTCGTCCTCGCCTCCGTTGCGGTCCGGCTGCACCCGGATGACCAGTACGGCGCCGCCGCCCCGGCGCTGGGCGCGGTCGATCTCGTCGGCGAAGCGGGCCCGGGTGAGCAGTCCGGTGGCCGGGTCCGGGTCGATCAGCGTGGACTGCACGGTCTCGCCGCGGCGGGCCAGCCGGGCGACCTCGCGACGGGCACGCTCGCGGGCGGTCACGTCGGCGACCGTGCCGCGGATGCCGCGGACCGTGCCGTCCGGGCTCTTGACCGGCTCGAACCGGCAGTCGACGTCGAACCAGCCGCCGTCCGCGCGCATCAGCCGCAAGGTCGTCTGCACCGGCTCGCGGCTGGTCCAGGCCTGGGTGATCGCGCCGAGCGCCTTCGCGTGGTCGTCGCGGTGCACGTACCGGGCGAGGACCTTGCGGCTGACCTCGTCCTGGTGCGGCGGCTCGCCGATCATCGCGCGCAGCGCGCCGGACCAGACGATCTGATCGCCGGCCGCGGTGTACGAGAACCACGCCGGGCCCCGGTCCTCGGCCGGTTGCCGTGGCTCCGGGAGGGCAGGCTGAAGCCGCGGGCGCTCCTCGGGTGCCGCCATGCGTCCGCCACCTCCCCCCGGACCGTGTTGAAACCCCTCGACTATTACGACCCGTCACGGGCCCGATATAACAGTGGACGCGCGCATCAATGTTTTGAGCGCTTCCCCAACAAAATCCTCAAGTGCAGGTCCTCGCCCGATCAGAGTAGGGAATTAACCGATCGGATGACCACTGCGCTGCGTAGTTTTGGACGTGGAATATCGTCATCTCCATGACGGACAGTTACTGCCCGTGCTGATTGTGGAACCTTCTGCGACTCCTACCCCCTGATGCGTAGGCCATTCACGTTCGGCGACGACAAGAACTCGATCGCGAACCGATGGATATGGTGGCGTTTGGACCACTCGGTGAGCGAGGACTCGGCATGGGGATCATTCGGGACATGCAACGCGTAGCCGCCACGCAGGCGGCCGCGGAGCACCAGGCGCAAACCGCCGCCACGCAGCAGCGTGAGCGGATCCGGCGCAACGCCGACCTGGCCATCGCGGCGGCCCAGCAGGCGGCGTCCGACATGGAACGCCAGCGGGAGCGCCAGCGGCTGTACACGGAGGCCCGCTCGGCGGACGCTGCCGCGGCCAACGCCGAGGTGCGGGCCCGGCTCAGCGCCCTGGACGCGCTGCTGCTCTCCACCCTCGACGTGGACGATCACATCGATCTTCAGCAGTTCAAGAAGCCGCTGACGGTGCCGCCGTTCGACCCGGGACCCCTCGGGCGGCCGTTGCCGGAACCGAGCTGGACCAGTTACGTGCCGCCGCAGCCGCGCGGTGTGGGAAAGATCATCGGCGGCGACCGGCTGCACCAGCATCAGACGAACAACGCGCGCAAGGCCTACGACGACGCGCGTGGCCGCTGGGCGGAGGCGGAAGAGCGGCGCAAACGGCAGCTCGCCCGGCTCCGGAGGGCGTACGAGGAAAAGGTCGGCAAGTACGAGGCGCAGCGCACCGCCTACAACGCCGAGGTTGATCGCTTCGCGGCCGCGGTGGCCGCCGCCGACCCGTCCTCGGTGGTGGAGTATTTCGCCATGGTTCTCGGTAACTCGGTGTATCCGGACGACTTCCCGCAGCACTTCCGCCTGGCGTACCTGCCGAAGCAGAAGCACCTGCTGATCGAGTATCACCTGCCGCCGATCGAGGTCATCCCGATCGTCAAGGAGTACCGGTTCGACCTGGTACGTGATGATCTGACCGCGATCCCGCGCGACGAGTTCGAGATCCGCCAGCGGTACGTCGACATCATCGCGAAGGTCTCGCTGCGCACGATTCACGAGGTCATCGAGGCGGACCGGGGCGCGCTGGTCGGGCAGGTGTCGTTCAACGGCATCGTCGACACGATCGATCGGCGTACCGGCGAGTTCGTCCGGCCCTGCCTGGTCTCGGTGAAGACGAGCCGGGACACGTTCGCCGCGATCAAGCTGCGCCGCGTCGACGCGGTCGCCTGCGTCAAGCATCTGCAGGGCGCCCTGTCCACGGCCCCGGACGAGCTGGCCGGCGTCACCACGAAGATCGATTTCGACCGGGACGCGGACCGCGACTTCACCGAGGAGTTCAACGTGCTCGCCGAGATCGACGAGCGGCCCAACCTGCTCACGCTGACCGACCAGGCATGGGAGCAGCAGCTCACCGACCTGTTCGGGGTGATGGGCCTGGAGATGAACGGGGCGGCCACCACCGATTCGGGCCTGCGCTGGCGCGCGACCGACCCGCGACCGATCTTCGGCGGCACGGTGATCGTCTACGCGACCCGGGAGCACTCGGCGGGCGCGGGGAAGGTGCACGCTCTGGCCGGGGCCGTCGAGGCGACCGGTGCGACGAAGGGCATCCTGGTCTCGCTCAACGGCATCGACCCGGAGGCGTACGAGGCGGTGGCCGGTCGCCCGCTGGAGCTGATCGACGGCCCGGCGCTGGTCGGGCTGCTCGCGAATTACTGCCGGGTGCAGGCCCGCATCGAGCACCTAGTCGAGGACCGGGCGCAGGAGCCGGGATAGTTCGTCCCGGCCGGCCGGGACGATGCCGAGCTCGTCGATGCGCTGCCAGACCGGGTGCATGGCGGCCTCCGGCGAGCGGGCGAAGATGCTGCCCCGGATGCGCACGAAGACGCAGTTGCCGACGCGTTCCAGCACCGACTGCCGGCGCATGTCGCTCTCCCACTGCTCCGGGCCGTGGTAGGCGTCGCCGTCGCACTCGATCGCGAGACGCCGGCCGTCCGGGGCGTTCAGCACGAAGTCGATGCGGTACGCGCCGATCCGGAACTGCGGGATCGGGCGGAAGCCGCGCGCGGTTAGGCGCTTGAAGACGTCGCGCTCGAAGTCGCTCTCGCACAAGTCAAGCTGAGCCGGCACCGCCACGTCGAAGACGTTCGCCGCGTAGGTCAGCAGCAGGGCGCGGGCGTCGTCGGCGAGCAGGGACCCGGGGCGTACCGAATGGAAGATCCACAGCTGGTCGCGGGCGCGGGAGGCGGCCACATTGATCCGCCGGTGGTATTCGCGCTTGGTGAACGCGGCGACCCGCGGATCGTTGTCCGAGACGACCATCGACACCAGCACGACGTTGCGTTCGTCGCCCTGGAACGTGTACGCGTCGCCGACCCGCATCCGGCGTGCCTGGATCTCGTCCTCGCCGATCGTCTCGCGCAGCAGGTGCAGCAGGTACCCGGCCTGGCCACTGGTGCTGAGCAGCGAGATCACGCCCAGCGTCTTGCCGCCATATTCCGGATTTTTCACGATTTCGGCGACCTGTCGCGTCAGCGCCTCCGCCTCGGCCACGTTCACATCGCCAAAACCAGACAATTGCTGCCGTACGCCTTCGGGCAGGAACACCGTCCGCAAAGGCGCCAGGCTCGGCCGGTCGGCGCGCAACGGCATGATCTTGCCGTCGTAGTAATGCCGCGACGAGAACTCGATGATCTGCGGAACGCACCGGAAATGCTCGGTCAGCAGGATCCGCTCCGGCGACCGCCGCACCGCGTGGTCGTACAGCGAGGACTCCGGGTCGAAATGCTCGGCCGACGGCACGTCCCCGAGATGGCTGCGGATCAGCGCGGACACCGTGCCGACGAAGCCGAGCTGCGGCCCGATCTGCTGATCGTCGCCGACCACCACGGCCCGGTCCGCGAGCGAGAGCACCGGCAGCGCGAACAGGTCGGCCTGCGACGCCTCGTCGACGATCACCACGTCGAAGTGGGCGCCGCCGGCGAACTGCTCGATCGCCCGGTCCACCGACATGACCCAGACCGGGACCGCCGCCACCGCCGATTCCATGGCCCGCTGCGCGTGTGCCTGCCATGCCGCCGCGGTCCGGCCGGTGCCCTTGCCGATCTTGCGAAGGGCCGTGGTCCAGTCGGCCAGAGCGGCCCGCCGCCGGTCGTCCAGGCTGCGCGAGACCTCCAGCCACGCCGAGGCGACCACGAGCTCGGCGGTGCGGCGCCGGATCTTCTCGCGGGCGTTCTCCACCCGCTTGGCCAGCACCGCCGGGTCGACGGTGCCGATCACCTCGTCGAACCAGGTCTGCGCGTGCCGCCAGCCCCACGCGTCCAGGCAGGCCCGGCCGGAGACCGGCGGCACCCGCCCGGCGTCGATCAGGCCGGCCCACTCGGGCGCGGCGGCCGCGAGCCGGTCCCGCAGCTCGGCGAAGCGCGCGACATCGCCGCGCAGCCCGGTGAGCCGGCGGACCTCGGCGATCGCCTCGTCCCAGCCGTCCAGGCTCGGCCAGGCCGCGGCGAGATGCGGCCAGGGCGCGAGCCGGGCGGCCACGTCGGCGTCCTCGTCGACGAGCGCGTCGAGGGCCGGCACGGCGGGCGCCTCGTCGAGCAGGTCGGCCACCCGGGCCAGCGACGGCGGGTCCAGGTCGAGATCGTGCTGCGGGACCACGGCCGCCAGGCGCGCGGCGAGGGCGGGCCAATGGCGTACGTCCCAATCCAACGATTGACCCGCGTCGGCCAGCAGCGTGCCCGCCCAGAGCTCGGGATCGCCGGCCGGGGCCGGAATCGCCAGCCGGTCGATCCACTCCGACCAGTGGTCGCCGAGCCGGCGCCTGGTCCGCTGCCGGTTGACCCACGCCTGCGCGACGTCGACGTCCTCGACCGTGCGCAACGGCTCGTCGTCCACCCGCACGTCGTCGGCCAGGCGATAGAGCTGCGCCTGCAGCAGTCGGCTCAGGCCACGGCCGGACGCGAACCGCTGCCTGATCTCGGCGAGCTGGGCCAGCAGGCGTTTCGGTTCCGACGCGTACGCCTCGGGAATCTCGACGCGGTGCCCGGCGAGCGTGCGGGTCTGGGTCGCCAGCTCGGCCAGCAGCGCCTCGGTCGCGGTCACGTGATCGGTCCACACCTGACGCCAGTGCGGGTCGTTGAGCAGCCGGCCGAGGCGATCCGTCCAGCCACCCTCGCGGCGGCGCAGCCAGGCGAGCGCCTCCCGGAGATCGTCGCGCAGGGCGGTGAGGTCCTCCAGGCGTACGCGGGGAAGGTCGAGCCCTTGATCGGCCAAGCGCGACACCTGCGCCGAGAGTGCGTCGCGCTCGGCTCGCCGGTCCCGCACGGCGGACGCGTCGGGAAGATCGGCGGTCTCCGGCAGCGGCTTCGGCGCCGCCTGACGATCGTGCGGGGACAGCTCGGCGGCGAGGCGCAGCAGCGTGCCGAACTCGTCGGAGGACAACGGCGGCGGCCCCACCACCGGGTCCGGGATGCCGGCTCGCGTGGTGGCGTGCTCGCGCAGCCAGGCACCCACCTCGACGGGCGTCTGCGGAACGCCGTCGATCGGGTACGTCACCGCCTCGTTCTCGGCGACCGCGCGCAGGCCGCTCAACGCCCGGGCCAGCTCGCGTTCGGCGTCCTCCAGCGTGCGGGTGAGCCGCTCGACCCGTCGGGCCTCCGCCTCCTTGTCCAGGGTCGCCGCGCGGTCGGCCAGCTCACGGGCGGCGAGCTGGAGCTGCACGAGCTGATCGGTGGTGCGGCCGAGCACGGCCAGGCAGAGCGAGCGGATCTCCTCGGGCAGGCCGTCGCGGAGCACCCGCAGCGGGTCCTCCTTCTGGGCGACCACCAGGACCCGCTTGCCGTTCGCCATGAGGTGGCTGATCAGGTTGCGGATCGTGTGCGTCTTGCCGGTGCCGGGCGGACCCTGGACCGCGACGTTGCGATGGTGCGCCAGGCGACGCGCGATCGACTCCTGGGCCTCGTTGGTGGGCAGCGGCATGAGCAGGCGCTCGCCGACCCGCGCCCACTCCTTCGGGTGGTCGTCGGGCATGCGCAGCCGGCTGGGCTCGTGGGCGACGATCGCGGCCAGCGCGCCGATGCTCGCGGTGTCACCGTTGAGCAGGCGGTCCCGCAGGTTTTCCAGGAAGCCGCGCAGCAGCCGCTGTTTCGGCCGGGCGAACAGGACGGCGGCGTCCCTACGCACGCCGCCGTCGAGGCCGAGCCGCTTCTCGGCCCGGGTGAACAGGTCGTGGCGCTGCTCGGCGTCCCAGAGGTCGGTCTCGATGGTGCCGGCCGGGCCGGCCAGGGCCAGGAGCTGGCGGAGGTAGCGCTCGTCGAGGCCGGTGAGCGCGTCGGTCTGGAGCCGGCTCGGGCCCGCCGGGGAGACCGAGATCAACGAGCGGTCGGGGTCGTACTCGATCAGCATCGGGGTCGCGACCAGGGGATAGTGCACGCGCTCGCCGTTGACCACGGTGTCCAGCAGGCCGTGGCCCCAGACCAGCTCGGTGGTGGCGGCGGTCATGTCGAGCTGGTGCATGAGGTCGAAGAGGCGGCGGTGCAGGAGGCGGGTTTTCTCGGCCTCGCCCGTCTGGTACGCCCAGGGGCGCCAGATCTGGTCGCGCCAGCTCTGAAATTCGGGGTCTTCAGGATTGTCGGCGTCCATATTGCCCGCGTCCCCGCGCAGGCGGCTGCGGAGCGCGGGTGGGACCGGTGGCGGCGGCGGCAGGTCGGGCAGACCCACGCGCAGCCAGGACGTGCCGTCGGCGGCCGGGCCCAGCTCGCAGGCCGGATGGTCGGGCAGCGCGTCGAGAAGGTGGGCGTCGGCCGGGATCACGCGGGCCGGACGCTCCATCTGCGCGCGCACGGCAAGGAGGTAGTCGGCGACGGCGACCGCCCTGTCGCGGATCGTCGTGGGCGACTCCTCGGACATCCTCCGTAGTTTAGGCGGACCACGCTCGAAGACTCTCCGGGGTTGTCGCATCACGGTAAGGTGATGGCTACTAATCTGCGTCGATATCTTGGGAGCGGCGTTGAGCGACATTCCGTACGGCCCTTACGGTCAACCTCAGACGCCGTTCCCCGCGCCCGACGACCCGCTCGTCAGCGCGGACTTCAACGGCTGGTGGAACCGGTCGATGCGGCTGCTCTCGGCGACCTGGCGGCCACTGGTCATGATCCAGTTGCTGTGGGCGATCCCGCTGCTGATCATCACCATCGTGTCCAACCTGGCCGGCCAGGCGGAGGACACCGGCTCCGATGGCGATCTCACGGCGTTCATCCTGGTCGGGCTGCCGGTCATCGCGGTGACGTTCCTGCTCGGGCTGGTCACCACGCTGGCCACGCTGCACGTGCTGGTGCAGCACGTGACCGGCCATCAGATGTCGGTCGGATGGGCGCTGCGGGCCGGTCTGAGCCGGGCCGCGGCCATGCTCGGCTGGGGCATCCTGGGCGGGCTGATGATCCTGGTGGGCATCGCGCTCTGTGTCCTGCCGGGCATCTACGTCTCGCTGGTCTTCATGATCCTGCCCGCGGTCGTGCTCCTGGAGCGCACCAACGCGATCGCCCGCTGCTTCCGGCTCGTGCACGCGCAGACCGGCCCGGCGCTGGGCCGGATCGCCACGATCTTCGCGGTGAGCGTGGTGTTCGGCCTGGTGGAGAATGCGCTGACCTCGCTCATCGGCGGCGGCTATTTCGCCGGCGGCGACGACGTCAGCACCGGCGCCGGCATCTTCGCGGCCATCGTCTCGACGGCCGTTTCGGTGTTGTCCGGCGTGGTGATCGCCCCGCTGGTCCTGGCCGCGTACGCCGACATGCGGGCCCGCCACGAAGTGTTCGCCACAACGCAGCTGCAGCCATGAATGCCAGCCGGAAACCCCGGATCCGGCTGAGCGCGCGGCCGCTCAGCCCGTGTGGCGGCCGACGGCCTCCCAGATCTCGTGGACGTTCGGGTATTCGACGTCGCCCGGCAGCCGGTCAAGGGCCGCGAGCACGTCGTCGGGTGCGTCGAGGTTCTCGGCGCTGCGCTTGAGCCCGTCCTTGCGGCCGGGCAGCGCGGCGAGACCGATGTAGCGGCCGAACCTGCTGAACGCCTCCCCCTCGGAGTCGTCGAGGATCTCCGCCGCGTCCGGTTGGTCCTCGCCCGGCGGTTCGGCCTGGCGCCATTCCTCGGCACGTCCGTCGTTGACGCCTTGGACCGTGCCGCGGATCTCCTGGCTCATCTCATCGTCGACGCGGGGCGAGTGCTTACTGCTGCCACGTTCCATGGGATGCCGTTTCCCACCCGCACGCAGGCTAAACCGCCGCCGGCGCGGAGGACCCCGGCCGCTCGGGGCCGGGGTCCTCGTGATCAGTCGAACTGCATGCGCCGGGGCCGAGGGATGACCGGAGGCGGCAGCGGCAGATCGTCCATGTGGCTCCAGTTGAGCGTGCCGTTGTCGGTGGACTTGACCTCACCGAGGCAGGCCCGCAGCAGGCCGAGATGCGGTGCACCGGCCCACCCGGCGATCACGACCTCGGGCTTCGGGTCGATGGTCGCGATGGCCGCACAGATCTTGGCGACCTCACGCTCGTCGACGGCGTCGAGCGGGAGCGGCATCTCGGCTTGCGACCTCCGCCAAGGCGGTCCGAAGCGGCGCAACAACTCTCGCGCGAGCCGGCCGAACGAGCGGCCGACCGGGGCGTCCCGCATGGAATAGCGGGCGGACTGGCCGTAGCACCACGGCACGACGACGTGCCCGTTGATGACGACGAGCTGGTAAACGGACCGGGGAACACTGATGATCTCGGCACCGGGCAGCGTGCCGAGGAACAGTACGAGCTCCTCGTAGGGAAGCGGCCATCGCGGATTCGCGAGTACTCGTTCCATGGTCTGGGTCATGGCGGGATGGGTGTGGATCTCCCGGTCGATCGCGGTGCTCAACGCCTCCGGAACCCGGGTCCACAGCTCGCCGGCGACCCTGTCGCCGAACTGCTCGATTACCCACTCGCTAGGACCGACCAGAACGTCTGGGCGCATTCGTTACCACCACCGTCCGTGTCGCTGGCGTTACTGCTGGCTAGAAGAGTTCCACTTCCGGTGATCGACTGGAAGACCGGACTTCCCACATCGCAGAAACGTCCGTGAATGAAATCCAGCCGACGATCAAATCAATTGCCACAGCGACGGAGCAGCGGCGCGAGCAGCGGCGCAAACATGCAACTTGCACGGCGAACCGCGCGTGCAAGTTGCATGCCGCCCTTGCTATTCGCGCCGTGCGTCAAGTGCATCACTCAGATATTTCAATCCGATGACCATCGCGCGAACATCACCCCCCGCGAAGGATCCACATAGCCCTCACCAGCAGCCACGTCGCTCGTCGATCTCCAGCACAGCCATTTCCCGTACGCGTCCCCGCAGCCCCGGCACGCCACCGGCTCGCCGAAAGTTCCGAAGCCGACCGGCACCTTCGCGCGAAGGTCACCAGCGGTTGCTTGACTAGTCAGCTGTCAGATTTCCGTCAGTAGCCCGAATCTCGGCCCCGCCGGTACCGTTCTGAGCGATAAGCCGGTTTTGGCCCCTACCGCTGTCCACTTGGTGGAATGTCCACAGTCGACGTCAACCGCCGAACGGATGAGTCGCGCGGCCCGCTCATCCAAGCCGCGCACCCCGAACCGCCACGCCCGAGTCCATCGATACTGTTCAGTTTTCGCACGCTCACCCGATCGTGGCCCTCCCCCGACGGCGGCCGAGGACCGCGGCCGACCTCGGTACGCCGCACCGCGCACCCCACTGATCGCCGTCCGCCCGGCATCCATTACCCCGCACGGGACGCGGCTGGCCTGCGCAAATGCCTCGAAGCGCAATATGCGGGACGGTCACCGATTAATGGCGGCGCCAATAGCTTTTCTGGATTCACTAAAAGCAACAATCCGCTGCCCGCCACGACATCGGACGCGGCGGCGCGCGGGCGTACAAAAGCGCGGCAATTTCCTCCAATTTTCAACCACCGCCAATCGCGGACGCGTCAACCACTCGCATCGCGAACGATCGGCCCGGGAGCCGGACCGTCGGTGACGAATGCGGGACTCACCGTATGCCCGGCGGTGATCCATCGGCAGTGCCTGTGGATAACTTCGAGGCTCGGTGCCCGCCGGCCCTACGATCGGCAGGTCGCAAACGAAAGGGGCCGAGGGTGGCGTTGGAGTGGGCATTGGCCCGGGTGGAGGCGCGGATCGACCTCGACGCGCTGCGCGGCAACGTGAAAGCGCTGGTCAGCCGTGCGGGCGAGGCCGATCTGATGGTCGTGGTCAAGGCGAACGCGTACGGGCACGGCCTCGTCCCGGTGGCCCGCGCGGCGCGTGCGGCGGGCGCCCCCTGGCTGGCCACCGCGCTGCCCGAGGAGGCGCTGGCACTGCGCGCGGCCGGCGTCGACGGGCGCATTCTGACCTGGCTGTGGACGCCCGGCGGGCCGTTCGCCGAGGCGATCCGGGCGGATCTCGACGTCTCGATCAGCGGCCAGTGGGATCTGGCCGAGGTCGTGGCCGCCGCGCGCAAGACCGGCCGCACCGCGCGCATCCATCTGAAGATCGACAGTGGCCTCGGCCGCAACGGCTGCCCGATCCGCGAGTGGCCCGACCTGGTCGACGCCGCGGTCAAGGCGCAGGCCGACGAGAGCGTCAACGTCGTCGGCCTCTGGTCACATCTGGCCATGGCCGAGTCGCCCTGGCACGCGTCGGTGGCCGAGCAGGTCAAGGCGTTCACCGACGCGCTGCGGCTCGCCGAGCAGGCCGGGGTGCGCCCCGAGGTGCGCCACATGGCCAATTCCGCCGCGACCGCGCTGCTGCCCGACACGCGTTTCGATCTGGTCCGGACGGGCCTGTCCACCTACGGCCTGCCCTCCGCGCCCAACGTGGCCGAGGGTCTGCGCCCGGTGATGACGCTGGCCAGCCGCTTCTCGTCAGTGAAGCGGGTGCCGGCCGGCCAGGGCGTCAGCTACGGCCTGAAATATCGCACCGCCCACGAGACGACGCTGGGCCTGGTCCCGGTCGGCTACGCGGACGGCATCCCGCTGCACGCGAGCAACCGTGGCCCGGTCTGGGCGGCCGGCAAGCGGCGGACGGTCGCCGGCCGGGTCGCGATGGACCAGTTCATCATCGACCTGCACGGCGATCAGGCGCAGGCCGGCGACGAGGTGCTGATCTTCGGCCCCGGCGACCAGGGCGAGCCCACCGCGGAGGACTGGGCGCGCGCCGCCGACACGATTCCGTACGAGATCGTCACCCGCATCGGCGCCAGCGTCCCCCGCGTCTACCTGGGCGAGCGATGACGACGCCGGCCGTCGAGGCCGCCCGGGTGATCGACGCCGTGCTGCGTGACCTGCGCGAGGGTGACCATCGGGGGGTCGTGGTCGACTCGCCGCCCGGCGCGGGCAAGTCGACGCTCGTGGTGCGCGCGGCCGGCGTTCTCGCCGCGTCCGGCGAGCCGCTGATGATCGTGGCGCAGACCAACGAGCAGGTCGACGACCTGATCGAACGCCTCGGCACGCGCTCGCCGCGGGTCGGGGTGGGCCGGCTCTCCGCGGTCGACTACGAACCGTCCGAGCGGGTGCGCGCCCATCCGAGTTGCCGGGTCGGTGCCAAGGTCACCGATCTCGGGGCGCCGGCCGTCACCATCGCCACCGCCGCCAAGTGGGCCACCGTGACCGACGGGTCCTGGCCGTGGGCGATCGTCGACGAGGCGTACCAGATGCGCTCGGATGCCCTGCTACGCGTCGCGCCCCGGTTCCAGCGGGCGTTGTTCGTCGGCGATCCGGGCCAGCTCGATCCGTTCTCGACCGTCGAGGTGGACCGCTGGGTCGGCCTGTCCTGGGACCCGATGCAGAGCGCCGTCGCCGTGCTGCTGCGCCACAACCCGGACCTGCCCGTGCACCGGCTCCCGGTGTCCTGGCGGCTTCCGCAATCGGCGGCGCCGGTGGTGGCCGAGGCCTTCTATCCGTTCACCGGCTTCCGGTCCGGGACCGGGCCCGGCGACCGCACGCTGCACTTCGCCAAGCCCGCGTCCGGCCCGCTCGACGACGTGCTCGACGAGGCGGCGGCGAGCGGCTGGGGGCTGCACGAGTTGCCGGCCCGGTTCACGATCCGCACCGACGCGGAGGCCGCCGCCGCGTGTGCTGAGCTGGCCGCACGCGCGCTCGGCCGGGAGGCCGGCACCACGTCGGAGTCCGGCGGCGGGTCCCTCACGCCGGACCGGATCGCGATCGGGGCCGCGCACCGCGACCAGGTGGCGGTGATCCGCTCGCTGCTCCCGCCGGAGGCGGCCGGGGTCACCGTCGACACCGCGAACCGGCTCCAGGGCCGCGAGTACGACCTGACCGTGGTGCTGCATCCGTTGTCCGGGCGCCGCGACGCCACCGCGTTCCACCTGGAGTCGGGCCGGTTGTGCGTGCTGACCTCGCGGCATCGGCACGCCTGCGTGGTGGTCGCCCGCGCCGGGATAGCCGAGCTGCTGGACGCCCACCCCTCGACCGAGCCGGTGCACCTCAACGTGCCGGTCAAGTTTCCGGACGGCTGGGAAGCCAATCAGTCCATGTTGGCGCATTTGCACCACACGATGTCGCGTATCCGACAGGAGCCGCCACTTTAAGTGAATGGCGGTCTTCACGACGGCGGGCTCCATGCAGGACGGCGTCTATCGGCCGATCTTGCGGCCGCGCCGCGGCGAACTGGCGGCTCTCGCGCACCTCTCGGCTGACGATGCCACCCGCGTCATGCCGATCCTCGAACTCGAGCCGGGCACCGACATCGTGCCGCTGATCCGGCAGTTACCGCCGCGGACCGGGGCGATCGCCGTCGACTTCGGCGGGATCCCGGATCGGGGCGACCGGTTCGTGGCGCCGCCGCTGCGGCTCGCCGAGGAACTGGCCGGGCTGGGTGTGGCCATGTTGCCGGTGCTACGGGCGTACGAAAGCAGTCGTCGCCTGGCCGCCCACGGCGTCGCCGCACGGATGCACCTGCGTCGTGCCGTGCTGCGGCTCCGGCCGCACATCGACGCCGGAAGCCCGGCCACCGCCGACGCCGTCGCCGAGCACGTGCTGGTCGGCGCCGGGCCGGATCCCGACGCCGTCGATCTGCTGATCGACCTGGCCGAGACGGCCTGCGTGACGCACGCGTCGCTGGTCGAGGAGCGCTGCCGGCGCGTGCTGCGCTGGGCCCGCGGGATGCCGTGGCGCTCGGTGAGCGTCGCCTCCGGAGCGATGCCGCCCAATCTGGACGACCTGCCCACCGATCAACCGGTGGCCGTCGGACGGCTCGATGCTCGCGTGTGGATGCGCCTCGGCGATCCGGGACTGGGCTATGCGGACTACGGCGTCACCTCACCGGTCCGGCGGCACGATGTGCGGCGGCATCGGCAACTGCCCACGCTGCGGTACACGGCGGAGGACCAATGGTGGATCTACCGATGGGCGCGGCGGGGCGGGCGCAGCGACGATCGGTGTCACGACCTGTGCCGCACGCTGGTGACCTCGGAGCATTGGCCCGGGGCCCGCTTCTCCTGGGGTGACGCGGAGATCGCGCGGCGCTCCCGGACGGCCCCGGGGGCGGGCAGTTCGGCGAGTTGGATCTCGTGGGGCACTTCGCACCATATCGCCCATGTGCTGCACGGCCTGCGCTCCGGAAAACTGTCGTACGCTTGTTCTAATGTTGCTGACAGCCGCGTTGGCATACGCCCGGCACGGGATCCCCGTCCTGCCGGTGCACACGCCTGACCCGCGCGGCGTTTGTTCCTGCGACAGAGGAGCCCGATGCGAGCGTTCCGGCAAGCACCCGAGACTGCGACATGGCCTGACCGAGGCCACGACCGACCCGCGCGTGATCGAGATGTGGTGGGGTCAGTGGCCCGACGCGAATGTCGGGCTGCGCACCGGCATCACGATGGATGTGGCCGACATCGACTCACCCGAGGGCTGGCACGGGCTGAGCCACCTGCTCGGCGGCGAGTTCCCGCCGGGCCCCCGGGTCCGCACCGGCAGCGGCGGCTGGCATCTGTGGTTCCGCCCGACCGGCTTCGGCAATCGCGTGCGCCTGCTCCCCGGGCTGGATTGGCGTGGCGCCGGCGGTTACGTGGTCGCCCCGCCCTCGCGCCACGCCAGCGGCGGAGACTATCGCTGGGTCCGCCGTCCGGGTGACGACCTCCCGGCCGCGACGCCCGCGCTGCTTTCGCTGATCGAGGGCCCGGCGCCGGCGCCCGTCGTGCATCGGGCGATCGCGCATCCGGACCGCTATGCGACGGCCGCGCTCACCGCGGCGGCCGACCGTGTGGCCCGGGCCCCGGTGGGCAGCCGCAACGACACGCTGAACAGGGCGGCGTTCGCGCTGGGCCGGCTCGTCGGCGCCGGCATGCTCGATACCGGGGCGGTCGTCCGCGAGCTGGACGCGGCGGCGCGGTTCGCGGGTCTCGGCCGGGTCGAGACGCGCCGCACGATCCGGTCCGGGATGAGCGCCGGGCAGCGGCAGCCGATCAATGCGGAGGCGGGCCGCCGCGTGGCGTGATTTGCTCATTGCCCCAAAGATGGGTGGATGACCGATCAACGCGGACTGAAGCCGTACGAAGTGGAAGTCTCCGTGGACGCCGGGCGGGACGAGGTCTGGGAGTCCGTCACGCAGCCGGCCGTGCTGCACCAGTGGTTCGGCTGGGACTACGACGGCCTCGACGCGGAGATCCAGCAGATCTTCGTGAGCGAGGCGACGCTCTGGGCGCCCGAGCGGATGGGCTGGGCCGACGGCTCATTCCTCCAGGTCGACGGGGATGACGATAGTGCGCGGGTGCGGGTGGCCCGCGAGGGGTTCGGGGAGGCCGGACCGGACGACTACGACGCGATCGAGGAGGGGTGGCGTGCGTTCCTGATCCAGTTGCGGTTCCTGCTGAGCCGGCGGCCGCAGGGGCGGCGGCGGACGCTCTACCTGACCGGCCAGACCACCGGCCGGCAGGCGCTGGCGCTGGTGGACGCCGAGTGGCAGCGCGACGGCGCCCGCGTGGCCTGGGCGGTGACCGGCGACGGGCACCTGGTCGTCGCGGCCGGCCGGGTGCCGCTCGACGAGCACGAGGCCGCGCACGTCGAGATCACCGTGTCGACGTACGGGCTGGACGACGCCGCCTTCGAGACCCAGCGGGAGGAGTGGACGAAGCGGTGGGCGCCGGTGGCCGCCTATGCGCGCGTGACGGCCGCCGGCGACCCGTCGCCAGGCGCCGCCTGACCCGAGACGTGACCCGCGTCGCAGCGATCACCCAGCTCAGCGACCACTGACTGAGCAGCGTGACCGATAACACAAAGCGACCGCACAACCCCAGAACGCAAGCACGAAGGGGCAAACAATGGCCGGTCGTCGACTGTAGATCAACCAAAGAAGGGAGGACACTTGCAGCACTCGGGCGATCGGTGACAAGGCCGGTACCCTGTCAGGCGCCGGACCAGCCGGGGGGCGACGTTGCTGCGGGGAGACTTGGCCGAAGAGGCGCCATTGGGCGTCCTCACCGATCCGGCACGGCTACGGTCCGTGTCGCGACTCGGCGTCGGACCACGCCCTGATCCCGCCTTCGACCGCATCGCCGACATGGTGGAGCGGCTCGTCGACGTGCCGGTCGCGGCCGTCACCGTGATCACCGCGGATCGGCAGTTCTTCCCCGGGCAGGTGGGCCTTCCGGAGGACCTCGCCGCGAGCCGGGAGATGCCGCTGAGCCTCTCGCTCAGCCGGCACGTCCTCGAGGAAGGGGCGGCGCTCATCATCCCGGACGTTCGGGAGGTTCCGTATATGCGGGACAACCAGTCCATCCGGGACCTGGGCGCCATCGCGTTCGCCGGCGTGCCGCTCACCGACTCCGACGGCCTGATCCTCGGCACGATCGCGGCGATGGACCAGGAACCAAGGGTCTGGACCCCGAGCGAGATCGCGCTGCTCGACCAGCTCGCCGAGGTGTGTTCGTCGGAGCTGCGGCTGCGCATCGAACGCGAGATCGCCGAGGAGGCCCGCCGGCATGCCGAGTCCGCCCACGACCAGATCAGCCTGCTGGGCGAGCTGACCGAGACGCTGTCCGCCCCGATGGCCCTGGACGAGTCGCTCGGACGGCTCGGCCAGCTGGTCGCGGGCCGGCTCGCGGATTGGTGCCTGGTCGCGCTCGCCGAGGCGAACGGCCGGGTGCGTCATGTGTCGGCCGCGCACAGCGCACCGGCGTACGCGCAAGACGCGGCGAGGCTCGCCGAGCTGGCCGTGTCCGCCGAGCCCGACCTGAAGGCGTTGATCCTCAAGGTGCAGCGCACCGGCGGCCTGATCCGCCGCGACGCCGTCGACCCGAGCCTGCTGCGCGACAACCTGGTCACCGCCGAACTGGCGTCGACGGCCGAGCGGCTGGGCTTCGGATCCTTCTTGATCGCGCCGATCACCGCCCCGGTCACGCGGCGCATCCTGGGCGCGTTGCTGCTGGTCAACGCCCCGGGCAAGCCGCCGTTCGGGGAGGCCGAGGAGCAGACCGCCACGGAGATCGGCCGCCGGGCGGGCCTGGCCGTGGACAACAGCCGCCTGTACCGCAACCAGCGCCATGTCGCCGAAGTCCTCCAACAAAGCATGCTGCCCGACTTGCCGCACATTCCGGGCATCGACATGTACGCGCGCTACCTCCCCGCGCAGGGCGCCAACGCGGAGGTGGGCGGCGACTGGTACGACGCGTTCGCCCAGCCCGACGACAGCGTCATGCTCGCGGTCGGCGACGTGTCCGGGCACGACATCGAGGCCGCCGCGACGATGGGCCAGGTGCGCAATCTGGTGCGCGGCGACGCGTACGGCCGCCAGGACGACCCGGGCCCGCTGCTCGCCCAGCTCGACCGCGCGTTGCACGGCCTCGGCGTTCCGGCCGCCGCGACCGCCGTCCTGGCCCGCGTCCGGCGCGAGGCCGGCCACTATCACGTCGCCTTCGCCAACGCCGGCCACCCACCGCCGATCCTGCTCACCCCCGACGGCACCATCGACGTCTGGTGGGCGCCGCCCGAGCCGCTGCTGGGCCTGCTCCCCCGCGAGGCCCGCACGACCCACCACCGCGACGTCCCACCGGGCTCGACGCTGCTGCTCTACACCGACGGCCTGGTCGAACACCCCGCGCGCCTCATCGACGAGGGCATCGCCCGCATCCGCGGCGTCCTGCAGGGCAACGCCGCCCTCCCACCCGAGGAACTCTGCTCCCGCCTGATCGACTCGACCTCCCGCCGCACCGACGACATCGCCCTGCTGGCCGTCTGCCTGCGCTGACCAGAAAATCCATTTGATACGGGATTTTCCAAAAGTCCCGTCACCGCAGCACCGCCAGCTGCAACAACAGCTCCTCACGCCGGACCGGGCTGGCCCGCCTCCGCAGGCCGCGCGCACCTACGCGGGCTGGGCTGACTCGTCGTGCGACCCAGGTGGGCCGCCGTGCGTCCATGGCGTGTCGGACGGGTCGGGAAACGCGCTGCCCGGCCGATACGCCTCGCTCAGCGTCGTCAGCAGCAACCGCTCACCCACCGCCGGCACGCTGCCCGGGTCGGCCACCAGCTTGCGACCCATCCCGCCGGACAACTCCAGCAGCACATCGGTCCCCGTCGGGGTGGGCGTCAACGAGATCACCCGGGCCTTCTGGGACGGCCGCGCCGGCGACGTCAACGCGGCGCCGACCTCCACCCGTACCGGCTCCGACGTCGCGACCATGATGCGCGGGCGCAGCACCGGTCGCTTCCCCGTGTCGTCGACGCGGTCCGGGTTCGCCAGCGTCACGACGCCGCCGAACGCCGAGCCGGCCAGGCGGTACTCGGCCATCACCAGCGGATCGTCGAAGGCACGCTGCACGGCGTACCGGGTCGCGGCGTTCTCCAGGCGCTGCAACCGGGCCGCCGCGGCCACGGCACCGTCGCGGCGGGGCTGCGGGGCGCCGCCCTCCTCGAGATGCTGGACAAAAGCCGTGTACGCGTCCCGGTCGCCGTCCCACCGCGCGCCGACGCGACCCCCCTCGGGCAGCCCGGCAAGCAGCTCCAGCGCGTGCCACATCTGATTCCAGGTAGGAAGCAGCAGCTCTCGCAACACCGTCGGCAGATCGGGCGACGCGTCCGCGATCAGCGGCGCCAAGACCCCGTTGTCGAACGCCGGATCGGTCGCCGGCCCCGCGACCGGCCCGGTCTCGGCCTGGCGCGCCGCCTCCGCACCCTCGGTGATCCAGGCCATCAGCGACCCGAGGTGCGCGTCCTCGGCACCACTCTGGCCGGTGGCCCAGTGCAGCCCGAGCGCCTGGACCGCGTTCGGCAGCAGCGCCGACCCGGGCACCTCCGCCGACGACGCGAGAAAGGTCAGCCACTGGCCCAGCAGCGGAACCGACGGCGGCACCGGGTAGTCGCCGTCCAGGCGCCGGAACCGGGTGGACCGGCCGAAGAGGCGGAGGAAGTCGATGCCGCCGGTGTTCGGCAGCCACACCTGCGGCGCGTCGGTGAACCGGTGGCGCACGTCGCGGCCACGGTCCACCGCGACGGCCTCGGTCAAACCCTGGAACGACGTCAGGTACGGCAGAAGCAGCTCGGCCAGGTCGGCGGCGAACCCGAAGCGCTCGTCCCGGTTGCGCGGCTGACGCACCACGAACAGCCGCGGGTCGCGCACCGACGTGCCGGCCATCGCGGCCAGCGGCGCGTGCGCCTCGCCGGCCATCGCGAGCGGAACAAAAACGAACGGTCGTTCGTGGACATGCACGTGGCGAACGGTCGCGATGGGTTGTGCACGCCCGGACACGACGGCTTGCGCCCGGGCGAGGGCGACGAGCGTACTCAAGAAAGCGCCTCGTCGCGCAAGCGAGCCGCGGCCTGGAGCAACGCCGCGGCCTCGGTCTGATCGTCGGCCGGCGGCAGCGTGCCGGAGGCGAGCGCGAGCACGTCCTCGACGGTCTCCACGCCGCCCAGCGCCTCACGCACCGAACGGCCCAGCGATCCGGTCGTGCCGGCCGCCTCGGAGCGGCAGTACATCGACAGCTCGCAGGTGGACAGACACTCCGGTGCGTACCGGGCCGCCACCTCGGACAACGACGAGATCAGCGTCGATGCGGGGAGCGCCACGTCGAACGAGACGCCCGGCGGCAGCGCGTCGATCAGCGCGGACACCGACTCCAGCCGGGAAAGCTGGCGGCGCAGCGTCGACAGCTGCTTGCGGACGTCGATGACCACCGCGACCGGGTTGAGCGAGAAGTTCTCCGGGCAGACCAGCGTCACCTCGTGGCTGACCCGCTCGTCATCCAGCAGGCGGCGCAGCGCCAGGACGTAGACCGCCGCCTGGATGGCCGCCGCCGAGACCTTCGCGCTGTCCGCCTGGCCGTCGATGATCGCGAACGACTTGATCTCGACGACCCGGACCTGGCCGGAGCGCTGGAACGCGATGAGATCCGGTTCGAGGTAGACGGTCTGGCCGGCCACCGGAAGGGTCAGCAGCGGATGATCGACGAGCCCGGCGTCGCCGGCGGCCAGCAGCTCCCGCGTCCGGGCGTGCCGCGCGGTCAGCGTGTCGTCGGCGTCCGCACCCAGGTCGTCGTAGCCGGCTTTCTCCGCGGATAGGAGGGTACGCAGCATCGCGCCGCCGTCCGCCTTGAGCATCGCCTCGAACGCGTTGCCCCGGGCCAGCGCGAACCGGGACTGCCCGAAGTCGCCGGGAAAGCCGATCCGCTCGGACAGCCGCACCTTGTCGACGCCGGCCGCGTCCAGCACGGCCCGCCGGTCGCAGCCGGGGTTGCCGGTGAGCGCGGCGATGGTGCGGGCGTTGTGCCGCTTGGCCGGTGCCGGTCCGCGCAGCCGGTCGATCCGGTTCACGCGCCGCCTCGCTGTTGCGGAACGGCCGGTACGCCGTACAACTGCTGGTCGGCGGGCAGCGCCTCGGCGCGCCGGACGGCGGCCTCGTGCAGCCCGGACTCGGCGGTGAGCGCCGGCTCCAGCGCGGTGAGCGCGGCACGCGCGGCTTGCGCGAGATCCAAGGATTCCACCCCATCGGGTACGCGTTGGGCCAGGGAACGCAGCAGTCTGTCCGCGGAACGAGGCGCCGAGGCACGGACGCCGGCGAACTCGGCGACCCGGACGATGGCACCGAGCTCGTCGGCACGCTGCCGGGCCGGGGTGACGACCCGGCGGTCGAGCGGCCATTCGTCCAGGGCGATCAGGCCGGCCGCCGGGGTCAGGTCGGGAGTCAGCGCCGCGCAGAAGCCGGGCGTCCGGGCGCGCAGCAGCCCGGCCAGGCCGGACATGTCCAGGTCACCGTCGAACAGCGCGGCGTGCACCGCCACCACGAGCCGGGCCGGCGCGGGCGCTCCGAGCAGCAGCAGCGCGTGGCGTGCCTGCTCGATGGTGCTCGGCAAGGTGCTACTCAACCGGGCCGCTCTCTCCGGGGGTCCTGAACGGTCGACTCTAGATCTTCCTACAACAGGACAGCAATGTGGGGACGAGTCCGCACGTTTCACCCGGAACAGCGATTAATACTCGCATATCGGACGGCCGATGGGGAGCGCGCTACTTTCGTACTATGCCGAAGGCCATCTGGAACGACGAAGTGATCGCCGAGAGCGACGACACCGTGGTGCTCGAGGGCAACTATTACTTCCCGCGGTCATCGTTACGCGAGGACGTGCTGCTGCCTTCCGATACGCACACCGTCTGCCCGTGGAAGGGTAAGGCGTCGTATTACACGCTCAGCGCGAACGGCCACACCACTCGCGACGCGGTCTGGTATTACCCGGAGCCGAAGCCGGATGCCAAGGCCGTCATCGACCGGGTCGCCTTCTGGAAGGGCGTCCGCATCGAGGCCTGACCGCCCGACGGCCCGCTCACGCGTAGCGCGGGTGGGCCTCCTCGATCGAAGCGACCTCCAGATATTTCAGAAACTTCTCCTGCTCGGACACGTCGAGCGCGCCGAAGGCCTCGTACGCCGAGGCCCGCGCATGTTCCGTGCCGCCCGCCAGCAGGGCGATGATCGCCGACCAGGCGAGTGACACGGGGTCGAAGACCCGGGCGTTGCGCAGCGAGCTGAGCCGGCTCAGCATGGCCACCTTCGTCGCGGCGTCGTCGTCGGTCGCGATGCGGTCGGAGAGCTCGAACAAGGCCCGGCCCCGGTACGGGTGCTCGGCCTCGATCAAGCGGGTGAGCTCGGCGTTCGTCATCGAATCGACGGCCGGAGCCGGTCCGCGGCGGGGCAGCGGCGGCGGGGTCTTCTCAGCGGCCACGGCTGTCTCGCCCGCTCTCGAAACCGTGACCCGGTGACTGCTGCGGCAGGGTCGGCGTGTTCTGAAAAGTCGGGAATGGGATCACCGGTAAGGACGGTTCCGGCACTCCGGTGTCGTTGCCGTTCGGCACGGAGGCCAGCGACTCCAGTCGATCCCCGAGATTTCCATCGGGCACAGTTTCGTCCTCCGTTTGCCGACTTCGCACCTGTTTGCAACCTATGAGATCACGGTCGCGCAACATCCGTCCGGACGCCCCCACGGATCACCGTATCCGTCACTCGACACATTGACCTGCTTGCCCGACCAAAGTCGCCACCAAAGCGGCCGGAGTCGTTGGCGAGGGCGACAAACAACACCGCGATGAACTCCGATGATCTTTCACCCGTTTCGTCCGGGGACGGAGACACGCGGTGCGAAAGGTGAAAGATGACGGAGAACCGTACGGCGTACATCATCGGAGCCTCGATCGCCGGCCTGCTCGCGGCGGCCGCGCTGAGCGACCGGTTCGGCCGCGTGGTGCTGCTCGAACGCGACGATCTCGCCGACGACGAGCGGGGCCGCCGCGGCGTGCCGCAGTCCCGCCACATCCACGGACTGCTGAGCCGGGGCCTGGACGCCATGGAGACGTTACTGCCCGGTCTGACCGGCGAGGTGGAAAAGGACGGAGCCCCGACCGGCGACATTCTCGAGGACTATCAGTGGCTGGCCGACGGGCACCCGCTGCCTCGCGTGCCGAGCGGACTCCGCGCGCTGTCCGCGACCCGCCCGTTTCTGGAGCGCCACATTCGGACCCGGGTCGCCGCGCTGCCCGGCGTCGAGTTCCGCACCGCACGCACGGTCACCGGGCTGATCGCCGCGCCGGACGGGCGGATCACCGGGGTAGCGACCGACGCGGGTGACCTGACCGGCGCCGACCTGGTGGTAGACGCGTCCGGCCGCGGCTCGCGATCGCGCCGGTGGCTCGCCGACCTCGGCTACCCGGAGGTGGAGGTGGAGAACCTGGACATCGGTCTCACCTTCGTCTCGCGCTACTTCACTGCGGAGGGCCAGGACCTCGGCGCGCCGCTGGGCACGCTGAGCGGCGCGTACCCCGAGCAGCCGTACGGGATGAACGTGGCCCGGGTGGAGAACGGGATGGTCCAGCTGACGATCTCGTGCATCGCGGGGTCGCCGCCGCCGAGGGACCACGATGAGATGGTGGCGCTCGCCGAGCGGCTGGAAGCCGATGTCGCGCTGCCGCTGCTGCGGACGGCCGAGCCGCTGAGCGCGATCACCTCGATGAGGTTCCCGCGCGAGCAGCGGGTGCGGTTCGACCGGATGGACCGGTTCCCGGACGGGTTCCTGGCGGTCGGCGACGCGGTCTGCTCGTTCAACCCGACCTTCGGACAGGGCATGACCTTGGCCGGGTTGCAGGCGCTGCTGCTGCGCGAGCGGGTGGACGTGGGGTTCCTGGCCGAGTCCGCCAAGCTCGCCGACGTGCCGTGGGCGATGGTGTCGAGCAACGACCGCCGGTACGGCCCGGACGCCGTGCCGGACCCGTACACGAAAAGGCTTCGTGCGGCCCTGCCCGGCAGTCCGGACCTGGCGAAGATCTACCTCAGCGTGGCGAACCTGGTGCTGCCGCCGAGCGCGCTGCGCGAAGCGTTCGCCTAGGCCTTCGCCGGCACCGCCAGCCCGATCCCGGGCGCGATCGGCTTGAGCTTGCCGCCGGCGAAGAGCATCAGGCTCAGGATGCTGGCGAACACCGCCAGGCCACCGGCGACATACCAGGCCACCGTGTACGCGCCGAGCTGGTCCCGGACCAGGCCGGCGCCGGTGGCCGCGATCGCCGCGCCGAACTGGTGCGACGCGAAGACCCACCCGAACACGACCGGTCCGGACGCCCCGAAATACTCCCGGCACAGCGTCACGGTCGGTGGCACGGTCGCCACCCAGTCCAGCCCGTAGAACAGGATGAACAGCACCATGCTCGGGTGCGCCGACGCCGCGAACAGCGACGGCAGCACGAGCAGCGACATGCCGCGCAGGAAGTAATACCCACCTAGCAGGATCCGGCTGTCCACCCGGTCGGTGAGCCACCCGGACGCGATGGTGCCGGCGATGTCGAACAGCCCGACCAGCGCGAGCAGGCTCGCCGCCGTGGTCTCCGGCATGCCGTGGTCGTGCGCGGCCGGGATGAAGTGCGTGCCGACCAGCCCGTTCGTGGTCGCGCCGCAGATCGCGAAGCCGCCCGCGAGCAGCCAGAACGCCCGGGTCTTGGCGGCGTCCCGCAGCGCGCGCAGGGCGATCCGGGCGGCGCCGTGCGGGGCGATCGGCTTCGGCTCCTCGAACGAACCGCCATAGGCACCGATGCCGAGATGCGCCGGGTGGTCCTTGAGGAACCACCAGACCAGCGGCACCACCAGCAGCGCCGCGGCGGACACGGTGAGCGCGGCGACGCGCCAGCCGTGGCCGGAGGTGAGCGAGGCCAGCACCGGCAGGAAGATCAAATTGCCGGCCGCACCGCCCGCGGTCAGCACGCCGGTGACCAGGCCGCGCTGCTTGACGAACCAGCGACCGGCGATGACCGCGACGAAGCCGAGCGCCATCGAGCCGGTGCCGAGCCCGACCAGGACGCCCCAGAAGAGCACGAGCTGCCAGCTGGCCCGCATGAAGACGGTCAGCCCGGAGCCGGCCGACACCAGCACGAGAGCGGCCATCACCACGCGCCGGATGCCGAAGCGTTCCATCAGCGCGGCGGCGAAGGGCGCGGTGAGGCCGTAGAGCAGCAGGTTGACCGAGACGGCTGCGGAGATCGTGCCGAGCGACCAGCCGAACTCGTCGTGCAGCGGCCGGATCATCACGGACGGGGTAGCGCGGAACCCGGCGGCGCCGACCAGCGCCACGAAGGCGACGGCGGCCACGAACCAGGCCGGATGGATGCGGTAGGACTTCGTCACGTGATCGATTGTGGTAAACATCGGCCGTGCGGACGAGTGGCCGGGAGGCCATCGTGCGCAAGAATCGGGCCATGCGTCCTCATCAGATCGCGGTGCTCGCTCTCGACGGTGTGGTGGCGTTCGACGTGGGTTCGGCAGTGCAGGTCTTCACCGCCGCCC
Source organism: Actinoplanes sp. TBRC 11911 (assembly GCF_012933445.1). Classification (GTDB taxonomy): domain Bacteria; phylum Actinomycetota; class Actinomycetes; order Mycobacteriales; family Micromonosporaceae; genus Actinoplanes. Next base: position 200,269 of record NZ_JABBNC010000003.1, read on the forward strand.
GCCGCGCCGACAAGGAGTCGCTCTACGAGGTGCGCGTCTGCGGCGAGGGTCCGGTCCGTTCCGAGGGCGGCTTCACTGTGACGCCCGATTTCGGCCTGGACGCCTTGCAGACCGCGGACACCGTGATCGTCGCCGGGATCCACTTCGGCGGCCCGGTCACCGATGGCACCTTGCCGGGAAATATCCGGCAGGCCCTCCATAAGGCATATAACCGAAATGCCAGGATTATCTCTATCTGTACGGGCGCGTCCGTGCTCGCGGCCGCGGGCATGCTCGACGGCCGCACCGCGGCGACCCACTGGGCCTGGGCCAACCGCATCGGCTCGCTCTACCCGCGGGTGAACTGGAACTTCGACGTCCTGTTCGTCGACGACGGCGACATCCTCACCTCGGCCGGCGTCGGCGCCGGCGTCGACCTGTGCCTGCACATCGTGCGCGGCGACCACGGCACCGAGGTGGCCAACCGGGCGGCCCGCCGCTGCGTGGTGCCCCCGTGGCGGGACGGCGGCCAGGCGCAGTACATCGAACGCCCGATCCCGCACGCCGGCGGCACCGGCACCGCACCCACCCGGGCCTGGACCCTCGACCGGATCGCCGAGCCGGTCAGCCTGGAGGAGATGGCCGCGCACGCCCGGATGAGCATCCGCACGTTCACCCGCCGCTTCCGGGACGAGACCGGGATGAGCCCGCGGCAGTGGCTGCTCAGCCAGCGCGTCGCGCACGCCCAGCTGCTGCTCGAATCGACCGACCTGGGGATCGAGACGGTCGCGCGGCGCTCCGGGCTGGGCAGCGCCACCGCGTTGCGCCAGCACATGCAAGCGGCGATCGGGGTGGCACCGAGTACCTATCGGCGAACTTTCCGGCATCCGGTGCAGTCCGCGTCATAACGTGTAAGGGCGGTCAGAACTCAGCTTGCCGCGCAGACGTCCGATGAGACGGTGCAAGCTGTAGCCGCCGCGACCGAGGATGACATGGACCAGACTTTCCGCCCGCTGCTCGACGCGCTCAAGCAGATCGGCGTCGATCCGCTTGCCGTGGACGCGGCGGCGGACGAGGCGCAGCGCAGCGGCCGGTCGGTGCGCGCGGTCCTGATCAACGACCAGGTCGTCACCGAGGAACAGTTGACCACGGCGGCCGCCACGGCGTTCGGGATCAACACGATCGACCTGGCCAGTTTCACGCCGGACCCGGTCGCACTCAAGCGCATCCCGTTGTCCGTGGTGCTGCGTCATCGCGTACTCGGGCTGGCGTTGTCCGACGGTGAGCTGACGGTCGGCGTGACCGACCCGGGCGACGTGGTGGCGCTGGACGACGTGCGCGCCGCGACCGGATTGAACCTGCGCCCGGTGGTGGTGGCCCGCAGCGAGGTCCGGCGGATCATCGAGAAGCTCCAGCGCGAGTCCAGCGACCTGGCCGACTTCGCCGACGAGGAACTCGACGACCAGTCCGCGATGGCCGCGCAGGCGACCAGCTCGGACGACGCGCCGATCGTGCGGTACGTGAACAACCTGATCGAGCAGGCGGTCATGAACCGGGCCTCGGACCTGCACCTCGAGCCGATGGAAGACGACATGCGGGTCCGGTACCGGATCGACGGCGTGTTGCACGAGGTGGACGTGGTGCCGCGCGGCGTGATGTCCGCGCTGCTGTCCCGCATCAAGATCATGTCGGGCGTCGACATCACCGAGAAGCGGGTGCCGCAGAACGGCCGTATCACCGCGATGATCCGGGACCGGACCGTCGACCTGCGCACCGCCACGCTGCCCACCGTGTGGGGCGAGAAGATCGTGCTCCGCGTCCTGGACACCGGCGGCATCGACCTGGACATGAACAAGCTGGGCTTCTCCCAGCACAACCTCGACCGCTTCGCGGCCTCCTTCGGCAAGCCGCACGGCATGGTCCTGGTCACCGGCCCCACCGGCTCGGGCAAATCCACCACCCTGTACGCCACGCTGGGCCGGATCAGCAAGCCGGAGATCAACGTGATCACCGTGGAGGACCCGGTCGAGTACCGCCTGCGCGGGATCAACCAGGTGCAGGTCAACGCCAAGGCCGGCCTGACGTTCGCGGCGGTGCTGCCGGCCATCCTGCGCTCCGACCCGGACGTGGTGCTGATCGGCGAGATCCGCGACGGCAACACCGCCCAGATCGCGGTCGAGGCCTCGCTCACCGGTCACCTCGTGCTCTCCACGCTGCACACCAACGACGCGCCCGGCGCGGTCACCCGGCTCACCGAGATGGGTATCGAGCCGTTCCTGGTGGGCTCGTCGCTGGACTGCGTGCTGGCCCAGCGGCTCTCCCGGCGGCTGTGCGACTGGTGCAAGGAGGCGTACCTGCCGACCGAGGAGGAGCTGATCGGCGCGCGCTGGCCGTTCGAGGACCTCGCCGTGCCGGAGGTGCTCTACCGCCCGGTCGGGTGCCGCAACTGCGCGAACACCGGCTATCGCGGCCGGATGGCGATCCACGAGGTGATGCCGATCTCGCCGGAGATCGAGTCGCTGACGATCCGCCGGGCCGCGGCCGGCGAGATCCGCGAGGTCGCGCTCGACCAGGGCATGTACGAACTGCGGGCGGACGGTCTCGCCAAGGCGGCCGGCGGGTTGACCTCGGTGCGCGAGATCTCGCGCGTGGCGGTCTAGCCTAGCCCGCTCGTGGGCGATTCGCCCCAATCTCCCGGAATAGCTCCTAAACCCGCCTCCGGCAGTGCCGAATTTAGGTGTCGCCAAAGTCGCGACCAGGAGATTGCCGGTGCACATGGACACGCTCGACTACCACCAGGTTCCGCCGCAGGCCGCCCCGACCGAGACGCCGGGCGACCTCGCCGTGCTCAACCAGATGCTGGTCACCCTCGTCGAGTCGCGCGGCTCCGACCTGCACCTCACGGTCGGCACCCCGCCGCAGATCCGGGTGAACGGCTCGCTGCGCCCGCTGCCCGGGTACGGCAACCTCAACTCGGCCGACACCGCGCTGCTGGCCCGGGCGGCGGTCTCCGCCGAGCAGTGGGACACGTTCACCGCGAAGTCGGAGCTCGACTTCGCGCACAGCATCGTCGGCGTCTCCCGGTTCCGCGGCAACCTCTACGTGCAGCGCAACTCCTGCGGCGCGGTCTTCCGGGCCATCCCGCACGAGATCAAGCCGCTGGACGCGCTGGGCATGCCCGACTCGGTGGCCCGGTTCGCCTCGCTCCCCCGTGGCCTGGTCCTGGTGACCGGCCCGACCGGCTCCGGCAAGACCACCACGCTGGCCTCGATCCTCGACCTCGCCAACCGCACCCGCGCCGCGCACATCGTCACCATCGAGGACCCGATCGAGTTCCTGCACCCGCACAAGCGCTCGGTGGTCAACCAGCGCGAGGTCGGCGCCGACACCGAGACGTTCGCGAGCGCGCTCAAGCACGCGCTGCGCCAGGACCCGGACATCATCCTGGTCGGCGAGCTGCGTGACCTGGAGACCACGGCGACCGCGCTGACCGCGGCCGAGACCGGTCACCTGGTGCTGGCGACGCTGCACACGCAGAGCGCCACGCAGACCATCGACCGGGTCATCGACATCTTCCCGCCGCACCAGCAACTGCAGATCCGGGCCCAGCTGGCGGCCAGCCTGCAGGGCGTGGTCACCCAGGCCCTGGCGCCGAAGGCGGACAACACCGGCCGCGTGGTGATCTCCGAGATCCTCACCGCCACCCCAGCCATCCGCAGCCTCATCCGCGAGGGCAAGTCCCACCAGATCCCCTCGTTCATGCAGGCCGGCGGGAACGACGGCATGCTCGCCTTCGACCAGCACCTGGCCGAGAAGGTCCGCGAGCAGATCGTGTCCATGCCGACCGCCCTGGAGCTCTGCCACTCGCAGGAGGAGCTCAAACGTCTCGTCGGACGGATGTGATCGGATGCCGGCCACCAAGGTCTTCCGCTACAGCAGCATCGACGCCACCGGCCAGCGCACCAAGGGCACGGTCGAGGCGCCGAACGAGGCGGCCGCCACCCAGGCGCTGCGCCAGCGTGGCGAGACCCCGCTCGAAGTCGCCGAGGCCGGCGGCGGCCTGGACCGGGACATCAAGATCCCCGGGCTGGGCAACCGGGTCAAGCTGAAGGACCTGGCGATCTTCGCGCGGCAGTTCGCGACGATGACCTCGTCCGGCATGTCGCTGCTGCGCTCGCTGGCGATCCTCGAGGAGCAGACGTCGGCGCCGGCGCTGAAGAAGGCGATCGGCGAGATCCGCGCCGAGGTCTCCGGCGGCGTGGCGCTGTCCACCGCGATGGGCCGGCACGACCGGATCTTCCCCCGGCTGATGATCGCCATGATCCGGGCCGGTGAGACCGGCGGCATGATCGATCGCGCGCTCGAGCAGATCGCCGACAGCCTGGAGAAGGACAGCGCGCTCCGCAGCAAGATCAAGAGCGCGATGACCTACCCGGCGATCGTGCTGTCGTTCACCTTCCTGCTGATCGCCGCGGTGCTGATCTTCATCGTTCCGATCTTCGAGAACATGTTCAAGAACCTGGGCGGCCAGCTGCCGGCGATCACCCAGTTCCTCGTCGACGCGAGCCACAACATGTGGTGGATCGGCCCGCTGATCCTCGTCGTCGGCGTGAGCAGCTCCGTCACGTACAAGCGGCAGATGCGCGTCAGCGCGGACTTCCGGCTGAAATCCGACCGCTTGAAGCTGAAGATGCCGGTCTTCGGGTCACTCTTCCGCAAGCTCGCGATGAGCCGCTTCGCCCGCAACCTGGGCCTGCTGCTCAACGTCGGCGTCCCGGTCATGCAGGCACTCGCGGTGGTCGGTGAGACAACCGGCAACGAGGTCATCAACATCGCCATGAAGGACGTGCAGAACGCCGTACGTGACGGCCAGCCCATGTCCTCGGCGATGCGGCATCACGACATCTTCCCGGCCATGGTCACGCAAATGGTCGAGGTTGGTGAAGAAAGCGGTCAGATCAGTCAGATGCTCGACAAGGTTGCCGATTTCTATGACAGGGAAGTCGACAGCGCTGCCGAGTCCCTGACCGCGTCGATCGAACCGATCATGGTGCTCGTCATGGGGGCCGTGGTCGGCGGGATGGTGATCTGTCTTTACCTTCCGATGTTCACCATCTACCAGAACATCCAGAGCAACTAGCTCAGGAGCACCAAGGCCGGACTCCCGCCGGCCGACGCCCGCCCACCCCACCCCCTGAACGCCATGGAGGCACCCTCAATGCAGGACGTCATCAACCGGCTCCGCAACAAGAAGGACGACGAAGGCTTCACGCTCATCGAGCTCCTGGTCGTCGTGGTCATCATCGGCGTGCTGGTCGCCATCGCCGTGCCGGTCTACCTGAACTACCGCAAGGGCGCGGCCGACAAGTCGGCCCAGTCGGACGTGCGTGGCGCCGTGAGCACCATCGAGCAGTACTACACGGACAACGGCAACAGCTACCCGAACCCGAGCCCGGCGGCCACGAGCAAGACCGCGAGCTTCAGCCTGTACGGCGCGACGGGTACCAGCTCCGGTGGCCCGACCGCCGGCCAGTCCGGTGGCTGGATCACGCTGTCCGACAAGACCACGCTGTCCTACATCTACGTGTCCGCGTCGTCGTCGTACCTCGTCTGCGCCACCAACAGCGGCGGCAGCGGCAAGGTCTACCTCTACGACAGCACCAAGGGCGGCTCGGTGGCCACCGCGAGCGTCGCGATCGGCACCTGCGCCTGATCCGGCTCCGAGACGATCCGGGTGGTGCCCCCGCCGGCGCCACCCGGATCTCCCGCACCGGCCTGAGGAGGATCGGACATGCTTGAGCTGCTGCTGCTCACCGTGACCGCGCTGCTCGGTCTGGCGGTGGGATCGTTCCTGAACGTCGTGATCTACCGGGTACCGCGCGGCGAGTCGGTCGTCAGTCCCGGGTCGCACTGCCCGCACTGCGGCAGCGCGGTGCGGAGCCGGCACAACATCCCCGTGCTGAGCTGGCTCCTGCTGCGGGGCAAGTGCGCGGACTGCCGAGGCCCGATCAGCGGCCGCTATCCCCTGGTGGAGGCCGGCACCGCGGTGCTCTTCGTCGCGGTGGCCGCCAAGTTCGGACTGTCCTGGGAACTGCCCGCCTACCTCTACCTGGCCGCGATCGCCATCGCGCTGGCCGTGATCGACCTCGACGTCAAGCGTCTGCCGAACGTCATCGTCCTGCCGTCGTACGTCGTCGCGCTCGCCCTGCTGGTCCCGGCCGCGATCGCCGAGCACAGCTGGGCGGCGATCGTCCGGGGCGCGGTCGCCGGCATCGTGCTCTACGCGTTCTTCTTCTTCCTGACCATCTTCCGGATGGGCATGGGCGACGTGAAACTGGCGGGGCTGCTCGGCCTCTACCTCGGCTGGCTGGGCTGGAACGCCGCGGTGGTCGGCGCGTTCGCCGGCTTCCTCATCGGCGGCCTGGTCGGCGGGCTGCTCTGGCTGATGCGGCTGGCCGACCGCAAGTCCCGCTTCCCGTACGGGCCGGCCATGCTCGCCGGCGCCTTCGTGGCGGTCTTCGCCGGACCGGCGATCGCCGACTGGTACCTCTCCCTGGCCGTCCCGGGCGCCTGACGCCCCGCTCTCCCCCGCGAAAGGATCTTGATGGCAGGCCTCATCCCCATCGGGCTGGACATCGGCACCTCCTCCATCCGGGCCGTCGAGGTCCGGCGTGCCAAGGACGACTACACACTGTCCAACTTCGGCCAGATCCCGCTGCCCCCCGGCACCATGCAGGGCGGGGTCGTCCAGGACCAGGTCGCCGTCACGGCGGCACTCAAGCAGCTCTGGGCCGCGCGCCACTTCGCCACCAAGAACGTCACCGTCGGGGTGACCAACCCCCAGCTCGTGGTCCGCGAGATGGCGGTGTCCAAGCTGCCCGCCAAGGAGATGCGCCAGTCGCTGCCGTTCCAGGTCAAGGACGCGCTGCCGCTGGCCGTGGAGAAGGCGCTGCTCGACTTCTACCCGCTCGAGGACCCGGGCGACAGCCCCACCGTGCGCGGCCTGCTCATCGCGATGCCCCGGGATGCGGTGACCGGCCTGGTCAGCGCCGTGGAAAAGGCCGGGCTGCACGTCAAGGGTGTCGACCTGGACGCGTTCGCGCTGCTGCGCGCCGCGTCCCGGCTGGACGCCCAGGTCGAGGCGATCGTCGACATCGGGCTCGACGTCACCAGCGTGGTGGTGCACGCCGACGGCGAGCCGCTGATCGTCCGGACCGTACCGCGTGGCGGCATCGAGATCACCGAGACCATGGCCGGCCGGCTCGGCATCTCGCCGGCCGAGGCAGAACAGCTCAAGTGTCGCTTCGGCCTGCACGGCGATGGCCGCGCGGAGACCGCCGAGGCCGCCGTCGAAGCGGTCCGTCCGCTGGTCAGCGAGCTGCGCAGCTCGTTCACCTACCTCGCCTCCGGCGAGCGGCAGAAGCAGGTCACCCGCCTCGCGATCTGCGGCGGCAGCGCGCTCATGCCGGGCCTGGCCGAGCACCTGCAGAACGAACTGCGGATCGGCGTCATGTACGCCGACGGGTCGAGCCGGCTGCGCGACACGCGCCGCGCCAAGCTACCCGGCTTCGAGAGTTTCGTCCCGTCGGCCGCCGTGTCGATCGGCCTCACCCTGGGAGCGGCAGCCTGATGGCCCAGACGACCGGGCTGCTGCCCATCGACCCGGCGGTCTCGCCGCAACAGGTCAACCGCATCCTGCCGATCCGCGCGAACCTGCTGCCGAGCGAGATCACCTCGGGCCGCAACGCGCGGCGTGTCCGCATCGGACTGGCCGCCGCGGCGCTGGTCGTCGTGCTGCTGCTGGGCGCGTGGTATGCCATCGCGGCACGCTCGGTCGGCACCGCGGAGAAGAACCGGGACTCGATCGCCGACCAGGTGCGCGGCGCGCAGACCCGGATGAAGTCTCATCAGGAACTGACCAGCACCGTACAGGACAAAGAGACGATCACCGAGACGCTCGGCAAGCTGCTCGACCAGGACCTGCCCTGGGCCACCCTGGTCGACAAGGTCCGCGGCGCCAGCCCGGCCGGCCTGGAGACCGCCTCGATCACCGGCACCCTCACCACCGACGCCACCACTGCCACCACCACCGGCACCGCCGCCGCGCCGATCGGCATGCTGACCGTCATCGGAAACGCGGACGACAAGAAGACCATCGCGAACTACGTGGACGCGCTCGGCAAGGTCAAGGGCATCGCGAACCCCTACCTCACGACCGCGAGCGAGGGCGCGAACGACCAGGTCTCCTTCACGATCACCGCGGACATCACGACCGACGCGCGGTGCGGCCAGTACACCAAGTCCTGCGCGACCGGAGGGAAGTGATGGGTATGCGGCGCACCGACCAGGTGTGGCTGGCCGGCGGGCTGGTCCTGATCCTCGCGCTGATCGCCGGGGGCTGGTTCCTGTTCATCTCGCCGAAGTTCGGTGAGGCCGACGACGTGGACGCCGAGGCGGACACCGCGCAGAGCCAGCTGATCAAGCTGAACAAGGAGAACGCCGCGCTGGACCAGGAGGAGAAGAAGAAGGCCACCTACGTCGCGCAGCTCAAGGTGAAGCAGACCGCGCTGCCGACCCGGTACGACATGCCAGCCTTCGTCCGCCAGCTCCAGGACACCGGTACCAAGTGGGACGTCAACATCACCCAACTGGGTGTCGGCTCGCCGGTCAGCTCGGTGTCGGTGCCGTCCGCGGTGGAACTACCGATCACGTTGACCGCGGACGGTGACGCGGCCGATCTCACCAAGTTCCTCACAGCGCTGCAGAGCGGATCCCGGGCCGTGCTGGTCAAATCGGTGGCCATCACCTCGGACACGACCAGCACGCAGGCCAGCATCCTGATCTCCGCGTTCTGCGTGCCACCGACCGGGAAAACCACCGTGAAGGACAGTTGCGAAGCGTCCTAGTTCGAACTCGGTGGGTGCCGGCAACACCGTCTGGTAACCGTGAGTACAGTGCCCGTATGTCTTACGCGGTCCCGCCGACCCGCACCGCGGCGGTCGTGCGCCAGCTGCGCAACGAGATCGTCACCGGGGAGCTGCCTCCGGGCACCCTCATCAAGGACGCCGAGCTGGCCGGGCGGCTCGGCGTCAGCATCACGCCGATCCGCGAGGCGATCGCCCAGCTCTCCGTCGAGGGCCTGATCGACATCGCGCCGAACCGCACGCGGCACGTCACCCGTGTCACCCAGAAGAACGCACTTGAGCTGATCGACGTGATGACCGTGCTGGCCTGCGCCGGTTTCGAGTGGGGCGTCTGCAATCTGACCGACAACCACCTCGACCTGATGCGGCAACGGCAGCGGGAGTTCGTCGAGGCGTTGCGGGCCGGCAACACCGTGGCGGCCTGGGCGGCCGGCGCCGACTTCAGCACCATCGTGATCCTGGCGAGCGGCAATCGCGAGCTGCAGTCCATGGTGGATCTGGTGGTCGCGCGCACGATGCGCATTCTCGCGATGACCGCCGAGAGTGACCTGTGGAGCACGTGGATCGAGGGCCACGACGCGATCATCGCGCTGCTCGCGACGGGCGACCGGGCCGGCGCGATGGCGCGATACCGCCAGATCTACCTGGACTACCGCTCGCGGGTGGAACACGAGCTCCTCGGTCAGTGAACTGCGGGAGGCGGCCCGGACCGGGCCGCCTCCCCTGATGGGATCAGCGCACGCTGATCGTCACGGTGGCCGTGCTGGTCGCGGCCGGCAGCTTGCTCATGTCGACCTTGAGGAACTCGCCCTGATCCTGCAGTCCGGTGGTCGGCGAGACCTTGGTGTACAGCGTGAACGGCGTGGTGGCGCTCTGCGTGAGGCCGTCGATGCCGAAGTCGCTGTCGTTGCTGATGACGAGGTAGCGGCCGCCGGACAGCGCCGCCACACCCTCGACCTTGTCGTGCGAGAAGAACTTCGCGGCCGGGTCGAGAGTGGTGAGCAGGTTGGTGACGTCGAGGAACGGCGCCTTGCGCACCGGCTTGACGCCGGCCGCCGCGAGGGTGGCACCGGCCGCGGCGGTGGTCTGGTCACCGACGGTGGCCTCGACGGTCTTGCCGTTGATCAGGTATCCGCCCTTGGCCGCGTCGTAGCCGGGCGCCTTCGGCCCGACGTCCGTCGCCCCGGTCAGGTCGATCTTGAAGATCTTCTTGAACGCGGTGGGCGGGAAGTTGCCGTCCCGCTCGTCGACCAGGAACTGGGTCGACGACAAGGCGGTGATCTCGCTGACCGCGGTGCCGTTGACCTTCGGGTCGTCCAGCAGGTAGAGGTACTCGTGGGTCGCGTGGGTGCGCAGGTTGACCGTGACGATCCGGATCGGGCTGACGTTGCCGCCCTTCGGGGTGAGGTCCGGCTGCTGCAGCGCCGACTGCATGACGCCGACCAGGGTCTGCCCGTCCGGGGTGATCGTCAGGCCCTCCATGCCCTTGTTCGGGATCCGGTTCGCCAGCTCGGCGGGCAGGGTGCCGTCGGCCGGCGAGAACCGTCCGATCTGGCGCCCGTCACGGTCGAAGTGGGTGATCAGCGGGCCGTACTCGTCGGACACCCAGAAGGTGCCGTCGGGGAGCGCGACCAGCCCTTCCGAGTCGTAGCCGGTGGTGTCCGCGGGGATCGGCTTGCCGTTCAGGTCGGTGATCGTCTCACCGGTGTTCGCGCTGGTGTTGACGTGACCGGTGTACGGCGTCCCGTTCGGCAGCTTGAGCGTGATCGTCTTCTCGAGCACCGCCCGCCCGTCGCTGGCGAACCGGAACTTGCCGATCTGCGGGTGGAAGTTCGGCAGCGGTTCCACCTTGGTGCCGTTCGGCCCGTCCACGTTCGGGCCGCGGTCGGTCAGCCCGTAGTACTCACCGGCCCGCCCCGGCACCTGCGTCACCGCGGAGCCGAATCCGCCGCCGCCGATGGTCACCCCGCCGATGGTGGCCAGCGGCGCGATGTGCGTGGTGTAGAGCTGCACCGCGTCGCTGACCGTGTAGGTGAAGCTGTCCTTGCCGTGGAAGCCCTTGGCCGGGACGTAGCGGAACGAGCCGTCCGGGTTCAGCGTCAGCGTGCCGTGCCCCGGGTCGGTGTGATCGATCAGGGTGAGCGGGTCGCCCCGGTCGTTGCCGAATACCCCGTGCCGCGCGTCCACGCTCGCGGTGCCGGAGGTCTTGTAGCTGTCGTCGCGGGCGTCCAGGGCGTTCCCGCCGTGCGCGCTCGCCGCGCCCGGCGTGACGAGGGTCAGCGCGAGCGCGCCGGCCCCGGCGAAGCCGAAGGCGATCCCGCGCGTACGTCGACTTGATCGTGAGTTCATGGCGGAAGCGTCCGGCGACCGGGTGGCCGAGGCGTAAACGCTGAATGATCTTGTGCTTGCTCCCACTCTGCAACCCGGTTCTCACTGAACCCGGTCCGTTCCGGTCGATCAAGGCGCTGTAGCCACCGTCCGCCTTAGGAGCAGCCATGACCGCGGTCCTCACCGAAACCGACGCCTTCACCCTGGCCCTCAGCTCCGCGCCGCTTCCGGCCCCGGCCATGCCCACCGTGCTGATCGCCGACGACGATGACGACGTGCGCGACGTCATCGACTTCAAACTGCAGGTCGCCGGCTTCCGCACGCTGACCGCGGACAACGGCCGCTCGGCCCTGAACCTCGCGCTGGACCGGCGCCCCCGGCTCATCATCCTGGACGTGACCATGCCGCAGATGGACGGCTTCGCGGTCTGCCACGAGCTGCACGCCCGCCCGCAGACCGCGGAGATCCCGGTCCTGATGATCAGCGGCACGGACCGGGCCGACATGGGCTTCGCGGCCGGCGCCGACGACTTCCTGCCGAAACCGTTCACCCAGGCCGAGATGCTGCGCCGCGTGGGCTGGCTGCTGATGTCCGACGGCCGCTGAGGCTGGGTCCGGCCGCTACGGCCGGACCCAGCGTTCTTGCTACGCGCTCTGGCGGCCGATCTGGAACTGCGACCCGTCGGTCCCCGCCTCGAAGAGAACGGTGAGCGGCTCGTTCGGGAGGTTGCAGGTGATCGTCCGGTCGGCGAACGGCGCGACGGTCGACCCGCAGAGCCGCTGCCCCGTGGTCGCGTTGAAGACGGCCATCGTGGCCCGGCTGTCACCGGAGGTGCGATGCCAGGTGATGGTTTCGCGGGAGGTGTGCTGGTCCGCGTCGATGCGGTAGCAGGTCGCGAACCGGTCCGCGTCGCTGGTCGTGGTGCCGGTCAGCAGCGTCGCACAGGACGACGGATCGTTGGTACGCACGAAGGCCGCGTTGAACGCGGCCGGCGGGTTACCCAAGTCCTCCCGGAAGACCACGCTGTACGGTGCCGTCCCGCTCAGCTCGCACGGATCCTGATCGAGGGCCCACCACGTATCGCACAGGTAGTCACCGTCAGCGTTCACGACGTACGCGAACGGCCGAGTTGAGTCTTGCGCGTCGCCCGGCAGCGCCCGGACGATCTGGGAGCCGGACGGCAGGTCAATCTCACGGCAGAGATGCTGGCCCGGTGTGCTGAACTCGGCTTGGAACTGCGCGAGCTCGCCGACAGCCGGACAGCCCGAAGGCTGGATCGGGAGAAACGCCGTGACGTACCGGAAGTCGTTGTCGATGACGTCGCCGTCGAGCACCATCGTGTATCGGCCGGCCGCCGGAAGATCACAACGCGAACTGTCGTCGCAGATCCGGTGGCCGGTTCCGTCGTAGACCGTCGCGTACTGCTCGTAGTTATTCGCGTCGTAGCTGCGGATCTGGAAGGTGCCGGGCTTGGTGACCGCCAGGACTCGGCAGCGGATCGGGCCCATCGCCCCGGCCGGGTCGGCGTTGTACGTGCCCGGCTTGATCACCGGACAGCCCGCCGGTTGGGAAAGGCGGCGCACCTGAAGCGGGTAGGTCTCGTCACCGTCCAGCCCCATCGTGTCGAGGTACGAAATCACGCGGTAGGTGCCGCTGGCCGGCAGCACGCAGCCGTCCTCGGTGTAGTCCGGTGTTCCGCAGACCTCATGGCCGGTGCTGTCGACCAGCCAGGAGGCGACGGCGCTCGATCGGTAGGTGACCACCCGGTCGCCGGCCGACCCGGCGAACGTCCGGCAGTTGGTCTGCACAGCCGACACCTGCCGCAGCGACAGCGCGTCCGAGGCCCAGGACAGGCTCGTGCCGCCGACGCACCCCGTGTTCTTGGTCAGCGAGGGCAAGGCGATCCGGTACGAGATCGGCGTCCAATCCTGATTCGACGTGATGACGGTGTAATCGCCCTCGGCCGGCAGATCGCAGTACCGGAACCGGTAGTCCTGGCAGACGACCTTGCCCGCGTCGTCGTATACCTGGTCGGCAATCGCGCCGTCGCTGGCGATCCGGACGCCGATCGGGCCGGCCGCCGGGACGTGCACCTTGTTACAGGCGATGCTGCCTTGCTTGGCGTCGAGAGAACCACTTCCGACGTCAGCCCCGGGGTCACCGAACGCGGCCGGCTTGAGCACACCGCAACCGGCCGCGTTCGACAGGCGCGGCATCCGCAGCGTGTACGGCGTCGCGGTGCCGTAGGACTCCAGCAGGTTCAATGTGTATGGACCGGCGGTGGTCAGGGTGCACTCGCGCGCGTCCCGCACCTGGCACACCGGCTGATTCGCCGCGTCCAGGATGTCGCCCTGGACGTCGCCCGCCCCGGCCGGGTCCCACAGGTGCAGGACGCTGCCGACCGGCTGGTTAAAGCGGTAGCAGTCACCGGCCGATCCGGCCGGCAGGTTCCCGTCCGTCCCGGCCGAGGCGAACGAGAAGAACGACGCCGGCAGCGTATTGCAGGAGCTCGGTGTCCGCGTCGACTGAAGGGCAAGGGTGTAGTCGCCGCTGTCCTGGAAGTAGAGGAAGACGGTCAGCTTGTAGGTGCCCGCCGCCTTGAGCTGGCACTGTCCGGAATCGGTGAGCACGAAGCAGACCTGCGCGCCGGTCGGACCGGTGATCCTGGCCTGAAGGGTGCCGCCGCTGCCGCGGGTCAGCATCGTGTGCACGATGTCGTTGGGCTTGGTGGTGGTGAACCAGTAGACGTTCTCGTCGGCACCATTGATCGATGGGCACTCGGCGATCTGGCCGAAGGCCAGCGTGCCGCCGCAGTTCGCGGCCGCGGCGGACGCAACCGCCGGGACACCGGCAACGCCGGCGATCGCCATGAGTATGGAGCTGACGAGAGTGAGCAGACGTAGCCGCATGTGATCTCCCCGTACGGCCTCGCTGGGGCGCGAGGCCGCGAGATCATGCCATGGGAGATCGTCGACCAGCAATACCGTTCCGGGAGGGCAACAAGAGGTGCACGTCGCCGAACTCGTGCCACCGGTAGCGCTCGCGCAACGCCGCAACGTAGCCGGCCCGCAGCGCCTGCTCACCGGCCACCGCGGTCAGCATCATCAGGTGTGAGGCCCGCGGCTCGTGCAGGCCGGTGAGCAGGCCGTCCACCGTAGCGATCCGATGTTCTGGGCCGATCACCAGATCGGTCCAGCCGCGGGCCGCCCGCAGCCGCCCGCGACCGTCCACGGCGGACTCCAGCGCGCGCACCACCGTGGTCCCGACCGCGATGACCCGTCCACCCCCGTGGCGGACGTGATCGATCAGCCGGGCGGTGGCCGGTCCCACCGCGAACCACTCCGGGTACGGCGGCTCGTCCACCTCGGCGGAAGCGACGCCGGTGTGCAGCGTGATCGGCGCGACGAGAATTCCGCGTCCGGCCAGCTCGGCGAGCACCCGCCCGGTGAGTGGCCGGCCCGCGCTGGGCATCTCGGCGCTGCCGGGCTCGGTGGCGTACACGTTCTGGTACGCCGACAGCGGCCACTCCCGTTCCGTGTACGAATACTGGATCGGCCGCCCGTGCGCGCTCAGATAGGCGACCATCGAAGCGGGCACGTCGGCGTCGGCCACCCAGAGCCGCGACGTGTACGGCTCGCGCAACGTCAGCGTCCCCTCCGGGATCTTCAACCGCATCCCGGCATACCCGTCGTCCGGGCCGCTGCGGTCGGGCCGGCGCAGCTCCACCAGCCAGGAGCCGTCCGCGCGCTCGCCGGACACGTGCACGACCGCGCCGGCCACCGTGTCGAGCGCCGCCGGCAACGTCGCCGAGTTGTTCACCACCAGCAGGTCACCGGCCGCGAGCAGGCGAGGCAACTCGGCGAACCGATGATGGCTCACCTCGATGCCACGGCTCACCAACAGGCGTACGTCATCGCGCTGCCGGCCTTGCGCCTCGGCCGGCTCCCGGGCTTCCAGTTCGTCCGGCAGATCGAAATCGATCATGCTGTGGTCGCAGTCGTCGCCGGCGTCGCCAGCTTCGCCGCGAGATAGCGTCCGGACGGCGGGCGGTGACGCAGCAGCCCGAGCAGGTGCGGCACCACCGTCTCGGGCAGCGGCAGATGCGTCATGTCCTCGCCCGGCGAGGCGTCCTGGTAGAGCCGCGTGCGCATGTCGCCGGGGTCGACCGACCAGACCCGCAGGTCCGGTTCCTCCCGCGCGAGCACCGCGCTCGCGTGATCGAGAGCAGCCTTGGACGCCCCATAACCACCCCATCCCACGTACGCCTCGACGGCCGCGTCCGAGCTGATCGCCAGCACCGCGCCGTCCGCCGACACCCGCAGCTGCGGCAACAGCAACTGGGTCAGCGCGATCGGGGCCAGCACGTTGACCTCGAACGTCTCCAGCAGATCGGGCAGCGGAAAGTCGGCCAGCGCCGGTAACGGGCTGCCGCCCAGTGCCGAGGCGTTGTGCACGACCAGATCCGCGCCGCCGAGACGATCGGCCGCCTCGGCGAGATCGGCGCGATGGTCGTCGTCCACCACGTCGCCGGCGATCGCGGTCACCGTGGTTCTCCGGCCGAGCGCGGTCGCCGCTTCGTCGAGATCGGACCTGGTCCGGGCATCGATCACCAGATTCCAGCCCTCGCCGGCCAGCCCGTCGGCCAGCGCCCGCCCGAGTCCCCGCGACGCTCCGGTCAGCACCGCGACTTTTGTCTTCGTCATGGCTTCAGGCTGCCCGCGGCGGGGTCCGGGCCGAATCGGTCCGCGGACGGCTTTCCCCCGGGACCTTGGTCCTAGGACCCGCGCCATGTAGGTAATCGGACACCGAGCGCGCGGACGTGGGCCGCTAGCGTCGATGTATGGGGCTCGCGGCGATCACTCCGGACGCTCTGGGCGAATTGACGGTCATCGGTTCGGGTGGGCAGGGGACCGTGTACGCGGCGCCGGGGCAGCTGATCGGCGGCCGTGCGCCCGCGGTCTACAAAGAATTCGCCGACCCGGTCCGCAAGACGCTGAACCTGCGTGCCCTGGACGCGATGATCCGGCTGCGCGACGAGGTGCCGGCCTCGGTGGGCCACTGGCTCGACGAGACGATGGCCTGGCCGGCCGGGGTGGTGAAACGCGACGGCGAGGTGACCGGCTTCGTGATGCGCCGGGCGCCGGAGACCTTCCATACCGAGATCCGGTTACCGCGCCGGCGGGCGAGCCGGCTCGCGCAGGTCGAACTGCTGCTCAACGACGAGCGCTACCTGGCCGGCCGGGATCTGCTGATCGACGACGGCTTCCGCCTCGAGTTGCTCTTCGACGTCGCGCGCACCCTGGAGACGCTGCACGGTCTCGGCATCGTGGTGGGCGACCTGTCGCCGACCAACCTGCTGTTCAGCCGCGAGCGCCGGCCGCGGTGCTTCTTCCTGGACTGCGACTCGATGCGGCTCGACGGCTCATCTGTTCTGGAACAGGCCGAGACGATCGACTGGGAGACGCCGGGCAACGAGGAGATCGCGACGACGGCGACCGACTCGTACAAGTTCGCGCTGCTGTGCGTGCGGCTCTTCGCCGGGGATCAGAGCACGCGAACGGCGTCCGCGGTGGACCGGGCCGGGACGCCGCTGCGGGGGCTGGTCGAGCGGGGGTTGTCCACCGATCCGGGGCGGCGGCCCCGGATGAGCCAGTGGCGCCGGGCGCTGGTGTCCGCGCAGCCGGGTCCGGCCGGCCGGCCCCGCCGGTCGGTGCGCAAGTTGCCGGTGATCGCGGCCGTGGTGGCGGTGGTGCTGCTGGTCCTGCTGGGGCTGTCGGTGCGCGGCTGTGCCGGCTGGGTGTCGAGCAATACGTCCGGCGGTCGCGCCTCGGAACAGGCGGACGGGGTTGCGCGGGTGCTGGACACCAGCGGGAAGACCCGCGACCGGCTCGACGCGGCACTGGCCGGCCTGGTGTCGTGTGCCGACCCGCAGAACGCCGGGGCGGGTCTGCGTTCGGTGGTCACCGATCGCCGCGCTCAGGTGGAACGCACCGCGGGCCTGCGCGTCGAACTGCTGGCCCGCGGCGAGGAGCTGCGCAAGCTGCTCAACGCGGCACTGGTTCAGGCGCGGCGCGCGGCCGAGGCGTACGCGGCGTGGGCCGCCGACGTCGGCCGGGACGGATGCGGCTCGGCGGCGATGCGCGACGCCGACCGGCGGCGCGGGGACGCGACGGCTCGCCAGGCCGACGCCGCCTGGGGCCGGTTCGTGGCGCTCTGGAATCCGATCGCCGACGAGTACGGTCACCCGCGCGTGTCGGTCCGCGACCTCTGACGCGGCCAGATCGCCAGGAGCGTGCGGTCGTCGTCGAACGTCTCCCGGGAGAAGTCGACGTCGTGCGCGAAGGTCAGCGGCGGTCGCGGCACCGCCAGTCGTTCCGCCAGGTACGCCCCGACGCTGCCGGACCCGTCGCCCAGCGGCTCGGCGATCCCGTCCGTCCCGACGACCAGCACATCGCCGGCGGTGAGCACGCCACCGCGAGTGACCACCTCGGGGACCCGCGGCAGGGCCGTCACCTCGGACGGCACCAGCGGGGTCGCGGCCGGCTCGAACAGCGTGCGGAAGCCCCCGTCGTGCAGGATCCAGGCACCGCCGTCGCCGATCCGTACCAGCTCGACGTTCGGGCCGTCCGGGCACGGCCGGACCAGGCCGGTGATCAGCGTGGTGGCCATCTGCCGCTCGGCTCGCTCCGGATCCGGGCTGTCCAGGCCCAGCACCAGCCCGGCCTGCCGCACCACCTGCCAGGCCGCGCGTTCCACCACGTCCGGCCACCGGGCCCGGCCGTCGTCGTCCAGACCGGACAGCACGGCGGTCACCGCGGCCCGGCAGGCGGCCGTCGCTCCGATGTGGGCGAGCGGCGTGGACGACACCCCGTCGGCGATCGCGAAGACCACCGACCCGGTCACCGGGTGGTGGACCGCGGCCGCGTCGTCCTGCCGGGGCAGCCCCTCGTACCGGTGGGCGTAACCGCGCACGGCCGCGAGCCGGACGATCAGGTCGTCGGTGGCCCAGCCGTCCGCGACGGTGTCCGGGCGGTACCAGGCCGAGGACGCCGGCCGTGGCTCGAAGTCGGCGCCGGGCGTGCCCACCGCGATCGAACCCCAGTGCGGCTCCTCAAACGACATCGATGGCCATCTCGAAACCGTCCGGCTGCTGGACGACGAGCCGCGGCGCGCCCGGGCCGCGGGCCCGCACCGAGTGGATGATGCTGTGCGTCAGCGCGGTGCAGAACCGCGCGATCGCCGATCCGACGTCGATGCCGGCCAGCGCCACGAACGCGAACTCCGGCCGGGTGGCCAGCCGCAGGATGACGTCGGCCCGGACGCTGCCCACCCCGAACGCGATGATGTTCGGGGCCTCCGGTGTGCTGTCGCGGTCGATCAGCTCCCGGTACGGCGTACGCCAGGCGTTGTCGTTCGGCTGCCCGTCGGTGAGCATGAACACCGCGGGCCGGTAGACGGCGAAGCCCTCCTGTTTCAGGCTGCCCACGTCGGCGTGCAGGCGGTGCCGCAGGTCGGCGAAGACCTCGGCGTAGTTGGTGCGGCCGCGACTGATCAGCCCCGGCAGGTGGTCGGTGCGGCGCAGGTCGGCGAGGCGCATCCGCTCCCGCACGTCGTCGGCGAACCCGATGATCGAGAAGCGCACCTTGGCCGCGGCCATCGGCTGCCCGAGCAGCGCCTCGTGCAGTTCGGCCAGCCCGCGATTGAGATCGAGAAGGTGCGCTCCCATCGACTGCGACTCGTCGGCCAGCACGTACACCGGCAGCAGTGTGGCCTTCGGCGCGGCGGTCATGTCGCCTCCACGCCCGCGGGGGTGAAGCCCTCCGGCGGCGCGACCGCCTTCCGCGCCCCCGGCTCCCGGACGCGATCGAGCAGATCACGGACCGTGAAGTCGCAGAAATGGCGGACCGCGATGATGGGGTCCTCGTCGGCCGACACGAAGTAGGCGTTGCCGGGCTCGGTGGCGATGGCCCGGACCAGGTCGCGCGTCGCGCCGCCGACCCCGAACGCCACGATCTCCGGCACCCGGGTCCGCGCCTCGGGATCGGTCAGCCGATGCCGGTCGGCCGTCCAGTTGTCCTCGGCGGAACTGGCGCAAAGCACGTACACCAGCGGGTCTTTGAGGTCTTGCCCGGGTGGCACCTTGTCCATGTCCTCGTCGATGCGCCGGGCGAGAGACCCGAAGAGCACCGCGTACGCCGCCTCGCCGCCCACGGCCAGCGCCGGCATCTCGCGTGTGGTGCTCGCGATGTCGAGTGACAGGTGCGGGGTGAGGTGGCGGGCGAAGCCGAGCACCGCGAGACGGATCCCGGCCGCCGCGGGGTTCCCGGCGATGCGTGCGAGCATCTGCGGCAGCTCGTTGTTCAGGCACGGCAGGAGCGCCTCGGCCTCGACCGACTCGTCGAGCACCAGATAGACCGGCTGCACGTCGACGACCTCGGGCGCGTCCTTCGGCAGCACCGGCGGTTCTTTCCACTCGTCGCCCAGGTCCGACTCGACCGGCACCGGCGCCGGCACGAGCAGCAGATGCTGCAGCATCTCCGGCAGGAGTTTCTCCATGTCCGCGGCCTGCACCAGGTTGTTGTGCACCATCGAGTTGAACAGCTCGGCGGTGCGCTTGTTGTACTTCTCCTGGTGCTCCATCCACGCCTTGCGGTGCTTGATGATCAGATCCAGCGCACCGGGCGTGTCGTCCGGGTGGCGCGCCAGGTGGTGCCGCACGATCTCGTACGCGTCGAGAACGCGGCCGTCCATGCGCTGGAACTCCAGGTCCGCCATGTCGCGTTCGAACTCGCGGTTCATCCGGTGCAGCTCGCCGCGCTGCTGTGCGGCCAGCAACTCGACCTTGTGCTCGTCCCGGGTGAGATGCACGCGGCGTTCGGCGTCCTTGCGGTCCTGCAGGTAGCGGGTGGCCTCCTTGTCGGGCAGCAGCCGCGGCGCGACGTAGAAGACGGTGATGCCGTCCGGGAGCACGTCGTCGCCGTCGAACCGGCTGACGATCTCGCTCTCCGCCAGCTCCGAGTCCTCGATGTCGTACTTCCGGGTGATCTTCCGGAACTCGTCGGTGAGATGGGCGTACACGACCTGCTGGAGAGGGTTGGCCAGATTGCGCCGGACGATCTCCTCGGGATCGTGCACCCGGAACCCGACCTCGACGTCCGCGATGAAGCGGTAGAAGTCGCCGCGGGCCGGCAGCGGTGTGCTCATCATGTACGCCCGGCGGCGATGGTGGCTCATGTCCACGTCGTAGCGCCGGCGGTACCTGGTCCGCAGCTGCTCCCGGAAGGTCATCGGCCGCCAGTCCGGATAGGAGCCGAGCTCGCCGGCGTTGGTCGCGTACACGACGCCGATGTTCGGCGGGCGGCCCCGGGACGGCATCCCCGGCAGTACCGCCGACACCTCGGTGATCAGTCGCAGTTGTGGCGTGGTCATCAGCCCTCCGTCCGTGCCTTGAGCGCCTGGGTCACGGCGGCCGTGGTGTCCGGCAGCCGGAAGAGCGCGTCGGGCCAGTTCCAGCTTTCGGCATGCCGCATGACGATGGCCCGGGTGCGCGGGCTGGTCGCGGCCACCGCTTTCAGCAGCCGGATGAAGGCGGTGAGCACGTCGGGGTACGAGTCCGCCCAGTCCGCCCAGTCGTTGAGCGCCCCCGACGCGTACGGCTCCATGACGCTGGAGTTGAGCAACCGGACCCAGCAGGTCACCAGCATCGGGCGCAGCTCGGGGCGGCGGTCGGCCAGAAACAGCAGGCCCGGCCAGATCTCGGTCTCCTGCTCGCCGTTCTTGCCGACGTCGACATACCACTGGACGTGCTGGGCCACGTGCTGGAAGACGAACTGGGCGCACAGTGTCCGCCGGGGATCACCTTGCCATTGCGCGATGCGTTCCAGCAGCACCGGTCCGTACCGGTCGTCGTCCTCCACCAGCAGGTCCGCGACGCTGTTGCCGATCCCCCAGGCCACCCGCCAGTCGTTTACGGTGGCCAGCGCGTCCAGCTTGATCAGCGCCGGTTCCAGGAAGATGGGCGCGAGCGCGTGACCGCGGATCCGGGCGGAGGTGGCCTGCGCCTGCCCGTTCTGGGCGTTGCCGTGCAGCCGGTTCGCCATCCGGCGGACCGGGTGATAGAAGCGGCTGTCCTCGGCCGGGATCCGCATCGCGTACGCCACCACGTCCCAGGACCAGGGGTTGTCGTCGAGCGCCATCTCCCGCAGCGCGTGGTTGTGGACGAAGTCGAAGGCGTAGGTGGCCAGGACGCCGAGCGCGGTGCCGACGTAGGTGCGGACGTCCAGCGACGGCGTGGTGGACAGGTCGCGCAGCCAGTCCAGGATCGGCCGCTGGAACTGGTATTCGTGCCACACGTGGTCCAGCACCGAGCGGGGCCGGTCCCGGTCGATGTATTCGATCACTTCGATGGGCGTACGGCCGAAGTTGCCGAACTCGGTCTTCTGCCTGGTCCGGGCGCGCAGCATGCGCAGCATCTCCCGGCGGCTGGTGGTGAACGGATCCCGCCACGGCGGCTGCAGCATCGGGGTGCCGTCGGAGACCACCTGCGGCGGCCCGTCCAGGATGTCGGTGAGTTTGCGGGCCGCGCGCGCCACGTGCTCGTAGGGCAGGCCGTTGAGGACCGCGAGCGCTATCGCCATGCTGCGCGACGGCACGTCGGGAAGCGCTCCGAACCAGATGTCGAAGTCCTCGACGACCCGTTCGCCGAGCTGACGGCGGAGCCGCTCGACGTCCACGCGCTCGCCGTCGAACTGCTGGTCGATCATCAGCGCCAGGTTCGCGGCGATCTTGACGGGGATCCCGTCGCCGAACGCCTCCTCGATCACCTCGGCGACCCGTTCGTCGGCCAGGATGCGGTCGGTCATCGCGGCGGCCGCCTCACCGTCGAAGCGCTCGGTCAGCCGCCAGCGCAGGTGGCTGGCCAGGATGTCACGATGCGGACGCGGCCGGCCGAGCGAGACGGCGAAGTCGCGGACGTCGTCGTCGTTGAGCACCAGGTCCACGTCGAGGGTGAGCACCATCCGGGCGTCGCGTTGCTCGAGCGCGGTCGCGATCTGATGCAGCACCCAGCCGTCCAGGCGAGCCTTGCCGGTCGGGTCGCTCAGCAGGAATCCGGCGCCGATCGGCAGCGGCTTCTCGGCGGTCGCGTCGGTCTCCAGCCAGTGCGGGAACCGGTGCAGGTCGACGTCGCGCTCCAGCTGGTAGATCGGCCGGTCGGAGGGAACCTGCAGGAGCCGGATCGCGGCCGCCACCCGCCCGTGGCCGGACCCGCCGCGCAGCAGGACCAGGCGTCGATCGTGGACGGCCGCCCGGGTGCGCTCCCAATCCTCCGGATCGACGAACGCGTGCCGTACCGGATCGCTGAGCGCGATGTCCACTTCGCGCAGTGGGGCCGGTTCGGCGCCGCCGACGCGCAGGATCAGCTTGTCGCCGCCGACCTGGTCGCCGCGGATGTACATGTTCCGGGCGCGGGTCAGCTTGCGGCGTGTGTCGGTGGCTTCGGTCGCCTGTCCGCCGCCCGCGCCTTGACCTCGCAGGATGCCGTTCAGGTTGGCTTCGGCCTCGGCGGTTGACTCGCCGGCCGCGTCGGCTGTCACGTCGCCTGCCGCTTCCGTCATCGCTGATCACCGCCTTTACGGTGGCCGGTCTTGTCGCCGCCGGCATGGTGGACCGTCTTGTCGCCGCCGACCTGGTCGCCGTGCACGGTGACATTTCCGGAATTGTGGATACCGCCGCCGGGCGGTCTGGCCGTCGTCTCCGGGCGTGGCGCGCTGGTCTGCGGTTCCGCCTTTTGCCCTGGGGGATACGACCGTCCGGGCACGCTGATCCAGGCCCTCGCGCCGGACATCTCCTTCACGTTCAGCACGGTGGGCGCGAACGAGGCCGCGTCGATCAGCGCATAGTCGTGGCGTACGACTCCTTGATAGATCTCGTCGGACACGATCAGCGCCATCCGGGCATCCGGTGCGGACTTCAACGCGGTCCGCAACGGCTGCGCGTCGACCAGCCGGCACGCGGTGTTGATCGCCTCGCCCACCCAGCCGGTCTCGTCGCGCTGACAATTCCCCTGGTGCAGGGCCACCCGCAGACGCATCCGATGCGCTTCACTGAACATCGCCGCCTTCTCGCCCAGCATCGCGTCGAGCGTGCGGACGAACAGCCCGGCCAGCGTCACCGTCGACGTCGTCGTGGGCACCAGCAGGATCAGCCCGTCGCCGACGTCGAGCGTGTCCAACGTGTCCCAGTCGACGCCGGCGCCCGCGCACGACTCACGGACCACCTGGTACATGGCGCGACGCAGCGACGCCTGGAACGGGTTGAGCCGGGACCCGAAGCTTTCAATGTCAACAACCACAATGGCCCGGAAGGTGGGTACCGCCATAGCCACCCCTTTTGGTCTTTCCTTTTGCCCAACCTAAGTGGCCTCCGGCGCGCAGGCCATACATCCGTCGTCCCCAATACTTACCCACAGCGATACTAAGGTCACCATAATCAAGAGCTTTTGCCCCCGTACGCCCGTGTACGTCCTTTCTTTGCCGTCGTTCTCTGTCGGGAAGCGGACCGCCCCGGACCTTGGTCCTAGGACCCCGGTTCTGGCACGTATCGGCGGTTATCGTGGGCGGATGAGCGCCCCCAGCCGCGACGAGCTGCGCACCGCCCGGCGCCTTTCCGCGGCCCTGCTCGCGGTCAGCGACCAGCTCACCGTGCCCGAGGTGCTCCAGACGATCGTCGACACGGCCCGCGAGCTCGCCGGCGCCGAGTACGCCGCGCTGGGCGTGCCCGACGACAACGGCTCGTTCGCCCAGTTCCTGGTGGCCGGCGTCAGCCCGTCGGTGCAGGCAGCGATCGGCCCGCTCCCCCGCCAGCACGGCTTCCTCGCCCTGATGCTGCGCGACCCGGCCCCGCAGCGCCTCGACGACATCCGGGCCGACCCGCGGTTCGGCTGGTGGCCGGCCGCGCACCCGATCATGAAGGCGTTCCTGGGCGTGCCCGTCGTCGGCAACGGCGAGATCCTCGGCGCGCTGTTCCTCGGCAACAAGGAGGGCGGCTTCACCGCCTCCGACGAAGAGCTGGTCGGCGTGCTCGCGGCCCACGCGGCGATCGCCTTGACGCACGCCCGCCTCTACGACCGCAACCGCGAGCTGACCATCGCCGAGGAGCGCGCCCGGATCGCCCACGACCTGCACGACGCGGTGGCCCAGCGCCTGTTCGGCCTGCGCCTGACGGTCCAGGCCGCCGACCTGCTGCTCGACCGCGACGTGGACGCGGCCCGCTCGCGGCTGGCCGAGGTGTCCACGCTGGCCCGCGAGGCCGCCGAGGAACTGCACGCCGCCGTCCTGGAACTGCGCCCCGCCGACCTGGCCTCCGAGGGCTTGGCCGGCGTGTTACGCAAACAGGCACAAATCCTGGACCGCGCGTACGGCGTACGCGTGCGTTTCGAGTCGGACGACCCCGTGCTGCCGCAGTCCCAGCAGATGGTGGTGCTGCGGGTGGCCCAGGAGGCCCTGCACAACGCGATCCGCCACGCGGGCGCCACCACGGTCCGCGTGACGCTGACCTCGCCCCCCGCCGGTTCGTCGTCCCCGGCTTCCGCCAGCTCGTCCCCAGCCTCCGCCGGCTCGTCCCCAGCCTCCGCCGGCTCGTCCCCAGCCTCTGCCGGCTCGTCCCCAGCCTCTGCCGGCTGGTCCCCAGCCTTGGCCGGTTTGTCTCTGGCCTCCGCTGGTTTGTCCCCAGCCTCCGCCGGCTCATCCCCAGCCTCCGCCGGCTCGTCCCCGGCCTTGGCCGGTTTGTCCCTGGCCTCCGCTGGTTCGTCCCTGGCCTCCGGCGGCTCGTCCCCCGCATCGGCCGCGCCGGCCCGGCCGTCCGGGGCGGCTCTCGAAGTGTCCGACGACGGCGCGGGCTTCGATGTGCAGGCCGCGATGCGGGCCGGCCTGGGTTTACGGTCGATGCGCGAGCGAGCGTGCGCGGTCCGCGGCAGCCTGGAGATCCGCTCGACCCCCGGCGCCGGCACCGTCGTACGCCTGGAGGTGCCCGGTGACTGACCCCCCGATCCGCGTGGTGATCGTCGACGACCATCCCGCCGTACGCCGCGGCCTGCGCACCTTCCTCGAACTGGCGGACGGCCTGGAGGTCACCGGCGAGGCAGCGGACGGCCCGGCGGCCCTGGAGTTGATCGCCGCCACCGCCCCGGACGTGGTCCTGCTGGACATGGTCCTGCCCGGCATGGACGGCGTAGAGGTGCTGCACGAGATGCGCCGCCTCGCGTTACCGGCCCACGTCCTGGTGGTCACCAGCTTCACCGACCGCAGCCGCCTGTTACCCGCCGTGCGAGCCGGCGCCCGCGGCTACTTGTCCAAGGACGTGGACCCCCAGGCCTTGGTGGCCGCCGTCCGCTCGGTAGCCGCCGGCCACTTACTTCTGGAGCCCTCAGCCGCCGACGCGCTGGCCGGCGCCGTCCCACCAGCCCTGCTCACGGCCCGGGAGCGCGAGGTCCTGGCGCTGATCGCGGACGGCCGCTCCAACCGCGAGATCGCCCGCGCCCTGGTCGTGGCCGAGAAGACGGTCAAGACCCACGTATCAAGCATCTTGCTGAAACTGGGCCTGGCCGACCGCACGCAGGCAGCCCTGTACGCCGTCCGCTCCGGCGTCACCCTCCACTGATTCCTCGGGCTGCTCGGTGGCGGCGAGGGCGAGATCGACAGCTAGAGACCTTTCGCGTCAGCGGTCTCGGCGCCGATCGACTTGCTGGCACGCCATCGGGTCGTGTCGACTTTTGCTGCTCGCGTCGTCTGGGCGGGTCGCTCCGCCGATGGCAGCCCAACTCTTCGCCGGCCAGGGCATCGAGGACGCCAAGAGCTTCCTGCGCAGGTCGTTCCGTAGCGCCGGCGACCGGGTTCGCAGCGCGGCGGCCGGTATTTGCTGCGTATCGCCGAGCGGGTCGCGTCGGTCGGCGATCGTGGCCGCCCGCAATGCCATTATGTGGGATCCGTGTCCGTTGTACGGGATTGGCGACCACATGGTGGCGGCGGGTCCGCATCGTGAGAACGACGTCCACAGTGGAGTGCCTTTACGCCGCTTTCATCCCCGTTTGGTCGGCCGTTTTCTCTGACGTTTCGTAGACCTTGGATACTTAGGGCTCGCATGTGGGCGTAACTCTCCAAGGTCTCGGCCAAATCCAGAATGTGGTCGGGATCGCCACATAGTGAGATGGACGTACGAGCCGCGCGTCGACCTGCAGACAGGTGCGGCTCGACGCGCATCTCGGCCGCGGATGTCGGCCGCGAGTCGCGAGTCGCAGAACAATTGCAGGTTGCGGGCTGCCGGTCGCCGGTCGCTCGACCCGTACGGCATCGAGATCCGCCGCGGCCAGGCTTGGGACACGGATCCAGACCCCGACCCGAAAACGTCTCTAGCCGGCGTCGTCGATGACTTCACGCAGCATTCGCGCGAGATCGCTCAGGAATTGAGCGGCCCCGGCGTCCGACGGGTCGGCGAGAACCCAGTTGCCGTCCCAGCCGACCAGCCGAGCCAACGTATCCGGCGGCCACGAGGCGGCGAGCACGGACTCGAGCGATCTCCCGATTCATCGCGGTGTGGTCCGTCCATCGCAGCGACCAGTTGTCCGGACGTTCCCATTCGGTGTCGCCGTAGATCCGTCCCTCGACCGTTTGACTGCCGGATCCCTCCGGAGCGGGATGTCCGGTCCGTGCCGGGCGAGCGTGTGCGCGCCGTCAGCCTGGTGGCCGGCGTCGTTCCGAGCGATGTTGAACTCGGGCGGCTCGGTGCCCAGCCGGTCATACACCCGCATGACCCGGCCCAGCTCGGTTTCGCCCTGGTGGGATGTGGTCGCACTGGCGTTTCCCACAGTCGGCCGTCCGGCGCGAGCGGCTGCGGCGATGCGTTCCTGGGCGCGCCGGTCCGCCGTTCGGGTAGGCCTGCACCTTCGGGAAGTCCGGGTCGTTGGATGCTGTCCCGTCGTCCGCTCCGGAGCCGGGCGGACGGCGTCCGGGCGGGGGCGTCCCGCCGTCGTCGCCTCCGCCGCCGCGGCGTGGACGTGGCCGGCCGGTCAACGCGACGTCAGCTCCACGCCCGGCGTCAATAGCTGAAGAGCGGGCGCGCTCAGTTTCCGCCGCAACCGCCGCCCCCGCAGCCGGGCATGCCGCCGCCCTCCGGGTAATTCGTCGGGGAATCGGCGGCTCGGTCGCGGCTCCACGGTGCCCGATACGCTTTCCCGGTCCCGCCGATGTGTTCGAGACAAACCACCCCGGGCATCTCGAAGCACCGTCCGCGACCGCCGCAATCGGCGAGATAATGGCGGCCGCCGTCGACCCCGAGCTCGCCATCCACCCGGAAGAGCAGCGGCATTCGGCCGGGTTCGTCCTGCTTGGCCAGTCGGTAGGTGACGGCGAGCCCTGACCCCCGGTTCGCCGAGGCCGCCGATTCGGTCATCGCCGATTCGGGTGTGTGATGCAGGAACCGGCCGAACGCGCTGTCGCAGAATTCCGCGTATTCACGCGTGTGCAGAACCAGCTCGTGCCACATGTCGTCGACCACCGTGGACGGCATCGCGAGCTGGGCCTTCGGGCTGCGCGCGACGAGCCGGAACCACTGGCGGGTGCCGGCTTCCGCGGTGCGCACATCGCCCTCGGAAAGGTCCGGGTAATGGAACGAGAATCGGCTGCGGACACTAGCCGGAATCTCATAAGAATCGATGACCGCTAAACGACGATCGGTCCCCCTGTTCCGAAGCATGCGCACAGCGTGCACGCCCGGCACTACGACGGCAATAACCCGTCAAGAGGTCGGACCGATCACTTTCACCGCAGATCGACAAGGGAGTATGCGAGCGGCCGGACCGTCGCCCGTATCCGGTCCCAAGCCACCGCCACCAAAAGGCCGAGCGAGATCCACACATAGGCGTTGCTGCCGGGAAACGCCGCCCATCCGGTCGGGTGCGCGAACCAGAGCCACACCAGACTGCTGCACATCACGACATAAACACCGGCAAGCGGCGCCACCCGCCGCCACCCCGGGACCGAGAGCGCGCGCTCGACCAGCAGAAACAGCGCCGGCATCACCCAGACAAGGTGGTGCACCCAGGTGATCGGGCTGATCAGGCACCCGACGATCCCGGTCGCCGCGAAGCCGACGCCCAGGTCCGAGGTCCGCACCAGCCACACCCAGAAGACCACTACCAAACCAACCGCGACCAGCCAGTACGCCGACGGAGCGTCCAGACGAGCAAGGACGCCGCGCAGCGACTGGTTCGAGACGTACTCGAGCTTGCCCACCCGACCGGTGTCCCAGAGCGCGTCCGTCCAGAAGGTCAGCGACTCCTGCGGTGCGATCACCAGCGTGAGCAGCGTCGCGGCCACCGCCGTGCCGGCCGCGGTCGCCGCCGCCCGGTATTGGCGCGAGACGATCAGATAGCCGATGAACACCGCCGGGGTCAGCTTGATCGCGGAGGCCAGGCCGATGCCGACACCCGCCCAGCGGCCGTTCGGCAGCGACTTGAAGTCGGCGCAGACCAGCACCAGCAGGACCAGGTTGACCTGGCCGTAGCTGAACGTGTCCCGGGCCGGCTCGAAGAGCACGATCGCGATGAAGGCGAGCGCGAGCGGGGTCCAGCGCGGCCAGCCGTGCTGTTCCAGCATCGGCACGACGAACCAGCGCAGCAGCAAGACCACCGCGAACACGTTCACGACCAGGCTCGCGGCGATCGCCACCGGCCACGGCATCGCGGCGAGCGGGCTCATCGCCAGCGCGGCGAACGGCGGATACGTGAAGCCGTACTCGGTGCCCTGGTAGCGGAAGTCGTACAGGTCGTCGCCGCCGATCAGCCACGAGTGCACCGCCCCGCGATAGACGCCGAGGTCGAAGAAGTGGCGGAAGGTCGGGATCGTGATCAGGAAGACGGTGACGCCGATGGCGACCAGCGCCACGAGCATCACTTGGCGACGGGCGCTCATCGGGACATCCGGGCGAGTCGAAGCGTGGCGGGTGCCACGGCGAGGCGTACGGCAAGGAATGTGGCAATGCCGATCAGCGCACCCAGCACGGCCAGCAGGACCCGCTCGGCGTCCGGGGCGAAGCCGTCGGGCAGGGTGATCAGCACCAGGACCGCGCAGACCCCGGCGAGCGCGCGTCTTACCCGCAGGTCCGAGGCGACCGCGGCGAGCGGCACCAGACCCCACACCAGGTACCAGGCGCGGATCGCCGGACCGAAGGCGACCACCGCGACCAGCACGATGCCCAGGCCGTAGACCGGCCCGAGCCGCTGCCGGTACGTCCAGACCAGGCCCGCCACGATCAGCGTGGCCAGCATCCCGGCCCAGCGCCAGACGCCCTGCGCGACCGTGGCGCCGACACTGTCCTGCGCCAGCGCGGCGGCGGTCCAGCGGCCGAGCGCCGAGGTCAGCGACCAGTTCTGCGGGGAGATCGGGGTGCTCAACGCGCCGATCCAGCCGTACCCGGTGCCCGCCGCGGCCGTGATCAGCACCGTCGCCCCGGCGGCCGTGGCGATCACCGCGGACCCGGCGCGAACCTGCGGCCACCGCCCCCGGAGCTGCGCCGCCCAGATCAGCGCCACCGCGCAGAGCCCGAGCGCGGCCGGCACCTTGACCAGCGCGGCCGCCACCACCAGCAGGGTCGCCACGATCGGGCGATGCCGGACGGCCGCGGCCAGACCAGCCGCCAGCAGACCCACCATCAGCGCGTCGTTGTGCGCCCCGCCGACCAGGTGAATCAGCGTGAGCGGGTTGAGCACGGCAAGCCACGTCGCGGCCGACGGGCTCACCCCGGCCGAGCGGGCCAGCAGCCGGATCGAGTACGCCAGCAGGGCCAGCCCGGCCACCGCCACCAGGCGCATCGCGATGACGCCCAGGATCAGGTGCGAACCCAGCGGCCGCGCGACGGCGTCCGCCACCATCAGGAAGACCGGTCCGTACGGGCTGGGAGTGTGTTGCCAGATCGCCGGAACCTGCTCGGCGATCATCCCGCCGAGCACCGCCGGACCGTGCCGGTAGACGTCCATCCCCGAGTGGATCATCAGCCCCTGCGCCAGGTAGCTGTACACGTCCCGGCTGAACATCGGCGGCGCCACCAGCAGCGGCGCCGTCCACAAGGCGAGCGTGCGCCAGGCCGTACGACAGGTCTCGTCCGGGGCGTGCCGGGTCACCCGGCCGTACCACCACCAGCCGAGCAGCAGCAGCGCCAATCCGCTATAGACGCCGACCAGCCCCAGCTGCGCATGATCGGCCCCGGGCAGCCGAATGCCCACCGGCAACGCCCCCGCACCGAGACCGCCGAGCGCGATCAGAGCCGACCCGAGGAGTCCGACGGCGCGCGGCGCGGCATGATCGATGAACACGGCGACACCCTTCCAATGAACGGTGTCGAACTGTGGACGTGTTGCCGTCGCGCGTGTGACAGATCGATGTTATGGAAGGTCGATGGGGAGCTTGAGACCATCCAAAACCGAAGAGCACACACAATTGCGTACGCGGGGAAGTTTGGTCACCGCCTCCAGCAGTACGCTGCGTAGCCGCGCCGTGTTTTCCTGGAACACCCGGAACACCTCGTCCATGGTGACCCCGTGGTCGCCCTCGACCCCCGCGTCCAGGTCGGTGACGAGAGCGATCGTGGTGTAGCAGAGCCCCAGCTCCCGGGCCAGCACGGCCTCCGGATGACCGGTCATGTTCACGATCGTGCCGCCGATCGAGGCGAACCAGCGCGACTCGGCGCGGGTGGAGAAACGCGGCCCCTCGACCACGACCATCGTGCCGCCGTCGTGAGCGTCGACCGTGCGGGCGGCATCGAGGACGGCGGCGCGGCCGTCCGGACAGTACGGGTCGGCGAAGTTGATGTGCACGGCACCGGTGTCGTAGAACGTCTGCACCCGACCACTCGTACGGTCGATCACCTGATCGGGAACCACGAAACTGCCCGGGCCCAGATCCGGTGTCAAACTGCCGACCGCGCACGGGGCGATGATTTGGCGTACGCCCAAGGACCGCAACGCCCAAAGGTTGGCGCGGTAGGGAATCTTGTGCGGCGGGAACCGGTGATCGCGCCCGTGCCGAGGCAGGAAGGCCACGGTGCGCTCGTCTCCGCCGCTTTCTCTGCTGCTTTCTGTGCCGCTTTCTGTGCGGCTTTCTATGCGGGCGACCGTGATCGGGTCGGACGGCGCGCCGTAGGGCGTGGACACCACGTGCTCCTCGGCGTCCTCCAGGAGCGCGTACAGCCCCGAGCCGCCGATGACGCCGATCTCCGCCGCTGGGTTCATGCGCAGACCTTATCGGTGGTCGGATTCTCGGGCTAATGTGCTGAGCATGGCGTTGGTGGGAGACCGGAGGAGCCGCCGACGGGTAGCGGCGGCGGTGTCACGTGTATAGCGAGGGTCAGCGGATCGGAGGCCGGTCGATGGAGTCGATGACCGGCAGGCTGCTGGTGGCGACCCCGACCCTCAAAGATCCGAATTTCGACCGCACGGTCGTCCTGCTCGTGGCACACGAGAGCGGCGGCGCGCTGGGCGTGGTCCTGAACCGCGCGACCGAGGTGCCCGTGTCCGACGTCCTCGGCCCCTGGGGCGAGCTCGCCGGCGACCCCGCGGTCCTGTTCGAGGGCGGCCCGGTCCAGCCCGAGTCGGCGATCTGCCTAGCCCGCACCCGCCCCGACGTCAAAACCAGAGTGACCGGTTTCCACCAGGTCTCCGGAGCCTTAGGAACAGTCGACCTCTCCGCCGACCCCGACCGCCTCCGCGACAGCGTGGCCGGCATCCGCGTCTTCGCCGGTTACTCAGGGTGGTCGGCCGGCCAGCTGGAGGAGGAAATCGCCTCCGGCTCGTGGTTCCTGCTGGACGCCCTCCCCGGCGACCCCTTCATCAACCGCCCCGACGACCTGTGGGCCATGGTGCTCCGGAGACAGGGCGACATTCTCGCAGCTGTCGCCCACTTCCCACCCGATCCGGCCCTCAACTGAGGGGGTCCCGGCAGCCGCGCCCGCGAGGTGTGTAATATTTCCTCCGTGCCCGAGCGCGCTCGGGGATGGCAAGGGGCTGTGGCGCAGCTGGTAGCGCACCACACTGGCAGTGTGGGGGTCAGGGGTTCGAGTCCCCTCAGCTCCACGAGACTGGGGCTGGATAGTGTCCGCGGGACTTAACGCGGACCTGCCAGCCTCGTTCCTTTTGCGCGACTTCGTCGCGCGAGCGGGGGCTTCGCCACCCGCACCCCCGCTGCCGTATTCCTACGGCCGTAGACAATCGGCAACACCCTCCGGACGGCTGCGCCGCCCGCAACCAGGCGCCCTACCCCGGCCGAACACACGCTGCAACACCCCCGGACGGCTGCGCCGCCCGCAACCAGGCGCCCTACCCCGGCCGAACACACGCTGCAACACCCCCGGACGGCTGCGCCGCCCGCAACCAGGCGCCCTACCCCGGCCGAACACACGCCGCAACACCCCCGGACGGCTGCGCCGCCCGCAACCCGCCGCCGACGTTTACCCGTTGCCCGCACGGCGAAGCGAACCGCTCCGGGATGGCTTGCGCCGCGCAACCCGGCGCCCGTGCCGACCGCCGTGCAAACGGGCGAACTCTGCTGCTGGCTTTCTCGCCGCGCCCGCGCTGGGGCCCTCGCTGCTGGCCCGGGCCCCAGCACCCATCGACCCAAATCGGGCCGGCGAGCAATCGGGCGCCAAGCGGCAGGCCGATGGCCTGCCCGCACGAGGTCGTGCGCCGCCGCACCCGTCATCGACTCGGCTGATCACCCAAACTGCCTGCGCCCACGCGTTCCCGGCCGCTGAGGGACGATGGGTCGTGGCCGCCGAGGATTTCCCGTACAGATGGGTCTGGCGGTGGCGCACCGTGGGGCCGCCGTCGCGGAAGGTGCCGTGGTTCGGGGACGGCGTGGATCGTCACTCGCGGTTCTGCCGCGTCCTGGTGCGCGGCGGCATGAACAGCGCCCTGGTCGAGTTCGACGACGGCTACCGCGTGGTAACAAGCCGAGCCGGCTTACGCCGCCGTGACCCATGACCCGTTCTGCGCTCGGGGTGGGTGCGACGCTTCCGCCGCACCCACCCCAGATCTCACCTGATCCCGTACGCCCGGATCACCGTCACCGCGGCGGTGTTGCCGGCGGCGTCGGTGGCCGTGACTCGCAGTGACACGAAGCCGCTCGCCGGATTCGTGGCTTTCACGGTGCGTTGGTCACCGCTGCCGGTGACGGTGGCCGGCCGCCACGTCTTGCCGTCGTCGGTCGAGAAGTCGGCGGTCAGCCTGCGGTTCGCGGCGGCATCCGAGCCGGGCGATCGTTCGACCGTGGCGGGGATGGCGAAGGGGCCTGCCGGGGCGTTGTTGCCGGCGTCGAGGCGCGGGCTGAACCGCACGGTGGACAGTGGCAGGCCGGCGTCGCCGTCGGACGACGCGAAGGTCCACTCACCGCTGACCGAGGTGCTGAGACGGAATGGCGCGGACCGCCGGGCGGACATCTGGAGCCGGTAGCCGGCCCGGGCCGCAGGCACCTTGAACGTGCCGTGGTCGCTGGCCGCCTCGCCGACCAGGGTGTCTCCGGAGTACAGCGCCACCCGTGCGCCATCCAGCGTCAACGTCTGCCCGGGATTACCAGCGCCGTCGCTGAACAGCGGGATACTGGCCGAGATCTCGTTGTCCTTCCGCACGACCGGTGGGTCGTCGTAGACCTCACTGGCCACCGAGGGCGCGTACACCGCGGTGTTCCAATCCTGCTGGTTCACCGCACCTGGGGTGTACTGCCGGGTCGGTCCCGACGAGTGGGTGAGCGTCTCGGGGAACGAATCCGGGTCGTCGGTCTGCGTCTGTACATCGAGGTCGCTCTGCCAGCTGAACCTCTCCTGGCTGTTGAAGTACTCGGTACGGTTGGACGGCAGGGTGACCGGCACTGGGACGGTGGCCAGATAGTTGCCGTCCAGGACCGGCCAGTTGCTTTGGACGCCGACCGTGCCCGCGGGACCCGCGGCGTAACGCGCGTTCACCTTGCCCAGTTCCGAGGTGGTGATCCGCTTGTCGAAGCCGGTGAAGAAGCTGCCCTTGCGCGAGTAGATGGTGTCGTATGTGTACGAGCTGTCGCGGAAATCGCCGTTGTCGCCGCGGGCGAACACACTGTTGATAGAGCCGATGAATCCGTCACTTGTGGTCTTCGGCCCGATCTGCGCGGTGTAGATGTCACCCGGCGTCACGGAATCGGCGATCATGTAGGCGCCTACGGTCCAGTACGCGGTGGCTTTCAGCCCGGCCTGCCGGGCGTCGGGACGTGGCGGCGTGATCGTCACCGGCCGGCCCGCGCGCGCGTCCAGCGTCATGGTCGTGTCCGCGCCGACCACCACCGAGGGCTGCACCAGCATGGTCGTGTCGTTCGCCCCGTAGATCAGGCTGTACACGCCATAGGTGCCCTTGGGCAGCTGGACCGATTCCTCCTCGAGACCCCAATACGCCTCGGCACCGGTTCCCTGCCCGCTGAGCGGGACGAACCCGGTCCAGTAGTTGAGGTTGGGCTGGCCGTCCCGGCCGAGGTGGCGGAGCTTGACCGTGAACTCCTGCTCATGGCGGTCGATCACGACCGGCGTCTCCACCCGTACGCCATCGGCGGTGCTCGCGACGATCCGGGCACTCTTGAAGCCGTCCGTGCCCGCTCCGCTGGTGTCGGCGGTGACCGCGGTCGTCGCGGTCCCGCCCGCGGGCACGGTCAGGCTGTTCGTCGCCGTCGAAAACGTCCCGGTGTCGCCCTCGACCGAGAGCGTAAGGCTGACCGGCTGGCTGCCGGCGTTGCGGTAGGTGAGGGTCTTCGTGACCGGGACGTCGTCGTCGTGCGGCCATTGCTGCTCGCCGAAGGTGACGCTGCCCTCGTCCACCGACACGTTCTGGCCGATGGCCCGCGCCACGTTGAGTCGTCCGGCGCCCTGGCCGAACACGTCCGTGCCCGCGATCGGATCGGCGGCACCCATCAGCAGGGTCTTACGCTGCTGGGGAGTCCAGCGGGGGTGCAACTCGGTGATGATCGCGGCGGCGGCGGCCACGTGCGGTGTGGCCATCGACGTGCCGGTCATGTTGGCGTAGCCCGCCGGTGCCGGATCGCCGATGTGACCGTTCGCGGCGCGCGCCGCCGTGATGTTCACGCCCGGCGCGGTGATGTCCGGTTTGATGGCGCCGTCGCCCTGGTTCGGCCCCTTGGCGGACGAGTAGTACAGCCGGTCGGCGTAGTCGACCGAACCGACGGCCAACGCGGAGGGTGCGCTGGCCGGCGAGTCGATGGTGCCACGGCCCGGCCCGCCGCGGTTGCCGGCCGCGATCACGAAGAGTGTTCCGTACTCGGCGGTGAGATCCTCGACCGCCTGCTCCGTCGGGTCCATGTCCGGCGCGTCGTAGCCGCCGAGGCTCATGTTGACCACCGGAGCGGTTTGCGCGGCCCACTGCATGCCGGCCAGCACCGCGGACTCGTCGCAGAAGCCGGCTGCCTCACACACCTTGCCGATGGCGAGCTTCGCGCCGGGCGCCACGCCCTTGTACTTGCCGCCCGACTCGGCCCCGCTGCCCGCGATGATCGAGGCGACATGAGTGCCGTGGCCGTAGAGATCGTCGGTGCTGGGCTCGGTGGTGAAGTTCTGACTCGCGACGATCTTGCCGGCGAAGTCCGGGTGGGTGGCGTCGATGCCGCTGTCGAGCACGGCCACCGTGACGCCGGTGCCGTCCAGGCCCTGCTGCCAGGCCGTCGGCGCGCCGATCTGGGACGCGCTGATGTCGTCGCTGAGCTTGAGCTTTCCATCCAGGTAGATCCGGTCGATGCCCGGACGCAGTGTGCGCGCGGTCGCCGGGCCGGTGGTCAGAGCGGTCCAGAGGGTCGATCGCCCGGTGGCCGGCGTGCGCATCGACTGCATGCCGACGCCGGGGAGATCCCGGCCCAGTCGTGTCGTCGCGCCCGCCGCGGCCCGTACGGAGGACGGCCCTTTGCCCTTGCCGGTCTTCGGGTAGGAGACCAGCAGCGGCAGGTCGGCGTCGCCGGTGTAGCCGAAGCCGCGGAGCGTGGTGACATCGAAGAACCGTTGATCGAGGCGCTTCTGCCGGATCAGGGGCAACGCGTCGGTGGGAATGACGTACTGGTGGCCGTCCGCCGTGTAGCTCAGGGTCCGCACGCCGGCGCGGCCGGGTCCATGCTCGAAGGCGATGCCGCGACCCGAGACGGTCACCCGGTCACCGGTGATCAACGTGATCCGGATCGGCTGGTCCGGCGTCGTGCCCGGGGGTTCGGCGGTGAGGCGTGCGGCGGAGGCCGCGGACGGGACGGCGGCAGCGAGCCCGCCGGCCGTCGCCACCGCCAGCAGAGCAGCGGAAAGTCTTCGCAAGCGCATGTACGGATAGACGCATGTGACGTCGTGGATGTGCGCCGCCGAGTCCGCCGGGCACGGTGTCAAAGCCGACAGAACTGCCGAGCAACCTTTCGCTCGAAATCGGTGTCGCTCCGGACGAATCCGTCACCTAACGTGTCGTTGCGACTGAATCGCATCCGACACGTGGGTGAGCGGAACGCGGGCAGGTCCGCCCGGCGGCGGCGCGATGAGCGTGCGGGCAGTCCCGGCGTGGCCTGCTCCAACGGGAGTGGTGCGAATCCCGTACCTTATCGGGGGTTTCGGTTATTTCTGTGGGGGCGACCGGCGCAGGGAGCGCACATTCTCGGGCTGATCGGGCAATGTCGCGGTGCGCATGCCGTTGAGGTAGCCGTCTGTTTCGCGGCGTTCGCCGTATTCGATGGTCATTTCGGTGAGGCTCTCGCTGAGGTTGCGGAGTTCCTGTTCGCGTTCGGCGGCTAGTTCGGCGCGTAATTCGGACAGTTTGGTGGTCAGCTCGTCGGTGCTTACGCCGGGTTGCTGCTGTTGCCGTAGCTGCAGCAAGATCTGGTCGCGCGAGAAGACAACCAGGACGGCCAACCAGGACAAGACGAATAGGCCGGTGACAATGGAGAACACCACGAGGGGTTGCAGGTCCGGCGGGGGTGGTGGCATTCCGTTGGGGCCGGGTGGTGGGTGGCCGCGCTCGGGCATCTCGAACAGAATGGCGACTATGAGCGCGCCGGTGGCCGCCGTGGCGACGATGACGGCGGCGATCAGCAGCTTCGAGATTTGGACGTGCAATCCGCCGTTGGTGGATCGAACGTGCGGGAGAGACCTGTCGGTCATGGTCCGAGAGTACGGATACGATGCGCTTAGCGCGACAAATCTGTCACCCGGATCTGCGGCGGCGGGATAACTTTCGGTACGGGTCGAGCATTCGATCTAGAACCGTTTCGAGCGCCTCGCGGTCGGCCTGCGGGATCGGTGAGTCGTCGGCCAGCAGGCGGGCCAGCTCGTGGGCCAGCGGATGCATGGCCGGCGAGGTCGGCTCGGGGCCGCGGAGACGGTCCGGGTACGCGGCTCTGACCAGCTCGTTCATGGACTTTCCGAGCAGCGGGGCGATGCGTTCGATCGACCTGATCGTGGGGCGCTGCTCCTCGCTGAGCCAGCGCAACACCACCGACGGGTCGGTGCCGACGGCGCGGGCAAAATGCGTCGGTGTCGGGAATCGGGCAGCCAGGATGGCCTCTTTCAGGTACGCGCCGAAGCCGGTGGATGCCACCCGGTCAGCATAGGTCCGATGCCGACTGTGCCAGTTCCCCGTTTCGGGCGGGGGAAACAGCGATTCCGACGATTGGCTACAGAGGCAGGCGCTGATATCTTCGTTGTCTCGATAGCCAATGCCTCTGCTCCGGGGGGCATGACGGGGTGAGGGGTCGTGGACGGCGTGATCGGCACGGTGGTCCTGAGCATCGTCGCGGTGGGCGTCGTCGTGTGCGCGGTTGCCGGCCTGAGGTATGGCCGCTCCAATCGTGCCGGGAACGAGCCCGCACCCCGTCTACCCGAACCTGAGCCGGCAATGCCCGGTGCGGCCGTGGCGGCGGCCGCACCGTCGGCGGCGGGTGCGTTCAAGGCGGTGAGCGCACCCGCCGAGCCGCCGGCTACGGAAATCGCCGCGCGCGTCGTCCGGGAAATGCCGGATGCTGTCGTCCGGGAAATGCCGGATGCTAGAGCCGCGGAACGGCGGCAGTTGAGCAACAGTGGAGCGAGGCGATTCGGGCCGACCGGCTCCAATGCCCGGACGATTCGGAGCATCCAAGCTCGATAGTCCATGGTCCGCCCTGCGCCTCGCCGGCCCTTTGCCCGAGGGACCATTTGGGGCAAAGGGTCGGCGAGCGCCTCAGGCGGAAAGACCGGCCTTGATCTGGCGGGTGAGGTCGTCGGCGAGAATCTCCTGCTGTCCCGCGGCGAGGCCGTCGAGCGCGCGCTGGGCGATGATTACCGGCGAGATCTTCTGCTCGGCCGGGATGTGCGCCGAGAAGTCGGTGTCGATGAACGCGACGTGCAGGGCCGTGACGTCGATACCGTCCGGGGCCAGCTCTTCCCGCATCGCGTTGGTCAGCGCCCAGCCGGCCGCCTTGGACGCGGCGTACCCGCCGTCGGAGGCGAAGTGCACCCACGCGATCGCGGAGTTGATGTTCAGAATCGTCCCGCCGCCGTTGGCCTTGAGGACGGGCACGAAGGCGCGTGACACGGCGAGCGTGCCGAAGTAGTTGGTCTCCATCTCCAGCCGCAGCGAGTCCAGATCACCGCCGATCAGCGGCTGCTGGGTCGCCACCCCCGCGTTGTTGATCAGGAGCGTGGCGTCGCCTGCGATGCGCGCGGCGGCCTCGAGGGTGGCCGGGTCGTTCAGGTCGATCAGTAACGGGACGGCGCCCGGGATGTCGACCGACTCCGGCCGGCGGGCGCCCGCGTACACGTTGGCGCCGCGTTCGAGCAGTTGGATGGTGAGCTGGCGGCCCAGGCCGCGATTCGCGCCGGTCACCACGGCGATGGCGTTAGTGAGATCCACGCCCTAGAGATTATGGTCATCATCTCATGCTGACAATGTAAGAAATGACACCCATCATCTCTACGCTTGCTGCATGAACCGGGCACAGCAAGCGCAAGCAGAGGTCAACCGGAAGCGCGTCGTCGAGACCGCCGCACGCCTGTTCCGCGAGGACAGCGTGGCGAAGGTGAGCGTGGTCGACGTGATGACCGAGGCCGGCCTCACCCACGGCGGGTTCTACCGACAGTTCGCGTCGAAGGACGCCCTGGTCCAGGAGGCGCTGAACCAGGCTTTGGACGAGCACCAGGAGCGACTGGACGCGATCAGGGATCCGGCGGATGCCGAGGGACTCGCGCGGTTTCTCGACAACTATCTGTCGGAGGTGCACCGTGAGTCGCTGGGCGATGGCTGCCCACTTGCCGGGTTTGCCGGGGACATCGCCACACCCGGGGCGGACGCGGATCTCCGGGCTGAGTTCGCCAAAGGGATTGAGCTCTATGTTGAGAAGCTCGGGGATACGACCGCGGTGGCGACGATTGTGGGGGCGATGATCCTTGCCCGGGCTACGGCCGGTACCGAGCTCAGTGATCGGATTCTTAGGGAGGCACGGGCCTCCTTCAATGACGAGGCTCCGCGAGTGCATGGCTGAGCTGAGCGAGCCATGACCGCATCTCGGATACCGAATGCTGATAGCCCAGGCGAACGCAGAACACTTGACGCTGGTGACCCGCGATCCCGAGATCGCCAGGTACGACCTCGAAGTCCTGACGGCGTAACGCCGCTGCCTATTAGCACCTTCCTCGTGCCTCTCGGCCAGCCGGACGGATGACTCGTCTTACCTAAGTAGACAGTCGGTTCGGTACGCTCGCCGCCGACCTTTCGGCGTAGCCTCCGCACGATGCTGCGTTACGAAAGGGTGACCGATGAGTGAAGAAACCTGGCTCACCGCCCGGCTGATCCCGACTTCGGGGATTAACGGTGCCGACGAGCAGGAGCGTCGAGCGACATCAGCGTTGCTTGCCGTCATGAGCTCGGTGCGGGAATTCGGTCGGGCATTGACCCAACCCTTCGGCGCTCCTGCCGGACCCGTGCAGACCTTCATCGAGGTGCCCTTCAAACTCGGCGACGGCAAGTTCTTCCCCGACGGGCTCATTCGGGTGTCTCGAGGACAGCGCCAGTGGACGGCGCTGGTCGAGGTCAAGACCGGCGGCAATGAATTGCAGGTGGATCAGCTGGAACGCTATCTAGACATTGCGCGTGAGCAGGGGTTCGACGCATTGATCACGATCTCGAACGAGATTCCGCCGATCCCGGGCCAACATCCCACCGCGGTCGACAAGCGAAAGCTCAGAAGGGTTGCCCTCCATCATTTGCCCTGGTCGGAGGTTCTGACCGCCGCGGTGATGCAAAAGGAATACCGTGGCGTCGCCGACCCCGACCAGGCCTGGATCCTGGGTGAGCTGATCCGGTACCTGGAGCATCCCCGATCAGGCGCGTTGGAGTTCAGCGACATGGGTTCGAGTTGGGTCCCGCTGCGGGAAGCGGTGTCTGCGGGAACCCTGCGAGCCGCTGACCCGAAGGCTGCGGAGGTTGCCGGGCGGTTTGACGCCCTGGTGCGGTTCGCAGGTCTCAAACTCGGTCGGCAACTCGGCACCGAGATCGTTCCAGCGCTCAGCCGACGAGAACTGACGGAGCCTGCCATCCGGACACAGGCGCTTGTGAATCAACTTGCGGCGACCGGCGCGATGACGGCTGCCCTACGGATTCCGGGTGCGGTCGGCATCCTGTCGCTCACCGCCGACCTGCGCGCCGCACAGATCACGTGCTACATCGATGTGGACGCGCCAAAAGAGGGGAAGCCCACCACACGCGTGAATTGGCTGGTCCGTCAGCTCAAGAACGCGCCTGAGACTATTCGGCTGGAGTCGTTCGCCTCATACTCCCGCGGACCCGGCAACGCGGACCTCTTGAAGGTGGTACGCGAGAACCCCGCGGTCCTGGTGGGCGACACAAACAAGGAGATCCGATCGTTTCGGATCGCTGCCGGCTCTCCGGCCGGGACCAAACGCGGCACCGGCCGTGGTTGCTTCATCGATTCGGTTCTGAACGCGATCGATGTCTTCTACGAACAGGTCATCCAAAACCTCAAGCCTTGGATGCCGGCACCCCCGAAACTGCGTACCCCCGAGGAAGTGATCGAGGCAGAGCCGGTCGCCTCAGCGTTGATCTCAACCGCCATCTCCTCCCAAGATGGACCCCAACCAGACGCGCCCACCAACCCCACACCCACGCCGGCGACGCAAGGCTGAGGGCCGTCGGCCCGGCGACGCGCGCTGGTCATCGGCCCCGGGGTCGCGCTTTCCCCGGACGAGGGGCCGCCACGCCTTGGAGGTGCTACCGGCTTGCTTGAACCCCGTCGAGGAAGTGCGCAAGGTCCGCACAGCACTCGGCAAGCTTCGCCTTGACCAGGAATTTTGACAAGTCGACCACTCGATACGGCCCCCGGGCCCGATGCGACAGCTGGATCGACGACTGCTTGAGCCGACGGCGCGCGACCACCGATCTCGTTCAGTTTTCGATGCCGTTCAGTTAGACTGAACAGATGGCGGAACCGAACGACGACGAGGCGACGGACAACGTCGCCCGTCGCCTCCTGGACTCCGTACGGGAGCGGCTGCGAGAGCTCGGCATCGATCTCGAGGTCGAGCCTCAGGCACCTGATGCGGGTTTTGACGCGGTCGTCACGTTGTCACGCGCGGGAAACCGACAACGCTACGTAGCGATGATGAAGGAGCCAATGACCCTCACCTCCCTGACACACGGAGCCCGTGGTCCGGCGCGGAGAACGCCTCATGCGTTGATCCTTGGCAATCACATCAGCCGCCGGAGTGCAGCAGCCTTTCGAGACGCAGGTATTCAGTTCGTGGACGCGCTGGGAAACGCGTTCATCTCCTTCGGCGATGTTCTCGTCGAGGTGCAAGGCCGGGCCGAGACATCATTGCGGCTCAGCAACGAAACGCACACCGTGCGGCAGCACCGGCCAGCGAACATCTTCAGCTCTAGGCGCTCACAGGTCATCATGTCGCTCCTCGCCTGGCCCGAGCTCTCGACCGCGAAGGTCCGCGAGGTCGCCACTGCCGCCGGAGTTTCCACCGGACAGGCGCACGACGCGCTCACCCAGCTCCAAGACGCCGGATTCCTCGTCGCAGGCTCCAAGCGATTGCACCAGATCGACAGGCTCCTTGATCTCTGGACCGCGGCTTATCCGCGTGGGCTAAGCGAGAAACTCGAGATCGCCACCTATTACGGAGACCCCACCCGTCCGGTCAGCGGCCTACCGCCCGCACAGCCGTACTACCTCAGTAGCGAGTCCGCCAAAGGCAGTGGAATCGTGCGTCCAGCGACCTTGACCGTTTATCTCGACTACCTGGAGCCGAAGCTTCCAGTCCGGAATCGATGGGATGCGGACCCCGGCCGCCCCGCGAACATCTTCGTCCGGCGAAAATTCTGGACTTCGCCGCACGCCGACGACGAAGCAGCGGCAGCGGAGGGGCGCAATGCCCCGTGGCCGCTCGTCTACGCCGACCTGATGGCTACGAGGGACGCCCGACTCGGTGAAGTGGCCAGGGACTGGAGGGTCCGTTTTGCTCGACCTGACAAGGTGTGATCCAGCGCTACTGCAGCTCCCGGATTTGGTGGTCTCCGTGCTCTTGGCGCAGTCACCGGCCCTACGCGCCGAGGATGTGATGATCGTCGGCGCACATTGCCGCGACATCCTACGGAGTGCATTGGGCCAGCGTTCCGGCGAACGCACCACGGAGGACATCGACTTCGGCTTGGCTCTCGCGGGCTGGGGCACGTACAACGAGTTAGCGCAGAGACTAGAACCGGCTGGGGATACCGGCATCCGGTACAGAGTCGCAAACGTACCGACCGATCTCATGCCATTCGGCAAGGTGGAAAACCCGGCTGGCACAGTGACTCCGCCGGCTCGCCGCGACCAGATCAGCGTATGGGGCTTCACCGAGGTCTTCCGCGCCTCCCGCCCTCTCCCCCTGCCCAGCGCCGGAACCATCCGCGTACCAACGATTGCCGGCTATGCCACCCTCAAACTCGCCGCGTGGCTCGACCGCAGCGCGTACGGCCAGTACAAGGACGCTGCTGACATCGCCACGGTGCTGTATTGGTATTCCGAGCTGCCCGACGTCGACGCCTTTCTGTATGACACGGAAGACGGCCAAGACATCCTCGCGCAGGAGGAATCGGACTACCCGGTCGCCGCTGCAAGAGTTCTCGGACAGGACATCGCCGCAATCATCGGCAGCACTCGCCTATCCGAACTAGTAGCGCGCTGGCCGGGA
The DNA here is from genome assembly GCF_012933445.1 of Actinoplanes sp. TBRC 11911. Lineage (GTDB taxonomy): Bacteria > Actinomycetota > Actinomycetes > Mycobacteriales > Micromonosporaceae > Actinoplanes. The sequence goes on from NZ_JABBNC010000003.1 coordinate 243,765, forward strand.
TCGCGAGAGGACTCGCTGTTTGCCGAAATGGCCGTATCAAACGTCCCCGGTTGGCCTCGCTCTCCAGAGCGCCGCCGCCAGTTTATGCAGGGGCTACGGCGTGGCCTGAGCAGCGACGCAGAAGGCTAACCGTCCATGTTCAGTTTCACCTTCTGTTCAGTAACACCGAACCAGAGCCAATACTGAACACACCAGGAAGATGACTGGTTCGTGGCGCGATGCCTCGAACTGGACGTGGCCAACCAGGGAGAGTCACTGGACGCGGCGCTGGCGAACCTCCGCGAAGCCGTGGAGCTGTACTTGGAGCAGGTTTCCCAGCCCGAGATCGAGGCAACGCCGTTCGTGACCGCATTTCAGATCGCAGCATGAGTCCTGCTCTGGCCGATCTGCCACTCCGCAAGGTGGTGAAAGCCCCGAGTAGGGCGTGATTCGTTCACGCCCGCATTAAGGGCAGCCACGCCGTCTACCAACATCCGAACGGCCGCGTCGTCGTGATCCCTCAGCATTCAACGATCAAGCGCGGAACACTCGCCTCAATCCTCCGGCAGGCTGGCCTGACCCCGGCCGAGTTCAAGCAACTGCTTCGGTAGGACCGCTGCACAGCGCTCCGGAGGCTCAGCCTCTGGGCAGGCACGCTCGCCCGCCAGCTCGATGACGACGAAACATCGGCGGCTCGCCGTTACTCGCGAGACCCCCAGGCGTCTCCTCGACCTACTGGCCAGTCAATCATCCCCGCCCGATGGGCGACCACCGTGGGCGACCACCGCACCGTGGGTTTCCGGGGGCTCGGCCCCCGGAGCAGACATACCGGAGCGGCCCCCGGTTCGCGCTTTCCGCGAACAGGGGGCCGCCAGCCGTGGAGGTGCTGTCCGCTTACTTGATTGAACTCGATGGAGGGCGTCGTGTCGCTCCGCGCCGACTTGGCCGATCCGCAGTCCGGCAATCCAGACTCCTCAGCATGTCCGCCGACCACGACGTGCGACCTGAACCTTGCTCAGTAGTGATAGCGCGCCTGCACGACGATCAGGTTCTCGCCGCGAACGGTGTAGACGAGCCGATGCTCGTCGGTGATCCGCCGCGACCAGTAGCCGCTGAGATTCTCGGTCAGTCGCTCCGGTTTCCCAATTCCCTGCCCTGGGTCACGCAACGCTTCCTCGATCATCCGATTGATCCGGCGAAGCGTCTTGGGCTCACCCACCCAGGACGTGTAGTCCTCCCAGCCGGTCTTGTCGAATGCGACATTCACGAGGCTTGACGCTCCGTCTCCTCCGCATCAGAGATCAGATCGTGCCGCTCGAACTCACCGGCCTCGACTCTGGCCACGCTGTCCAGGAGCCGCCGCGCGTTCGCCGGCGACCTGAGCAGGTACCGCGTTTCCACCAACGACCGCCACAAATGCTCAGGCACAAGGAAGGCAGTGCCTGACTTCGAAACGATCTCCACCGCCTCTTCATCGTCGTTGACCTGCTCGATCAACGGGAAAAGCCGCTTCCGCGCCTCACTTGCAGACAGCGCCACAGCCGCACCTCCTTCGGTTGTACCAACACCCGGTACCAGGTTACCCCCTTCGCTGCTCCGCATGCCAACAAACTCCCGACTCCAGGACTTGGCATAGTTAGCTTTCCCTTGCTATAGTTAGTTTCCCTCACCGCGGCTCGCCACCCACAGCAGGCAAGACCAGCGCGAGCGAAGCGCCGACACGAGGAGGCAGCTTGAAGGACATTGAGGTCAGCGACGAGGCTTACGAGAAGATCTCGTTCGCCGCGAACATCGCCGGGATCAGCTTGGCCGTGGCCGTCGACCGACTAATCGCGAAGGCCAGCGAGCCACCGAAACACGCCAAGGACACCGAGAAAACCTCCGAAGTGGACGCGGACGAAATCACCGTCGTCGCGAGCTACCGCGGTCACGAGGTGTCAGGTTTCCTGAACCTGGCAACCGAACGACTCCGCATCACAGCAGCACCCAAGGCGGAATTGATCAGATCCTACCGATCCCCGAGTAACGCGGCGGTAGAAATCGTGCGCGCACTCAATCCCGCCCGGCAGCGCCCAGAAACGAACGGCTGGCGCTTCTTCAACGGTCCCGACGGACAGGTGATCGACCGACACCGTCGACACCGGCCCTGACCCCGCTCAAACGGATGTGGCGCCAACCTTCTGGTCAGCGCCACATCCGCGTTCTTGCAGTGGAGGTGCTGTCGGCTTACTTGAACCCAGTGGTTCATGTACGGCCCCTGCACACCGCACTTGCCGACAGCCCATTCCTCGGCAGGTCAACACCCATCGACCAGCCGTAAACGGGCATCGCCGGATCTGACTTGCCTCCGGCGCGCGACGGCAAGCCTCTTCACCGAGCGCTCGCTGCGGCCCAAATCATCAGGGACGCAGGCCGGAGGCTAGGGGTGCTTCGTCTGATGCGCGGGGGCGACCGGTCGATACTGCCACATCGAGTAAGTTGACGAGTATGGATGAGCCAGACTGGGACAAAGAGCCCGAGGCCGAGCCTGTCTGGGTGTGGGACGCTAGGCACGGTTCTGTGGACGGCAGCAACGATGTGGTCGGCGAGCCATCGGGCATCGATGAGATCCGCGAACGTCACCCCAAGGCGTACGACCGCTGGACGGGCCGCGCTGACGCCGAGCTCGCTGCGGGATATCTCGCCGGTCGCACGATCGAGGAACTTGCTGTGGAGTTTCAGCGGCAACCGAGCGCTATCCGACGCCGCTTGGAAAAGATCGCGTTCGCGGCGATGACCCAGGCGCGTAGCAGACCGAGCGAGATTGAGCCCAGCTGACGCGTGGCGGCCGCACGCGAGTACCAGACCAGCTATGCAAGACCCTCTTGGCGGTGGCGACCGATGATCTTGCCGTGGACCTGCTGTCCGCTTCCATGAAGCGCGCCGACCGGATGCGGCGACTCCGCGAAGCCCTCAAGACGGCCGCTTCCGCCTCGCGATGGGTGACCACCGCACCGTGGGGTCTCCGGGGGCTCGGCCCCCGGAGCAGATATAGAGGGAGGCCCCAGTCCGCGCTTTCCGCGGACAGGGGCCTCCGCCTCTCGTGGAGCTGCTGTCGGCTTACTTGAACCCCGCCGACCAGATACACCAGCTCCGCGATGCCCTCGCCAAACTGCCCGAGCACTGACGGGTCCCGAGGCCCGCACCCCGAGGCTTCGGGGCCTCGGCGTCCGGCAGCCACTCGCGGAGCGTGCGTTCCAGCAAGTCCGGGTCGGCCGACGGGCGCGGGTACCGCGTCCAGAGCCGGCTCAGGCAGCCGCCGCCACGGTGCAGGAATCGCACCTTCAACCAAAATGAGCGCACACCCGGGTGCGCGGTCGCGCCGGGACTGAACGGCCGGGCTGGGCAACCGCACGCGCAGCATGGCGTGGCCGACCGCAGCCTCCAGCACGAGACCTAGTCGGTGCGCTATTTCATCGCTACTTTGCTCTGCCAGCGGGCCGCACTACAAGCCAGGGGGCAGGCCTTGGGACTCAAACCAAGCCAGGTCCTCCGCCTCGACTCGACCCCAGAAGAACTGCAACCTGATGCGAAGAAGGCGTCGCCCGGACGGGGTCATGCCAGCGACGCGCTTATCCTGAAGTTCAGTGACCCGAGAAGCATAAGTTTGGATCGTCGTAAAATCAGCCGCATGCACTGAGTACTCATTTTCTTCGAGATGTCCAGGCAGCGCAGCGAGAGGGTGACTATTGAAGGAGTACTTTGGACCGCCCTCGACCTTACTAGGAACTTCCAGCGCCAAGGCCTGCCGCTCTTCGTCAGACCTCGCCGAAATCCGCGAAACACGAGCCAGAGACAGAACGCCGCGTTGCTCAATCGTGCAGCACTGTGAAACCACGATATAGTAAGACTGTTTAATCGATTGGAGAACGACCGGCTGATCGGCGGCGGGCGGCTCCTCGGGGCCACGAGCATAATGAAGCGGCCATGAAAGCTTCGGCAAACACAGGCCAGCCAAAAGGTCGCCCTGCCGAAGGGTGGCGGTCTTTTCGGGCGCGACTTCAAGCCACATAAGTATCAGTCTTCGTCGATTATATCGAAGTCGATTCCTTCGCTCATGAACCCACCGCCTGAAGCGGTCACCACAGTCCGATAGTCAGCTCCACTGACCTCGCCAATCAAGAGGGAAGGTCCCGAATCGAAGTCACGCCAGGCAAATTCTAATAGCGCGCTCAGTGACTTTTGCGTCGACGCCCACAAATCTTCATGGAGTAATGCAGACAGTGGCACTATATCGCGATGCCGGAAACTTACGGTACCCAGATGACTGCGCATCAAGGCCAATGCGCCGCCCCACCCGCGCGATGTAAGAGCCGACTGTTCAAGAAGGAGATCTGCCATCGCGTCGATTGCGCCGGCCGGGCCGGTCGTCTCATGCTCTTCTTCTCGTTCAGCCTGCGGGCTCGGAGTTTGGCGTTGACGGCGCGCGGTATGCCGGTCGTAGATCTCACCTACTAGCGGGGTCGAGCGGGTAAATGGACGATCCGATGGCTTGAAGGAAACGTTCTTCTCAACGATTGGCATCAAACACCTCCCGCAAGTGATCCGTAATAGCGGCTTCGAAGGCCATGCGCTCAAGGTCACGCAACTCATCAAGCCTGGTTAGGATCTCACCCGCCGTAGCGGGGATATCAGCCGGCTCCTTGATGACATCCAAATCCAGCAAGACCGCAGGCGTAGATCCGGGCTTACTAGCGAAGGTCTGAATGAGCTTGATGTTGTTCTCGGGAATGATTGATTCACTCCGATCGAAGAAGTTTACTACCCTAAAGCCAAGGCTCTCCGGAACATCAACAGAGATGTTGAAATAGTCATTGAGTTCAACCGGATCGGGGGGAAGGTCAATTGTATTGACGTACCTGATGCCTATCCGTTCAACCTCAGCGGGAGCGGCTACGTCGATGTATGCAGACAGAGCACGTTTTATGTCGGAACGAAAGCCTTCCCAGCCCTCGTAAGGTGCGAGCATATGCACCGTAAGATCATTCCTGCCGACACGAATCAATCGGCGCGAATCCTTTGATGCGAACTCATATATAGGCTGCTGTGCCACGACCCTAAGAGCAGCCACTTCGGCTTCCGTTTCGTCATTGGCAATCTGGAACGAGCTTCCACTGATCTGCTTAGGTTCGACCGCGTACGTTTCCTTCAACCTGTCAAACAGCACACTCGGCGTCGAGAACCCCCAGTGTTCGCTCGCCATAAAGTGCGCAGCAAAGGTTGCCTCCAGGATCGGAGGCTTAAGGTACTCGCGGCGGCCGGCCACTAGGCCGCCTCCCTGGCTGTGGTCATATGACTACTCCTGGTGACTAGGCGCCTGCAGTTCAGGATAGCTTTCTCGGCGACCGGTGGGCACGGAGGATTGGTCGAGTTTTGGATACCAAGAGATCGTCGGCCTGGTTGACTCGCTCACGCAACGCCGCCCGTGTATACGGGCAAGTGGACTAGTTCCGCCGTTGGGGCCCGTCTCCGCTCGATCAGGTCTGGTCGCCGGAGGTGTCCGACCCGCGCACTCGCGGCCCTCAGAGTCTCATTGGCCTGGCGCTGTTCGGCGTTCTCCTTCGCCAGCCGGCGGTTCCCCTCCAGCAGGTCTGTGCTCGGCCGGTCATGTCGCTCGCCAGCGTCGGCCTCGGCCTGCCGGATCCAGTTCCGCAACGTCTCGTGATGCACGTTCAACTGCTCTGCCGGGCGCCGGATCGTCGGTTTCGGGTCCGACTCGCGATACAAACGCACGGCACGCGCTCGCAGCACGTCGGGCTACTTCTTCGGTGCTGCCACGGAGGCCTCCTCCCCTGATTAGTCCGCTTACTTGAACCCCGCGGCACAGGTACACGATCTGCGCGCCGCGCTCGCCGAACACCGTTCGCCAAGCTGAGTCGCCGACCGGTGCCCGAAATCGGCAGGCCAGGCGTCCGCCGCCCCGCCGTGATCGACTCGGGCGAGACCCGCGCCGTGACTGCCTTGTGGGCTCATACCCTGGAGCCGGCATGACGTGGATCGATTTGGAGGTCAACCGTCGAGTTCATCCCTCGCAGCTCGAATGAACTCATCTCGGGCCTCTGCGAACTGCGTACCTTCATCGACCTGTAACCTGATCAAATCTTTGACGTCGGCCGTGATGCCTAAGTCCGACAGCAGTGCGCGCATTAGCTCCATCGCCGCCTGTTCGACGGCTGTCGACCGGGTCAGCAGGACAACTTCTCGATACAGCCGGTCTGTCTCTCGGGATGAAAATCCGTCGAGGCCATGCCGATCCCAGCCGATAGCGGCGGTCTCAGGATCCTCTCCGAGTGCGCTCGCGCGGATCTCCAAACCAGTAATCCCATGCAGCCGGAACGTCTTGTCGGTCGACTCGACGAATTCGGAGTACACGCGCAAGCGCGAGTCATGGAACCGCGTGCGGGCGCGTTCCTCGACTTCGGCTCTACGTCGTCGCGTCTCCGCGTTCTGGCCGACCTTCTGTGTAACGACCGCGATGATCCCGGCGAGTATCGCTCCGAGCAGCGCGGCTGAGCCGGCGATGTACGCTGAGGCGACTTGAGGAGCCATATCCCCACACGCTAGAGACCCCTGCCTACCCCAGCGCCGGCCGCAGCGCTCGCCAAGTTGAGAACGTCGGCCTCTCCCGGACGACGGGTGCGGTCCCGACTGGTGTTCGGCCTACCCCTCAAGAATGAAAAAGCGCAGACATCGGTGTTGGATTCGGTGGCGATAGCGGTATGCGGGTACGTCGTTGAATCCCCGGCGGTCCCGATCATGCTGCGGTGGGAGGACTGTCCGGGCCGTACCGCCTGCCCGCGCGTTCACACTTCACCGCCGCTCGCGGGAACTGGCCAGAGGGTGAAGGGTGGCCGCATGCGCGGCCATCCCGGCGCCAACTCGGTTGACAAGGTGTTGTGATCCGCTAGATCGGGAAAGGCCGTTCTTAATGGATGTTCGGTAGCAGCAGCGTGCTCGCGTAAACCCACACAAAGACAACAGAACCGATGATGAATAGTAGAATATACGTCTCATACCATCGAAAAAGATTCCGCAACTTCGGTCTCTGGCGAAACCCGCGGTAGGCTATCCGGTCGGTCAAATCACATTCCTCGTTGCGGTAGTCAATCCAGTTCAACATCCCAACGACGAGTAGCAAGGCAGTAAAGAACGCGACGAAAGTCAACAACCAAAGCAGCGCCACTGTAGCGGCGTTTGCCACACTTGGAGATATGCCCCATTTCCGGTATCCCACAAAAAGCGCTAATCCTGCACCTACGAGCGCCGTGGCGAGCGTCTGATAAAGGGCAAGAAACTTATAGACATTCTCGTTCAAAGCATTCAGCTGCTGGAGGACGAATTTATATCGTTCAAGCTCGACGTTATCTCGCCGTGTATTCGTATGCGTTCGTGAGGCGGCCACCCTGGGCGGCGGGGCTACTCGCACTTTCGGCACGTTCCCAATCCTGTCCGCACGGTCATGGTTCGATCAAAACGCAAGCCTCGGACCCGAATCCCCCAATCTCCAGACGCGCTCCCAAGGTCTGCGCCCGCGATGCTTACAAGGAACTCAGCCCCTAAACTATAAATCGTGATAGGCAGCAATCGAGGTCCGAGAAAGGACTACGGCGTCTGCGAGAATATCCCCGCCGTTATAAGTCGCTACCTTGAGAGGTTTACCCTTCCTTTTGCTTTCTACTTGCGCCCTCCTACATGCATGAACTTGCTCCAGCGGAAATTCCCACGCCTCGGAAATCGCTGCCTCAAACAGCGAGCCAGGATTGAGCCTGTCATCAGCATCTGCCAATGGCCACATCCGAGTCGCATCATGAAGTGCAGGCCGCGCCCCGTCCTCAAACCAAACAGAGTTCGGGACCGGATCCGCATAGCCGGAAAAGGTTCCTACTCTAATCAACCGATGCACAGGATGGACTTCGATCACTTCGTCTCTCGATCGGAGCCATTCGCGAATTTCGACTTCAGTAAGCCGATGCTCGCCAACTTCCCACATTGGCAAACCAGTGTAATCTCCGCCCAGGACACGCATGGCTTCTGCGAATGTATCAGCCCACCACCAGGAGTCGTGATCGATTTGACGGGCCTCCGCCTTCTCAACCTCACCGGTAGCCCATTTAGCGATGCGATCCGATGTAATTACTGGCAATGCCTCATCTCTTGCAGCCCTAGACGGCTCTCCAACCAAAAGACCGACAACTCCAAAAACTCCGGTTCCAGTCCGGCCAGGGCCAGCAGTTACAACCGAAGCATGCCAGCCCGCCCAGCCGATTTTCTTAATCACAAGTTCGTCGGTCGCGCAGAAGCGCCCAACTATGGAACCATCGTTGTCGGTAACGACATCAAGCTTAGGAGAGTAGTGTCTAATGACGTCCAGAAGAATGTCATCTGCATCTTCGGCGATCGCCTGCTCAATACCGCTCCAGCCTCCTAGTATCCTTGCCAGCAAAACATCACCACCAACGGTAACCCAGTCATTCTGGGCAAGCACTTGTGAATAGTCGTTGTCTGACGGCTCTTTCACCCATATATTTGCTTCGGATGCGGGCAGAAGATATCGAACTATCCGCCCAAGGCTATCACTTTCAACGCTAAGATTCTTTCCACTGTAAAAGGGATTCGGCGTGTAGAACTCAATATTGCCATCGAAGTCAATAAAGTCTTGATCGATCAGGACACGAACTGTCGTCCCGGCTTCATCCAGCATCTCGTCCGACCTGGCACGCCTCATGATTGGGCGCCGGCTGAGGCCGTCGCCAAATTCAAGGACCCAGGTGTCCTCTCTTCCGGCGGCTAGCGATCGCGATATGACTTGCACACGGTCACCGAGCATAAAAATAGAAAAGAAGCCGATGCCGAATTTACCCGTGGGAGAGAATTGGCTTGCTATGAGGCCAGGGTTTGCGTGGGCGACCGAGTTTGAGAGCCAGGAAGAGCAGCCGAAGTCCAGAAGTGGCCCTGTCATCACCTCAGGCGTCATTCCGATGCCATTGTCACTTACTTCAAGCCAGATCCCGTCCTCTGCCTCGAACATTGCTAAATAGACATTCGGGCTTCCGGCTCGCCTTCCGCGATAGTCCTGGAGAGCTCTCTTGGCCTTGACCGCATCGCACGCATTCACGACGATCTCGCGTATTGGCGCCAGTACGTCACGCCCGTACAATTCTTTGCCGCCCAAACGACGGACTAGGTTTGCAACGTCAGTGACCTGGACGCGGGTGTCTACCGGTTCCCATCCGACGCACTCGACCAAACGGCCGAAGGCACGAGGCGAGTCTGCCCCAGCAACCGAATCTGCGGAAAGTGAAACCCGTCCATTCTCCAAAAGAAGGTTAGCAATTCCGCGCAGTTCTACATCCACCATGCCTACAGTTTCAAAAGCAAGCCACCAGGAATCGATATCTTCCTCGGAGAAAGCGCCAAGCGCCGTGAATATCAACTTCCCGTTTGCCAGATACGGCTTCGCCATTCGGTTCTGAAATACCCAGTGTGACAGACTGCCATCGGTTATCTGACGGACTGCGGCAAGGATATCGGGAGCTCTTCTTCCATCTAGGTGGGCGGCGTCAGCCGCTCGCAGCAAGCACGCCACTGCGAGTGGATCGACTTTCCAGTCCGCCGGAGCAAACGATGGAGCACCAACAGGATTCGAGAACTCCTGCGGCAGAGTTTCCCTGTCCCAATGATGACTTGCAGCCAACCGACCAATCAGTCGACCGAATCTGGATCTAAGTTCTGGATCAGCTATTAAGTAATGTTCAGATCCATCGAGACCCCTCCAGTGCCCAAGCGGTAGGTCCTCGGCTTGCCGGGCATGAAGATCACGCAACATACCGTCTTCTGCCGACCTGGCCACATCATCTGGAGGCTGGACTAGCTCCGAAGGATGCGGCAGCCGCCCGTACTGGCGTCTTATTTCCGCCGCGATACGGTCCGGCCATTCCGGCTGGTCCCTCAGACCCTTTTCGCTCAGGGCATACGCCGCTCGGCTCATGGCCAAATCGTGGCATAGCAGAGCAGCTCCGAAGACGAACGCGGCGGCAGGGTTCAGTTCAACCTTGCCTTCTGCCAACATATCAGCGATCTCCCAGAGTGGATCTAGGTGATCTTCATCGTGGCGAGTGAATGTTGGAAGGTCTCGCGCTATCTCACTGGAAAGAAGAAGCGCCTTCGACCGCACGTCGACGAGTCCTTGTCGTAATCGGTCCCTCGCGGACCGATCGTCCTCATACGACATGTCCTCGAAGGCAGATTTCCATAAACGGGTCCGCTGAATTTGCTCTATACCCATATCATCCCCTTGAACGATCGATTCTAGTCGACCAAGGATCCCATCAGAGGACGACAATACATCTCCCAGTCAACCCAAGGGGAGTCAGGATCTCGAATTTCGACACGAACAGGAATTCTGCTTCTCAGTCGTTCGGATCGTGGGGGCGTGAAGGTAACGGCATTCATAATCATCGGACGGTAGGACTAACCGAACTCTCCTGGGACGGCATCATGTGCCCGGACGTCCGCGTAGACGAGGTGACTGTTCGAGTTGACCACTGGCAGCCTCGTGATTGGCCGGTATCCAGATCGCCCCAATTGGGACACCGGTCGCTTGAGGCCCCGGTCGTGCGCGTTGTCAGAGCCGTGTGCGGCCGGGCGCCCGATGCGGGCACCTCAGCAGGCGATTTCGCAGCTTCCGGCCCATACTCGCTCAAACGAGTCGAGGTAGGTCGCGGCCATGCCGTGAGCGGCCCGCTGCTTCAGGTGGATCACCGGGGCGTGTGACGCTGGGTGCCCGTAGACGTGTGTGTTGATCAGTAGCTCATCGTCAGCTCGATAAATCGAGTTGTAGAGCACGGTGTCATGTAGGCGCAGCTCGCCGCCAGCGTCCGCGACGGAGCGCAAGCGGATCAGTGAAGTGCGGATTCGGGCGCTCATGCCATCGCCGACCTGCTCTTCATGGCCTCGATCGGCGACATGGTGCCCGTCCGGGCGCCCGAGTGCGATGCGTACACGTACGCCAGCTTCAGCCTTGTCTCGTATGAGCGTCGAGACGGCGAGGTCCTCTGCCAGGAAGAGCGCGCTGTACGCCAAGACGCTGATCTCCAGCTTTGCGTTGTCGAATAGCCGTGACCAGGCGCTCGCTGGAACGACGTTGCGTTGTGGGTAAACGATCCGCACCTCGTCGGCCTGGCCGTCAGGGTCGGCCGGCCGTGAGAGGTCTGGCCATAGCTCTTGGAGCGACCAACCGGTCATTCGTGCTAGGGCGTCGCGGTGCCGCGGGTAGGGCATGCGGCCGGCGATCCAACGGTCCACGGTCTTTGGGTCGACGCCGAGGCGTGCCGCTACCTCGACTGTGTTTATCCCGGCGCCGCGTAGGGCGCGGGCTAGAGGATGGTTCACGCAACGACTCCCATCGCTGGCGAGAACCGTCATCGTAGCTAAGAAGTCCCAAGACGTCCTAACGGTGTGGTTCACGGGCTGTTACCTCGCGTGAAGGCTTGGAAGCGATCACGACGAGAACGACGGGACAGGCTGCGATGACAGGAGACCAGAGCGCCGAACTGGCTGCGGCGCGGAAATCGGCGGACCGTCTGGCGATTGCGCTTGAGGAGATTGGCTTCGACGTGGGTCAAGAGTTCCCGGCGCTGGACGGTGCCGTCAGCCGGGAAGGCTCGGCTGTGGTTCGGATCGGGGACGTTCAACCAGACATCGCGGATGGACTTGCTTCGGCCCTCACGCGCGGCATGGTGGGCAGCTTCCTGGTCGCACCACGGCAGGACCGCCGCGAAGTGGACCACGCTGACGAGGAACGGAGCTCTCAGGCGGAACAGATCAGCGCTTGGGTGGAAGACATTCGGAAGTCGGATGGTGGCCGCGGACTGGCATTCCATATCCACAACGCGAGCGCGATGCCCGTCTACGAGGTCGAACTGCCGTTGCCTGGTCGGCCCGGCGAGGAGGAGCCACGCTCTGAGTCCGTAGGTCTGGTTCCACCAGGGCAAACAATCCGGCGGCCGGCGCCCGCGGAGTGGCTCGGAACGTATGTGGCGCCGGAACCCGCGAAGATTGAATTCACCGACAACGTCGGCCGCCGCTGGACCCGCGATGAGCGAGGCACGCTATCTCGCGCACGCTGACGCCATCTACCTGGCCACGTACGGCAGAGAAGCCTTGATCTTGCGGTGGCGTTATTGGTTAGTCTGCCTATGTGGATCACATCGACCGTGCCCGTGACCTGGCGCGTACGTTGCTGGCCGAGTCGATTCCACGGCGCTGGGCGCACAGCCAGGGCGTTGGCCGTAAGGCGGAGTCGGTTGCGCATTTGGTCGGCGACGTCGCTGCGGCGCTGGTATCTGCGGCCTGGCTGCACGATGTCGGCTATGCGCCTGACCTCGTCGTGACTGGGATGCATCAACTCGACGGTGCCCGCTACCTGCGGGACGTCGCCGATGCGGATGATCTGGTCTGCCGGCTGGTTGCGCACCACTCCTGCGCGTTCATCGAGGGCCGCAATCGCGGGCTGTCTGAGCAGCTTGCGAGTGAGTTCCCACCCGTCGAAGGTCTGGCGTCAGACGCGATCACCTATGCCGACATGACGACCAGCCCGGACGGCGAACCGGTTGAGGTGGAGCAGCGCCTCGCCGAGATCATCGCTCGGTACGGCGACGGCCATCTCGTCGCTGAGTCGATTCGAGAAGCTAGTCCGTTGATCGTCGAGTCCGTTCGGACCGTTACAGCGGCACTGGGCAAGGACTGACGTTCAGTCGGCGCGGGAGAGTGTTCCCTGTTCGTCGCGGCTCCAGCGACGGCCGGCGCTGTCTAGGAACTCGATTTGTACGGGTTCGGGCTCGACGTAGGTTCGTCGCCAGTCCGCGGGTGCCGGGCGTTGGATCGTCTGGCCGGGTGGGACGAGGCCGACGAACTCTGAGCCGGCGTCTTCGTCGCCCCGCGAGGGTAGGGGCAACTCGACTTCGTAGATCGGCATGGCGCTCGCGTTGTGGATATGGAAAGCCAGGAGATCGCTGCCGTCGACCTTGCGGATGAGTTCGACCCATGCGCTGATGCGTTCGGCCTGAGCGCGTCGTTCGTCCTCGGCTCGGCCGGCCTCGCGATGGTGCTCCCGACGGAGCAGGAGGAAGCCGACCAGGAACGCGCCGACGGTTCCCACGGCAGCGAAGACGTCGGCGAAGGCGCTGACCGCGTCGCTATCCAAGGTGTATGTCCTGCGGTGTGGTCAGGAAGTGGTCGAGTCGCATGCGCATCGAGCGGTCCATCGGCAGAGAGGCGATCTCGCGTACGGGAACCCACTGGACCTCGGTGGTTTCCGCGCTCGTCGTCGGTGCACCGCCTGTCGGCCGTGCTGCGAAGACGACGGAGAACTCCTGCCGTGCCTCGCCGTTGCTCGTATAGAGGATGACGTGACGAGGGTCGGTGAAGATGCCGACCAGGGCCGTTATCTCCACGTCGATTCCGGTCTCCTCGGCGGTCTCGCGTACGGCCGTTTCGGGCAGAGACTCGCCGATGTCCATGGCGCCGCCCGGAAGCGCCCAGTTGCCGTTGTCGGAGCGGCGAATGAGCAAGATTTCGCCGTCCTCGTTGGTGACGATCACGTTTGCCGAGGGCACAAGCGATGTGGCACGTGGCGCGTCAGGGTCGTCGTAAAAATCGATGCGCCGTGCCATGCTGCCCTCACCTCAACGGGGTCGCTTCGTCCCACACACGCTCGAAGCTATCCAGGTACGTCGACACCATCCCACCACCAGCGACCCGACGCAGATGGAGCACGGGCGCCTGAGCTGCGGTGAAGCTGTAAATGTGGGTGTTGATGAGGACCTGGTCGTCTGCGCGGTAGATCGAGTTGTAGAGCACGGTGCGGTGTAGTCGGAACTCGATGCCGTCGAGCTCGCGGAGCGGCCGGTACATCACCAGGGCGTTTTTGATCTTTCCCGCTTGTACGTCGTCTACGCCCTCGTCGGTGCCGCGCTGCGCGACTGCCTCGCTGTCGGGGTCGCCGAGCAGGATGCGCACGCGTACGCCGGCGTCGGCCTTCTGCCGGAAGATCCGTTGGATGCCGGCGTCCTCGGAGAGGAACAACCCGCTGTAGACCAGGACACCGATCTCCTGCTCAGCGCTACTGAACACGTGGCGCCACAGATCGGACGGCACGGTCCAGCGATGTGGATAGATGTTGACGATCTCGCTCTCACTGGCGCTGGCCACCTGGTCCGGACTGAGCGCGTCGGGCCAGAGATAGACCTCGTCGACCCCGAGGCGAGCGGCGACCGCATACCTGTGACGGCGGTACGGCGTTCGGCCGCTGATCCAGCGCTCGACGCTTTTTGGATCGACGTTGAGCGCCTCGGCGAGGTCGGCCGGAGTGATGCCGCGTTCCAGCATTGCGGTGCGTAGTCGCTCGTTCGGCATCGTCTTCCCATCGGGACGTCCGGCAGCGCGTCCACAGTAGGCGAGACGTCTCGGACACGTCCAGCCACTACCTGATCACGTCCCGTCCATTGATCGCACTCTCAATGGCGTCGATGCGGACCACGCATCGCCGAACCGAGAGGAGATCAACGGAATGGACACCCAGCACTTCGCCAGTGAGGTCCCGACCTGCCCATGCGGCGCACGGCTCGGTGCGGGACATCCGACGCTGTGCCGCAAGTGCGTCGCTCGGATGCGCTGGAATCGCCGGCACCAGCCGCAGGGCGGTCACGGCGGCGCTGACCGGGCCATCCGCACGCGACGGGGACGGCGTAACCGTAACCGAGACGGTGGTGACGCATGACGATCGCCGTCTCCGCCGTCATTCTGCTCGGCGTCTTCGTCTTTCTGTTGTGGCGGTACGCCCGACTACCGCTCTGGCAAGCGGCCATCTGTATGGCCTTCGGCTACTTCCTCGCCTCGTCCTCCATCGGCCCGGAAATCGGCAATGGGCTGCGCGCCCTGGCCGGCTTCGTCGCCGGATTGGACGTCTGACATGACCACGTCCGCCAGAGCCAGGCCGCGCGATTGGTGGGTGATCGTCGGCATGGCCGTTGCCGCAATCTCGGCCGCGGTGGCCAGCTTCGCCGGTCTTCGCGGACTTGCCCAAGTTGCTGGCTGGCCGGATCGGCTTGCGTGGCTGTTGCCGGTGACGATCGACGCGTACGCGATGACATCGGCTCGCGTGTGGCTTGCCGGAACACTTGGCAACGACCGAGCCGGAGCCTTCGCACGCGCCAACGCGATCGGCGCCATCGCCACGAGCGTCGTCGGCAACGCCGGCTATCACCTCGTCGCGGCCGGACTCGTGCCCATCTGCTGGCCCGTAGTCGTCCTCGTCGGAGCCATACCCGCCGCCGTCCTCGGGCTGACCGCCCACCTGCACGCACTCACAACGGTCGCGGCCACCAACCAGCTGCCAACGGCGACCGCTCGGAACGGTCCTCAGGCCAGTACCCGAGTCCGGACTCGGCGCGTGAAGCGCCGCACCGAAACCGACCTGCTCACCGCCGCCCGAGAGGCCGACGCGCGACACCGCGAAGCGCATGACGGCCGCCCGATCAGCCGTGACGGACTGCGAGCCGCGCTGCGCATCGCCGGACCCAAGGCAACCGAGCTGCGGCGACGACTCGCCGCCGAGACCAGCGAAAGCACCGACCGAAAGGAGGCTTCACCCCAACCATGACTAACCAATCGCGCATTCCGCGCCTGACCATCGACCGGGAGGCCGTTTCCACCCATGTACACGCTGCCCGGCATCGACCCACGCCGGTAGCTATCTGGACTGCCCTTGCCGACATCCCTGTCCTCCTCGCCGAGGTTCACCGACTTGCCGACCTGCTCAGCCGTACGCGATGGGACTTTGCCGACCTACTCGCCGCCGCCCGTGCCACGCTCGCCGCGGACCGCGACGGCGAACCCGACCCGTTGGCCTACCTTCGTGACGCGGTCGCCGAGCACCGGACTTGGGCGTCGCCCGACGACAGCGAACTTCGATGAGGGCCTACGGGCGCCGGCATCGCCGGTGGAGTCGCCGCAACCCGCAACCGCTCCTACTCGTGCCCGACGAACCGCTACTCATCGTCGGGATCGCCGCCATCGGGCGAGCGCTGTTTCGGTACCGGTCGGAACTGGCTCCGATCGTCGTCGGGCTCGGGCTCGATCTGGCCGGACTCCTGCTCCATAACAACCACCGCGGCGCCTGGCCGCTGGTCGCGGTACTGACGGTCCTCGTAGCGGTATTGGCCGCATGGCGCGGACTCCCTTGGGGCATCACGCGCACCGAGGAACGCGTCTACGCGGCAACGACGACCCTCGTGGCCGGAGGCTGGCTCGCGGCCGCGACGGCGTTCGGCCCCGGACGGAGCCCGTTGCCCGCGATCCTGATCGTCGCCGTGGTCGCACTCGGCATTCCCTGGTGGGCACACCGTCGCCGCCGTGCCCGCGTCCGGGTGGACCGCGTCATCCACGCGTGGCCCGACCTCGCCGAAGCGGTCGGCCTCGGCGGATCACGCGTCATGTCCGCCGTCGTCGACACCTGGGGCTGGCGTGCCCGCATGAAACTGCGACCAGGGCAAAGCGTCACCGACGTCGTCGCACGAGTGCAGGCCATCGAATCCGCGTTGGGCACGCGACCCGGCGCCGTCCGCGTCGAACAGGACCTCGCGCACGCCGGCCGCTGCACGATGCGCGTGCTCGCCGTCGACCCACACGCCGGCGCGATCCCATGGCCCGGACCAGTGGCGCGCACGCTGGCCGATCCCATCGAACTCGGCGTCTTCGAAGACGCGACAAAGGTTCGGGTGCCGCTACTCCGTCGGCACGCGCTGATCGGCGGCACCACCGATTCAGGCAAGAGCGGCGTCTTGAACGTCGTCCTCGGCAACCTCGCCGCCTGCTGCGACGTCGTCCTGTGGGGCATCGACCTCAAAGGCGGCATGGAACTCCGCCCCTGGGCACCCTGCCTCGCTCGGCTCGCGACAACCCCCGACGAGGCAACCCGACTACTCGCCGACGCTGTCGCCGTGCTCGACGCACGCGCGGACGCGGCCGGCCGCGACAACACCCGGGTCTGGGAGCCGACACAGGCCAGGCCGGCACTGGTCATCGTCATCGACGAGTACGCCGAATTGGCAGACACCGCACCGGCCGCCGTCCCGTACGCCGAATCGGTCGCTCGCCGCGGACGCGCCCTCGCCGTCGACCTGCTCGCCGCGACGCAACGGCCCACACAGAAGGCCATGGGAGGCGGTGCGTTGCGCTCGCAAATGAGCGTCCGCGTGTGCCTACGCGTCCGAGAGCGCCGCGACGTCGACCTCATCCTGGACAAAGGCATGCTCGCCGCAGGCTGGCACGCTCACACCCTCGACGCGCCAGGCAAGTTCTACGTCCTCGCAGACGGGCACAACCAACCGCGACGCGCACGCGGCTACCTCGTCACCGACGACCACGTACGGGAAACGGCCGCCCGATACGCCGACCAGCGACCGGAACTCGATGCGCTGTCGCAAGCTGCGATCGACCACCGGCCTCACGCCCTTGAATCGCCGACCAAATCCGGCGACGACCCGGAACGGGCACTGTTGACGGCCCTGGCCGAGGCGTCCGACGAGGGCTTGACGATCTCAGAGCTCATCGAAGCGACCAGCATGCGGCGCACGTGGATCTACGACCGGCTCCAAGCGCTCGCCGCGACCGACGGCGCCCGGCAAGTCTCACGCGGACGCTGGCGCGCATGACCCGATCGTCCGCGCGGTCGTCCGTCCGCTCCCGCGCGTCTGCGCACATCAACGCGCGGACGGACAACGGACGGACGACCGCGCGGACACCGCCCACCAACCGGAAGGAGGCTCAACGGTGACCATTAACGACCCGACCACAGAGGGGAGAAATCGCAGCATACGAACCTGCAAGACTACGAAAGTCGAGAATGACCAGCTCAAGACGTCCCAAGAAGTCCCGCAGCCTGGCAAGGGACGCCGACGCTCAGTGGCGCGCGACCGGAGACAGTCGAAACAATCGGTGGCTCGGCGCGAGCTGAACGTGAACGAAGATCTTCTCGCCCGCGCCTTGGCCATCATCGCGGCCGATCTCGCCCGAGAACGAGAGCAACGGACGGAGCAAGCGGATGACTGAGATGGAGTCCACCACCCGCCGTCATGACCGGCCGGTCAGGCGTCGGAAGCGCGCTTTCATCTACCTGCGTGTCTCGTCGGCCGGTCAGGTGAACACCGACTACGACCCGGAGGGCATCTCCCTTCCAGCGCAACGCGCGGCCGTCCAACGCCGAGCCGTAGAACTGGATGCGGAGATCGCCGCCGAGTTCGTCGAACCCGGCCGCTCCGCGACCACGGTCGACGGCCGGCCGGTATTCCAAGAGATGATGGCCCGGCTTAAGGCTGAGCCCGACATCGACTACGTGATCGTCTACGCCCGTTCCCGACTTCACCGCAACAGCATCGATGCGGCGATCACCAAGCGCGATCTCCGCCGGGCAGGCGTCACGCTGATCTCGATCATGGATTACACCGAGGACAACGCGATCGGCGATCTGGTCGCGACGGTGCTCGACGGCGTGAACGAGTACCAATCGCGCGCCGCGGGCGCCGACATCGCGTACAAGATGGGACAGAAGATCATCCGGGGCGGCTCGGTTGGCAGGGCGCCGATCGGCTATCTCAACATCCGCGAGAAGTTCGAGGGGCGAGAGGTGCGCACGGTCGCCGTCGATCCGACGCGCGGCCCGCTCGTGAAGATGGCCTTCGAGCTATACGCGAGCGGTGAGTACGGCTTCCACGTACTCATTCAGGCCCTCACAGACGCCGGCTTGCGTACGAAGCCGACCCGTCGCTACCCGGCCGGCATGCCGATCTCGATCAACTCGCTAGGCAACCTTCTCCGCGATCGCTACTACCTCGGCCGCGTCGAGTATCGCGGCCACGAATACCAGGGCCGGCACGAGCCGCTGATCACGGCAGAGGTCTTCGACCGCGTCCAACAGATGTTGGAGTCGAGACGCGCGGGCGGAGTCCGCGAGCGCACGCACAACCACTACCTCAAGGGCGCGGTCTGGTGCGCCCGATGCCAACGCCGACTCATGATCATGCGAGGCAAGAGCAAGACCGGCGACCTTCATTTCTACTACTTCTGCCGGGGCCGGCAGCTCCACGCCTGCGACCTCCCCTACCTGCCCATCGCCAAGGCGGAAACGGCAGTGCTCGACAACTACGCGACGGTCGCGCTGCCCGCCGAGCTGCGCGAGCGGATCGCCACGCTGGTCGAGGAGACACTGATCGAGTCGGCCGACGCCCAAGCGGAAATCCGGGCTCGCGTAGCGAAACGGCTGAAGGACTTGAGCGAGAAGGAAGATCGCTTCCTCGACCTGATCGGTGACCCTGACTGGCCGCAGGACAAGATCGCCGCCAGGCTGCGGGCCATCCGGGACGAACGGGACCGGCTCGCCCGCCAGGTCGATGACGACGAAAACCCTCGGCTCGAAGCGGCACGCGAGACCCTCACGTACCTTCTCGACCTGCTCGCCGACCCGCAGGAGCTGTACCGCCGCGCGAGCAAGCGTGGCCGCCGCGCACTCGACCAAACATGCTTCGCGAAGCAGTACCTCGACGATGACGGGCAAGGCCCGTACGTCGCGGCGGACGAGCTTGCCGATCTAGTCAAGCCGCTGGTCGACCACGTCAGAAACGAGAGCGGCACCGCCCTTCTGGGCGGTGCCGCTGCGGGTTCAAGTAAGAACCCTCTCGTGGAGGTGCCGGGAATCGAACCCGGGTCCTTCGTCGCTTCGTCAGGGCTTCTCCGAGCGCAGCTCACTCTGCCTCTACTCGGCCCTCCGGATCATGTGAGCAAGTCCGGATGACGGGTCCAGTCGCTGATTAATCTCGCCGCGCGGTCCCCGCGACCGGGACCGGTTGGCCAACCTCCTAGCTGATGCCGGAAATCTGGGTCGGAGGTGCTCCCAGTCCGACAGACCCCTTAGCTAGCCTCAGGCGGCGAGCTGGTAGTCAGCGCGGGCGTTAACCTTGGCGCTTATAAGTTTCCGACGACCGATTCTCGAGACGACGTCGGCTTCCTCGGCTCGCTTCCCCTGTCTCCACATTCGAAGTCGAAACCAGTCACCCCCTGGTCTGTGTAACTTTCCTATCTTAGCCCACGCGGCAGGACCCGCCCACCACGGAGCAGCCGGACGGCCGGGCGTTGCCGCGTCCGGTTTTGGTCACCGAGTACTGGAAGGTCGTTGACGTCCCTGGCTTCAGGCTTCCGCCGGTGAACACGATGCTGTCACCTTGCACCGAACCTCGCGCGCCCCACAGCCGAAGGTTGTCAACGTCGGAGTGGGTCACGGTAATCCGCCAGTCGTCCGCGGCGTTGCCCTTGTTCTGGATGGTCACCCGCCCCGTGTACCCGAACTGCCAGCTCCCGCTGACGCTGATCGACACGGTGAAGGAAGGCGCCGGCGGTGGCGTCGTGGTGCGCTGGGCGGTTGGCGTCGGCTTGGTGGTCGGCGGCCGAGTTCCCTCCGGTACGCCCGTAGAAGCGGCCCGCCGTACCAAAGTCGACGGAGAGGACGAAACCGACGGCGAGTGCGAAACGGTCCGGGACGCTACCGGCGATGAGGAAACGCTGCTGGAACTGGGCAAAGCAGGCGGCAACGACGTGGCCGAGGCGGCCGGCTCGACGGCGACCTGGGGCATCGACGGCAGTGCGACGGCCGGCTGGCGCGACGCCTCGGCCGGGCCGACCGCGCGGACCGCGACCCAGACGACTAAGAGGACCAGGATCGCCATGGCGAAGCTCATGACCATCCGGGCGGTGTTGAAAGGGCGCGAGGAGTGCTTTGCGGGCAACGACCGACCCTCCAGTGATCAACTTGTCTGGGGAGGCAGACTACCCCGTTACGCCATGCCCTTGGCACGGCGGCCCATCGCGCGGTTGATCTCTTTCTGGGCGTCTCGGGTGGCCATGTCCTGGCGCTTGTCGTAGCTCTTCTTGCCCTTCGCGACGCCGAGCTCGACTTTGGCGTACCCGTTTTCGAAATAGACCGACAACGGAACCAGCGTGACGCCGTCGTCGCGCAGCTTGCCGAGGATCTTGTGGATCTCGTCGCGGTGCAGCAGCAGCTTGCGGGTGCGGCGCGGCTCGTGGTTGGTCCAGGTGCCTTGCGTGTATTCCGGGATGTGCATCCCGTGCAGATAGATCTCGCCGTCGCGCTCGTGGCCGAACGCGTCGACCAGCGAGGACCGGCCGGCCCTCAGCGACTTCACCTCGGTGCCGGTGAGCACCATTCCCGCCTCGTACGTGTCGAGGATGGCGTAGTCGTGGTAAGCCCGGCGGTTGGATGCGACGACCTTGCGCCCCTGTTCGCGTGGCATGCCGCCGAAAACCCCCCGGTAAATAGGAACCTAACCGCTCAATGTTACGCCTCGGGCGGCTGCGGGTGGTCGGCCGGCCGTCGATCAGCAAAGGCAGCGGGGCAGGTAATTCAGGGGGTTTCGCGGCGCGCCGTTGAAGCGGGTCTCGAAATGCAGGTGGTTCCCGGTTGACGCGCCCGTCGTGCCGACCCGGCCGATCACCTCGCCGCGGACCACGTACTCGCCGACGTGCACCAGGATCGCCGACTGGTGGCCGTAGCAGGTCTGGAACGAGACCCCCTTGATCCGGCCGTGGCTGAGGCAGGTGTAGTTGCCGTAGCCGCCGTTCCAGCCGGCCCGGATCACCCGCCCGGAGGCCGCCGCGTGGATCGGGGTGCCGCCGCCGGCCGCGAGATCGGTGCCGGCGTGCAGCTGCCAGACCCGGTAGTACGGGTCGTAGCGGTACCCGAAGTCGCTGGTCTTCCAGCCGTTGACCGGCATCTCCAGCTTGCCGCCCGAGTATCGGCCCTCGCCGGACTTGGCCGACCAGCCGCGCAACGCGGCCTGCACCCGTTCCTCCTCGGCGCGCGCGGCCTGGTAACGAGCGAGAACTGCCGCACGCTGCGAGTTGGCCAGGCGAACTGCGGCGGCCCGGCTTTCCGTCAGCTTGCGGAGCGCTTCGCGAGCCCGTACGGCTGCGGCCTGTGCCTGTTTCGCGGCAGCGAGCTTGGTTTTCGAGTCGGCCTCGGCCTCCTCCGCCTCGCGCCGGGCAAGACCGGCCTTGTCCTGTTGGGTGCGGGCGTCGCGGCGCGCCAGGAGCAGCGAGTTGACGTCCTGCTGCTGGGTGCGCATGAGCTGGTCGACGATGCTGAGCCGGTCCATCATGTCGGCCGGCCCGCTCGCCGCGGCCAGCACGTTGATCCGGGAGAGTCCACTGCCCATGTAGCTGGCCTGGGCGATCTCATCGACCTTGCCGCGGGCCGCGGAGAACCGTTGCTGGGCGGCGTCGTAGTCGACGGCGATGGTCGCGTACGAGGCGCGTGCGGTGTTGGCCCGGCGCCCGGCGGTGTTGGCGGCGGCGAGGGCGGCGGCGACGGCTCCGCGAGATACCGCCACCTTGGTCTGTGCCGCCGGCATGGCAGCGGTGGCGGCTTCGAGGCGGGTGGCGGCGACACGCGCGGTGGCGGTGGCGTCCTCCAGGATCGACTGGGCACGCTGGACGGCACGGTGCGCCTTGTCAGCGTCGTGGTCGCCGTGCCCAGCGAGGGAGCCGAACCTCGGCGCGGCGACGAGCGCGCTCGACGCCGTCGCGGGAACGGTCGGTGCCGCCACGGTCAGGAGCGCTCCCAGGCCCGCCCAAACCACCAGAACACGAAATTTCCGGCTATGACGGCTATAGGACCCCACGGAGACCCACCGTACTCCGACCAATCGCTGATTCTCGCCTAAATCGCCCAACGGCCGCGTCCCGGCGAAGGGGCGCGGCCGTTGGACCGTGATCAGCGAAAGAGCGTCAAACCTTGAGGTAGAAGCGCAGCGTGACCCAGGCGGTGACCGCCGAGACCGCCGCGCCGACCGCCGCCAGCAAGGGCAGCATGAGCCACACGTTGCTGTTGTGGATCGGCGTGAGAATGTTCGTCAGCGCCTGGAGCCGCTGGTCGAAGACGATGATCTTGAACCCGAAGAGCGCGACGAAGCCCAGGATCGCGCCGATTAGGCCGGCGACCACCGCCTCGAGTACGAACGGCGATTGGATGAACCAGTTCGACGCGCCGACGAGTTTCATGACCGCGACTTCTCGGCGTTTACTGTAGGCCGCGACCTGGATGGTGTTACCGACCAGCAACAAGGCCGCCAGCGCCATCACGATCGCGACAATCAAGGCGATCACCTGGATCGCGTTGAAGATCTTGAAGACCTTCTCCAGCAGCGCGCGCTGGTCGATGACGTCCTGGATGCCCTGCATGCCCTGGATCTTGTCGGCGAAGGCCTTGTACTTCTCCGGATCCTTCAGCTTGACCCGGAAGGACTCCGGCAGGCTGTTCGGGCCGATCGACTTGACGAAGTCGGGCGAGTCCTGCCACAGCTCCTTGAAGCGGTTGAACGCCTCTTCCCGGGTCTCGTACGTCTTGTTCGAGACCAGCGGGTCGGAGGAAATCGCCTGATCGATCGCCTGGCGCTGCGCGTCCGTAACGTCGGAGCGCAGGAAGATCGACACCTCGATCTCGCCGTAGTAGTAATTCTTCATCTGGTCGACCTGCAAATACAGCAGGACACTCGCGCCCAGCATGGTCAGCGAGACCGCCATGGTGATGATCATGGCGACCGTCATCGTGACGTTGCGCCACAGGCCCACCAGGACCTCGTTGAGAACGTACTTCAAGCGCATCGGGGGGTTCCTTCCGGGACTCCGCGTCGTGCAGGTTCAGTCGGGGATGAGACGGAGCCGCGGTTCAGCTCAGCCGTAGACGCCACGGGCCTGGTCACGGACGATGCGCCCGCTTTCGATCTCGATGACGCGCCGGCGCATCTGGTTCACGATGTTCGAGTCGTGGGTGACCATCACGACCGTCGTGCCGGTCCGGTTGATCCGGTCGAGCAGCCGCATGATCTCAATGGACGTATCCGGGTCGAGGTTACCGGTCGGCTCGTCGGCGAGCAGGATCAGAGGGCGGTTCACGAACGCCCGCGCCACCGCGACACGTTGCTGCTCACCACCGGAGAGCTCGTGCGGGTAGCGGTGCTCCTTGCCGCCGAGGCCGACCAGCTCGAGCACCTCGGGCACGACGCGACGGGCGACCGCCTGCGTCTTGCCGATCACCTCGAGGGCGAAGGCCACGTTCTCGTACGCGGTGCGATTGGGGAGCAGACGGAAGTCCTGGAACACGCAGCCGATCGAGCGCCGGAAGTGAGGGATCTTCCAGGAGCGCAGGGTCGTCACGTCCTTCGCGTTCACGACGACCTTGCCGCTGGTCGGCTGGACCTCGTGCAGAAGGAGCTTGATCATCGTCGACTTGCCGGAACCGGAGGGGCCGATGAAGAAGACGAACTCACCCTTCTCGATCCCGACGCTGACGTTGTCCAGCGATGGGCGAGACGCCTTGGGGTACGTCTTCGTCACGTTCTCGAGCTGAATCACGGGATGGCAGTCTACGCGGTGTAACGAATTCGCCAAGCCCGGCGGGTCGGTCAAATTGCACTAGCGGTGGTAAAACTCGGTCGGCGCCTGACCAACGGTCCAGGCGCCGTCGCGCTCAGTGAGCGGCTCTCCTCAGGCGGCGGCCTGCGAAGTCTTGCGCCAACGGATCCCTGCCTCGATGAACTCGTCGATTTCACCGTCGAACACGGAGCTCGGGTTTCCGGTCTCCTGTTCGGTGCGCAGATCCTTCACCATTTGATAAGGGTGCAGAACGTACGAACGCATCTGGTCGCCCCACGAGCCGGTCGTGTCCTGCTTGAGGCCGGCCAGCTTCGCCTCCTCCTCCTGGCGCTTGCGCTCGAGCAGCCGCGCCTGGAGCACGCGCATGGCGGAGGCCTTGTTCTGCAACTGCGACTTCTCGTTCTGGCAGGTGACCACGATGCCGGTGGGGATGTGGGTGAGGCGTACGGCGGAATCGGTGGTGTTGACGCTCTGTCCACCCGGGCCCGAGGACCGGTACACGTCGACGCGCAGCTCGTTCTCCGGGATGTCGATGTGGTCGGTCTGCTCGACCACCGGCATCACCTCGACGCCCGCGAAGCTGGTCTGCCGCCGGCCCTGGTTGTCGAACGGGCTGATGCGGACCAGCCGGTGGGTGCCCGACTCGACGCTGAGCGTGCCGAACGCGTACGGGACCTTGACCGCGAAGGTGGCGGACTTGAGCCCGGCCTCTTCCGCGTAGGAGGTGTCGTAGACCTCGGTCGGGTAGCCGTGCCGCTCGGCCCACCTCAGATACATCCGCAGGAGCATCTCGGCGAAGTCGGCCGCGTCGACACCGCCGGCGCCGGCCCGGATCGCCACCACCGCCTCACGGGAGTCGTACTCCCCGGAGAGCAGGGTGCGGACCTCCATCTCCTCGACCGCCTTGCCGAGCGAGACGATCTCGTCGCCGACCTCGTGGATCGAGCCCTGGTCGTCCTCGGCCTGGGCGAGCTCGAGCAGCAGCTCGGCGTCATCCAGCCGGGACCGGAGCCGCTCCATCTTGCTGATCTCACCGGACACGTACGACAGGCGGCTGTTGACCTCTTGCGCGCGCGCCTGATCGTCCCACAGGTCGGGCGCGGACGCCTGCTCCTCGAGGTCCGCTTTGTCCCGGCGCAGCTTGTCGACGTCCAAGACGTTCTCAATGTTGCGCAGGGTGGCGTCAAGCGCCTTGAGTTGCTCGGGATAATCGGCAGCGGTCACAACACTCAAGACTACGCCGCCCGGCCAGGTAGCTGGCCGGGCGGTCAGGTTGGATCTTCAGGATGCGGGTGCCGACTTGAGCCAGGCCAAGGCGGCCTTGTGGTACGCCACGGCGAACTCGAGAGCAGCCGACCCGTAAGCGTCACCGTTCTTCTTCGCCTCCTTCGCTTGCTCCCTGGCCATGGCCATGGCTTCGGCGTGGTACTCGTTGGCGTTGCTGTACAGCGTCTGCAGTTGCGATCCGCTGTGCTGCTCACCGAAGGCGACACGAAGGGCCACAGGATTACGGAGCGTGTCGCGTCCGGGGGCCTCGGCGAGCCACCTGGAGAAGGCGCGCTTGCCGGAGGCGGTGATGGAGTAGGGCTGGCTGGACCGGGGTCCGGGCTTGCCGAGGCGGACGTACCCCATCTCGGCCAGAACCGGCAATTCGCGGTAGACCTGGCTCCGCGTCATCGACCAGTAGGGCCCGAGGCGGCGTTCGGCAGCCGCCATCAGCTGTCCGCCGGTCATCGGCCCCTCATGAAGCAGGCCGAGCAGAGCGGCAGCCGTGGGATTGATTTGAGTGTCGGGCATGCCTTCTAAGCTGCCACTTTGTCGCGCCGACGTCCAGGATTTCGCCCGATCCGTCCAGTTTGCGTCTCCACAAACGACTGTCCCGCACAGACAGTCCGACCACGAGGGTCGAGACGGCGCGTTACGCCAGAAATTGACTTGATGACCAGGTAAAATGGCTCAAGCGAAACGGTCAGACGGCGATGCCGGGCAGCAAACGGTGGAAATAGGACGGATCGCGGACCGAAATTCACGCGTTGATCAGCAAACCAGGGCAATCAACCCATGTGGACACTGACGGCCGGGTCGACGCCCGTTAAAAAGCGCCGCGTACCCTGGCTGGCATGACGGATCCGGACACCTCGGAGAGGTCTTCGACGCGCGGGCTGCTGCTCGCGGGCGCCGCCGTGGTGTGGATGGCAGCGATGCTCTGGTCCGCTCGCGCCACCATCACCGGGGGCGTCGACGCGGAGACCACGGTGACCAACACGGCCTATGCGTTGCCCGGTGCCGTGTCGGCCAGTCTGGTCGCCGGAGCCGCTGTCGGCCTCGCTGTCGTCGCCATGATCGCGAGGCGTCGCGCACTCGGTTCGACAACACGCTTCGTAATCGCCATCGGCTCCGGCTTGATCATCGGACTGCTCGGCGCGCTCGTCATCTTCACGATCAACACGGCCGGATGGGTGTTCGCCGTCGTGGCCGGCACGGTCGCCGCCGCGGCGACGATCGGCAGCGCGCTGGGCGGCTTCCGCGCGGCCCATGTGGTCTCCGCGGTGTGCTGGGCCGCCCTGGCGGTGTTCGTGCTCGGCTTCGTGCTCAACACCCGGGACGTGCAGGCCCCGCTGCTCTCGCTTCTCGGCAGCGGCAAGTCGCAGTCGTCGCAGTCCAGCGCGGCGTCCTGGTTCACGTTCTTGCAATCGGTGCTCAGTGGCCTGGCGGCCGGCCTGGTGGGCTATTTCTCGCTGCGCCGCGCGCGCCGCCGGGGTGACGTCGCGGACATCACGTGGCCGCTGTACGCCGTCACCGGCGCCGGCCCGGGGTTGCTGCTGGTCGTGGGCGAGGCCCTCACCCGTACGGCGGGTTCCCGGGTCATCGACCTCGCCGGCCAGGTCAGCGTGCTCGAGCTGGTGGTGCAGAAGATGCTCGGCGGCGCCCGGCTCAACAGCGCGCTGATCATCCTGTTCGTCGGGGCGGTCGCCGCGATCATCGCGTTCGGCCGGACACTGAAGCCGGCCGCCGACGAGGAGCCCGAGCAGCCGGCCGTGGTCGCGCGTCCGGCCAAATCGCGAACCGCCAGCTCGCGCACCGCCAACTCGCGGACGTCTAGCTCTCGGACGGCTAACTCGCGGACCCCCAACTCGCGGACCGCGGAAACGCGGCCGACCGAAACGGCCGCCGACTAGTCGCTGGTGAGCTCGTCCAACTCGGAAACCGCGTACCACTCCAGCTCGTGATCCTCGGCGCCGTCGACGGTGAACTGCGCGTCCGGATCGCCGGCCAGCGCCTCGTCCACCACTTCGGCGGCGGCCGCCACCTGCTCGATCGCGTCGGTCCCGTCCAGGTGGATCGACGCCACGTCGGCCAGCGCGATCGGCTGCGGGAGGCGTACGGTGCTGGATCCGAGCTCGACGTCCGCACGCACCAGTGAGTTCGCCGGGACGTCGGCCGAGACCACCACGCGCCGGCGAGGCGCCTCCGAATCGTGCCGGAGCAGCTGCAGGGCCGCCTGGGCCGCGCGGGTGAAGGCGACGTACTCCAGCTCTTCCTCGTCGCCCTCCGCGTACCACTCGCGCAGCGCCGGCGTCACCGCGTGCGCGGTCAGCGAGCCCTCACCGAGCTTTCCGGAGGAACGCAAGGCCGCGAGCATCGGCATGGTGGCCGGCACGTAGATGCGGACCAGCTCGGTGATCGCCACGTCTCCTCCTGCGCTAGGACCGTCCCGGCCGGTCCATTCCATCAGTCGTGTCCCGATGGTGCGGTGGCGGCCCTCCCGTCAGCAACCGCAGACCGCGGTGAGCGGGTCGACGGCGGCGACGATCTGCCCCTTCGCGGCTTGGAGACCAAAGCCAGGCACCGCAGCCGTACGCGTCGGGAAGCCCTCACGTATCCAGTATTCGATGCCGCCGATCATCTCCTTGACGTCGTACCCGGCCTCGGCGAGCTTGAGCGCCGCACGGGTCGCACCGTTGCACCCCGGCCCCCAGCAGTAGGTGACGACGGGCCTGGCCGGGTCGATCAGCCCCGCGGCGCGCGCGGCGATCTCGGCGGTGGGCAGGTGGATCGCGCCCGGAATGTGGCCCTGGTCCCACGCCGCCCGCGAGCGGGAGTCGACCAAGGTGAAGCCTTTGCCGGGCAGCGCGGCGTGCACGTCCGAGACGTCGGTCTGGAAGGCGAGGCGGGCGGCGAAGAACTCGGTTGCTTTCATGCACGTCAGGCTATTTTCCGTACGCTTCGTGCTGGAGGCCCGATCCACGGTGCTGTGCTCGATCAGCCGGGGAAAGCCGCGTAGATTGCTTCCATGGCCGGGGACATCTCGCTCGATCGTACGGATTGGCGCCTGTTGGCCGAGCTGCAGAAAGACGGCCGCGCGACGTACGCGGAATTGGCTCGGGTGGTGGCGATGTCCCCGAGTGCGGTGACCGAGCGGGTCCGCCGGCTGGAGGAGGCCGGGGTGATCGCCGGATATCAGGCGGCGGTCGACCCGGTGCGCGTCGGTCTGCAGGTGATGGCGTTCGTGCGGCTGCGCTACCCGAACGGGAACTACAAGCCGTTCCACGCTCTGCTCGACTCCACACCGGAGA
This sequence comes from Actinoplanes sp. TBRC 11911, assembly GCF_012933445.1. Taxonomy (GTDB): domain Bacteria; phylum Actinomycetota; class Actinomycetes; order Mycobacteriales; family Micromonosporaceae; genus Actinoplanes. The sequence goes on from NZ_JABBNC010000003.1 coordinate 272,861, forward strand.
TCGTCGAAGCGCATCACGTCACCGGCGAGGACTGTTTTGTCCTGAAAGTGCTGGCCCGTTCGATGCGTCACCTGGAAGAGGTGGCCGGTCGCATCTCGGGACTGGGCTCGGTGACGACCAGCGTGGTCTACTCAAGCCCGCTTCCCGGACGAGCCATTGGTGCGCCTTCGTAGGCAAACGGTGGCAAACTGAAGGTCTCGGGGCGGGCGAGGAGGGTTTCGCGGTGGAGGCCAGATTCTTGCTGCTGTCCGATGTGGCGGCCGAGCTGAACGTCTCGGACTCGCAGGTCTACCACATGGTCCGAAGCGGTGAGCTCCCCGCCATCAAGATTGGCGGGCGGGGGCAGTGGCGGGTGGAGCGGGCGAAGCTTGAGCAGTACATCGAGCAGAAGTACGCCGAGACCGCGACCTGGGTGGAGCAGAACCCACTGACCACGTCAGACGCCGAGTAGGCCCTCTTTCTTGGATCAAGCGCCCTTTTTATCCCTCTTCTCGAATCGGTGGAGGGCGCATCGTCGTCGGTTGACGGCGCGTCGTCGGGCTCGGAAGAATCGCTGTCGAAGGCAAACGAAGGTAAACACAAGAAAAGACAGGCGGTGCAGGATGCGAAGATCCGTCGAGATCGCCCCAGACGGCCCGAGACCCCCGATCAGCCTCCGCCCGGTCCCGACGTGCGAGCCCCCGTTCGACGACGAGCTGGAGCCGACGGTCTGGGCGACCGCCCACCAGCTGACCCTCGACTGGTCCACCCTGAGCCCGGTCGCCGCCCAGATAGCGCCACACCCGGCCGTCGACGCCGTTCCGGGTGCCGGGCCGCCTCCCCTGCGCCCCGCCGTCGCCGGCGCATCCGCCGAGGCCAAGCACGCCGTGGCCCGTTTCGTCCGCATGTGCGTCGAGGTCCTGAACGGCTACCGTCCCGCCGCCCACATGCGACGGCTCGCCGTCCCCACCGAGGCAGGGGCCGTCGTCGCCCAGATCATGGCGACCGCGCACCGGGTCACCGAAATGCGTCGCCGGATGCAGTCGCCGGCCAAACGGCCTTCCCAGCGCCCGCTCCCGGTCGCGTTGGTCCGCCTCCGCCTGTGCGAGCCACGCCCGGGGGCGGTCGAGGCCGCTTTCGCGCTGGTCCTCGGCGATCGCACGTGGGCGATGGCGCTGCGCATGGAGGAGCACCAGCAATCGTGGTCGGCCACCACACTCCGCCTGGTCTGAGGCCAATCCGGACGCCCTCCCGAGACGAATCCCCAGCGAGACCCCAGACCGTCACCCCAAGCCCCCGGGGCGTCCACCTGGTACCCCAGCCGGTGGGCGTCTCGGGCACTCATCGCACCTCTGAAGCCCGAAACGCATCGGGCGGAGGCCTCCTCGCGCGGGGGTCATGGTCTGACCGCCCGGCGTGAGGATTCCTCCGCCCGAAAGCTCCGCCGCTTACCGCACGCAAAGCGTGCGTGGCGTTACGCCTCGATCACACCGCCCCGGGTGCGCCGTGGCAGCGCTTGTACTTCTTGCCCGAGCCGCAGTAGCACGGCGCATTGCGCGACGGGCCGTTCGAGGACTGCGGGGCGGCGCCCGCCGGGCGGCCGCGGCGGCCCGCCGACGTGTCGCTGGTGTGCGCCGGGGACGCCGGGACCGGGGAGCCGCCGGGGCCGATGCCCAGTGCCGGTGCCGCGGGCTGCTGGATCACCGGGGCGCCGTCGCCGGCCTCGCCGTCGATGGCGGGGGCCGTGTACTGGAGGTTCTGCGGCTGGCGTCCGCGGTTCAGGCCCTTCGCCTGCAACGCGCCGCGGCCGGCGACCTCGTCGTCCTCGACCGGGCCGCCCATGACGCCGCCGGCGGGCAGCTGGACCGCCTGCGACGGGTCGAGCGTGATGGTCGGGGCCTCCTCGGTCTGGACCTCCAGGTTGAAGACGTAGCCGACCGCCTCCTCCTTGATGCCCTCCATCATCTGGTTGAACATGTCGAAGCCCTCGCGCTGGTACTCGACCACCGGGTCGCGCTGCGCGTACGCCCGCAGGTTGATGCCCTCCTGCAGGTAGTCCATCTCGTAGAGGTGCTCACGCCACTTGCGGTCGATGACCGAGAGCAGCACCTGCCGCTCCAGCTCGCGGAGCGTCTCGGAGCCGAGCTCCTCCTCGCGGGCCTCGTACGACTTCGCCGCGTCGTCGCGCATCTGCTGGGTCAGGAACTCGGCGTCGATCGTGTTCCGCTCGCCGCCGGACTCCTCGACGATGTCCTCGATCGTGAGGGTCACCGGGAACAGGCGCTTGAGGTTGGTCCACAGCTGTTCGAGGTCCCAGTCCTCCGCGTAGCCGTCGGACGTCGCGGACACCACATAGTCGCCGACCACATCGTCGATCATGTTGCGGACCTGGTCGTGCATGTCCTCGCCGTCGAGCACGCGCTTACGCTCGGCGTAGATGACCATGCGCTGCTTGTTGAGGACCTCGTCGTACTTGAGGACGTTCTTGCGGATCTCCGCGTTCTGACCCTCGATCTGGGTCTGCGCGCTGCGGATCTGCCGGGTCACCATCTTGGACTCGATCGGCACGTCCTCGGGGATGTTGAAGCGCTCCATGACCGCCTCGACCGCACCCGCCCGGAACCGCTTCATCAGGTCGTCCTGCAGCGACAGGTAGAACCGGGACTCGCCCGGGTCGCCCTGCCGGCCGGAACGACCACGCAGCTGGTTGTCGATGCGGCGGGAGTCGTGCCGCTCGGTGCCCAGCACGTACAGACCGCCGGCCTCGACCACCTCGGCTGCCTCGGCGTCGCACGCCTCTTTCCAGGTGGGCAGCACCTCTTCGAGTGCCTTCGCGTACTCGTCGGGGCTCTCCGCCGGGTCGAGGCCGCGCTGGTGGAGCTCGGCCGACGCGAGGAACTCGGGGTTACCGCCGAGCAGGATGTCGGTACCACGACCGGCCATGTTGGTGGCGACCGTGACCCCGCCCTTGCGGCCGGCCTGCGCGATGATCGTCGCTTCCTGGGCGTGGAACTTCGCGTTCAGCACGCTGTGCGGGATGCCGCGGCGGCGCAGCAGCGTGGACAGGATCTCCGAGTTTTCCACCGACACCGTGCCGACCAGCACCGGCTGGCCGGTGGCGTGGCGCTCGGCGATGTCCTCGATGACCGCGTTGAACTTGGCCTTCTCGGTCTTGTAGATGACGTCCGGGTGGTCGAGCCGGATCATCGGGCGGTGCGTCGGGATGCTCACGACGCCGACCTTGTAGACCTTGTTGAACTCGCCGGCCTCGGTCTGCGCCGTACCGGTCATGCCGCCGAGCTTCTCGTACAGGCGGAAGTAGTTCTGCAGGGTGATCGTCGCGAGGGTCTGGTTCTCCTGCTTGACCTCGACGCCCTCCTTGGCCTCGATGGCCTGGTGCATGCCCTCGTTGTAGCGCCGGCCGTGCAGGATGCGGCCGGTGAACTCGTCGACGATGAGGACCTCGCCGCCCTCGTTGACGATGTAGTCCTTGTCGCGCTTGTAGAGCTCCTTCGCCTTGATGGCGTTGTTCAGGTAGCCCACCAGCGGAGTGTTGATCGACTCGTACAGGTTGTCGATGCCGAGGCGGTCCTCGACCCGGGCCACGCCGCGCTCGGTGACCGCGATGGTGCGCTTGGCCTCGTCGACCTCGTAGTCGCCCTCACCCTCGGTGCCGCGCTGGAGGCGCTTGACGATGCCGGCGAACTCGCCGTACCACCGGGCCGAGTGCTCGGCCGGACCGGAGATGATCAGCGGCGTACGGGCCTCGTCGATCAGGATGGAGTCGACCTCGTCCACGATCGCGAAGTTGTGGCCGCGCTGCACCAGCTCGTCTCTCGACCAGGCCATGTTGTCGCGCAGGTAGTCGAAGCCGAACTCGTTGTTCGTGCCGTAGGTGATGTCGCAGAGGTACGCGTCGCGGTGCTCCGTCGACGGCCGGTTCGGCAGGATCACACCGACGGTGAGGCCGAGGAACACGTGCACCCGGCCGACCCACTCGGCGTCGCGCTGGGCCAGGTAGTCGTTCACGGTGATGATGTGCACGCCCTTGCCGCTGAGCGCGTTGAGGTACGCCGGGAAGACGCCGGTCAGGGTCTTGCCCTCACCGGTCTTCATCTCCGGGATGTTGCCGAAGTGCAGCGCGGCGCCACCCATCAGCTGTACGTCGTACGCCCGCTGGCCGAGCACCCGCTTCGCGCCCTCCCGGGCCACCGCGAAGGCCTCCGGGAGCAGCGCGTCGAGCGACTCGCCCTCCTCGTAGCGCTCCTGGAACTGCCGGGTGCACTCGCGCAGCTCTTCATCGCTCAGGTCGACATAGTCTTCCTCGATCGAGTTGACCGCGTCAGCGATCGCCTTCAGCCGGCGCAACATGCGACCTTCGCCGGCGCGTAGGACCTTTTCCATTATCGACACGGGTCAGCGCTCCCCTAGACAGTCTGCCGAACCATGGTAGGCGCCCTCTCTGGGAACCTGTGACCCCAGCCTCCGGTAATCCTCACAATCAGGACGAAACGGCACACGGAGTTCGCTGATAGCGCAGCGATTCGGGCACGATGGTGACGAAATTTCTGGCGGGAGAGGGAGTGTCGTGGCACACGGGGAGATCAACGGGACCGGGGTACGCCTCCGCGCGTACCGGGCGGACGACGCCGAGGCGCTCGCCGAGGGCTACAACGACCCGGACAGCCAGCGGTTCATGTGGCCGCTGCCGTCCCCGTTCACCCTCGCACACGCCGAGCACTTCCTCGCCGAGCGGGTCACCGCGGTCTTCGCGGAGGGCGGCGCGCTGTTCGCGATCGCCGATCCGGACACCGACGAGCTGCTCGGCGGCATCGGCTTCGACAAGGTCGTGCCGTCGCGCGGCCAGGCCGAGGTCGGCTATTGGGTCGGCCCCCAGCACCGCCGGCGCGGCGTCGCCACGGCGGCTCTGCGGGCGCTCAGCACCCACGCTCTCGGCCACGGCCTCGAACGCCTGGAGCTGCTCACGCACTGGGAAAATCCGGCGAGCCAGCGGGTCGCTCTCGCGGCGGGCTATCAGCGTGAGGGCGTACGCCGGAAGGTGTTACCCGGTCGCGACGGTGCCCGGGAGGACCTGGTGGCGTTCGTCCGGCTCGCCGACGACCCCGGTGACCCGATCGAGCGCCTGTTGCCCGATCTCCCGGGTGATGAACTCACCGACGGGGTGGTCAGCCTGCGCCCGCTCGGGCCGGGTGACGTCGAATTCTGGACCGAGCTGCACGAGCTGCCGGACGTGCTGGCCACGAGCGTGCCCCCGGTCGCGCCGACGCCGGAGCAGATCCGCTGGCGCTGCGCCTCGTCCGAGGCGCGCTGGCTGGCCGGTGAGCGCGCCGACCTGGTCATCACCGACGTGAAGACCGGCGAGCGGGCCGGCGAGATCGGGCTCTTCTACCAGGAGCCGGTCACCTCCCAGGCGATGATCGGCTACAGCATGCTGCCCCGGTTCCGGGGACAGGGCTATCCGACACGCGCGGCCCAGCTCGTGGCGCTGTGGGCGTTCGCGGAGACCGGCATCGCCCGCCTCATCGCGGGTGCGCTGCCGACCAATCACGGCTCACAACGGGTGCTGGAGAAGGCCGGGTTCACCCGGGAGGCGTACCTGAAATCGCGTCTGCCCGGGCCCGGCGGTACTCGCGTGGATGACGTGCAGTTCGTCCTGCTCGCCGAGGACCTCCTGCGCGAAGGCCCCCGGCTGGACGGTCGCTAGGCGAGGCCGCCCAAGGACAGGATTCCGTAGTCGTAGCCGCGCCGCCGGTAGACGACGCTGGGCCGACCACTCTCCTTGTCGAGGAAGAGGTAGAAGTCGTGGCCGACGAGCTCCATCTGGAAGAGGGCGTCGTCGACGGTCATCGGGTCGGCCGGATGTTCCTTTTCCCGCACGATCTGCCACGGCTGGTCGCCGTCGTGCTCCGCGAGGGCGACGGCGGTCGCGTCCTCGGCCGGCTCGGAAATGCTGAGGTCAGTGGGTAGGCCCGCGGTCGCGGCCGCTACCGATACGGGCGCGCGGCGCCCGCGGTGGACCCGGCGGCGGTCGGCCGATCGGCGCAACCTGCCGTCCAACTTCGTTATCGCGAAGTCCAGGGCTGCATAGAAGTCTTTCGCGCAGGCCTCGGCGCGTACGACGGGCCCTCGAGTCTTGACGGTGATCTCGACGCGCTGGCAGGTGTCCGACTGCCGCGGATTGCGTTCGTGGAACAGTTCGACGTCGGCCCGGATCAGCTTCTGGTCGTAACGCTCGACCTTGCTGAGTTTCTCGGCGACGTGCTCGCGATAGTGGTCGGGAACCTCTACGTTGCGGCCCTTGACGACAATGTCCACTCGTGACCTCCCCCAACGTTTTGTCCTTCGACGCCCTCAACGGGAGCCAGGGGCGCCGAATTTGTGACGCGGTGTGGCTGGTAGCGGTGACGCCGGTTACAAATTCACGCGGCGTGACCGATCGCGAATGAGACGACTCCTTTCCGGTGCGGCGGTAGCGGAGTAGTCCGCGCTCCCGGTGGGTTGGTAAGCCTTGCCGCTTACCCTCGTCACCAAGACGCTAACGTGCCGATGCTCCCGCGTCACCCCTCGTTCGGGATACCGAATCCATGACGTTCAGCCCTTTTGGTACCCCTGGGGAGTTACCCGCCGAAACCGCCGCGGGACGATCTCCGCAATTGGGTCGCGGCCAGAGTTGCCGCACCGGCGACCTGCATCTTCGCCTCCCTGAGCCGACCCGTCACCGTGGCCAGGGTGGCCCCTGTGGTGACGATGTCGTCGACTACCACCAGCGTGCCTCTCGGCGACGCTCCGTGGCGGCGAAAGGCCCTGCGATGTGGCCGGATTCTCAGCGAACTCTCAGCGGCGGCGCGTCGCTCGGACGGGGTCAGCGACGCCGAGTCAGGCCGCGGCAACGCGCGCAGCGGCCTGGTCACGTCGGCGTCCCAGCCGGCCTCGCGCAGCCGGCGTACCGCGTGGGTCGCGAGGCGCAGCATGTGGTCGCCGTTGCGTTCCCGGGCGGCGGCCGCGGTAGACGGCACCGGGATCAGCAGGACCGGGGTGTCCCGCGGCGCGAGCCGGGCCACCGCGGTGGCCAGCAGCGTTCCCAACGGCTTGCCGAGCCGGTGCCGGCCCTTCTCCTTGTACGCCAGCAGGGCGCCCCGGAGCACGCCCCCGTAAGCGCCCACTGCCACGCACGGCGGAAAGCCCCGTGGCGGCGGCGAGGGGGCCGTGCGGAACGGCCGCAGCGTCTCCAGCACCGCGGCACAGGAACGGCACACGCCGTACGCCAACCGGACGCGCTCGTCCCCGCAACCGGCGCACGGCATCGGCAGCACCAAGTCGGCGAGATCGCCCAGAAGCGGCAGGCCCACCTCAGAACAGGAAGAACGGGTCCGTGGTGCCGGCCCCGGCCTTCGCGCCCGGAGTCGGCTCGGCCAGGTCGTCGACGGTGACCTCCGACGGATCGCCCACCACGTCCCAGGCACGGCCGCCGGCCTCGTACGACTCGGAGGCCGACGTGACCGACTGGGTGGGGTTGGCCGGGTAGGCCGTCAGGTAGGTCACCTCGGTGGTGCCGATGTCGCTCAGCCCGAAGCTCCCCAGCTGCAGGGCGCCGTCCACGGTCACCTCGTGCACCGCGTACCGCCCGTCGCCGAAGGCGCCCGCCACGGCCAGGTACGCCTCGCCGCTCCACGCCACCGCGGTGACCCGGTTGAAGATCGGCGGTGACAGCAGCTGCGGAGAGCTCAGCCCCGGCGCGTCACCGGTGTAGTCGATCATCGCGCGATAGAGCCGGCCGCCGGCCACCAGGGCCACCCGCTGGCCGTCCGGAGCGACCGACACGGCCGACACCTTGCCGAGCGTGCCCTGCCAGGCGACCCGTTGGGCGGCGTTGCCGTTCGCCCGGAAGCTGTACAGCTGTCCGTTCGCGGTGATCAGGCCGATGGCCTTGCCGGGATCGGCGTCCGGGGTGGTGGCCCAGATCGGGCGGCCGAGCGTGCCGGAGAGGCCGCCGACCGCCTTCAGGTCGCCGCGTTCGCCGAGTGCGGCGGTACCCACCCGCAGACGTGCGCCCGCGCCCGATCCGGTGATCACCGCGGCGTACGTGTGGGTGGCCGAGGCGCTCATGGCGGCGGCCGAGATGCCCTTGTTAGCCGCCGGCTTCAGCACTGGTACCGGTTCGGTGGCGTGCGGCGAGTCCTTCAGACGGCGGATCACACCGTTATAGATGGTGAACCGTTCCGGCTGATCGGCGAGCTGATACGACTTGTTGCTGGCCAGGTATTCGGTGTTGGTGAAGCTGAGCGGATCGCGGTTGCCGATCGTCAGCTCGAGCGTGGTCGGCTGCTGCGGACGAAGCGACCACAGCACCTGGCTGACCAGCCGATTGAGCGTCTGCCCGTCGTTCGGCTGGATGCTCGGCGCCTTGAGACTTATCTGCAGGGTGCCGTCACGCATCGCCGGCACGTTCTCGGCGAGCGTCGTGTTCGACGGCAGCGACGCGACATCGTTGTGCAGCCAATCGGACGCACCGCCGGTCAGCCAGGTCAGCACCGCGGTCGGCTGCTGCTCGAGCGGCAAGCTCTTGGGCATGTACCGCACGTCGGGCACGAGCGAGGTGTAGGCCAGGTTCCAGAAGTAGATCGTGCGTTGCACGTAGTAGTCGCGCATGGCGGTGTCGCTCATCAGCAGCACCGGCGGCGCCGACAGGACGTACAGCCCCTGCTTGTCGGCGATGTGGTCGACCTTGAGCTCGTACAGCTCGGTCTCGGGCGTGGAATCGGACGGCGCGAAGACGCCGTCGCTGGACAGGGTGCCGATCTGCTGGACGCTCAGCTTCACCGTGCCCTTACCGTCGTACAGCGGTGTCTGGACCTCGCGAACGACCCGCACGCTGTCGGTGTCGGTCGGCTTGAAGCTGGCCGCCAGCTCGGGCGACATGAACGCCTTGACCCGTTCGAGAGCGGTGTCCGAGTCGCCGGCGGCAGCCTGCAGGTAGTTCTCGGCCAGCTGCGCCGGGCTGCTCGCGGACTCGCGCGTGGGCTGCGCCGGGGCGGGGTCGGCGCCACCGACCGGCACGCCTTCCGCCGGACCGGTCTTGACCACTGTCACGCTGGTGTCGTCGGGGATGCCGCAGCCGCCCGCGATCAGGACGGCGACCGACGCGGCGACGAGTAACAGACGGCGGCGCATCACAACACCTCGGCTTTCGCGCCGCTGCTCGGTGCCGGGCCGGCGGACGGCTCGGTGGCCGGTGCCGGGGCGGGCAGGGCGAGCGGAGCGCGGTCGCGCGGGATCAGCGGCAGCGGTGCGGCCACCAGCCGGTCACCGGAGCGCACCGGCAGCGTCAGCCGGAACTGGGCGCCCTCGCCGGGCGCTCCCCACGCCTCCAGCCAGCCGCCGTGCAGCCGGGCGTCCTCGGCGCTGATGGACAGGCCCAGGCCCGTCCCGCCGGTCTGCCGCGCGCGCGACGGGTCGGCCCGCCAGAAGCGGTTGAACACCAGGCGTTCCTCACCCGGTTTCAGGCCGATGCCGTGGTCGCGCACGGTGACCGCGACGGCCGAGTCCTCACTCGCGAGGGTGACGACGACCGGGAGCGCCTCGCCGTGCTCGACCGCGTTGCCGACCAGATTCCGCAGGATGCGCTCGACCCGGCGCGGATCCACCTCGGCGATCACCGGCGTATCCGGCAGTCGCAGCTCGATGGTCACGCCCACCCGCTCGGCCAGGCCGGCCAGCCGGTCGGCGACGCGTTCGCAGATCGGCACCAGGTCAGTGTGCTCGGCGTCGAGCGCGGCGAACCCGGCGTCGAAGCGGCTGATCTCGAGCAGATCGGTCAGCAGGCTCTCGAACCGGTCCAGCTCGGCCTGCAGCAGCTCGGCGCTGCGCGCCACCGCCGGGTCGAAATCCTCGCGCTCCGAGAAGATCAGGTCGGCGGCCATCCGTACGGTGGTCAGCGGGGTACGCAGTTCGTGTGACACGTCCGAGGTGAAGCGGCGCTGGTTGCGCGACATCTCCTCGAGCCGCACGATCTGCCGCTGGAGGTTGGCGGCCATCTGGTTGAAGGCCGCCGCGAGCAGGGCCAGGTCGTCCTCGCCGTCGACCCGCATGCGCTGGTCGAGCAGGCCGGCCGAGAGGCGCTGGGCGGTGCGGGCGGCGACCCGGACCGGCGTCACCACCAGCCGGGTGACCAGGCCCGCCACCACGCCCAGCAGGATGACCAGGGCCAGCCCGGTGACCAGTACGGTGGTGCGGATCTGGTTGGCGGCGCTGTCCTCGGTGGTCAGCGGCACCATGTAATACAGCTCGACGTGTCCGAAACTGGTCGGCACCGGCGACCCGTACACCAGAAATTTGGTGTCCTCGCCGTCGAGCCGCGCGGTGCGGACCTGGTAGGCCTCCTTGCCGTCGGTGGAGACGGCCTTGACCAGGTCCGGGGTGATCAGCTGGTCGGTCGGCACGTCCGGCGAGGTGACCGGCTTGATGTCCGGGTGCTGCGCGGCGCGCATCGAGACGATCGACCCGCCGGACTCGGCCGGGTCGCCCTCGGAGAGCCGGTCGACGGTCTGGTTGATGGTCAGCGGGAGCCGCGAGTCTTTGTCCGAGCGGTGCACGGTGAGCTGGTCGATCGCGTACGTGACCTTGTTGGCCATCGAGGCGGTGACCTCGGCCTGCGCCCGGCTCAGCAGGATCTTGGCGCTGCGCTCGGCGACGAAATACCCGAAGGCGCCGACCAGCAGGCTGGACGCGACCAGGGTCAGCGCGACGACCCGGAGCTGCAGCGAGCGGCGCCAGGCCCGGCGCGCCGGCTCGGACCAGGTCTCGAACCGGCGCATGCCCATGACCCAGTACCGCCGGGCCACCCGGAGGGCGCGGCGGACGGGCATCGGTAGCCAGGCTGGAGCACGCATTCTGGCGGCAACCTTAGCCGCTCGGGGCGACTATCCGGTCCCGGCCTTGTAGCCGACTCCGCGCACGGTAAGGATGATCTCGGGCCGTTCCGGATCCGGCTCGATCTTCGCGCGCAGTCGCTGGACGTGCACGTTGACCAGTCGCGTGTCGGCCGCGTGCCGGTAACCCCAGACCTGTTCCAGTAACACCTCGCGGGTGAACACCTGGCGGGGCTTGCGGGCGAGGGCGACCAGCAGGTCGAACTCCAGCGGGGTCAGCTTCACCTCGTCGCCGTCGCGGGACACGGTGTGCGCCGGGACGTCGATCGTGATCTGGTTGCCGGGCGGGCCGATGGTCAGCATCTCCGGCGCGGCGTCCTCACCCCGGCGCAGGCGGGCGCGCATCCGCGCCACCAGTTCCTTGGGCTTGAACGGCTTCACCACGTAGTCGTCGGCGCCCGACTCCAGCCCCAGCACCACGTCGACGGTGTCACTCTTGGCGGTGAGCATGACGATCGGGATGCCGGACTCGGCGCGGATGGCGCGAGCCACGTCGATGCCACTCATTCCGGGCAGCATCAGATCGAGCAGAACGATGTCCGGGCGGCTTTCCCGGAATGCGGCAAGGGCACGCTCGCCGTCGGCGACGAACGAGGGCAGGAATCCCTCACTGCGCAGCACGATGCCGAGCATTTCGGCCAACGCTGGATCGTCATCGACGACAAGTACCCGGGCTCTCATGCGGTCCAATATTGCACTGTCCTCCCGAACCCCGCGTACCCCGGGGGCGATCTTGCCCACGCAGCCTACGCGAAGAGCGAGCGTCCCCAGAAGTCATCGGGCCCGGAAACTCCCGCTGGACAGGCGAAAAGCGCGCTCGATACGTGCCGGATGTACTCGTTCAGGGCATCATGGCGAGCCAGATTCATCTGTATCGGAACGAATCCCGTACGGACATCCCGCTGGTACGCGATGAAGAAAAGGCCCGCATTCAGCCGGCCCAAACCGTCCGATCCGTCGACGAAGTTGTAGCCGCGGCGCAACAGCCGGGCGCCGTTGTTCGTCGTCGGATGGGCGAGCCGGATGTGCGCGTCGTCCTTCACCAACGGATCGCCCTCGCCGTTGCGGGACACCAGGTCGATCTCGTCGAACTCCTTGGCCTGGCCCATCGCGGCGCCCTCGCCCTTGGTGCGGCCGAAGATGTCCTCCTGCTCGCCGAGCGAGGTGCGGTCCCAGGACTCGATCAGCATCCGGATCTTGCGGGTGACCATGTACGCCCCGCCGGTCATCCACTCCGGCCCGTCGCCCGGCTGCACCCACAGGTTCTGTTTGAGCAGGTCGGTCTCCTCCGCCTTGAGGTTGGCGGTGCCGTCCTTGAAGCCGAACAGATTGCGCGGCGTGGCCTGGGCGGTGGAGGTCGATGACGTACGCCCGAATCCCAGTTGCGACCACCGCACGCTCACCACGCCGACGCCGAGACGCGCGAGGTTGCGGATCGCGTGCACGGCCACCTGCGGATCGTTGGCGCACGCCTGCACGCAGATGTCGCCGCCGGAGATGCCCGGGTCGATGGTGTCGCCCGGGAAGTGCGGCAGGTCGGCGAGCGCGGCCGGTTTGCGGCTCGCCAGCCCGAAGCGATCCTTGCCGCTCGCGTCCCGGAACAGTGTCGGTCCGAACCCGATGGTCAGGGTCAGCCCGGACGGCGGCAGGCCGATCGCCTCGCCGGTGTCGTCCGGCGGCGCTTCCAGGATGCCCTCGGTCGCCCCGATCTCCCCGGCGTCCTGGCCGGCCGTCATCCGGGCGGCCGCGGCGGTCCAGTCCTTGAGCATCCGGACCAGTTGGGCGCGGTCCTTGGTCAGCACGTCGAAGGCGACGAAGTGCAGCCGGTCCTGGGCGGGCGTGATGATGCCCGCCTGGGCACCGCCGTAGAAACCGACCGCCCCGGAGGCGTCGGCGGCGACCGTTTGCGGCTCGTCCTCGCGGATCAGAGCAGCACCCACTCCGGCGGCGCCGGCGATCCCGGCCACGCCGACGCCGGCGAGCGCGATGGCTCGCCGGCGTGACAACGACTTTTCTGTCATGTCCTACTTCTTCGCGATGACACCGGCGATCTGGCTGATCGGCTGGGCGAGCGCGTTGATCGCGTCGGACAGGCCCTTCAGCTGCGCGTCGGAGAGGTCGGTCTGCAGCTTCCAGCCGTCGCCGACCTGGTACTTGGCGAGCTCGGAGTCGACGGTCGTGAACGCGGTGTCGATCTGCTTGACCAGGTCGGGGCTGCGCTGCTCAAGAGCCGGGCGCAACGCCGCGACGGCCGCCTGCGAACCGTCCACGTTGGCGGCGAAGTCCCACAGGTCGGTGTGCGAGTAGCGGTCCTCCTCGCCGGTGATCTTGCTGTTCGCGACCTCGTCGAGCAGTTCCTTGGCGCCGTTGGCGAGCTGCAGCGGGGACAGCTTCTCGTCCTTGGCCTTGGTGACGACCTCCTTGACGTCGGCGAGCAGCTGGTCGGCCACCGGGCCGTCCTTGGTGATGTCGCCGCTCACCCAGAGGTCCTTCTCGATCTTGTGGAACCCGGAGAACGGCAGCGCCGCGGTGGCGTCGTCCTCACGGCCGTCGATCTTCGGGTCGAGGTCGCCGAAGATCTCCGCGACCGGCTCGATCCGCTCGTAGTAGGTGCGCGCCACCGGGAACAGCGCCTTCGCCTTCGCGACGTCGCCGGCCTTGACCGCGGTCACGAAGTCGCCGGTCTTCTGCACCAGCGCCTCACTCTGCGAGGTCACGTACCGGCTGTAGCTCTCGGTCGCCTGCTGGAGCAGGGCGTCCTCGGTGAGCGCCGGGGCCGAGCCGTTGACGGTCAGCGCGGCGCGGATACCGGTGCCGATCATGCCCGGCTTGCAGGCGGTCTGGTACGCGCCGGCGGGCAGCTCGACGCGCAGCTCACGGGACAGGCCGGGGGTGATGTTCTCGACCTCGCCCATCACCCGGTCGCCGTCGGCGTACACGTAGAACTCGGTGACCTTGCTGCCCGAGTTGGCGATCTGGAAGACGTGGGTGCCGGCGTCCAGGGAGCTCTTGGCGACCTCGCAGGCGGTGTCCGACGCCTTCACGGTGATCGGGCCGGACGCGCCGGCGGCGGTGTCGTCGGATTTGCCACCGCTGCAGGCGGCCAGGGTGCCGACCGCGAGAAGCGCGATTATCGGACGGTATTGCACTTTGGTCTCCTATGCCTGTGGTGCTGGGGTTGCTGCGGGACTTGCGGCAGGGACCGACGGCTTCGCCTTCCGGGCCGGCCAAAGAAAAAGGATCAGGACCGGTACGCCGTACGCGATCCAGGCGATGACTTCGAGCACCGTGGGCTCGGGGGTGATGTTGAACATGCCGGTGAGCAGGGCCGTGTACCACGCGCTCGGGTCGAGAACGCCGCCCGCGTGGTACGCGATGGTGCCGATTCCGGGGAGGATCCCGGCCTCCTGGAAGTCGTGCACGGCGTACTTGAAGATGCCGGCCGCGACCAGGATGAGCAGGACCCCGGTCCACTTGAAGAACACGCTCAGGTTGACCCGCACGGCCATCGCGAACATCAGATAGCCGATCGCGATCGCGGTGGCGATGCCGCCGAGCAGCGCGTAGAGCGGACCGCCGTTGATGTCGGCGCCCTGCACCGCGGCGTAGAAGATCAAGGAGGTCTCGAGGCCCTCGCGGACCACCGCGAGGAAGGCCATGAACCCGACCGCGAGCGAGCCGACCGCCAGCGCTTCCTGAAGCTTGTTGCGCAGCTCGCCCGCGATGCCCCGGGCCGCCCGCCGCATCCAGAAGATCATCCAGGTCACGAAGCAGACCGCGGCGACCGAGGTGATCGCCTCGAACAGCTCCTGCTGCTTGTAGTCCTGCAGCAGGGTGGTCTCGGTGTAGTTCAGCAGCCAGCCGAAGAAGACGGAGAGCACGACGGCGGCGCCGACGCCGGCCCACACGAGCTTGAGGCGATCCCGGCGCTCCGACTTGACCAGGAACGCGATGAGGATGCTGACCACCAGCGTGGCTTCCAACCCCTCGCGCAAGCCGATGAGGTAGGTGGCGAGCATGACTCTCCCGATAGCTAAGGCGGCCCTAAGTAAGGTTCGGCATACCTTAGCCAGGAGATGGCTGCAGTCGTCAAGTTGAGTAGATGAAATTGATCGTTACGAGTTGGCGTCGCCCGGGGGCGCCACCCGCCGGGCGGCCTCGGCGGGAGGCCGCCCGTCTGGTTTGGACGTCAGGCGCCGGGCCGGTCGAACTCCCCGGCACGGACCCCGTGGATGAAGCCGCTCCAGTCGGACTCGGCGAATGTGAGCACGGGACCGGTCACATCCTTCGAGTCGCGCACGAAAACGGCCGACGGAATGGTGGCAACCTCGACGCAGTGCCCGGCGGCGCCGCTTCGAGTGCTCTTACGCCAGTGGAACTCGGCGTGCTGCATGTTTCAGTCCCTTTCAAAATGGATGGGGGTGCCCATCCATTTCAGCTCAGGACGCGCGTGCACACCGCAACGCTTCCTCCCTCAGAGCGATAGCCGTTCGGCTCTGATCTGGCGACAAAGCGCGTTCTCGCAGGTCATCGAGGGCGTCTTGATAGACCTCGACTTCGGTCGGCTTCACTCGGAAGAGGCCGCCGGTCAACCCCTCCATATGCACGATCGGGGCACGCGTGCCGCTTTCGAACTCCAGCACCATGAACGATTCCGTCTGGCCGGCGTGCGCGCCCGCGGAAAACGGCAGGATCAGTATCTCGACGCCGGGGCGGCGGCTCGCGTCCAACAATCGGGTCAGCTGGCGGCACAACACCTCGCGGCCGCCGACCTCGCGATAGAGCACGGCCTCGTCGAGAACGATTTGGAGGATCGGCGGCGGTTGCCGGGTCAGCACCGACTGACGGGCCATGCGCAGTGCGAGGCGGCGCTGGATGATGGCCGTGTCGCCGATGTCCGCGCCGACCTGGATCACCGCACGGGCGTACTCGTCGGTCTGCAGCAGACCCGGCACGACCTGAGCCTCCCATTCGGAGATCAGGACGGCCTCGGCCTCCAGAGCGAGATATTCGTCGTACGGGTCGGGCACCGAGGATCGGTACGGCGTCCACCAGGCGCGTGCACGGCCCCGGCGGGCGAGCTCTCGGAGGCGGTCACGGTCTTCGACGCGTACGCCATAGATGGTCAGCAGCCGGTCCAAATCGGTCTCGGTGATCCCGGTGTGGGCCGTCTCGATCCGGCTGACTTTCGACTCCGACCAGTTCAGCGAAGTCGCGACGTCGACGGCCCGGCGGTCACCACGAAGACGGCGCAACTCGCTGCCGAGTTCGCGCCGCGCCGTCGAAGTCGCCCTCGCCACGCCGAACACCATAGCGGCGTATCGGTCGCGTTCTGCAAGTTGCACGACACCCCCTGCACTTGCATGCAGGTCAGGCGGCATGCCGTAATGAATGCGAACGACGGGCAACCGGCGGCGGCAAACGCCGGCGGCCCGGAGAAATCGGGTCCCCGTCCAGCGAGCGGACGGGGGCCCGGTGCTGTGTGGGCGACGCTTGCCCCCGGGCAAGCACCAGGCTGCGCTAATGGCACGGCGGGTGGGCTCGTGCGGGCTCGGCGAAGCCCCGATTGCGGCGCCGAAAATCGGAGCCGGCACTCGACCTCACCGATCATCCACCCGCCGGCAGGCAGCGACGCGCATCATTTCAAAATCCGGGCGCTATCACCCCGAAAGTCCGATTACGCGCTGGGCCGGACCGGACGACAAGTCGGAAATGTCGGCGCGCCCGAAAGAGTGACCGGCGCGGGGCGGGAGAGCGCGGACGCGAGGCGGCCGGTGTGCGGTGGCGGCGCGGCGCGGTGGCGGAAGAAGCGCGAGGCGCGGGTCGCGAACCGGGTGAAAGCGAACGAGGCGACAGGCCTGAGACCCGCCGCCCCGTTCATCCCCCCGGTTTGGTACCGCGCGCGTCCGTGGGACCCCCCGATCACCAATGACGCTGCGTGGTTATAGATTCACACTCCGCACTCACTACTGTCAAGCAAATCCGGAAATTTCCTATTTTGTGGGGTGGTGGGAGCAACGGAGGGTGCACGACAGTCACACCGAAGTGGCACTCAAAGCAGGCACGCGATTTCGGGCGCCAGACCTCGCGACGATGCTTGCGCGCCGGGCCCAGCGACGATAATCGGGCACCGAGCCTGCGCCACGATAATCGGGCGTCGGGCCAAGCGACGATAATCGGGCGCCGGGCCTGGTCGGGGCTACTCCACCGTCAGCGGCTGGACGGACCAGGCGAGCTTCTGCGGGGTCGGGTCGGACGGGACCGCCGCCACGAACACCTGACCCTTGCCGGCGACCTTGATGTGGCCCGCGTCGGCGGGGGCGTACGCGGCGCCGCCCGCCAGCACCTCGACCGGCGTGCCGTCCAGGCTCTCGCCCACGAACACCTCGCCATCCGTGCACAGGACGATGCGCGGGCCGTGCGCGGGCACCTCCAGCGGCGGGAGGGTGCCGTCCAGGTCGAGGCGGTAGAGGGTGAAGTCGGGGACCGGGACCTCCCACGTCACGATGCCGGGCCCGACCGGCGTCGAGGGCAGGATCGGGTCGTCCAGGACCTCGAAGACGAGCACGTTGAGCAGCTCGCCGACGTCGACGCGCTTCGGGGTCAGGCCGCCGCGGAGGACGTTGTCGCTGGCGGCCATCAGCTCGACGCCGGCGCCGTGCAGGTAGGCGTGCAGGTTTCCGGCCGGCATCCAGATCGCCTCGCCCGGGGCCAGACGCACGTGGTTGAGCAGCAGCGCCACCAGCACACCCGGGTCGCCGGGATAGTGCGCGGCCAGATCCAGCGCGAGCGCGTAGTCGTCTTTCCCGGGCACGGCGGCCGCGTGAGCGGCTCCGGCGCCGAACGCCGCCTCGGCGCTCGCCGAAGCGAGCGCCGCGTCCACCCCGGCCGCCGCGAGTGCCGCCTCGGCCCCGGCCGCCGTCAACTCGTCCGCGCCGCGCGCCGCCGCCACCACCGCGTCGATCAAGGCCGGCCGGGAATCTGCCGGCCAGGTCAGCAGTGCCTCCACCGCGCCGCGCAGATCACCCGCACGCAGCGAGGCGACCACCGGGTCCAGCGCGGAAATACCGAACGACGCCAGCACCTCCGCGGACACCTGCGGGGACCGGAAGCCGCACAGCGCCGAGAACTCGGTCAACGCGACCAGCATCTCCGGCTTGTGGTACGCGTCCGTGTAGTTCTTCGGCAGCGCCGGGTCGGCTTCCTGCTTGGCGTACGCCGTACGGGCGTACTCGGAGGAAGGGTGTGCCTGCAGCGACAATGGCGCCTCGGCGGCCAGCACCTTCAGCAGGAAGGGCAACCGGGGGCCGAACGCCGACGCGACCGACGCGCCCAGCTGGCCGTTCGGATCGCCCGCGATGAGCGTGTCCAGGCTGACCGGGCCGTCCTTGCCCGCGACCGTGGACGGGTTGCCCGGATGGGCGCCCAGCCACAACTCGGCCTCGGGGGTCTCGGTGGGCGTCGGCCGCCCCTGCAGGGAAGCGATGACGGTGCGCGAGCCCCAGGCGTACGGGCGGACGGCTCCGGTCAGCGGATACACGCTCATATGCGGCAAACTACCAGCGATCAGGCAGTCGTCGACGGCGCAGTGGCATCGCCGACAGCCGCGGGGGTGCGTTCGTGGAAGATGTCCGGCTCGATGTAGATGACCCGGGCGATCGGGATGGCCTCGCGGATGCGGACCTCGGTCTCGTCGATGTGGCGGGCGAGGTCGTCGGCGCGCTCCGTGCTCGGCACCGCGATCTTCACCGCCACCAGCAGCTCCTCGGGGCCGAGGTGCAGCGTCTTCATGTGGATGATCCGCTCGATGCCGTCGCCGGCCAGGATGGCCTGCTCGATCTTGCGGGTGTCCTCGGGATTGGCGCCCTCGCCGATCAGCAGGCTCTTCGTCTCGATGGCCAGGATCACCGCGATCACCACCAGCAGGATGCCGATGGCCGCGGTGCCGATGCCGTCCCAGACGCCGTTTCCGGTGATCAGCGTCAGCACCACGCCGAGCAGGGCGAACACCAGGCCGATGAGCGCGCCGGTGTCCTCGAGCAGCACGACCGGCAGCTCGGGGGCCTTGGCACGGCGCACAAAGTTGACCCATGTCGTACGGCCGCGGGTGTGGTTGGACTCGCGGATGGCGGTCATGAACGAGTACGACTCGAGGCCGATCGCCACCACCAGGACGGCCACCGGCACCCACTGCCAGGAGTGGATCGCCTCCGGGTGCTGGATCTTGTGGTACGCCTCGTACAGCGCGAACAATCCGCCGACGCTGAACAGCACGATCGACACGATGAACGCGTAGATGTAGCGCTCGCGGCCGTACCCGAAGGGGTGTTCCGGGGTGGCCTTGCGCTGCGAACGCTTGCCGCCGATCAGCAGCAGGAGCTGGTTGCCGGAGTCGGCGACCGAGTGGATCGCCTCGGCCAGCATCGACGAGGAGCCGGTGAGCCCCCACGCGACGAACTTCGTGACCGCGATGCCCAGGTTCGCGGACAGCGCCGCGATGATCGCCTTGGTGCCACCCTCAGAACTCATGCCAGGGCTCCGCTGCGCTCCGCACTGGCGTGAGTCTCGACGCTGAGCCTAATGGTGACTCCGCTTCGCTTCGTCACTGAATACCCTCGGGCATCGGGTTGGAAAGCTCCTTCATCTCGTTGATCGCGGGCACGGCCATCGGGTCGAGCCCGTGCGCCAGCGCCAGGTAGAGCGACGCGAAATCGGGGACGGCGGTCAGCGAGGCCAGACGCTCCAGCGCGGACCCGCCCTCGGCGGTGAGCACGTCGCAGCGCACGCCCCGGCGCTCCGCCAGGATCTGCACCGCGTCCGCGCGGCGTTCCTCGACCGCGACCGGCTCGTCCGCGTCGTCCTCGGGGTTGAGGCCACCGTCGCGGAACAGCACCAGGCGCAGCCGGGTCTTCGAGTCGTCCTCGTCGTCGGGATCGGCGAAGATGTCGCGCGACGACTCGGCCAGGCCGCCGAACACGCCGTCGAGTAAGCCGACCCGGCCACGACCGGCCTCACCCAGCGCACCGGCCATCACCGGGTACCGGGCGTTGGCCGCGAGCGTCTCGGCAAACCGGCGGGCGGCCACGGTCGCCAGCGGCGACGAGCCCCAGACGATCGGGATCGACCCGGCCAGCCCGAGGGCCAGCGACTTCGCCGGGTTCACGAAGGAATCCGCGGCGGGACGGCTGCGCTCGGCGTCCGCGTCCAGCCGGGTCGCGGTCTCGGCCAGGTCGGCCTCGTTGACCTTGACGAGGCCGATCGCCCGCGCGGCGAGCAGCACCGGGACCGCGAGGCCCCAGAGGCTGGCCCGGGCGGGCGCGCGGCGCGGCACCGGGATGAACGGCGACCGGGCCCGCTCGGCCAGCTCCTGCAGCTCCGAGTTCGGGTTGCCGATCGCGACCAGCCGGGCGCCGCGGCGGGCCGCGGCCTCGGCGGCGGCCAGCGCCTCGGGACTGCGGCCCGAGGCGGACACGGCGAAGACCACGTCGGCGGCGCCGACCCAGCCGGGGATGCCGGCGCTGCGGTGCCCGATGATCGGCACCGGGCAGCGCGGACCGGCCACCGCGGACAGGATGTTGCCGGTCAGGCCGGCGGTGCCGATGCCGGCGACGACCACCGCGCGGGGCCGGCCGTCGTCGGAGAGGATGCTCAGGTCGGTCTCGTTCGCCAGCGACGCGGCCTCACGGACCTGCGCGCCCGCCGACGCGGTGGCCCGCAGCATGCCGCCGGGGTCGCTCGCCAGCATCGATTTCTCGTCGTCCAGCAGTGACTCGTCGGCGACCCGGTGGCCGTGCACGCCGGAGGCGCCCTCGAGCGGCCCAGCCATCAGGAGGCCTCGCTGCCCGGCTGCCGAGCCTCGTCGAGCAGCAGGACCGGGATGTCGTCGCGGACCTCGAACACCCGGCCGCACTCGGTGCACGTGAGCGTCTGCGCGCCGGCGTCATAGGTGAGCGGCGCGTGATGCGTGTCCGGGCACGCCAGAATGTCCAGCAGTTGCGAATCGAGGGCCACCGAACGAACTCCTTCAGGTGCTCAACAGGAATGGCCCCCTGATCCTAACCTCGTACGATCGCGAGCACTTCGTCCCTCAGCGCGGCCATGCGATCCGGCTTGGGGGCCTCGACGTTGAGCCGGAGCAACGGCTCGGTGTTCGATGCCCGCAGGTTGAACCAGGAGCCGTCGGGCAGCGTCGCGGTCAGGCCGTCGAGGTCGTCGAAGGTGGCGTCCGGGAAGGCCGCGCGCACCTGCGCGGTCTTGGCCGCCGCGTCGTCGACCGTGGAGTTGATCTCACCGGAGGCGGTGTACCGCTCGTACTCGGCGGCGAGCTCGGACAGCGGGCGGTCCTGCCCGCCGAGCGCGGCCAGCACGTGCATGGCGGCGAGCATGCCGGTGTCGGCGAACCAGAAGTCGCGGAAGTAGTAGTGCGCGGAGTGCTCGCCACCGAAGACCGCGTTGGTCCGGGCCATCTCGGCCTTGATGAAGGAGTGGCCGACCCGGCTGCGGACCGGCTTGCCACCGTTCTCGGTGATGATCTCCGGTACCGCGGCCGAGGTGATCAGGTTGTGGATGATCGTGCTGCCCGGGAACTTGGCCAGCTCGCGGGCGGCGACCAGCGCGGTGATCGCGGACGGCGAGACCGCGTCGCCGTTCTCGTCGATGATGAAGCAGCGGTCGGCGTCGCCGTCGAACGCGACCCCGATGTCGGCGCCCTGGGCCCGGATCGCCTCTTGCAGGTCGACCAGGTTGACCGGGTCGAGCGGGTTCGCCTCGTGGTTGGGGAACGAACCGTCCAGCTCGAAGTAGAGCGGCACGATCTGCAGTGGCAGCGCGGGCAGCTCCTGGTCGCCCAGGACGGCGGGCACGGTGAAGCCGCCCATCCCGTTGCCGGCGTCGACGATCACCTTGAGCGGCCGGATGCCGGACAGGTCGACCAGCGAGCGCAGGTAGGCGGCGTAGTCGGTGAGCAGGTCGCGGCGCATCACCCGGGTCGGCCCGTCGGCCTCCGCGTTGAGATCGCCGAGCAGTTGCTCGGCGCGCCGGCGGACGATCGCGAGGCCGCTGTCCTGCCCGACCGGGCGGGCGCCGGAGCGGCACAGCTTGATGCCGTTGTACCGCGCGGGGTTGTGGCTCGCGGTGAACATCGCGCCGGGCAGGCCGAGCGCGCCGGAGGCGTAGTACAGCTCGTCGGTGGAGGACAGCCCGATGTGCACGACGGCGGCGCCGGCCGCGTTGACCCCGCGGCCGAAGGCGTCGGACAGGCCGGGGCCGGTCTCTCTCATGTCGTGAGCGATCACGATCTCGTCCGCGGCATCCCCGGACTCGCGCAGCATTTCCACGAATGCGGTTCCGAGCGCGCGGGCCACCGATTCGTCGAATTGATCGGGAACGGTGCCGCGAACGTCGTACGCCTTGACGATCTCGGACAGATCAGACAACGCTGCTCAACTCCTCCACGGACGGAATACCCCGACGAGCGTATCGGAGCGAGTTGTTCGAACCGGCCGCAACGGTGATAGGCCCCTCTTAAGTGATGCGAGCGCGGTGGTCAGCTTGTCGCCGGGCGTGACGCGCGTCACGATGGGTGGGTCTGGAGGTTCCCCCGTGCCCAACCCCTGGCTCGCCCTCGACTCCGGCGCTGACCCCGCGGAGCACATCCGCGAGGTGGGGCGTGCCCATGAGCGGTTCGTGGCCGGGGATCTGCGCTCGAGCGGGCTGGGGATCCGGTCGGTGGTGGCAGCCTCCTGGCAGCGGTCGGCGTCGGCGTTGCCCAGCGCGGACAGTACGGCGCCGATCGAGTTGCGCGACGGCGCGCTGGAGGAATATCGCGCTGCCCACCCGCTGGCCCGGGTGCTGCCGTTGTTCCGGGACCTGCTCGGCGGCCTGGCCGAGGACGGCGACCAGCTGATGGCGGTCTGCGACGCGTACGGGCGGCTGCTCTGGGTCGAGGGGACGGCGTCGGTGCTGCGCGGCGCGGAGCGGATGAACTTCGTCCCCGGGGCCCGCTGGGACGAGGCGCACGCGGGGACGAACGCGCCGGGCACCGCGCTGGCCGTGGACCATCCGTTGCAGATCTTCGCGACCGAGCATTTCAGCCGGCCGGTGCAGCGCTGGACGTGTGCGGCCGCGCCGATCCACGATCCGGTTACCGGGCGTTTGCTCGGGGCCATCGATGTGACCGGCGGTGACCACCTTGCCAATCCGCACAGTCTCGCGCTGGTGCGGGCGACCGCGATGGCCGCCGAGGCGTTTCTGGGTGCGCACGCGCCGGTGAGCACGACGGCCGGGACGGTGGAGGTGCTCGGACGTAACGAGGCGACGCTGACCTTCGGCGGGCGCCGGCGGCGGCTCGGGCGGCGGCACTCGGAACTGCTCGTGTTGCTTCTGGCGCACCCGGAGGGGCGTACGGGCGAGGAACTGGGGTTTGACCTTTATGGAGACGACGTCAGCCCGGTGACCGTGCGCGCCGAATTGTCCCGATTACGCCGCACGCTGGGACCCGAGCTGCTCGATTCCCGGCCCTACCGATTACGGGCCGAGCTGGACGCCGACTTCCGCCGGGTGATCCGCCTGCTCAAGCGGGGACGCACGGCCGAGGCGCTGGCCGCGTACGAGGGTGCGCTGTTGCCCGGTTCGGACGCGCCGGGCGTGACGCGACTGCGCCGCCTCGTCGACGACCGGTTGCGCGCCGCGCTGACCGCCGCTCGCGACCGTGGGCTGTTGCAGTCGTGGCTGCATTCGCCGTGGGGCGCCGACGATTTGGAGCTGTGGGAGGCGTACGCGAAAACCCTGCCACCGGATTCGCCGCCGCGCGCGATGACGCAAGCCCGAATCCGCGAGCTGACTGTCGAATATGGGCTTGCAACGTCTCTGCAACGTCGTCGTCAATAACGTCGCCCGTATCCCAAGAGGTACGGAGGCAGCAATGACGGTGTATTCCGCGCCCGGAACTCAGGGCGCTATCGCCAACTACGAAACCCGCTACGACCACTACATCGGTGGCGAGTATGTGGCCCCGGCCAAGGGTCAGTACTTCGAGAACCCCTCCCCCGTGACCGGCGAGAACTTCTGTGAGATCGCCCGCGGCACCGGGGACGACGTGGAGAAGGCACTCGACGCGGCGCACGGCGCGGCACCCGCCTGGGGTCGCACCTCGGCCGCCGAACGGGCCAACATCCTCAACAAGATCGCGGACCGGATCGAGGCGAACCTCGAGGAGCTCGCGGTCGCCGAGGCCTGGGAGAACGGCAAGCCGGTACGCGAGACGCTGGCCGCCGACATGCCGCTGGTCATCGACCACTTCCGCTACTTCGCGGGCGCGATCCGGGCCCAGGAGGGCACGGCCGGCGAAATCGACGAGAACACCGTGGCGTACCACTTCCACGAGCCGCTCGGCGTGGTCGGCCAGATCATTCCGTGGAACTTCCCGATCCTCATGGCGACCTGGAAGCTCGCCCCGGCGCTGGCCGCCGGCAACGCGGTCGTGCTCAAGCCCGCCGAGCAGACCCCGGCGTCGATCCACTACCTGATGAAGCTCGTCGGCGACCTGTTACCGCCGGGCGTCCTCAACATCGTCAACGGCTTCGGCGTCGAGGCCGGCAAGCCGCTCGCCTCGTCCAACCGGGTGGCCAAGGTCGCGTTCACCGGCGAGACCACCACCGGGCGCCTGATCATGCAGTACGCCTCGGAGAACCTCATCCCGGTGACCCTGGAACTCGGCGGCAAGAGCCCGAACATCTTCTTCGAGGACGTCAGCCGGGCCGACGACGACTTCTTCGACAAGTCGCTGGAAGGCTTCGCGATGTTCGCGCTGAACCAGGGCGAGGTCTGCACCTGCCCGTCGCGCGCACTCATCCAGCAGAGCATCTACCAGGACTTCCTGGCTCAGGCCGTGAAGCGCGTCGAGAACATGAAGCAGGGCAACCCGCTGGACACCGAGACGCAGGTCGGCGCGCAGGCGTCCAACGACCAGCTCGAGAAGATCCTGTCCTACCTGGACATCGGCCGGCAGGAGGGCGCCCGGGCGCTGACCGGCGGCGCGCGGGCCGAGATGCCGGGCAACCTGTCCGGCGGCTACTACGTCCAGCCGACGATCTTCGAGGGCAACAACGCCATGCGGGTCTTCCAGGAGGAGATCTTCGGGCCGGTCGTGTCGGTGACCTCGTTCTCCGACTACGAGGACGCCATCAAGATCGCTAACGACACGCTCTACGGCCTTGGTGCGGGTGTGTGGACGCGCGACATCAACCTGGCGTACCGGGCGGGTCGCGCGATCAAAGCCGGTCGAGTCTGGACAAACCAGTACCACACGTACCCGGCGCACGCCGCATTCGGTGGCTACAAGCAGTCCGGTATCGGCCGCGAGAACCACCGCATGATGCTGGACCACTACCAGCAGACCAAGAACCTGCTGGTGTCGTACGACCCCAAGCCCATGGGCTTCTTCTAGGCCGCCATGGTCACCCGGGTAGACGTCACCCCCGCGGCCGCCGACATGATGCGGCGGCTGCGGGGCGAACACGGTCCGCTGATGTTCCACCAGTCCGGCGGCTGCTGCGACGGCAGCTCGCCGATGTGCTATCTGGACGGCGAGTTCCGCACCGGCAAGTCGGATGTACTGCTCGAATCGCTGGTTGTCGAAGGCGTTTCCGAGCCGATCACGTTCTGGATGTCGGCGTCGCAGTTCGAGCTCTGGAAGCACACGCATCTGACGGTGGACGTGGTCCCCGGGCGCGGTTCCGGCTTTTCGCTGGAGGCGCCCGAGGGCGTACGGTTCCTGATTCGTTCCCGCCTGCTCACCCCGGACGAGATAGCCGAGCTGGCGACGCGGTAAGACCCCAAGTCAAATGCCGATGTCGTAGCGGGGTGGGTGGCACAGACCGCAACTCCCGTCGAGGGCCGGGGCGAGGCGAGCAGGCCGCTGGCGCGGCCAGAACGCTCCCCTCCCCCCGGCGACCTGCGTGCGTGGTCACCCCCAAAAGCCGCCAGCGGCGCCCGCCCGCACCCCAACCGCAGTCACGGCCGGCCCCAGCCCAGCCCCGCCCCTGCCCCTGCCCCGCTCAGCCAACAGCCCACCCGACGGCCCAGCCGAGCCGACCGCCCAGCCCAGCCCACGGCCCAGCCCAGTCCAGTCCAGTCCAGTCCAGTCCAGTCCAGTCCAGTCCAGTCCAACAGCCCAGCCCACGGCCCAGCCCAGGTCACGCTCCGACCCCAGTCACAGCTCGGCCCGAGTCCGCGGCCCGACCCAGGTCACGGCCCAACCCAGGTCCACAGTCCGGTCCGGATCCGCAGGTCAGCCTAGGTTCACCGCTCGGCCAGCCCAGCCCGGCTCGGTCCGGTTCGGCTCGGTTCGGTTCGGCCCGGTTCGGTTCGGTTCGGTTCGGTCCGCAGCACCGTCATCACCGGCGGCACGACGCGTCCTGCAGGATGGGAATAATCCGCCACATCGTGGGATGGCCGTAGACCTTGGTAACTTGCGCCCACATATTGACCCGAACTCTCCAAGGTCTCCGGCCAACCGCGAAACAGCCGCGAATAAAAGCCGCATAGGCTAACAAAGGTGCCTCCACAGTGGATCCCAGTCCCACAGTCTGGACGCCAGTTCACCATGTGGCCGCCCGTCCCAGACAACGGACTGCCGTCCCAGAAAATGGAAGCGAGCCAGCGCATCTACGTCGACCCGGCGACACCACACTCGAGGACGCAGTAGACCGACGCCCCGCCGACTCAACATCCGGCGACTCAACCCCGCCACACCGCCAGCCGCCGCCCACGCGCTGCCGCCACCCGCCGCCCACGCGATGTCACCACCAGCTCTCCACGCGGAGTCACCATTCGCCCACATGCAGTGACCACCCGCTCCCCGCACGGAGTCACCACCCACCGCCCACTCGATGTCACCACCCACCGCCCACGTGGAGTCACCACCCGCTCCCCGCACGGAGTCACCACCCACCGCCCACTCGATGTCACCACCCACCGCCCACGTGGAGTCACCACCCACTCTCCACATGGAGTCACCACCCACCGCCCACGCGATGTCACCACCCACCGCTCACGCGATGTCGCCAGCCGCCGAAGTCCTTCGCGCGCGCCCGCGGGTGGCGCGGACCGCGGAGCGAACCCGGCGGTAGGCGCGATATCCGGGTCGCAGAACGTACGACATCCATCCGTCCAAGGTGGCCGGTCGAGGCTCGTTTGATCCCTTCGCGACGCGGTCCCGTATCACCTCTCGATGCCGTCCGGCGTCCAGAGCGGATAAACACCGAAATTTCGGTATTTGTCCGCGCCACGTGTCGGTGATTGTGCTCCCGAAACTGTGCCGAAGGCATGAGGTCCGGTAGCGAATCGGCGGTTCGGTTGGCATTGTCGGGTGTCGAACCGATTGGGAGGTTTGGATGCGACTGGCGCGTTCCAGGAAGATCGTTCTCCTCGGCGTGGTCCTGCTGGCGGCGGGACTGGCGGGGCGGGCTTCCGCGGATACGACCCAGAACCACCCGGCGACCGCGCTGCCCGCCGTGTCCGCATCCGCGCCCGCCCCGAAGCCGAAGCCGAAGCCGACAACGAAGCCCGCACCGACAAAGAAACAGACTGCGACGCCGCCGAGTAAGCCCTCATCGCGGCAGTTCAGCCTGGTCGGCGTCCGGATGACCACCGGTAGCAAAGCCGTGGCGCTCACCTTCGACGACGGACCCGACCCGGTGCAGACCCCGAAGATCCTCAAGTTACTGGCGCAGCAACACGTCAAGGCCACCTTCTGCCTGGTCGGCAGCAACGTGCAGAAGCATCCGGAGATCGTGCGTCAGATCGCGGCCGGCGGGCACACCCTGTGTAACCACACCTGGAATCACAGCCTCACGATCGGCAAGCAGTCGGAGGCCGCGATGAAGGCCGACCTCCAGCGCACAAGCAACGCGATCCATCAGGCCGCGCCCAAGGCGAAGCTCAAGTATTTCCGGGCGCCCGGCGGCAACTTCACGCCCGCCCTGGTCGCGACCGCCAAGCAGCTGGGCATGGCGTCGTTGTACTGGAAGGTCGACCCGCGTGACTGGGATCACCCCAAGGGCGAGACGCACGCGCAGCACCAGCAGCGCGTGATCAATCGGGTCTGCCACAACACCGGCAGCGGCGCGATCGTATTGTCGCACGACTTCGCCCAGCCGGACACGATCGCGGCGTACCGGAAGATCATCCCGACGCTGAAGAAGAAGTACAAACTGGTAGCGATGCCCTAGGGCCTGTCCTGCCGGCAGGACAGGCCCTAGCTAGTGTGACGGGGGGATCACCCGCAAATGGCCGCGGCGGCCGGTCTGGTGACCTGGCAGGGAATCCTGCTCATCGGTGCGCGGGGGTGGCGCGGGGGGTCGAGCCGCTTCGCGGACCGCGTCGGCGAGGGCGACCAGGTCATCGGTGGTGGGCGGAGGCGGTGCGAAATCACCGTCGTGCCGCACGAGCTCCCAGCCCCGAGGGGCGGTGAGGCTGCGGGCGTGCGGCTCGCAGAGGTCGTACGTGTGCGGCTCCGCGAACGCCGCGAGGGGTCCGACGACGGCGGTGGAGTCGCTGTAGACGTAGGTCAAAGTGGCAACCGCCTGTCGGGGACAGCCGTTCCGGGAGCAGCGCCGTGGTGACCTCACGGCGGCACGTTATCTCTCCGGCGCCTCGCGTGGGCGCGGAAACACCGCGACACGCCGACTTGCGATGCATCACGATTCGGTCATCGCCGGTAGACACGCCGCCCCGTTGGGACGAATTCACACCAGGGACACGCGCCGGAAGCAGGCAGAACCCGGGTACCACCTCGGGAGGACTAGTCTTGCGTGGTGACCACCAGTCCTGAGCGCCGCCGGGAGTCGAGCCGTTCGCAGGTGAAATCCGGCACGACGCATCCTGCCCGGCGCGACCGGCACGGGCGTGGCCTCCGCGGCCGGTTGGTCCCGGCCACGGTGCCACTCGCCCGCACGAAGGCGGAAATCTTCGACGACCTGGTCCTGGACACTGTCGAGGGCCTGGAGCGGCGATACGCGAAAGAGCTCGCCGGCGTCGAGTTCGCCGTCGAGGACGTCCCGCCGGAGCTGAACGTGTACGACTCGGATGTGCTCGAGGACGGCGAGGTGCCGCTCGCCCGACTGCTCCCGGGCCGCCCCGGCCGGCAGGAGCTTCCGCCCCGGATCGTGCTCTACCGCCGGCCGCTGGAATTCCGGGCGATGGACCGTGAGGACCTCGCCGACCTCGTGCATGACGTCATCATCGAGCAGGTCGCCAATCTGCTCGGGGTGGATCCGGACGAATTGAGCTGATCAGGCGACCCGCCGCTTGAGCTTGCGACGCTCACGCTCGGACAGTCCGCCCCAGATCCCGAACCGTTCGTCATGACCCAGTGCGTACTCCAAGCACTCGGCCTTCACCTCGCACCGCCCGCAGATCCTCTTCGCCTCGCGGGTGGAACCACCCTTCTCAGGGAAAAATGCCTCCGGGTCGGTTTGCGAACACAGCGCTCGTTCCTGCCACTCGGGCGCGTCTCCGAGCAGGTCGACCCCTTCAACCTGCGCTTCCATCGGCGTGCCTCCAATTCCGCGCCGGCATCACTGCCGAGCGCTGACCCCCCACGCACGCGGCGTGTTTTTTGCGGAGCGGACGCGGTTTCCGCAGCGTCGCGCCCCACAACCCCACCGAAATTACACGCGTGTAAGACGTGCGTCGTCAAGCCGAACCTGATAAATAGGCCCGTTTCCGCGGCGCGCCCCCGGCGCGTCGCGGTCCCGTTCCTGCCCTATCTGTCCGGACCGGCCCGAGGTAACGCCATCCCCCCACTACACGTCCAATTTAACCCGATTTGTGACATACAGGAGACGGGTGGGGTGAGTACCCACTCGGACGCCCGTAAACCCCAGCATGATCCAAAAGGTCAACGGCGTCCGTAGACAGTCGTCCTCTCGACAGCCGGGCGACCGGCCGCGGCGGCCAGTTCCTTGAGCTCGGCGACCGTCCGGGCGGAACCGTGCTCCGAGCCGGCCATCCGCGAGATGGTCTCCTCCATCAGCGTCCCGCCCAGGTCATTGCAGCCGCCGTTGAGCATGACCCGGGTGCCCTCGTCGCCGAGTTTCACCCACGAGCACTGAATGTTGTCGATCCGGCCGTGCAGCAGGATGCGGGCCATGGCGTGCACCACACGGTTCTCCCGCCAGGTGGGACCGGGGCGGGCGATGCCGGCCAGGTAGATCGGGGCGTTCGTGTGGATGAACGGCAACGCCACGAACTCGGTGAAGCCGCCGGTCCGGTCCTGGACGCCGGCCAGCACCCGGAAATGGCCCAGCCACTGGCGCGGGTGGTCGACATGGCCGTACATCATCGTGGAGCTGGACCGGATCCCCAGTTCGTGGGCCGTGGAGACGACGTCGACCCAGGCGTTGGCCGGGAGCTTGCCCTTGGTGAGGACCCAGCGCACGTCGTCGTCGAGGATCTCGGCGGCCGTGCCCGGGATGGTGTCGAGGCCGGCCTCCTTCAGCTCGGCGAGCCACTCGCGCACCGGGACGCCCGCTTTCGCGGCGCCGGTCACGATCTCCATGGGCGAGTACGCGTGGACGTGCATCCCGGGAACGCGCTGCTTGATCGCGCGCACCAGATCGGCGTACGAGGTGACCGGCATCTTCGGGTCGATGCCGCCCTGCATGCAGACCTCGGAGGCGCCGTCCCGCCAGGCCTGCTCGGCCCGGTCGGCGACCTGCTCGACGGAGAGCCGGTAGGCGTCCGCGTCCGACTCGCGCTGGGCGAACGCGCAGAACCGGCAGCCCACGTAGCAGACGTTGGTGAAGTTGATGTTCCGGTTCACCACGTACGTGATGTCCTCGCCGTTGACCTCCTTGCGCAGGTCGTCGGCGATGCGGGCGAGCTCGTCCAGGGCCCGGCCGTCGGCCTGGAACAGCGCGACGGCCTTGTCCTCGTGCTCGGGCAGCAGCAGGTCGGCGGGGCGTTCCGCAGCGAGTTTGAGGCCGGCCACCACGTCGGCGGGGGTGCTGTGCGCGGTGTCGGTGCTGATGTGCGCCGCGACCTCGGTCCAGTCACCGTAGACATCATCAAAATCCGACCGCCGATCTCCCGTACGCCCGGTCGTGTCGATGGTGGCGAACAGGTCGGTACGGCCCTGACCATAGACGTCGTCCGGCTCCTGCCAGGGCATCCCGCGGAGTTCCGCCCGCTCGTCGGCCAGGCCATCGTCGCCGGCCAGCGCCGTGACGTGGGCGGCGAGTCGCGGGTCGAGCCAGCCCTCGGAGGCGCGCTTCACGTACTCGGGGTAGATCGTGAGGCGCTCCCGCAGGACGAATCCGGCTTCGGCCGATTTTTCGCGAAGAAGGTCGATCTGCGGCCAGGGCCGTTCCGGGTTGACGTGGTCCGGCGTCACCGGCGAGACGCCACCCCAGTCGTCGATGCCGGCCCGCAGCAGCAGCTCGAACTCCGCGTCGATCAGGTTCGGCGGCGCCTGGACGCGGGCCCGCGGGCCCATCGCGATCCGGGTCACCGCCACGGTCGCGGCCAGTTCGCGCAGCTCCGCGTCGGGCATCCCGCGCATCGCCGTGTCCGGCTTCGCGCGGAAGTTCTGGATGATGACCTCCTGGATGTGCCCGAACTCGCGGGCGGCGCGGCGCATCGCGAAGATCGCGTCGACCCGCTCGGCACGGGTCTCGCCGATTCCGATCAGGATCCCGGTGGTGAACGGCACCCCGACCCGGCCGGCGTCGTCGAGCACGCGGAGGCGTACGGCCGGCTCTTTGTCCGGAGAACCGAAATGCGGGCCGGACTTCTCCGACCAGAGGCGCGTCGCGGTGGTCTCCAGCATCATGCCCATGCTCGGGGCGACCGGCTTGAGCCGCTGCAGCTCCGCCCAGCTCATCACGCCCGGATTCAGGTGCGGCAGCAGGCCGGTCTCCTCGAGCACGGCAATTGCGCACGCACGCACATAATCGAGCGTCGAATCGTAGCCCCGCTCGTCGAGCCACTGGCGGGCGGCGGGCCAGCGGTCCTCCGGCCGGTCGCCGAGCGTGAAGAGGGCCTCCTTGCAGCCCTGCGCGGCGCCCTCACGAGCGATCGCGAGCACCTCGTCACGCTCCAGGAAGGCCGCCGGCAGGCGGTGCGGCACGCTGACGAACGTGCAGTAATGGCAGCGGTCACGGCACAGCCTGGTCAGCGGGATGAAGACCTTTTTGCTGTACGTCACGACGCCCGGCCGGCCGGCTTCGCGCAGACCCGCGTCCCGCACGTGGCCGGCGATCCGGAGCAGCTCGTCGAAGCGCTCCCCCTCGGCCGCGAGCAGCGCCGCGGCTTCGTCGGCGTCGATAGCTTTGCCGTCCGCGGCACGGCGCAGGGCCCGCCGGATGCTCGCGTCGGTGGGCACCGGTTCGGGGCCTATTTTGTTGACGTTACCAATGTTGACCACAACCACCTGTGCAGCCTAGGCCGGAATGCGGGCGCATGCGCGAGCGGTGCCCGGGCGGCAGGTGGAATAGATCACGAGGCGCCCGGGCCCGTCATGCGCTAGTGGCGCGGCGGATCCTGTTCGGCCGGTCCGAAGCCGGGGCGCTCGGTCTGTTCCGTGTCCGCGGCCGGTGGTTCGGCTTCGGTGGTGGGCACCACCTGGGTCGGGTCCGGGGTCGCGGCGGGCATCGCCACCGGGGGCTGGTTCCAGGATGGTGGTTGCGGGGGCTGGCCGTAGACGCCCGGGCCGTATGCGGACGGAGGGCCCGCCGGTGCGGCTGGTGGCGCGGACTGCGGGCCGGCCGGTGGCGCCGACTGCGGTGCCGGGTAATGCGGCGGGAATCCTGGCTGGCCCGGCGGAGGGGGCGGGAATCCCGGATGCGGGTGGCCCGGCTGTGCGCCGAATCCCGGGTGCGGTGGCTGACCCATCGGCTGGCCCATCGGTGGCTGGCCTGGGTGCGG
This sequence comes from Actinoplanes sp. TBRC 11911, assembly GCF_012933445.1. GTDB lineage: Bacteria > Actinomycetota > Actinomycetes > Mycobacteriales > Micromonosporaceae > Actinoplanes. The sequence goes on from NZ_JABBNC010000003.1 coordinate 305,716, forward strand.
CTGGCCCGGGTGCGGCTGGCCCGGGTGCGGCTGGCCCGGGTGCGGCTGGCCCGGGTGTGGCTGGCCTCCGTGCGGCTGGCCGAAGCCGGGCTGACCGAAGCCGGGCTGGCCCGGGTGGGGCTGGCCGAAACCCGGCTGGCCCGGGTACGCGGCCGGGTTGTACTGCGGTGGCTGCCCGTAGACACCCGGCTGCGGCTGGGGCCGCGGCACGTAGAACATGCCGCGCCAGATCTGGAAGACCGCCCAGCCGGCCACCGCGAGCAGGCCCAGCCAGGCGAGGCGGACCAGCAGCTCCTCGAACGCGGTGCGGACCCCGCTGTTGCTCGCGTGGTCGATCACCCCGATGATCAGGCCGAAGACCACCCCGAAGAACGCGGCCACCGCGTACTCGACGACGGCGGCCAGGACGATGAGCTGGGCTCTCGGGTGTCGCGGCTGCACCATCAGGGCGAGCAGGACGGCACCGAGCGGGAAGAACACAATCTCCACGTTCACGAAGCCGTAGAAAGCGTCCTGCGTGCGGAAGCTGTATCCCTGCGCGGAGCTAGGAATCAACCGGAACAGCGCCACGAACAGCAGCACGCCGGTAACGCCCACCAGGGCGTACGCGGCAAGATCGCGCAGCGGGCGCAGGAACTGGCCGGCCGTCTTGCCCTCAGCCGGCGCGGGCGGCGGTTGGCTGGTCACGAAGTCTCCCTGGTCACAGATTGTCGAGATCGCGCTCAGAGTAGACCGGTTCCGCACGGGTGGCTCGCTCGATCACACCCGGGCGCGTTTTGTCGTAGGCGTGCGCAAGGATGGTCGGCATGCGAATCGTGGTCCTCTCCGGCGGCATCGGCGGTGCGAAGTTCCTGGCCGGTGTGCGAGCCCACGCGCGGACGCTCGGCGCCGAGGTCACCGCGGTGGTCAACGTGGGCGACGACGTGCGCATGCACGGCCTGCAGATCTGCCCCGACCTCGACAGCGTGATGTATACGTTGGGCGGCGCGCACGACCCCGATCGGGGCTGGGGGCGCGTCGGCGAGACGTGGGTGGTGAAGGAGGAGCTCGCCGCCTATGGCGTCGAGCCGTCCTGGTTCGGCCTGGGCGACAAGGACACGGCCACCCATCTCGTACGCACGCAGATGCTCAACGCCGGTTATCCGCTGTCCGCGGTGACCGCGGCGCTGTGCGCTCGCTGGCAGCCGGGTGTCACGCTGCTCCCGGCCACCGACGACCGCCTCGAGACGCACGTGGTCGTCGACGTCGACGATGAACGCCGGGCGATCCACTTCCAGGAGTGGTGGGTGCGCTATCGCGGTGACCTGCCCACCCACCGGTTCGTCTTCGTGGGGGCGGACAACGCGAAATCGGCACCCGGCGTCCTCGACGCGATCAACGCCGCCGACGTGGTGCTGATCGCCCCGAGCAACCCGGTGGTGAGCATCGCCCCGATCCTCGCGGTCGGCGCCCTGCGCGACGCGGTGGCGTCCGGCCCGGCACCGGTCGTCGGCGTCTCCCCGATCATCGGCACGTCCCCGGTCCGGGGCATGGCCGACAAATGCCTGACCGCGGTCGGTGCCGAGGTCAGCGCCGCGGGCGTGGCCGGCCTGTACGGCAGCCGCTCGGACGGCGGCGTGCTCGACGGCTGGCTGGTCGACTCGTCCGACGCGGGCACCGAGGTGGCGGGCGTGACGACCCGGGCCGTGCCGCTGTGGATGACCGACGAGGACGCCACCGCCGCCATGGTCCGGCACGCACTGGAACTGGCCGGGGTTAACGCGTGACCGCGGCCGAGGTCCGACACGCAGCTGAACTGGCAAGGAGGCAACGCGTGACCGAGGTCCGACACGCAGCAGACCTGGCAGGAGGCAAGGCGTGACCGTGGTCGAGATTCGCCCGGTGCTCGGCATCGGCGACATTGTGGCCGGCGACGACCTGGCCGAGGTGATCGCGGCGAACGCGCCGTGGCTGGCCGACGGCGACATCCTGGTCGTCACCAGCAAGATCGTGTCCAAAGCCGAGGGTCGCCTGGTCGAGGTCCCCGCCGACGGCCCGGAACGCGAGGCGGCGAAGGAGGCCGCCCTGGTCGCCGAGAGCGCCCGCGTGGTCGCTCGCCGCGGCCCTACGACGATCGTCGAGACGCACCAGGGTTTCGTGATGGCCGCGGCCGGCATCGACGCCTCCAACGTGGACAAGACACACCTGGTCCTGCTGCCGGCCGACCCGGACGCGTCGGCGCGCCGCCTGCGGGCCGGTTTCCGCGCCCGCGGCCTCGACGTGGCCGTGATCGTCTCCGACACGATGGGCCGCACGTGGCGCAACGGCCTGACCGACGTGGCCTTGGGCGCCGCCGGCATCGCCCCGTTCCGCGACCATCGCGGCGAGACCGACCCGTACGGCAACGAGCTCCAGATCACCCAGATGGCCCTGATCGACGAGTTGGCCGCGGCCGGCGAGCTGGTCAAGGGAAAGGTGGCCCAGGTCCCGGTCGCCGTGGTGCGCGGCCTGCTTCACGACGCTCCCCAGGACAGCGCTGGCGGCAGCCGCAGCCACGCCACGGCTGGCGATAGCCACGTCCAGGACGCGGCCGGCGATAGCCACGTCCAGGACGCGGCCGGCGGTGGCCACGGCCACGGCACGGCTGGCGATGGTCCCGGGGCGGCACCGCTGCTTCGGGACAGCGCGAGCGACATGTTCCGGTTGGGCACCGACGAGGCCCGCGCGGCCGGCCTGCTGCAGGCGGCGCGGCTCCCCGCCCACGGTGAGCTACCGGGCCACCCGACCGACCCGGCTGCCGTCGCGCGCGCCCTGGACGCGGTGGCCGAGTTTGTCTCGGCGGGCTTTCAGACAACCCCGGCCGAGCCGTCGCCCACCGCGGGCTGCACCGCCGCGCTGCACGTGCACACCCACGACGCGTCCCCGGCGGGCTGGATGCGTCTGGGCGCCGACGCGCAGCGCCTGCAGGCGGCGCTGGCCGCGGAGCGGGTCGTGTCGGTGTCGTTGCCGCACGAGGACGGCATCCGCCTGGAACTCTCCGGCGCGTAGCCGGAACGAAGCGCTAGAGACGCGCCAACGCCGCGGCTATCTGGCGATCCACACTGGGGGCCAGTGGTGACGGCAGGTCCGGCGGTGTGAACCACGCCAGCGCGGTCGATTCCTCGCTGAGCTGCTCCACCGTGCCGGCCGGGCAGCGCATCAGATAGCGCACGTCGTAATGCGCCGACGGGCCCACGACGCCCGAGTCGTCGGTACACCGCACCGGGTGCACATCTACGTCTATCGGCGTCGGATCCAGGATTAAACCGGAAATTCCGGATTCCTCCGTGGCTTCGCGCAACGCCGCCGCAGCGAGCGTCTCGTCGGCCGGCTCGCAGTGGCCGCCGAGCTGCATCCACATGTTTAGGCGACCGTGCAGGCAGAGCAGGAAACGCCCGTCCTCGTCGACCACCAGCGCGCTGGCCGTGATGTGTCCCGGCCGATGTGATCGAGTCATCGCCACCGGCCCCGCGGTCAGCAGCTCCAGGGTCCGCTTGCGGGCGAGATCCGCTTCTTCGGAGACGGCGGCCGACCAGTCGCTCAGCACCCGCACGGCGTCCGCGTGCAGGTCAGATATACCCGAGTTCACCCAGCTCCTTCAGCTCGTCGACCAGCAACTTGACCTCCTGCGCCCGGTCGCGCGTGCACACCAGCACGGCGTCCGGCGTGTCGACGATGACCAGGTCGCGGACGCCCATCGCGGCGACCAGGCGGCCCGATGTCGGCACCACCACGAGGCTTTCGGTGTCGCGCAGCAGCACCCCGGGCTTGCCTTCGGTGTCCTGCCCGACCACGACGTTGCCGCCGGAATCCGCGTCGAGCACCTCGCCGAGCGTGTGGAAGTCGCCCACGTCGTTCCAGCCGAAGTCACCGCGAACGGTGCCGACCCGGCCGGCCGCGGCCGCGCCCTCCATCACCGCGTAGTCGACCGAGATACGGGGCAGCGTCGGCCAGACCTCGCCGAGCACCTCCTCGCGGCCGGACGAGTCCCACGCCTGGGCGATCCGGGAGATACCGGCCGCGAGCTGCGGCTGCTGCCGGGCCAGTTCGGCCAGGAACGTATCCGCGCGCCAGACGAACATGCCGGCGTTCCACAGATAGTTGCCCGACTTGACGTAGCTCTCCGCCACGTCGTACGAGGGCTTCTCCTTGAATTCCTCGACCGCGAGAACCGGGGCGTCACCACGATTTCCGCCGCACTGCAGGTAGCCGTAGCCGGTCTCGGGACGCGTCGGCGTGATACCGAGCGTCATCAGCAGACCCTGGCGCGCGCCGACCATCGCTTCCCGGATGACCCGGGTGAAGGTGCCGGCGTCGGTGATCAGGTGGTCGGACGGGAAGCAGCCCATGATGGCGTCCGGATCGCGTCGCGCGATCACCGCGGCGGCCAGCGCGATCGCCGCGCACGAATCCCGCGGTGACGGCTCGACCAGCACGTTCGCCTCGGGCACCGTGGTCAGCTGCCGGGACACCGCGGCCGCGTGCGCCACGCCGGTCACCACGAAGATCCGTTCGGCCGCCGCGAGCGAGTCCAAGCGGTCCACCGTGGCCTGCAGCAGCGACGATTCCGTGCCGGTCAGCGGGTGCAGGAATTTGGGGTGTCCGGCGCGGGACAGCGGCCACAGCCGGGTACCGGTGCCTCCGGCCAGCACGACGCCGTACAGGCCCCCTGGTTGCTCGCTCATGCGCACAGAGTGTAAACGGTCAAATTCCGGCGACCCGCTTCCACGTGGTGACGTGTACTTCCGCGCTGGACGCCCACTGGAACTCCTTCGCGCGCTCGAACCCCGCCTTGGCCAGGGTCAGCCTGCGTTGTTCGTCGTGCAGAAGATCGGCCAGGTCGGATGCGATCCGGTCCGGATCCTCCGTCGTATAGGCGACAGCATCACCGCCGACCTCCGGCAGGGAGAGCCGCGGCGTGGTCAGCACCGGCGTCGCGCAGGCCATCGCCTCGAGGATCGGCAGACCGAAACCCTCACCGAACGACGGGTACGCCGCGACCAGCGCGCCGCCGAGGAAACCGGGCAGATCCGCGTACCGCAGATAGCCGGGGCGCAGCAGCCGCAGGTGCGACGGCACCTCGGCCACCGCACGGTCGATCTCGTCGTCGTGGCCCTGACCGCCGGCCAGCACCAGGGCGGGCGGGTGCGGCCAGTCGGCGACCGCGCGGGCCCAGCCACGGATCAGGTTGGGCACGTTCTTGCGCGGCTCCTTGGCGCCGAGGAACGCGACGTAGCCGGAGTCACCCAGGCCGAGACGGGCCCGGACCCGAGCCTTCTCCTCGTCGGTCGGCGGGTGGAACGCCCCGTGGTCGACACCGTGATAGGCCACGTCGATGCGGGTCGGGTCGGCGTCGAGCAGGCGGATCAGCTCGTCCCGGGTCGCCTTGCTCGGGACGATCACCCGTGCCGCCCGGCGCAGCGACGTCTTGATCGCGCTGCGGAAGAACGTGCGCTTGGTGTTGTCGTAGTGCTCCGGCTCGGTGAAGAACGTCGCGTCGTGCACGGTGACCGTCACCGGCGCTCCGGCGCGCAGCGGGCACGTGTAGAAGGGCGAGTGCAGCACCTCGGCGCCGACCTGCTGAGCGAGCAGGGGCAAGCCGGTCTGCTCCCAGGCGAGGCGGGCGGGCCGATGCGCGACCGCGGCCGGGCCGGCGATCACTTCGGCGTCGCCGAGCATGCGACTGTAACGCTCCGCATCCGAACGCTGCGCCACGACGGCGAGATCGACCCGGTCCGGGTCCATCCGCGCGAGGGCGCCGAGCAGTCCGTCGACGTATCTACCGACGCCTCCTCGATCTGCGGGAACGCTGGTGGCGTCGACGAGCACTCGTGGGGGGCGACCGGCGGTCACGAGGCAACTCCCAAAAAGGTTGTAATTCTGACCACTGGCTAGCCTACGCCCGCAATGCATCGCGGACGCGACGGCGACACTGCCTTGTCCCAAGCGTTTCCCGGAACTCATCGGACGTTCAGGGACAATTACCCAGAGTAACGCCCCATCGGTCGCCGTAAACCGGACCAACGGCCGCACTATCGTGGGCCCAATGGACCAGACGATCCCGCAGACTTTCGCCTCCGCGGTCCGGCGGGACCCGGCGACACCCCTTCTGACCTGGTACGACGATGAGTCCGGTGATCGCACCGAATTGTCCGGCGCGACGCTGGACAACTGGGTCTCGAAGACGGCCAACATGTTGATCGACGGATCCGGCCTAGGCCACGGCGACACCGCGGCCGTCCTGATGCCGCCGCACTGGCAGACCGCGGCGATCGTGCTGGCCGCGTCGTCGGCCGGCCTCGCGGTCGCGCTGGGCGGCGATCCGAGCCCCGCCGATGTGCTGTTCACCAGCGCCGACGCGGATACGACCGGCTGGGTCGCGCCGGATCGGTACGTCACCGGCCTGCTCCCGCTCGCGATGCCGCTGCGCGAGGTGCCGGCCGGATCTGTCGACTATGTGACAGAGGTACGAAACTTTGGCGACTATTTCGGCGGGCAGCCGGTGTCGCAGGACGATCTCGCGCTGGCCGCCCCGGTCGCGCTGAGCCACCTCGCGGTGCTCCGGAACGCTACCGAGCGGGCCGCCGAGCTGGGCTTGACCTCCGGCGACCGGGTGCTGATCGACGCCGGCGCTTATCCGGACGTGGCCGACTGGTTGTTCGCGCCGCTGGTGGCGGGCGCGTCGATCGTGCTGTGCGCCAACCTGATCCCGGCGAAGGTGGAGAGCCGCGCCGAGTCCGAGAAGGTGACGGTCACGCTCGTTTAGTGAGCGCCGCGGCTCTGGTGGGCGCCGCTCTCGTGGGCGCCGCTCTCGTGTGCGCGGCTCTCGTGTGCGCGGCTCTCCTGCACGCCGTTCTAGTGGGCGCCGCGCTGACGGGCCAACTCCTCGAACGCAACTAGCGACTCCGGATTCGCCAGAGCGCCTTTCGCGGCGGCGGCCTCCACGGGCGTACCGGTCAGAATGCGTTTGACCGGCACTTCCAGCTTTTTCGCCGAGAGCGTGCGGGGCACCGCGCGCACCTGGTAGATCGAGTCGGGCACGTGCCGCGGAGAGAGCGCGGCACGCAGCTCTGCGTTGATCCGCTTGCGCAGCGTGTCGTCCAGCTCGACACCCTCGGTGAGCACGACGAAGAGCAGCAACTCACCGTTGGGGTTGTCGTCCTCCTCCAGGTGCACGACCACCGAGTCGGCGATCTCCGGCATGCCCTCGACGACGGAGTAGAACTCGGCCGTGCCCAGCCGCACGCCGCCGCGGTTGAGGGTCGCGTCGGACCGTCCGGTGATCACGCAGGAGCCGTCCGCGCCCACGGTGATCCAGTCGCCGTGCCGCCAGACCCCCGGGAAGATCTCGAAGTACGCCTCCCGGTAGCGCCCGCCGTCCGGATCGTTCCAGAATCCGACCGGCATGCTCGGCATCGGCGCCGTGATCACGAGTTCGCCCAGCGCACCGACGACCGGCCGGCCCGCCGGGTCGTACGCCTCGACGCGCGCACCCAGGCAGCGGCAGGCGATCTGGCCGGCGCGCACCGGATGCAGCGGGCTGCCGCCGACGAAGCCGGTGCACACGTCGGTGCCGCCGGACAGCGACTGCACCTGCGGCCGGGTGCCGACCGCCTGATAGACCCACTCGAAGCCCTCGGGCGGCAGCGGCGCGCCGGTCGAACCGATGGCCTTGAGCTGCCCCTTCGCCGGAGTGATCCCGGCCTTGCGGCACGCCATCAGGAACGGGGCAGAGGTGCCGAAATAGGTGATTCCGGCTTCGTCCACCAGATTCCACAAGGTGGATAAATCGGGATATCCCGGGTTGCCGTCGAAGAGCACGATCGACGCGCCCACGGCCGGCGCGCTGACCAGGAAGTTCCACATCATCCAGCCGGTCGTGGTGAACCAGAAGAAGCGGTCGCCCGGCCCCAGATCGTGATGCAGCGCCAGGATCTTCAGGTGTTCCAGCAGGATGCCGCCGTGCCCGTGCACGATCGGCTTCGGCAGCCCGGTGGTGCCCGAGCTGTACAGCACGTAGAGCGGGTGGTCGAACGGAACGGCCGCGAACTCCATCGGGTCATCACCGTCGAGCTCGCCGAAGGTGTCGCGTGACGCATCGAGATAACCGATGGTGACGACCGACTCGATCGACGGGATCGAGGTGGTGATCGACTCGACCTCCGCGCGACGGTCCACCGGCTTGTCCCCGTACCGGTATCCGTCGACCGCTACCAGCAGCTTCGGCTCGATCTGCCGCCACCGGTCGATGACGCTGCGGGCACCGAACTCGGGCGCGCACGAGGAGAAGACCGCACCGAGACTGACCGTGGCGAGCATGAGCACGTACGTCTCGGGGATGTTCGGAGCGTAGGCGGCGACGCGGTCACCCGAGCCGATTCCCCGGGCCTTCAGCCCGGCACGCACCCGTCGCACCCGCTCGCGCAGATCACTCGCGGTGAGCGTTTGGGCATCACGCGTTTGCGAGTACGCCTCGACGACCACCGCACCGTCCGCAATGCCCGGCATCCGCAGGACGTGCTCGGCGTAGTTCAGCGTGGCGCCCGGAAACCATGTCGCCCCGGGCATGGCGCGATCCGCGAGCACGGCGGTCGGCGAATCGTGGGAGATCACCTCGAAGTAGTCCCAGATCGACTGCCAGAACCCGTCGAGTTCGGTGACGGACCACTCCCAGAGGGCGGCGTAGTCGGCGAAGACGAGCCCGCGCTCACGCTCCAGCCAGGACATGTACTGCCCGATGCGGGACGTCTCGCGCACATCGGCCGGCGGTTCCCACAACACAGTGCCCGTCATGACCACACCTTAACGCCCATTCAGCAGCCGTTCGCGCCGCGCGGGGGCGAGGCTGGCCGCCGTCGCCGCGGGGGTTGCGGCTGCGAGCGTTTTGGCCGTGCGTGTTGTGGCCGCGCGCGTTCTAGCCCTGGTTGTCGCCTCGGGCGTGGTCCGCGCGTGCCTGCTGGATCGCCGCGCGCCGATCCAGCCGATGCTGCCGCCTGATCAAAGCCTCGCGGAACCGCCGCTCGTCGTCCACCTCGCCGGGGATCACCGGCGGGACCGGACGCGGTTTGCCATCCACATCGATCGCCACGAACACCAGGTACGCGGTGGCCACGGTGACCGGCTCGGACTCGGCGGAATCCCAGCGCTCGGCCACCAGTTTCACCCCGACCTCCATCGAGCTGCTGCCGGTCCAATTCACTTGCGCGTACGCGTGCACGAGATCACCGACACGCACCGGCTCCAGGAAGACGATCTCGTCGATCGCGGCCGTGACCGCGGGTCCGCCACTGTGCCTGGCCGCAGCGGCTCCCGCGACGTCGTCGACGAACAACATCAGCACCCCGCCGTGCACCGTCCCGTACAGGTTGACGTCCACCGCGGTCATGATCTTGCTCAAGGTCACCCGCGAGTACGCGGTCGGCCGGCCGTTCAGGTTCATGCGCGGAAGGCTACGGCGTTCTTCCGAAAGCTTGCCGGACCCCGGTACCGTCGAGCAGCCATCCAACCGTCCCGCTATCCCCCGAACCGGACCGTGCAGCACCTCAGGCTGGGAGAAGGAACGTTGCGGCACTTCAGGTCGATCTTGTATGCGCTGGTGCTGGCGCCCGCCGTGTGGGTCCTGGCCGGCGTCGGCCTGACCCGCGATCTGAGTACGCGCGGGCGGGACGAGTTCGCGGTGGAGTCGATCACCGGGCTGGCGCTGCTGGTGCTGGCCGGCGCGGCGTACGCGATCCTGGTCTTCGCCCCGATCTCCCCGGCCGGGCCGACGCTCGCCGGTCTCGCCTACCTGGGCGTGGCGATCTGGACGCTGCAGGCGCCGACGGCCTACGCCGACGTCTGGCCGGCCGGCGTGGCCAAGGAGGGCTTCGACCTCAGCAGACCCGGGTACGGCTTGGCGGCGCTGCTGGCCGTCCCCTTGATCGCGACGACGTTGAGCGCCCGCCGCTGGAAACGGTACGAGCCGCCGGTGCTCCCGCTCGTCGGCCAGATCGGGCGCGCCCGCGTGGCGGCAGCCCCGGTCGCGGTGCCGATCGAGGCCGCCCGGACGACACTGCTGCCGGGCCGCCGCACCGACCCCGACCCGACGACGGTCCTACGCCTCCCGCCGCCGGACGACACCCCCACCGTGGTGACCTCCTCCGCCGACGACACCACCGTGTTCCGCACGACGGACGACACGGTGGCCTTCACCAACGACGACACCATCGCAGTCGACAGCAACGAAACAGCAGAGGTCACCACCACAGCCCCGCCGCCGCCGAACGACGACCCGACGCTGGCTTCCGCTCCGGAGGCCGACGACCCAACCGTCCCCACGCTGCCATCGGCTTCCACCCCACCATCCGACGACCCAACCGTGTCGACGACGTCTCACGCACTGCCGCCAGCAGCTTCCACCCCAGCGTCGGACCCAACCGCCTCGGCGGGGTCTGACGCGCTGCCGTCCACAGCTTCGACGGCAGCGTCCGACGCCCCAACCGCGACCTCTGCGTCTAGCGCGGTGCCGGCAGCGGCTTCCTCCCCCTCTTCCACGCCGTCACCGGACTCGCCGACAGCGCCGCCGGACGCTTCGGGTGAGGAGCCGACCGTGGTGGTCGCGGACAGCGCCGAAACGGCAGTGATCGGGGACTTGGGTGTCGGATCGGCTGCTGAAGACGCCGATCTCAGCGATGCCGCGGCCAGCCCTGCCGATGGGTCGTCCAAGGATGGTGCCACGCGCTCGGACGACGAACCGACTGAGCCCGTGGTCGCGTCGCAGACGGCGCTGGTCGACGACGACACGACCGGCGGGTTGGACGGGCCTGGCCCCAGCACGGTTCGGGCCGTTCCGCTCCCCCGGGCCGTCCCTGCGCTGGAGCGGCTGGATGACCACGAAGAGCCGACTCAGACCGGTGACGACGAGGAGCCGACACGGACGCTTTCGGTGGTGCGGCAGGCCAACGATGAGGAGGCGACGCGCACACTGGATGTGGCGCAGCAGGCCAACGGTGAGGAGCCGGTGCGCACTCTGCAGGTGGCGCAGCAGCCCGACGACGCCGAGGCGACGCGCACTCTCCGAGCGGCCCAACAGCCCGACAGCGACGACGAACCGACGCGCACCCTCCGAGCGGCCCAACAGCCCGACAGCGACGACGAACCGACGCGCACTCTACGGGCGGCGCACCAGCCCGACAGCGACGACGAACCGACGCGGACCCTCTGGGCGGTGGACACCGACCCGACCAGCGACCTTGGTGGGGACCCCGACGACGGGGAGCGGACGCGCGTGATTCGGCTGCCGGTGGGTGATCAGGCCGAGGGGACGCAGGTGGTACGGACGCCGCGCGCGACCGGGCCGGCCGTCTACCGGACTGGTGAGCAGACTCGGGTCATCCCGTTCCCGGGCACCGGTGATGTCGGCGGGGACGAGACGCAGGTCATCCGGTTGCCGGTGCGGTCCGACGACGGCGAGAGCACGCAGGTCATCCGGACCGACCTGGTGGAGCCGCCGCCCGAGCGCACCGAAGTCATCCGGCTGCCGGTTCGCACCGCCGAGAACCCGCGCGGACGGGGGAATGGCGAGGTGGGGGCGGAGTCCGGGCGTACCGGGAAGGACGCCGGAGGCGCGCCGCAAGCCGGCGCCGAACCGGACGCCGCGACCAGGCAGCCGTCGATCGTCGAGGCCGAGGCGCCGGACATCGCGGACGACCCGACCAGCCGGCTCGAGCCCTCTCCACCGAGGACCGACGACGACGCCACGCGGCCCATGACCGTGATGAAAATGGAACGACCGCCGGAAGACTAGTCGCGCGACATCGCCCGTTCGATATCGTACAAATGATCGAGAAATGTAGTATCGTCACCGCATGGCATCCCCGGATGACGTACGGCTGACAGCCCGCCAGCAGCAGATCATGACGATGATCCGTGACTGGGTCGACCGGCACGGGTATCCCCCTACGATGCGGGAGATCGGCGCCGCGGTCGGCCTGGCCTCACCCTCGTCGGTCGCGCACCAGCTGAAGTCGCTGGAAGAGCTCGGTCTGATCCGTCGCAACGCGCGCGGCTCCCGGGCTGTCGACATTAGAGCCACCCCCGTCGCCGCCCTCCCGAACACGAGAGATGCCGACGTACGCGTTCCGCTGGTCGGCGCCATCGCCGCGGGCGCCCCGATCCTGGCCGACGAGCAGATCGAGGACGAGCTGACGCTGCCCGAGAGCCTGGTGGGCCACGGTCGCCTGTTCGCGCTGCGGGTCAAGGGCGACTCGATGATCGAGGCCGCCATCTGCGACGGCGACCTGGTGGTGGTCCGCGAGCAGCAGGTGGCCGAGAACGGCGAGATCGTGGCCGCGATGATTGACGGCGAGGCCACCGTGAAGACGTTCCGGCGGGCCGGCCAGAACGTCGAGCTGGTCCCGCAGAACGCGGCATACGACGTGATCCCCGGCAACACCGCGGTGATCCTGGGAAAGGTCGTCTCGGTCCTCCGCCGCGTCTGACCGGGTGCTCGCCGGCACTGACCGCGACGGTCGCGTCGGGAGTGCGGAGCGCGCGGATCGACCGCCGCCGCGAAACGGCAACGGCGGAAAGCGCAACGCCGCGACCGCATCGCACCGCGAGCGCCCCCATTCACCCGCGTCGGAGGGTAGCGGTGGGCGCACCCATTGGTGACATCGGTTATAGACGGTTGCCATCGGCTCCCCGGTTGCTACTCTGAGGCCAGTGTCGCAATCGCGGCATTCCGGACGAGGGCGTGTCGTACCCGGCCTGCAAAGACGACCGTGCGTGAGGTTGTCATGGCCTGGATCGTCCTTTTCGTCTCCGGTCTTTTCGAGTCCGTGTGGGCGCTTGCCCTCAGCCGCTCGGAAGGTTTCTCCCGACCCGTACCCTCCGTCATCTTCGGGGTCGGCCTGCTACTCAGCATGGGCGGGCTCGGTTACGCGCTGCGCACCATTCCGGTCGGCACCGGCTACGCGGTGTGGACCGGCATCGGCGCCTCCTGCACCGCGATCGTCGGAATGATCGCCCTCGGGGAATCGACGAGCGTGCTTCGGATTCTGTCTCTGGTGCTGGTCGTGGCCGGTGTGATTGGTCTCAAGATCTTCCACTGAGCACAAACAACTTGCAAACCGTACGTACGTCTTGCTTGGATCTCGGGCATGACGAATCTCCGCATGCTCTCCGCGGCCGCGCTCGTCAATGCGTTCGGGAACGGGGCCTACCTGGCGACCGGCGTCACCTACCTGACGCGGATCGCCGGCCTCTCCCCGACGGCGATGGCTGCGGGGCTCAGCATTGGCGCGGCCGCGGGCATGGTGTCCACGACGCCGCTGGGCTACATCGCGGACCGTTACGGACCCAAACGGTTGCAGATCGCTGCGTTACTGGTGCTCGCCGTCGCGTACGGGATCCTGCTCGACGTTCGCACGCCGCTCGCGTTCGCCCTGATCTCGTGCGTGATCGCGATCGCCATGGCCCTCTCGAAAGGAGCGAACGGCGCACTCGCGGCGGGCATCGCGGGGCCGGCCGAGCGGCTGCGGGTGCGCGCCTACCTGCGCTCGATGACCAACGCCGGCGTCGGCCTGGGCACGCTGGCCGGCAGCCTTCCGCTGCTCATTCACACCCATTGGGCGTACGGCGTAGTCCTGCTCGTCAATGCCGTCTCCTTCGTGATCGCCGCGGCCGTGGTCACTCGGGTAACCGCCGTACCCCCTCAAGCGAAGCCGCAGAGTGGACCCCGGCTGATCGCCCTGCGTGACCGGCCGTTCCTGGCGTTCGTCGTCCTTGATGGAGTGTTGACCAGCACCTTCAACGACCTCATCGTGATCGGCCTGCCGCTGTGGCTGGCCGCCCGCACGCACGCTCCGCTGTGGCTGATCTCCGCGGCGCTGGTGGTGAACACGGTCGGTTGCGTGCTGCTTCAGGTCCGCGCCGCCCGCGGGATCGAGGGCCTCGACGCCGGCTCCCGCATCGCCCGGCGCGGCTCCGCGATCATCGCCGCGGCATGCGTCGTCTTCGCCTGGACCGCGGGCATGCCGAGCTGGGTCGTCGGCGGCCTGGTGCTGGTCGCCGCCGTGGTCCACGTGATCGGCGAGCTGTGGATGTCGACCGGCAGCTGGGCGATCGTCTTCGGGCTGTCCCCGGAGTCGGCGCACGGCCAATACCAGGGCACGTACTTCGCCGGCCGTCAGATCGGCGACATGCTGTCACCGCCGCTCATCACGTTCTGTGTTCTCGGTTTACACACCCTGGGTTGGTACGCCTTGGGCGCCGTCTTCCTGCTGGGCGGGCTGCTGTATCGACCCCTCGCCGCGTGGGCGTCAACGCATCGACACGCGTTGTTAGAATCCGAGCCCTCCAGCCGGATCGGAGTCCGATCATGACGGACGGAAACATCCTCGACCCCGATGCCGCGGGCGTGTACCTCGAGGACTGGCAGCGCCGCATCGAGCAGAAAGCCGCCGAGACGCGGGCGATGAGCGACCGCTTGGCCGCGTTGCGAGTCACCACAAAGGACGACAACGGCCTGACCGAAGTGACGATCGACGCCAACGGCGCACTGCTCGACGTGCGTTTCACCGACCGGATCCAGCGGGTGGCCCCGGACGCGCTCGCGCGAGCAGTGATGGGCGCGGTCACCGACGCTCGCCGCCGGGCGGCCGACCAGTCCCGCCGGATAGTCACCGAAACGATGGGCGAGCAGTCGGTCGCCGCCCACGCGATAGCGGAGCGTGTGGAGCACCAACTGCGCGGCGAGTGACGGGGGGCGAGAGACCGTGCCGAAGCGTGCTCGTGGCCACGGTGACGAAGGCGAAACCCCGGCTCGGCCACGTCAAGCCGCGGCGGCGCAGTTCGGCAGCATCCGGCAGGCACAAGACGCCATCGAAAAGGCGGCGAAGCTCGGGCGGCGCCGATCCGACCTGATCACGGCGAGCACGGGTGCGCCTGATGGGACGCCGCATGGTCACCCCACCCGCATTCCGCCAGGCAGCGACGATCTCACGCGCCGCTCGATCGAGATGGAGAACTCCGCGGCGGTCTTCCTGGCAGGCCACGGGTGGCGACTCAAACAGAATCCGACGCGGGACGAGGTCGCCCAGGCGCGCGGCGAAACCGGCGACGCGGGCAGCCCGACGACAAATCCGGACTTCCTGATGGAAGGCCGGATCTTCGACTGCTACTCCCCTACTTTGCCCACCAAGAGCCCGCGCGGTATCTGGGGCGAGGTCGAGGAAAAGGTCGTGGAGCGTCGGCAGACACAGCGGGTCGTGGTGAACTTGGAAGACTGGCGCGGTGACCTCGCGGCTCTGCGGAAACAGTTCGCGGACTGGCCGATCGAGGGGCTCAAGGAGGTCAAGGTCATCACGCCGGACGGCAAGATCGAGCAGATCGACCTACCTGACCGGGCGAAAGGGACTTGAGAGATGGCGCTTGAGTACAGGTTGGTCCTGGCCGGCAGCACCCTCGCGGATCAGGTGGCCGAGCGATCGCTGCCGGACCCGGCCGAACGCCCGTTGGGGCCGGGGCCGTTGTTGTCGGCGGACCTCGTCGGCAGGTACGGCTTCCTGCTCACCGTCCGAGCCGGACAAAACGGCTATGTCGAAGTAGCGGCGGATGATGGTGTCTGGGTGTGGGAGCCGAAGGAATACGTGTCGGTCAACTTCCGCCTGGACAGCTCCGCCGATCTCCAGCAGCCGGTGATCAACATGTTGACGGTGGTGCGGCGAATTCTGGATACCGGCGCCGAGGATGCCGCGCTTGTCTTCAACGCGGACATTCTGCTGCTCACCCGTTTGCACGGCGTGCTGCGAGAGCATCACCGCGACAGCTGGTGGGCCCACTACCCCGGCTAGCGCATGCGGACCAGCGCGTCTCGCAGCCCCTCCCGCGTGCGCCGCCTGTTCTCGTTCGTCGCGCCCACGATCAGCAGCACCACCCCCACGGGGACCAGCACCAGCCACGGGCCGACCAGCGTCACCGCGAAGTGGACCGCCGTGAACGTCGTAGCCAGGGCGCCGACGACCACGGGGGCCTGCTGGCGGTTCATCGAGCCGACGATCAGCGTCGCCACCGCGCCCAGCAAGAGCAGCACCTCGCGCAGCTCGCCGCCGTTGCCCGCCAGCACGATGCCGACGGTGGGCACGAACGCCGCCAGCAAGGCCGGGCCGTACGCGACCCAGCTGCTCAGGTCGTCCCGGGTGCGCGCCTCCATCACCCCGACGAGCAGGGCCAAAGCGGCGAACGGCAGCGTGTACGCCTCGGGGAGCCCGACGTTCGCCAACGCGATGAACAGCCACCAGCCGACGATCTCGAAGCCGACCGCTGTCCAGAACAGGGTCCGTCGCTGGCCCCGTGCGCGGCCGGGACGTGCCGCGGCCAGGCCCAGCACGGCGCCCCAGACTGCGAGCATCGCGGCCAGGTGGGCCGGCGCGTCGAAGGCGAGCACCCCGGCCAGCAGCGCCGAGGCGTACCCGCTCCACTCGACCGTCGTCGCCTCGGCCCGGTACTGCGGCAGACCCAGGCGGGGCAGCGTGGCCTCCAGGATGAGCAGCACCGCACCCACGCTGAGCACGCCGAACCCGGCCCACGAGCGTTCCAGCCCGGCGGCGATCGCGGCGGTCAGCACGAACAGCTGGGCCATCACGGCGGCGAACAGCCAGCCCAGTACGCGGGCCGACTGGCTGCGTCCGGCCAGTGCGGCGGTCAGGCCGACGAAGACCGCGGCGCCCAGCGTGAACAGCGTCAGGCGCTGCTGGGCGAGGCTGCCGGCCAGGCCCGCGCCGCCGGCGAGCAGGCCGATCACGAAGACGATCGTGCGGACCGTGCGGAGCAGCGAGCGGCGCGCCGCGATCGGCGGCGGGGTCAGTGCCAGGCCGAGCATCGAGATCGTGAAGACGGCCAGCGCCGCGGTCGTCGCCGTCGGGTACGGCAGGTCCCAGGCGATCGGGGCGATGAGCAGGGTAATCGCGAGGCCGGGCAGGATCACCGGCACCGCCTCGGAGGCCTTGCCGCCGAAGCCGATCGCGGCCAGCGCCGCGGCCCCGGTCAGCAGCACGATCGCGAGCACGCTGGTGGCGTCCACGAAGCCGGTGGCCGGGTCGGCGAGCTGCGGGATCGGGCCGTCCCAGATGTGCCGGACCTGGCCCAGCGGGTCGACCAGCGCGGCCTTCAACGCCGGGGCGATGGACAGGATCGCCAGGATGGTCGGGACCAGTGCCAGCACGATCGCGCTGGTGGCCGGGTCGACCAGCCAGCGGCCGCGGAGTCCGCTGGGGCGTGCCGAGGACGACCAGCGTGGCACGTATCCGCGCGCGGCCGCCAGCGTCAGGCCGGGCGCGGGCGTCGCTCCGCGCAGCAGTTCGGCGAGTACGCCGAGCAGGGCGGCCGCCGCGGCGTACAGGGCGGTGGGGAAGTCTGTCGGGATCGACGCGAAGGCCGTGATGGTGGCGCCGAGCACCAGGCCGACGGTCGCCCACGGCAGGTACTGCGGGATCCAGCGGCCGGTGAGCGCCAGCAACGCCAGCGACAGGGCCGATGCGGCGAGCGCGGCGGTGAGCACCACCTGCGCGTTCTGCCCCTGGTCGGCCGCCACCGAGGCGAGCACGCCGGGCAGCGCGAGCAGGATCGAGCCGGTGGCGGCGCCGCCGATCTGGGCGCGATGCCGGGGCATGCCGGTGTCGTCGCGCGCGAGGTCGGCCTCGGTGATCGGGTCGGTGGACCAAAACGTGCGCGGCGGTGGGAGCTCTCCTGCCTCCGGTGCGGCTGCCACCGGCGTACGGGCCATGGCAGCGACCAAGGTGCCCACGATGACCACCAGGAGCAGCCCCAGGGCCGTGGACCAGGGGCGGACCAGTCCCGCACCGACGGCATGCAGGAGCACGACCGCGGCGGCTCCGGCTCGGGCCAGCGCACCGCGCGGATCATTGGCGGCGACCGAGGCCATCCCGTACGCCACCGCGACCGCCCCACCGATCAGCAACGGCGCCCACCAGGGCAGTCCGAGCGCGAACGGTGCCCCGATCGTGGCCAGCGCACCGCAGGTCGCCGAGATCAGGTACGAGTACGGCGCGTCCAGTGCCATGGCGGCTGCGAAGGCGACCGCGACCAGCGCGAACGGCGCCTGCCACGCGCCCGTCGGCGGGACGGTCGGGTAGCTGGCGAGGTTCGCGTTCCAGATCGGGCCGTCGATCGTGAAGATGTGCGAGGCGCCGGCCAGGGCCTGGTATCCGGCGATGCCGAGGACCACCGCCCCGGCCACGGAGACCCCGCGCACCGGTCCGCGCCGCCATTCGTCGGGCATCGCGCCGACGCCGAGCCCGACCATCAGGATGACGATGCCGGCGACGGCGAGCGGCGCGCTCGGGAAGGCCAGCGCGAAGACCCGGGCCAGCGCACCGCAGATGGCCACGGTGGCGGCAGCGGCGGCGATGTCCGGGCCGTCCAGAGCGCGGTCGCTGCGCCGTCCGTTGTCGATCGACTTGGCGAAGAACAGCAGGCCGGCGGCGACCAGCAGGAGCAGGCCCACGTACAGGTCCGGTGTGGTGGCACCGGGCGCGACCAGGGCGGCGGCGGCCAGCGACAGCGCGCCGAGGCCGGTGCCGGCGGTGAGCGGGAAGCTGATCTCGCGCCGGGCGACCTGGAGCACCGCCGCGTAGCTGAGGGTCGCGGCCACCGCCAGGAAGCCGACCGCGAGCGCGGGCACGGTCACCGCCTCGGTCGGCGGCGGGCCGCCACCCCGGTCGGAGACGGCGAGCGCGGCCGTGACCACGGCACCGGGCAGGGCCAGCGCGGCCGCCCCGGACGCCCAGTCGCCGACCAGCCAGGCGTAGAGCCGCATCGGGATCTGCCGCGCCGCGACCGCGATCATCACGCCGGACCCGGCCAGCGCGGTGAGCACGGCCGCGGTCAGCCAGGACGCGCTGAGCGCGGCCCCGGCACCGAACAGCCCGACCACCCCGGCGGCGGCGATGTGCGTCACCGCGATCCGGTGGGTGCGCGCGGCGAGCCCGGCGGCGCCCAGCCCGACCGCGCCCACGACCAGCGGCCACGGCGCGTTCGACCAGCTCAGCGCCAGCGATGCGGGCACCACCAGGGCGGTCAGCGCGATGCCGATGACCGCGCCCTCGTGGCGGAAGCCGGCCGGCAGCGCGACGGCCGCCGCGATCGTGAGGATCAGCGCGCTGAACGCCAGCAGCCAGCCCTCGTTGCCGGTGGCGTCGGCGATGCGCGCAGCGTAGGCGGCCGTGTCGGCGTTCCAGATCGGACGGGCGGCCTGCAGCGGGGCCAGCGCCGCGCGGAGCCCGTCGACGACCAGCACCACCCCGATCAGCACCAGGGCGACCGCGGAGGCGATCTCCGGCCCACGGCGGATCGGCTCGGCGAGCATGCCGACGACGGTGCCGGTGAGGGCGACGACCGCGGCGGCGACCACCAGTGTCCAGTGCGGTGAGACGACGTCGGCGATCCGGGCCGAGGCGCCGATGATCGCGAGGACCAGGACGCCGCCGGCGATGTTGCGGGCGGTGAAGTTGCGCAACAGCTTGGCCGCGGCCGCGGCGACGATCGCGGCCAGTATCAGGATGCCGCCGGAGCGCAGCGCGTCGGTGATGGCCCCGGCCTGCAGCAGCGCGACCGACGCGTACAGCAGGGCGCCCGCGCTGGCCACGCAGAGCAGCGCGAAGGTGAGCTCGCGAAGCCAGTCCGAGGACGGCGGCCGTTTCGGCGGCGCCAGCGGCACCGATCCGGCGGCCGGCGCTCCGGCCGGGCGCGGGCCGGGGAAGATCCGGGTCGGCAGCCAGCGCCTCCGCCGGCCGCTCAGACCCTCGATGACCAGGTCGGGTTCCTCGGGCGCGGACTCCGGCCGGTCGGTGTGCTGGGCGTAGTCGGCGGCGCCGGCGGCTGCGGCGTCCTCGCGCGCGCGGTCGGCGGCGACCGGCCGGCCCAGCGGCCAGCGCGGCACCAGCCGGCCCTTGCGGATCACGGTGGTCAGCAGGAACAGGTCGAGCAGGGCGACGACGGCCAGCGCCATGGCCCAGCCGGCCGGGCTGTGGATCATCGGCTGGGCGAGCAGCAACGGCACCGGCTGCACGGCGATGACCGTGGCGTATCGAGGCGCCGCGAGCCGGGTCGCTCCGGCGTACAGGAAACCGACCACCGCGGTGACCGCGAAGCTGATCCCCAGATAGAGCGGGACGGGCACGTCCTCGCCGCCGACCAGCGGGCTGCCGTGCAGCGCGAACAGCGTCATCGGCAGCAGAACCATGCCGACCCCGGAGATCGTCTCCGCGGTCGAGCTCAGCCCCCGGCTGGCGATGCCGGGCGCCACCACCAGGGCGATCGCGGTGGCGACGGCGAGGATGGCGGCGCGGGCCAGCGGGTTGTTGACGGCCACCCCGGCGAAGACCACGGCGGCCACGCCGATCAGCAGCGCACCCAGCGCGAGCAGGATGTTCTGCACCGACTGCTGGGACGCCTCCGGCGGGTGATGGTGCTGCTCGGCACCGGTGAAGCCGGCCCGCGGGCGGGGCGACGGGCCGGGGTCCTCGGTGGGCGGCGGGTCGTCGAGGAGCTGGGTCACGCCGTCGGTGGCGACGCCGGGCGGGCCGGTGTGCGCCGAGCCGGGGGCGGCCCACTCGGGGCGCCGGCCGGTGGGGCGGGTGGCGCCGGTGCCCCGCCGGCGGCCGCGCGGCTCGGCGGGCGGCGTGGTGCCGCTGCGGCGCGGCTCGGAGGGCGCCGCGCCCGCTGGTGGCGGCGCGTCGTCGCCGGCGGGCCGTGTCGTGGTGCCGGTCGGTGGCGGCGGGGCATCGCTCACGCCCGCGCGGGACGACGGCGGCGGGGGCGGCGGCTCCTCGACCGGGTGGCTGCCGGGCGGCGGCGGAGGCGGGAACTCATCCGTCTCGCGGCGGCGCCCGCGCTTGGGCTTGGACGCCCGCTTCGCCTTCTGCTGCTGGTTGGCGTGGGCGAGGATGTCCCGCTGGAACCGCGCCGCCTGGATCTTCGCGGCGATGGTGGACCGCTCCTTGGCCGCGGCAAGGTCCTTGACCTTCAACTCCGCGATCGAGGCATCGATGCGGGCCAGCTCATCGTCGTAGCTGTCGGGCTGGTCAGCCTGCGCCACGGCACCTCCTGAAGATGACTGGGCCCGGTCGTTACGTAAAGCATGCCGGTCCGACACCTCATTAGAACAGTCGCACGGGGGCGGACATCCGTAGAAACGCGACAGAACCTCGCCATGCGGGCGGCAGGTGAGACACCGCTCATACGGACCGACCGGTCTGTCCGAAGTTCGATGCGGACAGATCAACCACTGGCTCCCGTACGCTACGCGCCAGTAACATCAGTCCGGAACGTACTTCGAGAGGGGCTTTCGCGATGACGGACTTCGAGGCCTACCAGCTTCCGGAGGACCACGAGACGATCCGGGCCGCGGTGCGTGAGGTGTGCGATGCGCGAGTGGCACCGAACGCGGCCGAGGCGGACGAGACCGGCGAATTCCCCAAGGCCTCGTACGACGCGTTGCGCGCCGCCGACTTCCACGCCCCGCACGTCCCGGCCGAATATGGCGGAGCCGGCGCGGACGCCCTGGCCACCGCGATCGTCATCGAGGAGGTGGCGCGCGCCTGCGCGTCGTCGTCGCTGATCCCGGCGGTGAACAAGCTGGGCACGATGCCGTTGCTGCTGGCCGGCTCGGCCGATCTCAAGCAGCGCTACCTGCCGAAGGTGGCGTCCGGCGAGGCGATGTTCTCCTACTGCCTGTCCGAGCCCGACGCCGGCTCCGACGCCGCGTCGATGACCACCAAGGCCGTACGCGACGGCGATTTCTGGGTGCTCAACGGCGTGAAGCGCTGGATCACCAACGCGGGCATCTCGGAGTACTACACGGTGTTCGCGGTGACCGACCCGTCCGCCCGCTCCCGCGGCATCTCCGCCTTCGTCGTGGAGAAGTCGGACGAGGGCGTCAGCTTCGGCGCCCCGGAGAAGAAGCTGGGTATCAAGGGCTCCCCCACCCGCGAGGTCTACTTCGACAACGTACGCATCCCCGCCGACCGCATGATCGGCGACGAGGGCACCGGCTTCGCCACCGCGATGAAGACTTTGGACCACACGCGGGTCACCATCGCGGCCCAGGCCCTCGGGATCGCGCAGGGTGCGCTGGACTTCGCCAAGGCGTACGTGAAGGAACGCAAGCAGTTCGGCAAGCCGGTGGCCGACTTCCAGGGCATCCAGTTCATGCTGGCCGACATGGGCATGAAGCTGGAGGCGGCCCGCCAGCTGACCTACGCCGCCGCCGCGAAGAGCGAGCGCGGCGACGCCGACCTGACCTACTTCGGCGCCGCCGCGAAATGCTTCGCCTCGGACGCCGCCATGGAGATCACGACGGACGCGGTCCAGCTGCTGGGCGGGTACGGGTACACCCGCGACTACCCGCTGGAGCGCATGATGCGCGACGCCAAAATCACCCAGATCTACGAGGGCACCAATCAAGTCCAGCGCATCGTGATGGCACGGCAACTCTTGAAGGACTAAAAATCACGGAGCTCGGCAGAAGATGTCCGGCACCGTGCAGAAAATGCCCCTAGAGTCCATGGGCCGCGTGCTCTCCTCGAAATTACAAGGCCTTGTCACGCAAAGGTCAAATGAGTAGGGGGAGCAAAATGCCAACAGTCATCAGCAGCGACGGTACCGAAATTTTCTACAAGGACTGGGGATCGGGCCAACCGGTTGTGTTCAGCCATGGCTGGCCGTTGTCGTCCGACGACTGGGACAACCAGATGTTGTTCTTCCTGAACAACGGTTACCGGGTCATCGCGCACGACCGCCGTGGACATGGCCGCTCAGCGCAGGTCGCAGACGGGCACGACATGGATCACTACGCGGACGACCTGGCCGCCGTGACCGCCCACCTCGACCTGCGCGACGCCATCCACGTCGGACACTCCACCGGCGGCGGTGAGGTCATCCGCTACCTCGGCCGCCACGGCGAATCCCGCGTCGCCAAGGCCGCCATCATGTCCGCCATCCCGCCCCTGATGGTGCAGACCGACGCCAACCCTGGCGGCACCCCCAAGAGCGTCTTCGACGACTACCAAGCCCAACTCGCGAAAAATCGCAGCCAGTTCTACACCGATGTCGCATCCGGCCCGTTCTACGGCTTCAACCGGCCCGGTGCCGAGCCCTCCGACGCACTGATCCAGAATTGGTGGCGCCAGGGCATGATGGGCGCCGCCCTCGGCGGCTACACCGGCATCGTCGCCTTCTCCCAGACCGACTTCACCGATGACCTGCGCAAGATCACGGTGCCGGTGCTGGTCATGCACGGCGACGACGACCAGATCGTCCCGTACGCCGACTCGGCTCCCCTGACCGCGAAACTGCTCAAGAACGGCACCCTGAAGACCTACCCGGGGTTCCCGCACGGAATGCCGACCACGCACGCCGACACCATCAACGCCGACCTGCTGGAGTTCTTCCGGTCCTGACGGGCGCGCCTGACTAGCAAACGTGTTCGTCTCGCCGATCGTGAAAGTGGATCGCTCGGGGTTCAGCAGAGCGCGGGGAGTCCTGCTGAATCCCGGGCCGCCGGGAGACGAGCAGCAGTCCACCCATGATCTGATCGTGACATCAGTCGATGATTAGCGAACCGGCGACGGCATTCCGCTGATTGTTTTCGCTGCGGTGGTGATCGCCGATACCAGGCCTTCGACGTGTTCGGCGTGTGTGCGGTGCGCCAGGATGCAGATCCGGCCGAGGAATTGACCGTTGACCGTGGTGCTCGACAGCATGTACCGACCCTCGGCGGCGATGTGGTCCAGCAATCGTCGAGTCGCCAGGTCGGCCTGGTCGGCTGCCGTGCGGCTGCTGGACGAAGGACGGACGCGGAAGGTGAGGGTGCTGAGGCCGACGTCCGTTGGGAGCTCGAGTTCGGGAGCGGCGGAAAGCGCGCGATGTGCCGCCGCGGCGAGGTCCATTTTCTCGTCGAGGGCCGCCCGGAAGGCCGCCACGCCGTGAAGGCGAAGAGGGAGCCAGACACGCACTCCGCGGACCTCACGGCTCAGCTCAGGACCAAGCGCGGAATAGTCCGGCAATGCGTCGGTGTCCACGTAGTCCTGCTGATAGTGCCCCTTGTCCGAGAAGGCGGCCCGCAGGGTCGCGGGGTCGCGCACTACCAGCGCGCCGGTGCCGAACGGCAAAAACAACGACTTGTGGGGGTCCAGCGTCACCGAGTCCGCGTCCTCCATTCCGGAGAGCAACTGGCGCCCCCGCTCGGTCAGGCGGAAGAAGCCGCCATACGCGGCGTCGACGTGAAACCACAGGCCGCGCCGGCGCGCGAGAGCGGCCAGCGACGGCAGAGGGTCGACGGCGCCCGTGTCGGTCGTGCCGGCGGTTCCGACGATCAGAAACGGTTGCAGGCCCTGACGCTGGTCCTCGATAATCATCGCTTCCGCCGCGGCGAGGTCCATCGTCAGCAGGCCGGTACTGGGGACGACGCGTATGTGCTCGGGCGAAATACCGGCCAGCCGCGCCGCTTTAGTGATTGATCGATGCGCATACTCGGTGAGATAAAGCGTGCCCCGGCCGATATCCGGGCCTAGGCTCGCCTCGCGGGCGGCCACGACGGCCGAGAAGTTGGCCAATGAACCGCCGGTCGTCAGGATCCCCCCAGAGCCCTCGGGTAGCCCGCAAACGTCACGAGCTATCCAACCCAGCACACCTTCTTCGATCGTGGCGAATTCTATTGACGTGTACGCCACGCCGCCGTAAGCGTTGGCGGACCGGGCATACCATTCGCCCAGCGCCGACACCGGGAGCCCACCGCTGGGAACGAAAGCCATCGCGCGTGGGCTGTCGAATGCCCATGCTCCGCGGGCGGCCTGGTCGAGTGTGTCCAGCAACTCTTCGAGCACACCCGGTTCCTCGGCTGGCACCTCCCAACGATCCCGGAGGTTTCCAACCTGCGCGACCGCAGGCCGAGCCGGCCGGTCCGGGAGCCGTTCCTGAAGTCCCACGATGCGGCGAAGCACCTGATCACCCATCGCTGAGAGAACCTTCGGTTCAAGATCGAGCGAACCCGCGGAAGCGTCATCAGCCATTGTCGTTCTCCCTTTCGGGGCTCCTGGACAGCCGGTTCGCCATCGCGGAAAGTGTCGTCTCGTCAGTACGCCAGGTACGGACACCTCCGGCCCGATGTGCGACATTGCTTGCCGGTTTTCCGGATGATGGTCCAGGCTGGCGGTAGCCAGCCGTCGCTCAAGAGGGAAATGTCGGGTTGTCGCCGGGCAAAGCTCGTGACGGATTGCTATTTCCATAATGCCGCCAGCTGTCCGGCGTGATCCCGAACTCTCGATGAAAGGCGCGATGGAATGTACGAGCTTGAGGAAATCCTGTCATCTCCGCGACTCGCCCGATAGAGAGACCGACGTAGCGAGGGTCAAGCAACATATTGCGAGCGGCCAGGAGTCGCTGCTCGCGGATGTAAGCCCCCGGGGTGGTATCGACGTATTCAAAAACGCGGTAGAGGTACCGCACCGAGATGTGGTGCCGTCGCGCCAAGTCCTCGATCAGGAGCGGTTCGGATACATGGTCGCGTACGTAGGCCTTCACCATCTCTAGAATCACCACCTCGGAGCCGTCCGGTGCGGCGGCCTCAGGGCTGCGCAACGCCATCGCCACCAAGGCGATTGCCGCCTGGCCTGCGTCGGCCCGCTGCACGGCGGTCAGATCGGGGGCGGACCTGTCGAGTTGATCGAGGTATCGGGCAAGCATGTTCGTTGCCGGCGAATGCACATGCAACCGCTGGGCGCTCTGGCGCACATCCCGCATCCCAGGCGGGAGCAAATCCCGCGAGAACTTGATCATTTGGGTTTCGGTGGTGCCTTCGGTAGCCAGCTTCCAGGCGCTGGGCGCCTGGTAAAGCGTGACGTTTCCGGCAGTCAGCGGAGTGAGACTTCCGTCCTGGCGCAGTAGAGAGCCTCCGGCTATGCCGACAGATATCCCCAGCAACTCATCGACAGAAGATTTTGCGGCGAGCTGTTCGGTACGGGCAGCATAAAAAGAACCGCCCGTCGTCGACAGTCTCGTCAGCCCGATCAACTCATCGAGCTTCTGCTCCGAACATTGGACGCGGCAACCCTTCCCCGCGTGAACGACGCACGGAAGGAAACACTCACAAGAAAGCTGACCCATCTCGTTGTCGAATACAAATTCGCTTCTCATATCGAACCAACGACATCCAAGTAACCGGGCAGTCAGCTCTGGCTCACGTCGGCGAGATCCTGACGCAGCAGTTCCGCAAGTTCTCGCGGCCTGTTCAAGAACGGCGAGTGTGCTGTGTCGATGGTGCGCACGCGCCGGGCCCGGCGAAGATAGGGGTCGAACATTTCGATCGCCGCCTGCTCGGTGCCGTGGATGTAGGTGGTGTCGATGGTGCGCCAGGCGGCTTGAGTCAGGGTTTGCTCCAACGACGCCACAGACTGCGGACCGAGCGCGTCCGCAGCCGATTTGGCGTCGACCGGGTCGAGGTCGGGGTAGAAGATCGTCAGCGGGTCGGTCATCTCGAAATAGCCTTCGGCGTAGTGATCCGTCCCCCAGAAATACGGGATCTGGAAGCCGAGGCTGGACGTCATCGAATCGCCGACATCGAGCTGGAACCCGGTGATCGACACGATCCGTCGCACGTTCTGCGCCCCGGCGAGGCCTTGGTTTGTCGGCGCAGCGCCGTAGGAGTGACACACGACGATCACCGGCCCGTCGACGGCGTCGGTTGCTGCCCGAATCGTCCGAGCATCGTCGTACAGATCGCCCAGCTGCGACGGCGGCACCGGGGCGCTTGAGGGCAATTGCAGTGTGCGAACGTCCAGGTCATCGGGCAGCTGCGCGATCAGCTTGCGCCACATCTCCTTGCGATGCCAGGCGCCGTGAACAAGCACCATCACAGGCTTTCGCTCAGACATCCTTCACGCCTCTCTAGTGTTTATGCTAGATAGCACGGCAGGTCGTGCTGGATCATGCTAAGCCTGGAAAACCCGGTTGACCTATGTGACCTACGAGACCTCTCGGCGCTGTCAGGGCCGCTGTACTCTCAGCCGATGAGTTCCACCGTGCAGCCGTCGCAGCGGGCTTCGCGCAGCGACGGCCGGCGCAGCCGCAGGACGATCCTGGACGCGGCAGTGAATATGGCTACCGTCGAAGGCCTTGAAGGACTGTCGTTCGGACGTCTTGCCGAGCAGGTGGGGATCAGCAAGAGCGGTTTGTACGCGCACTTCCGCTCGAAGGAAGAACTGCAGCTCTCCACGATCGAACGGGCTGCCCAACGGTATGAGGCCGAGATCGTCGGCCCGGCGCTCACCAAGACGAGCCTTCCGCTGGCCCGCCTCGAGGCACTCTGCGAGAACTTTCTCGCCATGGTGGTCAACGAGACTTTCCCGGGGGGCTGCTTCTTCGCTTCGGCGAACGCCGAGTTCGACACACGGCCCGGCGTCGTCCGAGACCGGCTCGTGGACCTGTACACGGCCTGGTTACACGAGCTCACCGACCAGTACGCCGCGGCTCAGGCGGCCGGCCAGCTCTCTGACTCGATAACACCGGAGCACGGCGCCTTCAAGCTCAACGCGTACCTGGCACTGGCCAATCAGCTCTACGTGATGTACCGGGATCCGCAGCACGTCGACGACGCCCGCCACGTCATCGCCGATCACATTCGATCCTCTCGTCCGCAGAGTCCTCCCACGAATCGCCATCTGTGCGAAGGACGTCGTCCACTGCCGGATCGCCGCGCCGGCCACCACGGGGTACCGACGTCGTCTCACGACAGCTGAGTGCTCACCGGATGCCTTGCTGGACCCAGTCGAGCAATTCCGGGCCGGCCATCGTGGCGACACGCTCGCGGTAGTAGGCGACATCCTCGTCATCGAGTACGGACCGCCACTGACCGTACGTGCCCTTGTTCAGGAAACGGGACTCGTCACGCCAGATGCCGCGGTCGGGGATCACGTCGGTCTCGTGCCGTTTCATGGCTCCGAACGTCGCCGCCTCCACAAGTTCCGGCCACTTCCGCTCGGGAACGTCTATTTCCAGGCCTGCCGCCAAGGCCCGCATGGACCCCTCCAGGTCGTCCTTCAAACGCTGATAGTGCATCAGAATGACGTTCGGCCGGTCGCGTTCCTGCCAGACGGTGTCCAGGTGTGCCAGGTAGGCGGGCATGCCGAACATGAACGCCGGGCTGTCCACCCAGAGGCGGAAACGGTCGTGAATCGATCCCGGTGGCGGCGGCACCGCGGGAAAGGGCGACCGCTCGATCCCGTCGACTCGCCCGGCGGCCACGTATCGGCGGGAGATGGCGCCGAGATCCATGTTCGCCATGTGATTGTCGTACGAGACGAACGCGTCGCGCGGGTCCCGGCCGACCGATAGATAGCTGACGCGCTCGTCGTACGGAAGGCCGTCCATCGGGGTATGCGTCTTGATGAACCGCCGGTGCCGCTGGCCGGCCAGCACGGTGGGAACGTGTGCACGGGGATACACGAGATAGTCCGGCCAGGGCGACAGGTCATCGAGCGGCTTCGGCAGGTCCGCCGTCTGGAAGATGAGCAAGGCGCAGATCATCTGCGTCCAGGTAGTTCCCGACTTCGGCGGCGTCGTGATGATGATGTCGCCTTGGCGCAGTACCACGTCGTCCCAGCGGGTGTTGTCGAAAAACGGGCCCTGATAAAGCTTTCGCGTCAGATCTACCATCGCAACCTTCCGATCAGAAATGGCTGAGTCATGCCCCGGGACAACCTGCTGCCTTCGGCCCGGGAGCGCATCAGTCATCCGACTGAGCCAGCGCCCGTCTGACAACGATTTTTCGTGGCCGCATTGATACCCCAAGTAACTTGGGTGACTCAGCGGACAAGGGCCGATTGAATTCGCCGCGCACGCAAACGTTAGGAAGACGTGCGAGCAAGGCCACCACAGCACATCGTCGGCAGAGGAGATGCCCTGACGGTGATCGACGGCGTCTGCGAGCGTTCCCGGGTGTCCGGCGATGCGCTGGTCCTGGTAGGCGAGCCCGGCATCGGCAAGACAACGCTTCTTCAGTACGCTTCCGGGCGTTGGACGGCGGAGGGCGGCCGCGTTCTTACCGCGTCGGCCGTCGAATTCGAGGCCGACGTCCCGTTCGCGGGTCTGCAGCAGCTTCTCAACCCGCTTCTGGATACGGTTTCGCACCGCGCCGCCGTTCTGGAATCACTTTTCGACCCGGACACCGCGGTGGTCCCGGACCGGCTGGCGATAGCCGAAACGGCGCGCAGACTGGTGCGCGAGGTCGCCGCCGATCGACCGATCTTGCTGCTGGTCGACGACCTGCAATGGTTGGACCGCTCGAGCGCCGCGGTGCTCACCATGCTGGTCCGCCGGCTCACCGGGGTACCCGCCGGGTTCATCGGCACGGCGCGCTCGGAGGCAGGCGGCTTCTTCGAGCGCGCCGGGCTCGAGGAGTACGCACTGAACCCGCTCAACGAATCGGCGTCGGCGCAGATCCTCAAGGACCGCCACCCCCGGTTGAATGCCGCGGTCGAGCGCGAGGTGCTGGCGCTGGCGGCCGGGAACCCGTTGGCGTTGGTCGAACTGCCACCGATCGTCGCGACAAGCCCGTCGTTCGACCTGTCCGCGGTGCCACTCAACCGGCGGCTGCAGACAGCGTTCTCGTCCCGGATCCAGAGCCTACCGCAGCTGACACGACGGTCTCTGCTGCTCGTGGCGTTGGACCCGGCCCAAGACCTGCGCACCCTCGAGGCCGCCGCCGACGGCGAGCTGCTGAGTGCACTCGAGCCGGCCGAAGACCTACGCCTGATCCGAATCACCGACCGGGTCGTCTTCGCACACCCGCTGATGCGCTGGGCCGTCATCGACACCTCCAGCACCGCGGAACGACATCAGGCTCACCGCCGGCTGGCCGGCACCGCGGCGGATCCGGACCGTCGTGCGTGGCATCTGGCAAACGGTGGCCTTGGCCCGGACGAGGATGCCGCGGCAGCGCTCGAACGCGCCGCCTATCGCCGGGTCCGTCGGGGCGACCCGATCGGCGCGGTCACCGCGCTCACGCACGCCTCAATGCTCAGCCCGGCGAACCAGGATCGCGCCCGGCGGCTCTCCGCAGCCGCCTACATCGGCGCCCACCTCGGCGGCGGTATCCCCACCGCGAAGGAGGTACTGCAAGAAGTCCGCCGGCTGGGCCCGCGGACCCTCGACATGGCGGTGGCCACGGCCTTCGTCATCCTCAACGAGGACGGCGACATCGACACCGCCCATCGCATGCTGACCGGCGCCCTGGCCGACGTCGACGACCAGTCACATCCGATCTTCTCGGTCCGCGCCGCCATGCTCACCCTGTTCTACGTCTGTGTCTTCGGCGGGCGCAGCGATCTCTGGACGGCGTTCGACGCGCTCGCATCCCGCCTCAAGCACCCGGAACTCGACCTCCTTGTGTTGATGCGTTACACCCACGCGGATCCCGCGAACGCCGGTGACGCCGAATATCACCGGTTGGATCGGCTCTTCGACCAGATCGACCAAGTCGATGATCCCGCCGAGATCGTCCTGACCGGACTCGCGGGTAGCTGGGTCGACCGGCTCGATCGCGGCCGCGCCGCCTTTCGACGTGCTCTGGACAAAGGCCGAGCCACGGACGACATGAACGTCGTGACGCAGGCGCTGGCGCTGCTGGCGTACGACGCCTTCTTCCAAGGACGGTGGGCCGAGTGCGAGCAGCACCTGGCCGAAGCGCTGAAATTGACCAAGAACCACGGCCTCCGCCTCTACGGTTGGGCCATCGACCAGTGGATCGCCCTTCTCGCCGCCGCACGCGGCGACGACGAGACCACACGCCGGATCACCACCGAGCTCGGCCAGTGGGCGGTGCCTCGTGGGGTGAAGCACGTGAGCTACCTTTCGGGCTACACGCGTACGCTGCTCGCGCTGAGCCGGCGGGACTGGGCACAGGCGTACCGGGAAATCATCTCGATGCATCCTCCCGGAACCATTCCGCCCCATCGTGCGGTGGCGACCTGGGGTGTCCTCGATGTGGTCGAGGCGGCGGTCCGCACCGATCACGACGCCGAGGCCCGTGCGCACGTCGCGGCGGCTCGCGCGGCCCGGCTGGACCGCATCTCACCCCGCCTCCATATGCTGGTGACCGCCGCCGAGGCGCTGGTCTCCGCCGACGACGCGGCGGGCTTGTTCGACCGGGCGCTCGCCACACCGGACGCCTTCCGGTGGCCGTTCGAACAGGCTCGTATCGAGCTTCTCGCCGGAGAACACCTCCGGCGGATCCGGACGCCGAACGCTGCCCGCGGCCATCTCGCCCAGGCCTTCGCGACCTTCGAACGGCTCGGCGCCCGCGGCTGGGCGCAACGAGCCAGCCAAGAACTACGCGCGTCCGGCCAGCCGGTCGATGCCAAGGCTCGCCCTGGCGATCTCACCGACCGCCAGCTGGTCATCGCCCGGATGGCCGCCACCGGAATGTCCAACAAGGACATCAGCGCCGAGCTGGCAATTTCGGAGCGGACCGTCGCCTCGCATCTCTACCAACTCTTCCCCAAGCTGGGCGTAGTCTCCCGATCCGGTCTGCGAGACGCCCTGAACCGCCTCGACGCCAACTGACCAAGACCTCTAACCCAAAATGCTTTCCCGTACGCCTGGACGTGGCGCAACGGTGTGCAACGGGGATCGATGGCTGATGCGGCCGACTGGTACGCGGCTTGACCACCGCACTGGCGACATGGCGCCAAGCCGCGTACCCCTCCGCCCTGTCGAATCCTCGGGGAGTGGGCGGATGTGTCGATGGTGGCTCACCATGCGGCAGACGACGTGACACCCGCTGCACGGAGTGAGGCAATTCTTGCAACGCGAGCAGTCCTGCCGCCGATTGCGCACGGCCGAGGCCGCCTGACGTCCGGGTCAGGAGTCGAAGGTGATGGTGTCGATGTCGGCGGCCCTGGGTCCGGTGAAGTCGATGTAGAGCGGACCGGAGCTCGTCGGCGACAGCGCGGCCGTCACCGTTTCGTAGGTGTTCCACGTCGGCGTGGCCGGCAAGATGACCGCCGACAGCAACGGGCCGGTCGCGGAGTTGGCCCGCAGCTCGATATTGGTGCCGCCGCCGTTCGCGGCCGCCGCATAACGCAAGGTGACGGTTCTTACTCCGGCGAGCGAGCGGTTGGCGTAGCCGACCCACATGCCCTTGGCGGTGTGCCCTACCGCCGCGCCGCCGCTGGCGTTCGCGTAGTGCGAGTCATAGGTGCCGTTGTTGGCGGTGTAGGACTCGGCCTCGAACGTGACGTGGATGGCGACGGCATTTGTGGCCGGAGCGGTGCTAGGCCTGGCGTTCGCCTTGACGCTCGCCGTTCGGGCGATCGTGGGGGCGACACCTGACGGGGTGGGAACGCCTGCCCGAACGGGAGCGCCTCGAGCCGTCGTCGGCCGGAGTCCATGCTTGTCGGACTCGGCGTCCGGACGCGCCGACACCCGTGGATCGGGCGGCAGTGCAGCCATGCGAGCGACCTTATTTCGTTGAAGGCCTTGTTTATCCTCGTGGCGTGACGGCGTCGCGTGCAGCGCGGTGGCGCAGGCCGCCACGACGATGGCGGAGCCGGCCATCAGCAGCGACGCGAAGACAACACGACGCCGAC
Organism: Actinoplanes sp. TBRC 11911; assembly: GCF_012933445.1. Classification (GTDB taxonomy): domain Bacteria; phylum Actinomycetota; class Actinomycetes; order Mycobacteriales; family Micromonosporaceae; genus Actinoplanes. Next base: position 338,376 of record NZ_JABBNC010000003.1, read on the forward strand.
GCCGTGCCGATGCCGTCCGAGGTGCTCGGGCTGAGTCCTGTGGCGATGCCGGCTCCGCCACCGATGAACGGATGCTCGCGTTTTCCGTCCGGGCCGGCGTGATCGAGTGCACGGCCTCGAGCAATAGCCCCGCCGCCTCGTCGGCGTTCGCCCGCTTGGACGGATCTTTCTCCAGCAACGCCGCCAGCGCAGGCGTCAACGGGCCAGCGTGTACCGGCACCGGCACTTGGTCGACCATCAACGCGGCCAGCGTGGCCATCGGCGACGACCGCACGAACGGAGGCCATCCCTCGACCGCCGCGAACAACGTAGCCCCCAAAGACCACAGGTCGGATCCGGGGTGTGGCGGTCCCATGACGCACTCCGGCGCTAGATACGACGGGGAGCCAAGGACCACTCCACTGGCGGTCATTCCTGCGTCGCCCGCCACAGCGGCCAAGCCGAAGTCGGTCAGCACGACCCGGCCGTCGTCAGCAAGCAGGACGTTGGCGGGCTTCACATCGCGGTGCAGAATCCCGGCGCGGTGGGCCGCTCTCAAGGCGCTCAGCAGACCCGCGATCGCCCGCGCCTCACGAATCGCCCGCTCCGGCAGATTGCCCGTCTCCGCGGTGGACACCCGCTCCGGCGCGATCTCCTTGATCGCTACCGCACGGCCCAGCATCTCGTCTCGGGCCGCCCAGACCCGGCCCATGCCACCCTCGCCCAGCAGACCCGTCAACCGGTAACGGCCGTGAAGCAGGCCGCCCTCGGCTGCCGCCCCACCTTGTTGACCCCTCATCGTCAAGCCTTCCCGACTTGGCCGGCCCGTTGCCAATCAGCCGCCACAGAGATCGTGGCGCGCCGGCGACCTCACTCGACTATCAAATGCGCCTAGACGTCCCGGGTGAGGCTGGCGACCTCGGCCTGGGAAAGCTTGAGGTCGACGGCGGCCAAGTTCTCCTCGAAGTGGTCCTTGTGCCCCGTGCCCGGGATCGGCAGGTTTTGCGGTGAGCGGGCGAGCAGCCACGCGAGCATGACCTGCCGTTCGGAGGCGCCGTGCTGCTTGGCGATTTGACGAACCGCTTTGTCACCGTGGCCGCCGCCAAGGATCGGGGCGTAGGACGTGAAGGCGATCTGCTCCTGTTCGCACAGGTCGATGATTGACTCGGACCGCCGGTCGTCGAGGTTGTAGCGGTTCTGCACCGACACCACAGGAATCATTCGCTGGGCGATCCGGATCTGCTCCTCGTTGACGTTGGACAGCCCGAAGTGGCGGATCTTGCCCTGCTCCTTGAGCCGGACGAACGCGCCGATGGTCTCCTCGAACGGCACCTTCGGGTCCGGCATATGCAACTGGTACAGCGAGATCTCGTCGACCTTCAGCCGTCGCAGGGACCCCTCGCACGCCTCGATGATGCGGTCGGGCCGCCCGTCCCTGGCCCAGAAACCATCCGCCTGGGCGTCGTTCGGACCGGTCCGGGACATGCCGGCCTTGGTGGTGACGACCAGATCATCCGGGTACGGATATAACGCCTCGGCGATCAACTCCTCGCTCACGTTGGGCCCGTAGCTGTCCGCGGTGTCGATGAAGTTGACGCCGGATTCGACTACCCGCCGAAGTAAGGCAATAGCCTCGTCGCTATCGCGCGGCGGCCCCCAAAATCCGTCGCCGGTGATCCTCATGGCACCGAAGCCAAAGCGGTTGACGGTCAGGTCGCCACCGAGATCGATCGTTCCAGCAGAGCTGGCGTCAGGCATGGTGTAACTCTTTCTTTTCGCACGCTCGCGGGCGCTCCGGCGATAGGTCGCCGGGCCACTCATCTCCGCTGTTGAAAGCACAGTGATCATCGCTCGTCGCTCTGCGAGTCCTATGACATTCCCTGCACGATGTGGGGCACCTCTTGCTGTACACGAGGCAAGGAGCCGAGAATTTGGGCTCCTATCTGGACACCATTGGCGAGTAATCTTCGATGTGGACTTCGACGACGTGAACATCGCCGATTTCCAGGGCGTCCAGTTCATGCTGGCCGGCATGGGCATGAAGCTGGAGGCGGCCCGCCAGCTGACCTACGCCGCCGGCGCGAAGAGCGAGCGCGGCGACCTACTTCGGCGCCGCCGCGAAGTGCTTCGCATCGGATGCCGCCGTGGAGATCACCCAGCTTCGCACCCCACAAGCAAAGTGCGCAGTTCGTCCAAAGCTGGATGAGTAAGTCCTAAGCGTGGTGGTAGGCGGCGAGTGACCTGGTCACGGTGTGGCCGGTGGCGTGATGGTGCCGGAGCTGAGGTGCTGTGGCGATGCGTTCGCTACGGGGACGGTTCCGCTATGTGGACACCGCGGTCACATCGTGGATTTTTGTGAACCTTGGAGAGTTGCGCCCACATACGAGCCATAACTCTCCAAGGTTCACATTCGGCCGGAGAAAGCTGCCGGGCAAAAGCCTCGTTACGTGACAAAGGTATTCTCTACAATGGACGCTGGTCTCACATCGCGGGCGGTGGGTCCATGATGCGGGCGCGGGTCTCAGCATGCGGTCGCCTGTCTCACGGAATGGAAGCGCCGCGCGGCCGCGCGCCGAGTCGCCCGTTGCGGCAAGCCCGGCGGCGAGTTCGAATCCGCCCGAACCCTCCGTCCAACGGCCCATCCGATCCGACAAATCTCAGGAAATGTCGGATATGCGAGATGGATGGCGAGGGTTGGCGAACGGACGGCGATCAGATCGCTGATCGCCTACAGCCGCTGACTCGCCTACAGCCGCCGACTCGCCTACAGCCGCCGACTCGCCTACAGCCGCCGACTCGCCTACAGCCACCGACTCGGCTTAGCACTTACTCGTTTAGGTGCGAAGCTCGCAGACAAGTTCGGAACTTCGCAGACGGCGAGGCCGAAGGCGAGCCGTGAAGCCGGGGCGGATGGGACTAAACATGGCAGATCGGAATGGTTGACGCCGGGACTCCGAGGCGGTCCTGGGGGCAAATCGGGCAAATCTTGGCCGACTGACCGGGGCGCCGCGCCCATCGTGCCCATCACGGCGTCGCCGGTGCGTGGCGTCAGGTGGGGCGGCGGAAGGCGCCGAACCACTGGGCCAAGGCGATCTCGCGGGCGACGGCCGCGTCGTCGGTGCTGTCGCCCGTTGCTATGTGATGGGCGATCGTCTGCATGCCGCCCCAGACGAAGAGGCGGACCGTCGTGTCGGTCCGGACCGAACCCGGGGTGTGGCCGGCCTGCTGGGCGGCCTCGACGAACTGGCGGCCGCGCGCCACGAACTCCTCCAGCTGGGCGCTCCAGAAATCGCGGACGGCCTCGTCGTAGGCGGCCACCTCGAGCACCGCGCCCAGCAGGTGGGCCCGCTCCCGGTAGAAGCGGATCGTCTCGACCGTGACGGCAACCAGCGCGTCGACCGCGTCGTCGGCCTCCGGGTCCCACCGGGTGGTCATGCCGAAGACCGTCGTACCGAGGTTCTCCGCCAATCTCAGGATAAGTGCGGATTTGTCGCGGAAGTGCATATAGAACGTCGAGCGCGCCACCCCGGCCTCCTCGACGATCCGCTGCACGCCCAGGTCGGTGAACCTCTCGCCGCCGTCCAGCAAGCGCTCGACGGCGGCCAGGATCCGGGCCTCGATGGCGGCCCGGCGCTCGGCCACGCCGGAGCGGCGGGTGGTGACTGAAGGCATGGGGCCACCCTACGTGCCCGGCTGTACAGCCCACTCGAACACAATGTCCGAGTGACGACCGAAGTGATCAAGCCGCCGGGAAGTTGACCTCGACTCGTAGCCCGTCGTGGCCCGTTGACGACGCCGCGATCGTGCCGTCGTGGGCCCGGGTGATCGAGCGGGCGATCGCCAACCCCAACCCGGCCCCTCCACTGTGGTCGATCCGGGTCGCGCTGCGCCGCCGGAACGGCTCGAACAAAGCGGCCACCTCGTCCGCCGGCACGTCGTCGCCGGTGTTGGTGATGACCAGCGCCGGGTCCGCGCCCACCGAGACCTCGATCGTGCCGTCCGGCCGGTTGTACTTGATGGCGTTCTGCACCAGGTTCGTGACCAGCCGTTCCAGCAGCACCTGCTCGCCCAGCACCAGCCGTGGGCTCAGCCGGCTCACGATCTTGATGCCGGCGGCCCGCTCACGGTGGCTCTCCAGGACCGACGACGTGATGAGATCGAGGCGTAGCGGCGACCACGACATCAGGCCGCGGTCGCTTTCGCTCAGTACGAGCAGGCCTTCGATCAGGCGTTCGTTGCGTTCGTTGATCTCCAGCAACTGGGCGGTCAGCAGCTCGACCTGGTCCGGGGTGAGCGGGTGCGCCATGCCCACCTCGATCAGCGTCCGCTGGACCGCCAGCGGCGTGCGCAGCTCGTGCGACGCGTCGGCCGCGAACCGGCGCTGCGCCTCGTAGCCGACGGCTATCCGGTCCATCATCTCGTCGATCGCGCGGCCCAGCGTCGCCAGTTCCTCGCGGCTCGACCCCGGGCGCAGGCGGTGCCCGAGGTTCTGCGGGCCGACGTCGGCGATCGCCGGGGCCATGTCCCGGACGGGCCGCAGCGACCAGCGGATCAGCGGGATCGAAGCGGCCGCGAGAACGAGCAGCACCAGAACGATCGTGAGGATGACCGGGATGCTCGGGCGCCGGTACACCGCGGTACAGACGAACGAAGCGTCCGGGGCGGGCGCGCGCAAGGCCGGAACCCTGCACCAGGACGGCCCGAACTCGAGCCACAGCGCCCGCATCTGCTCGGCCACGAGCGGCACGAACGCCGAAGCGACCAGGACGATCGCGATGACGAGCAGCATGCGCCAACGCGGTGAGCCGATCGTCATGAGCCGAGCCGGTAGCCGACGCGCGGAACGGTGTGGATCAACGGCGGATCGCCGAGCTTTCGGCGCAACGTCATGATCGTCACGCGTACGGCGTTGGTGAAAGGATCGGCGTTTTCATCCCATGCCTGTTCCAGCAGGTCCTCGGCGCTGACCACCCGGTCGCCGGCCCGCATCAGCACCTCGAGCACGGCGAACTCCTTCGGCGACAGGGACAGCAGCAACCCGTCGCGCGCGACGGTGTGCCGGGTGACGTCCAGGACCACGCCGCCGCGCGACAGCACCGGTGGCAGCGCCGGGGACGACCGCCGGGACAGCGCCTGCAACCGCGCGACCAGCTCGGCGAACGCGAACGGCTTCGTCAGGTAGTCGTCGGCGCCCAGCCCCAGGCCTTCGACCCGGTCGCGGATCCCGACCGCGGCGGTCAGCATCAGCACGCGCGTGCCGCCGCCGGACTCGGTGATCATCCGGCACACGTCGTCGCCGCTGCGTCTCGGCAGGTCACGGTCGAGGACGGCCACGTCGTAGCGGTTGACCGCCAGCCGTTCCGCCGCGCCGTCCCCGTCGTAGACGACGTCGACGGCCATGGCGAACCGGCGCAGCCCCTCCGCCACCGTGTCGGCGAGCATCCGCTCGTCCTCGGCCACCAGCACACGCACCGGCCAAGGCTGACACAGCCCGGATAAAGCTTCCATAAGAACGCCGCTGACGCTCCCCGGACGCCCCGGTTCGAATCATCATCCCCGTGCTTCTGCGAAAAACTCTGATGATCCTGCTGGTTCCCCTCACGCTGCTCCTCACGCCCGGGAAAGCGCAGGCCATCGCGCATGGCGAGGACGTACGCGACGGCGACTACCGGTTCTCGGTCCGGCTCACCATGACCGGCATCGCCACCGAAGACGGCGGCACCCGGGACAGCTGGTGTACCGGTGCGCTCATCGCGTCACGCTGGGTCATCACCGCCGGGCACTGCTTCCGAGACAACGACGATCGACGGGTGAGTCACACGGTCGCGAAGCGGACCATCGCCACCATCGGCCGCCCCGACCTCAAATCCCAGGGCGGCCACGACGTCGCCATCGTCGGGGTCCACCAGTCGCCGACCGCCGACGTCGCCCTCGCCGAGCTGGAGACCCCGGTCACCGACATCCCGCCGCTGCGGATCGGCACCACCGCGCCGACCGTCGGGGAGATCGTGCGGCTGACCGGCTACGGCCTGGTGGCGGACGCGGGGACGAAAGGGCCGACGCGCCTCCAAACTGGACAATTCGCCGTTACGATGGTGAGCGACTCTCTCATCGGGGTCGCCGGCCACAGCCCGCGCAAGGACACGAGCGCCTGCCTGCACGATTCCGGTGGCCCCTACTTCCACGAGGAGCCGGACGGGCAGCTCGCCCTGGTGGCGGTGGTCAGCACCGGCCCGAGCTGCCCACACGAGGGCGACGACTTCAGCGCCCGCACCGACAATCTGCACGATTGGATCAACGACACGATCAACCCCGGTTTCCCCGTACGCCGGTACGCCGTGATCGTGGCATCCCTGCTGGTCGTGGCCGGCGCCGCAGTGATCACGCGATGGGGGCTCGCCGGTCGGCGATCTCCTCGGCCGTGAGGTTGCCGGCCGGGTCGTCCCAGTCGGTCAGGGTGATGTCCCGGGCGGACTCCGCGCGGTGCCGGCGCACGGCGATCGTGACGATCTCGGGCTCGTGATGCGCCGCCGTCACGACCAGGTGATGCAGGCCGGGGCGCACGTCGTCGATCGCGTAGGTCCCGTCCGCGTGGGTCATCGTCCGATGCAGTTCGTCGCCCGAATCGTTGAGGACCAGGACGGTCGCCCCGGAAACCGGGATGAGCCCCGTGTTCCGGACCGTCCCGTGCAGTCGCCGATGCGCGACCGCACCCTGCCCGCTCACGCCCTGCCCACTCGCGACAGATTCGGCGTCGACGTGATCGGCGACGCCCGGCTCGACGGTGACGTCCCGCGTGGCAGCGACAGCACCGGCGGCCGTTTCCGCAACAGCGCGGCCGGCCGCGGCCGGATTGACCGACCGCCGTGGCCGCGCCGTCCAGGCCAGCAACAACGCCGACCCGGCCACCCAGGACCCCAGAATGATCAGCGGGTGGGCGAGACCCCGCTGCCCGAAGTACGCCTCGTCGCGCGCCGCCTCCACGAACTGCCCGAACGGCAGCACGTCGTGCAGCCAGCGCAACCACGTCGGCAACATGTCCGGGTTGACCGTCGCACCGGCGGTCGGGATGCCGAGGATCAGCACGAACGTCATCGCGACCGGCAGGAAGAACTGCCGGACCAACCGGGGCAACGCCGTGGTCAGCCACCCGATCGCCTGGGTCAGCGCGAACCCGTAGAGCAACAACCACCCGTCCGCCGGAATGACGTCCCGGGACACCCCCACGACGAACGTGACCACAGCCGCGAACGCCCCGGTGGCGAAGACGGCGATGACCTTCCGGCGTACCGGCCACATGCCGAACTGCAGCAGCACGATCGACGTGATCAGGCCGACCAGCAGCAGCGGCAGCCCGAAGAAGAACAACCCGGCGCCGCTCACGTCGCCGTGGGCCAGCGGTACGACGTCGACCGTGCTGGCCGGGTGCAGGACCGCGTTCAGGTAGTTGGCGCGCGACGCGCTGGCGGCCGACGAGACGTAGAACGTGCGGGCCCCGGAGTCGTAGACGCCGGCGAGCTGATGATGGGCCACCCCCGCGGTGCCGGTGACCGCTTCGACGTCGATGCCGGCCGGCAGCGAGGGCGGCGGCGTGCCGATCACGCCCAGCCGCACGTCGTGGGGCTGCGGGTGGGTGTTGGCGAACGAGTAGACCAGCGCCGTGGCGGCGGCGAAGAAGAACGGGAACCAGAGCAGCGAGATGATCCGGCTTCGGGTGGGTTGCGGTGCGGCGGTGTGGTTCAACAGGCTTCCTATGCTCTCCGCGGCCTACTGACCGCCCGGACATTAAGAAGGTAGTCACTACTGACCGCGTGTACATTAGGAGCTGTGTCACAACCCAAGAGAACGCGCGACCCGGACGCTAAACGGGCCGCGATCCTGGCCGCGGCCCGCGCGGTGTTCGCCGAGCACGGGTACGAGGGCTCGACGATCCGGGAGATCGCGCGGCGGGCCGCTGTGACCCACGGACTGGTCGTCCTGCATTTCGCGAGCAAGGAGAAACTCTTCCTGGCCGCGGTTCCGGGTCCGTCCATCCTGGTGGCGAACGTTCCCGGCGACGTGGACGGCCTGCCCGGACGCATCGCACAGGCGTACGTGGCAAGGATGGAATCGGCCGTCGAGGGTGACCTTTTCCTCGCACTGCTGCGCAGCGCCGCCGGTGATCAGTCGGTGGCCCGGGGTCTGCTGCGCGCCGTGCGCGAGGAGGCCGTGATCGCCTACCGCAAGGTGCTGACCGGGCCGGACGTCGACGCGCGGGTGGAGATGCTCGGCGCGCACCTGATCGGGGTGACGTTCAGCCGCTACGTGCTGGCCGACGGGCCGCTGGCCAGCATGCCGGCGGACGAGCTCGTCGAGCGGCTGACCCATACGCTGCGCGGGATCCTGCTGGGCTGAGGCCGCGTGGCCTACCATCCGCGCATGGCGAAGACATCTCCCGGCCTGCGCGCCGACGCCGAGCAGAACCGTGAGCGGATCCTGGCGGCGGCCCGTCGCGTCTTCGCCGAGCAGGGGTTGGACGCGCCGATGCGGGAGGTGGCGCGCGCGGCCGAGGTCGGGGTCGGCACCCTCTATCGCCGGTTCCCGACCCGGGAAGACCTGATCACCGCGGTCTTCATGGACAAGATGCACGCGTACGCCGACGCGGTCGACCGGGCGCTCGCCGATCCGGATCCGTGGCACGGTTTCACCCGGTACGTGGAGACGGTCTGCGCCATGCAGGCCGAGGACCAGGGCTTCACGAACGTGCTCACCCTGTCGTTCCCGACCGCCCGGGAGTTCGAGGCGGAACGCACCCGGGCGTACCGCGGGTTCAACGAATTGATCGGCAAGGCCAAGGCCGCTGGCAAACTCCGGGACGACTTCGTCGCGGAGGATCTGGTGCTGCTGGTGATGGCCAACGCCGGGGTCGTCGCGGCGACCAGGAACGAGGCGCCGCGAGCGTGGCGGCGCCTGGTGGCGTACATGATCCAAGCTTTTGCCGCGACGGACGCCGAGCCGATCGCGCCGGCGCCCTCACCCCGCGCGATGTTCCGTGCGATGGTCCGGCTGAACAAGTAACGGCTACATCGAGACGGCTATCTTGCCGAGCGCCCCGCCGGCGAAGTCGCGGTACGCCTCGTGCGCCCGCGCCAGCTCGTACGTGGTGGAGACCGGAACCCGCAGCACGCCGTCGACGACGTCGGTGGCGAGCCGGTCGAGCAGGGCCCGCTGCGGCGCCGCCGCGTCGATCACGTGCAGGGTCAGGTCACGGCCGGAGTCGTCGGCGGCGAACAGCGTCGTGGCGATCCGGCCGCCGTCCTTGACCAGCGCGGCGATCTCCGCCAGATCGCCGGCGAAGTGCAGCGCCGCGTCCACCCCGGGAACCTGCCCGCCCAGCGGCGCCGAATAGTCGGCGAACTCGACCGGGGCCAGCGACGCCAGGAACTCCCGCTGCCGCTCGTCGCGTGCGGTGGCGATCACTCGCGCACCGGCCGCCGCGGCGTACTGCACGGCGATCGCCCCGACCCCGCCGGTCGCGCCGGACACGAGAACCGTCTCGCCCTTGGTGAGCGCCAACGCGTCGGTCGCGAGCAGGGCGGTCGTGCCGGCCAGCCCGAGCGCGCCGGCGTCGTGGACGGCAAGCGCGTCGGGCCGGTGGGTGACGCCCACCTCGGCGGGGACCGTCACATACTCGCCCAGCGAGCCGGCCCCGTAGTACGGCTTGGTCACCGTGCCGTAGACCGCGTCACCCACCGCGTACCCGGTCACGTCGTCGCCGACCGCCTCGACGACCCCGGCGAAATCCTTGCCCAGCACCAGCGGGAAGCGGTGCTCGACCATCCCCTGCCCGGCGCCGGAACCGATGAAGACATCGACGCCGTTGATCGATCCGGCCGCGACACGGACCAGCAGCTCACCTGGCCCGGGTGCCGGTTTGGGCAGGTCACCGACCTGTGGGTCGCCAGGGAAGGACGGTACGAAGAGCGCGCGCATACGACTACATCCTCTCAGATAAGCGGAACACAGCGTCCACTTACATGGCGATGTTAGCACCTATGCGGACGGGGTCGTCCGCTTACTGTCCCATGAGCCGTTCGCGGAGCGCGTTGTCCTTCTCGGCCACCATCTTCTCGAGGCTCGCCTGGAAAGCGGCCATCTTCGAGCGCAGCACCGGATCGCTGGAGCCCAGCACGCGTACGGCAAGAAGACCGGCATTGCGCGCGCCGCCGATCGAGACCGTGGCCACCGGGATGCCGGCCGGCATCTGCACGATCGACAGCAGCGAGTCCATGCCGTCCAGGTGCTTGAGCGGCACCGGCACGCCGATCACCGGCAGCGTGGTCAACGAGGCCACCATGCCGGGCAGGTGCGCCGCTCCCCCGGCCCCCGCGATGATCACCTGCAGGCCGCGGTCGGCGGCGGACTCGGCGTAGTCGACCATCTTGCGGACCGTCCGATGTGCCGAGACGACGCCGACCTCGAACGGCACCTCGAACTCGGCCAGCGCCAGGGCTGCGGCCTCCATTGTGGACCAGTCGGAGTCACTGCCCATGATGATGCCGACACGGGGTGCCATCAAACGCCTTCCTGAAGCCAGCGGGCGGCGCGGGCCGCACGGGCGCGCACCGAGGTCATGTCGTCGCCGAGCACGGTCACGTGGCCGATCTTGCGGCCGGGCCGGAGCTGCTTGCCGTAAAGGTGCACGCGCGCGCCGGGATCACTCGCGAACAGGTGGTGCAGCCGCTCGTCCAGCGAGATGCCGCCCGGCTCGCCGCCGAGCACGTTGGCCATCACGACGGCGGGCGCGGTCAGCGAGGTCGCGCCCATCGGGTAGTCCAGGACCGCGCGCAGGTGCTGCTCGAACTGCGACGTCCGGGCGCCCTCGATGGTCCAGTGACCCGAGTTGTGCGGACGCATCGCAAGCTCGTTGACGACCACCCCGTCCGCGGTCTCGAACAGCTCGACGGCGAGCAAGCCCACCACACCCAGCGTGTTCGCGAGGTCGATCGCCAGCTGCTGCGCGTCGATGGCGAGCGCCTCGTCGAGACCCGGCGCGGGCGCGAGCACCTCGACGCAGATGCCGTCGCGCTGCACGGTCTCGACCACCGGGTACGCCGCGACCTGGCCGAACGGCGAGCGCGCGACCAAGGCGGCGAGCTCTCGCCGCAGCGTTACTCGTTCCTCGACGATCAGCGGCGTGCCCGTCGCCAGCAAGGCTTCCGCGTCGGCCGGCGTGTTCAGCATCCACACGCCCTTGCCGTCGTAGCCGCCGCGGGTCGACTTGGCCACCACCGGCCACGCACCCCCGGCGAAATCCGAAATTTCGTCTTTTGTGGTGACTCGGCGCCACCTCGGCGCCGGCACCCCCATGGCCGCCAACCGCTCGCGCATCATGCCCTTGTCTTGGGCGAACACCAGCGCCTTCGAGCCCGGATAGACCTTGACGCCCTCAGCCTCGAGCGCCTCGATGTGCGCGGTCGGCACGTGCTCGTGGTCGAAGGTGAGCGCCTCGACGCCCTTCGCGAAGTCGCGCAACGCCGGCAGGTCGGTGTGCGAGCCGATCCGCACATCGGCGGCGACCAGGGCCGCACTGTCGTCGGGTGATTCGCTGAGCACGCGCAGCGACTGGCCGAGAGAGATCGCGGCCTGGTGGGTCATCCGGGCGAGCTGGCCGCCGCCCACCATGCCGACTACCGGCAAACCGGTTCGAGTATCCATCGCCCAACTAGCCTAGCGATTACCCACCGTTAGTCTTTCCACCAGGTCGTCGGTGGCGGTCACCGGCATCTCGCAGACAAAACCCTTGCACACGTACGCCGTGGGGAGTCCGTCGCGTAGCGGACGGTCAGCGAGCAGCGGCACACCGGGGCGGTCCGGGTCGCCCGCGACGATGACGGTGCCCGGCGGGGCGTACCGGAAAGCGGCCGTGACCAGCGGATCCCCGGCCGGATCGGGAGTCGCGACGGCGATCTCGTACGGCCCGGCGAGAGCCGCCTCGGCCACCGTGGCCGCGTACCCGGCGAACCGCGCGTGCTGGGCGATCAGCGGCCCGACCGTGGCCAGCGCCGCGTCCGCCGCCTCCCGGTACCGGGTCTCGCCGGCCAGCGCCGAATACGTGACCAGGGCCGCGGCGATCGCGGACAGGCCGGACGGCGTCGCGTTGTCGGTCGGGTCCGCGGGCCGGGTGACGAGCCGTTCCGCGTCGTCCGCGGTGTCCCAGAAGCCGCCCGTCCCGGTGGCGAAATGCTCCAGCGCCACGTCCAGCAGCTGCTTGGCGAGGTCGAGCCAGCGGCCGTCGGCGGTGATCTGGTGCACGGCCAGGAACGCCTCGGCGACCAGTCCGTAGTCGTCCAGCACGCCGACCGGCTCGCCCACCACGCCGTCGCGGGAGGCCCGGCGCAGCCGCCCGCCGACCAGGTGCCGCTCGGCCAGCACCTCGGCGATCTCGATAGCGGCGCCGCGGGAGGCCGCCGACCCGGTCAGCACGCCGTGCTCGGCCAGCGCGATCACCGCGAGGCCGTTCCAGGACGCGATGACCTTGTCGTCGCGGGCCGGCTGCGGGCGTTGCGCCCGGGCGGCGAGCAGCCGTCCCCGGACCGCCCGCCAGCGCTGCACCAGCTCGGGCGCGGCGGCGTCGATGTCGCGGGCCAGCACCAGCACGCTCTTGCCGTCCTCGAAGGTGCCGGTCGCGGTGACGTGGAACAGGTCTGCCGCCCAGGTCCCGTCCTCCTCGCCGAGCACGTCCACGAGCTGGGCGGGGGTCCAGGCGTACGTGAGGCCCTCGATCCCCTCGGTGTCGGCGTCGAGAGCCGAGGCCAGCCCGCCGGTCGGGGTGCCGAGGTCGCGGAGCAGGAACTCGGCCGTCTCGTCGGCGATCCGCCGGGCGAACGCGTCGCCGGTCAGGCGCCACAACTGGGTGTACGCCCGGAGCAGCAACGCGTTGTCGTAGAGCATCTTCTCGAAGTGCGGGACGGTCCAGGTCGCGTCCACCGAGTACCGGGCGAAGCCGCCGGCCAGCTGGTCGTAGATGCCACCGCGGCCCATCCGCTCGGCGGCGTGCCGGACCAGCTCCAGCGACTCGGGCGAGCCGGTGCGCTGGTGGTGGCGCAGCAGGAACAGCATGCTCATGTGCGGCGGGAACTTCGGCGCCCCGCCGAAACCGCCGTTCACCTGGTCGTGATGCGTGCGCAGCTCGGCCGCGCCGGCGTCCAGCAGCTCGGCACTGATCGGGGCGGTGAGGCCGCCGGACAGCTGCGCCCCGGCGATCGCCTCGACCACCTTGGTGCCCTGGTCGAGCACCTGCTCACGCTGCTCCTGCCAGGCCTTGACGACCGAGTTGAGCAGGCCGGTGAAGTTCGCCTTCGGGAAGTACGTGCCGGCGAAGAACGGGTCGCCGTCCGGGGTCGCGAACACCGTCATCGGCCAGCCGCCCTGGCCGGTCATGGCCTGCGTCGCGGTCATGTAGACGGCGTCGACGTCGGGGCGCTCCTCGCGATCCACCTTGATCGAGACAAAGCTGTCGTTCATCAGCTTGGCGGTCGCCTCGTCCTCGAACGATTCGTGCGCCATGACGTGGCACCAGTGGCAGGCCGCGTACCCCACCGAGATGAGCACCGGCACGTCCCGGCGTTTGGCCTCGGCGAACGCCTCCGGCGACCACTCCCACCAGTCGACCGGGTTGCCCGCGTGCTGAAGCAGGTAGGGCGAGGTAGCGCTGCCGAGCCGATTCATGGTTCAACACTCTCACACGGCTCGCTGGACCTCTTTCAAGGAAAGCCCCGGCCGGGATTGGCCCGGCCGGTGCCTTCTCGCCAAGCGATCAGCGGGTGCGGCGCCCCGTCGGCCGGGTCACACAGCACGAAACGGCTCAGGCCGGAAAAGATGGTCGTGCTCGGGGTAATAGACACTGTCAATGCCCATGTGGGCGACGCTGTCCAGCGCCTCGGCCGTTCGGTCGGCATCCCAGACGATCGGATGCTCACCCGGACGTGGGACGTCGCCAGCATGCGTGAACAGCATTTCGGGACCACCCGGAGTGAAAAAGAAGATCATGCGCGCGGCCTCCTGACCGACGTTCTTGAAACGGTGCAGCGTGCCCCTCGGCACGTGCACGAACGCCCCGGGCTCCGCGGTGATTGTCTTCTCACCTCCGAGAAAGGCGATCACCCCGGACAACAGGAAGAAGCTCTCGTCGGTTTGTTCATGGACATGCGGAATCGGACCACCGCCCACCGGCACCACCCCATCGATCATTCCGATCGCGCCGGTGCCGTCCTCTCGGGTCGCCAGCAGTCCCCGAGCTGATGCCGGCGCGCCTCGTACGCGATCGTCATTCTCCGATATTTACACGCGGCCCGGCCACGCGGCTTTGAGATCGGAATCACCGCGCCGGGTGAATACGCGTGTGAACAGCCATCTCATCGATACGCCTTATCTGCGTACGTCACCGCTGAAGTTCTTGAGGAGTAGCGCATGAGAAGGTCAGCAGCAACCGCGGTCGCCGCTGTCGGCGTCGTAGGACTGTCCGCCCTGTTCGGCCCGCCCGCATTCGCGGCAGAGGCAGCCACGTCGCCGAAGATTGTTTCGGTGACCGTCAATGGCGGGCGGGACATCGTCGTCAGTGATCTGACGACGGACCTGGAGGTTCCGGTCACGGCGGTCGCGCAGGCCAAGGCGGGCGTCGCGGGCATCGGGGTTGCCCTGTGGCACGGCCCGAACTTCAACCACATCGACGGGATGAAGCTCGGCCGGGGCACCCCTAGCTGCGTAACCGTCAACCTCACCACCATGTCGTGCACCGATGTCATCGACATCCAGGGGAGCTTGCGGGCCAATCTGGGAAACCCGATCTCCGAGAACGATCTCGCGGGCCGGTGGGCGGTCGACGCCGGCGGGACGGACAACAACGGCGGGTTCAGCGACGATCCCCACTTCGCGACGGTGAATGTGTTGCGCAAGGCGAGGATCACGGCCGAGACCTCTAGGACGCAGGTCAAGAAGGGCAAAAATGTCACCTTCACCGGTTCCATCAAGCGCGTCGACTTGGACACCAGCAAGTTCAAGGGCTACGACGAGGCATCGGTCCAGCTTCAGTTCAGCAGGGAAGGCACCGACGTCTTCACCACGGTCATGACGGTGAAAGCATCGGACGGCGAATTCTCCGCCACCGTCGCCGCGAACCGGGACGGGCGCTGGCGCTGGAACTACGCCGGTGACAAGACCACCTCGGCGGCCACCTCGCCGGTGCGATTCGTCAACGTCGTCTAGCTCGAGTTTGATCACGGCGCTGTCCCCGACCCTCGGGCCGGGGGCGGCGCCGCAAACAGGAAGCGCAGCTGGGTCGGCGCCTGCACGATGCGGTCGGCGCGCACGGACTGTGCTGGATCGTTACTCAGACCTGTGCTATCTAGTACATGGAGGGTGTGCTAAATAGGCAGCCTCCGGCGTGCTGGATCATCACAGGTTGGAGCTTTCCACTGAGCGCCTACGTCTCTCGCATCGTCGACACGGAGCTCGACGAGATCCTGGCGACTCACCCCGCGACGCTGGTCGTCGGCCCCCGCGCCTGCGGAAAGACCACCACGACGCGGCGATTGTGCCATTCCATCCTGCGGTTGGACGTTCCGGCTCAGGCGGCGGTCGTTCGCGCCGATCCGGACGCCGCACTTCGCGCTCTAGACGAGCCGGTTCTCGTCGATGAGTGGCAGGTGGTCCCCGAAGTGCTCGGCGCGGTCAAGCGGGCTGTCGATGACGATCCGCGCCCTGGCCGATTCGTTCTGACCGGGTCCTCCCAGACCGATCTGACCACGGCTGGCTGGCCCGCCACCGGCCGGATCGTCCGGCTCACCATGCACCCGCTCGTGGGTCGAGAACGGCACGGTGACCCGTCCGCGCCGTCACTAATTGATCGAATCCTCGCCGATGGCCCGGACAGCTTCAGCGACCCCTCGGACGACTGGGACATACACCGGTATGTGGCGGAGGCACTCACCACCGGATGGCCGGAAGCTCTTCGCGCCCCCACCGAGCGGGCGCGCGATCGGTGGCTGACCAGCTACGTCGATCATCTGGTCACCAGAGAGGCCGCTGCGCTCGGCGTCTCCAGAGACCCGGTCTTGATGCGGAGGTACCTACAGGCGCTTGCGGCCAACACCGCCGGTGTGCCGAACCACAAACTGCTCTACGACGCCGCCGGCATCACCCGGCACAGCGCGGTCGGCTACGACGACCTCCTCGACACGCTCATGATCACGCAGCGGGTGCCCGCTTGGGCCGGCAATCGGACGGATCGCGCTGTGCGGCTGCCCAAGCGATATCTCACCGACCCCGGCCTTCTCGGCCCGCTGCTCCGCATCGACCAGCGCCGCGTGCTGCGCGACGGCGATCTCCTTGGACGTGTCCTGGACACCCTCGCCGCCGCCCAGCTCCGAGCCGAATGCGCCGCCAGCGTCGTTGGCGCTGATCTGTTCCACTATCGCGATGCGAATGGCCGGCACGAGGTCGATCTGCTGATCGAAGCCAGAAATGGCCAAATGATCGCCGTCGAAGTCAAAGCAACCGCCGCTCCCTCGGCCGCCGACGCTCGGCACCTGGAATGGTTCGCCGAACGCGTCGGGTCCAACTTCGCAGCCGGCATCGTCCTGCACACCGGCCCTCGCGTCTTCCGACTAGCCGAACGGATGGTCGCCGTGCCAATCGCCAGTTTGTGGGCGCCGCAAGTGACTGGCTGAGCCCGGCGATGCCCGCCCGCATGCCGGCCACGTCGAACGCCCGAGGTGCCAGCGCAGGCCGAGCACCTCCGGGCCTTTCACGGCTCAGGCAGAGCCGGTTGAGCGGGTTCGCATTTGCATGAGAGATGACGGAAGCGCTAGGACGCGTCGTCGGCGCGGAGCTGGTGCACGTTGTCCAGCGCCGCGCCGGCCAGCTGGGTCAGCGCCTGCACGATGCGGTCGGCCGGCATCGGCTTGCAGAAGTGATAGCCCTGGGCGGTCGGGCAGTTCAGCGCGATCAGGGCCGCGCGCTGCTCGATCGTCTCGACGCCCTCGGCGACCACCCGGACCCCGAGGCGGCTGCCCAGTTCGACGGCGCCGCGCACGACCGCCTCCGCCGCCGGCGAATCGATCATGTCGTCCACGAAGGACCGGTCGATCTTGATCTCGTCGACCGGTGCGCGGGTCACGATCGACAGCGACGAGTAGCCGGTGCCGAAGTCGTCCAGCGAGAGCTGCACCCCGGACTCACGGAGCTGGGCCAGCACGTCGTCGACGATCTCCTCGGCGCTGACCGCGACCGACTCGGTGATCTCCAGGACCAGCCAGGACGCGGGCACGCGATGCCGGCGCAGAGCGTCCGCCACCTGCGCCGGGAAGCCCGGGTCGAGCAGGCTGCGGGCGGACACGTTCACCGACACCGGCACGTCCACGCCCGCCGCGTTCCACGTCGAGACCGAGGCCAGGGCCAGGTCGAGCACCCGGCGGGTGAACGGCATGAGCAGTTCGGTGTGCTCGACGGTTTTGATGAAGTCGTTGGGTGAGAGCTGGCCGCGGCGCGGATGCTGCCAGCGCACCAGCGCCTCCACCCCGGTCGGGGCGGCCGTCGTCAGGTCGACCGCGGGCTGCAGGTGCAGCACGATCTGGTCGTCCTCGGCGAGGGCCTCGCGCAGCTCGGCGAGCAGGGCCAGCGCGTCGGTGGTCATCGACTCGCGGGCCGCGTCGTACGGAGCGACGGCCAGCTCCTGCGCCTTGGCCTGGTCGAGTGCCAGCGACGCCCGCCGGATCAGCTCGCTGATGTCGGCGCCGTCGGCCTTGGTCACGGTGACGCCGATCGACACCTCGATGGCGAGCCGGACGCCGGCCACCTCCATCGGGCGGCCGACCTCCTCGACCAGCTCGCGGGCCCGGCGCAGCGCGACCGGCAGCGCGCCGGGCAGCTCGTGCAGCAGCGCGGCCGAGTCGCTCAGCGGCCGGATCGCGGGGATCAGCAGCGCGAACTCGTCGTCGCCGGAGCGCGCCAGCAGCTCGTGCTCGCGTTTGAGGTCGGTGAGCCGCTCGGCCACCAGCGCCAGGACCTCGTCGCCGCAGCGGTGCCCGAGGGTGCCGTTGACCTCACGGAAGTCGTTGATGTCCAGGAGCAGCAGGGCGACCTGACGCTGCTGGTCGTCCGAGCCCAGCAGCCGGTCGCCGTCGGCCACCAGGGTGGACCGGTTGATCAAGCCGGTGAGCTGGTCGTGCACGGCGGCGTCGGCCACCCTTTCCTCGAGCTGTGCGACCCGCTCGCGGGCCGACGCATCATGCAGCGCGCCGGCGAGCGCGTCGCCGTAGGCGGAGATGGCGGCCTCGTCGCGGGGCACCGGCAACGTCGGCTCGGCGAGCCAGACGGTGAACTCGCCGACGATCTCGTCACCCACCGCCATGGACCGGGTGATCGCCGGACCGGGCAGGCCGGCGACCGCGTTGTCCTGGCCGGGACCGTCCTGGGCGTAGCGGTGCTCGCCGTCGGCGGCCAGCACCTCGATCTCCACCCGGCGGGCGCCGAAGACGTCGAGGGCGCCGGTCAGGCCGGCCCGCGCCACCTCGGCCTCGCTGCCGCCCGGCAAGGCGGCGGTGGCCTCGGCGAACGCCTCCCACATCCGGCGTTCCTCCTCGGCGCGCAGGTGGAAACGGTATGTCCGCTGCAGCAGCCACAGGGCGGGCACGAAGGCGAACAGCCAGTACGGGGCGCGGATCAGCGTGAAGACCGCGGTCAGCCCGACCAGTGCGCTGCCGACGAACATCGGCAGCTTGGTGTACGCGACGCGGGTAAGGATCTGCCCGGCCGGCGCGTCCTGGTGCAGGGTCAGCGTCAGCACCGCCAGCGCGAACGTGATGACCAGATAGGTGATCGCGCCCGCGACCAGACCCGCCTGGGCCCGCGTGCTGAGCACCGGCGCGTCGCCGATGATCAGGTGGGCGACCGTCGCGGCACCGGCGGCGCCGAGGCTGAGCGAGGCCGCGAGGTGGGTCATCTCGGCGACGCTGCGGTGATCGTGCAGCCAGGACAGCAGCGCCCAGGCGACGATCGCACCGATCAGGGTGGCCGCGGGCACCCAGCCGGGCGGCGCCACCACGAAGCCGATGATGAAGGCCGCCTCGCCCCAGGAGACCGAGACGACGCCGCGACCGAGCCGGAACCGCAGCCGGGCGAGCTGGCCGGCGGCGGCGAGTGCGATCGCCAGGCCGACGCCGACGGCCGCCGACAATGGACGGTGCTCCGGACGCTCGACCGGCAACAGAATGCCGCCGACGGTGACCAACAGGGCGGCGGCGGCCACGGTGGCGGTGAGGACGCGCACGGTGCGGGAGCGCCCGGCAAGGCCCGCCGCGTCGATCCACGATCGACGGACGGTCTCCGCGACCGGCGGCGCGCTCACGAATTTGCCCGGTTCATGAGCGGCACTCGCGGATGCACGTGCATCTGCGTTTGATTAATCAAGGGGCGGAGAATGGTCATTTTTCTCGCCCCCCTTCCGCACAGGGTCCAGGGGCGGTTAAGCCCCCGGCGGAAGGCTAAATCAATCCCGATGAACACAACAGGGGTTGACGTACGACCCGTATTCGGTATAGGTCAGACCAATACGGTCCGTGCCCGGGACCGAAACGATCGCACCACGTCCTACGTGGTCAAACGCGGCCGCTGTCGCTGCCGGGCGAATCGTCGTCACCCTCAGTAGTCTCGGCTTTGACCTCGCCTTCCGTACGGGAAGGACCCGGGCCCAATCGATTGCGGTCTACGTTCCGCTGAACCGGTTCGGTTCCCGAGCGCTCCAGATCCTCGTTCAGCCGCGCAATCTCGGCTTCACGCTCCGTCTTCGCTTCGTCGCTGAAACTGTCGGGAAGCCGACGCAAGCGCTTGTTCATGTTGCGAATCAGCAGAACTGTTGCTATGACGAGCACGACAATGACGAGCAAGCCCATCGGGCCGGCCAGTCCACCCGACTCGGTATCGCCAAAATTGTTGACCGCGACAGCGCCTTCCATGTAATGGAGCGTACTGCTCAGCGGGCGTCGACGGACTCTCGGATCCCGGCGAAAAGGTCCGACTCCGGCAGCGGGCTGTCGACCAGCGAGCGGGCCAGCTCGAAATCCTCGGTCGGCCACACCTTCTGCTGGATCTCCAGCGGGATCTTGAACCAGAACCCGTCCGGGTCGACCTGGGTCGCGTGCGCGCGCAGGGCGTCGTCGCGGACCCCGAAATACTCCCCGCACTCGACCCGCGTGGTGATCTTGTCACCGCGGTCGTCGCGCTCGTTCCACTTCTCCAGCCACTCCGTGTACGGTGACTCGAGGCCCGCCGCGATCACGCCCTCGTGCAGCGCGAGCATCCGCGACCGGATCCAGCCGGAGTTGTAATACAGCTTCTGCGGCTGCCACGCCGCGCCCAGGTCGGGCCGATACTCCGGGTCGCCGGCCCGATCGAAGGCCACCATCGAGATCTTGTGGCACATGATGTGGTCGGGGTGCGGATATCCGCCGTTCTCGTCGTAGGTCGTCATGACCTGCGGCCGGAACTCGCGGATCAGCTTGATCAGCGGGACCGCGGCCTCGGCCGGGTCCTGTAAGCCGAAGCTGCCCTCGGGTAACGGCGGCAGCGGGTCGCCCTCGGGCAGGCCCGAGTCGACGAAGCCGAGCCACGACTGCTCGACGCCGAGGATCTCGCGGGCCCGGGCCATCTCGGCGCGCCGGATGTTGGTCATGTCGGCGAGCACCTCGGGGCGCTCCATCTTCGGGTTCAGCACGCTGCCGCGCTCGCCGCCGGTGCAGGTGGCGACCATCACCCGGACCCCCTCGGCGGCATAGCGTGCCATCGTGGCGGCACCCTTGCTGGACTCGTCGTCGGGATGCGCGTGCACGGCCATGAGGCGCAACTGCTCGGCCACGGAAATTCTCCTCACACCCGGCCGGTGGACGACCGGCCGGTGTCGGCTGCGAAGATGGACCCTGCCATTCTGGCGGATCCCACCGACAACAAGTGCACGAGAGGTCATCCAGGTGAGCGAGACGCACACCACACTCCCGGTCTACCCACCGGGCAGGTATGGACGGCGCCGGTCCGGCCGCCGCCGCCGGGTGCTGCCGCTCGCCCTCCTCGCGCTTGTCATCGTCGCCTCACTGCTTCTTTCCGTACGCCTGTACCAGCAGTACGGTGAATCGGACTACAAGGCACAGATCGTCGGCTGGACCGCCACCACCGCGACCAGCATGAACATCGAGTTCAAGGTGCAGGTCCCGGCCGGCCGCGCGGCCAGTTGCACGCTGCGCGCCCGCGATTACGGCGGCAACGAGCTGGGCCGGCGCACGGTGGTGGTACGCCCGACGGGGGACGCCACGACCATCCAGGCGAAAGAGTCGGTACCGACCACCGCGAAGGGTTCGGTCGGCGACGTCCTGGGGTGTCAACCGGCCGACTGACCCGCTGTCGGTCAGCCTGCTAATAGTGCAAGATCGAGCAATCCAGGCGGCGTGCATACCGCTGGTAAGCTTAGTGATTCGCTCCGTTCAGCAGTGCATAGCAAAAACAAGCGCTGTGGTGAACGTGTGCTTACTGATGTCGAGCGCGCCCCGTTCAAGCAAGGAGATCGACCGTGTCCAGTTCCGAAGCGCCCAAGACGTGGCTCTCGCAGGACGCTCACGACCGGCTGCAGGCTGAGCTTGACGAGTTGATAGCCGCGCGACCGGCCGTCGCGGCGGAGATCAACGCCCGTCGCGAAGAGGGCGACCTTCGGGAGAACGGTGGCTATCACGCGGCTCGTGAGGAGCAGAGCAAGCAGGAAGGCCGGATCCTGTACTTGAAGGAGTTCCTGCGTAACTCCGAGGTCGGCGAGGCTCCGACAGCCGGTCAGGTCGCTCCGGGCTCGGTCGTCACCATCTACTTCGACGACGACAAGAACGACACCGAGACGTTCCTGCTCGGCTCGCGCGAGATCGCCTCGACCACCGACCTGACCGTCTACAGCCCCGAGTCGGCGCTGGGTAAGGCGATTCTCGGTTCGGCCGAGGGCCAGACCGTGACGTACACGGCGCCCAGCGGCGCCGACATCAAGGTCACCGTGGTGAAGTTCGGACCGTTCGAGGGCTGAGTCCCCACATAGGGCAGAGGGCTCGCGGCAAACGCCGCGAGCCCTTCCTTTTCAAGGTGTCGCGTCGGCCAGCAGCGAAACCGCGTAACCCGACTCACGCAGCATCGCGATCAGGGCCCGCGAATGGTCCGGTCCGCGCGTCTCCACCGACAGCGCCACCTCCACCTCGCCGAAGCTCAGGCGCGGGCTCTGGCGCGAGTGCAACACGTCGACCACGTTGGCCCGTTGCGCGGCGATAAGACCCAGCAGACGGGCCAGTTCGCCGGGACGGTCCGTGCAGCGTACGGCCAAACGCAGGAACCGGCCCGCCGAGGCCAGCCCATGCTCGATCACCCGGAGCAGCAGCATCGGATCGATGTTGCCGCCGGACAGGATCGCGACCACCGGGCCGTCCAGCGTCGGGCGGTGCGCCCCGGTGAACACGGCGGCGGCCGCCGCGACACCGGCCGGCTCGACCACCATCTTGTGGCGTTCCAGCAGCACCAGCAAGGCCGCCGACAGGTCCTCGTCGCTGACCGTCACGACGTCGTCGACCAGCTTGCTCACATGCGCGAACGGGAGGTCGCCGGGACGCAGCACGGCGATGCCGTCGGCGATCGTGACACCCCGGTCGAGCTTCTGCGGTTTGCCCGCCGCCAGCGAGGGCGGGTACGCGGCCATGCCGCTCGCCTGCACGCCGATCACCCGGATGTCCGGCCGTAACGCCTTGGCCGCGACCGCGACACCGGAGATCAGCCCACCGCCGCCGACCGCCGCCACGATCGTGGCCGCCTCCGGCAGCTGCTCGAGGATCTCCAGCGCGACCGTGCCCTGCCCGGCGATCACGTCGGGGTGATCGAACGGGTGGATCAGGATCGCCCCGGTCCGCTCGGCGAACTCCTGCGCGGCCACGAGCGCGTCGTCCACGCTCGTACCGGCGTACTCGATCTCCGCGCCGTACCCCTTGGTGGCGGTGACCTTGGGCAGCGGCGCGCCCTCCGGCATGAAGACGGTGGCGCGGATGCCGAGCAGTTCGGCGGCGAGTGCCACGCCCTGAGCGTGGTTGCCGGCGCTGGCCGCCACCACGCCGTGGGCGCGCTCGGCCTCGGACAGGCGCGCGATCCGGGTGTAGGCGCCGCGCACCTTGTACGACCCGGCGCGTTGCTGGTGTTCGCACTTGAGCCAGGCCGGGGTGCCGGCCGCCTCGCTGAGCGGCCCGGAGGGAACCAGCGGCGTGGTGTGCACGACGCCGGTCAGGAGTTCACGCGCCGCCTCGATTGCGTGCAGAGATAACAGCTCGGGCGGCAGGGAGTTGCGCATGACACAGATCGTGCCAAACGCTCAGACGAAGGCGTGACGCTGCCAGGGGTTCAGCACCTCGAACTGCCCGGCAACGGCCAGGAGCAGCACTTCCGAGTCCGGCGGGCCGACCAGTTGGACGGCGAGCGGCAGACCGTCGGGGCGCAGACCGACCGGAACGACGATCGCCGGCAAGCCCGCGTAGTTCCAGGGTGCGGCGAACGGCGCGTACCGGACGTTGACTGACATATTTCGCAGCCAGGAGGCCGACGAGAAGGATTCGGCCAGTGGCGGCGCGGACGCCAGGGCCGGCATGAGCAGCAGGTCGATCGAGTTGTCCGCGAAGAACTTGATCGACGCCTCGCGCCAGCTGTCCTGGTGCGAGCGCTTGGCCAGGCCGGACCGCGACGCCCACTTGCCCAGCCGGATGTGCCGGCGGGTGCGCGGCTGCAGGCTCGCCACGTCAAGACCCTCCGCTTCCTGGTACGCCGCGGCGAACCAGCTCGCGGTCACCCGGATGCCGAGCGAGGTCGTATATCGAGGATTCGCCGTCACCGTGTCGTGCCCGGCGCGCACCAGCAACTTCGCCGCGGAGGCCACCGCGTCGAGGTTGGGCCGGTCGGCGTGCAGCCCCGCGACCGGCGACCGGGTGGAGACGCCGATCCGCAGCTTGTCCGGCTCGACCAGCCGTACCGGGTCACGCCCGGCCAGCACCGAGAAGCCCAGCGCCGCGTCGGCCACCGTGGTGGTGAGCACGCCGTTCTCGGCCATCCCGAAGAAGCTGCCCACGCCCAGGTCGGCGGGCACGACATCGCGGCCCGGTTTGAGTCCGACGAGCCCGCAGCAGGCGGCCGGGATGCGGATCGACCCTAACCCGTCGTTGCCCTGCGCGATCGGCACCAGACCCGCGGCCACCGCGGCCGCCGCGCCACCGGACGATCCGCCGGGCGTACGGTCGCGGTCCCAAGGGTTGCGGGTCGGCCCGTTCGCGTCGTCGGTGACCCCCCAGAGCCCCATCTCGGGCATCCGGGTCACCCCGACCACGACGGCGCCGGCCCCGCGGAGCCGGCGCACCACCTCGTGATCTTCCTCGGCGACGGCCGTTCGCATCGCGGCCGAACCCAGCCAGGTGGGCAGGCCGGCGACCGGCGTGTTCTCCTTGACCGCGACCGGCACCCCGGCCAGCGGCAGGTTCGACAGGTCCTCCTGATCGTCGACCTTCTCCGCCTCGGTGATCGCCTCGCCGGCGCGGATCACCCGGAACGCGTCCAGCGACGGGTCGGTGATGGAGATCTGTTCCAGGTGGTCGGCGACGACCTGGGTGGCGGTGACGTCACCGCGGCGCACGGCCCGGGAGATCTGTTTCGCCGTGGCGCCCACCCAGGTCGCGTCAGCCATGTCGGGTTACTCCGTTACGTCTCAGCCGAGTGCCTGCTCCAGATCGGCGAGCAGATCGTCAACGTTTTCGATGCCGACAGACAGTCGCACGAGATCGGCGGGGACTTCAAGCGCTGATCCGGCAGCCGACAGGTGTGTCATCCGCCCCGGGTGCTCGATCAGCGATTCGACCCCGCCGAGCGACTCGGCCAGCACCCAGAGTTTCGCCCGGTTGCAGACCTCCACGGCCTGCTGCTCGCCGCCGGCCGCACGGAAGGAAACCATGCCGCCGAACCGGCGCATCTGCTTGGCCGCGATCTCGTGACCCGGATGACTGTCCAGGCCCGGGTAGTAGACCTCGGCGACCGACTTGTGGTCACGCAGGAACGTCGCGATCCGCTCGGCGTTGTCGCAGTGCCGTTCCATCCGTACGCCCAGGGTCTTGATCCCGCGCAGCGTCAGCCAGACGTCGAACGGGCCGGGGACCGCACCCATCGCGTTCTGGTAGAAAGCCAGCTCGTCGCCGAGATCGTCGGTGGCGGTGACCAGCGCGCCGCCGATCACGTCGGAGTGTCCACCCAGGTATTTGGTGGTCGAGTGGACCACGGCGTCGGCACCGAGCGCGATCGGCTGCTGCAGGTACGGCGACGCGAACGTGTTGTCGACCATCAGCAGCGCGTCGTACTCGTGCGCGATCCCGGCCAGCGCGGCGATGTCGGCGATGCTGAGCAGCGGGTTCGTCGGCGTCTCGGCCCAGATCAGCTTGGTGTGGCCGGGACGGAACGCGGCGCGTACCGCATCGAGGTCGTCGAGCTGCACGGCGGTCCAGTCCAGGCCCCAGTTCTCGGCCACCTTGGCGAAAAGCCGGAACGTGCCCCCGTACGCGTCGCCGGGGATCAGCACGTGGTCACCGGGCCGGCACACCGTACGCAGGAAGGTGTCCTCGGCGGCGAGACCGCTCGCGAACGCTAAGCCGCGCCGGCCTCCCTCGAGTGCCGCGATGTTCTCCTGGAACGCGTCGCGCGTGGGGTTGCTGGACCGGCTGTACTCGTATCCGAGGCGGGGCGAGCCGACGGCGTCCTGCGCGAAGGTGCTGGTCTGGTAGATGGGGGGCACCACCGCGCCGGTCCGCGGATCGGGGTCCTGTCCGGCGTGGATCGCGATGGTGTCGAAGCCGTAGTGGTTAGCCGTCATGATGCGCAAGGCTAGTCTCACCTGGTGGCGGACTGTGTGTTCTGTGGCATCGTGGCGGGTTCGGTGCCAGCCTTCAAGGTCGTTGATACTCCGTCCGGGGTCGGGTTCCTGGACACCAGGCCGGTGTTCAAGGGGCACGTGCTGGTCGTGCCACGAGAACACATCCGGACATTTCCGGAAATGCCGGTCTCGCTCCTGCCCGGATATGTCGGTCTTGTGCAGCGGATCGCGGCGGCCGTGCCGCCGGCGCTGGGAGCCCAGGGCACCTTCGTCGCGAACAACAACGTCGTCTCGCAGTCCGTCGCGCACCTGCACTTCCACGTGGTGCCGCGGACGAAAGGGGACGGACTACGCGGCTTCTTCTGGCCCCGGACGAAGTACGCCTCGGACGAGGAGGCGTCGTCGTACGCCGCGTTGATCGCCAAGGAGCTCGGGTAAGGATCACCTCCCGCACGGTGTTGCACAGACCGGATGAAGGGAGTGACCGTGTTCCTGCGGTTTAAGAAGCCTGAGCTGCCCACCCCCGACCAGGCACTGCCCGGCCGTCTCCTGGAGATGCCGGTCGCCGACAAGCACACCGTGCTCGGTACCCCACTCCAGGGTCCGTGGCCGGAGGGCTACGAGGTCGCGGTCTTCGGAATGGGCTGTTTCTGGGGCGCCGAGCGAATCTTCTGGCGGCTGGACGGCGTCTACTCGACGTCGGCCGGATACGCGGGCGGTTTCACCGGCAACCCGACATACGAAGAGGTCTGCTCCGGGCACACCGGCCACGCCGAGGTCGTCCAAGTGGTCTACGACCCCGCCAAGATCGGCTACGACGAGCTGCTGAAGGCGTTCTTCGAGAACCACGACCCGACCCAGGGCATGCGCCAGGGCAACGACGTGGGCACGCAGTACCGCTCGGCGATCTACACCACGACCGACGAGCAGGCGGTCATCGCGGAGGCCACGCTGGCGGCGTTCCAGCCGATCGTGACGGCGGCCCGCCACGGCCAGATCACCACCGAGATCAGGCCGCTGACGCGTTACTACTTCGCCGAGGACTACCACCAGCAGTACCTGTCCGAGTCGAAGAACCCGAGAGGTTATTGTAACCATGGCCCCAATGGCCTGACTTGTCCGGTTGGTGTCGCCAAGATCGCCTAGGTACTACGGGGCATCGGGCTCGCCCACCCGATGACCCCGTCCCCGTCAGGCTCAGAAATCTGTACAGACTTCGCGCCAGTAACTGCCTATACTTAGCGCATGACTGCCGTGCCGTTCACCGACGCCCGCAACCGCCTTTCGGAACTCATCGATGAGGTGGCCTCGACCCACGAGCGGATAGAGATCACCAGACACGGCCATGCCGCCGCGGTGCTCATCTCGGCCGACGATCTGGCGGCATTGGAGGAGACCCTGGAGGTCCTGTCCAGCGCCGAGGCCATGCGGCAGCTTGCCGAGTCCAAGGCAGCCGTCGAAGCCGGCGACGTCCTCGACGCCGATGAACTCGCCGCGTTGATGGCGAAGCGGTCGAAGCAGGCACGGTGACTGGCCCGGCGCCCGGCCGCTACCGACTTCAGGTCGCCGGCCCAGCCGCACGCGCCTTGGCCGGACGGCTGCCAGAGAAGATCGCCGCAGCCGTCTACGAGTTCATCACCACTGCCCTCCTCGACAACCCGCAGCGCGTCGGCAAACGACTGCTTCTGCCGCCCTTCGAGGGGACCTGGTCAGCCAGGCGGGGCACGTATCGCGTTCTTTACGAGATCGACGAAGACGACCGCGTCGTGACCGTGACGGCCATCGAACACCGCGCCGACGCCTACCGATCGCGTTGACCCAGAGGCCCGAATCAGTACATCACTGCTCGTCAGAGTCAAAAAATCCGTACGACTATTGCAACCACGGCCCGAACGGCATGACCTGCCCGGCCGGCGTCGCCAAGGTCGCCGAGTAACTACTCCGTCGCCTTCGGGTGGCCGGGGCCTGCCTCGACCACCCAGACGACTCGTCGCTCGGGGTCAGGGCAGTACCAGATCCGACCGCCTGCGGTCACTTCGTACTGCCACTGATCGAGCCGCTTCCCGCCGACCTCGCGAGTGGCAAGTGGACCGCGGAGTCGATGTTGCCGCGTCGGATTCTCCGGCGCGGCGGGACGCTCGGTGAGAACAATCCACGCCTCCCACGTGTTCGACCGTGCCGTCTGGCACAGTTGCTCCCAGCCTTTCGCAGCATCGGTTGAGGCAAAGCGGGCTTCCCAACCGCCGGGCCGTCCGGGCGGTGCCACCCGGTCACCGCGCTTACCCGGCATCGCCGTCGACGTCCACCGGCGCGGGCACCGGACCGAAGTCATCGGTCAACGGCTCGGTAAGCCGTCGCAGAAGCGCAGGATCGGCGTAGACGGCGGCGGTGGCCTTCCACTCCCGCACGGCCTGTGTCAGTACGGACCATTGGCCAACTTCGGCGGCGATCTGGGCTGCTCTTGTGAAGTCCGCGATGAACTGGGGCAATTCCTCCACCGGCAGGAGTGTCAGCCACGGGAATTCCTCCGTCAGGGCAGCCGCGGCAGCCTCCAGCGGAAGATGGGTCAACACATTCCGTAGTGCGCGCGCAGCCGTGAAGGCGCCCTCGCCGGCCGCGTTGACCCGGTCCTCTCGCATGAGGAGCAAGGCAGCGCCGTCCCGGCGGCGCACTCGAACGTCGCCGTTGTCAGCGAGAGCAGCGACGCTCTTGGGATCTCGCTGCAGCTCGCTCCACTGGACTTCCTTGGTCGCAGTCACGCGTTAATTCTGAACTTTTTCAGAACTGTTGGCAAGTCGGTTGAGCCACTGCAGCTTGCGGCCGCGTTGTCAGGTCGGCTGCGAGTCGTCGCGAGTTATCGCATACAGGAGTTGGTCGTGCCAGGCGCCCTGGCGCCACTGCGCGCGGCGAACCCGGCCCTCCAGCCTCAGACCCGCGCGTTCCAGGCACTTCTGCTCGGCCACGTTCTCCGGATCCGTCGTCGCCTGGATGCGCTCGACGCGGGTGTGCGCGAACAAATAGTCCACCAGCCATCGCTGGCTGGCCGTGCCGATACCCATTCCCCGGTACGCCGGTAGCAGGCCGATCGCGATCTCCCAGCACAGCGACGTGTCCCGTCGCCCCCAGTACCGTGCGAGCCACTCCACCCGGCCGGCCAGCTCGCCCTTGTGCTCGATGACCAGCATGTTCGCGTCGCCGCCGAGCAGGCCGCGGGACTCGGCCTCGCGGCGCAGCCCGGCGAACGAGGTGAAGCCGAACCACTGGTACGCCCCGGCGCCGTCCACGTCCCCGAACTGGGCCTCGAACACATCGATGTCGGCGACGCTCGCCGGCCGGAAGGTCAGCTCACCATGGCGAACAATCATGCGGCTCCTTCGTGACGGGGGGCGTCAGCGTAGCCGCCGCCTACGAGTAGGTGCGACCCTTCCAAGCCGCGCCTCGGCCCAAATAGTGCTGCCGCGCGGAATCGAGCGTCATCGCCAGGTAAAGAGTCGCGGTCGCCGGCAGCAGAAAACCGGCCACCCGCGGCTGCCCGTAATACCGCAGCATCGGCATGAAGGTCGCCGCCATCACCAGCCACGCCAACGCACCGCACACCAGGACCGGCAGGTCGAGCGTCACCAAGCCGGCCACGGTCGCCACCGGCGGCACCACGAACACCACGGCCAGCCCCACCACGGTCCCGGCCAGGATGACCGGGTTCCGGCGCAGCTGGGCGTACGCGCTCCGGGCGATCATCTGCCAGAGCGTGGCCAGATCGTCGTACGGCCGGACCGAGTCGGCGAAGTCGGCCAGGCCTAGAAAGGTCCGCGAACCGGTGCGCTTGAGCACCCGCGCCAGCGCCACGTCGTCGATCACCGCGTCGTGGATGGCATCGAGACCGCCGGCGCGTTCCAGGGCCGCCCGGCGGACCAGGGAACACCCACCGGCGGCCGCCGCCGTCCGGGCCCGCGGGCGATTGCTCCACCGGAACGGATAGAGCAGCGCGAACAGGTACACGAACGCGGGGACGACCAGCCGCTCCCAGAAGGTGGCCACGCGAAGGCGCGCCATCTGCGACACCAGATCGAGGCCGTTCCCCTCCGCCACCCGCACCAGCGCACGCAACGAGCCGGGGCGATGGCGGATGTCGGCGTCGGTCAGCAGCAGGTAGTCGGCGTGCCCGGCTTCGGCGACCCCGGCCTGAAGCGCCCAGAGCTTGCCGGCCCACTCCACGTCCGGCTCGCCCGGGTGCACGACGGTGACCTGCGGCCACCGGGTCAGCAACGCCGCGGTGCCGTCCGTCGAGCCGTCGTCCGCGACGATCACCCGGAACGGCCCGGGGTAGTCCTGCGCGAGCAGCGACGGGACGGTGACGGGTAAGACGCCGGCCTCGTCGCGCGCCGGCACGACCACTACCACGGACGGCCAGTTGTCCACGGCGGCGGACGGCGACGGCAGCCGCACGTCGGTTCGCCAGAACATCCCGCGGAACAGCGTGAGCCACACCCAGATCACCAGGGCCACGAGCGCGAGGACGAACACCCCGTGATCATGCCCCTCGAAGGGGATTCACGCTTGCGTGTGTAAAAGATCGACACCCCCCGACATGATCCGCACACTGGAGATCAATGCGTTGGAACGGGAGGTGAACCCATGCCGGCCTTCTACAGCGACGACGAGCGCGCCGCCTGGAATCTCGCGGAATCGCTCGTCCGGCAGGCCCGGGAGATGATGCGCGAGGCCGAGTCGGCCCTCGAGACCTGGAAGGTCGGCAAGGAGATGAACCGGCTGCGCTGCGCCCGTCGCGGGATCAGCGAGTCGGACGCCGAGATCCGGTGGTCGGACTCGGCGGCCGCGAAGAACGCGCTCACCAACAACAGCTTCCACGTCGGGCTCGCCACGATGTACTTCGGGGCGGCGTCGGCCAATTACTCCCGCGCGCTATATCTGCGCAATCGGGCCGGGCTTCACTGAGGCTTCTCCGCGATCGGCGGCGTGTCCGGACGCGGGGTGTCCGTCGGTGCGGCGGCGGGCCGCGGGTTGTCCGGCGGCGCGGCGGTGGCCGGGCTCGCGAGAGTCAGCCCCAGCACGGCTCCGGCACCGATCAACCCCAGACCGGCGAGCGAGATCTGCCGGCGGTCGCTCTTCTCCATCAATCCTCCAGGAGGCCAACTCGACCGAGATTCGAGAGTGCCACCGCCACCTGTAGTAAAGCTGTGTGCAAGCTGCCAATGACTTGGCCCTGTGGCGGGGGCCCCGGATCAGGCACCATGAACATATGGAGATCGCCAGTGAAACAGAACGTAAATACGACGTTCCCGAGGCGTTCACGCTTCCGGCGCTGATCGGCACCGCGGGCATCCGGAGTACCACCGGAGCGAAGACGTTCGATCTCGACGCGACGTATTTCGACACCGACGACCTGACCCTGATGCGCAACCGCCGGACGCTGCGGCGACGCATGGGCGGCAGCGACGCCGGCTGGCATCTCAAAACTCCGGGCGAGGGCGGCAGCCGGACCGAGCACCGGCTCCCCCTGAACGGCAATCCGGACAAGGTCCCGGCCGATCTCACCGGCCTGGTCCGGGCGATCATCCGGCGCCGCGCGCTGAAGCCGATCGCGCGGCTGCGCACCCATCGGGTCGAGACGCCGTTGCGCGACGCCAAGGGCAACACCCTCGCCCTGGTCGCGCAGGACGCGGTGACCGCCGAGTCCGGGCAGGGCGAGCAACGCTGGCAGGAGGTCGAGGTCGAACTGGTCACCGGCGATGCCGCGCTTCTCGCCGAGGTCGAGCGACTCCTGCTCACGGCCGGCGCGCGGCCCGCCTCCGGTCCGTCGAAGGTGGCGCGCGCCCTCGGCAACCCGCCCGTCAAGGCGCCCAACATCATCAGCAAAGACCCGGTGCTCGCGTACGCCTGTGCCCAGCGCGACGCCTTGACCGAGTGGGACCCGGGGGTGCGTCGGGGCGACCCGGACTCCGTACACAAGATGCGTGTCGCCACCCGTCGCCTGCGCAGCACCCTGAAGACCTTCAAACGCACCTTCCCCGGCAACGACGACCTCAACGTCGAGCTGAAGTGGCTGGCCGACCTGCTCGGCGCCGTCCGCGACGGCCAGGTGCAGAAGCACAAGCTGTACGACCCGGTGGCCGCCGCCGGTCCGGACTTCGCCGCGGCCGCCAAGCGCATCGGCAAACACCTCGACGACCAGGTCAAGCACGGCCTGCGAGCGCTGTCCGACGAGTTGGACGGCGAGCGTTACCTGACGTTGCTGGACCGGGTCGACCGTCTCACCGTCGAAGGCGTACCGGAAAATGATCCGCTGGCCCGGGCTCGCAAGAGCCTGGCGAAGGCCGATCGCCTGCTGGACCAGGCACTGGCCGACGGCGAGGACACCGAGCTGCACGAGGCCCGCAAGGCGTACAAGAAAGCCCGCTACGCCGTCGAGGTCTTCGAGCCGTCCGCCGGCAAACCCGGAAAAGATCTGATCAACCGGTTGACTGACCTGCAGGACGTGCTCGGCGCGCATCAAGACTCGGTGGTCGCCCGCGAGCTGCTGCGCGAGCTGGGGCCGGACGACTTCTGGTTCGGGGTGCTGTGGGCGCGCCAGGAGCAGGTCGGCAAGGACACCTACGCCCAGCTGCCGGTGGTGGTCGAGGAGTCCCGGAACAAAAAGCTTCGGAAATGGATCAATTGACGTTCACCTCACCAGAGTTGCCCGAGGACCGCTCCAGGGTATGAAGTGCAACTATGCAGGCCGACGGATACGAGATCACCAACCCGTACGACGGACCGATCTCCGAGCTGGGCGGATACCGGGTCGCGGACGACGATGACGATGATCCGGTGCTGCTTAACGCGGACGGCACACCGGTGGACACGTGGCGCCAGAATTACCCGTACGACGAGCGGATGGCCCGCCACGAGTACGACCGGGACAAGCGGCTGCTCCAGATCGAGCTGCTCAAGCTGCAGAAGTGGTGCAAGACCACCGGCGAGCGGCTGGTCGTGCTCTTCGAGGGGCGCGACGCCGCCGGCAAGGGCGGCACGATCAAGCGGTTCATGGAGCACCTGAACCCGCGCGGATCGACAGTCGTCGCGCTGGAGAAGCCGAGCGAGCGCGAGAGTACGCAATGGTATTACCAGCGCTACGTCGACCACCTGCCGGCCGCCGGCGAGATCGTGCTGTTCGACCGGTCCTGGTACAACAGGGCCGGCGTCGAGCGCGTCATGGGCTACTGCACCCGCCCGGAGTACCTGGAATTCATGCGGTCCACCCCGGAACTCGAGCGGATCCTGGTGCGCTCCGGCATCCACCTGGTCAAATTCTGGTTCTCGGTCACCCAGGGTGAGCAGCGGACGCGCTTTGCGATCCGCCAGGTCGATCCAGTACGCCAGTGGAAGCTCTCGCCCAACGACCTGGCCTCACTGGACAAGTGGGACGACTACACCGAGGCCAAGGACGCGATGTTCTTCTACACCGACACCGCCGACGCGCCCTGGACGGTCGTGAAGAGCAACGACAAGAAGCGGGCCCGGCTGGAGGCGATGCGGTTCGTGCTCAACCGTTTCGAGTACGCCAACAAGGACGACGAGGTGGTCGGCAAGCCGGATCCGCTGATCGTCGGACCGGCGTCGCTCGCGGTCGAGGGCACCGAGATGTCGCCGCGCGTATTCCCGAGGCTCTAGTGCCGGTTGTGACATCTAAATCATTGGCATCGGCCTCCCGGCGTAGATAACGTGGCCGTACACGTGAAGGGAGGTGGTCCGAAGTTGTATACCAACGGGACTCGTGAGGTGGCTGTCCGCTAGCCGCTGTCCTTGACAGCTTCGTTCTTGTAGCACGTCAAGACCGTGTGGCAGCGGTCGCGGCGAATACCAGACAGCCATCCGACCCTCGGGGATCCGGCCTTGTCCGACCGGACCACGCACGTGTGCCTACACATGTGAGTGGAAGATCCCCGGGGGTCGCTTTTATCCGGCGGAGCTTCCGGCGACCCGGGGGAGCCGATCGTGAGCCGTGAGCTGGTCATCTTCGGCACCGCGAGTCAGGTGCCGACGCGGCACCGCAACCAGAACGGCTACCTGCTGCGCTGGGACGACGAGGTGATCCTCTTCGACCCCGGCGAGGGCACCCAGCGGCAGATGCTCATGATGGGCGTGGCCGTCACCCCTATTCGGCGCATCTGCGTCACCCACTTCCACGGCGATCACAGCCTCGGACTGCCCGGCATCCTGCAGCGGATCTCCCTCGACAAGGTCCCGCACCCCGTGACGGTCCACTATCCGGGCGAGCACCAGGAGTTCTACGACCGGCTGCGGCACTCCACCAGCTACTGGGACAACGCCGACATCGTCGCGTCCCCGGTCTCCGGCGCGAGCTTCTCGGTGCCCACGCCGGCGGGGCGCCTCACCGCGCTGCCACTCTGGCATTCCCTTCCCACGTACGGGTATCGAGTCGACGAACCGCAAGCCCGCCGCCTGGTCCCGGCCCGCCTCGCCGAACACGGTATAGCCGGGCCGGCCGTCGGCGAGCTGCTGCGCGCCGGACACCTCGGCGACGTGACGCTGGAGCAGGTGAGCGTGCTGCGGCCGGGTCAGAGCTTCGCCTTCATCATGGACACCGGGCTGTGCGACAACGTGTTCGCGCTGGCCGACGGCGTCGACATGCTAGTGATCGAGTCGACGTTCCTGGCCGAGGACGCCGAGACCGCCGTGCAGTCCGGTCATCTGAACGCCGGTCAGGCCGCGATGGTCGCGCGCGAGTCCCACGTACGCCTGCTGGTGCTCACTCATTTCTCGCAGCGCTACCCGGACGCGAGCCGGTTCCTGGACGAGGCGCGCAAGGAGTTCGACGGCGACATCGTGGTGGCCGAGGACCTGACGAGAATCCCGGTACCGTCCCGAAATCAATGACAACCGGATCGCCGCCCGGCCCCGTCTGAGGGGTGAGACAGGCCAACGAGGGGACGGGCGATGCGCGACGAAGCCGAGCAGGAATACGTCGAGTACGTGACGGCGCGGGTGCCCGCGTTGCGGCGGCTCGCCTACGTCCTGACCGGCGATGGTCACCGGGCCGACGACCTCGTCCAGCAGACCATCACCACGTTGTACCTGAAGTGGCATCGTGCGCAGGCCGCGGACAATCTCGACGCGTACGTGCGCACCATGCTGGTCCGCACCTATGTGGACGAGAAACGCCTGGCGTGGTCGCGGGTCCGGCTGTTCCGGGAGACCCCGGAGTCGGTTGTCGAAGACCGCGGGGTCGAGGAACGCGAGGTGCTGCGTCTCGCGCTGCGCAAGTTACCCCGGCGGCAGCGCGCGGTGGTGGTGTTGCGGTTCTTCTACGACCTCTCGGTCGAGGATGTAGCCGCGACGCTGGGCTGCTCGACCGGCACCGTGAAAAGCCAGACCTCGCGGGGGCTGACCACGCTGCGCTCGCTGCTGGGTTCGCGATCGCTCATCCCACTCTGATCTGTCCCCGATTCGTCCTAGGGAGCCGAGACATGTCATCCGAACTGGACCTGCTGCGGTCGCTCGACGACGAGCCGGACACCCCGTCCACCGTCGACATCCGCCGGGCCATCGCCACCGCGCGCCGCCGCCGGGTGCGCCGTTCCGTGGGTTATGCGGGTGCGGCAGTCGTGACCGCGGTGTCCGTCGCCGGGGCCTCGATCGCGACCGGGGTCTTCGGCGGCGGGCCGCTTACCCCGGCCGCCATCGCGCCCGCCTCCGGCGCCCCGGCCGCCTCCGCCGCCCCGGCCGCCTCCGCCGCCCCGCCCGGCTCCGCCGCGCCCGCCTCCGCGTGGGCGCCTGCCTCCTGCACGCTGGAGCGTCTGCCGGCGCCGGACAAGGCTCCGATGGCGATCATCGGCGGCATCGACCCGACCGGCCGCTACCTGGTCGGCCGCTCTTATCCGAAGGGCGGCGGCTATCAGGCCGTCCTGTGGCACGACGGCAAGCCGACGAAGGTCAACATGCCCGGCGACCTCGAGGAGGACCTCCGGGCGGTCAACTCGTCCGGCATCGCGGTCGGGTTCAGCTACGACTCGGGCGGCTCGGTGCCGTACGCGTATTCGAACGGCGATCTGACCCGGCTGCCCGGCGTGCAGCACGGCGACGCGTACGCGCTCAATGACAACGGCGAGATCATCGGCAGCAACGCGGACGACAAGCCGATCGTGTGGAAGTCCCTCACCGACGCGCCGGCCAAGCTGCCACTGCCGGCCGGCACGAAACAGGCGGCGGCCAGCGACATCGACGAGGACGGCACGATCGTCGGCAGCATCGACTACCGGATCCCGTACGTCTGGCTCCCCGACGGCACCCACCACGCGCTGCCGATGCCGGAGGTGGATGGCAAACCGGTGGCGGTCGCGCAGGCGCACAACGTCAGCAACGGCTGGGTGACCGGCATGGCGAGCGTTACCGACCATGCACTCCAGGGCCTCACAAAGGACGCCGCGGACCAGTTGCGGGCGGTGCGCTGGAACCTGCGTACGGGAGAGGTCGACATGAGCACGGCGCTCAAGCGGCCCGCCGACGACGTGAACCCCGAGGGCTGGCAGATCGGCACCGACCAGGCGGGCCACGCGGCGCTGGTGACCGGGAAGGGCACGGTGGTCCTGCCCGAGTTGGTCCCCCGCAAGCCCGACGGCGTCTCCACGATCGCCAACGCGATCAGCGCCGACGGCCGCCTGATCGCCGGCCAGTCCGACGACCGGAAGGACGTCATCCAGCCGGTCGTCTGGCACTGCAAGTAGCCCAATGCTCGACCGGCCGGCGAGGGGTAACCCTCGCCGGCCGGTGCGGTTCACGGACGGCGAGGGTGGCGCGCTCCACGACGTGCTGGAAGCAACCGTCCGGTGGAAGGCCCGAAACAGGGGCAGCGGACCTTCCACCTTTGACAGCGGATCGAGCCAGACGCGATCTAGATGAATAAGCCCTAGGTCGCGCGGTCAACGCGGAACTTAGCCCCGCGGCCATCCCTCATATATCCGACATTTGCGGTAAATCGCCAGATTGCTGGGCTTCGACGCAGCTGCGCTCGGCACGGCGCTTCCATTCCGTGGGACGGACGGCCGCTTGCTGAGACCGGCGACCACGTCGTGGGCTCAGTGTCCGCGATGTGAGACCCTCATCCATTGTGGAGGGTATCTTTGCCAGGTAATGGGCCTTTTGCCCGGCCGACACTCCCGGCCGAATGTGAACCTTGGAGAGTTGTGGCTCGTATGTGGGCGCAACTCTCCAAGGTCCGCGAAAAGTCCACGATGTGACCGCCGCGTCCCACATAGCGGGCGGCGGGCGGATCGCCGGCCATCACTGGATTGCGGCCTGCGACCCGAACCGCCGGACCTCCTGAGGCCAGCCGCAGGCCTCCGCGATCTTGCCGGCCCACATCCGGGCCGTTTCCTCGTCGGCAACGTCCACCACGGTCAGCCCGCCCAGCCACTCCTTGGTTTCGACGTAGGGCCCGTCGGTGAACATCAACGTGCCGCTCGTGGCGTCGGCGCTGAAGACGGGGGCGTCCTCCTCCAGCCCCCCGGCGAACACATAGGCCCCGGCCGCCTTGATCTCGTCCACGACCGCCTTGGCGAGTGGCCCGCGCCCGCGAAACCACTCCTCGGTGTGGTCACCGACCCACTGCTGGTTGAAGTAGATGAGGTACTCGGCCATGTCTGCTCCCTCGGCTCGGGCGAACCCTCTGTTCGCCCCATCGTCGCTACGAACGGCGTCCGCCCGATCCGACACCTCAGGCCGAAAAATGTCACATCGATGGCGGGTCCGTCACGAGTCCACGCGGCCCTGGCGCGGATCCGCGGACCCGCGCCAGCCGCACGGCGAGGTCAGGCGACCTTCGCGACGCCGACCGGGCAGGTCATGCCGTTCGGGCACGGCATGGACTATGAATCACAACGCACGACCAACTCCTGTACGCCGTCCTCCGCGACGACCGCAGCCAGCAGTGGCGGTGTCTGCGGGGTCCGACCGGACGCTTGTGGGGTACTTTGGTACCAGGCTACCCTCGTCGAAGGAGGTGTCCGTATGCCTGCCAAGGCCGCGCCCATCAAGGTTGACGTAGAAACCGATCGCCTCATCTCGCATGCCGCCCATTTCCTCGGCAAGGCCAAGAAGGAAGTCGTCGACGCCGCGGTGCGCGAGTACATCGATGCCCACCGCGACGAGATCAACCAGGGCGTCCGTGACGCGATGCAGCAACTGGACGGCACGCCCGAGAGTGCCGTGTCCCTGCTGACCGGCATCCCGAGCGATCGCATTGCCGATTATGGCGGTATGCGTAAAAGGGACTAATTCGCCCCGGCCTTCGTGAGGACTAGTCGCTAGACTAGATCGATGCAAGGTTCATCCCCCGCGGTACGCCCTACCCGGCTGTGCCTCACCATGCTGAACATCGAGATTCCGACCCTGGACGTGAAGATTTCCGACCTGAACCATGACGTGATCGTGGAGGCTCAACGGCTGCCGCAAGCGCACGCGGCGAACGGCGCTAAACGGATACTGTCGCTGAGCGACAGTTGTGGTTAAAGGTCAAGACCGGACGTTGGCGGGGAGCCGCAACACTCTTGACCCAAAGGGACGAAAGGCTGCTCGGTAACCCGCCCGTGGACCTGGCTCGTTGGTGGCTCGGCGCTGCGGGATTCCGGCGAGACGGTGATCCGGCCGATTTCTATGCGGCCCTCGAAGCGACGGCCAAGCGCGATGCCAAGGCTGTCACGGCAAGCGTGCGCACGGATCGCTGGCTGCCCGCCACGTGGGACTGGGAACGCCTTCGACTCGAGCACGCGGTCGCGTGGGAAGCCCAAATTCGACGGTTGGTCGGCACGCTGATCGCCAGGTCGTTACGTACTGGGCGCACCTACCAAGCTGACCTGGCGCACTACCGCGTCAAGGCGATGGCGCTGGCGCATGACGGCGAAACGTATCTGGTGGTGGGCTTCGACCATCTAGCCGACCCGCGGGTGCTCGCCGTGATCCTCGCTTCCGTCCCCGGCGTCGACAGAGACAGCTGGATGGTCGAACCCGGCAACGTCATGGGCATCGAACCGGAACCGGGCGAGATCGTCTGGTCGACCATCCTGCCGCCGGCCGTGGCCGCGCGGTTGCTCGCAGCTTTTCCCGTCGGGGACGACGCGGAATGACGAAGGCCCTCCTAAAGGTGGCCGGTGTCGTTGAAGGCGACCAGCATCGGTGGGCGGGCCGCGTTCCACTCGAGGATGGTCAGCGCGGCGTTTGCCTGGTTCAGGCCTAGCCAGCGCCAGTCCGGGGCGTCGAGCACGTGCCGGACGAACCAGCCGATCACGAAGTTGTGGGTGATCAGGAGGTGGCGGCGGTCCGCGTCGCCGGTTGCTCCGAAGTGTTCTACCGCGGCTCGCAGATAGGTGGCGTTTTCGTCGCGCTCGGCCGGGGGCACGCGGTCCAGCCACGCGTGCCACCGCTGTGGATAGTCGGTGCGGCGGTCGGCGGACGGGACCGGGGTGCGGTCGGTGACGTGGTCGCAGGGGTGGCTCGGCACCTGTGGGAGATGGGTGGCCACGATGTCGGCGGTCTCGGCGGCCCTGGCCAGTGGGCTGTGGTGGATCGCGTCGAACGGCACATCGGCGAGCCTGCGGCCCAGCCGATCCGCCTGCTCGCGACCCAGCGCCGAAAGACCGCCGCCGGCCCGGCCGTGCGCCAAAGGCTCACTGCCTGCCCGGCCGTGCGCCGAAAGCCCACCACCGACGGCCGGGGTGCCGCTACCCGTGGGTGGGGCGGCCGGGCCGTGGCCGGCGGGCGGGGCCTGCTCGCCGTGGCGGACGAGGTAGAGCCGCGTGGAAGGCATCGATGCAGACGATAGCTGACCCGATCATGGGGGTTGTGATCGCGGCGCTAATGTCGGGCGGGTGAGTGTGATGCTGCGTACGGCCGGGGAATCTGATCTTGCTGTTGTTGGCGGGCTGCACCAGCGGTCGCGGACGTCCGCGTACGCGCACATCCTGTCGGACGACGCGCTGGCCGGTGGGGCGGCGCAACCGCTTGGCGAGTGGTGGGCGGAGCGCTGGAAATGGGAGCGTGACACCCATCGCATGACGATTGCTGAAGAAGACGGAAAAATCGTGGGATTTACCTACGTGGGGCCCAGCGGTGAACCGGGGGTCGGCGAGCTCTACGCCATTCACGTCGACCCGGCACACATCGGTACGGGCGTCGGCAAGGATCTCATACGGCACGCGGAGTGCCAGCTCCGCGAGATCGGCGGGACGCGTGCCGTGCTGTGGGTGCTGGAGGAGAACGAGCGGGCGCGGCGCTTCTACGAGCGCGGCGGCTGGCGGCCCGACGGCACGACCCGGGTGGAGAGCGTGAGCGGCCAGAAAGTGCCGCAACTGCGCTACGCCAAGACGTTGGTGGGCGGGAGCGCGTGACCGAGATACTGCGGGGGAACCTGTAGTCACGCGCTCCCGCCAACCGCCCCGCCCAAACCGGGGGTCGCGCCTGGCCGGAGGCGCTGGACCGGCGGAGGCGTGCCGGTCCTTGACCAGTTCAAGGGCGGGTCCTGTTGCGGGATGTCACGACGCTGGCGGGGCGCCGGGACATCACCGCTGGGAGACGTCGCCGGGCTGGGAAGCCGGGGCCTGCCGGGGGAGGTCAAGCTGTCGGCGGCGTCAGGAGCCAGAAAATAGAGTTGTCAGTCGAAGTAACCGCGGTTCAGCGGCGGGTGGCCGGCCTTCAGCGCGGGCATGGCCCGGATGCTGTTGAGGTCGTGCCGTACGGTCCATGCCTCGCGCCACGGCCGCCGCGACACGATCGCGGCCCGTTCGGCGAGCCGGCGTGGTGCGCACGGCCAGCGCCATCCA
This sequence comes from Actinoplanes sp. TBRC 11911, assembly GCF_012933445.1. Classification (GTDB taxonomy): domain Bacteria; phylum Actinomycetota; class Actinomycetes; order Mycobacteriales; family Micromonosporaceae; genus Actinoplanes. The sequence continues at coordinate 379,131 of NZ_JABBNC010000003.1, forward strand.
CACCAGACACAGTTGCCGTCGGGTCCGGCCGAGGCGTGCCGTCCGAGCATCTGCTGGGCGTCTTGCCAGAGCAGGTGATCCACGATGCCGGTCGGCGCAGTCTGGTCGGCGATGACCATTTTGAGCTAACCTCCCGTGATAAATCGTGAGAAACCGCTGCGGAACACGTCTGTCACGCCCTATACAACCGCCCGTCACCAAAACCTCGCCGGACTGTGTGTGCGACTGCCGCGACTATGTGTGACGAGCGATGTTCGCCGTGGGCTGACGAGCGATGTTCGCCCTGGGCGGACGTCCGAATGGCATGGAGTCCGCGAGCCCCGTTGTTGCGATCTGCATGGATACCGAACACACGGGTGTCGAACATGAGGCACTCGATGCCTACAGCCGTGTGGTGACCGGCGTCGCCACGAGTCTTCTGCCTTCCGTCGCGGCCCTCGCCGTGCGTACCCCCCGGGGCGCCGGTGCCGGCTCGGCGGTCACCTTCACCGACGACGGATTCCTGCTCACCAACGCCCACGTGGTCAACGGGGCCAGCCGCGGCACCGCCACGTTCGCGGACGGCACCGAGACCACCTTCGACGTGGTCGGCTCGGATCCGCTGTCCGACCTCGCGGTCATCCGCGTGCACAACGCCGGCGCCCCGGCCGCTCCGCTGGGCGACGCCGACACCCTCATGATCGGCCAGCTGGTGGTCGCGGTCGGTAACCCGATGGGTCTGGCCGGCTCGGTCACCGCCGGGGTGGTGTCCGGTCTCGGCCGGTCGCTGCCGGCCCGCGACGGCCGCCGGGTCCGGATCATCGACAGCGTCATCCAGACCGATGCCGCACTGAACCCCGGCAACTCCGGCGGCGCCCTGGCCGACTCGACCGGCACCGTCGTGGGGATCAACACCGCGGTCGCGGGCTACGGGCTGGGGCTCGCCGTCCCGATCAACTCGACCACCCGGTCGATCATCGGCGAGCTGGTCGGCTCCGGCAAGGTCCGCCGGGCCTGGCTGGGCGTCGCCGGCGTGCCGCAGCCGCTGCCGCCGGCCCTCGGCGACCGGCTGGGGCAGAAGCTCGGCCTGCGCGTGGTCGAGGTCGTTCCGGGCAGTCCGGCCGGCACCGCCGGCATCTACCTGGGCGACGTGCTGATCTCCGCGGGTGGTCAGCCGATCCAGACCGTGCAGACGTTGCAGCGGCTGATGCTCGGCCCGGCCATCGGCCAGAGCCTGCCGATCACGCTGCTGCGCAAGAACGCGTTGGTCGATGTGGTGACCGTTCCCGCCGAATTGGACTGACGAGACGACCGGAGTACTGTCCGCTAATGATCTTCCGGAGGCGGTCCAAAGCCGCCGCCATCACGGCCTTCTGGACGTGGTGGGAGGCGGCGCGCCCGCGTGCCGAGAAGATGATCAGCGGGGTTCCGGACGATCGCTTGGCGGCCGAGCTCACGGCTCTGGTCTCGGCGATCCACCCGGGGCTGCAGTGGGAGTTCACCACCGGCTCCGAGTCCACCCACGTGCTGGTGGTGACCTCGGGCGGCGATCCGGCCCTGCGGTCACTCGCCGAGCGGTGGCGGCGGGCCTCCCCCGAACCCGACGTGATCTTCGCCTACGCGGCGGCCCGCCCCGGAAACCCGTCCGCGCTGGCCGGCGTCCTGCAGATCGACGGGCACCGGCTCGCGCTCACCGACGCCCGCTTCGACGCCATCCCGGACGAGGCCACCCTCGCCGTACATGTCCGGGTCTGGCATCCGGAGTTCGCCGCGATGACCGAGCAGTCCCGTACGCAGGTCGCGTTCTTGACCTTGGATTGGCTGCTCGGCGAGGACGCGGTGGAGATCTGGGTGGGCGAGATCGCCGCGGTCAGCCGCCCTGGGCCCGACCTGACCGGCGGGGAGCTGGCCAACGTCGTGGCCGGCATGGCACCGCAGGACGGCACCGAACGCTGGGGCACGCTGACCGGCACCCGGCGCGGCAAGCCGCTGGTGGCGCTGGCCCAGGTGCCGCTGAAGCCGGCCCGCTGGCCGGGCTGCGACCTGCACATCCGGGTCGACGTGCCGTACCGGCTGCGGGACGAGAACGGCTTCCCGGCGCAGGACGCGTTTCCCGCGTTGTACGCCCTCGAGGACCGGATCACCGAGTTCGCCGACGGCGCCGTGGTGGTGGCGCACGAGACCTGCGACGGCGTACGCACCACGCACCTCTACACCGACCGGCGGGCCGCCGCGCACGCGCTGGAGCCGGTCATCGCGACCTGGCCGGACGGCCGGATCCGGATGACCGTCTCCCCCGACCCGCGCTGGGAAGCGGTCGCGCACCTGCGCTGAGCTCGCGCAAGGGCCGAGCCCGGCCGCGGTGAGCAGGCCGGACCCGGCAAATCGGACTCAGACCACGTGGGCCAGCAGGTCCTGCCTGGTCAGCACGCCCGCAGGCTTGCCGTCGATCAGCACCATGGCCGCGTCCGCCTTCTCCAGCAGCGCCACCGCCTCGCTGACCGGCTGGCCCCCGCCGATCACCGGCAGCGACGGCCCCATGTGGCGCTCGATCGTGTCGTGCAGGTGGGCCTGGCCGCTGAACAGCGCGTCCAGCAACGCCTTCTCCGCTATCGAGCCGGCCACCTCACCGGTGACCACGGGCGGCTCGGCCTTGAGGACGGGCAGCTGTGAGATGCCGTACTCGCGCATGTAGTCGATCGCGTCGCGAACCGTCTCGGTCGGGTGGACGTGGACCAGCGGTGGCATCCGGCCGTCCTTGCCCGCCAGGGCGTCGGCCACGCTCGGCTCGCCCTCGCCGGTGCGCAGGAAGCCGTAGCGCGCCATCCAGTCGTCGTTGAAGATCTTCGACAGGTACCCACGACCGCCGTCCGGCAGCAGGACGACCACGACGTCGTCCGGCCCGGCCCGGCGCGCCACCTCGAGCGCCGCCACCACGGCCATCCCGCACGAGCCGCCGACCAGCAGACCCTCCTCGCGGGCCAGGCGACGGGTCATCTCGAACGAGTCGGAGTCGGACACCTCGATCACCTCGTCGGCGATCGCCCGGTCGTACGTGGTGGGCCAGAAGTCCTCGCCGACGCCCTCGACCAGGTAGGGCCGGCCGGTGCCGCCCGAGTAGACCGAGCCCTCCGGGTCGGCGCCGATGATCCGGACCGGGCCCTGCTCCTTGAGGTAGCGCCCGACGCCGGTGATGGTGCCGCCGGTGCCGACGCCCGCGACGAAGTGGGTGATCCGCCCGTCGGTCTGCTTCCACAGCTCGGGGCCGGTGTCCTCGTAGTGCGAGCGCGGGTTGGCCAGGTTGCTGTACTGGTCGGGCTTCCACGCGCCGGGAACCTCACGGGCCAGCCGGTCGGAGACGTTGTAATACGAGCGCGGGTCTTCCGGGGCCACGGCCGTCGGACAGACCACAACCTCCGCCCCGTACGCCCGTAGGACGTTCTGCTTGTCCTCACTGACCTTGTCCGGGCACACGAAGATGCACCGATAACCACGCTGCTGGGCCACCAGGGCCAGTCCGACCCCGGTGTTGCCGCTCGTCGGCTCGACGATCACGCCGCCCGGCTGAAGCAGGCCGGCCTTCTCCGCGTCCTCCACCATCCGCAGGGCTATCCGGTCCTTGACCGACCCGCCGGGGTTGAAGTACTCGACCTTTGCCAGCACCGTGGCACGGATGCCCGCGGTGACCTGGTTCAGCTTGACCAGGGGCGTGTTGCCGATGATCTCGACGACGTTGTCGTAATAACGCACACCTCAGCCTACGACCACGCGGGCCCGCTGCTTCTCCCACTCCAGGAAGCGTGTCGTCTCGGACAGCACGGCACCGGCCAGCCAGGTGATCATCACGGCGTCGTCGACGAGACCGAAGACCAGAAAAACCGCCTCCGGGATGAAGTCGACCGGGGAGATCACGTACGCTGCGGCGGCCGCCATGGCCAGCACACGTTTACCGCCGTCATATTCACCACGTGCTGTGGCCTTCATCATGCGGGGCAGCGCCGCGAGTCGCCTGCTCAGCGATGGTCCGCCTCGGGCACCGGACATCAAAGCACGTGCTAGAGCAGTAAAAGCAGCCGTACGTTTGAGCGTTTTCGCCATGTTGTTCCCCTCTCCGCAACTCCAGCATGACTTGGGCGCGCCATGATTGCTCATCGCGTCAGCGCGTTAGCCTCGAATTCCCAGACTGTTTTGGATCTTCACGGAGCGACAGATCTTCACGGAGCGACAGCGAGGGTTACGTGAGCACGATCGAGATCACCGCCGACGACTGGCGCCGGATCAAACTGGCCGGCCAGATCATCGGCGGCGTCACGGGGGCCGCGGCCGCGATCACCGCGCTGTCGGCTGGGTTACTGATGCGCCAGGCGGCCGACGCCCGGCGCATCATTCCGATGGCCGAGGCGCCACCGCCACGGGGCGACGGCATGTACGGCGCCAAGTTCGGCGGCAAGGTCATCAACATGGTCATCATCGGCGACTCGCTGGCCGCGGGCTACGGCGTACACCGTCCCCGCGAGACCCCGGGCGCCCTGCTCGCCACCGGCGTCTGCCGGCGGCTCAAGAAACCGGTCCGGCTGCATCGAGTGGCCGTGGTCGGTTCCATGTCGACCGGCCTGCCGTACCAGGTGGACGCCGCCCTTGAATATCAGCCCGACGTGGCGGTGATCTTCATCGGCGCCAACGACGTCACGCACGCCATGGATCGGGCCGGGGCGGTGCGTCACCTGGCCGAGGCGGTCCGGCGGCTGCGCGAGACCGGCTGCAAGGTCGTGGTCGGCACCTGCCCCGACATCGGCACGATCCGGCCGATCAAGGCGCCGCTGCGCTGGATGGTCCGCCAGTGGAGCCGCGAGCTCGCCGAGGCGCAGACCGTCGCGGTGGTCGAGGCCGGCGGCGCCACGGTGTCGCTGGGTAACCTGGTCGGCCCGATGTTCGAGGCCGATCCGGTACGCATGTTCGGCTCCGACCGTTTCCACCCGTCCGCCGAGGGCTACGCTCGCGCCGCCGCGGTGGTGCTGCCGACGCTGCTCGCCACGCTCGGCGAGGACGACCGCCCGGCGCTGAAGGGCACCGAGGGCGTCCGCACGCTGGCCGAGGCCGCGCAGGAGGCGGTCCGCGCGGCCGGCACCGAGGTCAGCGCGACCAAGGTCGGCGGGCGTGAACGCGGTCCGGCCGGGCGCTGGGCCGTACTGCGCCGGCACCCTTGGTTCGGCGAGCCCCGATTCTGGTTCGGGCACCGGCCGGCGGCGCCGTCGGCTCCGGCTACCACCGTTCCCAGCGGCCGCTCCACCGGCGGGGCCGTAGGGTGGACACCAGAGGATCAATGACGCAGGACCCCGCAGGGAGGCGAGGAATGGCCGGGCTGAACGCACGGATCGGCAAGGCGGCGGCCACCGGCCTGGTCGCCGGCGTGGTGGGCGGGTTCGCGCTCGTGGCGGGCGAGGTGCTCGCCGCGAAGGCACGCCGCTACGCCAAGCCGACCATGGGTCTCGCGCTGCGGACCTCGATGGGCAAGATCTCCGCGCCCACCGTGCGCCTGGTTCTGCTCGGCGACTCCGGCGCGATCGGCGTCGGGGTCGAGTGGCTGTCCGAGACCGTCGGCGGCCAGCTCGCCCGGCTGCTGGCCGAGGGCACGGCGGACACCGGCGAGCGGCACGTGCTGCTCTCCAGCGTCGGCGTGGCCGGCTCCCGATCCTCCGACCTGGCCACCCAGGTGGCCCGCGCGCTGCTCGGCGACCGGCCGGACGTGGCGGTCGTGCTGATCGGCGCGCACGACGCGACCAGCATGCGCAGCCCCGAGGAGTCCGCGTCCCAGCTGGGCCAGGCGGTCCGGCGGCTGCGCGACGCCGGTGTGCGGGTCGTGGTGGGCACGTGCCCCGACCTGGGCGCGATGCGGGCGATCGCGCCGCCGCTACGCCAGATCGCCGGGTTAATGGGCCGCCGGATGGCGAAGGCGCAGGCCCGGGCGGTGCTCGCGGCCGGCGGCGTGGTGGTCGACCTGGCCGAGGAGACCGGCGCGGTGTTCCGCGCGGACGCCGGAACGCTCTGCTACGACGGCTTCCACCCATCGGCGGACGGCTATCGCGTGTGGGCCCACGCGCTCTATCCCGCGGTCGCCAAGGCGGCCATGAGCGGCGTGTGAATTATTGGCACTTCCGATGCATGTTACCGACCGGTTAACGTGGGGCGCATGCCGGAAGCCGTCATCGTCGCCACCGCCCGTTCCCCCATCGGACGCGCCGCCAAAGGCTCGTTACGCGACCTGCGCCCCGACGATCTCGTCACAACGATCATCGATGCGGCGCTCGCCAAGGTCCCGCAGCTCGACCGCACCCTGATCGAGGATCTCTACCTCGGCTGCGGCCTCCCCGGCGGTGAGCAGGGGTTCAACATGGCTCGCGTGGTCGCCACCAAGCTCGGCCTGGACGGCCTGCCGGGCGCCACCATCACGCGGTACTGCGCCTCCTCGCTGCAGACGACCCGCATGGCGTTCCACGCCATCAAGGCGGGCGAGGGCGACATCTTCCTCTCGGCCGGTGTCGAGACCGTTTCCCGGTACGCCCGGGGAAACTCGGACGGTCTGCCGAAGGAGGCACGCGAGCTCGTCGGCGGCGGCTGGGAGAACCCGCAGTTCGACGAGGCCCGTGCCCGGACGGCTCGCTTCGCCGAGGGCGGCCAGGTGTGGCACGACCCGCGCGCCGACGGGCTCCTGCCGGATATCTACCAGGCAATGGGACAGACCGCCGAAAACCTGGCGCAGCTCAAGGGCGTCTCGCGCCGGGAGATGGACGAGTTCGGCGTCCGCAGCCAGAACCTCGCCGAGAAGGCCCTGGCCGACGGCTTCTGGCAGCGCGAGATCACCCCGGTGACGCTCCCCGACGGCACCGTGGTCTCGGCCGACGACGGCCCCCGTCCCGGCGTCACCATGGACGGCGTCGCGGGCCTCAAGCCGGTGTTCCGCCCCGACGGCCGGGTCACCGCCGGCAACTGCTGCCCGCTGAACGACGGCGCCGCCGCGGTGGTCGTCATGAGCGACACGAAGGCGCGCGAGCTGGGCATCACGCCGCTGGCCCGGATCGTCTCGACCGGCGTCACCGCGCTCAGCCCCGAGATCATGGGCCTGGGCCCGGTGGAGGCCTCCCGGCAGGCGCTGGGCCGGGCCGGCATGACCATCGACGACATCGACCTAGTGGAGATCAACGAGGCGTTCGCGGCCCAGGTCATCCCCTCGTACCAGGACCTGCGAATCCCGATCGAGAAGCTGAACGTGAACGGCGGCGCGATCGCTGTGGGCCACCCGTTCGGGATGACCGGCGCCCGCATCACCGGCACGCTGCTCAACTCGCTGGAGTGGCACGACAAGAGCATCGGCCTGGAGACCATGTGCGTCGGCGGCGGCCAGGGCATGGCGATGGTGGTCGAGCGGCTGAGCTGAGCGCTCCCCAGATTTCCGCCGGGTCCGGCCTGCCACGAGCGGCCGGGCTCGGCGGAGCCCTTTCTAAAGCTTTTCCCGTACGGCGTCCACCGCAGCCGTGGCCTCGCCGAGCTGGTCCGGCGCGGCCGTCGCCAGCAGGTCGTCGGCCATCACGCGGATCTGATCGGGCAGGATCATGTCGTGCTCGCGCGGCACCGGGCGGCGCGGCCGGCCCTCGGCGTCGGCGGCGAGATCGGCCAGCAGCTGCACCAGGGCGTAGACCCGGTCGCCGCGGCCGTTGGCGGACCAGCGCGGCTGCTCCCAATGCCGGACCTGGGTGAGCAACCGGTCGGTCGAGGTGGCGAAATCGGTCACCTGACTATTCTGCGCGGACGCAAAAAGGCGCCCGGCCCGCGGGGAGTCGGACCGGGCGCCAAGCTGGTGGAGCTAGTCGTCGCCTTGCAGGAAACTCAGCAGGCGCAGAACCTCCAAGTACAGCCAGATGAGGCTGACCAGGATGCCGAACGCGGCCGTCCACGAATAGCGCGCGGGCAGGCCCATCCGCACGCCCTCTTCGATCTCGTTGAAGCTGAGAATGAAACTCAGCGCAGCCACGACGATGCAGACCAGGCTGAAGATGTATCCCAGCGGGCCGTTGTCGCGCAGTCCGGTGTTGACGCCGAACAGCGAGAGAACCAGGTTGATCAGCATGACGGCGAAGAGGCCGCCGATGACCGCGATGAGGCCGCGGGTGAACTTCGGCGTCGCCCGGATGACCCGAGCCCGATACAGCACGGCCATCAGGAAGAAGACGCCGAAGGTGGCGACCACCGCCTGCAGGATGATCCCGTCATAGCCCAGGAACTCCTGGTAGGTCTTGCTGACCATGCCGACGAAGATGCCCTCGACCACGGCGTAGACGACGACGAGCGCCGGGTTGGCCATGCGCGAGAACGAGATGATGAACCCCAGCACGAGGCCGACGAGCGCCGCACCGATCCAGGCCGCGGCCGACAGCGTGTTGGGAATGACGTTCCACGCGACGATCGCCGAGATACCGGTGATGCCGAGCAGCACCACCGTCTTGACCACGACGTCGTCGATCGACATCGGCCGGACGGCCGGTGGCGACGTCGGATATCCGGCGGCGGTCGGGTACGGCTGCCCCTGATCCGCGTAGCCGGCGGGGCCATAAGCCCCATACCCGGCCCCACGCTCACGCTGGGCCGCCTGCCCCAGGCGCGAGAGCACCGGATTGTTTGTCTTCACTGCGTCCAGCCTCCTCGAGGTTGATTAGGCGCCCATCTAGATTAACCGGACAACCTGATCACGAAAGTCCCCGCAGCCTGTGAGGACCCTGAAAACTCAACGACCACCCCACCCCCCAGCCCCACCAGCAAGCCCCAAATCACAAACACCGAAATTTTCGAAATGTCGGACAGGGAAAGAGGGGCTCGACTTGAGAAAAGGGCGCTTCGGCGGCCAGGGCGGCAACTGCGCGAAGTCAGGCGGGGCAGCTTTGCCGAAGGGCACGGCGACAACCGCACCAAGCCAGGCGAGCCACCGGTTTACCGAAGGCCACGGCGCCAACCGCACCAAGCCAGGCAGACCGCCCGTTTACCGAAGGGCACGGCGGCGACAGCGCCAAGTCAGGCGGGGCGCTCTCGCCGAAGGCAAACGTCGATAACCGCTGGCCGAAGGCCCCCAGCGAGGAGCGAATTGGCGCGTTGATGAGTTCAGGCTCCCCCGCCGCCGGCGAAGCCGTCGTCGGGGGAGCCTGAACTCATCAACTTCCAGCGCCGCATGAGCGATCGAGCGAATTAAATACAGTGCCCGGGGCGGGTCTCGAACCCGCACGCCTGCTTGAGGCAGTCGCTTTTAAGGCGACCGTGTCTGCCGTTCCACCACCCGGGCAGGGTTGTGGTGAACACCGTATATGTTGCCGCCCGGGCGGTGGAATCAGGCATCGGTGCTAACCGCGGACACCCGCTCCGACGGGGGTGCGATCGGCCGAATGCTCGGTCGGCGGGGTCACGTGCGTGAATTCTTCGCGCGGGGTGTGCAGCTGTCCCAGTGCAACAGTCTCGCGTCGCAGCATGAATGCCAAGGTCCAGTCTGCGATAACCCGGACTTTCCGGTTGAACGATGGGATTCGGCTCATGTGGTACGAACGGTGCATGAACCACGCGGGGAAGCCCTTCACCTTCACCCCGTAGACGTGCGCCACGCCCTTGTAGAGCCCGAGGCTGGCGACGCTGCCGACGTACTTGTGGCGGTAATCCTTGGGCGCGCCACCGATGATGACCTGCCGGATGTTGTCCGCCATCACCTTCGCCTGCCGCACCGCGTGCTGCGCGCTCGGCGAGCAGAACGCTCCGGGGTTGGCCAGGTCGGGCACCTGCGCGGAGTCACCGGCCGTCCACGCGCCGTCGAGCACGCGGTTGCCGTCGACTACCTGCAGCGTGGGCAGCGCCGTCAGGTGACCACGGTCACCCTGCGGCAGGTCGGTCCGGTCCAGCAGGGGCGACGGCTTGACCCCGGCCGTCCACACCAAAGTCTCGGCGCGGAACCGCTCGCCGTCGGACAGCACGATCTGGCCGTCGACACAGGACTCCAGCCGGGTGCCGAGCCGCAGCTCGATCCCGCGTTCGTCGAGTTGCAGCGCGGCGTACGCGCCCATGTCGGGGCCGACCTCCGGCAGGATCCGGTTGGTCGCCTCGACGAGCACGAACCGTACCTCGGACGGGTCGAGGTCGGAGTAGTACTTCAGCGCGTCGCGGACGACGTCTTCCATCTCCGCGAGCGCTTCGATGCCGGCGTAGCCGCCACCGACGAAAACAAAGGTGAGCGATGCTTTGCGCACCGCCGGATCCGGGGTGACCGCCGCAACGTCGAGCCGGTCCAGTACATGGTTGCGCAGGTAGATGGCCTCACCGATCGTCTTGAACCCGATGCCGCGCTCGCGCAGCCCGGGAATGGGCAGCGTCCGCGAGACGGACCCCGGCGCCACGATGATGTGGTCGTAGGCCATCTCGGTGGACGGGCCGTCGATCGGCTGAATGGTGACCGTCTTGCGCGCGTGCTCAACCCGGGTGACCTCGCCCGAGACGATCCGGCAGTTCTTCAGTGCCCGCCGGAGCGGGACGACCGCGTGCCGCGACGAGATGTTGCCCGCTGCGGCTTCGGGAAGGAACGGCTGGTACGTCATGTGCGGTTGGGGGTCGACGACGACCACCTCGGCCCGGCGCCGGTTGAGCTTCTTCGACAGGCGCAGTGCGGCGTAAAGCCCCACGTGACCTGCTCCTACTACAACAATGCGCTGCGGTTTCACTTAGCCATTGTGGCGACCCCGCAAGGTTCATGCTCGCACATGTGATGTACGCCAAAGTCTCGTTGTCAAGTACTGTGAAGCGGAGATTTCCGTGAGATTTCAGGCTCTTCGGATCAGGCGGGCGAGCAGCAGCGTCGCGCCGACCGCCCCGGCGAGACCGGCCAGCGTGGCGATGAGGAACGCATCGCCGGCCAGGTCGGTGGCCAGGCCGAGGGCGACCACGGTGAGAACCGCCGAGATCAGCACGACGACGAGCGCGCGGGCCAGCCAGGTGCCGACCACGTCCAGGTTTACCACGGCGTCGTACGGCAGCACGGCGGCCAGCGCGGTCAGCGTGTGTCCCAGGTAGAGGGTGGTGGCGATGGTCAGCACCCGCCACAGCGCCACCCTGGCGTCGAACCCGACCGTGTCGACCAGCCAGCCGGCCACCACGACCAGCGCCGCGAGGGTCGCCGCCCGCCCACGTGGCGCCACCGCGGGGTAAAGGGCCGACAGGCCGAGAAGGGCGCCGTACGGGCCGCTGGCGATGTCCAGGGGCCATGCCACGTAGACGGCGACCAGGCCGCTGACCGCGATGCCGATGCGGACCAGGAACGGCAGCACGGTGGCGCGGGCGACCACCTGCTTCGAGCGACTGACGAATTTGATCATTTTCACCCCCGGGGCGCCGCGGCCATCCGGGCCACGTCGCGCAGGACCAGGTCGAGGCTGCCGGCGCCGGCCCAGGCCACCACCGGTACGCCGTGTTCACGGAGGCGGCCGAGCACGTTCTCGCGTTCCAGGCGCCAGAGCCGGGTCGCCAGCGGGCTCAGCGGGCCGGTGCCGGCCGGGGCCGCACCCTCGGGCAGGGTGTCCACCGCGACCACGTAACGGCCGGACTGGGTCAGGTGGGCGAGCATGTCCGCGGCCCGCGGGTCGATCAACGGGGAGAGGACCATGACGAGCGCGTCCGACGAGACGTGGTGGACACCGAACACGCTTTCGTCGGTGTCCCACTCGACGGGGTCGGGGCGTACGTCGAGAAGCCATTCCAGGACGCGCAGGTACTGCCGGCGGCCGGTGGCCGGGCGCAGGCGGCGCGCGGTCGCACCGTGTTCGAGCAGTGACACCCGGTCACCGCGCTGCAAGTAGTGCTCGGCGATCGCGGCCGCGGCCCGGACCGTGGTGTCCAGCACCGACGCGCTGCCCGCGACGCCGCCGGAGAGGCCGACCTCGCCGAGCACGTCGAGCAGCAGCAGGACCTCGGCGTCGCGGTCGGACAACGTGGACGCGACGTGCAGATCGCGAGTGCGCAGCGAGACCCGCCAGTCGATGCGCCGCAGCCGGTCGCCGGGCGCGAACGGGCGTACACCCGCAAGCTCGCCGCCCTCGCCCATGCGCCGGGAGCGATGGTTGCCGACCAGGCCGGCGGCGGCCGGCATCGCCTCGATGGCGTTGAACGGCTCGGTCACCGGGTAGACCCGGACGGCCCGCGGCGGCATCACGACCGGGCGGCAGGCCAGCAGCCCGCCGCAGGCCGCGACCCGGGCGGCCGCCGGGCCCACCTCCTGGCGTCCCCAGCGCAGCGCGTCGCCGGGCAGATCCACCGCGGCCCAGCCGTCGGACGGCACGGTGATCGCGAAGGGACGGTCGGCGTGTTCCAGCTTCAGCCAGCGCGAGGTGCGGGTGCGAACGACCACCAGGTCGTACGGGATGATGTCGGGGTTGCTCACGGTGACGTTGGCCTGGACGTGACCGCCCTCGACGAGATGCTCCTCGTCCGCGTCGATGGTCAGCTCCGGCACCGACGTCGGCATCCGGCGCAGCCCGATCGCCGCCCCGATCGCGAACGGCGCGGCCAGCAGCACCAGATCGACCCGGCCCAGGGCCACGCCGAGCACCAGCAGCAGGCCGGTGAGCAGCACCGACCGCCCGAGCGCCCGGGTCGGCACCCAGGTCTTCTCGGGCCGCTCACCCGCCTCGCCGGGCGGTACGGCGTTGCGCAGTCTCACGCCTGGCTGGTTCCACTGGCGTACGTGGGAAGTGCCCCGCTCGCCGGCGCCGGAGTCCCGGCAAGCACCTCCTGGACCACGAAGGCCGGGTCGACGCGGCGCAGCCACATCTCCGGGCGCAGCGTGATCCGGTGCGCGAGGGCGGGCACGGCGACGTCCTTCACGTCCTCCGGCACCACGAAGTCGCGGCCGGTCATCGCGGCCCGGGCGCGGGCCAGCAGCAGCAGCGCGAGCGAGCCACGCGGCGATGAGCCCACCAGCACCGACGGATGCTCGCGGGTGGCCGCGGCGAGCGACACGATGTACCGGACGATCGAGTCCTCGACGGTGATCGACTCCAGCGCGGCCTGCATCGACTGCAGCGTCTGGGCGTTCACCACCGGCTGCAGGAACGTCTCCTCCTGCCGGCGGGTCATGCGCCGCCGCAGCACGTCGAACTCTTCGTCGGCGGTCGGATATCCGAAGGAGACGCGCAGCAGGAACCGGTCGAGCTGGGCCTCGGGCAGCGGGTACGTGCCCTCGTACTCGATCGGGTTGGCGGTGGCGAGCACGTGGAACGGCGGGTCCAGTCGGTAGGTGACGCCCTCGACCGAGACCTGCTTCTCCTGCATCGCCTCGAGCAGCGCGGCCTGGGTCTTCGGCGGCGTCCGGTTGATCTCGTCGGCCAGCAGCATGTTGGTGAACACCGGACCGGCCCGGAACGCGAAGTCGCCCTTGCGCTGGTCGTACAGGAAGGAGCCGGTGACGTCGGCGGGCAGCAGGTCCGGAGTGAACTGAAGACGCCGGAAGTCGAGGCCGAGCGCCTGCGCGAACGATCTCGCGGTCAGCGTCTTGCCGAGGCCGGGGAGATCCTCCAGCAGCACGTGGCCACCCGCCAGGATCCCGGCCAGGACCAGTTCCAGCGAGTCGCGTTTGCCCACCAACACGCTGCCGACCGAATCCAGGACGGCACCGGCCAACCTGCCCACCTCGTACGGGGGAAGGGCACTATCGCTCACAGTCGCTCCAACGCTTCCACGTAGGTTTCCAGCTCACGGGTCTTCGGCGTACGCCGGCCACGGTCGTGCAGAGCCGCCCAGAGCGGGTCACCGAGGAGCTCGCGAGCACGGCGCGGGTCGGATGCCCGGGTGATCCCGTGACGCAACCGCAGCCGTTCGTCGGTCAGCTCGGCCAGCACCGGCAGCACGTTACGCGAATATAGATCCGCGTCCGATTGCGCCCGGTCCAGTGTGCGCTCCCACCGGCGTACGGCATCTTTGAGGGCATCGGCGCCCGGGCCGTCCGGGTCGTTCGCCTCGAGATCGCGCCGGCGCGGGCGCGGGGGTGCCTTCACCAGGCCGACGGCCAGCATGATGAGCCGCAGGCCGACGAAGGCGGCGACCACGATCACGACCGAGACGTGGTAGTGACCGGCCTTCAGGGCGGCCATGGTCACCACGGTGGCGGCGGCGACCAGGGCGACGTTCAGCAGCACCCAGACGGCCCACGATCGCCTCTTCGGGCCCTTCTCCTCTTTCTTCGGGCGGCGCTCCTCGGGCTCGGCGCTGAACAGATCGTCGAGGCTCATGCGGCTGCCACCGCCCCCAGGTCGGCGCGCAGGCTCTCCAGCGCCGAACGCGCCTGCTGCCGCATCTGGTTGTCGACGGTGTGCGTCGCGTACCGGGCCTGGCGGTAGACCTCGAGCAGCGCGGCCAGCACGCGCGCGTCGACCTGCTGCTCGTTGAGCAGGCGTCCGACCAGGTCGGTGGGGCTGTCGCCGGGGTGCCGCGGCGTTCCGGCGGCGGCCGCGGCCTGCTCCAGCCGCACCCAGCAGGCGATCACCGCGCGGCGCGGGTCACGATCGGTGTCGGACAGTTCGACCAGGCCGGCGTCGAGGGCGGCAACCAATTCCTCGGCCGTACGCGGCTGGTGCTTGGCCTGGTGCTTCACCCGCCCGGTCTGGCGGGCCCGCCGCTTCAACTGGTCGCGGACCAGCGCGAAGATCGCCAGGCCGAGGATCAGCAGGACGACCACGGCGAGGGCGACCAGAGCGGCGGTGCCGACCCAGTGGGGCAGTCCCTTGGCCGCCTCGGGCACCGGCCCCTGCCCGTCGCCGGCCGCGGTGGCGCTCGGCCGGGTGGGCACGAGCGGCGCCAGGGTAGGCGGTGCCTCGTCGCCGGCGACCTGGTCGAGCTGCGGCGCCGACCTGGTCGCGGCGATGGCGGTGCAGAAGAGCAGCGCGAGCACAGCGGCGAGAGGCCACCAGCGGCGCACTGCGGCGAGATCCATCAGAGTGAGCTCCGGGGTTTTCGGTTCACGCGCATCATGCCAGGCCCGACAAAACCTTCGCACGGGCGAACACCGCGTCGAGCATTTGCGGGGTCAGCCGTCCGGTGAAAGTGTTCTGCTGGCTGACGTGGAAACACCCCACCAGGTGGGGGACGCCCGGAAGGCTGACCTCGGCGCCGTGCCCGAACTTCGGCCTGGGTACCGGCGGTTTCACGCCGTAGACGGCGGTCATGGCGGGCCACCACGCCTGCCACGCGAACGCACCGAGCGCGATGACGACCTTGAGGCTGGGGCGGATGAGATCTATCTCGCGATGCAGCCACGGGGCACAGTTGTCGCGCTCCTCCGGCAGCGGCTTGTTGTCGGGCGGGGCGCACCGGACCGCGGCGAAGATCCGGGTGTTCTTGGTCGCCAGGCCGTCGCCGGCGTCGACGCTGGTCGGCTGATTGGCCAGGCCGGCACGGTAGAGGGCGGCGAACAGGACGTCACCGGACCGATCGCCGGTGAAGATCCGGCCGGTGCGGTTGCCGCCGTGCGCGGCGGGTGCGAGGCCGAGAATGCCGATCTCGGCGTCGTCCGGGCCGAAGCCGGGTAGCGGGCGTCCCCAATACTCCTGGTCCTTGAAGGCGGCGCGTTTGACCCGGGCGACCTCCGCACGCCAGGTGACCAGGCGCGGGCAGGCGAAACAATCCGTGATGTGCTGGTCCAACACGGCGAGCGATGGCGCGGCGGCGGCGGTTGATATGACTTCCGCGGCCGTACGGACGGGCGACTCCCCCAGACTCACCAATGCAGCATGGCACTCGCGCGGCCGGGCCGATCAGGTGGTGGGCCGGAGGCAGAGAAGGTAGTCGGTGCCGCCGCCCTTGCTCGCGTAGACGAAGAAGTTTTCGCCGGCCTTGAAGTATTTGGTGCAGGCGTCGCTTTCGACGTCGTTCTCGCCGTCGACGCGGGCGACCACGGTGAATTTGGCGTCGGTGGAACCGCAGTCCACGACGTCGGCCGAGGTCTTGGTGGTCTGGCCCGGGGTCGGGTTCTTGGCGGCGGAGAGGCAGTCGCCGGCCTTGGCGTCCTTGGTGGCGTCCCCGTGGCTGGTCAGGGCGTAGCGGAGGCCGCCGATGACGACGAGGACGAGCACGAAGAGGGCGACGATCAGGAGGCGGCGGCCCTTCTTCTTCTCGACGGGGTAGGTGGGCTGGCCGGCCTCGGGCGGGTACGGCGGCTGGGCCGGTCCGGGCGGGGCGTATTGGGGCTGTCCAGGCGCGGCGTATTCAGGCGGGGCGTAGTAAGGCTGCCCGGGCGCGGCGTATTGAGGCTGCCCTGGATACGCGGGTTGCGCTGGATATGGGGGTTGCCATTGGCCCGGAGCGGGATATTGCGGTTGGCCTTGCGCGGGCGGCGCGTAGGGAGCTTGGCCGGGCGGTGGGTAGCCGCCTTGACGGCGCGGCGGATACCTGTCGTCGGGAGGGGGAACCGGGTTTGTCACGAGGGTTCCTTTCGCCGTCGGCCGGTCGCGGATGCAGATTAGCGACCGGCCGCGGCCCGAGCGACCCCGTCACCCGCGCGGATCAGGCCTGTGAGTAGGCGATTCCGTCGAGAATGTCGTGTTCCGAGGCGATCAGGAACGGGCGGCCCGAACGCTCCATCACGATGCGCAGGATCAGCGCGCCCGCCCCGATCACGTCGGCCCGGCCGGGATGCATCACCGGCAGGGCGCGCCGTTGCTCGAGGGTCATGTCGAGGAGTTCGCCGGTCACCTTCGCCACCGCGTCGTAGGAGACTTTCGCGTGGTGGATGCGGTCCGCGTCGTACTCGGGAAGGTCCAATGCGAGCGCCGTGACCGTGGTGACCGTCCCGGCCAGCCCGACCAAAGTCGACGCCGACCGGCCGGGCACGGCGGCCAGCGCCCGGTCGACCGCGTCCATGATGTCGCGGGTGGCCGCCTCGATCTCGGCGGTGGCCGGCGGATCCGCATGCAGGTGACGCTCGGTCATCCGGACGCAGCCGATGTCCACCGAGATCGCATGGTCGACGCCCGCGTCGCCGGTGACGAACTCGGTCGAGCCGCCGCCGATGTCGACGATCAGATAGGGCGGCTGCGCGCTCAGGCCGGCGACCGCGCCGGTGAAGGACAGCCGTGCCTCCTCGTCGCCGGTGATCACCTCGGGGTCCACGCCGAGCACGCCGCGGACCATGTCGCGGAACTCCTGCGCGTTCGAGGCGTCGCGGGAGGCCGAGGTGGCGCACATGCGGATCGACTCGACGTGCGAGTCGGCTATCTCCGAGGCGTACGCGAGCAGGGCCTTTTTTGTTCGTGCCAGCGCCGCGTCGGAGAGCCGGCCGGTGCGGTCGACGCCCTCGCCGAGGCGGACGATCTCCATGCGGCGGCTGACCTCGGTGAGCCGGCCGTCCGAAATGTCCGCGATGAGCAGGCGGATCGAGTTGGTCCCGCAGTCGATCGCCGCGACTCTCATAGGTGCAGCAGCATTCTCGTGTTCCCCAGGGTGTTGGGCTTGACGCGTTCGAGGTCGAGGAATTCGGCGACACCTTCGTCGTACGACCGGAGGAGTTGCTCGTAGACGGCGTGCGGCACGGGCGCGCCGTCGATCTCGGTGAACCCGAACGAGCCGAAGAACCGGGTCTCGAAGGTCAGGCAGAACACGCGCGACACGCCGATCTCGCGCGCCACGCCGAGCAGCCGGTCGACGATCTGGTGACCGATCTTGCGGCCGCGATGACGTGGGTCGACCGCGACCGTCCGGATCTCGGCCAGGTCCTCCCACATCACGTGCAGGGCGCCGCAGCCGAGGATCGCGCCGCCGTCGTCCGCGACCCAGAACTCCTGCACCGACTCGTACAGGGTGACAGTCGCCTTGCTGAGGAGGCGGCGATCATCGGTGTACGCGTCGACGAGCTGCCGAATCGCCTTGATGTCCGCGGTGCGGGCGCGCCGGATTTCCACCTATTCGCCCTCTTTGTCCGAAGGGGCGGGCGAGGGAAAGGCGGCGGGCGAGGGGGCCTTCGCGGGCGCGGCATCGGCGGGCTGCCGGGGCACGCACGGGCCGTCGGCCCACCAAGGCTCGATGGCGTCGCGGACCTCGTCGCCGAACGGATTCACGCCCCGGCCCACGGCCAGCGCGTGGCCCAACTGGACGTGCAGGCATTTCACCCGATTAGGCATGCCGCCGGCGGCGACGTGCGCGATTTCCGGGACGTCCTCGATGGCCTTGCGACGGGACAGATAGTCCTCGTACGCCTTTTCGTATTGCGCGGCCAGCTCCGGATCGGTGGAAAGGCGGTCCTGCATGTCGCGCATGACGCCGGCCGATTCCAGGCGGCTGCACGCGGCCACCGCGTGCGGGCACGTCAAATAGAACAGCGTCGGAAAGGGCGTGCCGTCGGGCAGCCGGGGCGCGGTCTCCACGACGTCGGGATTGCCGCACGGGCAGCGGTGCGCGATCGCGCGGGTGGCTCGCGGCGAACGGCCCAGCTGGGCCGCCACGATGTCGAGGTCGGCCGGGGAAGGTGTTTCCATTATTTCGGTTGCTCCGCATCGGCAGCTTCGACGCTGCTCCACAGCGTTTCGTACCAGCGGTCCGGGGCTGGCGCGGTGGGCTTCGCGGATTTGTCCGCGGGGTCGGGGGGAATCACCGTCAACGGGGTGTCGCCGGGATCCACGTAGAAGAGCTGTTGGCGGGCCTGCGCCCGGAGGTATTCCGGGTCCTTCCATTTCTGGAGGTCGATCGTCTTCGCGTCGATCGCTTTGCGCTGGGCCGCCTGATCAGCCTCCAACTGGGCGATCTGCGATTTCTGGGCGAGATAGACGCGCAGCGGATACGTATAGGCGAGCGCCAGCGCCACGAAAACGACGATCAGGACGGTGGCCCGGCCGGTCAGCGCCCTCGGTCGCGGTGCCGTGGTGCGTTTCGTCTCGCCACGGTTGACGTTGACGGTGCGGCGGGAGAGGGCCGGGCGTTGCCGCGTACGGGAAACGGTTTGGCTTTGGCGTGTGCGGCTGACCGGGTTTGTCTGGCGGGTTCGCGACCCCGTCCCTGGGCGGCGGGCCGGGCCCTGGCCGCTCGGTGCGCGTCGCTGTGTCACGCCAACTCCCCCTGCCTTCATGACGCTGTGGCGCCCCGCTGGAAACCTATGCCCCTTCGCGCGGGCGCCACAACTCCATGATCTAGCCGGTACGCCTCACGCGGTGCGGTAACGCGGGAAAGCGCCCGCACCGGCGTACCGGGCGGCGCCTTCCAGCTGCTCCTCGATGCGCAGCAGCTGGTTGTACTTGGCGACGCGGTCCGAACGGGCCGGGGCGCCGGTCTTGATCTGGCCGCTGCCGACCGCGACGGCCAGGTCGGCGATCGTGGTGTCCTCGGTCTCGCCGGAACGGTGGCTCATCATCGTCTTGAAGCCGGCCCGGTGCGCCAGGTCGACGGCGTCGAGCGTCTCGGTGAGCGAGCCGATCTGGTTCACCTTGACCAGGACGGCGTTGGCGGCGCCCTCGGCGATGCCCCGGCCGATGCGGGTCGGGTTGGTGACGAACAGGTCGTCGCCGACGATCTGGATCTTGTTGCCGAGCTGGCCGGTCATCGCGCTCCAGCCGGCCCAGTCCTCCTCGGCCAGCGGGTCCTCGATGGAGACGATCGGGTACGCGTCGGCGAGCTTCGCGTAGTAGGTGATCATCTCGTCGGTCGACTTGGGCGCGCCCTCGAAGACGTACGAGCCGTCCTTGAAAAACTCCGTCGCGGCGACGTCCATGGCCAGCACGATGTCGGTGCCCAGCGAGAAGCCGGCGGCCTGCACGGCCTCGGCGATCAGGTCGAGCGCGGCGGCGTTGGCGGACAGGTTCGGCGCGAAGCCGCCCTCGTCACCCAGGCCGGTGGACAGGCCCTTCTTCTTCAGCACCGACTTGAGCGCGTGGTAGACCTCGGCGCCGGTGCGCAACGCCTCGCGGAAGGTCGGCGCGCCGATCGGGGCGATCATGAATTCCTGCACGTCGACGTTCGAGTCCGCGTGCGCGCCGCCGTTGAGGATGTTCATCATCGGCACCGGCAGCACGGCGGCGTTGGGGCCGCCCACGTACCGGAAGAGCGGCAGCTCGGCGGAGAGCGCGGCGGCCTTGGCGACCGCGAGCGAGACGCCCAGGATCGCGTTCGCGCCCAGCTCGGACTTGTCCGGCGTGCCGTCCAGGTCGAGCATCTTCTGGTCGATCAGGCGCTGCTCGCTGGCCTCGTACCCGACGAGCTCGTCGGCGATCTTGTCCTCGACGTTCGAAACTGCCTTCTCGACGCCTTTGCCCAGGTAGCGGCCCTTGTCGCCGTCACGCAGCTCGATCGCCTCGAACGCACCGGTGGAGGCGCCCGAAGGCACCGCGGCGCGGCCGACCGTACCGTCGTCGAGCCCGACCTCGACCTCGACCGTCGGGTTGCCCCGGGAGTCGAGAATCTCGCGCGCGACGATCGCTTCAATGGTGGCCATGTGTCGTGTCGCTCCCTCTTCTGTGACCAGGTTCACCGACCGCGACCCTGCGGCCGACCACGGCACTGAGCGTAGCGAGGGTTGTTGTGAGGTTCTTCGGGGGGAACCCTCAAGCCCGGCCACCGCCTGCCGATAACCCGGGCACTATGAGCGCACCCTTGCTTCCCGCCGACGGGTCGTACATCGAGATGACCTCGTACGGCGAAACGCTGCCCGAGGTACGAGTCGTGCACGCCTCCGACGCGGTGATCACGCTGTCGCTGGCCCAGGCCTCGTTGCCACCCGCGAACTCGTCGGTGGAGTTGCGCTGGGCGGCCGCGCCGCGCGGACGTTACTCGATGGCCGGCCACGTGGTGGCGATCGACGGGAACCGGGTGGAGATCCACTTCACCGGCGACGTCTCGATGGTCCAGAGCCGAGATTTCGTACGCGGCGGCGGAGGCGAACCCATCGATCTGGTGCACGACGACGGGTTGGCGGCGCGCGGCACGGTGCACGACCTGAGCGAGCGGTCGGTGCGCGCCCATTTCACCGACGTCGACGTGCATGCGGGTGACTCGCTGCTGCTGCGGATCCAGGTCGGCGACGAGGTGGTGGAGCTGCCGGCGCTCGCGACGAAGGTGAACTCGATGCGCCAGCAGATCCCCCGGCGCGGGCCGTTGTCGGTGGAGATGGTCGCGGTCTTCGAGTCGTCGGATGAACATCAGTTGAAACTCATTCGCCGGTACATCATGCAGGTCCAGCTGGCCGCCCGCTCGCGAGCCTGACCGACCCGCCCGGCGCACGTGGGGAAACGGACAGTTCCGCACGGGTGACTCCCCACTGAGGGCGTACCGGCACTCAGGGTGCAGAACCTTGCCGTCCGCAGTGGCGCAACTCGTTACAGAAGCCGCATTGCGCAGGGTGAGCGGCCTTCGGCGGTGAGTTCACGGGCCGGGACCGAGACGAATACTGATTTGCGCGGGCTTGCGCGCGTCGGTCAAGGTGTCAGTCGTGCCCTCGGTAGTGCGCCTGACGACAGCCGGCCTCGCGGCCGCGGCGGTGATCGCCGGTGCCGCGGGATGCACCGACATCGACGAGGCGAGCGCCGCCAGCATCACCCGGGGTGGTCTCGCGTCGGCGATGGCCGGACAGTTCGCCGCCGGGTCGGGAATCACGTACACGGCCACGTATCAGGTGGGCGGCGACGGCAGCGCGACGATCACGCGGGCGCAGAGTCCCACCCGGACGGCCTACATCTATCCCGGCGGCCGGCTTGTGACCGGGCTGCACGGGACCATCCGCTGCACCGGCGACACCGCACCGACCTGCACCGAAAGCGATCCGGATCCGGCCGCGGCGGCCGCTCTCGCGGACACCAGGCTGGTCACGCCGGAGGCCGCGCAGACGATGCTGAACGCCGCGGCCCTCGACCCGGACGCGATCGCCACCCCGCACGACACGACGGTCGCCGGCCGCCACGCGAACTGTCTCGAACTCTCCAAAGTCGACGGCACGCTGGCGAGCGCGTTCACGGTGTGCGTCACCAACGAGGGCGCGCTGGCCAGCTTCAGCGCGACGATCAAGGGCGAGCACGCGGACATGGCCCTCACGGCGTACTCGGACAAGGTGACCGACCCGGACGTGTTTATCACCCCGCGCGACGCCAAGGTCACCAGCAAACGCGCCAAGTTTCCCGGGGCGTAGCGCTACGCCGCGGGTGGCGGCGGGCGGCGGGCCGGCGCGCTAGACCCCGAGAAGCGTCGCCAAGTGGCGGGGCGGCGGTGAGCCGTGCGCCAGCATCGCGTCGTGCCACGCCTTCGGCGTCGCGCCGAACGGGCGCGCCGCGGCGATCGCCGCGACCTCGGTGTAGCCCACGAAGTAAGTCGAGAGCTGCGTCGAGGTCAGCAACGCCCGCCGCCACTTGCCGGCCGCCTCGCCCTCCTCCTGGAAGCCCTGACCGGTCATCATCGACATCGCCTCGGACTCGGGCATGGCCTCGCAGTGGACCAGCTGGTCGATGATGGCGTTCAGGCTCATCCGCAACTGCATCTTCAGCTGCTGGATGCGGATCGGCAGGCCGCCGAAGCCCAGGCTGGCCATCAGCTCCTCGGCGTAGACCGCCCAGCCCTCCACGAACGGGCCGGACCAGCCGAGCGCCCGCACCCGGGTCGCGGCCCGGAAGCGCCGCGAGTGAGCAATCTGGAGGAAGTGGCCGGGCATCGCCTCGTGGACGGTCAAGTTGCGGATCATGTGGTCGTTGTATTCGCGGTAGAACGACTCGACCCGCTCCGGCGACCAGTCCGACGGGGTCGGGGCGATGCAGTAGAACGTGGGCACGTCGGCCGTCTCCAGCGGGCCCGGCGGGTCGCAATAGGCCACCGCGACGCCGCGCGCGAACTCGGGCATCTCCTCGATCACCAACGGGTCGTCGAGCAGGGTCAGCACGTCGTGGTCGCGGACGAACGCGGTCGCCTCGTCCATCGTCACCTTCGCCAGGTCGACGATCGTGGCGTTGCCGGGATGCTCGGCGGCCAGCGAGTCGAGCGCGCGGCGGACCGTCTTGTCGTCGGCCGGGCCGCCGAGCAGCTCGGCGGCGCGCTCGCGAAGCTCGTCGGTCACCTGCGCGAGATTGGCCCGGGCGCGGCTCAGCACCTCGGCGGCCGGGAGCTCGGTGTCGAGCGTGTGCCACAGCCGCGCCTCCCACAGGGGGCGGCCGAGACGGGGATCGCGGCCGGGCTCGCCGCTGTCCAGCCGGGTGCGCAGCCAGCCGTCGAACTCGGACAGCGCGGCCAGCGCGGCGGCCGCGGCCGGCTCGACCGCGGAGCGCATGCCGGGCTCCTTGTCGAGCAGGGCGGGCAGCTCGTCACGGATCAGCGCGGCCGTGCCGGCGAACTGGCCGACGGCTGTCTCGGCGTGGATGCGCGGCACATCGCGCAGCACCGCCCGCGCGGTGGCCAAGGCGTCGGGGATCGCGGCCAGCCGGCCACCCAGGCTCGCCAGGCGCTCGTCGGCCGGCGCGAACTGGCGGGAGATCAACGCGTGCAGGAGCGGGCCGGGATTGTGCTCCAGCGGGTTCCACTCGTGCTCGCGGACGTCGGTCAGCTCGAAGAGCCCACGCTCCACCATGGCCGCGAGAATGGCGTGGTCGACCTGATCCTCGGGGTCGAAGACCTCGGGATCGATGCCGGCGAGCGCGTCGGCGGCATCGCGCAGCATGGTCACCCGGTCGGCGATCGCGCCGGGCGACAGATCCGGGATGCGGTCGTCGAATCGGTGATCCCCGGCGTACGTCGCCAGGCCCGGGTCACTTTCGAGGATCGCATCGACGATGCCCTCGGCGAGGGGGACGAACTCTGGCATGTCGTGAAACCTACTCGGCGGGTCCGACATTTTTGCGTTCTGCCGCGCGCACGGCGTCGGCGTACTCCAACGCGGCCCGGCGCAGCGCGCCCTCCGCGTCCTCGTCGGCGGCCGCGACGAGCCGCAACAGCACCGATCCCAGATCGTCCGAGGCGGGGAGGCGTACCGGGACACCGCCTCGCTCCGCACGCCGCAGGATCTTGGCGGCGAGGGCGAGGGCCGGCTGGCTCAAGGCGATGCCGTCGAGCACCGAGTCGCGGGACTTCTCCGCCTTCTTGATCCGCTCCCAGTTCTGGGTGATCTCCTCGATGTCGGTGATGTCCTCGCCCGCGAACACGTGTGGGTTACGCCGCACCATTTTCTCGACCAGCACGCCGGCCACGTCGTCGATGGTCCAGCCGGACGGCTCCTCCTCGGCGAGCCGGGCGTGCAGCACGACCTGCAGCAACACGTCGCCGAGCTCCTCGCGCAGCGCCGGCAGATCATCGGACTCGATCGCGTCGTACGCCTCGTACGCCTCCTCCAGCAGGAAAGGCGCGAGGGTCCGGTGGCTCTGCGCCCGCTTCCACGGATCGCCGCCGGGCGAGGCCAGCCGGTCCATCACCGCGACCGCGTCGAGCAGCCGTGCGCCCGGCGGGTCCCAGGAGCCGTGCAGCAGTTCGAGCTCGGCCAGCTGCGGCTCCCGGGCCAGGCGCAGCCCGACCTGCCGGGCGAAATGCTCGTCGCCGGTGGCGCCGGCCAGCCACACCACGGCGTCGTGGCCGGCCAGCCCGGCGAGCAGCGTCTCCGGGTCCGGTTCGATCACGGTCACCGGCACGCCGGCCTTACGCAGGGCGTCGGCCTGGTCGGATTCGGCCGCGGTGAAGACCGGGTACGCCCGGACGGCGTCCCAGGCGGCGGCGGTGAGCAGCCCGGCGGGCAGCCGGGGTGAGGTGACGAGCAGGAGGATCCGAGCGGCCATGACCGCTACTGTGCCACTCGCGTCTCAGGACTGGTCGACCACCGTGGGCGACGAGGTGCTCGGGTCGAAGACCGCGGTGATCAGCGGCTTGGACTGCGGCGGCGTCTGCGGCACGTCGAGCACGGAGACACCGAGCTGGCCGTAGCGCGGGTTGACCCGGACGTCGATCGCCTTGGTCGTCGTCTCGATCGTGGTCTGCGCCGCCGCCGCCATGCCGACGGCCTGCTTGGTGTCGGCGTCCGCGCTGAACGTGTTGAAGTCGACACCCGCGGCCTGTCCGGCGGCGACGAGCTCGTCATACACCGTGCGGAGATCCGCTTGCGAGGGCGCGGCGTTCGGCTCCTTCTGCAGGATCAGACCGACCACGGTCTGCATGTGCGCGAAGAGCCGTGCGTACTCCGTGGTCTGCGGGGCGCCGGTGATCTGCGCGGCGGCCTCGTCGTTGTACTGCGGCGGCAGGCTGATCGACTCCTGCTGGGCGACGCGGTCGAGCACCGGAACGGCGACCAGCACCCGCACGACGTCGGCCCGCGTCATCGTGAGCGGCACGGCCTGCTGGGTGCTCTGGTCGGTGACCGGGGTCGTGGTCGCGGCGTGCTGCGCCTCGTCCCAGACGCTCTGCACCCGGGTCTCGGTCACGCGCTCGTTGCCGAGGTAGGCCGCCACATTGGGCTGGCTGCGGCAGGCGGAGAGCGCGGTCACAGCGAGGGAGGCGACGACGGCGACGGAGGCGAGTCGGCGAACACGGTGCATGTTCATGACTCTCTCACGCCCGGAAGCACACCCGCCGCCGACCCCCGAAATCGCGATCCGGTCAACTCCGGGCACTCGCGAGCGCCGGTACCTCCCCCAGCACGTCCTTCAGCAGTTGCGCGCACCACTCGAGCAGCGCCTGGTCGCGCAGCGGCTCGCCGCCCAGCCGACGGGTCGCCGGGCGGGGCACGCTCACCTGGTCGGTCGCCTGCTTGTAGACCGAGTCCGGGTGGTAGCGCTTGAGCCGCAGCTGCTTCGAGTCGGGCAGCGGCAGCGGCGAGAAGCGCAGGTGCTTGCCCTGCATGGAGACATCACTGAGCCCGTACGCCCGGGCCAGCTGCCGGAACCGCGCCACCGCGATCAGGTTCGCCACCTGCGCGGGCGGCTCGCCGTAGCGGTCGGTCATCTCGGCCACGACCTCCTGCAGGCGCTGGTCGTCGCGGGCCTCGGCGAGCTTGCGGTACATCTCCAGGCGCAAGCGCTCGACCGAGATGTACTCGGTGGGCAGGTGCGCGTCCACCGGCAGATCGATCTTGACTTCCGGCTCCTCCTCGGGACGCTCGCCCTTGAACGCCTGCACGGCCTCGCCGACCATGCGCACGTACAGGTCGAACCCGACGCCCTCGATGTGGCCGGACTGCTCGCCGCCGAGCAGGTTGCCGGCGCCGCGGATCTCCAGGTCTTTCATCGCCACGTACATGCCGGCGCCGAGCTCGGTGTGCTGCGCGATGGTGGCCAGCCGCTCGTGCGCCTGCTCGGTGAGCGGCTTCTCCCTCGGGTACAGGAAGTACGCGTACGCCCGCTCGCGGCCGCGACCCACCCGGCCGCGGATCTGGTGCAGCTGGGCCAGGCCGAGCATGTCGGCCCGCTCCACGATCAGGGTGTTGGCGTTCGGGATGTCGATGCCGGACTCGACGATCGTGGTGCAGACCAGGACGTCGAACTCCTTCTCCCAGAAACCGACCATGACCTTCTCGAGCTGTTCCTCGCTCATCTGGCCGTGCGCCACCGCGACCCGGGCCTCGGGCACCAGTTCGCGGAGCTTGCGCGCGGCCCGGTCGATCGACTCGACCCGGTTGTGCACGTAGAAGACCTGGCCGTCGCGCAGCAGCTCACGGTGGATGGCCGCGGCCACCTGCTTCTCGTCGTGCGCCCCGACGAAGGTGAGCACCGGGTGCCGTTCCTCGGGCGGGGTGGCGATGGTGGACATCTCCCGGATGCCGGTGATGGCCATCTCCAGCGTCCGCGGGATCGGCGTCGCCGACATGGTCAGCACGTCGACCGAGGCCCGCAAGGCCTTGAGCTGCTCCTTGTGCTCGACGCCGAACCGCTGCTCCTCGTCCACGATGATCAGGCCGAGGTTCTTGAAGCGGGTCGCGTTGGACAGCAGCCGGTGCGTGCCGATCACGATGTCCGCGGTGCCGGCGCCGGCCTCCTCCAGGGTGAGCGCGGCCTCCTTCGGCGTCTGGAACCGGGACAGCTGCTTGATCCGGATCGGGAACTGGTTCATCCGCTCGGTGAACGTGTTGAAGTGCTGCTGGGCGAGCAGCGTGGTGGGCACGAGCACGGCCACCTGCTTGCCGTCCTGCACCGCCTTGAACGCCGCCCGCACCGCGATCTCGGTCTTGCCGTAGCCGACGTCGCCGCAGATCAGCCTGTCCATCGGGATGGGCAGCTCCATGTCCTGCTTGACCTCGATGATCGCGGACAGCTGGTCCGGCGTCTCCGTGTACGGGAAGGCGTCCTCCAGCTCGCGCTGCCACGGCGTGTCCGGGCCGAACGAGTGCCCCTTGGAGGCCTGCCGCGCCGCGTACAGCTGGATGAGCTGCGCCGCGATCTCGCGGACCGCCTTGCGCGCCCGGGCCTTGCTCTTCTGCCAGTCCGAGCCGCCCATCTTGTGCAGCGCCGGCTGTTCCCCGCCGACGTAGCGGCTGAGCTGGTCGAGCTGGTCGGTCGGCACGTACAGCCGGTCGCCGGGCTGGCCGCGCTTGGACGCCGCGTACTCGATCACGATGTACTCGCGGTCGGCGCCGTTGACGGTGCGCTGCACCAGCTCCACGTACTTGCCGATGCCGTGCTGCTCGTGCACCACGAAGTCGCCCGGCTTGAGCTCCAGCGGGTCGATCGTGTTGCGCCGCCGCGACGGCATCTTGCGCATGTCCTTCGTGGACGCTCCGCGACCGCCGCTGATGTCGTTGCCGGTGATCACCGCGAGCTGCGAACCGGAGTCGACGAAGCCGTGGTTCAGCCCACCGCAGGTGACCAGCAGCTGGCCCGGCTCGATCGCGGTCTCGAGCGACTCCTGCGGGGTCACGCCGAGGCCCGCGTCGCGCAGCACCTCGGTGGCCCGCTGCGCGGTGCCGTGGCCCTCGAAGACGAGCGCGACCGACCAGCCGGCGGCGATCCAGTCCGTCAGGTCGGACGCCAGCCGGGCGGTGTCGCCGTGGTAGAGCGGCACCGGCTGCGCGGACAACGCGATCGCGTCGCCGGCGTCCGGCGTGACCTCGACCGCGGGCACCGGTTCCAGCCAGGGCTGCTCGTCCTCGGCGGGCGCGTCGTCCGACTCGGCCAGGCCGAACGGGGACACCGTCCACCAGGGCTGTTGCAGGGTGGCCGCGTGCGCGCGGACGTCCGCGAGGTTGCGGAAGGCGACCGCGCCGACGTCGATCGGCGCCTTGCCCCCGACGGCCGCCGCCGCCCAGGACGCCTCCAGGAACTCGTCCGACGTACGGGTGAGGTCGTGCGCCCGGGTGCGGATGCGCTCCGGGTCGCAGAGCAGCACATGCGTTCCCGCCGGCATCGTGTCGAGCAGCAGTTCCATGCTGTCGGTGCCGTGCAGCAGGGCCGGGGCCAGCGACTCCATGCCCTCGACCGGGATGCCCTCGGCCAGCTTGTCCAGGATCTCGGCCAGCTCGGGATGCTCGGCGGACAATTCCAACGCCTTTTCCCGTACGCCCGGGGTCAGCAGCAGCTCGCGACAGGGTGGCGCCCAGAGCCGGTCCACCGGGTCGATCGTGCGCTGGTCGGCGACCGCGAAGGTGCGGATCTCCTCGACCTCGTCGCCCCAGAACTCGACCCGCGACGGGTGCTCGTCGGTGGGCGGGAAGACGTCCAGGATGCCGCCGCGCACCGCGAACTCGCCGCGCTTGGTGACCAGGTCGACCCGGGCGTACGCCATGTCGGTCAGCCGCCGCGCGACCTCCTCCAGCTCGGCCGCGCCGCCCGCGGTCAGCTCCACCGGTTCGAGGTCGCCCAGGCCCTTGAGCTGCGGCTGCAGCACCGAGCGGACCGGCGCCACCACCACCTGCAGCGGGCGGTCGCCGGGGTGGGCCAGCCGGCGCAGCACGGCCAGCCGCCGGCCGACCGTGTCGGAGCGCGGGGAGAGCCGCTCGTGCGGCAGCGTCTCCCACGACGGGTAGACCGCGACGCTGTCGTCGCTGATCAGGGCGCCCAGCGCGGCGGCCAGGTCGTCGGCCTCGCGGGTGGTCGCGGTCACCGCGAGCACCGGGCGGGCCGCCCCGCCGATCTCGGTGGCCGCGGCGAGCGTGGCGACGACGAACGGGCGCAGCGAGGCCGGCGCGGTCAGGTCGAGCGAGTCCGAGTCGACGAAGCCCTTACGTGCCAGGTCACGGGCGCGCGCGAGGCCCCGGTCGCGGAGAGCGGCCGGGATGAGACCGGAGAGCTGCATGTGGTCATCCCAACGTACGAATGACCCCGGCGTCCGAGAGGACGGGGGTTCACGATGAAGTTTAGTCGGCGGCTCCGACATTTCTTCGAGCCCGCGGGGGCCCGCCAAGACGCAACGGGTGAGACTTACCTCAAATTCCCCTGGCTTGAACGCGTCTCGATACGATCGCGGGAGTCGGGACAGCGCCGTCCTGGAGCACCTTGAGACGAAGGAGCGCCCCGATGACCGACCAGCACGGCTATCTAGACCCGGACGGGTCCGACGCCGCGCTCCGGGCCGACATCCGGCGGATCGGCACCCTGCTGGGCCAGACACTGGCCCGCCAGGAAGGCCGCCCGCTGCTTGATCTCGTGGAGGAGGTCCGCGCCCTGGTCCGCCAGGACGCGACCGCCGCCGCCGACCGGCTCGCCGCGATGGATGTCACCACCGGCACCAAGCTCGCCCGCGCGTTCTCCACCTACTTTCACCTGGCCAACATCACCGAACAGGTGCACCGGGCCCGTGACCTGCGCCGGCGCCGCGCCCGCGACGGCGGCTGGCTGGACCAGGCCGCCAAGCTGATCGCCGAGCAGGGCGTGCCGGCCGACGAGATCGCCGCAGCCGCGCGCCGCCTGGCCGTCCGCCCGGTCTTCACCGCGCACCCGACCGAGGCCGCCCGCCGCTCGATCCTGTCCAAGCTGCGGCAGCTCGCCGACGCCCTGGACGCCGAGGCGGCCGGCGCGGTGCTCTACGGCCAGTCCGACACGACCCAGTCGACCAAGCGGTTCGCCGAGCTGATCGACCTGCTCTGGCAGACCGACGAGCTGCGGCTGGACCGGCCGGACCCGACCGACGAGGCGCGCAACGCCGTCTTCTACCTCAAGGACCTGTACGCCGACGCGGCCCCGCAGGTGCTCGGCGACCTCGCCGAGACGCTGCGCCAGCTGGGTGTGGAGACCGCGCCCACGTCGCGGCCGCTGACCTTCGGCTCGTGGATCGGCGGCGACCGGGACGGCAACCCGTTCGTGACGCCGGCCGTCACCCGGGACGTGCTGATGATCCAGCACGAGCACGGCATCCAGGCCACCGAGACCGCGATGGACCAGCTGATCGACGAGCTGTCGGTGTCGCGGCGGCTGCGCGGCGTGTCCCTCGATCTGTCCGCGTCGCTGGCCAAGGACCTGGACAACCTGCCGGAGATCGCCGATCGGTTCCGCCGGGTCAACGCCGAGGAGCCGTACCGCCTCAAGGTCCGGGCGATCAAGGCGAAGCTGGAGAACACGCGCAACCGGCTCCAGCTGGCCACCCCGCACGTGGCCGGCCGCGACTACCTGGGCAGCGACGAGCTGATCAGCGACCTGGAACTGATCCGCGCCTCGCTGGCCCGCAACTCCGGCCAGCTCACCGCGCTGGGCGTGGTCGCCACCGCGATCCGGACCGTGTCCGCGTTCGGCCTGCAGCTCGCCACCCTCGACGTGCGCGAGCACGCGGAGAAGCACCACGAGGTGCTGCAGCAGATGTACACGCAGGTCGGCGAGGTCGACGACTACGCGTCGCTGGACCGGCACGACCGGATCAAGCTGCTCGCCACCGAGCTGGCCGGGCGACGGCCGCTGTCCAGCGCCGACACCCCGCTGACCGACTCCGCCCGCAAGACGTTCGACGTGTTCAACACGATCCGCGCGGCGCAGGACCGGTTCGGGCCGGACATCATCGAGTCGTACATCATCTCGATGACCATGGGCGTCGACGACGTGCTCGCCGCGGCCCTGCTGGCGCGCGAGGCCGGGCTCGTGGACATCCACACCGGCCGGGCCCGGATCGGCATCGTGCCGCTGCTGGAGACCCCCGCCGAACTGGACGC
Organism: Actinoplanes sp. TBRC 11911; assembly: GCF_012933445.1. GTDB lineage: Bacteria > Actinomycetota > Actinomycetes > Mycobacteriales > Micromonosporaceae > Actinoplanes. The sequence continues at coordinate 410,182 of NZ_JABBNC010000003.1, forward strand.
GGGCGGCGACCTGCTGGACGAGATGCTCTCCCTACCGGCGTACCGGGAAATCGTCCGTGCCCGTGGTGATCTGCAAGAGGTCATGCTCGGGTACTCGGACTCGAACAAGGAAGCCGGTATCACCACGTCGCAGTGGCGGATCCACAAGGCGCAGCGGTCGTTGCGTGACGTGGCGGCTCGTCATGGCGTACGGCTGCGGCTGTTCCACGGTCGTGGCGGCACCGTGGGCCGGGGTGGCGGGCCCACGCACGAGGCGATCCTGGCGCAGCCGTACGGGACGCTGGACGGCGCGATCAAGGTGACCGAGCAGGGCGAGGTCATTTCGGATAAATACACTTTGCCGGCGTTGGCCCGGGAGAACCTGGAGCTGACCGTGGCCGCGGTGCTGCAGGCCACCCTGCTGCACACCTCACCGTCGGTGAACCTGGAGAGCCTGGCCCGCTGGGACGCGACCATGGACACCGCCTCGGACGCGGCGTTCGCGCAGTACCGCTCGCTGGTGGAGAACCCGGACCTGCCCGCGTACTTCTGGGCGGCCACCCCGACCGAGCTGCTCGGCCAGCTCAACATCGGGTCCCGCCCGGCCAAGCGGCCCAACGCCGACGCCGGCCTGGGCGGCCTGCGGGCCATCCCGTGGGTGTTCGGCTGGACCCAGACCCGGCAGATCGTGCCCGGCTGGTTCGGTGTCGGGACCGGGCTGAAGGCGGCCCGCGAAGCCGGGCACGGAGCGGCGCTGCGGGAGATGTACGCGGACTGGCAGTTCTTCAAGACGTTCCTGTCGAACGTCGAGATGATGCTGACCAAGACGGATTTGAACATCGCCCGGCGCTACGTCGAGACGCTGGTGCCGGAGGAGCTGCAGCCGATCTTCGGCACGATCGAGCAGGAGTACGCCCTGACGGTGGCCGAGGTGCTCGCCATCACCGGCGGCGAGGACCTGCTGGCCTCGCAGCCCGAGCTCAAGCGGACGCTGGGCGTGCGGGACACATATCTGGAGCCGCTGCACCACCTGCAGGTGGCGCTGCTGCGGCAGTACCGGGATCTGGGCGACGGCGAGCGCCCGCTGGCGACGGCTCCGGGGGCACGCCGGGCGCCGTCCGACTCGACGGCCCTGGAGCGGGCGTTGCTCACCACTGTCAACGGCATTGCCGCCGGCATGCGCAACACCGGGTGACGCGCGACTAGCTGACCAGTAACTAGCAGAGGAAGGCGGGGCTGTCCAGCCCCGCCTTCCGTTTTTCCGGTGGATAGGCGACTGCCACAAGGGCGAAGTCCGAGTTAGATACGTGAGCGTGAACGACAGAGAGAAGGACGAGTTCGAACGCATCCGGCTGGTCGCGCGCATGGAGTACGACTGGGAGCGGGTCGCCGACTACCGGAGGAACGAGAAATTCTACATAAATCGGCTGGTGGAGTCGTCCAGGGCTCTCGGCCAGCTTGAGGAAAGGTTGGCGTGATGGACAAGCTCCGGGAGCGGATCCGGCGAGACCTCAACGCCCATGCGGCGGCGGCGCAGGCTGAGGACGCGGAGATGTACGAAGAATTCGCCGAGCGTGCACGCGCGCGGGGAGACCTCAAGGACGCAGCGCACTGGGAGCAGGCGGCCAACCGGGCGCGCACGGTACCCCTGCCGTTCCCCGTGTCGAGCGAAAGCTGAGAGGCGGCTGAGAGACCCTTAGAGGGGTCTCAGGGTTGTGCCGGATTCGCCCGGGTGCGGCTTGTCCCTACTCTGAGCGGCGTGACCATCATCGCGACTCAGGCGCTGACGAAGACGTACGGCGGTGGGGTGACCGCTCTCAGCGACCTCACCGTCGACGTCGATGCGGGCGTCATCGGACTGGTCGGTGCCAACGGCGCCGGCAAGAGCACGTTCATCAAAATCATGCTCGGGCTCATCGCGCCGAGTTCCGGGGGCGTCCGCGTGTTCGACCTCGACCCGGTCGCCGAGACCGACAAGGTGCGGGCCCGGGTCGGCTACATGCCGGAGAACGACTGCCTGCCGCCGGACGTGTCGGCCGCCGAGTTCGTCACGCACATGGGACGCCTCAGCGGGCTGCCGAAGACGGCCGCCCGGGAGCGGGCCTCCGAGGCGCTGCGGCACGTGGGCCTCTACGAGGAGCGCTACCGCCAGATCGGGGGATACTCGACCGGCATGAAACAGCGGGTCAAGCTGGCCCAGGCGCTCGTGCACGACCCCGACCTGCTGCTGCTGGACGAGCCGACCAACGGGCTCGACCCGGCCGGCCGCGACGCCATGCTGAACCTGGTGCAGCGCATCGGCAACGAGTTCGGCATCTCGGTCGTGGTGTGTTCGCACCTGCTCGGCGAGGTCGAGCGGATCTGTGACTCGCTCATCGCGATCGAGGGCGGCCACCTGCTGCGGGCCGACCGGATCTCGGCGATGACCGCGGCCTCCGACGTGCTCGTGGTGGAGGTCAGCGAGGGCCAGGACGAGCTCGCCGCCGCACTGTCCGAGAAAAACCTGCGCGTCAGCAAGGACGGGCGCCTGCTGCTGGTGCCACTGGACTCGGAGACGGCGTACGACCAGATCCTGCAGGCCGTGGCCGACCTGGACCTGCCGCTGCACCGCCTGGACCAGCGGCGTCACCGCGTCGCCGAGCTGTTCACGACGAAGAAGGAGACGGCCGATGTCTGAGGCCGGCGTCATCCATGACATCGGATACCAGCGTTACACCGGGCCCCGGCTCGGGCGGGCATCCGTCTTCACCGCCATGTACGTGCACGGCCTGCGCGCCGCCTTCGGGTTCGGGCGCTCCGCGAAGTCGAAGATCTTCCCGTGGATGGTGGCCGGCATCGCGCTGCTGATCGCGGTGATCAACGCGGCGCTGAAGTCGCGCGGCATCACGCTGTTCAACTACTTCCAGTTCGTCGACACGTTGGCCTGGCTGGTCATCTTCTTCGTCGCGATCGTCGCGCCGGAACTGGTGTCGCGGGACATGCGCTCCGGCGTGCTGCCGCTCTATTTCAGCCGGCCGTTGCGCGCCGCCGACTACGTGGGCGCCAAGGTCGCGGCGCTGGTGACGGCGGTGTTCCTGCTCCTCGGCGCACCCCAATTGATCATGTTCCTGGGTGCCGCGTTCACCACCAAGACCGGGATGCGCGGGGTCTGGGACGAATTCCTCCGGCTGCTGCCGGGCTGGGGCTACTCGCTGCTGTGGGCGTTCCTGTTCGCGTCGCTCTCGCTGCTGATCGCGTCGCTGACCGGCAAGCGGGCGTTCGCGGCCGGCGGCATCGTCGCCGCCTTCCTGATGACCGCCCCGGTGGTCGGTGTGCTCAACGTCCTGCCGTCCGAGACCGCGCATCACCTGTCCGGTCTGGCCAGCCCGATGTCACTGGTCAACGGCATCCAGATCTGGCTGCGCGACGGTGTCGACCTCGGACTGGACGTCGGGCGGTTCGGCCCGATCTACGGCATCGAATGGGTGTGCCTGGTCGCCGCCTGCCTGTTGCTGTTGCTGGCCCGCTATCGGAAGGTGGCCTCGCTGTGAGCGTCGTCGAACTTCAGAACGTCAGCCGCTGGTACGGCAACGTCGTCGCGGTCAACGACATCAGCATGACCCTGCAGCCGGGGGTGACCGGCCTGCTCGGACCGAACGGCGCCGGCAAGACCACGGTGCTGCACATGATGGCCGGGTTCCTGTCCCCGTCCAAGGGCGCGGTGACCATCGACGACAAGCCGACCTGGCGCAACCCGTCGATCTACCGGGACCTGGGACTGGTCGCCGAACGCGAGGCGGTGCACGGCTTCCTGACCGCCCGCGAGTTCGTCACCGCGTGCGCCAGGCTGCAGAAGCTGCCCGACCCGAAGGCCGCCGCGAAGCGTGCGCTGGAAATGGTCGAGATGACCGACGCGCAGGACCGGCGGATCGACACCTTCTCCAAGGGCATGCGGCAGCGCACCCGGGTGGCCGGCGCGCTGGTGCACGAGCCGAAGGTGCTGCTGCTCGACGAGCCGTTCAACGGCATGGACCCGCGGCAGCGGATGCACATGATGGAGCTGCTGCACCGGCTGGGCGACCACGGCCACACGATCCTGTTCAGCTCGCACATCCTGGAGGAGGTCGAGCAACTGTCCGGCCTGGTCCAGGTCATCGTGGCGGGCCGGCTGGCGGCGTCCGGCGACTACCGGCGGATCCGCCGCCTGATGACGAACCGGCCGCACGTCTTCGCCGTCGCCAGCTCCGACGACCGGCGGCTGGCGGTCGCGCTGATCGGCGAGAAGTCGGTCAGCGGTGTGGAGATCGAGGCGACCGGGCTGACCGTGCGCGCCGCCGACTACGGCAGTTTCACCCGCGCGCTGCCGCGCATCGCCCTCGGCGAGGGCATCCGGTTGCGGCGGCTGCTGCCGTCCGACGAGTCGCTGGAGAGCGTCTTCTCCTACCTGCTGGAGGCATGATGTCCACGGTCGCCTACATCACCGTCCGCGGCCTGTTCGGCCGGCGCCGGGCGCTGCTTCTGCTGCCCCTTCCGCTGCTGCTGATGGCGCTCGCCGCGATCTGCCGCGGCTACGACGTCAAACCGTCCGACTGGGGTCAGCCGGTGATCGTCGGGCTCGGCCTGGCGGTCGTGCTGCCGGTGATCGCGCTGATCGTCGGCACCGGCGTGCTCGGGTCCGAGGTGGACGACGGCACGATCATCCACATTCTCACCAAGCCGCTCCCCCGGCGCGACATCATCCTGGCGAAGCTGCTGGTCGCCTGGGTGGTGACGGCGCTGACCACGGCGGTGCCGCTGTTCGTGGTCGGGTTGCTGGCCGATTCCACGCGGCTGGGCGTGGCGCTGGCGATCGCGGCCGTGGTCGGCTCACTGGCGTACTCGGCATTGTTCCTGCTGCTCAGCCTGGTGACCCGGCGGCCGGTGCTGCTCGGCCTGGTCTACGTGCTGGTCTGGGAGGGCCTGCTGGGCCGGTTCGTCAGCGGCACCCGGGTGCTGTCCATCGAGCAGTACGTGATCACGCTGGCTGACAAGATCGCACCGACCGGGCTGCTGGACGGCAAGGTGTCGGTGCCGGTGGCGATCGTGATGAGCGCGATCTTCGCGCTCGGCGGCACGATCTACGCGATCAACCGGCTGGGGTCGTTCAGCATGGCCGGCGAGACGAGCTGATCATTTCGCGCGAGGGTCGTCCAAGGCGTGGACGGCTCTCGCGCTTACGTCGGCGAGCTTGTCCGGATTTGCGGTGTTGTAAACCGTCAAGATGTGACCTGTCTCGTCCAGCTCGAGCGCGATCGTCCCGATCACCCGGCCGCCGCCCCGGATCACCACACCGAAGGCGCCGTTCAACTCCACGATCTCGGCGACCATGTCCTGCGGCGCCACTCCCTCGTACGGCCGGGAGGCCACCCCGGCCAGCCACGGCGCCACCCGCTCGGCCCCGAGGATCGGCTTCAGCGCCTGCCGCACCTTGCCGCCGCCGTCCGTCCACAATGTGACGTCCGGGGCGAGCATCTGCATCAGGTCGTTGATGTCGCCGCCGGCCGCCGCGGCGAAGAACCGCTCGGTCACCTCCCGCTGCGCGACGCGCGACGTCTCGAACCTCGGCCGGCGCGCGTCGACGTGGCTGCGGGCGCGGTGCGCTGCCTGCCGCACGGTGGCCTCGGAGCGTTCCACGGCCGCGCCGATCTCGGCGTACGAGAAAGCGAACACCTCCTTGAGCACGAAGACCGCGCGTTCCAGCGGGCTCAGCGTCTCGAGCACGACCAGCAGCGCCATCGACACCGAGTCGTCGGCCGTCACCGGCGACTCGGTGAGGATCGGCTCGGGCAGCCACGGCCCGATGTAGGTCTCGCGGCGCGCCTTGGCCGAGCGCAGCCGGTCCATCGCCACGTTCGTGACGATCCGGACCAGGTACGCCTTCGGGTCGGCGACCTGGGAGCGGTCCGCCGACGACCACTTCAGCCAGGCGTCCTGAACCGCGTCCTCGGCGTCGGCGGCCGAGCCGAGCAGCCGGTAGGCGACCGAGAACAGCAGGTTCCGGTGCTCGTCGAAGATCATCGCGTATACCTGCCGCCGCGCGTCCAGTAGTCACCGAAGATCGGACGCTTCGCGATTCGGGCGTAGGTGGGCCACGGTGCGGAACTCACCGTCTCCTTGTACCAGGTGGCCGCACGCCCGGTGAGGAAGAAACGCCTCGGCGTGTGGTCGGGCCGGGAGAACTGGACCACCGCGTCGTGCCGGCCGATGCTCACCGGCACATGGATGTAGCCGAACCGGAACCGCTTCGGCGCCCGCCCGGCCAGCTCGCGCGCGATCGACTGAGCGACGTGCGCCCCGGTCGGCATCCCGCTCTGGCAGGTGCCGTGCATGACCCCGTACGCCTGCCGGATCGCGGCCGCGTCACCCACGGCGTACACGGAATCGTGCGAGACGGAGCGCAACGTGTCGTCGGTGACGATCCGTCCGTGGTCGTCGGTCTGGATGCCGGCGGCGGAGGCCAGCGGCGCGATGCGCACCCCGCTGCTCCACAGCACCACGTCGGCCCCGACGGTCTCGCCGCCGGCCAGATCCACGCCGCTCGGGCCGATCTTGATGATGTCCACACCCGAGCGGAAGCGGACGCCCATCCGCTTGAGGGCGTTCTGCAGGTAAGCGCGGGCCTTCGGGCCCATCTCGACGCCCGGCTCCCGGCGGCCGAGCAGCGTCACCTCGGCGTCCGGGTGCTGCTCGGCGATCTCGGCGGCCGCCTCGACGCCGGTCAGGCCGCTGCTGCAGACCACCACTCTGGTGGTTCCGCTCAGGCGCGCCGCGAGCAGCTTGGCGTCGTGTGCGCTGTTCAGCGTGTACGCGTGGGCGTCGGCACCGGGGACGACGGCGGTGTCCGCCACGCCACCGAGGGCGTACACCAAGGTGTCGTAGTGGAGTTCGCGCTCGTCGTCGACGCGAACCGTGCGCTTGTCCGCGTCGATCCGGGTCACCCAGCCGATCACCAGGTCGACCCCGCTGCCGTCGAGCAGCGCCGGCAGACGCAGGTCGGCCAGTTCCTCACCGGCCGCCACCTGGTGCAGGCGAAGCCGCTCGGTGAACCGCTCGGTCGCATTGACCAGCGTGATGTGGAGGTCGTCGCGGCCACGGGTGCGTGCGGCCAGGCTCACCGTTGCGATGGTCCCGGCGTATCCGGCGCCGAGAATCACGATCTCATGCATGGTCCCGTTCCTTTCGGAGGATTCGATGACCACGAGACGAGGTCGATGTTTCGATTCGTGAAGCGCGGTGGCGTACGTCACACCGGAACGCTCGGCATATCGTCGGTGGGTGACACGCATCCTGCTGGTGTCGGGCAGCACCTATGAGGCGTCCGTGCAAAGTGCGGCGTTGCGTACGGCGGCCCGCATCGCGCCGCCGGACATCGCGGTGACCCTGTTCGACGGGCTGCGCGACCTGCCCGCGTTCGTGCCCGGCGAACGAACCACACCGAGCGCCATCGCGCTGCTGCGGCTGCAGGTCAACGCGGCCGACGCGATCTTGTTCAGCACCCCGGAGTACGCGGGCTCGCTGCCGGGCAGCCTGAAGAACATGATCGAGTGGCTGGTCGCAGGCGGCGAACTGGCCGGCAAACCGGTGGCGTGGCTGTCGGTGATGGCGCCCGGCCACGACGAGAACGCGTGCGCCACGCTGGAGGCCGCGGTGGGGCACGGCAACGCGCGCCTGCTCACCGCCTGCTGCGTACGCGTCCCCGTCGAACCGTCGTCGGTGGACACCGACGGCCTGGTCAGTGACGAGCGGCTGCACCAGGCACTGGGCGACGTGCTGCATTCGATCGGCCGCGCCCTGACCGCCGCCGAACAGCCGAAGCACGAGCAGCCGAACTGGCAGACGTATTCCAGCGTGCTGCCGGTGATCCAGCGCCGGCAGCCGGGATTCGGGCCGTCCGGCCGCGCTTCCTAAGCACGTAGGCAGAAGTTCGGTACGTAACTGGTGACGGGCTGTCCGGAGACATACTCA
>NZ_JABBNC010000030.1 GCF_012933445.1 Actinoplanes sp. TBRC 11911
CCGCGAAAAGCCCACGATGCGGCTGCGATATCCCACAGAGCGGGAACGCTCGCGCCGCCAAGGGCAGCAAGGTCACCACCCGGATGCTGCGGATCGCCGAGCACCATCGCGATCTCCGCAGGGCGCAGCGGTCTCAAGTCGGCCAGCGCGGTCGCCACGGCGAGCCCAGGCCGCCCAACACGGTCTGCCGCATCGGTCCCAGGCCACCCAACACGGTCAGCCACAGCGAGCCCAAGCCGCCCAACACGGCCAGCCACAGCGAGCCCAAGCCGCCCAACACGGTCAGCCACATCGGTCCCAGGCCGCCCGTCAGGTCGGGAAATATCCGGCTAAGCCCGGCCCTGCAGCGAGGCGAACGCCTCCTTCGCCTCGTCGCGCAGCCTCGCCAGCAGCGGGAGCGGCAGTGCGCCCAGCATCACCTCGATCTGCTCGCCGGTGCCGGCCAGGTCCATGAAGCCGATCATGAGGTGGCGGTGGGCGGTGGGGGCGGTCGCGGCCACGTGCGCGGCGAAGCCGTTCCACGCCTCGGGCGACAGGTGGTCGCGCAGGGCGGGCAGCAGGACCGGCTCCTCGTCGACCAGATGGCGGTGCACCACGTCGCGGACGGCCTCGGCCGCTCCGGTGAAGAACTCGCGGTCGTTGAGGTCGGCGCGCAGCAGCGTCTCGAGCGCCTCGTCGAGGATGTTGTGCTCGCCGGTCAGCTCGGTCATCCGCAGCGCGGCCTCCGGGTCGGCCTCCTTGATCAGCGGCCAGAGATCGTTGTCCTCGGTCTCGTGGTGGTGGTGCAGGTTCGACACCAGGAACTCGCGGAGCGTGGCCAGCGCGCCGACCGGCACGGCGGGATCGGCCGCGGCCTCGACCAGCATCGTGGTGGCCCGGCGGTGGACGTTGTGGACGAGCTGGGTCTGGAGCACGGACAACGGTTCGGACATGGGATCCCCCTAAAGCAGCGATCGTTGCTTTAGTCACGCTAGTACTAACGCAAAGATCGCTGCAATAATGGGTTCTGTGTCGCCTAACACCGCCAACGCCCGGCCCGGCGGACGCGCCGCCCGGGTGCGTTCCGCCGTGCATCGCGCCGTCAGAGAACTGCTCGCCGAGGAACCGGCCGAGGCCCTGACCCTGCCGGTCATCGCCGAACGGGCCGGCGTGCACCCGACCACCCTGTACCGGCGCTGGCGCACCATCGGCGAGCTGCTGGCGGAGGTCGCGACCAGCCGGTTCAGCGGCGAGAACGGCGAGCTGGTGGTCCCCGACACCGGCTCCTTGCGGGGTGACCTCGAGCGGTGGACCGAGGGCGTGGTCGACGACCTCACCGACCCCGAGGGCATCGCCCTGCTGCGGGCCGCGATCGGCGCCGGCGGGTTCGCGAGCCGCGCCTGCATGGTGGACCGGCATGCCCAGCTGGCCGCGATGCTCGACCACGAACGCGCCCGCGGCGGCACGGTCCCCGAGGTCGGCCGCGCCGCCGACACGCTGCTCGGCCCCTTGCTCTACAGAGCGGTATTCACCGACCTGCAAATTGGTCCCGACTGGGTGCACGACGTGGTGCGGGCGTTCCTCGACGGACAACGGACCGGATAATGTGCCCGTGAGCGACCTCGATGACCTGCGCCGTCAGGTGGAGCAATTGCGCGAGCAGGTGCAGATGGAGGCCGGTCTGCGGGCGAGCCGAGATACTGATCTGTCGCGGATAGCGACACGTTTGGACGCGGCGCGCCATCTTGTTCAGGCGGTGGCGCTCACGCAGTCCGCACACGAGGAGATCTTGCGCGACCACACCGATCGACTGGTCCAGCTGGAACAGAAGCTCGACACCCTGGATGAGAAAACGACGACGAACCTTCAGGTGATCATCGGCCAGCTAAACACCCTCGTCGACGATAACGGCGCCTGATTTCGGCGCCCTCGCGAACCGTCTGGCCCTAGCATGTCTCGCATGACGGTGGGGTTTCTCGGGTTAGGCGTCATGGGGCGCCCGATGGCGGGCCGGCTGGCCGGCGCCGGAACGGATCTGGTCGTCTGGAGCCGCGACCCGGCCAAACACGTTCCCGGAGCCATCCGGGCGGCGAGCCCGCGCGAGGTCTTCGAACGGGCCGAGATCGTCATCGTCATGCTGGCCAACGGCGACGCCATCGACAGCGTCCTGGGCCGCGGCACCCCCACGTTCGCCGAGCACGTCGCCGGGCACCTCATCGTCCACATGGGAACGACGGCGCCGGAGTATTCGGCCGACCTCCACACAGCGATCACCCAGGCTGGCGGCCACTACGTCGAGGCGCCCGTCTCCGGCTCCCGCGGGCCCGCCGAGCTCGGCCAGCTCGTCGCGATGCTGGCCGGCGACCCCCAAGACCTTTCCCGCGTACGCCCGTTGCTCTCCCCCATGTGCCGCGAGACCGTCGACTGCGGCGCCACGCCCGGGTCGGCGCTGCTCATGAAGCTGGCCGTCAACACGTTCCTGATCAGCATGGTCACCGGGCTGGCCGAGGCGTTCCACTTCGCGCGCGGACATGGGCTGGACACCGGCGTACTGGAAAAGGTGTTGAATGCCGGTCCGATGGCCAGCTATGTCTCGCGGGGCAAGGCGGCCAAGCTCGTCACCGGCGATTTCGAGGTGCAGGCGGCGATCGGCGACGTCTGGTACAACAACCGGCTCATCGTCGAGGCCGCGACCGCGAAAGGCCTCGCCGCCCCGCTGCTGGCGGTGTGCGGTGAGCTGCTGGCCGAGACGTACGCGCTCGGGCACGCGCAGAGCGACATGACCGCGGTCATCCACGCGATGACGGCGCGAACCGGGCACGACGCGCCGCCGGGGGATGGCCACGTTCCCGCGGGTGGCCCTCACTAATCTTCAGTGGTGGCTAAGTACTTCGACGTGCACCCGGACAACCCGCAGGCCCGGTCCATCCGGCAGGTGGTGGACATCGTCCGGGACGACGGCCTGATCGCGTACCCGACCGACTCGTGCTTCGCGCTGGGCTGCCGGATGGGCAACAAGGACGGGCTGGACCGCATCCGGGAGATCCGGCACCTGGACGAGCGGCACCATTTCACGCTGATGTGCCAGAATTTCGCGCAGCTCGGCCAGTTCGTGCAGATCAGCAACGCGTCGTTCCGCGCGGTGAAGTCGGCCACCCCCGGCCCGTACACGTTCATCCTCCCGGCGACCAAGGAGGTGCCGCGCCGGCTGCTGCATCCGAAGAAGCGGACCGTCGGCGTGCGCATCCCCGATCACGTGGTGGCGCAGGCGCTGCTGGCCGAGCTGGGTGAGCCGCTGGTCTCCAGCACGCTGCTGCTGCCCGGCCAGGAGGAGCCGATGACGATGGGCTGGGAGATCAAGGAGACCCTGGACCACGCGCTGGACGCGGTCCTCGACTCCGGCGACTGCGGGGTGGAGCCGACCACGGTTGTCGACCTCTCCGACGGCGAGCCGGAGATCCTGCGGGTGGGTGCCGGCGACCCGGCCCGCTTCGAGTGAGGCGCCGTCAGAAGGTCAAAAGCTTTGCGGGTACGGCGTGGGCCAGCGCACGGTAGCCGGCCGGGTCGAGGTGCAGGTGATCGCCGGTGTCGTATCCGGGAGCGATCTGCCGGGGCACGGCGGGATCGCGTACCGCCCGGTCGAAGTCGATCGCCGCGTCGAAGAGCCGCCCGTGCCGGATCCGCTCGTTGACCGCCTGCCGGGAGCGCTCTCGCAGGCCCGCCGGATCGTCGTAGCCTTCGTTGCCGCCGAACGGGGTGATCGTGGCGCCGTAGACCGGGATGCCCACGGCGTGCGCGCGCAGCACGATCTGCTCGTACGCGACCAGCAGGTCCGCCACCACCTGCCGCTGCCCCTCGTCGGTGGCCGGCGCGGTGCCGATGTCGTTGACCCCTTCGAACAGCAGCATCCGGTCCGCACCGCTGGTGGCCAGCACATCCCGGTCGAGCCGCGCCAGCACGCTCGGCCCGAGCCCGTCGTTGAGCACCCGGTTGCCACCCGCGGCCTGATTGAGGACCGCCACCGAGGGCCAGCGCGCGTAAAGCTGGTCGGGCCACCGGTCGTTCCCGTTGGTCGTCGACCCCCGCCCGTCGCTCAGCGAGTCCCCCACGACCACCAGCCCACCGGCGGCCGACTCCACCTCAACGCCACTGATCAGATACCAGTGGTCGGACCCCACCGGCCCGGCAGCAGCAGCGCCGCCGCCACTCGGGGACATTTCCGATTTTTCGGAAAAATCGCCGTTAATCAGCCAGGACGTTGTGCGTGATCCCGGGTGCGATGTCAGCGCGACCGGTGTCTGGCCCGGCGCCCCGAGCTGCCCCTGCCCGAAATATGCGGAAATAGCGATATTGGTTCCGCTACCCACGAGGAACGGCACCGGATCGGACACGATCTGCGCCCCGGCCGGCACCGAGACCGACCGCCGCCCTCCGAAGGTCAACACACGACTCGACCCCGGCTGAGTAGCGGACACCCCGGCCCGCCCGTCCACCGGCAGCGCGACCGCCGCCGCCGTGATCGGTAACGCCGTCACCCCGAACGCGTTCGAGAACCGCACCCGCACCCGCGACCCACCGACCGTGACATGGACCGTCTGACGCACAGTCGTATCCGCGAACACCACCCCGTCCCCGGTGAACGGCGCCGGCGGCATGTTCCCCGGTTCGGTGAGTTGCGGCATCGCCGTCCACGTGTGCCGCCAGCGACGCCCGTGTCCGCCGGCCCCCGCCGACCCGCTCGCGGCCGATCCGGGCACCGCGGTGCCGGCGACCGCCGACCCGACGGCGCCCGCGCCGACCGCACCCAGCAGAGTCCTTCTACGCATGTCCGCCTCGCTTCCGCACCGCGGCACACGCCGCTCCCAGCAACGTCCCCTCACGCATGCCCGGCCCGCTTTCGCACCGCGGCGCTCGCGGCTCCCGGCAACGTCCCCTCACGCATGCCCGGCCCGCTTTCGCACTGCGGCGCTCGCCGCTCCCGGTAACGTCAGCTCGCTCATGCCCGGCCCACTTCCCCACCGCGGCACGCACCGCCCCGGCAACGTCCCCTCACCCATGCCCGGCCCACTTCCCCACCGCGGCACGCACCGCCCCGGCAACGTCCCCTCACGCATGCCCGGCCCGCTTACTCTCCGGCGGTCCCAAATAGGAGTTCCGGACCCCGCCGGTGTCGACGACGAGCCGCTGGACGATGACCGTGGGATCGACCATCCAGAACGTCAGCGTGTGCGTCCCGGGCCGGTCGATCAGGTGCGTGGTCGTGGTGACGTTGATGTTCTCGGACGTGTTGCGTGCCCACTGCCGGTTCATGGTGGTGTCGTTCGCGCCGGTCGCGGTCGTGATGTTCACCGCCTGCGGCGCCGCGCCGTCCACCGAGATCGCGTACTTGAGACCGTCCGTAGGCCTCGTGTTGTTGCGCGGCGACAGGAACGCCGACACCCGCACCGGCCCGGACGAGGTGAGCGTCATCGTGTACTCGAGACGCGCCCCCGGCCCGCCCAGCGGCGTCAGCCCGTTGCCGGTTTTCCCGATCCCGGGCAGCAGCTGCCAGTCGCCGACCGCCCGGCTGTAGTGGTCCGCCTCCATCGCGACATACCCGTCGGCCTCCAGGAAGCCGGCCGGCCGCAGCGCCGGGTTCGACACCGGAACCGTGACGACCACGCTGCTCCCGGCACCCGTGACGACCAGCGGCACCGAGGTCGATCCGGCCGGCGCCCGTTTCCAGTCCACCGTGACCTTGGCGCGCACCTGCTGGGACACGGTGCCGGACGAGACGTGCAGCCACGGCACCGGAGAGCTGATCCGGTACGGGAACGGCGTGGTCCCCTTGTTGTAGATCTCCACGTACCGGTCGGGCCCGCTCTGCCACGGGCTCAGCTGCGGCAGCGTCGTCGCGGCTACCCCCATCGATGCGGCGGACGGCACGGTGACGCGTTTGAGGTACGGGAAGATCTCGTCGGGCAGGGCCACATTGTTCAGTTCGGGCTGCTGCCATGGCGCGTTCGGCCCGTAACGCTCCACATTCCCGTACCCGATCTTGGGTTGGGTCTGCCATCCGGCCCACTTGCCGCCCGCGAGCACGGTGTTGTAGTAGCGGCTCATCGCCTGGTCCTGCGCGAACAACGCCTCGGCCCGATCCGCGAGCTGATTCGTGGCGGCGCGCCCCTGCCCGGCGTACAGAATGTTGGTGAATTCGGCCCGTCGCAGGTCGTAGACGATCGCCGTGTCCTTGACCTGGTAGTAGAGCAGTTGATAGAACGCGTCCTGCCAGGCCGCCGGCACCTTCGCCCGGAGTCGCTCGGCCTTGCCGGCCAGCCTCAGCCAGTCGTCGGTGACACGATCCATTTCCCCGTACGCCTCGAGGCTGAACGGTGTCTGCTGATCGTTATAGACCACCGCGGCCGGGTCCGTCGCCAGGTTCTTGGCCGGATCCACGGTGATGCGCCGATTGAGCAGTTCCGGCTTGCGGCGCGACTGCAACCGCCCGTACTCGTCGAGGATCTCCGCGACGGCCGGCGCGAGCTTGTCGCCGAAATTCTGTGCCGCGTACGCCCGTGTCCAGTCATCCAGCTTCGTCACCGGCACCGCGGCCGGGTTCCACGCGTAGTCCAGGAAGAACTGGGTCGGCAGCTCCTCGTTCTTGAGGTCGCCGACGTTCACCATCCACAGGCGGTCGACCCCGGAGGCGTACGCGAGATGCAGTTGTTCCCAGGTGTTGGTGAGGTTCACCGTGTCGGCCCACTTGTAGTTGCGGCCGTCCCCGACGTAGTCGAAGTGGTAGTACATTCCGTAGCCGCCGCTGCGGGCCGGTAACGCGGGGTCGGGCAGCTTGCGCATGTTGCCCCAGTTGTCGTCGCAGAACACGACAGTGACGTCGTCCGGCGACCGGTACCCCTGGTCCCAGTAGCGCTGCACCTCCTTGTAGAGGGTCTGCACCTGCGGCCGGTCGATCATCCCCTCCTCGCGCAGGATCTGCCGCTGGCTGTCGATGATGTCGCTCATCAGACCGATGCCGTCGCCGTCGGGCAGCCCGGTGTCGCCGTTGCCGCGCATGCCGAGCGTGATGACGCCTTCGATGTTCTCGTCGCGCATGCGTTCGATGCCGTCGCGCCAGTACGCTTTGATCGCGTCGGCGTTGCGCAGGAAGCTCCACTCGCCGGTGCCGGTGGGGTGCCGGTTCCACTCCTCGATGCCGCGCATCATCGGCGCCTCGTGCGAGGTGCCCATGACCACGCCGTACAGGGTGGCGGTGGCGTGGTTGACCGGGTCGTCCTCGGCGAACGCGCGCCCCCACACGGCCGGCCACAGATAGTTGGCCTTGAGCCGCAGCATCGTCTCGAACACCTTGGCGTAGTAGGCGGCGTTGAGCCCGCCCGGGTAGCCGGGTGCCTTGCCCGGCCCGAAGTATTGTGGCGCCCAGGTGCCGGTGGCGGGGTTCTCGTCGTTGATGAAGAACCCGCGGTATTTGACCGCCGGCGTGCCCTGGCTGTGCCGCCCGGGCCGCACGTAGAGGGCGTCGTGGCGGGCCGCGGGCACATCGTCCCAGAAGGACCAGGGCGAGACCCCGATCTTTTTCGAGACGTCGTACGCGCCGTAGATCGTCCCGCGCTGGTCACTGCCCGCGATGACGAACGCCCGGCGCACCCCCGGCAGCGGATCGTCGACGACCTGTTCGATGGTGGTCTCCCACTTGCCGCGCACCCCGCTGACGTCCAGCTTGCCGCGCGCGACGATCCGGTCGATGAGCGGGCTCTTGCCGATGGTCCCGACGATGACCGGGTCGCGCCCATTGGGGAGCGTGTCGTGCGTGACGGACGTCTGGGCCCCGCTGACCTTCTTGACGTCGGCCTGCAGGTCGTCGACGACCCGGATGACCCCGGCGTAGTCCGCGGCACTGACCACAATGGGCGCGGCCTTGCCACGCTCGACAAGCGGGAAGTTGCCGTGCCCGGCGGCAAAGGCGATGTAGTCACTGCCTTGCCCGGCCGCTCCTCCCGCGCGCCCTCTTACCGACATTTCCGATTTATCGGTTATCGGAGAGGCCGCTGAGGCTGGCGCTGCGAGCAAAGGGCCGAGGAGGGCGAGAGCGAGCGCGGCCTTCAAGGAGAAGGCGAAACGCGGCCTCATCGGAACAAGCCCAGCGGGATGGCGGCGGCCATCGCGGCCATGCCGGCGTCGTTGGGGTGCAGGCCGTCGCCGGAGTTGTAGGTCGGGTTCAGGCGCAGCGGGTCGGCCGGGTCGCGGGTGGCGCGGTCGAAGTCGATGACGCCGTCGTACTCGCCGGACGTGCGGATCCAGCGGTTCAGCTCGGCGCGCTTGCGTTCGTTCGTCTCGCTGTAGAAACCGAGTGTGTCGCCCTTGAACGGCAGCACCGTGGCGCCGAACGCGGACAGCCCGGCCTGGTGCGCGCGGGCGATGAGCTGGCGGTGCGCGTAGATCAGGTCGTCCGAGCCGACCACCTCGCTGGGCGGCGCGACCGTGCCGGGGTGCCCGAGGTCGTTCACGCCGAGCAGCACGATGACGTAGCCGGCGCCGGGCTGGGCGAGCACGTCGCGGTCGAAGCGGCGCAGCGCGCTGTGCCCGAAGTAGTTGGCGAACCCGACGGCGTCGCTGCCGGCCGGCGGATTCGGGTCGTGCAGCAGCCGGTTGCCGGAGATCCCCACGTTGGCCACGCCGAGATCCAGGTGTGCGGCGCGGAGGCGTACGGCAAGAAGGTCCGGCCAGCGGTGATTCAGGTTGTTCTGCGTGTTCGCGCCGTTGGTGATGGAATCACCGAGCGTGACCACGGCGGCCCGGCCGGCACGGACAGCCACGCCGGACAGGAACAGATCCTGGGTCACGGTGGAGACGGCGGTGACGGTGCGCGCGGCGGTCACGTCACCGTTCGCGATCACGTTCTCCTGGAACGAGAACCCGGCGAGCGTCGTCACCGGCGTACGGTCCGGCAGGTAGAGGCTGATCGCGAGGTCTCCCCCGGCCGGCAGGCGCAGCCGCACCGGGTCGCTGACCAGCGGGGCGCCGGGCGGGATCGAGACGTCGCCGCGGCCGCCGAAGGTGACCCGCCGATCGGTGCCGGGCACGGTCGCGGTGCTGGCGCCATCGCCCGCGCGCCGGGCCACGCGGATCGCGCCCACGTGCAGCGGGGTGTCGCCGAACTCGTTGCTGAGCCGGATGCGGATCTCGTCGCCGCCGGCGCTGCAGTGCACGACGTGCCGGACGGTCTGGCGCTCGAGCACGAGCGGCGGCGTGGGCGGAATCGTGGTGGGCGCGGCGGCCCAGGTGGCGACCCAGGCGCCGGTTGCGTGCGCGGAGGCCGGCACGGCGACCCCGGCCGTGGCGGCGCCGACGACGGCGCCGGAGGTCATCGCGAGCAGATCACGTCGGGTGGGCATGAGGGACTCCGGAAGTTTCGGAAACACACGATTCGGATCCTCGTAACGTAGAGGCACCTATCGATATGGTCAAGGCTCATGGGATCGCAATCGTCAGTCCTTTCTGGCTACATAGACCGTTGACGAGGCCTAGCAACGCTGTTTAGGTTCCGGAAACGATCGGAACTTTCGGTTCCACTCCCATTCCACCGGCACGAGGTTTCGAGAAAGGACATTCGATGAGAAAGCTCCGAACCGGACTGGCCGCCGCCGCGGCCGGCACGGTGCTCATGCTCGGTCTGGCCGTCGCCCCGGCGAGGCGGCCCACGACGACAGCCTGCGGTCCGCCGCGCGCGGCACCGGCGTCCGGATCGGCACTGCGGTCGACGCGAACGCACTGAACGCCGACGCCACCTACCGGGCCGCGGTCGCGAAGGAGTTCGACCAGGTCACGCCCGAGAACGCGATGAAGTGGTCCGAGGTCGAGCCGGTCCAGGGCCAGTTCAACTGGGGGCCGGCCGACGAGCTCGTCGCGTTCGCCCGCGCGCACGGCCAGAAGGTCCGCGGGCACACGCTGGTCTGGCACAGCCAGCTCCCGTCCTGGCTGACCGAGGACGCGTTCACCCCGGCGCAGCTGCGCGACCTGCTGCGCAAGCACATCTTCACCGAGGTGGGCCGGTACAAGGGCAAGATCTGGGCGTGGGACGTCGCGAACGAGGTCTTCAACGACGACGGCACCATGCGTGACACGATCTGGCTGCGCGCGCTCGGCCCGAACTACATCGCCGACGCGTTCCGCTGGGCGCACCAGGCCG
This sequence comes from Actinoplanes sp. TBRC 11911, assembly GCF_012933445.1. GTDB lineage: Bacteria > Actinomycetota > Actinomycetes > Mycobacteriales > Micromonosporaceae > Actinoplanes. The sequence continues at coordinate 10,166 of NZ_JABBNC010000030.1, forward strand.
ACCCGAACGCTCTGCTGTTCCTCAACGACTACAACGCCGAGTGGCTCAACCCGAAGACCGACGCCTACTACAACCTGATCAAGACGCTGCGCAAGCAGGGCGTGCCGGTGCAGGGCATGGGCATGCAGGGGCACCTCGCCCTGCAGTACGGCCTGCCGAACACGGTGCTGCAGAACGCGCAGCGGTTCGACTCGCTGGGCATCAAGACCGCCTACACCGAGGTGGACATCCGGATGCAGCTTCCGGTCGACGTCTACAAGAGCGCCGCGCAGTCCGAGGGCTTCGGCTCGCTGCTGCGGGCATGCTTGCTGGTGCGCGGCTGCGTCTCGTACACGCTGTGGGGTTTCACCGACAAGTACTCGTGGGTGCCGGGCTTCTTCGACGGCGAGGGCTCGGCCACGCCGATGGACGAGAACTTCCAGCCCAAGCCCGCGTACTACACGATGCGCGAGACGTTCCAGCTGGCCGGGCACTGACGGGTGCTGCCCCGCTCGCCGTATTCGCGGTGCGCGGGGCAGCTTTGCCAATTAGCCGACTTTGCCGTCGCCCGCCGTATCGGCGCACGCCACACTCAGGGTCATGAATAACGATCCGTTGCTCGTCGGTACGGACAGTGTCTTTCCCAATCAGAACTCGTCGTCGGCGCCGACCGTCTGGGAAGAGGACCTGGTGGAGGCGGCGCAGCAGGGGATCCCGGCCGGCCGCGGGCCGATGCTGACGCTCACCAAGGTATCCACGAATGATCAGTTTCTGCCCGGCGGCGCGTTCAATCCGGCGCCCGAACCGGCGCCGCAATGCGTCATTGTGAACAACATTCGAACGACCGGGGGCGCGAGTCAGCGGCTTTCCGCCTCGGTCATTGCCGCCGGGCTCGTCGGAGGTCAATTCGTCGGCGGCGTTCCGGGCGCCCGGGGCATGGGGGCGGTCGGGATCGGTGCCCCCGGCGACGGCGTCCGGGGCCTGTCGGTCGGGGACGGGCCGTCCGGTCATGGTGTGTTCGGCTTGACCCAGTCACGGAGCAGCACCGACGCCGGTGTGTGCGGTGAGGCGGTCACGGGCGCCCGGGCGGTGCTGGGCCGCCACACCGGCTTTCCACCGGGTTCGGGCACTCTCAACCTGGTGACCCAAGCCGTACGGGGTGAGGGTGGAACGCTTGGCGTGTGCGGCGAAGGCCGGACCGTGAACCCGGACGGGACTCCGGCCGTCGCCAGCTGGGGCGTGTTCGGCAAGGGCGTCACCGCGGGCGTGCAGGGTGGCGACGGCCGGACCGGTGGGATCGGGGTCATCGGCGTCTCCGGCCCCGCCTTTGTCAGCGGTGGCCTTCCCTTCACGCCGTGGGCGGGCCGATTCGACGGGCCGGTCCGAGTCCGCTCGGTCGCCGGGGCCGTCGGTGACCTCAGCGTCGACGGTTCGCTGTTCGTGTCCGGTCCCACCAAGGCGTCGGTGCTCACCCATCCCGACGGCTCACAGCGGGTCATGCACACGGTGGAGGCGCCGGAGCGCTGGTTCGAGGACATCGGCCGGGCCCGGCTGCGGCGCGGGGTCGCCCAGGTCGAGATCGACCCGGATTTCGCGGCGGTGACCGGGATCGGCGACGACTACCACGTGTTCCTCACCGCGGAAGGGCCGTCGGACCAGCTTTTCGTCGCGGAGCGCACGCCGACGGGTTTCGAGGTCAGGGGCACGAGCGACATCCCGTTCAGCTACCGGGTGATGACGAAGCGGGCCGGCGACCGGACGGGACGCCTCGAGGTGTTCGAGCCGGGCGCCGGCTCGGCGCGGCCGACCGCGGAGCAGTCCGCACCCGCCGCGGATGCTCCCGAGGCGCCGCCCGAGGACGACGCCGTGCGGGCCGACCCCGGACCGCCCGCGGATTGGCCGGACGGCGTTCCATGGCCGCCGGAGGTCCTCCGGTAACGGCACGGCCGACGCGGCCGGGTCAACCGGCGCCCATGGCCCTGCGAGAGCCCGGCGGGTGTCGCGAAGCTCAGGAGTGGGCTGCGCTGAACCCGATGTAGATGATGAGCAATGCGGGGACCAGCAGGCCGAAGGCGGCGGCGCGGTCCAGCAACGGCTTGCCGGGGTTGAGCGTGCGGTCGTTGGCCGGCCGCGAGGACTCCGGCAGCAAGGCCACCCGGGTCCGCCGAACCGTGTTCAACACCAGGGTGCCCGCGGTGATGAACAGCGACGCGATCCCCCACCATCCACGCAGGAGGGTGCGCGCGCTGACGTCGCGGTACACCGCCAGCCCGCAGTCCCGGCAGAACGGCCCGTCGATCCGGCTGAAACGCATCAGCACCACGAGGCCCTCGTGCCCGTGGAAGCTGACGTTCGCGGCGGGCGCCCGATAACAGATACGGCACGAGGTGTCGGACACGAACGATTCCTTCGGGGTGGCTCGGGGGACGGCCGGCACATGCTACGGCGCGCCCTCCCCGGCCGTCATGGCGGGCGGCCGGCAGTGCCGGCCACCCGCCTGAACCGCTATGCGGTGCTACACGAGAGGTTGTTCACCGACGCTGGGGCGGTGCCCGAGCCGAGCAACCCGAACGTCACGTACTGGCCGGCCGCGACCGTGCCGTTCCAGGCCGCGTTCTTCGCGGTCACCAGCGAACCGCTCGACGTCGTCGTCGAGCTCCACGACTGGGCCAGCGTCTGCGCGCCGGGCCACGTCCACGTCACCGTCCACTTTCCGATCGACGCGTTCGTGGGGGCGTGCACCATCACCTCGGCCTGGAAGCCGCCGGTCCACGCCTGGCTGACGTTGAACATGGCGGTGCAGCTGCCCGATGACGGCGGCGGCGTGGTCGGGTCGGTGGGCGGCGGGTTCGTCGGCGGGGGCGTCGTGGTGCCGCCGCGGATGCCGGTCACCTCGCCGTTGCCGCCGTCGAAGACCACGTCGGAGCAGCCGTAGAAGGTTTCCGTGCTGTCCGAGCGCGACCACACCGAGTAGATCAGGTGCCGGCCGCTCTTGCCGGTCGGCAGCCGGCCGTCCCACCAGTAGTTGCCGTCGTCGGTGCCCGGGCCGCCGTCGGCGGGCGGGTTGGTCACCTGGGAGAACGGCGTGGACTCCAGGTCGCTCCAGGCGAGAGCGCGGGTCGGGCTCCAGGTGTCCTTGGTGATGTAGAGAGAGAAGGTACCGGGATGCTTGGCCCAGTCGTTGTACCTAAAACGAACGTTCGTTCCGGCCGTGAGGTGCGTCAACGGCCAGTCGCTACGCGGCAGGTTGAAACCGGTGAAGTTGTACGGGCCCCCGGTGCCCCCGCTGCACAACTGGCCGTCCGGAATGAACCCGGCCATCCGACCGGCCCCGTCCGAGCGCAGCACGGCGAACCAGTTGTAGAACGGAGTGGTCCCTCCTTGCGCGGCCGCGGCGGCGCAGGCGGCGTTGGTGGGCTCGATCGCCCCGGTCTGCGGGTTACGGCCGTCCTTGTAACACAGGAACGTGCGGCTGCCCGGCATCATCATCGCGCCATGAGCGCTCGCGCCGCTGGGCATCAGCACGGCTCCCAGACCGGCCGCGAGCACCGCTGCCACGGCGTACATCAGGAATTTTCGCATGTTGTCCTCCTGCTCAGCCGTTGGGGAACAGGCGCGCGAAGTCGGCGTAGCCGGTGGCCACGTCGACCTGCGCCCAGAACCGGTGGTAGTTGAACGTGGGTGCCGGTCCGCCGTTCAGGTAGGCCTGCACCTTCGGGAAGTCCGGGTCGTTGCGGTAGAAGGAGCGAATGTCCAGGAAGGACGCTCCGGGCTTGATCTGGTCGCCGTTCGGCATGGTGCCGCTCCAGCCCGGTGGGATGTAGAGGCCCTGCCCGGTGGAGGCGTTGTAGACGTCGTCGAACCTGTTGTAGTCGGCGCGCGTCTCGGTGACCGACACGCCCTTCGCGTCCTTGTGCGTCCAGATCGCGTCGAGCAGGTTCTTCGCCGCCGTCTTCGCGGTCGCGTTGCCGGACTTCGCCGCGTAGTAGGTCAGCAGCTTCGCGAACGAGCCCGCCACGCCGAGGTCCTGGCCCTTGCTGGTCACCGTGACGTGCAGGTTGGTGTTGGCCGCCGGGTTCGACGGGTTCCAGGTGGCCGGTGCGCCCGACCACGCCATGTCGGACGGGATGGAGAAGGCCGTCGCGCTGATCGTGCTGTTCGCGAGCGCCCACGGCACCCACTTGTCGAGCACCGCCTTGGCCTTGGCGTCGCCGGTCGTGTAGTAGTACTCGGCGAGCCGTTCCAGCGACCAGGTCTGCATGCCGAACCACTGGTTGGACGGCGGGTCCGCGTACACGGGTGCCTCGACGTAGGCCAGGCCGTAGAAGGTCGGCACGTTCGCCGGGCGCGCCGAGTAGTTGCCGTTCCAGCTGTTCGTGGCGCCGCCGGCGATGGCCCCCTCGGAGGACTGCAGCCACTGGTAGAACTCGAGCTGCCGGTTCAGGCTGGCCTGCCAGTCGGCCTTGGCCGTCGGCGAGCGAGGGGACAGCGCCGCGACGTTCGAGAGCACGTACGCGGCCATCGGGTTCTGGTATCCGAAGTGGCTGGTGCTGGAGCCGATCCGCCACGCCCAGCTGGCGCTCGTGTCGGTCGCGCCACCCCAGGCGTAGTACCAGGACATCAGGTTGTTCGAGCTGCTCTTGCCGGTGCCCGCGGCACACGAGGTCGACGTGCAACCCGGGTTCTTGAAGTACTTGTCGTAGAAGGAGTACCGCAGGTAATCGCCCATCTTGGCGGCGTTCGCCACCGCCGCCGAGATCTGCGAGGCTTTGCCCTGCTGCGAGGCCCAGGTGTACGCCCAGTACGCCGCTTGCACCGCGCGCGAGTCAGCGTCCGGCGCGTTCGTGTACTTCCACTGCCTGGCGTAGCTGGCGTCCTTGGTGAACAGGTCGAGGTACCCGTTCGGGCCGCCGTGCGCGAACGTGTCGCAGGACGGCTGCGGGACGGTCTCCCACGTCGACTCCTGCGGCCCGCGCTGGAACGTGTTGATATAGACGACCCGGCTGGTCTCGTCGCCGCAATGACCGAAGCCGTACGTGTTGTCGACGTCCAGCAACCAGTGCATGCCGTAGATGTCGTCGGTCCCGTACGCGCTCTTCAGCTCGGCCGCGAGGGGGTCCTGCCCGACGCTGACGCCGGTGTCGAGTTGCGACGGGTACTGCGACGGCAACGGGTATTCCGCCGCGTAGGTGGCCGGCTTGGACGCGTTGTAGTTCGCGTTCGTCGGTTGGTCCGCGTGCGACGGGATGATGTACTTCTCCATCGTCGACCACGCGCTGTTGAACGGCTGCCAGTCACCGCTTGCCTGCCCGTGTTCGGCCTCCAGCCACAGCCAGTAGCTGAACGCCTCGGACGTGGTCTCATGACCCTGGTCCGGGGCTTCGTCGATCAGCGTCTCGATCGAGTGGTAGGGCACGCCTTCCGGGCTGAAGTAGCCGTTAGCCGGATTCTTTATGTCACCATAAAGTTGAGAAAATCGGTCATTTCCGGCAGCAGCGACCGTGACAGCCACCGACGCCGCGGTATACCCACTACTCGTGGCCGAGATCGTCGCCGTCGAATTCAACGCGGCCGCGCTGGTCGCCGAAACCGTGACAGCCTGGCCGGTCCCCCAATTGGACGGGGTGAACGAAAGCGAGGCAGGCGCCGCCGAAATAGCAGTAGCTCCGGCACTGCGCGCAACCGCGACGGTCACATTCGCGGCCGGCGCCCGGGACAGGGCAACCCGGAAGGTGGTCGAGTCACCCGGCGCGACACTCACCGACGACGCGTCCGCGACGATCGCCGGGGTGGTGCTGGCGTCGACGAACACCGGCACGTCGGCCGTGCTGCTCTTGACCCCGTTCGCGTCGTACGCGATGGCCTGCAGGTGGTAGGCCGCGGTCTGGGCGGGCACGCCCGACCAGGTGTACGCGTACGGCGCGGCCGTGTCCGTGCTCAGCAGCAGCCCGTCGTGATAGAACTCGACCTTCCCGATGGAGCCACCGGACGCCGCCGAAGCGCTCGCCGTGATGGGGATCGAGGCGGGCGCGGTGTAACGCGTATTGGCCGCCGGCGCGGTGATCTGCACGCTCGGTGCGGCCACCGCGCCGTTGCAGGGCGTGCCGTTGAGGGTGAACGACGTCGGCACCGGGTTGGCCGAGGTCCAGGTGCCGTTGAAGCCGGTGCCCACGGTCTGCCCGGTGGCCAGCGTGCCGTTGTACGCGGCGTTGGTGACGGTCACGTGCCGGGCGCTTTGCGCGTACGTGCCGTTCCAGCCCTGGGTGACCCGCTGGTTCGCGTCCGGGAAGTCGTACTCCAATCGCCAGCTGGTCATTGGATCACCGGCGTTGGTGATCGCGATGTCACCGGTGAAGCCACCGGTCCACTGGCTCTGCACCTTGTAGACGACGGTGCAGGCGGCGGCCGCCTGGGCGGGGACGCCGGCCGTGAGGGCCGCTCCGGCGCCGAGGACGGCGGCGCCGGCGACGGCCAGGACTTTTCGTCTCACGTGGGGATTCCTTCCTAGAGGGGCGTACAGGTGATCGGGGAGGGGACGGGGTTGGTCGTACCTGTGGTGCTGCCCAGGAAGCCGAAGGTGGTGCTCGCGCCGGAGGCGAGCGCGCCGTGGTAGCCGGCGTCACGGTGATGGACCGTCTCATCCGTCCGACGCCCTTCATTGATGAACGTAAACATGGGAGCGCTCCCAAGCGTCGGGCGCATGCGACATATCTGTCAACCCCTCGCCTCATCAAGTTGACAGCTACTGCCTGACATTTCGGATATTTCGTGACAATGGTGTTTTAGGTTCTGCGCAGATCTCGGCATCCGTCAGTGTTGGAGTGTCGGGCATTTCGGGTATGTCATGACGATGGTTCCGTCGCGGCCCCGCTCGCATGGCCCGGCGCGCGCCGCGATCCACACTGGCCGGAAAGCGGGAGAGCGCGGCGTGCGTTGCTGTCGTAGGTTCGGACCATGTTCCCCGGGATCGACACCGTGACCGATGCCGACGTTCTGGACGCCCTCTCCCACGACGAGGCGGAGTGGGCTCGGGTCGGCAAGGCGATCGCCGCCGTGCGCCCGCGCACGACCGAGGACGTCGCGAGCGTGGTCAAGATCTGTGCGGAGCGGCGGATCCCGGTTGTCGCGCGCGGCGCCGGCACCGGGCTGTCCGGCGGGGCCAATGCCGTCGACGGTGGCGTCGTCCTCGACATGAGCAAGATGAACAAGATCCTGGAGATCGACACCGACAACATGGTCGCCGTCGTGCAGCCGGGCGTGGTGAACGACGATCTCAAGGCCGCCGTCAAGGAGCGCGGCCTGTGGTATCCGCCCGACCCGGCCAGCGCGCCCTGGTCGACCATCGGCGGGAACGTCGCCACCAACGCGGGCGGGCTGTGCTGCCTCAAGTACGGCGTGACCCGCGACTACGTACTCGGGCTCGAAGCCGTGGTCGGGGGCCCCGCCGGGGCGTACGGGACGGTGGTGAATCTTGGACGGCGCACCACCAAGGGCGTCGCCGGTTATGACTTGACGGGGCTGTTCGTCGGCTCGGAGGGAACGCTCGGTGTCGTCACCGAGGTCACGCTGCGTCTGCGGCCGGCGAGGCGTACGGAACCTCGTACTGTGGTCGGAGCTTTTTCTGATGTCGTGGCGGCCGGCGAGGCGGTGGCCGAGTGCACCCGGCGCGGCCTGCTCCCCGCCGCGCTGGAACTTTTGGACCGCGCCACGCTGCGGGCCGTCGAGGACTGGAAGCATCTCGGCGTGACCGCGGACGCCGAGGCGCTGCTGCTCGCGCAGGTCGACAGCGACGACGCGGAGGCCGCGTCGATCGCCACGGCGTTCACCGACTCGGGGGCGATCTGGGCCGAGCAGTCCACCGATCCGTTCGAGGCGGAGGCGTTGTTCGCCGCGCGCCGGCTGGCCTATCCGGCGATGGAACGCCTCGGGCCGGTACTGACCGAGGACATCTGCGTGCCCCGGTCGAAGGTGCCGGCGATGCTCGCCGAGATCAACGGGATCGCGCAACGGCACGACTTGCAGATCGCGACCATCGCGCACGCCGGCGACGGCAACCTGCATCCGTTGATCATCACGCCGGCCGGCGACGACGAGTTACGCGTGGCGGCGCAGGCCGCCTTCGAGGAGATTCTGTCCGCGGCGATCGCCGCGGGCGGCACGGTGACCGGCGAGCACGGCGTCGGATTACTCAAACGCGGCGGCATGAACAGGGAATTGTCGCCCTCGGTACTGGCTATGCAACAGGCGGTCAAGGAATGTCTTGACCCATTTAACATTTTCAATCCCGGAAAAGTCGTCGGCAACCCATCGGAATGATTCCGATACCGTCCGTCGAGCATTAGGGCGGTGTTTTCCCGTGCTGTGTATCATCTGGCGGGATCAGGGGTGCCGACGGCGCCATGGAGGAGCGGGTACATGAAGGTTTGCGTTGTCGGGACGGGCTACGTCGGCCTGACCACCGGGGTCAGCCTCGCCTTTCTCGGACACGAGGTGACGTGCATCGACCTGGATCAGAGCAAGGTCGACATGCTTCGGGCGGGGCATACCCCGATCTACGAGCCGGGCATGGACGAGCTGCTCGCCGAGGCGGCGCCGAACCTTCATTTCACCACCAGCTACACCGAGGGCGTGCCGGGCGCTGACGTGGTCTTCGTGGCCGTGCAGACGCCGTCGTCGTCGGACGGCAGCCCGGACCTGCGTTATCTGCGGGCGGCCGCGGAGAGCGTCGCGCAGAATCTCGCGCACACGTTCACCGTGGTGGTGAACAAGTCGACCGTCCCGATCGGCAGCGGCAACTGGGTCGACGCGATTCTGCGTGAGTCGTTCGCGCAGCGCGAGGACCGCCCGGAGAACACGGAATTCGCGGTCGCGTCCAATCCGGAGTTCCTGCGCGAGGGCAACGCGATCCACGACACCCTGTTCCCGGACCGCATCGTCATCGGCTCGGACAACCCGCGCAGCCTCGAGGTGCTGAACCAGCTGTACCGGCCGATCATCAATCAGACCTTCACCGCCCCGAGCTTCTCGCCGCGGCCGGAGGACATCGGCGCGGTGCCGCTGGTCTCCACCGACCTCGCGAGCGCCGAGCTGATCAAGTATGCGGCGAACGCCTTCCTGGCCCTGAAGATCAGCTATGCCAACGAGATCGGGCAGCTGGCCGGCAAGGTCGGCGCGGACATCACCGAGGTGGCCCGCGGGATCGGCCTGGACCAGCGAATCGGTTCGCGGTTCCTGCAGGCGGGCGTGGGCTGGGGCGGTTCCTGCTTCGGCAAGGACACGGCCGCTCTGATCACGACGGCCGCCGAGTACAACTACGAGATGCCGATCGTCCGGGCCGCCCGTGACGTGAACACGCGGCAGCGCGCGATCGCGGTGGAGCGCCTGCAGGACGAGCTGCGCATCCTCAAGGGCCGCAAGATCGGCCTGCTCGGCATCGCGTTCAAGCCGAACACCGACGACCTGCGCGACTCGCCGTCGCTGGACATCGCCAACCTGCTGATCGCGCGCGGTGCCCGGGTCCGCCTGCACGACCCGATCGCGGCCAACCGGTTCCGGGCGGAGCAGCCGGAGCTCGCGCCGTTCGTCAGCGACACTCTCGACGGTGTCTTCGAGGACGCCGACGCCGTGGTGCTGGTGACCGAGTGGGCGCAGTACCTCGAACTGGACTGGAGCAAGTTCGTCGGTCTCATGCGCACGCCGATCCTGCTGGACGGCCGGCACGTGCTCGACAACGACCGGATGAACCGCCTCGGCTACCGCTACCTCTCCATGGCCGGGTAACCACAGCAGACGCTCCATCAACCGAACAGGCCACCCCGCCTCGGGTATCCAGCGATATCCGGCGCGGGGTGGCCTCTTTGCGACTAGGGTCACATCAGGGGTCTGACCAGCGCGATTTCCTTAACCGGTTAAGGTCCAGGTGAGACCGCTGCCGGATCGTTACCTCTCGATCAACCGGAAATCATTGCGCAACGACTCGGTTACCTCTTGACTGTGACCCAAGTAGCGCTTCGGACGGCGGCGTCGCAAGACGCCGGAGGCGCGATTGACATAGGGAGCGGTATGTTCGGTCAACCTACGAGCCGGCGGTGGAAAGCCGCGCTCGCCGGCACGGTGAGTGCCGGTTTGCTGTTCGGCGTGGCCGCGTGCGGCGGCGATGACGACTCGGGTGGTGGCGCCTCGACGGACGCGTCGGCGTCCGCCATCGACTGCGCGCCGTACACCAAGTTCGGCGACCTCAAGGGCAAGACGGTCTCGGTCTACACCAGCATCGTGACCCCTGAGGACACTCCGCAGATCAAGTCCTACAAGCCTTTCGAGGACTGCACCGGCGTCACGGTCAAGTACGAGGGCGACAAGGCCTTCGAGACGCAGATCCTGGTGCGCGCCCGGGCCGGCAACCCGCCGGACATCGGCTTCGTGCCCCAGCCCGGCCTGGTCAAGCAGCTGGTCGCGACCGGTAAGGCCGTGCCCGCGCCGCCGGAGGTCGCGGCCAACGCCGAGAAATACTGGGACCCGGCCTGGAAGGCCTACACCACGATCGACGGCAAGTTCTACGGCGCGCCGCTGGGTGCGAACGTGAAGTCGCTGGTCTGGTATTCGCCCGCCGAGTTCAAGGACAGCAACTACCAGGTTCCCACCACGCTGGACGAGCTCAAGGCCCTCAGCGACAAGATGGTCGCGGACGGCAAGAAGCCGTGGTGCGCCGGCATCGCCAGTGGTGACGCGACCGGCTGGCCGGTCACCGACTGGGTGGAAGACTTCATGCTCCGGCTGTACGGCCCGGACACGTACGACAAGTGGGTCAACCACTCGATCCCGTTCAACGGTCCCGAGTCGACGGCCTCGTTCGACGCCGTCGGGTCGTACCTGAAGAATGACAAGTACGTCAACGGTGGTCTCGGCGACGTCAAGAGCATCGCCTCCACCGCGTTCCAGGACGGCGGTCTGCCCATCCTGGAGGGCACGTGCTCGCTGCACCGCCAGGCCAGCTTCTACGCGGCGAACTTCCCCAAGGGCACCAAGATCGCCGAGGATGGCGACATCTTCGCGTTCTACCTGCCCAGCAAGGACGCCAGCTCGAAGCCGGTCCTCGGCGCCGGTGAGTTCACGATCGCGTTCGCGGACCGCCCGGAGGTCAAGGCGTTCCAGACGTACCTGTCCAGCCCCGAGTGGGCCAACATCAAGGCGAAGGTGTCGTCCGGCTGGGTCAGCGCGAACAAGGGCCTGGACCCGAACAACCTGGTGAACCCGATCGACAAGCTCGCCGCGGGCATCCTGCTCGACCCGAAGGCGCAGTTCCGCTTCGACGGCTCCGACCAGATGCCGGCGGCCGTGGGTTCGGACGCGTTCTGGAAGCAGGCGACCAGCTGGATCACCGGTCAGGACACCAAGACCACGGTGGACAACATCGAAAAGGCGTGGCCGAAGTAATCCGCACCTAGCTCCATCGGGGCCGGTCGGGACGCTCAGTCCCGGCCGGCCTCAGCCTCTCTCCTCTTCAGCGCACAAGGAGGTTCGGGTCGCGTGTTCAACACCGCCTCCACCACCCCTGAGAAACTGCTTCAGATGTTCGCGGCGTTGCTGCTCTTCGCCGCGGTCATGGGTGTCATCCTCTTCGTCGCCAGCCGGCTGGGTGGCAGGCGCGGCGACAAGTGGGTCGGCTACCTGTATCTGCTGCCCGTCGTGCTGATGCTCTCGGTCGGCCTCGTCTACCCGGGTCTGCGGACCATCTACGAGTCGTTCTTCGACGCCGCCGGCAAGGCGTTCATCGGGTTCGACAACTACAAGACCATCTTCACCGACAAGGACCAGCTCACGGTCCTGCGCAACACCGTGTTCTGGGTCGTCTTCACGCCGTTCGTGGCCACCGCGATCGGGCTGCTCTACGCGATCCTCGTGGACCGGTCACGGTTCGAGTCGTTCGCCAAGGCCTTGATCTTCCTGCCGATGTCGATCTCGTTCGTCGCGGCGTCGGTGATCTGGAAGTTCATGTACGAGTACCGGCCGGATCAGGGCCGGGTGAAACAGATCGGCCTGGTCAACCAGATCATCGTCTGGCTCGGCGGTAAGCCCCAGCAGCTGCTGATCGACTCACCACTGAACACGTTCCTGCTGATCATCGTGCTGATCTGGATCCAGGCCGGCTTCGCGATGACGATCCTGTCCGCCGCGATCAAGGCGATCCCGGACGACATCGTGGAGGCCGCGCGCCTCGACGGGGTCGGCCCCTGGACGATGTTCCGCAACATCACGGTGCCCAGCGTCCGGCCGACCATCGTGGTCGTGCTCACCACGATCGGTATCGGCACCCTCAAGGTCTTCGACATCGTCCGCACGATGACCGGTGGTCAGTTCAACACCAGCGTCGTGGCGAACGAGTTCTACAGCCAGACGTTCCGGGCGGACAACCAGGGGCTGGGTGCCGCGCTCGCGGTGCTGCTGTTCGTCCTGGTCATCCCGATCGTTGTCTACAATGTCCGCCAGCTGCGTCAATCGGAGGCACGATGACCACCGCCGTTCCTCTGCCGACAGCCACCGCCGAAGCGGCCGCCGCCAAGGTCAAGGCCGCCGAGGTCGCCAAGAAGAAACTCAGTTCCCCGTGGGCGTCGTTCGCGGTGATCGTCATCGCGCTGCTGTGGACGATCCCGACGTTCGGCCTGCTGGTCTCGTCGTTCCGGCCGGAGCGGCAGATCAAGACGACCGGCTGGTGGACGTTCTTCAGCGACCCGACGCTGACGCTGGACAACTACCGGTCGGTGTTCGGCGCCGAGGGCGGCGTCAACATGGCCGACTTCTTCGTGAACTCGCTGGTGATCTGCATCCCGGCGGTGCTGATCCCGTTGTCGCTGGCGGCGCTCGCCGCGTACGCGTTCGCCTGGATCGATTTTCCCGCCAAGAACGTGTTGTTCCTGGTGATCTTCGCGCTGCAGATCGTGCCCATCCAGGTCACGCTGCTGCCGCTGCTGAAGCTGTTCGTGTCGTGGGACCTCAGCGGCACGTTCTGGACACTGTGGCTGGCGCACTCCACGTTCGCCTTGCCGCTGGCCATCTATCTCCTGCACAACTTCATGCGGGAGATCCCGTCTGGCCTGATCGAGGCGGCGCGGGTGGACGGCGCGGGACACGTGTCGATCTTCTTCCACGTGATGCTGCCGCTGCTGACCCCCGCGCTGGCGGCGTTCGGCATCTTCCAGTTCCTGTGGGTGTGGAACGACCTGCTCGTCGCGCTGGTGTTCGCGGGCGGCGGCAACGAGGTCGCCCCGACCACGCTGGCCCTGGCCAACCTCAGCGGTACGCGCGGTACGGCGTGGCATCTGCTCTCGGCCGGAGCGTTCGTCTCGATCATCGTCCCGGTCACGGTGTTCCTGCTGCTGCAGCGGTACTTCGTGCGCGGCCTGCTCGCGGGCAGCGTCAAGGGTTGATCCGGTGGGGGGCCGGCTGGCCCCCCACCGTCTCGTCCACCGCGTCCGCTGCATCCAGCATGATCGCTATCTTGGCAGAGCGCGTCTTCTGTTCGCCTTCTTTTCCCCGCGCGCGCCAATATCGCCGTGCCGTCACCCGATCGGCTGACAAGACGGGGGCGGTGTGCGCACGCTGCGGCTATAACGGTCTGGTGTCCGATGCGGTCAGCCCGCCCCACCGCGTTGTCTCCAACCTGCCGTCGCGCGACACGGGTTTCGTCGGCCGCCAGGCGGAGCTGACGCGCGTCCGGACGGCCCTGCGCGCCTCCGGGCGTACGGTCATCGCCGGCCCCTCCGGCATCGGCCGCACGTCCCTCTCTCTCGAGTACGCCCATCGCTCGGCCGACGAGTACGACGGCATCTGGTGGCTGACGGCTTCGCGCGCGGAGCTCGTCGGCGGGCAGTTGGCGCAGGCGGCGTACGCGGCCGGCCTGGCCGACCCGGATGTCACCGACCCGGCGGCGCTGGAGGCATTGGCGAACGCGATCGCGGGTGGGGCCCGCTGGCTGCTGATCCTGGACGATGTGGTCGCGGAGCCGTGGCTTCCACCGGGCGCCCACGTGATCCTCACGGTGGCCGCGCTGGGAACGCTGGAAACCCGGGCTGAGCGGGAGACCGAAGTCGCATCCGTGCTGCCGCGCCGGCCGGAGACCCCGATGGCACCCGGACTGCCGCACCCGCCGGAGACCTCGGCGGCGCCTGGGCCGCCGCACCAGCCGGAGACGGACGCATCCTCCGACGACGCGGTGGCGCCTCGCTGGTTTGACAGTGCGCTGGATTTCGGGGAATCACCGCTCGGCCCTCTGCGCCCCGAGGACACCGCCAGCCTGTTACGCCAACGCGTGCCCGGTCCGCCGCCCGAGCTCGCCGAGCTGGGCGACATGCCGTTCGCGGTCAGTCAAGCGGCCGCCCTGCTGTCTCTGGGCGACGTCCCCGACACCGCGCTCACCTCCCCCACCACCGGGACCGGCATCGCGATCGACCGCCTGGACCGCGACCACCCCGCCGCCGCCCAGCTGCTCTGCTTGTGTGCCGTGCTGGCCTCCTCCCCCGTGCCGGTCGACCTCTTCACCCGCTCGCTGAACCTGCTGCCCGGCCCCCTCGGCGGCGTCAGCCCGCAGGACTTCTACAGCCTGATCGACACGCTGACCTCGTACGGGCTGGTGGCGACCGGCGTCGACGGCCTGCGCACGCACCCGCTGGTCCAGGAGGCGGTGCGCGTCCGGCTGGGTGCCGCCGAGGACATCTGCCGTTCGTACGCCGGGAGCCTCGTCACCGCAGCCCTCCCGCCGGACTCCGATGATCCGTCGTCGTGGTCACGCTGGGTGGCGCTGGCCCCGCACGTGCTGGCGACCGGGAGCCGCCCCGCCGCGTACCGCCTGGTCCTCTGTCTTCTCCGCCGCGCCTCCCCGCACGCCGCCCGCACGATGGCCGCCGACCTGCACGCGTCGTGGCTGGCCGCGCTGGGCCTTGACCATCCGGACACGCGGCGCATGGCGGTCGCCTTGGCGCGCGCCCACCAGGCCTTGGGCGAGCCGCAGGCGGCCCTGATCCTGACCGCCCCGGCCGAGTTGGACGCGTCGCGGAGGCCGGCCGCCCTCGACGACGCGCTGGCCCTTTCCGCCCGCCAGGAGCGACTGCGCCGCCTCGACACGCACGCTTCCGCGGTGACCGCGCTGGGCGATGCCGTACGCGGGCACGACCTGCACCGTGCCGCGCTGGCCGGATGCCTGGACGTGCTGGGATCGGACCATCCGGACACGTTGCGGGCCGGGCGGGGGCTGGCCCGATGCCGCTACCAGCTGGGCTCGCACGGCGCGGCCGGTGACCTACTCTCCGACATCGTGGACAGGTCACGCCGTGTGCTCGGCCCGGACCACCCGGACACGCTCAGTGCCGCCTCCGACCTGGCGGTCACGCTGACCGCGTCCGGCGTGCACACCGAGGCGCTGGCCCTGTGCTCGGACACGTTGACCAGGCGCCGCCGGGTGCTGGGCTCGGCGCACCCGCACACCCTGGCGTCCTGGCACAGCCTGGCGACCATCCGGTACGCCATGGGTTCGCGCACCGAGGCCCGCCGGCTCTACCAGGATGTCCTGTCGCGGCGCACCGACCTGCTCGGCCCGGACAACCCGGACACGCTGCGGACTGCCCACTCACTGTCGATCGCCCTGCTCGCGGGCGGCGCCGTGCTGCCCGCCCGCCTGCTGCTCGACGACACCTTGGACCGCCTGACCCACACGCTCGGCACCGCGCACCCGCTGACCGCCGACGTGCGCGAGACGCGCGAGCGAGCGCTCGTCCGGATGGGTGGCATGCCCCGGCGCCCGCGGCGACCCGCCCCGCGCCGGGGCCGCCGCTGACGTCCGCCTACGTCCGTATCTCGTTGAAAGGCGTGCAGATATAGAGGCTGATCTGGAACTCGAGCGGCTGCGGGTGGGAGTTGGTGATCGCCACGCTGACCTTGCCCTCGCTCGGACAGACGTCGTGGACGGTGAACCGGGCCGCCCCTTGATGCGGCTCGCCGTTCTGGAACTCGCAGACGCTCGCCAGCACGAAGGACGCGCCGGACACCCGATCGTCCTTGATGACCTCGGTGAAGGTGCCCGTCCTGGGTCCGCGCACCCAGGAGTCCATCGCCGTCTGGAACCCGCTTCTGATGTCGCTCGCCATCGCGCGCCCACCCCATCCCGTCACTCGGCTTTGCTGTCAGGGCCAGGTTGCCGCGCGGTTCGCCTTGGTCACCATGCGCGGCGCTGTCGGCAATCCGATCGTGCGGCTTCACCCCGATGAGGACCGCACGATCGTCCCGGACGTGCCACGCTGATCATGTGAGCGCGCTGTGCCTGACCAGGGGATGCACGACCGGCTGGCGGGATTGGACGCACGGCGAGTTGTGGCTGCTGCCGGACGCCCTGGTGCGGCGGCGGCTCGGCTTCGCCGCCACGCAGGCCAACCGCTACGGTCCGACCGTCGGCGATCCGCTGCCCTCGGGCGACCCGGCCACCTTCCAGCCGGACGAGATCCGCGCGGCGCACCGGACCAACAAGTTCCTGCCGTTCGGGGCGATCGCGAAGGCGCAACTGTTCCGCGGCTTCACGGCACACGGGCTGGCCCTCACCACCACCGACGGACAACGGCACAAGTTGCTGTGGCTCACGGCCGACCCGGCGTACGGGATCCTGACCGAAAGCCTCCCCGCCCTGCTGGGCGAACGCCTGGTGTTCTAGGCGAGGCGAGTAAGTCCTGAGCCGAGTCAGTGGCCGTGGGCGAGTCAGCGATCCGATCGCCGTCCGTCCGCCAGCCCCCGCCACCCCTCTCGCATATCCGACATTTCCCGAGATTTATTGGATCGGCCGGGCTCCTGGACAGGCGGGCTCGGCGCGCGGCCGCGCGGCGCTTCCATTGCGTGAGACGGGCGACCGCCTGCTGAGACCCGCGCCCGCATCATGGAACCACCGTCCGCGATGTGGGACCGACGTCCATTGTAGATAAAACATTTGTCACATTATGAGGCTTTCGTCCGGCAGATTTTTCCGGCCGAATGTGAACCTTGGAGAGTTATGGCTCGCATGTGGGCGCAACTCTCCAAGGTTCACAAAAATCCATGATGTGACCGCGGTGTCCCACATAGCGGGACCGCCCGGCCGTGAACGGATCGCCACAGCTGGCACCACCGCGCCACCGCGCGCAGGTCACTCACCGCCTCCCACCACGGTTAGGACTTACTCGTCTGGGTGCGTGGGCCGCCCGCGGTGGCCGTCCGGCTCGTCGCCGCCCGCCGCACGCTGTCCGGGGCGTATTGCGGTACCGGGAGGCCAAGTCGTCGGGGCGCGGTCGCTCCCACCAGTTCATGATGTGGGCGAAGCGTCCATTGTAGGTCGCCGTGAATCCCAGAGTGTGGTCGCGTCCCGCCATAGTGTGGGATCAACGACGGGGCACGGCTGCCGGTGGGACGCCATGTGACTGCGCTGAGTCTGACCTCGAGCGGCGACCCGGAGCAGACGCGACGCAACATGGCCGCGCCTACAGCTGCGGGACAGTCCAGCAGGCGTCGGCCGCAAGCGCCAACGCCAACGTGACCATCCCGGCACCGCCCGAGCGGGATGCGCTCGAAACCACCGTGCCTGCCGGTGCGATCACCGCACCCCAGCGGTATCCACCCCCGACGTGACCATCCTCCACAGTCGCGTGCGTGTGCGGTTGCAACTGGACGTGACCATCCTCCACAGTCGCGTGCGTGTGCGGTTGCAACTGATGGTTGTGGATCTGCTCACAGTTTGATCAAGTGCTGTCAATCTGTCGTACGTTGCCCGGCAAGGCGCCGACCGGCGCAGTGAAACAAAGGAGAACCATGCGATTGGTCCGCATCACGTCGGTGCTGGCCGTGGCGGGTGTTGCTGTCTGGGCCGCACTGCCCGGTGGCGTCGCCGCCGCGCAGACCCCCGAACCCGCCGCGGCGACGACCGCCACCGCGGCCGCCTCGCAGGCGCGTGCCGTCACCCTGATCACCGGGGACACCGTGCGCGTCAGCAGCGTCAACGGGCAGACCGCCGTGGACGTTCAGCCGGCCAAGGGGCGCGAGAAAGTCCCGTTCGTCACCTCCAGCGCGGGCGGCAACGTGCGGGTGATCCCCGCCGACGCCGCCGGGCTGCTGGCGAGTGGGCGCCTCGACGCGCGGCTGTTCGACGTGTCCACGCTGCTGAGCTTCGGATACGACGACACCCGCCGTACGCTTCCGCTGCTCATCCAGGGCACCGTCCAGCCCAGCGGGGCTCGGCTGACGCGGCAGCTGGACGGCGTGGTGGCGTACGAGCAAGATCGTGGGAAGCCCGCCGAGCTGTGGCAGAGCCTCACGAGCGTGGGGCAGCTGCGGTCCGGCGTCACCAAGGTCTGGCTGGACGGGCTGCGCGAGCCGACGCTGGATGTGAGCGTGCCGCTGATCGGTGCGCCCGCGGCGTGGCAGGCGGGGCTGACCGGCACCGGCGTGAAGGTCGCGGTGATCGACAGCGGGGTGGACCTGCAGCATCCGGACCTGGCGGGACAGGTCGACGCGGCCGAGGACTTCACCGGCTCCGGGGATCTCACCGACTACGTGGGGCACGGCACGCATGTCGCGTCGACGATCGTGGGCACGGGCGCCGCGTCGGACGGCAAGTACAAAGGTGTGGCGCCGGGGGCGAAGCTGCTCAGCGCCAAGGTGTGCGAGGTGGAGGGCTGCCCGGAGTCGTCGATCCTGGCGGGCATGCAGTGGGCCGCCGAGCAGGGCGCGACCGTCGCCAACATGAGCCTGGGCGGCGACGACACCCCGGACGTCGACCCGATCGAGGCCGCGGTGCACGACCTGACCGCGCGGTACGGGATGCTCTTCGTGATCGCGGCCGGCAACAGCGGGCTGGCCGGTGACGTCACCATCAACTCGCCGGGTAGTGCCGAGGACGCACTCACCGTGGGCGCGGTGACCAAGACGAAGGAGCTCGCGGACTTCTCCAGCCGGGGGCCGCGCACCGCCGACGCCACCGTCAAGCCGGACATCACCGCGCCGGGCGTGGCGATCGTGGCGGCCCGCTCCTCGGCGAGCGATCTCGCACCGATCGACGGCAACGAGGCGTACACGCAATTGGACGGCACCTCGATGGCCACGCCGCACGTGGCCGGTGCCGCCGCGCTGCTGGCGCAGGAACATCCGCAATGGCGGGCCACGCAGCTCAAGGCCACGCTGACCGCGGCGGCCGCGCCGGACGACAACCTCGGCCCGTACGAGCAGGGCGCCGGCCTCGTCGACGTCGCGCGCGCGATCGACCAGAAGGTCACCGCCGACCCGGTCAGCCTCGGGATCGAGCGCGGGACGACAAGTCAAAATCGCACCATTACGTACGCCAACAGCAGCGCGACGCCCGTGACCCTGAACCTGGCGTTGCGCACGAACGCGCCGGACGGACTGTTCAAGCTGAGCGCCCCGACGGTGACGGTACCGGCCGGCGGAAACGCGACGGTGACCGTGACGGCGGGGCCGGGGGCGGCCCTGCCGGACGAGCCGTACGGCGGGGAGGTCACCGCGTCCGCGGGCACGGTGCGTGTCGAGACGCCGATCGCCCTGGACATCGCGCGACACACGCTCACCGTGTCCACACCGGGCGTGACCGGCGACAACCCACGGTGGGTCACGATGCTGACGGACCTCGACCGGCAGACGATCAGCGCGATCGCGCACACCGGGGACAGCACCCAGGTGCGGTTGCGGGCGGGCCGGTACGTGGCACAGTCGTACCTGTTCACCGGCTCGGAGGAGGACCCGGCGATCACCTCGCTGGCCGACCCGGCGGTGACGCTCGACGCTGATCGCACGGTCACGATGGACGCGCGCGCCGCCAAACCGGTGGCGATCACGGTGCCGGACCGGACGGCGGTGCCCGCGTACAACGAGGCCGGCTGGACGATTCGGACTCAGGCGCCGCAGATCTGGGGCGCCAACGACCCGTACGACGTCCTGATGAATGTGAATTTCGCCCGTCTGCGGACCGGTCCCGCGAGCGGCAGCAAGAAAGCGACGGGCTTCGTCTCGTACGTATCGGGGTCGTGGGCGCAGTCGGTGGTGAACAGTCCGGCGGTGTATCGGGTCTACTTCTACGAGCGTGACCGGATGATGGCCGGTAAGACCAAAGCTTTACGCGCCGGCGATTTCGCCACGGTGCGGTCGCGGGTCGGGTCGGACGTTCCGGGCGTACCGGTGAATCGGCTCGCGGTGGCACGGGCACCGGGCAATTCGGCGGTCTATCGGAGCACGGACGGGCGGCAGAGTCCGCTCAGTTTCAACTACGACGTGCCGCGGAGCATCGTCGAGTATTACAACCGGGACCAGCAGACCGAGTGGCTCATCTCGAGCAGCCAGCCCGGGTACACGCATTACGAGTCGGATTGGACGTCCTGGCAGCCTGGACGGGCGTACGACGAGAAATGGGCGAGCGGGGTCGAGGGGCCGGTGTTCCCGGAGCCGGAGTTCGACCAGCAGTACGCGACCCGCTATTTCGGCGACACGATCGGCGGGCCCGGACCGTTGCACGGGGACGGCAGCGGACACGAGGGCTTCCGTTTCCTGAACGGCGGCAACGTCGATGTGCGGCTCTATCGGAACGGCACCGAGGTCGGCCGCTCGGCGTGGGCACCGGACGCCTTCCAGGTCCCGGCCGAGTCCGGCGACTACCGCCTTCACGCGAGGTTCCAGAGCGATCCGGCGTTCACGCGTTCGACGCTGGTCGATGCGGAATGGACGTTCAAGTCGGCGCACGTGGCCGACGGAAAACTGGTGCACCTGCCGATGACTGCGGTGCGTTTCTCGCCGGACCTCGACATCAACAACACGGCGCCGGGCGGCCGGCCGTACGCGCTGCCGATCTCGCTGGACCGGCAGGTCGGCGCGGCACCCGCCAAGACGAAGAGCCTGAGTGTCGAGGCGTCCTTCGACGACGGCAAGACGTGGCGGCACCTGGTCGTCATCCGCACCGGCGAGAAGGCGGTGGCGCTGGTGTGGAACCCGAGGGGTAAGGGTTTCGTGTCCTTGCGGGCGTCCGCGGCCGACACCGCGGGTAACACGGTGCGGCAGACGGTCATCCGCGCCTACCGCTACCAGTAGCAGATCGTCCCCGGGCCGCGTTGGCCCGCTGATCTCGGCGGGTCATCGCGCGATCTCGGCCCGGGGCCGCTCGGCGCGCAGGGCCGCTCGGCGCGCAGGGCCGCTCGGCGCGCCGGGCCGCAGCGTGACGCCCGGGTCGCGCTGCTACGCGGCGCCCGATCCGGTCTGGCCAACCGGTGTCGGCGACCGTACGGAGCACCGCGCGGACGACGATGTGCAAGCCGAAGAAGGCGCTCGCCCGAGCGACGAATCCACCCCGGCCGCGGGGAGACCATGATGTGGGACGTTGGTTCGCTTGGTGGGACGGGCGGCCGCATCGTGGTCAATAGGTCCGCGATGTGGGACTCGCGTCCATTGTAGAGTTACCTTCATCCTCTCTCGCGGCTTTTGCTCCCACGCTTTCGCCGACGTTCCGTGGACCTTGGAGAGTTATGGCTCGTATGTGGGCGTAAGTCTCCAAGGTCGCGACAAAGTCCACGATGTGGTCGGGATCGCCACATGATGGGACCCGCATACCGTCGTGCCGATCGATGTCGTCCTGCCGCCCACGTGGCATAGGGGCGCGGCGTGACAAAGAGGCACGACCGCCCCAGTCGACCAGGCTCGTGGGCCACTGCTGTGACAAGGCCTCCGGCCACTGCGGACATTTGAGACTCAGCGACTATCTCGGTGGCCGGCGGCGGCGACGGCGCCGGGGGCGGCGGGCGGCGGGGGCGGCTCGCACGAGGCTGCGACCCGCAGCTCATTCCGTTCCGGCTCAGCCCGGCACCGGGACGACTACGACGGGTCCACCCCGAGACGTCCCTGGTTGTCAGCTCACCCGCTTGCGGCGGACCACGAGCAGCAGCACGACGCCGAGCACGAGCACCACGCCGCCGACCAGCGCGACCAGAGCCACCGGCGACCCGGTGATCGGAAGCCCGGCCCCACTGCCGCCGGCGGTGTCGGTGTCCGCATCCGTGCCGGTGCCGCCGCCCCCGCCGGAGAAGACAATCTTCGCGGTGTTGTTCGCCTTGTTGCTCTCCGTCGAGCCGACACAGCACGACACGGCGTAGACGGTGCCGTTCGTACCGGGCGTGGACTTGATTTTCAGCTTCACCGACAGCGAGACCTTGCCGGATCCGGACGCCACCGCCGGGAACCGGCCGTCGACGGTGCAGCGCAGCTTCGCCGACTCGGCGCGCCGCACGTGGTCGGTGCCGTCGGTCCAGCACCCCTTGGCGGGCAGCAGGACCGTGCCGCTCGGGGCCGTGATCAGCACGTTCGGGCCGCCGCCGTCGGACGGGCCCTGGTTGACGACGTCGTACGTCAGGGTCACGGTCTGTCCGGCCGTGCCGCTGACCGGTGCGGCGGTGGCCCGCACGTCCAGCGTGTTCGCCTTGGTCCAGACCTGGAAGGCGGCGGTGCTCTTCAGATCATCGGTGACGGCGACCCGCTGGGCCCGTGCCGTCGTCGCCGGTTGCAGCCGGGCCAGCGCCTCGGCGAACGTGGGGCCCGGCTGTTTCGCGAGCGTTTGCGGGGCTGCCGACGTGCCCGTACCCGGCTGGATCGAAAACGCCCCGGAAAGCGAGTCCGGCCCCGGCAGATTACGGCCGAACTGCACGTTGAACGCCGACTCCCCGGTCTTCTCGTTGAAGAACAGCAGCCCGGCGCCGGGGTTGAGCTCCGGCAACGGGCAGGTCACCCGGTCCGGCCCGTAGACAAACTCCCCGCCGGTGTCGTGGGGGAAGTCGTCCACGTAGGTGCAGTCCGTATACCTCTCGGCGACCGCACCGAAGCCGCGCAGGTCGAGCGTCATCGTCGCGCCGGTGGCCGCGGTGTCGCCCTGGTTGAAGACGAGACCGTGGAACGGCTTCGTGTCGCCGGGCCCGACCGGAGTCGCCGACGTGTTGATATCCTCCGCCCCGACGACCAGCTCGGCACCCGACGCGGCCGTCGTAACCGAAAGCGAAGCGGTGTCGTTCGCCGGCGTCGCGTCCTCCTCGGCACCGTCGACGCTCGCCGCGACCGTGCCCGCCGGACCGACCGCGTCGCCGTTGCGCTCAAGCGCCAGCGCCGGCACGTCCACCACCCCGGCCGCGGCGATCCCGCCGAGCGCGCAGGTCACCTTCTCGTCCTTGAGCGTGCACCGCGAGTCCGACGTGGAGGCGACCACCGCGTCCGAGAGCTTGCGCAGGTCAAGGGTCAGTGTCACCGCCGAGGCAGCCACCGCACCGCCGTTGGACACGTGCGCGCTGACCGTCGCACCGTCGGCACCCACCTCGACGGCCGAGGGCGCGAACGACACCGCCAGGTCCGGCAGGGGGACCGCGGCGTAGGCAACGGTCGGTGTGCCGATCAGCGCTGCCGCCGCCAGCACGGCGAGCCCGGCTCCGATGCGGTTCATCGCTCCTCCCGGCAACGGTGTTGAGGCGACACTATAGCGAAGTCAGAAGCACGTCACGCGCCGCCGAGGGATTGACCTCCTTGAGCGCGAGCCAGGCCGCCCCCGCCGCCGGGTCACGCGCGATCAACGGCTCGACACCCCGCGCGCGCCGCCGCCACACGCGAGCAAACCCCAACCCAACACCAGTTCCCGGTACGCCGGAAGCCCGTCCACACCTGCAAAAAGATGCGTCACCGCGGCGTCCACGATCGACACCGCGTAACGGCCGTGCGCGCCCCCCGAGTGGAGCATCGGCACTGTCTACCTTGGCTGCGCGCTGGTAAGGCACGAGAAGAGCCGTTCGGGTGATCCGTCGGGCCAGGCAAGCACCTATGGAAGAGAAGTACTGGACGCAGGGCTCCGAGCCCGGCTGGACCGACCAGTGGCGGGACTGGGCCGCAGCTGAACCCTTGTCGCCCCGCCGCGGCCGTCAACGCGGCGGGGCCGGCACGGCGGATCTATTCCGCGGACGTGTTGCCGACCAGGGCCTGCCACGTGATGACGCCGACGATGCCGTCGACCTTCACCACCGAGACCTTGGCGCCGATCGACTGCTGGAAGGCACGCACCGCGGCGTCGGTCGCGGGACCGAATTCGCCGTCGACCTTCGGACCCTTCGGGTCGCGGAAATCGAGCTCCTCCTGGACCCCGCGTACGGCGTCACCCTCGTCGCCCTGCCGGACCTGAATGACCAGGGCGGGCCAGGTGGCGGGGCCGACGATGCCGTCGACGGAAAGGCTCCGGGTCGTCTGGAAATCGCGGACCGCTTGTTGCGTCTGCGGTCCGAACTCGCCGTCCACGTCGACCGTGAAGCCTTGTGCGTTCAGGAGGTCCTGCACGGTCTTGACCGGGTGGTTCTTGTCCCCCTGGCGAACCTCGGGGAATGGGTTCAGGTTCAGCGTCGTAGCCATCGGAAATCCTTTCGCGTTGTCGCCTTGCACGCCGATCTTCGCTCCGCGAAAAGGCGCCGGACGAGCCTTAGTCGCCCACCGGAAAACGTGACGGCGGCCTCCTTCAGAAGGCGAAGTCCGCAATCGATTCGCCAAGCAATTTCCGGTAGACCGGCGGTCAGCCGCCCTTCGAACAGCTCGGCGGCGGCGCGGTGGCGTCATCCTCCGCCGGTAGCAATATGGGGAAATTGGAGCAGACGGTGTAGAGCACCGCCCGGTGCGGCTGCCACGGTATCTTGACTCTGGTAGCCGGTCGCATTCCAGGAGGTGTGTATGACTGCCGAGATGGTCGCGCCGGCCTGGATGCATCAGCAGGTCACGGCCGAGGAGTACGCGGCATGGACTGACGAGCAGTGTGCGGGCATCGAGATCGTGGATGGGATGGTTCTCGTGCGTCCGAGTGCGTCCAAGCGGCATAACCGCCTGGCCCGGATGCTGGCGAATGCCCTGGATGTGGCCGCGGGGCCGGACTGGAACGCGGACACCGGCTTCGATGTCCGGCTCCAAGATGTGCCGCTGAACAACCGCCGCCCGGACGTGACGGTTTATCGCGCGGAGACCATCGACATCTCTCCGACCAGGCCCGAGCATGTGCTTCTCGTGGTCGAGGTGGTCTCGCCCGGGTCGGAGACGACTGACCGGATCGTCAAGGCGGATCAGTACGCGAGGGCCGGCATTCAGTTCTACTGGCGTGTCGAGCAGGCCGCCACCGGCGCACCGCTCGTCTACACGTACATTCTTGACCCGGCGGCCGGCCGCTACCGGGACAGCGAGATCTTCACCGGTGTCGTCAAGCTGGCCATGCCCTTCCCCGTCGAGGTCGACCTCGGGCAGCTCTGATCGCCGTCCGCCGCCTCACCACGCCCAGGCCTCGGGTGACGGCCCGCCCTTGCCGATCGGCGGGAAGATCTCCTCGAGGGCCGCCAGGTCCACCTTGGTGGTCAACGCACGCAGCGGCAGCTCCAGCTGATCCGCCGACCGCGGGCCCAGCACCGGCGCGGTCACCTCCGGACGCGACAGCAGCCACGCGATCGCCACCGTGGTCGGTTCCTCGCCCAGCTCGACGCACAGGTCCTCGAAACGCGCGATCGCGGCCCGATGTGGCTCCACCCGGTCGGGAGCGTGCAGCACGCTGCGGCCCGGAGAACCGTCTCGCATTTTCCGCAACGCCCCGGACAACGCTCCGAAATGCAGCGGCGAATAGGGCAGGATGCCGATTCCCAGCGCGGCCGCGGCGGGCAGCACCTCCAATTCGGCATGCCGTGTCAGCAGGTTGTAGCGGACCTGCTCGCTCACGATCCCCAGATAGTGACGGCGCTCGGCGGCCGACTGCGCGCGGGCGAGATGCCAGCCGGCGAAGTTCGACGTACCGGCGTACCGGATCTTGCCCTGGAAGGAAAGGGTTTCGAAGGCCTGCCAGATCTCCTCCCACGGGGTGCGCCGGTCGATGTGGTGCATCTGGAACAGGTCGATCCAGTCGGTGCCCAGGCGACGCAACGACGCCTCGCACGACGCGATGATGTGCCGCGCGGAAAGGCCGCCGTCGTTCGGCCACGCGGACATCGGCACGAACACTTTGGTGGCGACGACCATCTTGTCGCGCGCGCCCGACTTCGCCAGCCAGGCGCCCAGGAATTGCTCCGCTAAACCGTCGCCGTCCGTCCGCCCGTACATGTTGGCCGTGTCGATGAAGTTGATGCCGGCGTCCAGGGCCGCGTCGAGGATGGCGTGGCTGTCCGGCTCGTCGAGCTGCCAGCCGAAATTCATGGTGCCGACGCACAGACGGCTCACGCTCAATCCGGTACGCCCGAGGGAGGTGTATTCCATGCCCGCACGGTAGGCGGGGACGCGCCCGATCCCGAGCCGTTCGATCGTGCTCGAATGGTGGCATGGTGATTCGGTTCGAGTTCGGGGCGGCGGACCTGGCCGGGCTGCGGTTCGCGCACTCGCCCATGGCCGAGATGGTGGCCAGCCTGTTCGCCCGCCGATCAACCTCGTTCCGGTACGCGTCGTGGCGCCGCGGCGTGTCCCTCGACGACCTCCCGGTGCTGCGTGCGGTGGTGGACGGCCCGCTCGGCTACGCCCCGGACTTCCTCACGCCGGTGCCCCGGGTCCCCCGCCCGGCGCTGTCCGACGAGCTGCGCGCGATCGCCGCCACCGACCCGGGCACGGCCGTCGAGCAGGTGCTGGCCGGTTGGCGAGGACACACCGCACCGCCGGAGATGACCTGGTTCGCCACCCAGCCCCGCAAGGCACTCGCCGCGTTGTCCGTCGAGCTCCGCCGCTACTTCGACCACGCCCTGGCGCCGCTCTGGCCGCGTCTGCGCACCCTGGCCGACACGGAGATCGCCGCGCGGTCCCGGGCCGCCGCCGAGCGTGGCCCCCGGGTGATGGTCGACGGCCTGCACCCACGGCTGGCGTGGGACGGCTCGGCTTTACTCATCAAATATCCGGAAAAGTCGGGTGAGTGGCCGAGCGTCGGCGACCTCACGCTGCTCCCCACCGCCTTCGCCGGCGATCACGTCTTCGCGATGCGAGACGCGCTCTGGTACGCCCCGCGAGGCCACGGAGCGGTCTGGGGCCACGAACCACCCCGGACCGACCCCCTGGCCGCCCTGATCGGACCCACCCGCGCCCGGGTGCTGGCCCTGCTCGCCCGGCCGCAGAGCACCGGCGAGGTGGCCGCCGCGATGCGCCTCGCCCCGGCCACCGCTTCGCACCATCTGACCACGCTGCGCGACGCCGGGCTGGTGGCGCCCACTCGCGACGGTCGGCGCCTGCTGTATCACCGGACAGCTCTGGGTGACCAGCTCGGTGCGGCGGCTCCACAATGACAGGCATGGACGTGCTCGTCGTGGTGGAGGACCCGGCCGGCTATCGCGCGGCGATCGAGGCGTGGCGGCGTACGGCAAGCGTGGTTGAGGAATTTGCGCCGTGGGTCGCGGTGTGCCGGCTGGACGGTGCCGCCCCCGACGTGCCCGGCGTGCGCTGGTACACCGGGGCGGTACCGCAGGACGTGCTGTTACGCCTCGAACCGCCGGCCCGCGTGTTCATCGCCGCCTGGCGGGACCGGCAGCGTCCCGACGCGCCGCCGGGCGGCCCGACGTGGGCCGAACGCGGCTACGTCGAGCCCTAACGTTCCGCCAGCGCACCCGCCGCCATCTCCATCAGCTCCTCGATCGCGGCCTCCGGGACGGCCGGCGGCCGCGGGATCGGCGTGGGATTCTCGCAGCGGTCCAGCAGCAGCTCCACCAGCGCGGCCATGTTCACGATCTCGTCGGCCGAGATCGAGCCCGGCAGGATGCGGATCTCCACCGTGTCCCGGATCGGCTGCTCGGCGAACAACTGGGTCAGGTTGACGTCGAAGAACTTCGTCAGGCCGCCCTCCTTGGCCGCCGCCCGCAACGTCTCGAAGCTCGGCACCCCGGCGACCGCGGCCACCAGCGGCTCCGGCAGCGGCGCCAGGCGGCGGCACTCCGGGTTGGTGCGCAGCAAGGCCCGCAACGGCTCCCGCCAGTACGCGAACAGGCGTACCACATTGGCCAGAGCCGCCGCCTCACGGAACGGCGCGCCGTCCACGTGCAGATGGACGGCGGCCTCCAAGGGAACCGTGAAACCCAGTTCCCGGGCCGGTTCGAGCAGCTCGGACAGCGCCGCGTGGTGATCGGCGGGCAACGGCGGGGTGACGATCTCGCAGGGCCGGTCGCGTTCCCCGCCCAGCGGCGCGGCCAGCGCGATCGTCGCCCCGGACGGGTCGTCCAGCCGGTAGATGTCGCCGTGCTGCTGCACCTTGACGCCCCACAGCTTGCCCGCACCGGCCAGCGAGCCGCCGAGCTTGCCGCCCGGATCGCTGTGCCGGGCCAGCAACGCCAGCAGCCGCGAGTCGTCGCTGAGGATGCGGAACTCGCCGTTGGCGGGCGCCGCGCGCGGGTCGAGCCCGGCCAGCAACGTCACGTCGTCGACCAGCGTGCACAGCGGTTCGAGATTCTTGCGCCGCACCTCGAACCCGCGGGTCAGGTGCAGGAACCGGCCCAGCCCGGGAACCAGGGACGGCTCGCTGTCGTGATGCCACACCGGCCGGTACCGGCCGCCGGCCCGCGCGGCCAGCTCGGTCGCGAGGGTCCGGCGGTTGCGGCCGGCCGGGGCCATCAACTCGATCTCGAAGCCGATGCGCCGGCGCAGTGTCGGTGTCGTCATGGCGCGATCGGCAGTTTCTGGCCCGCGAGCAGCCGCTTGCCGCCCTCCACCTTCGCCTCGTACGGGCCGGGGGTGTGCCACAGCCCGGCCAGCTTGTTCGCGTCGGACGCGGTGTAGCCGGCGTCGAAGAACGCCTTCACCCGCTTCTCCTCCAGCGTCGGCGGCTGGTCGGCCGGCGACGTCGCGGACCCCGGCTTGATCGGCAGGGTCTGACCGGCGAGCAGCCGCTTGCCGCCCTCGATCTTGGCGTCGTCCGGCGACTGCAGCTTCCACAGCTTGGCCAGCTCGGTCGCGTCGTCGTAGTCGTAGCCGGCCGAGGCGAACGCGTCGAGCTTCGGATCGCCGGTCTGCACCGACGGCGGCACCGGAAGCTCCTCGCCCTGGAGCAGCATCCGCCCGGCCTTGACCTTGACGTCGCCGATGTCACCGGACATGTGCCAAAGCTGGGCGAGCTGCCGGGCGCTGTTGAGGTCGTAGCCGGCCGACAGATAAGTCTGCGTCGCCTGCTCAATCTCGGCGGCGCTGAGCGAGGGGGTGGGCGACGGCGACGCGGGTGCCGTCGCCGCGGGCTGGTGGTTGACGGCGGGTGCGCTGTGCAGCGCGTTGGGCACGGTGACGATGCCGGCGATCAGACCGGCCCCGACGACGAGCCCGCCCGCGGCTGCGGCACCGCGACGCCGCCACTTGTAGGTCCGGGACAGCTCCTGCACCCGCGCATAGACCGCGGCCGGGTCCGGGGCCAGGCTCTCATGGGCTTGGAACGCCTCACGCAGCTGCTCTTCGGGCGTGCTCACGACTTCTCCTTGGCTAATTCCCGCGGCTGCAGCTCCGACGACAGCCGGAGGGTCTTGAGAGCCTTCGAAGCCTGGCTACGCACCGTCGCGGCGGTGCAGCCCAGCAGGTCACCGATCGCGTCGTCGTCGAGCTGCTCGTAGTAGCGCAGCACCAGCACCGCCCGCTGCTTGCGCCCGAGCGACGCCAGCCGGGACCACAGCTCGTCCGCTTCGACGATGCTCTGCGCGTGGTCGCGCACGCTCACGCGCGCGTCGCCGAGGTCCACCAGCCGCTCCCCCACCGCGTGAATGTTGCGCACCGCCCACGTCCGCCGCCACGACAAGTACTCATTTAAGATCATTCGCCGCACGTACGCCTCGGGTGAGTCGGCGCCGCTGATCCGGCGCCATCGCACCTGGGCCCGCGCCAGCACCTCCTGGACGACGTCCTGCGCAAGCTCGCGGTCGCCGGTGAGGACGACCGCGTACCGGAGCAGGCTCGGGAGGCGGGCCACCGCGAATTGCTCGAAGGTCACGGAGCTATGACGCATGCGGGGACCGCTTTGTGTAATGGCCGCCAGAACATTTTCGAGGAGTCATCAGTCCGCCAGGTTACGCCGCCGGTGACCACATCAGAGTGATCGTGCGGTTACCCTGCGGCGGCGGCGAGGATCGTCGCGCAGGCCGCCGAAGCCGCGACGCACATCAATGTCACAGGCAGTTGCCACGGCACCACCGCGTCGGTGAACCGCACCAGCACCGCCAGCCCCAGCACCGCGACCAGCGTGACGGCGAAAACCATCGCGGAGACGTGCGCGAGAATCTCCCGCCCCTTGCCCGTACGCCTCAGCCCACCGGCCGGAACCCGCAGCGACTCGGCGTACGCGTCCGCGACACTCACGAGACTGGCCGCGTCGACGATGTCCCGCTCGGCCGCGCTCAGCCGCCCCAGTTCCGCTCTCGCGCGTTCGTGCCCAGGATCAAGACCCAGAGCTTTCCCGTACGCCTCCCGCGCCGCACCCGGCCGCGCCGCCGCGAACAGCGCAGCCCCGTACGCGACGTGCAGGTCAGCGTCATAGAACGCGATCTCCGCCCCGGCCTCGAGCACCCGCCCGGCCTCGGCGACCCGCCCCGCCGCGAGCAGCGCCCGCCCGTGCCGTTCGAGCAGCCGCGGATGCCCCGGCTCCGCCGCACAGGCCTGCTCGGCAGCGGTGATCGCCAGCTCGTGCCGCCCGTTGGCCGAATAGGCGGCACTGACCCAGAACAGCGTCTCGACATCCCCCGGCTCCAGCCGCAGCGCCACCCGTGCCGCTTCAAGCGCCTCGCCCGAGCGGCCGAGCGCGAGGTGAGCGCGCGTCAGCAGCAGCCAGGCCCCGAGGTTGCGGGGGTCGCGCCCGACGACGGGCGCCAGCAGCGTGGCCGCGTGGCCGGCGCGCCCACGCGCGAGCAGCTCACCAGCGTGATCGAGGATATCGGTCTGCACGCCCCACCATTCGACCCCGCCCCGAGCAACTTGCACCCCACCCCGGGTGCGTCCTGGTTGCGCCGCCACCGCAGCCGAGAGAGAGCGCCTCAGTCCAGGTCAGCCACTCGAATCCCGCGCACCGCCCCGGCCACGCGAGGCCGCCACGCCCCCGCAACCGCCCCAAACGCAGCCGCATCCCCAACTCCGACCCCTCGTGCCACCAGCGTGATCACCCCACCCACCATCACCCCTGCAACCAACCGCATCACCACCAGGCCGACCACCACCACCAGGCCGACCGCCACCACCACGAGGCCGACCACCACCACCAGGCCCACCACCACCACGCCGACCGCCACCGCAACGGCACCCCCACGCCGCCACGCAGGTGTGGCATGAGGGACGACGTGCAAGCCCGCAACCGCCCCTAAACGCCGAGCCGGCCCGCACCCCCCTCTAACTCCCACCCTCTCGCCACCTGCGTGATCACGGCACACCATCGCCTCCACGCCGACTGCCACCACGACGAGGCGCGGGTGCGTACCCTGCGCCGCGGACGTTTGCCCACGCTGCCGGAGATGCTGAGCTGGCAGTCACATCGCCCGGTGCGGCTGAGGCTGGGGGAAAGTGGCATCCGAATGAGGATGCCGTTCGGCGCGCCGGGCTGCCGGCCGCGATGGGCGGAGCTCTGAGCGCTGCCAGTCCCCCTCCGACTCTGGCCACGCTCGGCGGCCATGGCGGCGCTCGTGCGGGGCCGCGCTACCTGCCGCCAGTCACCCTCATCGTTGCGCGCGGATCCCAGCCGGTGATCTCCTGCCAGCGGGTCAGCCGTTTGCACGGCCGAATATGCGGCTTGTCACTCCTGATACGCCACCCGTGCCTGCCCGATATCTCATCTCACTATATGGACAATCCGACCGCATCCTGAACTTATTGCAGACCTTGGAGAGTTGCGCCCACATACGAGCCATAACTCTCCAAGGTTCACTATGAGCCGGGAAAAGCTCGGGGATAAAAGCCGCAGGCCGGGAGGAATGTCCGTCTACATCGGACACAAATCCCACCTGGCGGACGCGAATTCACCATGTGGGCGCCGATCCTAGATAGCGGGCACCATTCCCGAATGCTGACACACGCAGCGCCCTCCGCCGCAGGTTCGGCCTTTGTCGCGGCGATATTGACTCGGTGCGTTTACGGGCGGCGAGCGCGGTTTACCGAGCCCTTAATCGCATGCCATTCGATGTCCGCCGGATATATCGGATATGTGCACGACGATGGACGGGGCCGCCGCCGCGCTGGCGAACGGAAGCCTAGCGAGCACGAACCGCGGGACGTCACGGGCGAGCCGGGAAAGCGCGATCGCGAGCAGGTCGGACTCGGTGCCGCCGGGCAGAGCGCGAGACAGGCCGCTGACGGCCCGGAACCGGCTGACGGCCCGGAACCGGTCGCGCGGGTCGTCCGCGAGACGCCGGCCGACGATCAACGTCGCCGGGCGGCCGGCGTGCCGGGCAGGCGCGAGGATTTGCCGCGGAAGCTCATGCCGACGACCGTAAACCCGGTATATACACCGAGTGCATACCCTTCAAGTGGTCATGGCGTTACAGTCGGCTCAGAGCCGACCGGGAGGCACCTATGTCGTCGCTGGATCAGAACACGACCGTCATCCCCGAGACCGCCCCCGCCAGCGCCGACAAGCGCACCGAAAAGATGCTGTGGTGGCTGGCCATCGCCGGCGCGGCCGCCTCCGTCGTGCTCGGTGTCGTCGTGCTGGCCTGGCCGGACGCGACGCTGTTCGTGGGCGCCGTGCTGTTCGGGGTGTGGCTGCTCGTGCACGGCATCATCAACATCGTCAACGCCATCACCGCGCACGCCGGCGACACCGCGGCCCGGGCCCTGACCGCCGTGATCGGTGTCCTGTTCATCATCGCGGGCGTGGTCTGCCTGCGGCATCTGCTGCTCTCGCTGCTGGCCATCGCCACGCTGATCGGCATCACCTGGCTGATCGGCGGGATCGCGAGCCTGGTCAACGCGTTCAGCGGCCATCATGCCGCGGGCGCCCGCTGGGTCGTGGCCGCGCTGGGTGCCATCACCGCGATCGGCGGCCTCGTCGTGCTGGTGTGGCCGGGCCCGTCGCTGGCCACGCTGGTCGCGCTGATCGGCATCTGGCTGATCGTCGTGGGCCTGATGCAGCTGTTCCTGGTGCTGCGGACCAGGCCGGCCTAAGGGCGAAAACTCCTCAACCCCGGCCCCCGTACGCCGATACGGAGGCCGGTTGCAGTTGTGGAGCTAAAGGAGACCCTGATGGTTAACGGCATCGCGAGCACCCGGTGGGCCACGCACATCGCCTTCACCGACGCCCGGCGGATCACCCAGAAGCTCAGCGCCGACCTGGCCGCCGGAGCCGACCCGCGGGTCATCGCCGAGGACCGGGCCGCGGTGGCGCAGAGCCGGGGCCGGCTAGATCAGTTGGTCTAGGAGCAGCGAGACCGCGGCGACGAAAGCCTCGTTGTCCACCGTCTCGTCCCACGCCGTCTGCAACACCAGCCCCTGATAGATCGCGATGAACACGCGAGCCATCGCATCCGGGTCGGGCGCGGACGACAGCAACGCGGCGGCCGCGGCCCGGGGATCGTCCACATTGCGCCGCGACAACGCCAGGATCGCCGGGTCCCGCAGCGCCTCGGCCCACACCTGGACGCCCAGACGCAGGCGCGACGCGTTCGCCGGATCGCCCACCGACCGCAGATACGACAGGTACGACGCCGCGTCCTTGATGGACTCGCGCTGATCGTGCCACTCGTCGACGATCGCCGCGATGACATCGTCCTTGCCGGTGAAGTAGCGATACACCAGACCGGCACTGATCCCCGACTCGCGCACGATGTCCTGCATCGACGTGCGGTGGAAGCCGTCGCGCGCGAAGCACCGCCCGGCCGCGTCCAGGATCTGCCGCCGGCGGGCCGCCAGATACGAAGCACTGACCTTCGGCATCACCGCACCTCGGCCTGCGCGACGCGATAGAAGGTGGCGGCCGGCTCGTGCCGTCCCAGCGGCGAAAGATACCGCTCCGCGGCGTCCCGGGTGGACATGTCGAGCGTCAGCCGCAAACCCCTCTCCCCCAGGTACGCCTCGAGGTCCGCCGGATCGAACCCGAACGTCCACGGTTCGCCCTGCCGCGTGACCGCCGCATGCCATTCGCCGGCCGCCGGGATCGAGCCGGTCAGCACGCCCCGATCGATGTAGGTGAAAATGATCCGGCTCCCGGCCGCCAGCAGCTCCGCGAGCTGACGCAGCGTGCGGTCCACGGCGTCGGCGGTGAGGTAGTTCGTCACCCCTTCCCAGACCACGACCGTACGCTCGTACGCCGAGACCCCGGCCCCGCGCAGCGCCGCCGCGAGGTCGTCGGCCAGCAGGTCCACGCCGACGAAGTGCACCCGGCCGGCTTCGGCGGGGCGGAGCAGGTCACGTTTCGCGGCCTGGGTCGCGGGGTGGTCGATCTCGAACACCGGCAGCCCGGCCAGCGCGTCCAGCCGATAGGCCCGGCTGTCGTAGCCGGCGCCGAGAAACAGGGCCTGCCGGGCACCCGCGTCGCTGACCAGGTCGTCGATCAGCCGGGTGCGGGCCACCGCGGAGGCGCGCGGCCCGGACCAGCGGGTGTCGATGTACGCCTCCAGGCGACGGCCCACCGGGCGTACGCGGGCCAGACGCGCAAGCACCCGGTAGCCCGGCGGCAGGAATCGCACCGCGAGCGGATCGTCGAAGATCCGGTCGTGCGGCCGCGCCGACTCCAGCGCGCGGAACAAGGCGACCTGCGAGGCGGTACGGCTGGCCCGGTTCAGCATGCCCGCAAGAATAATGAACGAGCGTCCATTTTTCTAGAGACCGAGCGGCCCACTTCGACGCGGCGTGGCGGTGCCGTGGATGCGCTCGGCGTAGCTCGCGTAGGCACGAACCCCCTCGTTCTCGAGCTCCGCCCGCACGTCCGGCGGCAGGCTGCCGAGGGTCTCGGCCATCACCGCGGGGTCGGCCTCGTACGCGGTCATGCCGAAGATCAGCGTCAGCTTCCCGGCCGGCATCCCGGCCCCGCTGTGGTGCGCCATCTCGGTCCACTCACCGGCGGTCATGTATTTCTCCGCCAGCGGGAGGATGACCGTCTCCTCCATGCCCATGTGCTGGTAGAGCGCGCCAACGAGCTCGTCGAGCACGGCGGCCACCTCCGCCGGGTCGTCGCGCCACCGCCCCAGCGCGGCAACCAGGCTCGACGAGAGCTGATCGAGCCGCCCGTGCTGGGTCTCCATCGTCTCGACGGCCGGACCCACCTCGGCACTGCCGCGCTCCAGCAGCTTCGGCCACATCAGCGCGTCCTCGGCCCGGTGGTGGCCTTCGAGCACCCCGGCCAGGAACTCCACATGCTCGGCCACCGTCGCCCGCCGCTCGGCGTCGCCCTCCGGCACGTCGCGCACCAGGCCCGGCAACGCGGCGAACTCACGGCGAAACATGGTGTGCACCATGTACATGTCTCGGGTGTCGGCGGCAGCCTCAGGGTCACGCACGGGCCAGTCCTTTCAAACAACTGCTTCAATACGGCGTTTCGACCGTACGGCGGGCCCGTCCCGCCATCAAGCGCCCGCTTGAATCAACTGCATGAGACGAATCACGCCCCAGAATCAGGACAGGCGGCACACATCGACGAGGCCGACCGGCAGCGGTTAGCGCCGGCCCCACGCGCCGTCACCTCGGGCAGCTCCCCCGGATGCATATATCCGATATATCCGGCGAAAATCGGATGGCATGCGAAGTAAATATCGCAGCGACAAAGGCCAAACTGGCGGCGGAGGTCGCTGCGTGTGTCAGCATTCGGGAAGGGCGCCCGCTATCTAGGAACGGCGCCCACATGGTGAACTCGCGTCCGCCAGGTGGGACTCGTGTCCGATGTAGACGGAGCATTTCTCCCGGCCTGCGGCTTTTATCCCCGGGCTTTTCGCGGCCTGCGGTGAACCTTGGAGAGTTATGGCTCGTATGTGGGCGCAACTCTCCAAGGTCTGCAATAAGTGCGGAATGCGGTCGGATAGTCCATATAGTGAGATGAGATCGGATCAGGGGCGGCAAGCCGCACGTCCGGCCGCGCACGACGACGAGGGCGACCGGCGGCAGGTAGCGCGGCCCCGCACGAGCGCGGCCATGGCAGCCAAGCGTGCCCAGAGTCGGCGCGTGACTGCCAGCACTCAGAGCTTGCGGAGTCCAAGCCGCATATTGGGCACGGCGGCGTGTCACGCAGGGCTCACGATCGGCGGTGTGTCACGCCGCGCTCAAAGCCGTCGCCCAGAGCCATGCCGCGCTCAAAGCCGCCGCCCAGAGCCATGCCGCGCTCGAAGCCGTCGCCGAGAGCCATGCCGCGCTCAAGGCCGCCGCCCGGCGTCAGGCCGGGCTCAGGGACCGCTGATAGCGCCCCGGCGTCTGCCCCACCAGCGCGGTGAACGTGTCGATGAACGCGCTCGGGTTCGACCAGCCGCAGGCCGTCGCGGTCGCCAGCACCGGGGTGCCGTCGGCCAGCATCCGCAGCGCGCGGTGGATGCGGAGCTGGGTGCGCCACTGCGGGAAGCTCATCCCGGTCTCCTCGTGGAACAGCCGGCTCAGCGTGCGTTCGCCGGCGCCGACCCGGCGGCCCAGGTCGGCGAGGCTCGCGGGCCGCGACAACTGCTGCTCGACCAGGTGGGTCACCGCGCGCAACCGGTCGTCGGACGGCTCCGGCAGGTGCAGCGGCTGCTCCGGCGCGGCCACCAGGTCGTCGATCACCACCCGGCGCAGCCGGGAACGGGCCGCCGCGGGGCGCTCGTCGCCGCTGGTCAGCGCCAGTGTGGCGGCGCGCGCCAGCGGCGTCATCACGAGCACCGCCGGATGCGCCGGGAGCAGCGCCGCGAGCTGCGGCGCGAGGAAGACGATCCGCACGTCGGAGATGCCGTGCGAGCGGTGCCGATGCTCCGAGTGTGCGGGGATCCACACCACCCGGTTCGGCGGGGCGATCCAGGAGCCCGCCGAGGTGGCCACCGACAGCATGCCGCTGGCCGGATACACCAGGTGGCCGCGGCCGTGACTGTGAGCGGGCGTACGTTCGTCGTGGCCGAGCAGCTGGGCCTGCTCGGACGGCATGGGATCGTGGCGGGTTTTAGGCATTTCTCTGCAGAATATCAGTTGTTCTCGGGCGCCCGGCGCGGATGTTGGGAGACATGCCGCAGAACAAAAAGCTGGGTCTGGTCGCTCTGGGCCTGCTGCTGATCGCCGTCAACCTCCGCGTCGGCGTCGCCTCGGTGAGCCCGGTGCTCGCCGACATCCGGGATCAGCTGGGCCTGCCGGCCGAGGTCGCGAGCCTGCTCACCACCATCCCGGTGATCGCCTTCGGGGCGTTCGCCTTCCTCACCCCCGCGCTGATGCGGCGCCTGAGCCTGCACCGCCTGGTCGGGGTCAGCGTGCTGGCCATCGCGGCCGGCATCGCGCTGCGCTGGGCGCCGGGGTTGACCAGCCTGTTCGCCGGCACGGTCATCGTCGGCGCGGCCATCGCGATCGCCAACGTGGTGCTACCCGCCGCGATCAAGCACGACTTCTCGCACCGCGCCGGCATCATGCTGGGCCTCTACTCGACCGCCCTGTTCGCCGGCGCGGCCGTCGCCGCCGGGCTGACCGTGCCGCTGGCGTCGATCACCGGTAACTGGCGTCCCGCCCTGGCATTGTGGGCGATCCCGGCCGTGGTCGCGTTCGTGGTGTGGCTGCCGTCGTTCCGGCGGGCCGGCCGGGCGGCCGCGGGGGCACGGGCCGAGGCGGGACCGCCGTTCCGGGCGATGCTCACCGACCGGGTGGCGCTCGCGGTGACCGGGCTCATGGGCCTGCAGAGCCTCGGCTACTACACCACCCTGACCTGGGTGCCCACCCTTCTGCAGGACCACGGCATGTCCGAGCACATGGCCGGGTGGCTGCTGTCCTACTCCGCCTTCCCGGGCGTCGCCGCCGCACTGATCACGCCGGCTCTCGCGCGTCGGTTCCGGCCGGCGTGGCTGCTGGTCGCGGTCGCCGTCGTGCTGACCGGAGCCGCGTACGCCGGGCTGATCGCGGCGCCGGTGTCCGGGGCGTACCTCTGGATGACCCTGCTGGGCCTCGGCCAGGGCGCCGCGCTCAGCCTGTCACTCACCTACATCGTGTGGCGGGCGCCGGACGCCCACCACACCGCGCACCTGTCCACCATGGCCCAGGGCATCGGGTACCTGCTGGCCGGGCTCGGCCCGATCGGCATCGGCGCGGTGCACTCCGCGGCCGGCGGCTGGACGATCCCCCTCGTCGTGCTGGCCGCCCTGCTCGTCCCGCAGATGATCGCCGGGGTGTTCGCCTCCCGCGACCGCCACGTTCTCCAGGCTCGGCGCGAGGGCGCGGAAGCCGGCCGCCACCGCCAGCCCGAGGACGGCGCAGCCGAACCAGAGGGACGGCCCGTGCCAGCGGTCCAGCACGACGCCGCCCACGAGTGGTCCGCCGAACGCGGCCATTGACGTGGCGAAGGCGTACACGCCCTGATAGCGGCCGTGGTCGTGGCCCCGCGACATCTCCGCCACCGAGGCGGCACCCGCGGGGCTGTACGCCATCTCGCCCAGCGTCCACAGCACCACCGACCCGGCGTAGAGCAGCACCGACGTGCCGGCCACACCGGTCACCCCGAAGCCCACCCCGGTCAGCAGCGCGCTCACCGCCAGCACCAGCCCGCGGCGGTTGCTGTGCAGCATCCCGGTGAGCGGGATCTGCAGCGCGACGATGACCAGGCCGTTCAACGCGATCACCAGGCCGTACCCGGCGGGGCTGATGCCCTCCCGCGACATCGCCACCGGCAGGCTGCTGCTGCCCTGGTGGAACATCATCCACATGGCGAAGCCGAGCAGGCAGAACAGCAGGAACCGGGTGTCGCGCAGCACCGGGCCGACACTCCCCCGGGCCCGGCCCGCCGGGCGCGGCGCCCGCGTCTCCGGCAGCTTGAACCACATCACCGCGGCACAGACCAGCGTCGTCGCGGCGTCACCGAGGAACAGCCAGATGTATCCCTCGCGAGCCACGAAACCGGCGATCGCCGCGGAGACCGCGAAGCCGATGTTGATGGCCCAATAATTGACCGCGTACGCCCGGACCCGGTCGGCGGGCGCCACGATGTCGGCGAGCATCGCGGCGACGGCCGGCCGCGACGCGCTCGACGCCGCACCGAACACGAAGGCCAGCGCCGCGATCGCGACCGGCCCGGTCACCACCCCCATGGCGACCGCGGTCAGCGCGGCCGCCACCTGCGCACCGGTCATCGTCACGCGCCGGCCGGCCCGGTCGGTGAGCTCGCCCCCGAGCAGCGCACCGAGTGACGCGCCGACCCCGTACACGGCGACCACCAGACCGGCCTCGGCCGCCGAATAGCCCCGCTGGGTCGTCAGGTAGATGGTCAGGAACGGCACCACGAAGGTGCCGAGCCGGTTCACCAGCGTGCTGGTCCACAACCACCAGTAGCCCGGCGGGAACCCGCTCATCCGCATCACGGGCGCATCTTCGCGGTCAGTTTGCCGGCCGCCGACATGGCGTTGTGCATGGCCAGTTCGGCAGTCTCCCCGGTGGCCATCACCAGCCCCAGCACGCCGCGCTGATCGATGGTGCTCTCGATGGCGGCGCCCGGCGTGGCGACCGCGAAGTACTCGGGCGAGCCGGGGTGCCCGGCCAGCGCCTCGATCCCGTCGATCCGGTCGAAGACCCCGGTGGACGGCGCGTAGAGCGCGACCTGTCCCACCCCTTGCAGGACTTCGCGACCCTCGTCCATCAGCGACGGACGCCGGCCCAGCGCCAGGTCGACGAACGCCGAGTACGCGTTGACGCCGAGCGCCCGGTTGATGGCCTCGCCGATCGTCGCGCCGCCGATGCGCGCGTTGATCTCGACGATCTCGAAGCCGGTCGTGGTCACGATGAACTCGGTGTGCGTCATGCCCTCGCGGTAGCCCACCGACTCGAGGATCGCGGAGATCCACCGGGTCAGCTCGGCGTAGCGCTCCGGCGGGAAGTACACCGGAAAGCTGCCCATCTCCTCCCGGAAGTGCGGCTCCGGCGACAGCTTGCGGCTGGTGACGCCGAGCACCCGGGTCCCGCCGTCCCAGCTCACCGTCTCGGCGCTGTAGAGCGGGCCGACGAAGTACGGCTCGGCGGTCAGCACCGGGCCGCGCAGGTTTGCCGTGCGGGCGGCGGTCAGCACCGCGGGCAGCTCGTCCGGGTGCCGCACCAGCCAGACGTTCTCGCTGAAGATGCCCGCCACGTCCTTGAGGATGACCGGATAGGACAGCGCCGCGGCCAGTTCCTCGCCGTACTCGCGGTGCGGGTCGATGAGGATGCTCGGCGCCCGGCTGAACCCGTTCTCGAACAGATGCCGGCGCAGGCGGCCCTTGTCGCGCACCAGCTCGACCGCGTCGACGCTGTCGTGCGGCAGCCCGAGCTTGCGGGCGACGGCGAGCGCGGGCAGGCTCCAGAACTCCATCATCCGGACCAGGCCGGCGAGATCCGGATAGCCGCGCAGCACGTCCACCACCCGGCCGACGTCGGTGGTGTCGACATCGACGACGTCGAGCGCGTCGCCGAGCCCGGCCAGCGCGGACGCGTACCGGGACCGGTCCGAGGTGAGAAGCACCACCCGGTGTCCTCGGTCACGCGCGGCGTCCACCAGACGCGCAAGACCCAAATTCTGTGTTTCCAGTACGGCGATGGTCACGTCGAAGCCCCCCGTTGCCCAGCGATTTGCCGTTCCAGGCTGGCCGTCAGGGGGCCGCGCCCGCATCGGGAGAATTCCGTATCCGTACCCGGGTGCCGCCCGGGTCATCTCGGGATGCCCGGCTCGCCGTCACCGCCCGTTCACGATGAGTGAGGTGCGGAAATACGCACGTGCCATTCTTGGCGGCGTGGAAATCAGTCCGGTCAGCCCCGTCTTCGTGGGACGCGAAACCGAACTGGCCGAGCTCACCCGCACGATCGGGGTGGCCGACGCCGGCACGCCCCAGGCCGTCATCGTGCGGGGTGAGGCCGGCGTGGGCAAGACCCGGCTGATCGAGGAGTTGCTCCGGTCACTCTCGGGCACCGAGGCCGTCGCGGCGGTCGGCGGCTGCGTCGAGGTGGGCGGCGAGGCGCTGCCGTTCGCGCCCTTCGCCGAGGCGCTGCGGACGCTGGCCCGCCTGCTGCCGGACGAGATCCGCGAGGCGGGCAAGGGCCAGGAGGAGGTGCTCGCCCGCATCGTCCCGGACCTGAGCGAGCACGGCGCGGGCCCCGGCCGCGACGGCGACATGGCCCGGCTGTTCGAGCTCACCGCGCGGATCCTGGAACGGCTCGCGTCCCGGCGCCTGGTGGTGCTGGTGATCGAGGATCTGCACTGGGCCGACGCGTCCACCCGCAACCTGCTCGGCTACCTGCTGCGCACCCGCCGCACCGGCCGGTTGATGATCATCGCGACGTACCGGTCCGACGACGTGCACCGCCGGCATCCGCTGCTGCCGCTGCTCGCCGAGGTCGAGCGCCAGCGGTCGGTGCGCCGGCTGGAGGTCGCCCGCCTCAACCGGGTCGAGGTCACCAAGCAGCTCGCCGGCATCCTCGGTGTCATCCCGGATCCGGCGCTGCTGAACGAGGTTTTCGAACGCTCGGACGGCAACGCTTTCTTCGTCGAGGAGCTGGCACGGTCGTACGCGGAACGCTCGGGGGGTCTGGAGGATCTGCGTGAGCTGCTGCTGATCCGGGTGGAGGCGTTGCCGCCGGACGGCCAGCACATCGTCCGGATCGCCGCGGAGAGCATCTCGACGGCCGGGTACGCGCTGCTCAAGGCCACCGCCGACCTGCCCGAGGACCGGCTCATCGAGGGGCTGCGCAGCGCGGTGCTGGCGCGCGTGCTGGTGCCCACCCCCGACGGGTCCGGTTACGACTTCCGGCATTCGCTGATGCGCGAGGCGGTCAGCGACAGCCTGCTGCCGGGCGAGCGCTCGCTGATCAACCGCCGGTACGCCGAGGCGCTGGAGGCCGACCCCACGCTCGTACGGGCGGAGGAAGTGGCGACCCGGCTCGCCCGGCACTGGTACCACGCGCACGACAACGAGAAGGCCCTCCGGATGGGCGTCCTCGCGTCGCTCGAGGCGGAGAAACGCTACGCCTACGCCGAGCAGCTGAGCTTTCTGCACTGGGTGATGGAGCTGTGGGACCGGGTGCCCGCGACGGCCCGCGACGACCTGCCGGCGCTGAGCGAACCGGACGCGTACCCGCACGGCGAGCCCTATGTGGATGTGCTGGCCGCCGCGAGCGTGGCGGCCCGGCGCAGCGGCGAGCTGGACCGGTCGCTGCACCTGATCGACGGCGCGCTCCCGCTGCTGGCGGCGGATCCGCTGCGCGCCGCCTGGTTCTGGACCCGGCGCTCCGGGGTGACGCAGGACCTGAACCGCGGCGACGGCTGGACCGAGCTGGCCACGGCCCAGGAGCTGGTGGCCGGTTTGCCGCCCTCGGCGGTGCACGCGGACCTGCTGGTCCAGATCGCCGACTGGGGTGCGCGGCACCGGCCCGGACCGGAGAGCCGTGCCGCCGCCGAACGCGCCGTCGCCTACGCCGCCGGGATGGGCGACGAGGAGCGGGAGCTGAACGCGCGCATCACCCGCGCCTGGCTCAACTCCGAGACCGACATCGACGGCACCGGCCTGGCCGAGCTGTACGCCGTCCGGCAGCGGGCCGAGGAGCTGGGCGCGATCGGGCTGGTGGCCCGGGCCAACCACAACCTGCCGTCCATTCTGGAGGGGATGGGCCGCTCGGCCGAGGCGGTGCGGGCGGCCCGGCACGGCGTCGAGGTGTGCCGCACGCTGGGCCTGGCCGAGACCGAGTCGTGGGTGCACGCGAACATGTCGCTCTCGCTGTTCACCCTCGGGCGCTGGGCCGAGTCGGACGCGGCGCTGGACCAGGCGGCGGCGGTCGCCCAGTCGTACAAGGCGCGCGGCGTGGTGGCCGCGCGCCGGTCGCACATCCTGATGCTGCGCGGCGAGCCGGCCGCGGCGGAGACCGAGATGGCGATGGCCCGGCGGCTGCTCGCCGCCCAGGATCTGCAACCCCAGATGCTCGTGTCGCTGGCCCAGTACACGATGGAGCTGGCCGCGCTGCGGGGCCGGCGCGACGACGCGCGGGCCGAGTTCCGGCGTGCCGACGCCGCCGGGCTGACCGCCGGGCCGGTGCGGTACGCGCTGCCGATGCTGATCGCCGCCGCCGCGATCGAGGCGGACGCGCCGGACGCCGGCACCCCGGCGATCATCGCCGCGGTCCGCGCCGCCGCCGCGGGCCTGCCCATCGTGCTGCCGGTGAACCTGGCTCTGGCGAAACTCCTGGACGCCGAGCTCGCCCGCGCCACCGGGCACGATGACCCGGGTTCCTGGCAGGACGCCGTCGAGGCCATCTCGCGGCTGGAACACCCGTACGCGCTGACGCTCGCCCACCGGGGTTTCGCCCGCGCCCTGCTCGACACCCAGCGGCGCCGGGGCGAGGCGGCCGAGCAGCTCGCGGCGGCCGGCCGGATAGCGGACCGGCTCGGGGCGCGGATCCTGAGCCGCGACATCGAGGCGCTGGCCCGCCGGGCCGGGGTCGCCGAAGCGCCGGCGTCGCTCGGCCTGACCCCGCGCGAGTCGACGGTGCTGCGGCTGATCGCGTCCGGCTACAGCAACCGGCGCATCGCCGAGGAGCTGTTCATCTCGGAGAAGACCGCGGGCACCCACGTCTCGCACATCCTGGCCAAGCTCGGCGCGTCCGGCCGCACCGAGGCGGCGGCCATCGCGCACCGCATGGGCGTGCTCACCTAGGCGGGAACGTCACGCTCCCGAACGGGATCGACTTGTAGGTGCAGGTCACCCCGAGCCCGGCGAGCACCGCCGCGGCGCCCCACAGCCACGCGCCGCCGGCGGCCGCCGTCACCACGATCACCGCCTGCACCGCGGCTATCAGGGACAGCACCGCGCCGATCTGATACGAACTCCGTCGGAAACGGCGGGGAACCGCCGCGGTCTGGGGGTCACGCACGCGCTCCGCGGTCAC
This sequence comes from Actinoplanes sp. TBRC 11911, assembly GCF_012933445.1. Classification (GTDB taxonomy): domain Bacteria; phylum Actinomycetota; class Actinomycetes; order Mycobacteriales; family Micromonosporaceae; genus Actinoplanes. The sequence goes on from NZ_JABBNC010000030.1 coordinate 54,146, forward strand.
ATGCACCTCCGGCGATCTTCGGAACCGTCCGGAGATTACTGCATCCGATCTTGCGCGGTCTATGGTCAGACCTCAGCTTCCGAGCATGTGGGCCGATGTACATGTGTGGGGAAGGTGCAGGTCTGGCGCTGGTGGCTCGCGGCCGGAGTGCTCGCGATCACCGCCTACTACCTCATGCCCGAGGGCAGCACGGCAGGCACGCTGATCTACAGCGGTATCGGCCTGGCCAGCGGCCTCGCCATCCTCGTCGCGGTCCGCCGGTACCGGCTGCCGAGGCCGGGCATGTGGTATTGGATCGCGGCCGGCATGTTCGCCAACACCATCGGCGACATCCTCTACGACCACTACAAGTACGTGCTGGACAAGGAGGCCTACCCGTCGTTCGCGGACGTGTTCTACCTGGCCTCCTACCCGTGCACGCTGATCGGCCTGCTGCTGCTCGTGCGCGGCCGCCGCGGCAAGATGGCCGAGCTCGTCGACGCCGCGATCGTGGCGACCGGGCTGAGCCTGGTGTTCTGGGTGTTCGTGCTGCACCCGATGGCCGCCGCGACCGCGGCCACGCTCACCGGCGTGATCAGCACCGCCTACCCGGCCATCGACGTCCTGCTGCTCGCCCTGCTGGCCCGGCTGTTCACCGACGCCGCCAAACGCACCCCCAGCACCCTCCTGATCGGCCTCGCCACCGCGCTGCTGCTGGCCGCCGACATCGGCTTCTCGCTGCTGACGCTGCACGCCGGGACCGACCCGCGCCCGCTCGACGCGCTGTTCCAGCTGTCCTACCTGTGCTGGGCCGCCGCCGCCCTGCACCCCTCGCCCGCCGCCCCGGCCGAGGACGAGGAGGCCAACGGCGTCGGCCGGGGCCGGCTCGCCCTGTTCGGCGCCTGCTCGCTGCTCGCCCCGGTGCTGCTGTTCGTGCCCCAGGTCGGCATGGACGGCCTCGACCGGTCCGTCGTCGCGGTCGGTTCGGCGGTGCTGTTCCTGCTGGTCATCGCCCGGATGGCCGGGTTCGCGAGCTTGCTTCGCCGGCAGTCCGCGACGATGCGCCGGGCGGCGCTGCAGGACGACCTGACCGGGCTGGCCAACCGCCGCCGCTTCGACCTGGACCTGCTCGACGCGCTCGCGCACGGCCCGGTGCACGTGGTGTTCCTCGGGCTGAACGGCTTCAAGAACGTCAACGACGAGCTGGGCCGGCCGGTCGGCGACCGGGTGCTGCGCCTGATGGCCGGGCGCCTGCAGCGCGTCGCCCCGGCGGACTCGCTGGTGGCCCGGCTGGGCGGCGACGAGTTCGCGGTGCTGTTCCCGGAGGCGCAGGCCGGGCGGCGGCCCGCCGAGCTGGTCGCCGCGCTGCGCGAGCCGGTGCTGGCCGGCGGTCACGAGTTGCTCGTCGGGGTGGCCGCCGGGGTGGCGGAGAGCGCCGGGGACCAGACCGATCCGGTGGAGATGGTGCGGCGGGCGGAGGCGGCGATGCACGCCGCGAAACAGACCGGAGAGCCCGTACGCCGGTGGACCGCGGCCCTGGACGAACGCGCCGGCGAGCGGGCCCGGATGGGCGCGGAACTGCAGGCCGGACTCGCCGACGACCAGTTCCGGGTGGTGTACCAGCCGATCGTGGACGTGCCGTCCGGGCGGGTCGCCGCGGTGGAGGCGCTGGTCCGCTGGCAGCATCCGGAGCGCGGCCTGGTCCCGCCGATGGTCTTCATCCCGGTCGCCGAGCAGAACGGGCTGATCGTCGAGCTGGGCGAGTGGATCCTGCGGACCGCGTGCGCGCGGCTCGCCCGGTGGCGCGCCGGGCTGGGCGACGAGGCACCGGGCAAGGTCAGCGTGAACGTGTCGGCGCGGCAGCTGTCCCGGCCGGGCTTCGCGGACACGGTCGCGGCCGCGCTCGCCGACTCCGGGGTGCCCGCGCACTGCCTGGCCGTGGAGGTCACCGAGACGGCGGTGTTCGAGGGCGGGCAGGCGGTCACCGCGCTGCACGAGTTGCGGGCCCTGGGCGTACGGATCGCTCTCGATGACTTCGGCACCGGGCACTCGTCGCTCGGGCTGCTACAGACCGTGCCGGTGGACATCCTCAAGGTCGACAAGTCGTTCGTCGACCGGATCACCGAGGCGGGCCGGCACGCCGTCATCGCCGAGGCGCTCATCCAGGTGAGCGCGGGCCTCGGCCTGGACGCGGTGGCGGAGGGCGTGGAGACGGCCGCGCAGGCGGAGGCGCTGTCCCGCCGCGGCTACCGGCTTCTGCAGGGCTACCACTTCGGCCGCCCGGTCGCCGACCCGGACTTCGCGCTGGTCCGCGCCGCCGCCAGCTGACCCCGGCATCCCGCGAGCGCGATGAGCGCTCTGCCCAGCGGCTATCTGTCCGCCGAATAGAAGACGACTCCGCCGAAGTGGCCGGCGCCGCGGCCGGTCTCGGCGACGCCGTTCAGGCCCGCGTCGTGCAGCGCGCCCAGGATCTCGTCGCGCGCGCTGCCGTGCCGGCCCCTTCCCCGGCCGGGCATGTGGACGAGGTCGGCGACGTGCAGCTGCCCGCCCGGGCGCAGCACCCGCTTCACCTCGAGCAGCGCCCGGGCCCGCTCGTCGTCGCCGAGGTGGTGCAGCATCAGCGACGAGAGCACGCGGTCGAACGACTCGTCCGGCAGGGGCAGGGCACCGGCGTACGCGCGCTGGTAGGTGATCGGCAGTTTCCTGCGCGCGGCCTTGCGCCGTGCTCTCTTGAGAGCGCCCTGGTCCGGATCGATGCCGGTCGCGTCGACGGCCGGTCCGCGGCGGGCGAGCGCCGTCAGGACGTTGCCGGTGCCGCAGCCGATCTCCAGCACCCGCTGCCCGGCACGCAGGTCGGCCCGGTCGAGCAGCTGCTCGTGGATGCGTCCGACGCGGGTGATCCGGGTGAACGGGTCGTAGAGGGGCAGCAGCCACGTGCGTCCCATCGGCGGTAGGTACGGCTGCTCGGTCTGTTGTGTCATGATGCGCTCCCGCTGTCGATCGGACGAAATTTGGTCGTACGCTCAGCCTCATGCGGACACCGCACGGGGGCAACGACGGATTTGTGGGCGCGATACGACAATCTGTGGTTCGCGGTGCGGAGGTGCCGGTGGTCTCGTTCGGCCTTTCGCCCGGCGTCGCCCCGGTCGCGACCGGCCGCCTGCCGTTCGCGTCGCCGCCGCACGGGGCGCACGCGCACGACTTCCTCGTGTTGTGCTACGCCCGGCGCGCCGCCGGGACGGTGCTGATCGACGGGCGGACCTGGACGGTGGCCGACGGCGACCTGTTCGTCCTCGCGCCCGGGCAGGTGATCTCGTTCATCGCCACCGATCAGTTCGTGACCGACGGGTGGGTGGTGTGGTTCCCGGCCGATGCGGTGCGGTCCGGGGCGTATTCGTCGTGGCGTACGCACCCGTTGTTGTTCCCGTTCGCGCGCGGGGCCGACCGGGCGCAGCGGCTGCGCGTGCCGGCGTCCGCCGTGCTGGACGCCCGGTTCGCCGCGCTCGACGCCGAGTTGCAGGGCCGCCGCGACGGTTACCGCGAGGCCGCGCTCGCCCACCTGACGCTGCTGCTGGTGGACGTCGCGCGGCTCTCGACGGACGTGGCCGGCCAGTTACGCTCGGCCGACGAGCCGCTGCTCGCCGCCGTGTTCGACGTCATCGAACAGCGCTATCACGAGCCCATCTCGCTGTCCGATGTGGCCGTCTCGCTGGCACTGACGCCCGGGCATCTCACCACTTTCGTACGCCGCCGCACCGGGCGCACGGTGCAGCAGTGGCTGGCACAGCGCCGGATGCAGGAGGCACGCGCCCTGCTGACCGACACGGATCTGACGGTGGCGGCGATCAGCCGGCGAGTCGGCTACCCGGACGTGAGTTACTTCATCCGGCGCTTCCGATCCGACCACGAGATGACGCCGGCGCGGTGGCGCGCGGCGGCCGCCTCACGACCGTAGCCACTCCAGCAGGTCCCGGTTGATGACCTCGTGCTGCGTGGTGATCATGCCGTGCGGGTACCCCTGGTACGACTTGAGCGTGGCGTTCCGCACCAGCTTGGCGGTCAGCGGACCGGCGTCGTGGAACGGCACGACCTGGTCGTTGTCGCCGTGCATCACCAGCGTCGGCACGGTGATCTTCTGCAGGTCACCGGTGAAGTCGGTCTGCGAGAAGGCCACGATGCTGTCGTACGCCGCCTTCGCGCCGCCCATCATGCCCTGCCGCCACCAGTTCTCGATGAGGGCCTCCTGCGGTTCGACGCCGGGCACGTTGAAGCCGTAGAACGGGCCGGAGGCGATGTCTCGGTAGAAGCCGGAGCGGTTGGCGGCCAGCTTCGCCTGGAAGTCGTCGAAGACCTCCTTGGGCGTACCCTCCGGGTTGGCCTCGCTCTTCACCATGATCGGCGGAACCGCGCTGATCAGCACCGCCCGCGCCACCCGGCTCTCGCCGTGCCGCCCCAGGTATCGGGCCACCTCGCCGCCGCCGGTGGAGTGCCCGACGTGGATCGCGTCGTGCAGGTCGAGATGGTTGACCACGGCGGCCAGGTCGTCCGCGTAGTGGTCCATGTCGTGGCCGTCGGCGACCTGCTCGGACCGCCCGTGGCCGCGGCGGTCGACGCCGATGACGCGGTACCCGTGGTTCAGGAAGAACATCATCTGCGGATCCCAGTCGTCAGATGACAGCGGCCAGCCGTGGCTGAACACGATGGGCTGCCCCGACCCCCAGTCCTTGTAGTAGATCTGGGTGCCGTCATTCGAGTTGATGAAAGGCACTGCTCCCCCTTGAAGACGTGAGCGTCCGGACGCTCTCCGTTACGTCATGTCCCCAGCCTTCAAGGGACTGCCTGATCCGGCAAGACACGAGCGACTCAATGATTAGCTAGATCGGCTCAAACCCACCTCGTCGGGCAGATGCCGGACGAGGCGGTGCGGCCTGGTCATCGTCCCGGGCTGAGGCGGCTCTCCCAGACCGGCTGCCGCGGCTCGTCGTTGTGCACGATGAAGTCGGCGTGATCGGTCGGGCGGGCCCTCGCGAAGTAGAGCTGCTGCGCGGGGAGGTAACGCTCCCGCCAGCGTCGCTCGACGTCGGCCCGGGACGACACCCTGCGCTCCCGGGTCACCGCGCGAGCCACCGTCTTCTCGGGGGTGGTCGACACGAAGACGCGCAGATCCCACCGATCGATCAGTTCCGGGCGCATGAGGAAGACACCGTCGAAGACCAGCACGGCGCCGGCGGGTGCGGTCGTGACCGGCGGCGACACCACGCTGTCCGTGGTGCGGTCGTAGACCGCGTGCCGGAAGCGGCGATCCCCGCCCGGACCGAGCGGATCGAGCAGTACCCGGTTCAGCGCGTGGTAGTCGTGGGCGTCGAAGTAGCAGCCCTCGGCCGAGTACTCGCCGCGCCGGTAGCGCCGAGCTCGGGGAAAGAGGAAGTCGTCGATCGACGCCCGGATGACGTCTCGGCCCCGCGCGCTTAGGACGGCGGCCAGCTCATCGGCGAGCGTGGTCTTGCCCGCGGCCGGCGGCCCATCGACCGCGACCCGCGCCGGGTGGCCGAGCGCGACCGCATCGGCCAGTCCGCCGAGCAGCTCGTCGCGCGTGCCTCCCACGACGCTCATCGGCTCGCTGCGAAGTGCTCACGCAGCTTGTCCGCGTACGGCAGGCGCTCCTCGTTGAACACCCGCCCACCGTATCCCGTCTCCGGCGGCTCGCCCCGGAGACGGGAACGGCGGTGCGCTACTTGCCGATCATGAACTGGTCGACGGGCAGCGCACGGTTGACGATGCGGACGTCACCGACCGAGCCGTGGAAGATCTGGTCGATCTTGCCGCCGTACTCGTAGCCGCCCAGCATCCACTGCAGACCGAGCGTGGCGATGCCGTTGGAGACAGTGTCCGGGTTGTCGATGGTTTCGGCGCCCTCCACGTACAGCGTGGTGTGCCGGCCGTCGTTCACCACGGCCACGTGCCACCAGGTGTCCTCGGGCAGGCTGTGACCCCAGTTGGTCGTCGGGCTCTTCTGGTTCAGCGGGTAGACGTTGAACTGGGGTTCGCGGCCGTCGGAGAAGCTGAGCGAGGCCACCGGCTCCTGCAGGTCGGTGTTGGCGCCGCTCTTGCCGGCCTTGCCCGCCTCACCCCACCGGCTGAGGACCGCCGACCAGGCGTTGTTGCTGGAACTCCAGTCCAGCGGGAACTTCACGAACGCCTCGATGGTGAACCCGCGGCCGAACGTCTCGGCGTTCAGCGCAGCCTTCGCCGCGGTCGTCAGATACGCGCCGTGCAGCGGGTTCTTGCCGCCGGCGAAGGTCAGGCTGGCGTGCGCCGGCTGGTCGGGGTGGTGGTCGGCGGACCAGACCAGCGCGTGGTTCGCCCCGTCGCCGAGGTCCCATTCGCCGAGTTGCAACAACGCGTCGCCCGAGTTCGCGGTGATGGCGAGCCGGTAATAGGCGTACGCGGTCGTGTTGGTGAAGGTGTAGGTGTTGGTGGCCAGCCGGGCGCTGAAGCTCTGCCCGGTCTGCGCGTCCAGGTCGGTCCACGCGTTGCCGTCGGCCGAGCCCTGCAGCGTGAAATCCTTGGGATCGCGGCCCGGTTCGTCGTTCGCGGAGGTCAGCGAGTACGACCGCGCCACCACCGGCTTCGCCATGCGGTAGGTCACCGAGCCGGTCGTGTCGAACACCAGCCACTTGGACGACGGGTTGCCGTCCTTGAGGTTCACGGCAACCTCGTTCGGCGCGTTCTCGGCGCTCGCGGTTACCGCGCTGACCTGGTCGCGCAGGCTGCCGAGGACCGCGGCGCCGACCGACTCCAGCGTCAGGTCGTTGCCGTGCCCGGACAGGTCACGGATCGTCTGGTCCGCGGTGACCGGGGTGCCGGGCGCGCCGCCGCCGTCGAAACGCCAGTACGCCAGGGTGCCCGGCACCAGCAGCTTGCCGGCCGGCCGGGACGCCCGCTGCGGGACCGGGATGAAGCGTGCGAACCGCTGCTCGAAGTCGATCGGCACGGAGAAGTCGTCGGTGGCGGTGGTGAGCCGCGCCTGCTGGGCGGCGAGCACGTTACGCTTGTCCGGGTCCTGGGCCAGGATCCACGGCGCGACCGTCTCGACGTCGATGATGTTGCGGTCCAGGTCGAAGTGGTAGAGCCGCAGCATCGCGGCACCACCGTAGTAGCGATTCTGGTAGTTCGTGAGGTGCAGGTGCACGTCGTTGCCGGCGGCGTTCTGCCTGGTCATCCGCGCGGCCGGCCAGTAGTGGCCGTTGAGGGTCAGGAAGATCTGGTCGTTGTCATTGATCAGCTTGTTCCAAACCGTTTGCCCGTACGAGGACAGCGATGCGTTGTTCTCCGGATCCCCGTATACGTAGGGGAACACGTTGTCGCCGTAGTTCGGGGCGACGATCTCGTGCGTCGTCAGGATGACGGGGAGCTTCGGGTGCGCCTTGATGAAATTGTCGGCCCACGCGAAGCCCTGGTCGGTGGTCCGCCAGTCCAGCGCCAGCACTAACCAGTCCTGGCCGGCGGCCCGGAAGATGTGCGCGGTGTTGTAGCCGCTCGGGTCCGACCCGGCGAACGTCTTCGCGCGCTTGAACCGCTGCGGCCCCATGGTCTGCAGGTACGAGGTCGAGCCGCGGCTGTCGTCGCCGCTCACGTCGTGGTTGCCGGCCAGCACGCTGTATCCGACGCCCTGCGCGTCCAGCAGCTCGAACGCCTTGCCGACCTCCTGGAACGAGGACGGGTCGGCGTCCTCGGTCAGGTCACCGAGATGCGACATGAAGACGATGTCGTTGCCGATGATGTAGCGGAACGACTCCTCCTGCGGCTCGCGGTTGACGCTGTGCTGGCTGCCCCAGTACAGAAACTGCGTGTCCGGCATGACGGCCAGCGTGAACTGCCGGCTCGTCGTGTCCGGGTTCCACTTGCCCTTCTGCGCGGACGACCGCTCGGCGTCATCGGCGAACGCGGGCGTGGCGGCGGTCGCGCCCAGGGCGGCGGCTCCCGCACCGGCCAGCGCCGCGTTACGCAGGAACCCGCGCCGGCTCTGCCCCGCCTGCCGCGCGTCACCGCCTTCATGATGAACGGACATTGCTCTCCCCCTCCGGGCGAAAATTCAGCGACCGGAGGTTCCCAGAGCCGATCCAATGGGGAGCAGACACCAGGTAACACGTTATGATCAACTGGCTGACCAGCCTCAGCCCGCGCCGGAGCGTCCGCGTCCATTATGTGGGATGAACGTCCGCTGAGCGGGACCGGCGCCCACATCGTGGCGACGAGTTCACAACGTGAGATTTTGCTCCACTATGGACATCCTTTCCTCCCGTTTCTAGGCCTTTGTTCGGCTGGTTTTCCTGGCTTGACGCGGACCTTGGAGACTTATGGCTCGCATGTGGGCACAACTCTCCAAGGTCGCCGCAAAGTTCAGAGTGTGGTCGCGAACGCCACATTGTGGGATGCCGCCCGATACCAGGCAGAGCCCGGGCTGGCACGATGCATACCGGCGAGCGGACACCCCTCAGTGAGCCGTGCCGACAAAATCCGGATTTTTCGTATGACGACATGAAAAGTCATTCCAGGCCGCCCGCCGACACCCCGGCCGTCGAGGACGTGCGGCGTGAACGGGAAACCACCTGGCCCCCCGTAGCATTCGATCGTGACGGAGACGAGGCGGGTTCGGGGTGTCTTGTTCGATTCGGGTGGGGTGCTGTTACGGCCGGTCGGCGGGCGTTGGAATCCGCGGTACGACTTCGAGGAAATCGTCACGGCGCATCACCCCGGGACTCCGGTCGAACTGTTCCCCGCGGCGTTCGCGGCGGGCCGGCGGGTGCTGGACGCGAGCGCGACGACGGCCAACCGCACCGAATACCACCGGGCGATGCTGCGCGTGCTGGGCGTCGACGAGCCGTCCGCCGAGCTGCTCCGGGAGCTTGAGGCGCCGGCCGCCGGGGAGGTATCGGCACCGCCATCCGTCCCGGTGATCAGGTCACTGGACGAGTTGCCGTCGATTGTCTCTGGTACGTCCTAGCCGCGTGGTTGACGTCACCGGCGTTCCGGTGAACCACCGGAACCCGTTAGCGTCACATTGCCGTGGTGCTCGCATACCAATTCAACGAGCCGTACGAAATCCTGACGGCCGTCGCCGGCTTCTCCGGCCGGATCACCATGCAGGGGCTCGGCGACGGCGTGATGCTGACGCGGGTTCGATCCGACGGTTCGGTCCGGACCGTCCCGAGGAACCGCCCCGGAACCCGCACAATGGGCAACGACCTGCTGATCTTCGACATGCACTTGGGCGGCGGCGCTCACGTGCGCCACTACGGCGAGGAGTCCGAACTCACCGCGGGCACCGCCCTGCTGTACGAAGGGCGCGGCCCGTGGGAGCTGACCACCACCCGCGACGGCGACGACTTACTCCTGCAATTCCCGCGCGGCATGCTACCGCTGCGTGCCGGCGAGATCACCGAGAGCTGCGCGCGCGTGCTGGACCTCCGGGCGCCGGCCCTGCAGGTGCTGACCGGTCATCTCGAATGGCTCGAATCAGCCGCCGACGACTTGAGCGCCCGGCAGCGTGCCGACGGCGGCCGGGCCGCGCTGGACATGCTCACCACGATCCTGCAGAACGCCGAGACCGTGGCCGCCGAGGAGCAGGTGCGCATCGAGACGTTGCAGGCGTACGTGCTGGAGCATCTCGCCGACCCGGGCCTGACCACCGTGGAGCTGGCCCGCCGCCACCGCATCTCGCACCGGCAGGTCTACCGCCTTTTCGCCGGCACCGCGACGACGCCGAGTGCCTTCATCCGCGACCAACGGCTCCGCGCTGCACAATCCATTCTGACCGATCCCCGAAGTGCCGAGCTCGCCATCTCCACCATCGCGGAAAGCACCGGCTTCGTCGAGGTGCGAACCTTCGAGCGAGCATTCCGCCGCGCGTTCGGGCTGACTCCGGCGGCCTGGCGGCAAACACAATGAGCGCGCGGATGACTGAACGATGCGCGGTCCGGTGCGTTTCCCTTAGCGCGCGGGACGATCCGTACTCCGAAGCTTGAGGTGCTGTTGGAGCGACGCTTCACCCCGGCCACGTGGGTCGACACGTGGTGGTCTTGCCCGGCCTTCGTTAATCAACAGGCCGGGCAAGGCCCGCATCGTCATCGATGAATAGCTGAGGGAAACCGCACATGAAGCCGGGCGGCCAGGCAGTCGTCATCGGGGCAAGCGTCGCGGGACTGCTCGCGGCGCGCGCGTTGAGCCCTTTCTTCGAGACGGTGACCGTGCTGGATCGAGACACTCTCCCGTTGTCGCCGGTCCCACGGCGTGGGGTGCCGCAGGGCCGGCACGTGCATGCGTTGGCCGCCCGGGGAGCCGCGGGCCTCGAAGCACTGTTTCCCGGCTTCCTCGACGACCTGGCCGTGGCCGGCGTCCCGCACGGCGACGCTCAGGGCGATGCGGTGTGGTATCTGGACGGGCACCGGATGGCGCACGGCACGGTCGGTCTGCCGCTGTACCTGGTGACCAGGCCGCTGCTGGAGCACCTGATCCGGCAGCGCGTGCGGGACCTGCCCAACGTCGTGCTCCACCCGGAGGTCGAGGCGACCGGAGTGATCGTCGCAGGCGGGCGCGTCACCGGCGTCCAAGCCGGGCGTCCACTCCCGGCGGACCTGGTCGTCGACGCGGCGGGGCGCGGTTCGCGGGTGCCGGCGTGGCTCGGCCGGCTGGGCTATCCCCCGCCCGAGGAGACGACGATCCGGGAGAACCGGGTCTATGTGACCCGCCATTTCGAGGCGGACCCGGACCTGCTGGACGGCAAGCTGATGGTGGGCTCCACCTCGTACCCGGGCGTACCCCGAAGCGGCAGCGCCGTACGTCAGGAGGGCGACCGGATCGCGGTCATGATTACCGGCCGTGCCGGCGAGCAGCCACCCACCGACGACGACGGCATGATCGCGTACGCCACCACCCTCGCGGCACCGCAGATCGCCGAAGTCCTGCGGACGGCAAAGCCACTCGATCGACCGACCACGATGCGCTACTCGCAGAGCTCGCTCCGGCACTTCGAGAAGCTCGTCGAGGGCTACCTCGTCGTCGGGGACGCGTTGTGCAGCTTGAACCCCACCTACGGGCAGGGCCAGGCGATCGCGGTCCTGGAGGCGGAGCTGATCGTGTCGCTGCTCTCGACCGGGCACGGCGACCTGGCTTCTCGTTACTTCCACCAGGTCGCGACGTTGCTGGCCGAGCCGTGGGCGCTCACCGCCGGCCGGCCGGATCAGGCGGCGGGCGGTTACCTGACCCGGTTGCGCGCCGCGACGGCGACGGATCCGGACCTGAGCGGCGCGTTCCTGCGCGTGGCGAACATGGCGGCGCCGATCGCCTCCTTGTTCACCCCGGACGTACGACGCCGCGTCCCGCCGGCTCCGTGATTACCGGCACATGCCCTCATTTTCCGGCACATCACCGCTGTACTGTCACGTTTCGTAACCCCGGGGGGAACGGAGAAGGCGCACGACTAGCGGGAGCCTGCGTTTCAGCGTCCTGGGACCGCTGCGCGCGTGGCGCGGCGAGGTCGAGCTGGACCTCGGCCCACGCCAGAAACGTCTCATCCTCGCGTTGCTGCTGGCACGCGGCGACGACCCGACCGGCACCGGCGAATTTGTCCGCCTGCTGTGGAGTGAGGGCACGCCGCGCAGCGCGGTCAACACGGTCCACCGCTACGTCGGCGCGCTGCGACGGCTCTTCGAACCGGACCTGCCCGCCCGCACCCCCGGGCGCCGGCTGGTACGCGACGACCGGGGCTACCGGTTGATGGCACCGCCGGAAGCGGTCGACCTGTGGCTGTTCGCGCGCCGGCTGTCCGCGGCCCGGCAAGCGGCGGCCGACGGGGACCAGCAGGCGGCGGCGCGGCTCTACCCGAGCGCGCTGGCGCTCGTGCGCGGCCAGTGCGCGGCCAACGAGACGGCCCACGGCAACCGCCACCCGGCATTTACCGCGGTCGACCTGGAGGTTGTCGCGGCGGCGCAGGAGGCGGCCACGTCGGCGCTACGGGCCGGAAACACCGAACGCCTGCTGCCCGCGTTGCGACGGGTAGCCGCGCTGCATCCCCTTCACGAGCCCCTGCAGGCGGCGTTGATGACGGTGCTGGCTGCCGACGGCCGGCAGACCGAAGCCTTCCACCTGTACGAACAGAAGCGCGCACTGCTGTCCCGGGAACTCGGCGTGCGCCCGGGACCGGAGCTGAGTTCGGCTCACCTCGCCGTGCTGAGGCGACCGATCGCGCCGGCGTCGGGGGCCCGGCGCCCGGACAGGATGACGACGGACGGCCTCCATCGATTCACCGTGCTGGGCCGGGTCCGGGCCTGGCACGGCGATCTCGAGATCGACCTGGGCACCCGGCAGCAGCGCGAGGTCTTCGCCCTGCTGGTGCTTCGCGCCGGGCGGGTGGTCCCGGTCCAGGAGTTCGTGGTGTTGCTGTGGGGGGACGCTCCCCCGCCGAGCGCGGCCAACAGTGTCTATCGTTTTGCCGGTTCCCTGCGCCGGATCCTCGGCGGCGGGCCGGCCGTGCTACGTCCCGGCGACGGTGGCTATCGGCTCGATCTTCCGCCCGGAAGCACCGACCTCGACGTTTTCCGACGACTCCTCGGTCAGGCCAGGGCGGCGACATCCGGCGTCGAGGCCCGCGCCAAATTCGCCGCGGCGTTCGAGCTGGTCTCGGGCCGGTACGGCGGCCGGCCCGCCGACCGAGCTCAGCCCGCGGTCTTCGCCGCCATCGACGAGGAGATCGCGGCGGCGCTGCACGAAGCCGCGCTCACGCGGCGGCCTTCGGCTCCCGATCACGCACCCGGCGCGAGTGAGACGGCCGCGCCGCCGGCTCTTCGTCGCCGGTCGAGTAGGCACCGTCCCGCAGAGCCCGCAGCGCGTAATGGGCCCGGGACTTGACCGTCCCGATCGGTGTTCCGAGCCGCTTCGCGAGCACCTCGCTCGATTCCCCGCCGACGTGCACGTCCAGCAGCAACTGTCGCTGCCCCGACGTCAGGGCCCGCCACGCCAGCGGAATCGAGACGGCCGCCAGAGCACTCGCCATCGTGTCGTCGTCGGCCGGCCTGGTCCGCGCCTTGGCGAGCTCGACCTCGGGCGGCCGGGCATTCCGCCGCCGTACCGCGTCGATGGTGAGACGCCGCGCCACCGTGAAGAGCCAGCTCAACGTCGACGGATCGTCCTGAAGATCATCCACGTGTTGCCAGGCGCGCAACATCACCTCCTGGAACAGGTCCTCGGCGGCATGCCGCTCGCCGTTGGCCAGCTTGCGAAGAAAACGCATCAGCGGCGCCGAATGACTGCGGTAGATCTGCGCCATTCGCTCCCGGCGAGCCGAATCGTCGGGCGGCTCCGGCGAACGAAACGATTTCTCGGGTACCACGGTCGGACCTCTCAGGTCACGGAGGAACGAAGTCGTCACCCGCGACCTTACGCACCGGCCGGTGGATTTTTACTGAGCAAGGATCCCGCTCGCATTGACTACCGCATGCGACCGCGCCGAAACCTCACGTACCGGCGGGAAGATTGCGACGCGCGCGAACCAAATTTACCGCTGATACGCTTTCCGAACGAGTACAAAAGGGTGGGTGCCATCGATTCCGACCTGCGTTTCCAGATCCTCGGAAAGGTCCGTGTCCGCCGCGGCGAACGAGACCTGACGCCGACCGGGATGCAACAGAAGACAATCCTCGCCTTGCTACTGGCCAATGCCGGGCAGGTGGTTTCGCCGTACGCGCTGGTCGAGATTCTCTGGCCGGACGAACCGCCCGCCCGGGCGATGAACATTCTGCATCGGCACATCGTGGCGTTGCGGCGGCATTGGCAGCCGGATCTCCCGAACCGATCCGCGGGACGCTGGTTGCTGCGGCAGGCCGGTGGGTACCGGCTCGCCGTCGCCGAGGACTCGCTCGACCTGCTGCACTTCCGCCGGTTGATGACCGAAGCGGGCGCCGACGACACCGGGTCCGGTCTGCGGACATACGCCGAGGCCATCAATCTGTGGCAGGCGCCGGCGGCGGCGGACCTCGATCCCCGGGTCCGCGCGCACCCCGACATCGTCGAGGTCCGCTACGAATTCGGTGCCGCTTCCCGTGACTTCGCGCGCGCCGCCGTCCGTCTCGGCGAAGCGGCGTACGCGCTGCCGGTGCTCTTGCGGGCCATCGAATGCCAGCCTTTCGACGAGACGTTGCAGGCCCGGCTGATTCGCCTGCAGGCGGCCGCCGGACACCGCGCGGACGCGCTCGATCGCTACGAGTGGCTGCGCGAACGACTGGCCGACGAGTTCGGCGTCGACCCGGCGCCGGAGCTACGCGAGGCGTACGAAAGCGTGTTTTGCAACCGCGCGAACGACCCCATGGAAACGGGAACGGATGCGCGGGCAGGAAGTTGCCCGCCGCCCGAATAAGTGATTATGGGCACATGCCTGCATGTCCGGCATGCGGGCATCGGTCTCGTCGTTGCTCCCTGCGTGGAGACGCACGATGAAACGATCCGGCTGTGCTACGCGACGGCGACGCGAAAAGCATCGAGACGCCTGACCGCCCTGTATGACGAGGTGATGGCACCCTCCGGGCTGCGGTCGACCCAGTTCGCCATTCTCGGCGAACTCGCCCACGCCACGTCGCTCACGATCAACGAGCTGGCGGAACTCCTCGTGATGGACCGATCGGCGCTGGGTCACTCGTTGCGGCCGCTGCAGCGCGACGGCCTGATCAGCCTGGACAAGGACACCACCGATCGGCGCAGCGTGAACGTGTCGCTGACCCGCGAGGGCCGCCGGCGGTTCACCAAGGCAACGGTCCTGTGGAACGCGGCCCAGGAACGTGTCGAATCGGCGCTCGGCCTCACGCAGGCGGACCGGTTGCGCACCAAGCTGCTCGGCATCGCCACCGACGACCGCCTCACCACACCCTGACCCACATTCATTCCCGGTACGCCTCGACGACGCCCAGTGCGGCGCGATACGCCACCGGATGCCGGCAGATCGCGATGCCACCGTCGGCGGCGACGTTGAGCATCGGGTGACCGTCGGCCGACCACGAGTCCAGGCGGTTGAGACCGGCGATGGCACCGGTCATGTCCGGGGATGCGGCGGCCAGCAGCGTGACCGTGCCGTCGACGTGCACCCACGTCGGGTCACCTCCGGCCTCGTGCAGCTCCGCCAGGTCCGCGACGGCGTTCAGGTTGTCGAACCCACCGGCGCCGGCGTCGCCGCACTCCACCGCCACGATTGTCGGACCGTGTATCCGGGCCAGCGCCCGCCGTAACGCGTCCGGACTGATGCCGTTGCGGGTGTCGGAGTCCACGGTGACCACCGAACGGTCGCCGAAGCCGAGGATGCGCAGGGCCCGCCGCAGGTGGGCGGGCGCTCCGGCCTTGACGACGACGGTCACCGCCGGTGCCCCGATCAGTCCGTCGGCCTCGACGTCCCATCCCGCCTGCAGCAGCACCTCGTGCCGGGCGGCGGCGAGGCAGGAGACCGTAGCCATCTGACCACCCGTGACGAAATCGACGGAGCTCAGCGGCGGGAGCCCGAGAAGGTCGACGACGACCCGCTCGGCCGCCCGGCGCTCGGCGTCGAGTGCTGACTTCCGGTCGGAGCGCGGCATCGGTTACCCCGGGACGAGAACGCGGAACTTACGTACGGCCCAGAGTCCTTCGAATGTGGGCACACCCCCCAGTGATTACAGGCACATGCCCATACGAGAACTTTCGCCAGGCCGAGCACGTGGGGTGTCCGTCGTTACTAAGGGCGTATGCCCATTCTGAGGCATGCTGAAAGGGTGTCCACCCGAATTCGAGCCGAGGAAAAGGAGCTTGATCCATGCGAGCACTGCAATACGACGTATTCGGCGACGCCGTCGAGGTGCTGAAGCTCGTGGACCTGCCCGAGCCCGGCGCACCCGGCCCCGGCGAGGTCCAGGTCGCCGTGCTGTACGCGCCGCTCAACCACCACGACCTGCTGACCATCGCCGGGACCAAGAAGCCGAACCCCGCACTCCCGGCGGTGGCCGGCAACGAGGGCCTCGGCCGGGTGGTCGCGACCGGCCCCGGCGTCGGCAACGTCGAACCCGGCGACATCGTCGTGCTCCCACTGCTGCTGGGGACCTGGCGGGAGCGGATGACCGCGCCCGCGCACGGACTCACCCCGCTTCCCGACGGTGATCTGCAGCAGTTCTCCATGCTCGGCAGCAACACGCCCACCGCCGGGCTGGCACTGTCCGAGTACGTGCCGCTCGCCAAGGGCGACTGGGTCGCGCAGTCCAGCGGGAACGGCGGCGTCGGCCGCAACCTCATCGCCCTGGCCAAGGCGCGCGGGTTCCGGACGGCGAGCCTCGTACGCAGGCCGGAGCTCGTCGACGAGTTGCACGCCGCCGGGGCCGACGTCGTCGTGGTCGACGGGCCGCACGCCGCCGCCGAGATCGCGAGCGCGACCGGCAACGCCCCGATCCGGCTCGCCGTCGAGGGCGTCGGCGGCCGCGTCGCCGACGAACTGCTGGGCCTGCTAGCGCCCGGCGGCACGCTGCTGCGTTACGCCGCCCGGGACGAGATCGACCAGGACGGCAGCGCGGCGGCCCGCGGCATCCACATCGACCGGCTCTCGGTGGCCGGCTTCGACTACGCGACGAAAATCGTCCCGGTCATCGCCGAAGCCGTGCCGTTGATCGAATCCGGGGCGCTGCGGGTGCCGGTCGAGGCCGTCTACGGCCTCGACGAGATCCGCACCGCCATCGCCCACCTCAAGCGCGGCGGCAAGATCATCCTCCGGGTTCCGGACCAGGGCCAGAGACCCGCCTGACCAGCGCCGCCCGCGGACTGCCGGGTCCGGGGACAGCCGGCCAAGGAGGCGGCAGGACTCACCCGCTCAGCTTTGCGCGTGCACGGCCAGCAACAGCGCGATCGCCTCGGTCAGGCGGTACGCGTACGGCAGGTTCAGGAACTCGTCGAGCGCGTGCATGTTCGAGTCGGGGCCGACCGCGCCGGTCACCACGAACTGCGCGGCCGGGAACCGCTCGGCCAGCATGCCGATGAACGGGATGCCGCCGCCCACGCCGACCGTCGCGTTCGGCTTCCCGAAAACCTGCGAGCCGATCTCGTCCAGCGCCGCGGTCAGCCACGGCGCCGGCGCGGGCGCGTCCCAGCCGTCGATCAACATCAAATCCGAGACCTCAACCGTCGCCCCGTACGGGACATCGGTGGTCAGGATTTTGGTCAGCGCGCCGGCTGCCGCCTCGGCGGAGACTCCCGGAGGCGTACGGAAGCTCAAGCGCAAGGTGGTCGCGGAGCGCAACACCGCACCCGCTACCTCCGGTGCCGGCATGCCCGCGGCGCCGATCACCGAGAGTGTGGGCCGCCACGTGCTGTTGAGCAACAGCTCCACGTCGTCGTCGCTGACCCGCCGAGCCGTCCCGGTCAGCGGGAACGAGGCGCCGACGCCCGGCTGCAGCGCCGCCAGCAGTGCTGCCTCCTCGCGCCGGATCGCGGGGATCGGCACGTTCATCTCCGGAACGGTCACCGCGCCGGTCGCCGAGTCCTCGACCCGGTCCAGCAGCTGGCGCATGATCCGGAAGGAGCTGGGCACGATGCCGCTGGCGACACCCGAGTGCAGCGGCGTGTCCAGGATGCGGACCGTGACGGTGGCCTGCACCGCGCCGCGTAGCGAGGTGGTCATCCACAGCCGCTCGTAGTCGAGGCCCATCGAGTCCAGGCAGATCACCAGCGAGACCTCGCCGATCCGGTCGGCCAGGTCGGCGAGGTAGTCCTCCAGGCCGACGCTGCCGGACTCCTCGCAGGTCTCGAGCAGTAACACCGTACGGGCGTGCGCGCGCCCCGCCGTCAGAGCGGTGACCGCCGCATATGCCGCATAGCCGTCGTCGACCGAGCCGCGCCCGTAGAGCCGCCCGTCCCGGACCACCGGCTGCCACGGGCCGAGACCCTCCGACCAGTCACCCAGCGGCGGCTGCTTGTCGAGATGGCCGTAGATGACGACGGTCCCGCCCTCGGCCGGTCCGGCCGCCTCGGCGAACAGCAGCGGCGTCCGGCCGGGACGCTCGATGACCTCCGCGGTCAGCCCGTCGTGCGTGGCGATCCATTGCCGCACGTGCTCGGCCGCCGCGAGCAGATGACCTTTTTCCCACCATTGCGGGTCGTACGCCGGGGACACCGCCGGAATCTCGATCAAGCCCGACAGGCTGGGCAGCACGTCGGACTCCCACCGGCTCGCGATATCAGTCATTGCCGTTACTCCGTTTCCTGGCACCGCCGGGCACACGCTGGGACTGGTAGTGGGGACGCCGTCCAGCGAGCAGACAGTACAAGTCAAGCGTCCGGACGTCCCCGGACAGGATGGGCATGTGCCCGTGATCACCCGTCCGCCGGGTGGTTCGAATCACGCCGCCCGCCGCGACTGAACAGATCGTGGGTTGGTGCGTTCCCCTCAATCGCCGCCGCGGCTCGATCATCAGAATGCCCTCCGCGGCCGCGGCGGCGCCCGGCCGGATCGAGGTATCTCCACCCTCGATCCGGTCCGGCGCTCAGGACCGGCACCGACGTCCGACAGTCAGGCCGATACGGGACGGTGACGAATAATCCGCGCGGCACGAGTGAGCGATCATCGCGCATCTATACCGGGGTGTCGGCCGACACCTTTCCCCGCCATAGCCAAACGACGGCGATCGCCTTTACCTTGGTTAAGGGCACATGCCCACATTAACCAAGACGGGAGGGGTCATGACCGACACGAAGCATGACGTCCACAATGCCCACGAGCACGTCCATGGCGAGGACTGCGGACACGCGGCCGCCGAACATCTCGGCCACGTCGACTACATTCATGACGGCCATCGCCATCACGCGCACGAGGGCCACTACGACGAATGCCACCTCGAAGCGCACGAGACCGCGAACGAACGGCACCCGCACGTGCACGGCCCCGGCTGCGGACACGCCGGCGTCCAGCACGGCGATCACGTCGACTACCTGCATGACAACCACGTGCACCAGGAGCATGACGGGCACTACGACGAATGCAGCTCCGAGACGCACGTGACGGCCGAGACCCACGACCACGTGCACGGCGACGACTGCGGCCACGAGGCGGTCACCCACGCGGATCACGTCGACTACGTGCACGACGGCCACCGGCACGCCGCCCACCAGGGCCATTACGACGAGCACTGACAAGAAAAGGGAAGGGATTCGCCATGTCCACTGATCTGACGCGCTACGACGCGACCGAACTCGCCGAATTGATCCGCAAGGGAGAGGTCTCCTCGGTCGAGGTGGTGCGCGCGCACCTGGACCGGATCGCGGCTGTCGACGGCAAGACCAATGCGATCGTCACGATTGCCGGCGGCGCGCTGGAAGCGGCCCGGGCCGCGGACGCGCAGCAGGCCGCGGGCGCCGAAACAGGGCCGCTGCACGGCGTGCCGTTCACCGTGAAGGACGGCTACGACACCGCGGGTGTACTGACCCAGCGCGGTTCCCCCATTTTCGCGGGGCGGGTGCCGGACACCGATGCCACGGTGGTGGCGCGGATGAAGCGGGCCGGCGGAATTCTGCTGGCGAAGACTAATCTGCCCGAATTCTCGTACTGGATCGAGTCGGAGAACCTGCTTTCGGGTGCGACGAACAACCCGTACGACCTGAATCGCAGTTCCGGTGGTTCCAGTGGTGGGGAGTCCGCGGCGATCGCGGCCGGGCTGTCGCCGATCGGTATCGGCAGTGACCTTTCCATTTCGGTACGGGGTCCGGCCGCCGATACCGGAATCGTGGCGCTCAAGCCCACGCACGGGCGCATTCCGATGACCGGTTTCTGGCCACGGGAGCCGCGGCGTGACTGGCATGCCGGTCCGATGGCCCGCACGATTCGGGACCTCGCGCTGGCCTACCCGCTGCTGGCCGGCCCGGACGGCGCCGACGGCTTCTCGGTGCTGCCGCCCGAGTACGACACCGGCCTGGGCACCTCCCCGAGCCGGCCGGTCCGGGTGGGCTGGCTTGTCGACTCCGGCCTCGGCCCGGTCGACCCCGAGGTCGCCGCCACCGTACAGAAGGCCGCCGCGGCGCTGCAGGAGGCCGGGGTTCAGGTCGACGCGGTGGACATCCCGGCCCTCAAACGCGACAACCCCCTCGATCTGTGGAGCCGGCAGCACATCATGGAGATGAAGCCGCCGGTGCGGGAGGTCACCGCGGGTCACGAGGACCAGATGTTCACGCCGTCCAAGACCATGCTGTCGACCCCGGACACCCCCATCGCCGAGTACGTGGACGCCGAGCAGGGCGTGGAACGGCTGCGGGACGGCTTCGCCGACTACTTCCAGCGGTACGACGCCCTGCTGCTGCCGGTCACCACGATCCCCGCGCACGAGCACCGGCTGGCCCAGATCACTCTCGACGGCAAGACCGTCAGCGCCTTCCACGTCAGCTCCACGACGGTTCCGTTCAGCGTCACCGGCCTGCCCGCCCTGGCCATGCGGTTCGGCACCACGCGCGACGGGATGCCCATCGGCGTGCAGCTGGCGGCCAGCTGGTACGCGGAGTCGACGATCCTCTACCTCGCCTCGCTGCTGGAGTCGCTCAGCCCGGTCCGCGGAGTGTTTCCCTCCCTCTGACCTTCGCGTGCTATATAGGGGCATGTGCCCGTAACTACCGCATGCGGGCACGAACGCTCTGGAAAGGAAGTCTCGCAATGGCAAGAAGCATCCTGGTCACCGGCGCGACCGGCAAGACCGGCGAGTACGCGACGGCCGCGCTGCTGCGGCGGGGCCTGCACGTCCGGGCACTGGTCCACCGGGCCGGTGAGCGCTCCGAGAAGCTCACCGCGGCCGGCGCCGAGGTCGTCGTCGGCGACCTGTTGGACCTGGACTCGGTCAGCCGGGCGGCCGACGGTGTCGACGCCGCATACTTCGTCTATCCCGTCGCGCCGGGCCTGCTCGAGGCCACCGCCACGTTCCTGCAGGCCGCCGAGGAGAACGGTGTGCGGTCCATCGTGAACATGTCACAGATCTCGGCCCGCCGCGACGCCGTCAGCAACGCCGCCCGCCAGCACTGGGTGGCCGAGCGGCTCCTCGACCACTTCGGCGGCACGGTGACCCACCTGCGGCCGACCTTCTTCGCCGAGTGGCTCATCAGCACGTTCGACCGGAGCACCGGCGAGCTTCGGCTGCCGTTCGAGGACGCGCGTCACGCGCCCATCGCGACCGAGGATCTGGGCCGCGTGATCGCCGCGGTGCTGGCCGACCCGGAACCGCACGCCGGCAAGAGCTACCCGCTGTACGGTGCGGTTGAGCTCGATCATCACCAGATGGCCGAGATCATGACCCGGGTTCTGGGCCGGCACGTCACCTATGTGCCGGTCGAGCTCGACGAGTTCCAGGCGGGTCTGGAGAAGCGCGGCGCCGACCCGCACTTCGTACAGCACATGGTCAACATCGCGATCGACTACCGCAACGGGATCTTCACCGGCAACAACGACGTGGTTCGTACGATCACCGGTACCGGCCCGCTGATGGTCGACGCCTTCATCGAGCGGAACAAGCCGGCCTTCGCCGACAGCGCGAACTGGAATCGACGCTGACACACGGCCGCCGCCGACGTGTTCGGCGGCGGCCTCACAGCGACGTGAGCCGGTCGTCCTGAGCGATCCGGAGCAGCCGGCCGCGCAGCTGGTCGGCCTGCTGAAGCCCGACCACCTCGGCGACCCGGTCCTGGGCCGAGCGCCAGAGCACCATGCCGCTCGCCAATCGCTTGCGCCCCACGGCGGTGATGGTGACGTTGACGCTGCGCCGGTCGGTGGTGTCCTGGTCCAGGCTGATGAGCCCGTCGCGCTGCAACGGCCGTAGCGAATGCCCGAGTGCCGAGCGATCCATGACGAGGGCCTCGGCCAGCTCGTTGATCGAGATCGGGGCGCTGCGGGCGAGTTCGCGGAGAATGGCGAACTGCGTCGACCGGAGACCTGACGGGGCCATGACCTCGTCGTACAAAGCGGTCAGGCGCCGTGACGCCTTGCGCATCGCCGTCGCGTAGCATTGGGGGCCGGTTTCGCCGGCTTCATTCGGGGACTGTTTAGCCACGAGGATCTCCCTTCCGCACACAGTCTATAACGGCATGTGCCCATAATCACCGCTTCTCGACGTCGG
Organism: Actinoplanes sp. TBRC 11911; assembly: GCF_012933445.1. Taxonomy (GTDB): domain Bacteria; phylum Actinomycetota; class Actinomycetes; order Mycobacteriales; family Micromonosporaceae; genus Actinoplanes. Next base: position 76,270 of record NZ_JABBNC010000030.1, read on the forward strand.
CAAGGTCTTGCCGCAGCAGTTCGGCGAGTTCCCGGGGCCGGTTGAGGAACGGCGAATGCGCCGTCGCGATCTCCCGCACCCGGTGCGCACGCTTCGCGAAGGGGCCGAACCGCGCGACCTGGGCCTCCCCCGTGGTCCGGATGTACGTGGTGTCGATCGTGCGCCACGCCGCCTGAGTCAGCGACTGCTCCATCGAGGCCGCCGATTGCGGGCCGAGAGCGTCGACGGCGATCTTCGCCTCGGCGGGGTCGAGGTCCGGATAGAAGATCGCGACGGGATCGGTCATCTCGAAATAGCCCTCGTCGTAGTGATCGGCTCCGAAATAGTAGGGACGCTTGCCCTCGGAGCGCGACAGCATCGACTCGCCGACATCCAGCTGGAAGCCGGCGAGGGAGACGATCCGGACGACGTTCGCCGAGCCGGCCAGGCCTTGGTTCGCCGGGGCGGCGCCGTAGGAGTGGGCCACCACGACAACCGGTCCGTCGACGGCGTCGGCCGCCGCGCGGATCGCGTGCGCGTCGTCGTACAGATCGCCCAGTTCGGACGCCGGAACGGGCGCGCTGGACGGCGACTGCAGGATGCGCACGTCCAGGTCGTCGGGCAACTGCTCGATCAGCTTCCGCCACATCTGCATGCGATGCCAGGCTCCGTGCACCAGCAGCATCGCGGGCTTGCGCTCACGCATGTCTTCCCCCTTGGAAAATGAGTGGTCGCATCGATCCTCACATAAAAGGGGCACCTGCCCCTATGCCCTGGATCGATGGGGCTCCTCACACTCCTTTCCATGTATGTACGCATGCATAGTAAGTTGGACTCGACACAAGGTCAGGAGAGGAGTTGCCATGCCGTTCGTTGACATTTCGCTGGCACGGGGGAAGTCGGCCGACTATCTGCGGGCCGTCTCGGGGGCGGTGCGCGACGCGCTGATCGCCGAGTTGAGCATGCAGCCCGAGGACGACTTCCAGCTGATTCACCAGTTAGCCCCTGAGGAGATGGTCTTCAGCCGGGAGTTCCGTGGCGGCCCCCGGTCGGACGACTGGATCGTCTTCAAGATCACCGAGGGGATCGATCGGGGCGCCGCAGCCAAACGCCGGTTCTATCAGACCCTGGTCCGCCTGCTCGAACAGGGGCCGAAGGTCCGCCCGGCCGACGTCTTCGTGATGTTCACGCTGACCCCGGCCCAGAACTTCTCGTTCGCCGACGGCGCGTTCGGGCCGGACGTCGCGGCCGCCGAAGCACTCGACGCCGACGCGAAGAACGGCGGCCGCGCGGCCTCCTTCACCCGGCCCGAGATGGTCTACGCGCTCGAGCGGCTGTTTGCGCACCGCGATCTCGCGCCCATCCTGCCGATGCTGCGCGCGGACATCGTGCTCAAGATGCCCGCGTCCCTGCCGTGGGGCGGCGAGTTCGTCGGCGTCGAGCCGTTCACGACGCACCTGGCCGGCGTCCCCGGCGGCGGCAAGGCGTTCGCGTCGTTCGACATCCGCGTCGAGCAGATCATCGAGTCCGCCGACCACCTGATCGTGCCGCTGGTCAACACGGCCGTGACCAAGGCCGACGGCAAGACCGTGGTCTTCGAGAACCTCTGGGTGTTCGGCACCGCCGGCGGCCGCTTCGTCAGCGCGCAGCTCTACGCCGACACCGCCGCCGTCACCGCCTGATACTATGCACGCTTACATACATATCTTGGAGAGGTCGTGCCCGTGGCCCGGCGATCGGATGTCAAGCAGCGAATGGTCCAGGCCGGCAAGCAGCTGATCGCTGAACGCGGGTTCGAGAAGACCGCCTTCTCCGACGTCCTCAAGGCCACCGGCGCGCCGCGGGGGTCGGTGTACCACCACTTCCCCGGCGGCAAGACCCAGCTCGGTATCGAGGCGGCCGAGTTGCACGCCCACGAGCAGGTCGCCCTCCTCGACCGGATCGCCGAACAGAGCGCTTCGGGCGCCGAGATGGTCGGGCGTTACCTCGACACCGGCCGCGACAACATGGTCGGCAGCGGATACAGCCGCGGCTGCGGGATCGCTCCGCTGGTCATCGACGGCGCCGCCGCCGAGTCCGCCGAGGTCGGTGACACAAGTCGGCGCGCCTTCGGCCAAATGATCGACCGGCTCGCCTTCCACCTCGCCGCGTTCGGCCTCGACCGCCCGGACGCCCGGGCGGTCGCCGACGCCGTCATCGCCGGCGCCGAGGGCGCCATGGTGACCTCGCGCGCCCTCGGCAGCCCCGCCCCGTGGGACGCGATGCGCACCGCCTTGGTCGCCCTCGCCGACGCGAAGACCCCGAAGCCGACGAAGCGGGCAGTCAGGGTAACGAGGCCTTGATCGCGGCTGGCGGTTACGAGCCGGAGACGTTCGCCGCCGACGTCGCGCTGCTGCTCACGAGTTCGGCGTGCCGCCCGTGGTCGCTGCCGGTCACTCGATCGGCGGCCTGATCGTCTCGGCTCTCGCCGTCGAAGCTCGTTCGGGCCGTCGTGGCGTAGCCGCGACCTACGGGTACGCGAGCAGCTTCTGGTCGAGTACGCGCAGCGCATCGGCGAGGCCAACGCCCGGCCGATCGCGGTGGGCATCGCCGAGCTCGGTGACGGGCCACGCGCCCCCGACTTCGCCAAGGGCGCGCAGCCCCCGAACGCGCTGGTGCCACGCGCAGGGTCAGCGCCACCCGGGCCGGCGGGTTCCTGCACTGCTGACCGTGCCGCGGCGGGTCTGGCCGGCGACTGGGTGCGACCCGCTCAGTTCGGCGGCCGCGCACAGTCGACCCGTACCTGGATCGGCGCACCTGTCCCCTGCCGACCACCGTGTCGGGTGGGCACACCGACGTTCCGCAGTGGCTTCCACGCGTTGTCTCCGGTCCCACTATGTGGCAATCGCGGCCACATTCTGGGCTTTCGCGAGACCTTGGAGCAATGCCGTTCAGTTTGGGGGGTTTGGCCTGGCCAGTTGGGGTGTGGCTGGTCCTTTGTGGCGGGTGTTGCGGTGGGTGGGTCGTTTGACGAGGTAGGAGTTGTGGCGGGCGCGTTTGACGACGCGGGGGCAGGTGCGGTGCCGGCGGGGTGGGTTGGGCTGAGCCCGGATTTCGTCGAGTGTGTCGGTGGTGGCGGCTAAAGGTGTTCAGGGGGTGATGGCCGCCTGGTCGGTGACCTGGCGGCGGACGACGCGAAGGCCCTTTATGAACGACATGCGGTCGGGGTCGTAGCCGGCCGGGTCGGCGGCATCCAGGAGCAGGGCGCGGATGGCGTAGTGGGCGAGCAGTAGTCCCCACAGTTGTTGTTCGACCAGCTCAGGGGTTTTCGATCGGAGGACTTCGCCTTTGCCGCGTAGGTCGGTTTTGATTTCGTCGAAGACGGATTCTTCTTCCCAGCGTTGGTGGTAGGCCGCGGCCAGTTCCAGGGCGCTGATGTCGTGCGGGTCCAGCACGGTGGTGACCACGACGATCAGCTCACCGGCCGGGTTGCGCTCGGGCACGCTGTATTCGACGACCCGCACCAGCCGGGCCAGATCGGCGGGGATCTCGGCGCCGTTGCGGGTTTCTGCGGCCAGCCGGGCCCGGCGGGCCTCACCGAGGCCGGGTGCATAGATCAACGCCAGGTAGGAGCCATCGGCGAGCCAGCCCAGGTTACCCAGCGACACCTGCGATCCGACCCGCCACGCCAGATCCGCGCCGGTCGCGGCATAGCGGTTGAACCCGTCGAAGGAGAACAGCCCGGCATCGGCCAAAACCAGCATGCCGGGACCGACGTTGCCGGCCAGATCGGTGATCAGGGTGCGTTCCCCGTCGCGGGCCTTGCCGATCACCGCCCCCACGAGCGCGTGGCTGCCGCACTCGGCCAGCCCGGCCAGATTCAGTTTCGGGTAAGCCGAGGCTTTCGGCCCGGAACGGGTGCGGCCGAAACGTTGCAGGTTCGCCTCGGTGTCGGCCACATCGAAACTGGTCACGTCGATGGCCATCAACCGGCGACCAGCCAGCCACGCCCCCTTGGTCCCCGGCCCCGCCAACGGCATCGCGGCCCGCTCGAACAGCAGCTTCATCGGCGCTGATCCCAGTCGTTGCCGGGCCTGGGTGATCGCCGATTTGCTCGGCACCTGCCAGTCGTCGTCCCACGAGCCGAGTCTGCGCAGGTTACCGACCAGCCGGCGCATCACCTCGTCATACGACTCGCTGAAGAACAACCCCATCGCGATCACAAACCGCATCACCACATGAGCCGGCAACCTGCGCGAGCGTTTCTCCCGCCCAACCGCACGGTTGAGCACCTCTTCGAGCAGATCCCGGCTGAACCGGGCCGAGACCACACCAAGTCCGATGTAGTCAGTCAACCGGCCCCACGGCCGCGACCCGCCCTCTGACACCACCGCTGACGTCACGACCCGCGACAATACCGGCCCACACCACCGGACCCGACATCACCACCCCGACCAGCACAAACACCCTAAACTGAACGGCATTGAACCTTGGAGAGTTACGCCCACATACGAGCCACAACTCTCCAAGGTCCACGAAATATGGAGAAAAGCGGGGTAACAAAGGCCGCAAGAGGAATGAAATTACACTCTACTGTGAACTCCAGTCCCGCATGCTGGGCTAGGTGACCACGATGTGGCCGCGAGTCCTGCACAGCGAACCCAGATCCCACATCGTGAAGCCTGTGCGGCGACCGACACTCGGTTTACCAGAGCCGACGCCATGCCCGCGCTGCCGGCGAAGCCGATCAGCACCGGGACCTCTAACGCCAACAGCCGTTGGTCGACGACCCGGCGCCTGCTTGGCAATCGACCCAACCGCCTCCGTAACGCAACGTGAAATCTCGGTCCGCGTTCAGTCGTCCTGAGCCGAACTGGACCGAACGGCATCGGCCATCGCGTCCATCAGGGACCGGTATCCTTCCCTTGACAAGCCGACATATTCTTGGAATGCCAGGTCCGAAGGGACCAAACTGTCGGTCCACCCCAACGCGCAAATCAACACCACCAACTCTTCGCGAGTAAGCGCAAGATTGAACTTTCCATCGTCAAACTCGATCTTCATTCATCTGCTTTCGGGAATTGTGTGCGGCAGTTTCGGGCCCGTCGCGGCTCCGTCATCGCCGCGAGATCCCCAGGCGGTCGGCCAGCATTCCGCGAACGACAACCGGATCAACGAGGTTCTCCGCCAGCAGTCGGCGACCCGAATCGTCCGGGTCGGCGAGAGCGGCGTACAGGAGATGGGCACTCCCGGCGCCTGGGCCTCGTTGTCCACGTGCCACAAGCCTCGCTTGGTCAGCTGCTCTTGCCGCCGATGCCGTCCATGGCGGGTTCTTCGGGTTGCGGCGCCACGCTCGGCGGCGCTGCGGGAGCGCCAGGGCATCGTCCTGGAAAGGCGGCAGGACAACGGTTTTTCTCTCAAGAGAGAGGTCGCGCAGAACGAAACCACACGCCTCGAGCCACTCACTTGCCGGATGCAAGCCGCTCGACGTCATTTCGTGTTCCAGAACGAGAACCGCAAGAACGAGATGTGCAGGTGTTGTCCGGTCATGGCCAAGACGAACGGTCTCGGCAGTCGACTCTTCCTCAAGGGCAGCCAATACGGGACTGGCCTGGGCGAACAGCGACGTGGCGCCTGCTACCACCCGCTGCGTCAACGCGGTTGACCGTGACCGGTTTTCGCCCTGCGGCCCGGCCAAAATGCCGATGCGGTTCAACGGGCCGGCAAGTCCTCGGTACGGCGGTTCGCCGCCGTCAACCGGCCACGTCCGACGAGCGACCTCGGTCAGCAGGTCGAGATCGACCCCTTGACCCCCGACGAGACTGCCCGCGGTGTTTGACGGGTCGGCCAGAAGCGCCTCCAGTAAATGATCGGGTCCCACCCATCGCGCACGGCGAGCCACGGCGATCGCCATCGCAAGACGCGCGGCCATACGAGCCTCGTCCGCCCAACCCGAATCAGCCTGTCGAGACCATCCGAACGCTCGCCAATGCGTCTCTCTCAGCGTCCGCGAGAGCTCAAACTCCGCGTCGGCCGGCAATTCGACGCGACGTACGCCGGCGTCGCTGCGTTCGTTTGGCGCCCTCTCGGTCGGCCTCGAGCTGAACAATGGGCGAAACGCGGGAAAGTTGTTGATCAGGCTGATCAGCATGGTGTTCGCAGCGATCACCGGCTGACGGAGAGCGACGGCGGCCCGACCTGCTCCACGGAGCACCCAGTAGAAACCTCCTCCGACTTCGGTCGGCATCGTTCAGCCCTTGCGAAGAAGACGGCGCAGGCCGAGATATGTGTAGAGACCTCCGCCGGCCGTCATCACCGCGCCGAGCAAGATCACCGGAATCTGGTGGGAAAAACTGGTGGGATCGATGACCAGCCCAAAAAGCAGAAGCAGCGTGACCACCGCCATCAGCAGCGTGATCACTACCCACAGGCCAAAGTAGACGGTCATGCCGGCGCGCCCGGCCGGGGAGGATGGAGCCTTGAGTTCGGGGAGTTGCACGACGCTCAGCGTAAATGATCACTCCGTGGTGGATGTCGGGAAAGGCCGTGCGCCGACCCGCACGTCCCGACCGGCCGGCGAGCCTTCGCCCAAATGATCGACCGGCTCGCCAGACCCTAAGCCCCTGGCCAGAAGTTCTTCCCGTAACCCTCGGGTAGCCAGGGCGAGGTCCAGGGTGCTGCGGTGGTCAGGTTCTGCGCGTCGGAGCGGTGCTGGAAGAACGCGTGGGCTTGCTGGATCCGGTCGATGATCGTGACGGTCGCGGTGTTGGCGATCTGGCGTTTGAGCGCGGCCCAGATCCGTTCGACGGGGTTGTCTTGCGGGCTGTATTTCGCGCCTTCGATGACCTGGATTCGGGGATGGGCTGCAAGCCAGCGTTTGGTGATGCCGCTGTGGTGGGTGCTGCCGTTGTCCGTGATGACCGCGATGAGCGGGGCGTTGGGGTAGGCGTCGAGTAGTTGCTGCAGGAAGTAGCAGAACACCACGGAGACGTTGCGGACGCTGATGTGGTGGTGCCAGGCGCCGGTGGCCAGGTTGAGCGCGCCGTGCACGGTGCGGCGCACGTTGGTGCCGGGGGTCAGGATGCGATGCCGAAGGCCGAGCGGCATCCAGCAGGAGCGGACGCGGGCGAGCAGGTCGAGGTGGGTTTCGTCTTCGGCCAGTACGACCGAGCCGTCGGGCAGGCGGCTGATGCGCTCGCGGATGTCGGCGCAGATCTGCTCGCGGTTGGGGTCGCTTTTGGCGATCAGGCGGGGGCGGGCCCAGCGGGCTTGTTCGCGGATGCGGCGGCGCATCGTGGACATGCTCAGTGCGGGGCGGCCGAGAGCTTTCCAGATCCGGGTGGTGGTCCACGATCTCGGCGTCAGGAGCGGGGCGTGAATGCGGGCGCCGAGCCGCGGGCTGCCTTTGCGGGGGCGTCCCGAGCGGGGCCGGTCAGGTAGGCCGGTCATGCCTTCGGCGTGGTGGCGGGCGATCCAGGAGCGAACGGTTTTCGGGTCGTAGTGCAGCAGGTCGGCGATCTCGCTGGCGCTGAAGCCGGCGGCGGACAGCACGACCATCATGATCCGGGTGGCGTTCCGCCAGGGTCCGTGCAGGGCGTTAATCAGTTCGGTGTGTTGCTGCTCGGACATGCTGGCGTAGATGTGCGCGGGGCGCATACTGGCGGTGACCTCGTCGTGGATCGTGTTCCTGTGTGGAAACTTGATCCGATCTCACGGCGAGGTCTTTGCGTTGCTATGTCCTTCTTGGTGAGCGTGTCCACCTACGGGCCGTGACCTGATTACGTACCGAACTATTGCCTACGTGCTTAGTCAGGTGGCCACGGGCGACTCAGCCGCGGGCCGCCCAATCTCCCAGCGTCCAGTCGCGCACCTCGGGCATGTCCTCCAGGTGCTCCACCACGTACTCCTCGTGGCGCCGCAGCTGGCTCTCGCACCACTCCTTCAGCTCGGTGGCGCCGCGCGGCAACCGGCGAGCGTTGTTGAGGGCGTCCATCACCAGGTGGTAGCGCGACGCCTTGTTCCGTACGGTCATGTCGAACGGGGTCGTCGTCGTGCCCTCCTCGATGAAGCCGCGCACCCGGAAGCGGTCCGCGTCGGGGCGGCCGTGCACGAGCTGGTGGATCGCCCCGGGGTAGCCGTGGAACGCGAAGACCACGTCCACGTCGTCGGTGAACAACTCGGTGAACATCGTCGAGCTCATGCCGTGCGGGTGGTCCTTCGGGCGTACGAGGGTCATCAGATCGACCACATTGACCACCCGCACGCGCAGGCCGGGCAGGCGATCGCGCAGGATCTGCGCGGCCGCGACCGTCTCCATCGTGACCACGTCGCCCGCGCACGCCAGCACGATGTCCGGGTCGCTGGTGCCGTCGTCGGTGCCCGCCCAGTCCCAGATCCCGGCGCCGCGCGCACAGTGCTCGATGGCCTCGTCGATGGTCAGGTACTGCAGCTGGGGCTGCTTGTCGATCACGATCAGATTGATGTACGAGCGGGAGCGGAAACAGTGATCGGCCACCGACAGCAGGCAGTTCGCGTCCGGCGGGAGGTAGATGCGGTTGACCGTGCCGCGCTGGGTGAGCACCACCTGGATGAGCCCCGGGCCCTGGTGCGAGAAGCCGTTGTGGTCGTTGCGCCAGGCCGTCGAGGTGAGCAGCACGTTCAGGCTGGGCACCTTGGCCCGCCACGGCAGGTGCGCGGCCTCCTCCAGCCACTTGCCGTGCTGCACCGTCTGGGAGGCGCTGACCATGGCGAACGCCTCGTACGTGGCGAACATGCCGTGCCGGCCGGTGAGCGTGTAACCCTCCAGCCAGCCGTGGCAGTTGTGCTCGGACAGCACCTCCATGACCCGCCCGTCGGGACCGATCGCCGTGTCGGTGGGGTAGACGCGTTCCATGAACGTGCGGTCGGAGGCCTCGAAGACGGCGCCCAGGCGGTTGCTGTTGGTCTCGTCGGGGCAGGTCAGCCGGAAGCTGTCCGGGTTGTTCCGGTAGATGTCGCGGATCATCTCGCCGAGCTTGCGGGTGGACTCGGCGTGGTCGCCGCCCGGCCGCGAGACGTCGATCGCGTAGTCGCGGAAGTCCGGCAGGTCGAGATCACGGGTGAGCAGGCCGCCGTTGGCGTGCGGCGTGGCGCTCATCCGCAGATCACCACGCGGTGCCTGGTCACGCACGGTGCCGACCGGCACGCCGGCCGCGTCGAAAAGTTCCCCGGGCCGGTACGACTCGAGCCACTCCTGCAGCAACGCGAGGTGTTCCGGGTTGTCCCGCACGCCGGACAGCGGCACCTGATGCGCCCGCCACGTCCCTTCGACGCCGACCCCGTCCACCTCCTTCGGCCCGGTCCAACCCTTGGGCGTACGCAGGATGATGAGTGGCCAATGCGGGCGGTTGCCGTCGGCGGAACCGTCGCGAGCGGCCCGCTGGATCTCCCGGATGCGTCCCCACGCCTCCGCCAGGACCTGCGCGAACCGCTGATGCATGCCGGGCAGATCGTCACCGCCGACCTCGAGGACCTCGTAGCCGTGCCCGCGCAGCAGCGACCGCACCTCGTCGGGGCTCTTGCGGCCGAGCACGGTGGGCCCGGAGATCTTCATCGAGTTGAGGTGCAGGATCGGGAGCACGGCCCCGTCCCGTACGGGATTGAGGAAGGAAATGCCTTTCCACGACCCTTCCAGAGGGCCGGTCTCGGCCTCGCCGTCGCCGACCACCGCGACGGCGAGCAGGTCCGGGTTGTCGAAGACCGCGCCGAACGCGTGCACCAGGGCGTAGCCGAGCTCGCCGCCCTCGTGGATCGACCCGGGCGTGGTCACCGAGACGTGGCTGGGGATGCCGCCGGGCGTGGAGAACTGCCGGAACAGCCGCTCCAGGCCCACCGTGTCCATGGTGACCTGGGGATAGATGTCGGTGTACGTGCCTTCGAGGTAGCCGGCGGCGACCAGCGCGGGCCCGCCGTGTCCCGGCCCGGCGAGATAGATCGTCTGCTGGCCGGTGTGCCGGATCAGCCGGGACAGGTGCGCGTAGACGAACGACAGGCCGGGGCTGGTTCCCCAGTGGCCGAGCAGGCGCGGTTTGATGTGCTCGGGCTTGAGCGGTTCGCGCAGCAACGGGTTCGCCCGCAGGTAGATCTGGCCGACGGTGAGATAGTTGGCGGCCCGCCACCAGGCGTCGAGCCGGTCCAGGTCGTCCCCGTCGGGCTCGGCGAGGGTGCGCAGCAGGTCGGATTCCACCGTGGGCACGTCCGGTTCCTCTCGTCGCGGGTCGGTCCATGGGCCACCCTAGGTCGGTCCCTTGACTTCCACGTTGCGCTGAACCAAAACAACGGCATTTTCCGTACGGGAGGGCGTGCGTCCTTCCCCTCCGCTTTCCTTGCGTACGCCGGTGCGCCGTGCCCTGACCTCGTTCGCCGTCATTTTCCTGGTCGCCGCGCTGATCTTCCCGAATATCGTGTCCCGCCTCACCGTCGCGGGGTTTCTGCGGATTCCCGTGGAGGGGGCCGTGGTGATCGCGCTGATGCTGGTGCTGCCGCGGCGCGGGCGCCGGATCGCCGCGGTGGTGCTGGGCGTGCTGGTCGGCTGGCTGGTCGTGGAGAAGTGCCTGGACATGGGGTTCTTCCAGGAGCTGAACCGGCCGTTCGACCCGGTGCTGGACTGGGTGTTGTTCGACGACGGGTACAACTTTGTCGTCGACTCGTACGGGCGGGTGGCGGCGGTCGGGGCGGTACCGGCCGTGCTGCTGCTGGTCGCCTCGGTGATGGCGCTGACGGTGTGGTCGCTGCTGCGGGTCGGGGCGCTGATCGGGCGGTACCGGCGGCGGTCGCTGTTCACCGCGGGCGGGGTGGCGGTGGCGTGGGGGGTGACGTTCGCGCTCGGGGTGTCGATCACGGGCGGGGTGCCGGTGGCGGCGCGCAGCACGGCGACCTACGCGTGGGACCGGGCCCATCAGGCGCGCGCGGGACTGCGGGATTCGGCTGCGTTCGCGTCCGAGGTGCGCACCGACGCGTACGGGGGAACGCCCGCCCAGCAGATGCTGACCGCCCTGCGCGGGAAGGACGTGGTCTTCACGTTCGTGGAAAGCTACGGGCGCAGCGCGGTGGAACATCCCGCGCTGGCGCCGGCGATCGACCCGGTGCTGGATCAGTCGTCCGCGCTGCTGCGGCAGGCCGGGTTCGCGTCGCGCAGCGGCTGGCTCACCTCGCCCACCTTCGGCGGCGGCAGCTGGCTGGCGCACTCGACGTTCGAGTCGGGGCTGTGGATCAACAACGAGCAGCGGTACCGCAACCTCGTCTCCAGCGACCGGCTGACGATGACCCGGGCGTTCCACGACGCCGGCTGGCGGACCGTGTCGGTGATGCCCGGCACGACGGGGGCCTGGCCGGAGGGGCGCTTCTACGGCTACGACGCGGTGTGGGACTCGCGCAACCTGGGCTACCAGGGGCCGAAGTTCAGCTGGGCGCCGATGCCCGACCAGTACACGTTGAAGCAGCTCAACACCATCGAGTACAAGAAGCCCGGACGCGGACCGCTGATGATCGAGATGCCGCTGGTGTCCAGTCACACGCCGTGGGCGCCGATCCCGTCCTACCTGCCGGACTGGAACCAGGTCGGGGACGGGTCGATCTATCAGGCGATGGTCACCGACGGCAAGAAACCCAAGGCGCTGTGGGCGAACCCGCGCGACGTGCGGCCCGAGTACGGGAAGTCGATCCAGTACTCGATCACGTCGCTGGTCAACTGGATCCGGCTCTACGGCGACGACAACCTGGTGATGGTGTTCCTGGGCGACCATCAGCCGTCGCCGATCGCGGCGGGCGCGAACGCCAGCCACGACGTGCCGATCAGCATCGTGGCGAAGGATCCGGCGGTGCTGTCCCGCATCGCCGGTTGGGGCTGGCAGGACGGGCTGCGGCCCACGTCGGCGACGCCGGTCTGGCCGATGAGCATGTTCCGGGACAAGTTCTTCAGTGCGTTCGGACCCGGGACACCGGCATCCTGAGACCATGCTGATCTATCTGGATTGCGATACCGGGATCGATGACGCGCTGGCGCTGGCGGTTCTCCTCGCCCGGCCGGACGTGACGCTGGCCGGCGTCGGCACGGTGGACGGGAACACGACGGCGGTGCAGGCGGCGGCGAACACGCTGGGGTTGCTGGCGCTGGCGGGCCGCTCGGTCCCGGTGTCGGTGGGCGGTGGGGTTTTCCTCGGCGGGTCGGAGACGGTGCACGGCTCCAACGGTGTCGGTGGGGTCTCGCTGCCTGGGGGATCGGTCGACCCGCGGCCGGCCCCGTCGTTGCTGGTGTCGCTGGCCGCCGCGCATCCGGGTGAGTTGCACGTGGTGGCGCTGGGGCCGTGCTCGAATCTGGCGGCTGCGCTGGCCTTGTCGCCTTCGCTGGCGTCGCAGGTGGCGTCGGTGACCGTGATGGGCGGGGCGGTGCGGGTGCCGGGCAATGTTAGCGGCCGGGCAGAGTTCAACATCGCGAACGACGCGCCCGCGGCCGCGGCCGTCGTGGCGGCGGGCTGGCCGGTGACCTTGGTGCCGTTGGATCTGACGATGGGCTGCCGGTGGGATGCTTCCGCGATCGCCGCTTTAGCCGCCGACGGCCGGCCGTTGACGACGGCTTTATCCCAGATAATCCCCCTATATTACGATTTTTATGAGGAAGAGAGCGGGGTGCGCGAGATCCCGTTGCACGACCCGACCGCGGCGGCCCTGGCCGTGGGGCTGCTGACGCCGTCGGATGCGCCGGTCCTCGGGTTGCGGGTGGACCCTTCGTCGGGCGCGACCATTGAGGACCCGTCGGCCGCGACGCGGGCCCGGGTCGTCTTCGAGGTGGAGGGTCGCCCCGGCCCGGCGATCCTCGAGACCATCCTGGCGGGCGACTGGCCACCGTCCACCTGACCAGTGCTTGGTCCCGCGAGGGCTGCTGTTTCTCAGGAGTCTTCCCGTCGGCCCGTTTCTTAGGGCTCTTCCCATCGGCGACCGCCCGGGGCGCCCGGGCGGTCGAGGCCGAACGCGGCAAATGGGAAGACCAGCCGGTCGATCATTTGGCCGCATCCGGGTGGTCGAGGGCGAACGCGGTGGGGCGGATGGTCGGGCGGTCGATCATGTGGCCGCGTCCGGGTGGTCGCGGGCGAACGCGGTGAGGCGGAAGGCCAGGCGGTCGATCATGTGGCCGCGTCCGGGTGGTCGAGGCCGAACGCGGTGAGGCGGATGGTCGGGCGGTCGATCATGTGGCCGAAGGCGCGCCGGCCGGTCGGGACGTGCGGGTCGGCGCCCACCGGGCCTTTCCGGCATCCACCACGGAGTGATCCGAGTGTCGGTCGCCGCATGGAGTCCACGATGTGGGATCTGGGTTCGCTGTGCGGGACTCCCGGCCATATCGTGGTCACCTGGCCCAGCATGCGGGACTAGAGTCCATAGTAGAGTGTCATTTGTTCCCTCTTGCGGCCTTTGTTACCCCCCTTTTCTCCATATTTCGTGGACCTTGGAGAGTTGTGGCTCGTATGTGGGCGTAACTCTCCAAGGTCTCGCGAAAGCCCAGAATGTGGCCGCGATTGCCACATAGTGGGACCGGAGACAACGCGTGGGGGCCACCTCGGAGACGGAGGTGCGGCAATTGCGGACCTGACGGCGCCGTGGTCGACTCGGCGGCCGGCGCCAAGAAAGCGCGCTGCTCGGCGCGGGAAAGCGCGCTGCTCGGCGCGGGAAAGCGCGCTGCTCGGCGCGGGAAAGCGGCGCCTCGGCGTGGGAAACCGCGCAGCTCGGCCCGGGAAAGTCTGCAGCTCGACCAGGAAAGCACGCAGCTCGGCCCAGGAAAGCGGGCAGCTCGGCCCAGGAAAGCGGGCAGCTCGGCCCAGGAAAGCGGGCAGCTCGGCCCAGGAAAGCGGGCAGCTCGGCCCAGGAAAGCGGGCAGCTCGGCCCAGGAAAGCGGGCGGCTCGGCCCTGTGGCCGGCGGAGCCTGCGGTGCCGTGAAGCGACCCCGCCCTGGCGTGCCGTCGGTAGCCTCGAGGGATGTTGACCGCTGAGCGGACGAACATGTGGCGCGGCCGGTACCGGCTGGTCGCCGACGGGCGTGAGGTCGCGGTGTGGGACCCGAAGTGGTGGCGCAGCGGTGGCGACTTCGTCGTCGACGGGCGGCGCTTCGAGGTGCGGGCGAAAGGCCTGGGCATGAGTTACCGGATGATCGACGACGCCGGTAACGAGGTGGCGCTCGTCGAGAAGCCGGGGCGCAAGCACTGGACCGCCCAGGCCGACGGCCGGGTGTACGAGTTCCGCCGCAGCTCCCTGTGGGGAAATCAGCAGGAGATGCTCGTCGGTGGCGTCGGGGTGGGTTCGATCCGGCGGACCAGCCCGTGGAAGGGCAACGTCGAGGCCAACCTGCCGGGGATGCCGCTGCCGATCCAGATCTTCGTGGTGGGCGTGCAGATCGCCCGGTGGCAGAGTCAGCAGGCGGCCGCCACCAGCGGCTGAAGCGCGGCCGATGTCGGCTGCGGGTTGCCCAGGCGCGGGCCGGGCCCCGATCGTCAGCTGCGCGGAGCGGGCCGCCTGGCGGAAGAGCACGCCTTACTCGGCGACGCCGTCCTGCTTGCCGAGGCGTAGGTGTTCGATGTGGTAGATCGCCTCGTCGAGCAGCTGCGCGACGTGGTTGTCGAACAACGCGTACACGATGCTCTTGCCCCGCCGCGTCCCGGTGACCAGGCCCAGGTTGCGCAGCAACCGCAGCTGGTGTGAGACGGCGGACTGCTCCATCTTCACCTCGGCGGCGAGGTCGCCGACCGAGCACGGCCCGTGCCGCAACGTGGTCAGGATCAGCAGCCGGCTCGGGGTGGCGAGCGCCTGCAGCGTCGAGGCGACCTTTTCCGCCGCGTCGGCGTCGAGGCGCGCGGCCGTCGTGACGCGCCCGTCCACCCCATGACCCATGCACGCATACTATCGGGTCAATCACATGAAGACCTCTTCATATGAGCTGTTAGTCTTCCTTCGGTGAGCACCGCGACCCGGGTGAAAAAGACCCGGCTTTTCGACCTGCCCGAGATGCGCTGGGCGGCGGCGTCCCTGGTCCTGTTCCTCGTCGGGCTGCTCGCCCACGTGAGCCACGCGCCCGCCTCCCGGTGGGGCCCGCTGTTCGCCGCCTGCTACCTGGCCGGCGGCTGGGAACCGGCTCTCGCCGGCCTCAAAGCCCTGCGGGACAAGACCCTCGACGTCGACCTGCTGATGATCGTCGCGGCGATCGGTGCCGCCGCGATCGGCCAGGTGATCGACGGCGGGCTGCTCATCGTCATCTTCGCCACCTCGGGCGCGCTCGAGGCGCTGGCCACGGCACGCACCCAGGATTCCGTACGCGGTCTGCTTGATCTTGCTCCGGAGACGGCCACCAGGATCGACGCGGACGGTGAGTCGACGGTGGCGCGAGCCGACCTCGCGATCGGTGACGTCATCCTGGTACGCCCCGGCGAGCGCATCGGCGCCGACGGGCGAGTCGTCACGGGCGCCAGCGAGGTGGACCAGGCGACGATCACCGGCGAGGCCCTGCCGGTGGACAAGTCCGCGGGCGACGACGTGTTCGCCGGCACCGTGAACGGGACGGGTGCGCTGCGCGTGCGGGTCGGCCGGGCGGCCGGTGACTCGGTCGTCGCCCGGATCGCGTCGCTGGTCGAGCAGGCCGCCACCACCAAGGCCCGCACGCAGCTGTTCATCGAGAAGGTCGAGCAGCGCTACTCCGTCGGCGTGGTCGCCGCGACCCTGGCGTTGTTCTTCCTCCCGCTCGCGTTCGGCCGGCCGCTGACCGAGACGCTGCTGCGGGCGATGACGTTCATGATCGTGGCCTCGCCCTGCGCCGTGGTGCTGGCGACGATGCCGCCGCTGCTGGCCGCGATCGCCAACGCCGGACGCCACGGTGTGCTCGTCAAGTCCGCCGTCGTGATGGAGCGCCTCGGCTCGACCGATCTGGTGGCGTTCGACAAGACCGGGACGCTGACCAGGGGCACGCCGAAGGTGGTCCGGATCGTGACACTGGACTCCGCGCCCTGGACCGAGAACGAGGTGCTCGCGTTCGCCGCGGCGGCCGAGCACCCCAGCGAGCATCCCCTCGCCACGGCCGTCGTCGCGGCCGCGCGCGAACGCGGGCTGCCGATCGGCGACGCCCAGGACTTCGTCGCGCTGCCCGGCCGCGGCGTCCGCGCCCGCGTCGACGGCTTCGTGGTGGAGATCGGGGCGGCCACGGGTGATGTGCGGACCACCGGATACACCACGGTGGTGGTGATGGTCGACGGGCACGAGGCCGGGCTCCTGGCCATATCGGACGAGATCCGCGCCGAGTCGATCGGCGCCGTCGAGCGGCTGTCCGCGCTCACCGGCCGCCCGCCGCTGCTGCTGACCGGCGACAACCAGGCCGCGGCCCGGCGGCTGGCCGATGTCGTCGGCATCCGGGACGTCCGGGCCGGGCTGCTGCCCGCGGACAAGGTCACTCAGGTCCGGGCGCTGCAACGCGACGGTCGCCGGGTCACGGTGGTCGGCGACGGCGTGAACGACGCACCCGCCCTGGCCGCGGCACACGCGGGCATCGCGATGGGCGGCGCGGGCGCCGATCTCACCGTGGAGACCGCCGACGCCGTTGTCGTACGCGACGACCTGCACGCCATTCCGGCGGTCGTCGACCTCTCCCGGCGGGCGCACCGGGTGGTGGTCGCGAACCTGGTCATCGCCGCGACGGTGATCGTCATCCTGGTGGCTCTCGACCTGGCCGGCCGGCTCCCCCTCCCCCTCGGCGTCGCCGGGCACGAAGGCTCCACCGTGATCGTAGGGCTCAACGGTCTCCGACTACTGCGCCGGTAGGCACGGCCCACGAAGGCCACGGCCGGGCATCTTCCGGCAGCATTCCACGAAGCAGCACGTACGCCTCGGCCAGCCCCGGCCGATCTCCCGGCGAAGCGGCGCACAACCGGTCGATCACGTCGTGCACCGGCGCCGGGGGCACACCCTGAACCGGCGGGTCTCCGGTCAGCGCCTCCCGCAAGGCGATACCGAGCCCGTACACGTCCATCCCCGTCCCGATCGGTTCGCACGCCTCCATCTCGGGCGCCGCGTACCCGGGCGTCCCGACCGGGCGGCCCGCCGGCTGGGTGGCGCCCAGTTCCCGTGCCTGCCCGAAATCCACCAGCACCGGCCGCCGGTCGCGCAGCACGATGTTGTCCGGTTTCACGTCGACGTGCGCCAGGCCGCGCCCGTGCAGCGCGCGCAGCCCGGTCAGCAGTTGCAGGCCGAGGATCGCGACGTCGGTCTCGACCAGCTTCCCGTTGTCGTCGATCTCGTCGGCGAGGGTGGGACCGTCCACATACTCCAGTGCGATGAACGGCACCGGCCCGGCCACGTCCGAGGCGTACAGGCGGGGTAGTACCGGGTGTGGGTTGTCGTGCAGCGCGCGCACCTCGCGGGTCAGGGCCAGGGCCGCCCGCGGGTGCGTGACCATGTGCGGCCGGGCGAGTTTGAGGACCGCCGGGCTCCACAGGCTCGGTGACCAGACAACCCACGTCTCGCAGCGCTTGCCCACCGCCAGCCGGTCCCAGGACAGGAACCCGCCGGGCATCGGCGCGTTCTCGCCATAGGGCCAGATCGGTTCGCCGTCGACGTCGTCAAGGGTCATCCTGGTCTCCGATGCCGAGATTGCGGAGGTCCACCCGGTTGGTCGTCCCCGGGTGGACCTCCGCTACTTGATAACCGCGGAGTTTCTAGTCGCAACGCGACTTGCTGCGCGACTTGCTACGCGAATCGCTGCGGCTGTGGTCGTGCTTGCCGTGGTGCTTCTTCCAGTACTCCAGCGGCGTCTGAATCCGGCCTGCCATGCTGTCCACCTCCCCTCAGCGGCTCGATGTTCACGACACGGTCGGCGATCGCCGCCGTGCCCTGGTCGTGGGTGACGAGCAGGACCGTGCGGTCCGCTGTCGCGGATCGAATCGCTCGCATGATCGACGCGGCCGCGGCCGGGTCCAGCGAGGCGGTCGGCTCGTCCAGCAGCACGAGCGGTGCGTTCGAGATGGCGGCCCGGGCCAGCGCGACGCGTCGCCGCTGACCGCCGGACAGGCGTACGCCACCCTCGCCCAGCGAGGTGTCGTAGCCGTCCGGCAGCCGCTGCGCGAACTCGTCGACCAGGGCCGCCCGGCTCGCGGCGAGCACGTCGGCTCGGGTGGCGTCGGCCGAGCCGAACGCGATGTTCTCGGCCAGGCTGCCGTCCAGCAGCCACGGGTCCTGCGGCACGAAGGCGATCCGCTCGCGCAGGCTCTGCAGCTTGCAGTCGCGCACGTCCACACCGTCGATGCGCAGGCTGCCGGACTCGACGTCGTACAGGCGCAGCAGCAGATGCAGGGTGGTGCTCTTGCCGGCGCCGCTCGGGCCGATCAGGGCCACCGTCTCGCCGGCGCGGATGCGCAGGTCGAAGTCGTGCAGCACGGGCCGGTCCCGGTCGTAGCCGAAGCCGACGGAGTGGAAGCGCACCTCATCACGCAGCATCGGGGCCGTGGTGGCGTCCGGCCGCTCGACGATGGCGTCGTCGCTGTCGAGCACCTCGGCCACCCGGACCGCGCTGGCCGAGGCCTTGGCCAGCGTGCTGGACAGCCGGGTCAGCGCCCGCACCGGTGAGTACAGGTCGGCCAGGTAGGCGACCACCACCAGCAGTTCGCCGGTGGTGAGCTGCCCGGCCAGCACCTCCCGGCCGCCGACCACCAGCACCAGCCCGGCGCCGACCGCCAGCACCACGTCGGCCAGCGGTGCCCAGCGCGCCGAAACGTCGATCGCCTTGACCTCGGTCCGCAGCAGCGCGCTGTTGCGGATGCCGAACACCCGTGCGGCCCGATCGGTGCGTCCGAAGGCCTGCACCGCCCGTACGTTGCGCATGAGATCGGTGGTGGTGGCGGCCAGCCGGCCGGACTCGGCCCGGGCGTCCTGCTGCGCCGCGCGCACCCGCCGCCGCTGCCGGATCGCGAGCAGGGCCAGCGGCGGCAGGACCGCCACCGCGACCAACGCCAGACCCAGGTCGAAGAAGAGCAGGATGACCAGCACCGTGACCAGCATGATCACGCCGGGTACCAGGATCTCGACCAGCGCCACGACCGCGTCCAGCATCCGGCCGACGTCGGTGGTGAGGCGGGACAGCAGCTCCCCGCTGGGCATCCGGTCGTGCCAGCGCAGCGAGCGGGTCACCGCGTGGTCGAACAACCGGGCCCGCAGCCGCGCCCCCATGCGTTCGGCCGCGCGTTCCACGCTCATCACGGCGGCCATGTCGACCAGGCCGGACACGGCGCTGAGCCCGACGGTGGCGGCGGCCGCGACCACCAGCAGGATGGGACGCGGATTCTCGGCGCCGATCACCTGATCCACCGCGTACGCCAGCGGCCACGGCTGGGCCAGCGCCAGCAGAACCTGCAGCACGTTCAGCCCCGCTCCCGCGGCCAGCGCCGGCACCTCTGCCCGCACCGAGGGTCCCGCCACGGTCACGGCGAGTGGGATGAACGGCATGGGAAGGACTTTCGTCGGCCTCCGGTCCGACCGCCATTGCACCTTGGTACTAGTCCCCGAGTCCCTAAGCTGCGGATATGACCTCGACCGCCGGGCTGGTCGCCCGTTTTACCGCGGTCGGGCTGGCGGTGCTGGCCGCGCTGGTGGTCTTGCTGGCGATGGCGACCCGCAAGGCCGGCGCGGATCAGGCCACGAAGGCCGTGAGCGAGGTCGCCTTGGTGACCGCCAAGGGCGTGGTCGAACCGCGGCTGGACGCACAGGTGGTCGCCGGCGACCCGCTCGCGCTGCGCGGCTTCGACGATGCCGTGCGCCGGTACGTGCTGAGCCCGATGCTGGTGCGGGTGAAGCTCTGGGACGACACCGGCAAGATCGTCTACTCGGACCAGCCGCAGCTCATCGGCACCCGCTGGACGTTCGACGACCACGAAGTCGACGCCTTGCGGCAGCAGCGGGTCAACACCGAGATCAGCGACCTGTCCCAAGCCGAGAACCGGTACGAGACCGGCTACGGCAAGCTGCTCGAATGCTATGTCCCGGTGCGCGCCGCCACCGGGCAGAACATGCTGTTCGAGGTGTATTTCCGGTACAACGCGGTGGACCAGGCGGGGCAGGCGGCATGGCGCCAGTTCGCCCCGATCTCGCTCGGTGCCCTGGTCGCCCTGGTGGTTCTGCAGATCCCGCTGGCCTGGTCGCTGGCCCGGCGCCTGCAACGCCAGCAGCGCGAACGCGAGGCGCTGCTGCGGCACGCCGTGGAGGCCTCGGACGCCGAGCGCCGCCGCATCGCCGGCGAGCTGCACGACGGGGTGGTCCAGCAGCTCACCGGGGTGACGTACGCGCTGGACGCGGCCCGGCTCGGCCGGCCGGACGCGCAGCGGCAGACCGAGGTGATCACCGAGGCCGCAGCCGAGTTACGGTCCGGGATCGGCGCCCTGCGTTCGCTGCTGGTCGACATCTATCCGCCGAACCTGGCCGAGGAGGGGCTGGTCTCGGCCCTGGTGGAGCTGGCCGGCGGGCTGGAGCGGACCGGGATCCAGACGAACCTGGACCTGCCGGACACCGACGACTTCCCGGAGGTCACCGCGGGCCTGCTGTTCCGGGCCGCGCAGGAGACGTTGCGCAACGTCGTCACGCACAGCGGCGCCCGCCAGGTGGACATCAAAGTCAGCGTTCAGGACGGGACGGTCCGCCTGGTGGTGGATGATGACGGCCGGGGTTTCGACGGCGACCTGCTCGCCGAACGCAGCGGGGGCGGCCACTTCGGCCTGCGGGCCCTCAGCGACCTGATCGCCGGAGCGCGGGGCCGGCTGCTGATCCGGTCCGGCCCGGCCGCCGGAACCCGAGTGGAAGTGGAGGTTCCGGTCGATGATCCGGGTGCTGATCGTCGATGATCACGCGGTGGTCCGGCGTGGCCTGGCGCAGCTCCTGGCCACGACCGACGACCTGATCCTGGCCGGCGAGGCCGCGGACGGCGAGGTCGCCGTCGGGATGGCCGCCGAGCTGCGCCCCGACGTGGTGCTGATGGACCTGTCGATGCCGCACCTGGAAGGCGTCCACACGATCGCCCGCATCCTGGCCACCCAACCGGAGCTGCACATCCTGGTGCTGACCTCGTTCAGCGACCACAACCAGATCCTCGACGCGCTGCAGGCCGGCGCCAAGGGTTACCTGCTCAAGCACGCCGAGCCGGAGACGATCCTGTCCGGCATCCGCGAGGTGGTGGCGGGCCTGTCCCCGCTCGACCCGAAGGCGGCCCGCGCGCTGCTCACCGGCCGCCGCGCGCCACGACCCGGCCCCGAGCTGAGCGACCGCGAACGCGAGGTGCTCGAACTGGTCGGCGAGGGCCTGCCGAACCGGTCGATCGCACGCTCGCTGGGCATCACCGAGCGCACCGTCAAGGCCCACCTGACCAGCATCTACCAGCAACTCGGCGTCACCGACCGCACCCAGGCCGCCCTCTGGGTCCAGCGCCAGACCCACACCGAAACCTGACCCATCCGGTACGCCGCCGCCCCGCCCCCCACCGCACCAAATCCCCACCCCGCCTCCGGCGGCTGCCGCCGCGATCTGACCGCGCCGGCGCGCCTTTGCCGCGCGCGCCGGGCGCAGCGATTGACGCGTGGCTTCCGACACCATCGTCTGGTACCGAACGAACACCCGCCGTACCTTTCGAGCATGGGTAAGGCAATGCGGGCGAGTCTTCTCGAAACGTTGAATAGCCAGGTCGACGAAATCGCCGAGCACGTCGCGGCCGTGTTACTGAGTTCCATTCCGGGATTTGCCGATCGCGGAGACGACCTGCACAAACTCACCACCCTCACGCTGACGGATTTCCTCCGGCATGCCGACGGGGCCAGAACGGAGCTCGACCCGCTGCTGATCGACCGCGCCCACGAACTCGCCCGGAGCGGACTCGACGGCGGATCGGCCGCCCATTTCTGGCGCGTCATCAGTCAGGAGCTCTGGAGCTGGCTGACCGTGCGAAACTCCGCGATCTTCGACCTGCGCGGCGACGGGTTAGCGGTGTGGAATGGTTTCCTGGCGACCCACGAACGCTACGCCGCCGCTTTCATGGACGCCTTCTTCGAGACGCAGAGCGAGCTTCGCGCCGCCGAGCTGTCCTGCCGCCGCGTTTCGCTCGACGACCTTCTCGCCGGTAAGTCGCCGGACCAGACCGAAAGCATGCTGCAGGTCCTCGGCATCCGGACGGAACAGGTGGTCATCGCGCGGTTCTCTTTCACCGGCGACGCCCCGAACGATCCGTCCGATCCGGGCTCCCGGTTCCAGCCGCTGATCCGCGAGATGCAGGCACACACCCGGCGCTTACCGTGGACGGTGTCGGACGGCAGCCTGGTCCTGTGCCTCCCGTACGACGAGCGCACGCGGGACAGCATCCGGCGGCTGTCCGAGCACCTCGACACCAACGTTCGCATCGGGATCAGCCGTCCCTGGCCGGTGGCCGGCAGTCTCGCCGCCGCCAACCGGCAGGCCGAACTGGCCCGCCGCGGTGCCGGCGCGACCACCCGGATCGTGGATTTCGGCACGCTCTCGCTCATGCAGGTCGCCGCGCTGCACGTCGACCTGCCGGCCGACGACGTTCCCGAGTCGCTGAACATCCTCTTCACCGAGGACGCGAAATCGGATCACGAATGGCTCCGCACCGCCGAAGCGTTGCTGCAGGCCCACGGCAGCATTTCCGGAGCGGCCAATCTGCTCCGCGTCCATATGAACACCATTTACTACCGGATCGCGGCGGCCCGCCGGGTCACCGGTCTTGACCTTCGCAGTCCCGGTGTTCTCGCCGACATTCAATTCCTGCAGACGTGCCGGAGCTTCGGGCGATACGTCGCCTGAGCGTTGTGCGATCGCACAGCGAGCCGGCGATTTCTCGTGAAGTCCTCCCAATGACGCCGCCCCGGTTCGCGCACATAGTTGACGCCATGGAACTCGGTCTCGCCTTACCCACCGCCGGTCCGCAGACGTCCCCGGAAACGATCGTCAAGGTCGCTCAAGAGGCGGAAATGATCGGTTACGACGCCCTATGGACGTTCGAGCGCCTGCTCCGCCCGCTGGAGAAGGTGGTGCTGTGGACCGGCGGCGAACCCCAGATGGTGCCCGAGTTCTACCGCTCGACGTACGAGCCGCTGGAGACCCTGAGCTATGTCGCCGCGGTGACCGAGCGGGTCAAGCTCGGCACCGCCGCGCTGGTGGCGCCGCTGCACGTGCCGGTGATGCTGGCCCGCCGGTTCGCCACCCTGGACCAGCTCAGCGGCGGCCGGGTCATCGCCGGGGTGGCGCAGGGCTGGGAGCCGCACGAGTTCGAGACGGCGAACGTGCCGAGCCGCCGCAAGGGCGCCCGCACCGAGGAGTTCATCGCGGCGATGCGGGCCGTGTGGGGTCCGGACCCGGTGCAGCACGAGGGCGAGTTCTACCAGATCGCCCCGTCGCAGGTGAACCCGAAACCGGTCCAGGCGCACATTCCGGTGCTGCTGGGCGCGACGTCGCCGGCCGCCGTCAAGCGCGCCGCCCGGATCGCGGACGGCCTGCTCCCGCTGACCTCGTCGGCGAAGGAACTGCGCGACATCGTGTCCGGCTTCCACGACGCGGCCCGGGCGGAGGGCCGCAACCCCGCGGACCTCATGGTGGTCCTGCAGGCGCCCTGGCCGACCCCGCTCACCCGCGACCCGATCGGCGACGGCCGCCCCTTCCTCGGCGGGTCGCCCCGGCAGGTCGCCGAGGACCTGCTGACCGCCCGCGAGATCGGCGTGACCCAGGTGTACCTCGCCGGCGGCCAGGGCCTCGGCCTTGAGCTGGGCATGCAGGCCGCGGACGTGGACGAGTGGCTCGGGCTGCTCGGCGAGGTGATCGTGGCGGCCGGCCGCCTCGGCGTCCTCGAGCCGTGACGATCGGACGGTAGCGACGTTTCCGGGTCAGGGCCCGAATCCCGCGTTGCTCCCAAGCCGGGCCGCGGCGGATCTCGATGCCGCACGGACCGGGTGCCGACCGACGCGACCCGCCCGGCGAAACGCAGCAATACCCACCCCCGCGCTGCGATCCCAGTCGCCGGCGTGTGGAAGTCGTTCGGTGCCGACGTCACCGTCCTCGAGGCGCTGCCCATCGGCGGAGCCGACCCGCCCAGACGACGCGAGCAGCAACAGTCGACACGACCACATGGGGTGGCAGCAAGTCGATCGGCACCGAGACCTCTGACGCGAAGGTCTCTAGATCATCTCCAGACGAGTAGGTGGTGGTCGGCGGTGAGTGACCGGGTCGCGGTGTGGCGCGGTGGCGCGGCGGTGTCAGAGCTGAGGCGCTGTGGCGATCCGTTCGCCGCCGGGCGGTCTCGCTATGTGGACACCGCGATCACATGATGGATTTTTGTGAACCTTGGAGAGTTGCGCCCACATACGAGCCATAACTCTCCAAGGTTCACCTTCGGCCGGAAAAACTGCCGGGCGAAAGCCTCGTTACGTGACAAAGATACTCTCTACAATGGACGCCGGTCTCACATCGCGGACGGTGGGTCCATGATGCGGACGCGGGTCTCAGCAGGCGGTCACCCGTCTCACGGAATGGAAGCGCCGAGCGCCCGCGCGCCGAGTCCGCCCGTCCGGCGGCTCAGTCAATCCAGGAAATTTCGTGAAATGTCGGACATGCTAGAGGGGCGACCGGGCGACCGGGCGACCGGGCAGGCTGGCGACCGGGCAGGCTGGCGACCGGGCAGGCTGGCGACCGGGCAGGCTGGCGACCGGGCAGGCTGGCGACCGGGCAGGCTGGCGACCGGGCAGGCTGGCGACCCGGCGGGCTGGCGGACGGACGACCGGGCGACCGGGCTGGCGGACGGACGACCGGGCTGGCGGACGGACGACCGGGCGGGCTGGCGGACGGACGGCGATCAGATCGCTGATCGCCTACGGTCACTGATTCACGATTCGCCTACGGCCGCTGGCTCGCCTGCGGCCACTGACTCGGCTTAGGACTTACTCGTCTAATTAGTGGCCGGCCTCGTACTCCGCGATCGTGAGGTGGCCGATCGCCCGCTGGCGGTGCCGGGCGTCGGCGCTCGTGCCGGTGCCGACGTACGAGGCCGCGCACATGATCACGACCCCGAACGTGAGCAGCGTGACGCAGGTGCTCACCGAGAGGGCGAACGGCTCCGGGGTCGTCCGGATGAACGTCAGACCGAACACGCCGAGCGCCATGGCCAGCGCGGCGAGCAGGAAGCCCAGCCAGTGGTCGACGTTGCGCCCGAGGACGGCCGCGACGACCAGCGCCAGGCCCATCAGCACGCTCAGCAAGCCGAAGGTGCCGTTGGCCTGCAGCCCGCCGACCGACGCGCCGTCGCCGCCGAAGCCGTCGGCCACGATCCAGAGGACGCCCCAGATCGCCAGGAGCAGGCCGCCGATGGCGATGACCGTCCGGTAGAAGCCGCGCAGATCGTGGTTGAGGGGAAGGTGCCCGATGATGGTGAGGCGACGACTCGTATCGACCATCGTCACAGCATAGTGGCCGACATCCACTGTGGTCAGTGCCTCAGCGGCCAATGGCACCGATGGTGATTTATCATGCCGAGCCGGGCAGCGAGTCCGCAGGGAGTTGAGGCGCTCGGCTCTTCTCGTCTCGCCCGGTGACGTTGCTGTGGGTACGCTCGCGGTAACACCGGGCAAGCCAGACGGCGCGGACGGGAGACGCGATGCAGGCCCTGCTGGGATCGCTGACCGAGAAAGAGCAGCTGCTCGTGGCCGAGACCGAGCGTGAGCAGCTCGCCGAGCTTTCCGAGGACGACCTCGTCGAGCTCCACACCCGCGTGCGGCGGATGCGCGACAAGTACGTGTCGATGTACCGGCGGAACTCGGCCGGCCGGGTCGACGAACTCGGCGGGCGCGGCTTCGCCTACCGGAAGGGCACGCGCGACCGGGCGAAAGCCGAGGTCTTCGAGGATGCCCTGGCCCGGGTGAGCCGGCAGCTCGCGGCCGCGGCCCGCGCATCGGCCCGCGCCCTGCGCGCCGAGCGGCTGGCCGAAGCCCGTGCCATGCGCAACACCGACGTGCCGGTCTCCGAGAAAGCGGCGTCACCCCTGCCTGCCTCGCAGCAACTCGACCGGCGGCCACGCACCCCGGACCGCGTCAAACGGCACTCCACCACGCGCGCCGCCACCGGCCGCGTGCAGGCACGCCGCGACAGTCGGTGACGCGACCCGCACGGTGTGCGGTGACCGGAACGATGCGACATGCGAGATTGTTCGCCTCTCGTTTGGAGATCAAGACGGGGTGTGGCCTTATGGTTACCCCATGGTGGTGGAGGACATCGGCCCGTACGCGAGCCGGGAACAGGTCATGACCGCTCTAGCCCTGGTGGTTCACGAACCGGGCGTCCGGCCCGAGATGGCGGCGACCACGACGCTGGGGCACGCGCTGAACGCAGCGGGTCTGCAGACGACGGATTTCGAGCAGAAGGTCCTCATTGACCTGGCGCAGAAACTGCCGCCGACGACCGCGCAGGTCATCGCCGGGCTGATTCTGCGGGCGGCCCGCACGGCGGCTTCCTGACTTTCGCTGGCCCGGACCGCGCGGGCAGGGCTACGGTGGGGCACCGCTGTGAAGTGACCGACGACACACCGTCGTCGCCGATCACGGAGGCCCGATGCCCCCCGAAAGTGAATCACTGCGCGTGTTCCCGCGACGGCAGTCGTACGTGTCCGAAAAGGTGCGCGACTGTCGGGTCTACATCGGACAAACGCTCCTCACCCTGATCGGCGGGCGCCGGCGATGACGGCTCAGCTCGCCTGGGCCTGGGAACAGCAGCGGATCTGGTCGCTTGCCGCCACCCGGCTCAAGCGTCGCATCGACCGCGCCCGCCTGACCGCTCTCATGCTCGCCGTCGCCACCGCCGCGCTCGCCGTCGCCGCCGACCAGGTCGGGGGCCTGTCGGAAACCGCGGGCCGTGTCCTCAGCGTCCTCGCCGCCGTCACCGTCGGCGTCGCCACGCTCGTGCAACGGCAGGTCAGCACCGAGCAGATCCGGGACTGGACGCGCGCCCGCGCCACCTCCGAGGGCCTCAAGAGCGAGATCTACGGCTACCTCGCCGGCAGCACGGCGTACAAAGACGACAACCGCGACCACCACCTCGGGGACGAAAGCCGCAAAATCGTCGACGCCGTGGGCGACCTGCAACGCCACACCATCGGCATCCACCCCGAGCCGCGGGGCCTCCCGGCCGTGCACGACCTCACCACCTACATCGCCGTGCGCGTCCGCGACCAGATCGACTTCTACCACCGCAGGGCCGGGCACTATGAAACCCGCGTACGGCAAATGCGCCTTGCCGGTGATCTCCTCGGTCTCGCCGCGGTGGCCCTGGCCGCGGTCGGCGCGTCGTTCCGGCTGGACGGCTTCACCGCCTGGGTGCCGGTCGTGACCACGATCGGCACCGCCGTCGCGGCCTACACCGCGGCGGCACGCTACGACCATCTCGTCATCGAGTACCTGCGGACGGCCCAGCGACTGCGCGGCATCACCGACAATCCGGGCACAACGGTCATCGACGACTGCGAGGCCGCTATCGCGATGGAGAACCAAGGGTGGATCGCGCGGTGGGAGCCGCCCCGGCAAAGCGGATGATGTTGCTATCCGCGCGCAGGTTGTAGCGTCCATCCATGGATCGCAACCGCCTCGCCGACCTCGCCGCGCGTGAACGGGCCACCTTCGCCGAGCGCAACCCGCGTTCGGCCGCGGCCCATCGCGGAGCGGCTCATCTGTTCGGCCGGGTGCCGATGACGTGGATGAGCAAGAACGCCGGCGGCTTCCCGGTCTACGTCGAGAGCGCCGCCGGGGCGTACCTGAAAGATATCGACGGCAACGAGTACGTGGACTTCTGCCTGGGCGACACCGGCGCGATGGCGGGCCACTCCCCCGCGCCGGTGATCGAGGCCGTCGAGCGGCGCCTGGGCCGGGGGGTCACGACCATGCTGCCGACCGAGGACGCCGCGGTCGCCGGGGCCGAGCTCGCGCGCCGGTTCGGGCTGCCGTACTGGAGTTTCGCCCTCACCGCGACCGACGCGAACCGCTGGGCGATCCGGTTGCTGCGCGCGGTCAGCGGCCGTTCGAAGATCCTGGTCAACAGCTACTGCTACCACGGCTCGGTGGACGAGTCGCTGATCGTCGTGGGTGCCGACGGCGAGGGGCGCAGCCGCGACGGGAACGTGGGCGCCCCGGCCGATGTCACCACGACGAGCCGGGTCGCCGAGTTCAACGACCTGGACGGCCTCGAACGGCAACTCGCGCACGGCGACGTCGCGGCGGTGCTGATGGAGCCGGCGCTGACCAACATCGGGATCGTGCTGCCCGAGCCGGGTTATCTCGACGGCGTGCGCGAGCTGACCCGCGCGTACGGCACTTATCTGATCAACGACGAGACGCACACGTTCTCGGCCGGGCCGGGCGGCGCCACCGCGGCCTGGGGGCTCACGCCCGACGTGGTCACCATCGGCAAGGCCATCGGCGGCGGCATCCCCGTCGGGGCGTACGGGCTCAGTGAGGATCTTTCCCGTACGCTGCTGGACCGCACCGATCTGGACCTGGTCGACATGGGCGGCGTCGGCGGCACCCTGGCCGGGAACCCGGTGTCGATGGCCGCCACGGTCGCCTGCCTGACGCACGTGCTCACCGGCAACGCCTTCGCCATGATGATCGACACGGCCACCGCCTTCGCGGACGGGGTACACAAGATCATTGACCAGTACGCCCTGCCGTGGTCGGTGTCGCAGCTCGGCGCCCGGGTCGAGTACCGGTTCACCGCTCCCGCCCCGCGCAACGGCACGCTGTCGGCGGCCAGCGCGGACAGCGAGTTGGAGGACTTCCTGCACACGTACCTGCTCAACCGAGGCGTGCTGCTGACCCCGTTCCACAACATGGCCCTGATGTCCCCGGCCACCACGATGCAGGACGTCTTCCGCCACCACGAGGTGTTCGCCGCCGCGATCGCCGAGCTGGCCGGCTAGTCTTCCCGGTGCGGCCGCAAAATCGTCTCCCTGCCGCCGGAGGACGCGGGTCGCTCGGCGTCGCCCACGGCAGGCGGCCCGGGCGGCGGGGGCACCGGCGGCTCGACCATGTCCACCGCGACCTGCGTGCCGGGTGGGACCGGTGTGCCCGGCGGGACGGCCTGGCGCCTCACCACCGCGTCGCCGGCCTTGCGCGCGGTGCGCCCGGAGGACACGACGTCACGAATACCCACGGCAAGCACCGCATTCAAAGGTGCCGATCTCCACGGCCCGGCCGCACGCCGTTCCTCGCAATCGCCGTAAATACCGGCATTTCACTCGTAGCCTTACCCCATGGGTCTGTTCGGCGGCCGCTCATCCGGCCCACCACCCGCGCCCCAGCCCGTGCCGCAGGACATCGAGGCGCTCCAGGAACTGGTCAAGAACCTGGAGTCCGCGACCGACGAGGCGAGCACCTGGCGCATCTACTGCTCCACGCACGCCGAGTTCTACAACCTGCCGTACGTCGCCGCCTGGGTCGTCACCGCCGGCACGCCACGGCTCGAGTATGAGACCGGCGCGCAGAAGGCCGCGATGAGCGGCACCACCGCACACGCCGGCCTGGTCACCCGGGCGGTACGCGCGGGCCGCCCGCTACACGTCGACGAGACGAACGGCGAGTCCGACCTGCGGTTCGACGCCGCCAAGCGGGCCGGCATGCGCTCGGCCACGGTGATCCCGCTGGTCGACCACGGCCAGGTGGTGGCCGCCCTGGAGTACTTCGACCGCGAGGCCATCAGGGTCGACGACGCGCTGCTGTCGAAGTGGGCCGCGCTCGGCCGGGTCGCGCAGCAGGCCCGGGTCGCCGCGCTGTCCGCCTTCTACACCCGGCAGGTCGCCGACGACCGGCTCGCCGTCACCTCGGTGGTCGGCGCGCTCGGGCACACCGAGGACTCGAGCCTGGCGATCCGGTCCGCGCTGGACGCGGTCCGCAAGGCCTTCCATTGGGCGTACGGATCGTACTGGGAGCTCGACGAATACGAGAACGTCCTGAAGTTCAAGGTCGAGTCGGGCAACGCGGGCGACGAGTTCAAGAAGGTCACGCTGGCGGCCACGTTCGCCGAGGGGGTCGGCCTGTCCGGGCGCGCGTGGCGGGCGCGGGACCTGGTCTTCGTACGGGACATCGGCGAGCTGACCGACTGCGTACGGGCGCCGGCCGCGCAACGTGCCGGGGTGCGTTCCGGGGTGTGCTTCCCCATCGTCATCAACGATCGCATCATCGGCACCATGGACTTCTTCACCACCGACTTCGTGGAGCTCTCCGAGTCGCGGACGTCGGCGCTGCGCAACGTGCAGCAGCTGGTGTCGCAGCGCCTCGAGGTGGTGCACGCGGTCGAGTCGTCCTCGAACAACGCCCGGAACCTGCTGGACACCGTGTCCCGGCTGCGCGATGCCACCACCGACGCGGCCCGGGTCGCCGACGAGGCGGTCAGCCGGGCCTCGGACATGACCGGCGACGTGAACGCGCTGGGCGACGCGTCGGCGGCCATCGGCGACGTCATCAAGATAATCTCGTCGATCGCCGACCAGACGAATCTGCTGGCACTGAACGCGACGATCGAGGCGGCCCGCGCCGGAGAGATCGGTAAGGGCTTCGCGGTGGTCGCGGGCGAGGTGAAGGAGCTGGCCCGGGAGACGGCGGAGGCGACGAAGAAGGTGTCCGAGCAGATCGCGGCGTTGCAGGCGAGCGCCGACTCGGTGGCGGCCGGCATCGGCACGACAAGCGAGACGATCGGGCAGATGGACGCGGTGCAGGCCCGGATCGGCGAGGTCCTGGAGGAGCAGGCGACGATCGCCCACACGTTCGAGCGCTGACGGGGTTTCATCGCGGCCGATAGAGTCCCGATCGTGGTGGCTCCCCTTCCGCTGGGCACGTTTCCGACGTCGATCGGCGGGTGTAGGGACTTTCTCACGCTGGGACGGGGTGGGGCGGGGGATGCCTCACGCAGCCCGGTCAGGCTTGATGTCTGCGTGAGTCATCCCCCGCCCCACCCCTTGCATGGGATTTCCGTGCCGGCCAGGTGGTGGCTTACTCGTCGCTGGCCGCATGGCCGGGCTCGGTCGCTTCCCTCCCGGTCGGCGGTCCGGCTGCCGCGCTGTCGTCGCCCCAGGACTATCGGTCCGGCGAGCAGGCCTGAGCGGTGGGTCAGGCAACCGAACCGTGCCGCCCACCCTCAGAACCAAACCCGCATCGGCGATTAGCTCTCGCCCGGCGGCGGGTGTAGGCCCGCTGTGGCCGAGCCCGGCGAGTAGGTTGCGCCCGGTGGTGGGCGTCAGCCCGCTGGGGCTGGGGTTGGCGAGTAGCTTGCGCCTGGTGGTGGGGTCGGGGGGTGAGGTGCGGCGGGTTTGACTCTGAGGGTGAGCGGCGCGGTTTCGTCGCATGACCCACCACTGAGGTCCGCTCGCCGGGGTGATAGGCCTGGGGTGACGACAGCGCGGCAGCCGGACCACCTGCCGGGAGGGGACCCGGCAAGCCCGGCCATGCGGCCAGCGGCGAGTAAGCCAACGCCTGCCCGGCGCGGATATCCCATGCAAGGTGTGGGGCGGGGGATGACTCACGCAGGTATCAAGCTTGACGGCCTGCGTGAGGCATCCCCCGCCCCACACCGTCCCAGCGTAAGAGAATCACCCCACCGATTGAGCAGCCTCGGCCATCTCTTTGATGGCAACAGCAGCACGAATAAACTGGTTGTCGGCCAAGTCTCGAATGGTGACGATGCCGAAGGCCAGCCGCAATCCTTCAGCCTCCTCTTCGGAGACACCGGACAACGCCGACACAGGCGCATTAACGAGATCCACCAACTGGCTGTTCTGAAACTCCGGGTCGAGAACCGCGTCGAGGTTCACGGAGACCGCCATTGCTGTGCCCTCCCTCGTGCGCCCGCCAGGTGAGGGCGCACTCACATGCTGTCACATCAATGCGACGCGGCGTCAGTCCTCAGCGGACGGTGCCCTCCGGCTCGACGTGACATTCAGGCCCCGGGAAGATCAAGCCCTCGTGCCCGTCGTCGAGCCAGCGAACCTCGTACGGCGGGCTCCCGTCAGCATGCCGCAGCGCCGTCACCACCGCCACCCGGGGCGTGTCGCCCACATGGACTCCCTTGACCACGATCCGGTCGCCGACCTGCGCGATCATTGTTACCTCCGCGACGATTCCGGCGCGGGCCCGGCGCCCGCGGTGCCCCTCTGCGCAGCATGCCCGGCCGGGGAGCCGGACGGAACCCCCGCCACGGCGATCATCGCGTCGGCGAACGTTCGACGCCAATTTATGTAGTCGTGGCCGCCGGTGTACTCCGTATAGGTCACCTTGTATCCGCGGTCGCGCAGAGTGTCGCGCATCGCCCGGTTCACGAACAGCTGGGTGGGCGCGCCGGCGACGGCGAACCGGGTCTCCAGGGTGCCGACGTCGAGGTAGAAGTGGACGTCCGAGCGAGGCTGCAGCGACGCCGAGCGGATCAGCCAGCCGGGCTCGCCCTCGTCCGGGGCCGGCCACCAGAAGCTGCCGGACTGGGCGATCACCGCGCCGAACGAGGACGGGTGGTGCAGACCGAGGTATGCGGCGGCGAGGCCACCGCGGGACTGGCCGGTCACGATGTTGCGGTGCTCGTCGCCCGCGCCCAGTTGTGCCCGGGCCCACGGCAGCAGTTCGGCCGTCACGAAAGCCCCGAGCGACGGCGTCGGGCTCAGCTCCTCGTCGCGCGTGCCGTCGAAGTTGCTGACAAACAACCCGACAAAGGGGGGAATCAAGCCTGAAAATAGCAAATTATCCAAAATGTCGGGCATGCGGAGCAGCGTACGGGAAAGGAAGCCGTCGAAAACCACCAGAATGGGCAATCCGGCGGCGGAAACGCCGTGCGGCCGGTAGACGGCTACCGACTTCGCCCGGCCCAGCACGGAACTCCACAAGGTCGTCGAGGTCACGCTTCCCGGCCGCGTGGGAGTGCGCGACCACGGCTCGGCGGGCGCATCGGGCAACGCCAATTCGGAGAGCCACACTTCCCGATCGCCCGGATCCTCCGGATCGGCCGGAAAATGCACCAGCGAGCTGTTCAGTGGATCGACGAATCCCGGCCCGTCCCCATTCCGGGACCGCGGCGCGGCTTGGGCGCCGTCGCGCTCGAAACAATACGTGGTGCGCAGATCGGCCGGGAACACCGCCGACCCGGCCCACAGATCCGTCTCCGGCACCCGCGCCATCGGGACATCGACGCTCCACCACGCGCGCAGCCGCGACGCCTGCCCCCGCCACAGGAACGTGACCAGGCGAGACGTCGCGTCAAACGGTTCGATCAGCGGTGATCCGAGGGTGAGCGGGTCGGCGGAAGAACCGGCGAGCATGCGGGCAACCTCGGGACTCTTCACGGCGACCACCTAACCGAAAGGATCTGGACCGCCACGAAGCGTTTCAAGCTGATCTATGCGTGTCAAGGCGCGTAAGCGTGCAATCCGGCGAGCAATGCGGCCAATCCCGCTTTCGCGTCGGAGAACAGCATTGCGGTACGCGGATCCGTGTACAGCTCGTTGTCGATGCCCGCATACCCGTGCCCCAGCGACCGTTTGATGACGATGACGCTGCGCGCCTTGTCCACGTCGAGAATCGGCATGCCGGACACCGGATTCCCGGGGCGCCGCGCGGCCGGATTGGTGACGTCGTTCGCACCCACGATCAGCACCACGTCCGTACGGGAGAACTCGGGGTTGCTCTCTTCAAGATCTTTGAGCTGGTCGTACGGGGCGTTCGCCTCGGCCAGGAGCACGTTCATGTGCCCCGGCATGCGCCCGGCCACCGGATGGATCGCGTAGCTGACCCGCACGCCCTGCTCGGTCAGCGCCTGCGCCAGCGCCACCGCCTCGTGCTGCGCCTGCGCCGCCGCGAGTCCGTAGCCGGGCACGATGACGACCTTCCCCGCGTACGCGAGTTGGATCGCCGCGTCGTCCACGGTCACTTCGCGTACGGGCTGGGACGTCGCCGAAACCGCAACCGCGTCGCCGGTGCCGTAACCACCCGCGATGATCGCGCCGATCGACCGGTTCATGGCATCGGCCATGAGCTTGGTCAGGATCGCGCCCGCCGCGCCGACCAGAGCGCCCGCGATGATCAGCGGAGTGCTCTCCAGCACGAAGCCGGCCATCGCGACCGCCGTGCCGGTGAAGGCGTTGAGCAGCGAGATCACCACCGGCATGTCGGCGCCGCCGATCGGCAGCGTGAACAGCACGCCGGCGACCAGGGCGCAGGCAGCGATGCCGTAGAGGCTGGCCACCGGTCCGTCAAAGCCGACAAAAAGGACAGCAAACAGGGTCGCTATGGCGGCCAGAGCGAGCGTGATGATGCGCCCGAAAGGCACAATCAACGGCTTTCCCGGTACGCGTCCGGCCAGCTTCCCGGACGCGATCAACGAGCCGCTGAACGTCACCCCGCCGATCGCCACGTCCAGCACCGCGGTCACGGTCGCCTCGGTAGTCGTAGCCCGGTCACCCAACGCGATCAGCGCCGCCGCCCCGCCACCCACCGCATTGAACAGGCTGACCAGTTGCGGCATCGCGGTCATCTTGACCCGCCGGGCCGCGATCAGGCCCGCGACCGCCCCCGCCACCCCTCCGATGATCAACGCCCACGCCGCGCCCGCCCGTACCGAATGATCGTGAATCAGCACCACGGCGGTCGTCAGGATCGCCACGCCCATGCCCGCCGCCGACACCCGGTTGCCGCGTTTGGCCGTGGCCGGCGCGTTCATCTGGTGCAGGCCGATCACGAAGCACGTCGCGCACGCGAGATAGACCAGGTGGACGACCGCGTCGAAGGCGCTCACGACCGGCTCCGGAACATCGCGAGCATCCGGTCGGTCACCACGTACCCGCCGGCCACGTTCATCGCGGCGAAGAACGCGGCGACCGCGAGCAGCGCGTACCCGGCCACGCTCGACACCGTGGCGGCCAGCAGCATCACGCCGACGATCACCACGCCGTGGATCGCGTTCGCGCCGGACATCAGCGGCGTGTGCAGCGTGGCCGGCACCTTGCTGATCACCTCGAAGCCGACCAGCAGACTCAACAGGAAGATCGTCAGGTCGGCGATCATGCGCGTTCTCCTCTGATCTGCCCGCCGTGGCAGGCGACGACCGCGGCCTGGATCTCGTCGTCCAGGTCGAGCGTGAGGACCCCGTCCGGCATCAGGTGCGCGAGCAGGGCCAGGACATTCCTCCCGTACGCCGTGGACGCCGCCCCCGGCACCGTGGAGGCGAGATTGCCGGCGCCGATGACGGTGACGCCGCCCTCGGTGACGATCCGGGTGTCCGGGAGTGAGCCCTCGACGTTCCCGCCGGCCGGGCTCGCGGCGATGTCCAGCACGACCGAGCCGGGCCGCATCCCGTCCAGCGCCGCGGCGGGGACGAGCAACGGGGGTCGCCCGCCCGGCACCTGGGCCGTCGTGATCACCACGTCGAAGGCGGGGATCTTGGCGGCGAGGGCGCTGTTCTGGCGGCGGGTTTCGTCCGCGGTCAGGGCGCGCGCGTAGCCGCCCGCCCCTTCGGCGGTGAGGGCGGTCGCGTTGGTGCCCTCCCCTTCGGCGGTGAGGGCGGCCGCGTTGGCGCCCTCACCTTCGGCCGCATGCGTGCCGAGATCGAGGACTGCCGCTCCGGTCGACTCGATGTCCGCGCGGGCCGCCGGCCGGACGTCGAATCCGGAGACCATCGCCCCCAGCCGCCGCGCGGTGGCGATCGCCTGCAGCCCCGCCACGCCCGCCCCGAGGACCAGCACCTGCGCCGGCCGAGTCGTGCCCGCCGCGGTCATCAGCATCGGGAAGAATCCGCCGTACGCCTCGGCCGCGACCAGCGCCGCCTTGTAGCCGGCCACGTTCGCCTGCGAGGTCAGCGCGTCCATCGCCTGCGCGCGGCTCAGCGTGCGCGGCAGCCTCTCCAGGCCGATCGCGGTGACGCCTTTGCCGGCCAGCCGCTCGGGATCGGTCCGCAGCCCGATGATCACCTGCCCCGGTCTCAGCGCGTCCTCGTCGCCCGGCGGATGGATGCCGACCAGCACGTCCGCCCCGGCGACCACCTCGTCCCGGCCCCGGATCTCGGCGCCCGCCCCGGCGTATCCCACGTCGTCGAACCAGGCCTGCTCGCCCGCCCCGGCCTCGACCAGCACTTCGATGTCCTGTTTACGCAGGCGCGCGACACCGTCCGGGGTGAGCGCGACGCGGCGCTCCCGCGGAACGGTCTCGCGCAGCACGCCGACCGTCGTCATGAGATCGATGCTGGCCTGTTCTCACGCTGGGTGCAAAGGTTATCGTCTCCGCGTGGCGGAACTGGTCGGGCCGGACACCTGGGCGATCCAGGGCGAAACGATCACGCTGCCGTTGTCGTTGCACGACGCCCGGCTGACGGCGGCGGTGTTCACGTGCCCCGCCGCGGGTGCCTCCTCGGTGCTCGCGCCGACCCCGTTGAAGCCGCTGGTGGTGGGCGGCCGGGCGATCAGCGTGCTCATGTGCATCCACTACGGCGAATGGCCCCTCAAGGCGTACGACGAGGTGGGGGTCGGTGTGTTCGTCCGGGGCCGGCCCCCGGGGCTGCACATCGTCGATCTCCCGGTGACCGGCGCGTTCACCCGGGAGGCCGGCCGGGATTTCTGGGGGCTGCCCAAATGGGTGATGGACGCCGACCTGTCCTTTGCTTCGGACCGCACGTCGGTGGTGGTGCGCTCGGCCGAGGGGGCTGAGGGCGCCGAGGTCATGCGGGCGGAATTCGCGCACGGGCGGCGGTTTCCGGGCGTGCCGGCGGCGCTGCCGGCGTGGTCCTATCTGGAGGAGGGCGCTCAGGCAGGCCGCCTGCTGCGGGGCTGGCTTCCGGCGCGGCTGTCCCGCGTGCGTCTGGGTCGAGGTCCCTTCTCCGTACGCCTCCCGTCCGGTCCCGGGCACCCGATGGCGGCCCGGATGCGGTCGTTGGGGATGCTGGGCAGGCCGCTGTTCACGGTCCACGCGGAGCGGCTGTCGGGCAGGCTGGGCTCGTTCACGCCGGTGGCGTCACGGGCGTGAGGGTTCAGCGACCGCCCTGATCGCGGCGGCCTGCCTGCTCAGGCGACCAACGCCCACGTGCCCCGTGAGCCGGCGTTCGGGCCGCGCCGCTCGTCGTACAGCTGCTCGACCACGTGCCGGGCCCAACGCATGCGCGGGGCCGCGACCTCGGGATAGTCGCCATATTCGCGGGCGACGTCCGCGGCGCATCCCCGGACGCCGCCGTGCGTTCGCACCGCGAGACGGATCGCTTCGTCGGCGACGGCATACGCCGGGTGGCTGCCGGTGGTCAGCGCACTGGTGAACAGCGCCTCCGCGCGTGCCGCGGTCAAGATCGCAGTATTGGTGATCATCATGATCTCCTCCTTCGTCGAATGCCTTCGTCAGTTGAGACCGCCCGTCTCTCCGGGATTCATCGCTCAATCTAGGGGTGGGGTACGACATTTTTATCTCGGTGATCGTTTCGCGGCGCACCCGGCTCCCCGCAGTCATGACGGCGCCGCGCGCGGAATTGTGACGTCCGAACACGGCCGCGGCCGCCCGCGACGCACTACTGTCGCCAGGTGCCCGAGCTGATCGCTCCCACCGTCCGCCTGCACCGCGCCTGGCTGGAGGCCCACGCCGAGTGGGGACCCGGCCTGCACGAGGACGGCTTCGGGCTGACGGCGACGGACGAGGTCGAGACCCAGGCGGGGTTCGCCGCGTGGGTGCGCCGGCTGGACGCCAGGAGCGACCGCTGCGTCTTCCGCTGGATCGTCGAGGACGGCAGCGTGCTTGGCGGCCTCGCCCTGCGCCACGGCGACAGCGAGGCGATCGCCCGCGCGGGCCACGTCGGCTACGGGCTCCGCCCCTCCGCTCGCGGCCGCGGCCTCGGATCCTGGACCCTGGCCCGGGCACTCGACGAAGCCCGCATCCTGGGCATCCCCCGGCTCCTCGCGGTCTGCGCGATCGACAACCAAGCCTCCGCCCGCACGATCGAGCGCGGCGGCGGCGTCCTCGAAGGAGTCCGGGACGGCGCCCGCCGCTACTGGATCGCTCTTTGACGCTCGTCGTCCCCGGGGGAGCCAGGGGCGACGAGACGTAACTCGAAGACCCCGCAGCACGCGCCGACGTGACAAAAACTGCTTTCGCTGTGACGACTGCCGCATCATCCCGTGACAATTCCGGTGGCGACGTCAAATAATTGCCATCCGAATACTGGGAAAGCCCTGGCCAGCGCGCGAATTCGGCAAAATAGCGGCCGCCGGTGAGGCCGCGCTAAAAACGTTTAAGCAAGCAAGGAATGACCACGCAAGGAGAACACCGTCATGTCCGAGAACGCGACGGCCGCCGCCACCGGGGCGTCGGCCACCGAGCGATTCCAGGCCACCAGCAACGGTGCCGCCGACACCCCACCGGAACGGCTCAGCACCCTCATCCGCCAGGTCTTGGCGGGGGTGCACGCGACGATCCGCGATAACGATGTGACGTATCCCGAATACGACGCATTGAAGGCATGGCTCATCCAAGTGGGCCGCGACGGCGAATGGCCACTATTTCTCGACGTTTTCGTCGAGCACGTCGTCGAGGAGGTCGCCACCGCCGACCGGCACGGCAGCAAGGGCGCGATCGAGGGCCCGTTCTACGTGCCGGACGCTCCGGAGTTCGGTGCGGAGGCGACGCTGCCGATGCGCGAGAACGAACGCGGCCTCAAGCTCACCTTCCACGGCCAGGTCCGCGCCGTCGACGGGCGGCCGCTGCCGGGCGCGAAGGTGGACATCTGGCACAACGGCGAGGAGGGCTTCTACTCCCAGTTCGTCCCGGACATCCCGGAGTGGAACCTGCGCGGCGTCATCACCACCGACCACAGTGGCCGCTTCCGGATCCACACGATCAAGCCGACGCCGTACCAGATCCCCACCGATGGGTCGACCGGCGCACTGATCCGCGCGGCCGGCTGGCACGCCTACCGTCCGGCGCACCTGCACCTGAAGGTCACCGCGCCCGGATTCCGGCCGATCACCACGCAGCTCTACTTCCCCGGCGACCCGCACAACGACAGCGACATCGCCGACGGCGTAAAGCCCGAGCTGATGCTGGCCCCGACCGCGGTGGGTGGCGCCCTCGACGCCGAATACGACTTCGTCCTGGACCCGGCCTGACGGCGGACAGACCGCAAAGTCACTCAAATCGTTCGGTCATCACCGGCACCAACCCCTTCCCCCGTACGCCCGTGCTCAGCTCTCGCAACATCGGCGTGACCGTGTCGTCGGCGGACGTCGCCAGCAGCACGGTCACGTCGAGCCCCCAGGCGAGACCGTTCCCGACCCGCCGCAGAGTCCACGAGAAGAGATCGCCGCTCACCTCCCGGCGCCCCGACACGCCGTCGCCCACCACATCGCCCGCGAACAGCACACGATAGAGCCGCCGCTCGTGAAACCCGTCGGGCGCGGCGGCCGGACCGAGCCGCAACGGCGCGGCGGTCGCGAACGGCACGTAGTCGGCAAACCCGTCCCGCAAGCCCTCCTCGCCGGGCAGCGCACCACCCCCGAGCCGCGCGAACGCCTCCTCCGCAGCGCGGCGCGAGGCCGGCACCACCGCGGCGAGCAACGACGGATCACCCCGCAAAGCACGACTGAACGACGAAGACCCCACCCATCCCGTACGCCTCCACAGCGCACCTCGCAACCCGGCCGTGGACCCGTCACGGTGACGCACGAACTCCTCGACGAGCACACCGTCGACATCGGAGCCCGCACGAAGCAGGTAATAGTCCAGCGCTTGCATGCCGACAGGCTGCCACAGGCGTACGACAAATTCGGGCGGCGCCGGGCTGAGTAACATGGCTCTCCCACGGCTGGCACGATGACCCGGTGGTACATGTCGAGATCAACGGCGCCCCGGCCGAAGGGGACCTGCTGCACCGGGTCGCCACGAGCAGCTACGGCCATTTCACCTCAATGCAGGTGCGCGACCGCGCGGTGGCGGGTCTGGATCGCCACGTCCGGAGACTGCGCGAGGCGTCCGCCGAGCTGTTCCCCGACACGCCCGCCGCCGGCGACGCCACGATCACCAAGCTCATCGGCCAGGCTCTGCGGGACCACCGGGACGCGAGCGTTCGCGTGACCATCCTGGGCACCGACGTCATGGTCGAGGCCGGCGAGCCGGTGCCGGACGACCCGAAGCCGCCGCTCAAGGTCCGGACCGTCACGTACGAACGGGAACTCCCCCACCTCAAACACCTGGCGACGATGGGCCTGATCTACCATCGCAGGCGGGCGGCCCGTGCCGGCTACGACGATGTGCTGTTCGCCGGACGCGACGGCCACCTGCGCGAGGGTTCAATCTGGAACCTTGCATTTTGGGACGGCGAACGCGTGATCTGGCCGTCCGCCCCGATGCTCGCCGGCATCACGATGCAACTGCTCCGGCAGGGCCTCGACAATCGCAGCATTCCGCAAATAGATCAGGAAATAACGGATATGTCCGGGATGCGCGGCGCCGCCCTGACCAACTCACAATGCCCGGCCCAGCCCATCGCCAGCATCGACGCGACGACACTTGACGACCACGCGGCGCTGACGTCACTACTCCGGCAGGCCTGGCAAACCATCCCCTGGCAGCCGATCTAGAGAGGGTCTGGGTCGGATCGGTCGGGGCTGTTCCCGCGAACGAGCGGCATATGGCCGCGATGGCGGCATGCCTCGTCACTGCGGCGGCCCGGCGCTCGCCTCCGCACGGGCCACAACAGGCCCACGATCACGATCGGGATCGACCCGACGACCACCGCCCAGAGCCGGTAGTCCGGCGACTTACGCGCCGGCGCCGAGAACAGCCCCTTCAGGAACGCCGGCACGATCCGCACGATGTCTTCACGAGGCGCCTCTCGTCACCACTGTGGCCGCACCCCACGTCCACCAGCGCCGGAAGCGTTCGGCACTGCCAGTGATGGGGAGGCTCCGCTGAAGCCCGCCACCGCCGCCCGTGATGGAGGGCCCACCGGACCGTCCCACATTATGGTCGATCCCGACCACGTTCTGGACCTTCTGGCGACCTTGGAGACTTACGCCCACATATGAGCCATAACTCTCCAAGGTCCACGAAACGGCGAGAAAACCTTGGGAACAAAAGCCGCTAGACGGGGCGAAACAAGCTCTACAATGGACTCCGGTCCCGCATCGCGGACCCGGCGACCACGATGCGGACGCCAGTCCCACACAAGGGATCCCCGTCCCACATCATGGGCCTCAGACGGCGGCCCGTACAAACGAACCATCCGCGTCCTGCTCGCTGTTCACACAGGGCCCGGACTCAACTAATCCGGATAAACAGCACCGGGCGTCGACGCGATCACCACGTCGGACACCGGCTGCCACCCCAGCCGGCGATACAACGCTTGACCGTCCGCACTGGCCACCAGCAGTCCCGTCGAGGCACCCTGGTCGATCGCCGCCCGTGCCAGCGCACTCATCACCGCACCGGCCAGCCCACGCCGTCGATGCGACGGCATCGTCACGATCTTGTCGGCGACCGCGTCATGCCCGACCAGTCCCATCACCCCACTGGCGGCCGCAGACCCGGACGGATCCCGGATCACGACTGTAAGAACAGGCCCCGGCTCGACCATGGTCCGCAGCCGATACCCGTCCGGTGCGTCGCGGAGTGGATGCGCCCGCAGAGAGATCGTCATCAGCTTCTCCGCCCGCCGGAGCAGAATCAGCCCGGCCGCCTGCAGCGCGGCCGGATCGCCGACCGCCCCCAAAGCCCCCGAATCCCCGACCGACTGCCCCGGATCGCCCGGATCGACCGGATCGACCGGATCGCCGACCACCCCCAACGCGCCCGGATCACCGACCGCCCCGAGCGCACCTGGATCCCGGTCCGCCCCCAACGCCCCCGGATCCCGGTCCGCCGCCGCTGCACCCGAATTCCCGGCCGCCGCCGGCGCACCCGGATCCTGGTCCGCCCCCAACGCCCCCCGATCCCCGGCCGCCGCCGGCGCACCCGAATTCCCGGCCGCCGCCGGCGCACCCGGATCCTGGTCCGCCCCCGACGCCCCCGGATCCCCTACCGGCATGGTCAGCCACGTAATCGCGGACTCCCCGCGCACCAGCCGCGCCAACCGCGCCGCGTCCCCGGACGCCGCGAAATACTCCACCTCGCGGCCCGGCTGCATGCTGCGCACCCGCAGCGCGCCGTCCACCTCGGTGGCGGGTGGTAGCGACCGCGCCACCGTCCACCCGCGCTGCCAGCGCAGGAACAGGTCGTTCACGCGACCCCCCGCAGCAGCAGGTCGATCAGCCGCGAGGCCAGGTCGCGCCGGCCTTCCGCGCCGGCGATCAGCACGATCCCGCCCAGCGACATCAGCAGGTCGTACGGGTCCACCCCGGGGCGCACCGTATCGGTCGCCACACCCGCGTCGAGCAGCCTCGCCAGCGCTGCGCGCAGCAGGTCGCGGGTCTGCATCCGGTCGTCGGCCGGCATCAGGTCTGGCCGCAGCACGTCGGCCATGCCCTGCTTGGCGGCCATGAAGTCGACGAAACTCTCCATCCAGGCGCGCAGCGCGTCCTCGGGCGGCAGCGACTCCAGCAGCTCGGCCGCGGAGTCGCACAGGCGGGCCACCTCGTTGCGATAGACCGCCTCGACCAGCGTCTCCCTGGTCGGGAACCGCCGGTACAGCGTGCCGATCCCCACGCCGGCCTCCTGCGCGATCGCCTTCAGCGAGGTCTGCGTGCCCTCCCGCGCGAACGCCTCGGCGGCGATCTCCAGCAGGCGCTCATGGTTGCGCTGCGCGTCCGCGCGCAGCTGCCGACCGGCCACGGTTCCCCCCAAACGGATTCAGCTCCGCTTTCAGGTTAGCCCGCCGCTGGGAAGACCTTGCGCACCATCGTCAGCAGGGTCGCGGAAAGCAGGTTGTGCACCTGGGGGCGGGTCAGCACGCC
The DNA here is from genome assembly GCF_012933445.1 of Actinoplanes sp. TBRC 11911. Taxonomy (GTDB): domain Bacteria; phylum Actinomycetota; class Actinomycetes; order Mycobacteriales; family Micromonosporaceae; genus Actinoplanes. Next base: position 119,198 of record NZ_JABBNC010000030.1, read on the forward strand.
CCGCTCCAGCCACTCGCGAGCCGTCGAGCAGGCCAGGCCGACGTACGAGCGGGCCATCGCGTGCAGCGCGGCGTCCGGCGCGGGGTATCCGACGGCGACCAGCACGCTGTCGGCGGCCACGTCGATGGCCTCGTCGATCACGCGGTCGACGTCCGGGTCGCCGGACATGCCGCCGGCCGAGATCGCGGCCAGCCAGGAGCGGCTGTGCTGCGACACCACGTCGATGAACCAGTCGACGATCGCGGCCGCGCGGAAGGTCAGGTCGCCGTCGGGCAGCCGGCCGATCGTGTCCGGCGGGACGGTCAGCATCACCCGGATGACCGCCAGGTACAGGTCCTTCTTGGTGCCGAAATAGTGGTTGATCAGGCCGCGGGCGACCCCGGCGGCGCGGGCCACGTCGGTGGTCGACACGTCCGCCCAGCCGCGCTCGCCGAACAGGCGCACGGCGACGGACAGAATCTGCTCGCGGCGCGCGTCGGGTTCCAGCCGGCGGCGCGGCGCAACGTCAACACGCACGGACGCCACCCTACGGCACGCTTGTTGACACCCCGCCAACAGACCTTGCAGACTCCCGGCATGCCCACTCCCGGACTCGAGGGCTACACCCCGCCCTGGCACAAGCCCGAGCATGACGACCTGGCCGAGCTCGCCCGGGCGTTCTTCGTCAACGAGGTGCTGCCGCACGCGACTCGCCACGCGCAGCAGGGCCATCCGGATCGCGCCCACTACCGCCAGGCCGGCGAGCTGGGGCTGCTCGGGCTGAGCGTGCCGGAGGCGTACGGGGGCGGGGGTGGGAATTTCGGTCATGAGGCGGTGGTGCTGCACGAGCAGGCGCACACCGGGGAGGGCAGCCTGGGCCTGGCCGTGCACAGTGGCATCGTCACCGGCTACCTCGTGGCGTACGGGACCGAGGAGCAGAAGCGGCGCTGGCTGCCGGGGCTCTGCACGGGTGAGTTGATCGGCGCGATCGGGATGACCGAGCCGGGCGGCGGCTCGGATCTGCAGGCCATTCGCACGCGCGCGACGAGAGACGGCGACGACTATCTGGTCACCGGATCGAAGACGTTCATTACCAACGGCTACCTCGCGGATGTCGTCATTCTTGCGGTCAAGACCGATTCGAGTCGCGGCGCGAAAGGCATGAGCCTGCTGGTCTGCGAGATCGGCGACGCCAATCGGGGACGCCTGCTCGACAAGATCGGCCTGCACGCCAACGACACCGCGGAACTGTTCTTCGACGAATTCCGCGTACCAGGAAAGAACCTCTTGGGCGACGAAGGCGAGGGTTTCGTCGCGATGATGCGGCAATTGCCGCAGGAACGCCTGGTCATCGGTGTCAGTGCGGTTGCCGCGATGCAGCGCGCCGTCGAATTGACTATTGCGTACGCCAAGGAGCGAACCGCTTTCGGCAAGCCCCTGATCGGCCACCAGAACACCCGCATGGTGCTTGCCTGCAGATCTTCGGCGGCTACGGGTACACCACCGAATACCCGATCGCCACGATGTACGCCGACGCGCGGGTCCAGAAGATCTACGGCGGCACGAACGAGATCATGAAGGAGCTGATCGCCCGTGCCCTCTGAGGCGTACGTCTTCGACGCGGTGCGCACCCCGCGTGGCCGGGGAAAGCCGACCGGCGCGCTGCACGAGGTGAAGCCGATCTCCCTGGTCACCGGCTTGATCCACGCGATCCGGCGGCGTAATCCGGAAATGTCGGAGATCGATGACGTGGTGCTGGGCATCGTCACGCCGATCGGTGAGAAGGGTGGGGTCCTCCCGCGGGCCGCGGCCCTGCTCGCCGGGCTGCCGGACACGGTCGCGGGCGTGCAGCTCGACCGGTTCTGCGGCTCGGGGCTGGAGGCGGTCAATCAGGCCGCGGCCCGGATCCGCTCGGGCTGGGAGCATCTGATCCTGGCCGGCGGCGTCGAGTCGATGTCACGCAACCCGATGGGGTCGGACGGCGGTGCCTGGTTCGACGATCCGGAGACGGCGCTGGCCACCGACTTCGTGCCGCAGGGCGTCAGCGCGGACCTGATCGCCACGCTCGAGGGGTTCACGCGTGCGGATGTGGACGCGTACGCCGTACGGTCGCAGAATCGTGCCGCGAAAGCGTGGGCCGGTGGGCATTTCGCCCGGTCGATCGTGCCGGTGACCGACCCGAACGGCCTGACCATCCTGGCCGTCGACGAACATCCGCGGCCGGACACGACGGTCGAGGGGCTGGCGAGGTTGCGGCCGTCGTTCGCCGGGTTGCCGTTCGACGTGGTCGCGCTGCGCAAGCACCACTGGCTGGAGCGGATCGAGCATGTGCACCACGCCGGTAACTCGTCGGGCATTGTGGATGGTGCAGCTTTGATCGCCATAGGCTCGGAAAAATCGGGATTAATCCCCCGGGCTCGGATTGTCGGAGCGGCGGTCACCGGGGCGGACCCCACGCTCATGCTGACCGGGCCGGCGCCGGCGACCCGCAAGGCGCTCGCCGCCGCCCGGCTCACCGTGGACGACATCGACCTGTTCGAGATCAACGAGGCGTTCGCGGCGGTGGTCCTGCGCTACATCCGCGACCTGGACCTCGACCCGGAGAAGGTGAACGTCAACGGCGGCGCGATCGCGCTCGGCCACCCGCTCGGCGCGACCGGCGCGATGCTGCTCGGGACGGCGCTCGACGAGTTGGAACGCCGGGACTTGGACCGGGCCGTGGTCAGCATGTGCATCGGCGGCGGCATGGGCGTCGCGACGGTCCTGGAGCGGGTGCGATGACCCGCGAGCAGGGCGACCCCAGCGGCGTCGTTGGAGTGCGTCCGATGATCCGCTACGAGCGCGACTCCGGCGGCGTGGTCACGCTGACCATGGACGATCCCGCGCAGAGCGCCAACACCATGAACGCGACGTACGTGACGGCGATGTCGACGGCGCTCGACCGCCTCGAAGCCGAGCGGGACACCGTCACCGGGGTGATCGTGACCAGCGCGAAGAACACGTTCTTCGCGGGTGGCGACCTGCCGCTGATGAGCAGGGCGACCCCGGACGACGCGCCCCGGCTGTTCACGCTGCTCGGCACGATCAAGCGGGACCTGCGGCGGCTGGAGACGTACGGACGGCCGGTCGTCGCCGCGATCAACGGCGCCGCGCTCGGTGGCGGCCTGGAGATCGCGCTCGCCTGCCACCACCGGATCGCCCTGGACGCGCCCGGCACGCGGGTCGGCTTTCCCGAGGTCACGCTCGGGCTGCTGCCGGGCGCGGGCGGCGTCACCCGCACGGTCCGGATGCTCGGGCTGGTCCCCGCGCTGACGATTTGGCTGCTGACCGGCCGCCGCATGCGTCCCGCCGATGCCCGCGAGAACGGCCTGGTCGACGACGTGGCGGCCACGCCGGAGGAGATGTTCGCCAAGGCTCGAGCGTGGATCGCGGCGCATCCCCACGCCCACCAATCATGGGATGGAGAAAGCTCCCCCGGCACGTCGCCACCGGGCTCCCTGGCGGCCTTCCCCGCGGTGCTGCGCCAGCAGCTCAAGGGCGCCTCGCTACCCGCTCCGGAGGCGATCCTCGCGACCGCCGTCGAAGGCATGCAGGTCGACTTCGAGACCGCCCAGCGCATCGAGACCCGGCACCTGATCACGCTGATCACCGGGCCGGTCGCCAAGAACATGATCGGCGCGATGTTCTTCGACATGCGCGCGGTCAACGGCGGCCTCGCCCGGCCGCGGGTCGAGGTCCGGGAGGCCCGCCGGGTCGCGGTGCTCGGCGCCGGCATGATGGGCGCCGGCATCGCCGCCGCCTGCACCCGCGCGGGCATAACCGTAATAGTACGAGATATCCGAAATGTGAAGTTGGATGGACTGGCCACCACGACGGAGATCGACGACCTCCGTGACTGCGACGTCGTGATCGAGGCCGTGTTCGAGGACCCCGACCTGAAACGCGCCGTCTTCCGCGAGGTGAAACCGGTCCTGGCCCCGGACGCCCTGCTCGCCTCGAACACGTCCACCCTGCCGATCACCGGGCTGGCCGAGGACGACCCGAACTTCGTCGGCATGCACTTCTTCTCGCCGGTCGCCAAGATGCCGCTGCTGGAGATCGTGGTCGGCGCGCGCACGAGCGACAGCGCCGTCGCCCGGGCCTTCGACCTGGGCCGCCGCCTCGGCAAGACCCCCATCGTGGTCGGCGACGGCCGCGGCTTCTTCACCAGCCGGGTCATCGGGAAGTTCCTCGACGAGGCCATCGCCATGCTCGCCGAGGGCGTCCCGGCCGCATCGATCGAGCACGCCGCCCTGCAGGCCGGTTACCCGACCGGTCCCTTGGCGCTCGCTGACGAGGTTAGCCTCACGCTCATGCAACGGATCCAGCGGCAGAGCGGGACGCGGCTCCCGATCGTCGACGAGCTCATCGACAACGGCCGTCCGGGCCGGGCCGGTGGCGCCGGCTTCTACGTCTACGACCAGGGCAAACGCGCAGGACTCTGGCCCGGCGTCACGGCGAGGGCCACCGACGCGGGACGAAATGTGCCGTTCGACGACCTGCGGGACCGGCTGCTGTTCGCCGAGGCGATCGACGCGCGGCGCTGCCTCGACGAGGGCGTGCTGCGCACCGAGGAGGACGGCAACGTCGGCTCGATCCTCGGCATCGGCTACCCGGCGTGGACCGGTGGGGTGCTGCGCTTCACGAAACAGCCGGGCTTCCCGGCCAGCGCGGCCGAGCTCGCGACGCGGTACGGCGAGCGGTTCGCCTCGTGAGCGGCCCGCTCGACGGGGTCCGGGTGATCGAGCTGGCCAGCCTCGCGCCCGCGCCGTTCGGCTGCATGATGCTCGCCGACCTGGGCGCCGACGTGATCCTGGTGGATCGGCCCGGCGGCAGCGCGCTGCCCGGCATCCCGCCGCGATCCCTGCAGCGCGGCCGCCGCAGGGTCACCCTCGACCTCAAGACCGACGCCGGGATGACCGACCTGCTGCGCCTGATCGAGCACGCCGACGTGCTGGTCGAGGGCTTCCGGCCGGGCGTCGCCGAGCGCCTCGGGTTCGGCCCGGCGGACTCCGAGAAGATCAACCCCCGGCTCGTGTACGCCCGGATGACCGGCTGGGGTCAAGAAGGGCCGTTCGCCGTACGGGCCGGGCACGACATCGACTACATAGCGCTCGCCGGGGCGCTGGAGCCGCTGGGCCGCCCCGGGGAGACGCCGCACGCCCCGATGAACCTGGTCGGCGACTTCGGCGGCGGCGGCATGCTGCTCGCCGTCGGGGTGCTGGCCGCGCTGCTGGAACGCGAGCGTTCCGGCCGCGGGCAGGTAGTCGACGCGGCCATGCTGGACGGGTCGGCGCTGCTCACGTCGTTCGTGCGCGGCATGATCGACTCGGGGCAGTGGTCGCGGACGCGCGGCGAGAACCTGCTCGACGGCGGTGCACCTTTCTATGACACGTACGCGACGGCGGACGGCGGGTTCATGGCCGTGGGGGCGCTCGAACCGGTCTTCTACTCCGAGCTGCTCGCCGGGCTGGAACTCGACGAGCGGGACCTGCCCGGACAGTACGACCGGGACGGCTGGCCATCGCTGCGCGCGGTCTTCACCGAACGGTTCGCGTCGCGCACCAGGGACGAGTGGACGGCGGTCTTCGACGGGACCGACGCCTGCGTGGTGCCGGTGCTCTCGCCGGCCGAGGCGCCGGGCCATCCGCACAATCTCGCGCGGGGCACCTTCGAGAGTGCCGACGGGGTCGTGCAGCCCGCGCCGGCACCTCGCTTCGGGCGTACGCAAGCAAGCATGCCGGACCCACCACGCGCCGCAGGTGTGGCGGAGATCCTTTCTGGATGGTCGAATTTGTGAACCCGTAATCTTCCGGACACCAAATGCCGTGCCGGGATCATTCCGGCGAAGGTCTTTGCGCCGGCAAGCACCAATTCACACGATCGTTCAATCATCTGCCAGATCAGCGGAGAATTGTCGCCGCACGGTTGCCTGCAGTACGCCTTTCCCTTACCCGGTGCACCAATGATCCCTCCCAGCGCGCACACCCCACTGTGCGCGGCCTGAGAGAGGACTCACAAGAGTGCGCACCACCCTGATCCGACCCCTCGCCGTGACCCTCGCGGCCGCAACCATAGCCGCGGTCGCGGCCTGTTCGCCGCCGGAGAAGAAGACCGAGGCGTCGACGAGCTCGGCGGCCACCGCCACCAGCGCCGCCGACCTCGGCGGCATGGACGCGCTGGTCGCCGCCGCCAAGAAGGAGGGGCAGCTCAACGTCATCGCGCTGCCGCCGGACTGGGCCAACTACGGCGCGATCATCAAGGCGTTCGGCGACAAGTACGGCATCAAGGTCAACTCGGCTCAGCCGGACGCGTCCAGCCAGGACGAGATCAACGCTGCCGACCAGCTCAAGGGCCAGGACAAGGCGCCCGACGTGTTCGACCTCGGCGGTGCCGTGGCGAACGCGAACGTCGCCAAGTTCGCCCCGTACAAGGTGACCACGTTCGCCGACATCCCGGACAACCTCAAGGACGCGAGCGGCACCTGGGTGAACGACTACGGCGGCTTCATGTCGGTCGGCTACGACAGCTCGAAGGTGCCGGCCCCCACGTCGCTCGCCGACCTGCTCAAGCCGGCCTACAAGGGCAAGGTCGCTCTCAACGGTGACCCGACGCAGGCCGGTTCCGCGTTCTCCGCGGTGCAGATGGTCTCGATCGCGAACGGCGGCACCGCCGACAACATCAAGCCCGGCGTCGACTTCTTCGGCCAGCTGAAGAAGGCCGGCAACTTCCTGCCGGTCGACCCGACCCCGGCCACCATCCAGGCGGGTCAGACCCCGGTCGTCTTCGACTGGGACTACCTGAACGCGGCGCAGACCGCCAAGACGCCGACCTGGAAGGTCTTCGTCCCGGACAACGCGGCGCTCGGCTCGTACTACGTGCAGGCCATCAGCAAGGACGCGCCGCACCCGAACGCCGCCCGCCTGTGGGAGGAGTACCTGTACTCCGACGAGGGCCAGAACCTGTGGCTCGCCGGTGGCGCCCGCCCGGCTCGCGCCGACGCCATGGTCAAGGCCGGCACGATCGACAAGGCCAAGTACGACGCGCTGCCCACGGTCCAGGGCACCCCGGTCTTCCCGACCGACGCGCAGTCGGCGACGGCCAAGACGTACCTGTCCACGAACTGGGCCAAGGCAATTGGCTGAGGCGATCTCGGCAACCCCGCAGCGCGTGGCCGTCCGGCCACGCCTGCGGGGCGCCGCGCTGCTGGGCACCCTGCCGTTCTTCGCGTACGTCACGATCTTCCTGATCATCCCGACCCTGGTCGTGGTCTTCGGGGCGTTCGCGGGTGACGACGGCGGCGTGACCCTCGACAACGTCAAGGCGCTCAAGGACTCCTACATCCTCGACGCGTTCGGCCGCAGCATCCTGCTGTCGGTGATCAGCGCCCTGGTCGGCGCGATCCTCGGGGCGCTGCTCGCCTACGCCATCGCGACCGCTAAGCCGGGCGGCATCCTGCGCCGCACGGTCACCGCGGCGGCCGGGGTGCTCGCCCAGTTCGGCGGCGTCACGCTGGCCTTCGCGTTCCTGGCCACCATCGGCATCTCCGGGTTCGTCACCGTCTGGCTGCAGGACCACCTGCACTGGAACATCTACTCGAACGGCGTCTGGCTGTTCGAGCTGCCCGGTCTGACGCTGGTCTACACGTACTTCCAGATCCCGCTCATGGTGATCGTCTTCCTGCCCGCGCTCGACGGCATCCGGCCACAGTGGCGGGAGGCGACCGAGAGCCTGGGCGGCACCACCTTCCAGTACTGGGTGAAGGTGGCCGGTCCGCTGCTGGCGCCGGCCTTCCTCGGCTCGGCCCTGTTGCTGTTCGCCAATGCGTTTTCCGCGTACGCCACGGCGGCCGCCCTGGTCAGCCAGGGCAACCCGATCGTGCCGTTGCAGATCCGCAGCGCGCTGACCAGTGAAGTGGTGCTCGGTCAGGCGAACCTGGGCAAGGCCATGGCGCTCGGCATGGTGATCATCGTGTCGATCGTGATGGGCCTGTACACGCTGCTGGAGAGGAGGACCGCGAAGTGGCTGGCGTGATCGCGCGCCGGGCGCGTAGGCAGAGCGTGTTCCGCTGGATCGTGCTCGTCGTGCTCGGCATCTTCTTCCTGCTGCCGCTCGCGGCGATGGTCGAGTTCTCCACCCGGGACAGTTCCACGTGGCCGTTGCTGGTGCACTGGTCGCAACTGACCGAGAAGTATCCGGATCTGACGGATGGCATCCTGCAGTCGCTCGGCCAGGCGGCCCTCACCGCCGTGCTGATGCTCGTGCTGCTGGTGCCCACCGCCATCTGGGTACGCCTGCGGTTGCCCAAGGTGCGGCGACTGATCGAGTTCCTGTGCCTGCTGCCGCTGACCATTCCGGCGATCGTCCTCGTCGTCGGGCTGGCACCGGTCTACGCCTGGGTCAACTATTTCCTGGGCGGCTCGTCGCTGACGCTCGTCTTCGCGTACGCGGTCCTGGTGTTGCCTTATTCCTACCGGGCGATCGACGCGGGTCTGTCCGCGATCGACGTGAAGACGCTGGCCGAGGCGGCCCGCAGCCTGGGCTCCGGCTACGCCAAGGTGATGTGGAGCGTGGTGCTGCCGAACATCCGCTCGGCGGTGCTGTCCGCGGCGTTCCTCACCGTCGCGCTCGTGCTCGGCGAGTTCACCATCGCGTCGCTGCTCAACCGCACCAACCTGCAGGTCGTGCTCGTACTGGTCGGCAAGAACAGCGCCACCGTGTCGGTCGCGGTGTCGTTCGTCGCGCTGCTGCTCGCGTTCGTCCTGCTGATGCTGCTGTCCCTGTTCGAGAAGCGTTCTGTTAAAGGGTCAAAGGGGGCCTCATGACCGGCGTCGCCGTTCACCTCGACGGGTTGCGCCGCACGTTCGGCAGCGTGCACGCCCTCGACAATCTGGACCTGAAGATGGAACCGGGCGAGCTGATCGCCCTGCTCGGGCCGTCCGGCTGCGGCAAGACCACCGCGCTGCGGGTGCTGGCCGGCCTGGAGGACGCCGACGAGGGCCGGGTCGTCGTGGGCGGCAAGGACGTGACGGCGCTGCCCGCGAACAAGCGCGACATGGGCATGGTGTTCCAGGCGTACAGCCTGTTCCCGCACCTCACCGCCCTGGAGAACGTCGAGTTCGGGCTTAAGCTGCGAGGCCGGCGGCGCGAGGCCGGACGGGCCGCCTCGATGCTCGATCTGGTGGGGCTCTCCGGCTTCACCGGGCGCTACCCGCATCAGATGTCCGGTGGGCAGCAGCAGCGGGTCGCACTGGCCCGGGCCCTGGCCATCGAACCGACCGTGCTGCTGCTCGACGAGCCGCTCTCAGCGCTGGACGCCAAGGTGCGGGTGCAGTTGCGCGACGAGATCCGCCGGATCCAGACCGAGGTGGGCACGACGACGCTGATCGTGACGCACGACCAGGAGGAGGCGCTCGCCGTCGCCGACCGGGTCGGTGTGATGCGGGCGGGTCGTCTCGAGCAGCTCGCGGCGCCCGCCGACATCTACCGGACGCCGGCGACGGCGTTCGTGGCGGACTTCGTCGGGCTGAGCAACCGGCTGCCCGGCACGGTGGTGGACGGCCAGGTCTCGGTGCTCGGGGCGCGGCTGCCGATCATCGACGGTGCGTCGGCCGCCGGGTCGGTCACCGCGCTGGTGCGGCCCGAGGCCGTGTCGGTGACGCCCGCCGAGGAGGGTGAGGGTCGCGTGCTGACCAGCAGCTTCCTCGGGCCGACCAGCCGCGTGACCGTCACCGTCGGGGACGTGCTGGTGGTGGCGCAGGTGGCCAGCGCCAGCCTGGATCAGTTGACGCCGGGCACCGCGGTCACGCTCACGCTCGAGCCCATCCCGGTGGCCCTCGAGTCCTGATGGATTTTCACGTTTCGGCTGCGATCATCGGGGCGTTTTCGTACGGTCGGTAACCGTGCGCCGAAAGAAAATCCTGCTCGCGTTCGTGTCCGCCCTGCTGGTTCTGTCGCCCTTCGGGACACCCGCATCGGCATCCGGGGCGGGCCGCGTCTGGCACGTGGTCCGCCCCGGTGACACGATGTCCTCGGTCGCCCGTTTGTACGGTTTGCGGACAGCGGATCTGGCCCGCTGGAATCAGGTTCTGCGGCCCTATCCCGTGTACGTCGACGAGGTGCTCCGGCTGAACCGGCCGCCGCGACGGCTCCCGGCGTGGCGTACCCGGATCGAGGCCGTCACGCCCGCATCGGTCGGCTGGAATCCCGTACGCAAATGCCCGGTCGCCCCTTCGCTTTTGCGCCGGGTGTGGGTGTCATACCTGGACTTCAAGGGCGCGTACCACGACGGCAGCCTGATCGTGCGCAGCGACATCGCGGTGCGCACCCAGCACGCCTTCCAGACCCTGTACCGGATGCGCTTCCGGATCATGGCGATGGCCCCGATGTCGGAGAACATGCCCGGCGAGACCGACATGAGCATCGTGACCGGCGGCTACAACTGCCGGGCGGTGGCCGGAACGCGGACGTGGTCGCAGCACGCGTACGGGTATGCGGTCGACGTGAATCCGATGCAGAACCCGATGTTCCGGGGCACGTCGACGTACTACGCGGACCGCGACCAGTACAAGATCGGCATGATGCATCCGGAGGGGGCGGTGCGGGCGTTCACCGCGAACGGCTTCTTCTGGGGCGGTATGTGGCGCAGCCTGCAGGACTACATGCACTTCAGTCCGGCCAACCGCTAACTTCTCAGCGGGCCGTACGTGTCGCGGTACGCCTTGGGGCCGACGATCGGCAGGATGAGATCGCGGAGCCAGGTGGGCAGCCCCGCGGCCTTGGAGAGCCGGTCGGTTGCCGCCTGCACGTGCCGCACACGTTGCGGGATTGGTGTCCGCTACCTGTCGCCGTGGAACGTGCGATGTGTCAGCCGCCAGCCTCTTTAGGCGAGTAAGTCCTAACCGTGGTGGGAGGCGGTGAGTGACCTGCGCGCGGTGGCGCGGTGGTGCCAGAGCTGAGGCGCTGTGGCGATCCATTCACGGCGGGGCGGTCCCGCTATGTGGGAGACCGCGGTCACATCATGGATTTTTGTGAACCTTGGAGAGTTGCGCCCACATAC
>NZ_JABBNC010000031.1 GCF_012933445.1 Actinoplanes sp. TBRC 11911
CATCCCTCTCGGCGGCGGCTTGACCGGACCGTTCGCGCCGCGCGTGATTCCGGCCCGGGGGAGAGCGCGGAGTCCGCGCTCGGGCCCGCGGCGCTAGCCGCTCCCGGCGGCCCCACTCATGCCGCCCACCGCGCTTGCAGACGCTGTCGTCGGCGCCCGCCTCGCGAGCGAACGCCAGCTTCTCGTCCCTGCCGGCCAAAGAGCGCGGCGACGTTCCGCCCTTCCCTGGCCCGGCACGCGCCGTCCAGCCCGCCGGCGCCGGCTCTGGTCGGCGCCGCGGCCGCGAGTCGAGGCGTGTGCCGCGCGCGCGAGTCGAGGCGTGTGCCGCGCGGGTCGGGCGTGTGTGGTTGCGGCTGTGGCCGAGGTGGTGGGTGCGTTGCCGCGCGCGTTGTTGCCGGGAGTCGCGGAGTGTTGCCGAGCGCGTCTGGCGTGTGGGGTTGGCGTTGTAGGCGGGTCACGCGGTTTGTTGGCGCCAGCGCCGCGAATGTGCTGTCAGGAACCGCCCGCCGTCGTCGACCACCACGGCGCCGCGTTGCCGCTGTGGCCAGCCGACGCGGCGCGTTGCTGCCCGCGCGACGCATATCCCAGATAGCGCTGTGGTCGGGACATGCGCCGTGCTGCCCGCCCACACTACGCATATCCGATATTTCCGGTGGCCTACCCGATCGACTGGTATTTCCGGTGGCCTACCCGATCGACTGGGACGCTGGCTGGCCGGCCTGACGCAGTGGCGCGCGGGGCGCTTCCATTATGTGGGAAGGGCGGCCGCCTACTGAGAGCGGTGACCACCTCCTGGACCCGACGTCCGCGATGTGGGACCCGCATCCATTGTGGAGGAATTCTTTGTCAGGTGATGCGTGCTTTGTCCCGCCGGTTTTCCGGGCTGGATGTGGACCTTGGAGAGTTATGGCTCGTATGTGGGCGCAACTATCCAAGGTTCACAAAAAGTCCGCGATGTGGCTGTGGCGTCCCACGAAGTGGGACCGCTGACAGTCAACGGTCGCCGAAGGCCGGGCAGGTGCGCTGACGGCGAGTGGATCGCGCGCGAGCGGGACGATCTCCGCGGCCATGGTCCAAGTGCGCATCGGGCCGGCCTGGCTCGCCGTGGCAATGGCTCGCCGCGGAACGGGTCACCGTGGGAACGGGTCGCCGTGGGAACGGTCACCGTGGGAACGGGTCACCGCCGGAACGGGTCACCGCGGGAACGGGTCACCGGGGAACGGGTCGCCGCGGGAACGGGTCAGCGTGGGAACGGCTGTTCGCCGACGTTTGAGGCTGCGGGCGCAGCCCTCGTTTGGATCTCGCGGGGTCTCGTTGCCTGTCTCGATTGTCAATCAGATGTTGACATAGGTAGGCTGCTGGCGTGGCGGAGTTGGCTGAGTTGAGGGCTGTGCCGGCGGCGCGTGCGCGGCTTGACGCGGAGGAGCTGGCGCTCATCGACCGCGCTCGGCGGGAGGGTGCCACCTGGGCGGACATCGCTGACGCACTCGGGTTGACCAGCCGGCAGGCCGCGGAGCAGCGCCGGCTGCGGCTCGCTACCGCGGCGTCGGCGGGGGTGCGTGCCGAGCTCGATCGGGCGTACGGGCAAGGGATTGCGGGCCTGCGTGCCGCGGCTGCCGAACTCCACCGCCGGGTGGGGGCCGATCGCCGCTGGGACCGGCGTTTCGTCCGGGCCGCGTTGGTGCGGGAGACGCTCGAGGCTAGCGCGGACGCTCCCGGAGGGTCCTTGTTCTCCCTGGCGGCTGCCGTTGTTGGAGACCTTTCGCCGGAGGTCACCGCGGCCCTGCCGGGTCCCTCCCGGGCTGCGGTGGGCCGGCTGCGGGCAGCACTCGAAGCCGCCGCACCTCAACCTTGACAGATTGCCGCTCAACTCCCGAGGATGAGCGCACTCGGCTCAAGTCCCTCGGGAGGCCCGGATGCGGCGCAACGCAGCGCTCTTTGTCGTCATCTCGCTGCTGTCCGGCTTCGGCAGCACGATGATGGGCCTGGCCGCCAGCATCTGGATCTTCGATCTGACGGGCTCGGTGGGGCTGGCGGCGCTGATCGGCATTTGCACGTACGGGCCGTCGCTGGCCGCGCCGTGGCTGGGCGTCCTGGTCGACCGGCTCCCGCGACGCCCGCTGCTGATCTGGTCCGACCTGATCCTGGGCGTTCTGTTCCTGACGCTGCTGACGATCGACTCCGCTTCGGGCGTCTGGCTGATCTTCGCGGTGCTGCTGGTGCGCGGCGTCAGCTACATCGTCCTGGACGCCGGTGAGTCCGCGATCCTCCCGGCAGCCCTCCCGCCGTCTCTGCTGGGCGACGTCAACGGCTGGCGAACGAGCGCACAGGAAGGCATGAAGCTGCTGGCCCCGCTGGCCGGGGCGGGCTTGTATGCCTGGCGCGGGCCCACTCCGGTGATCCTGATCGGCGCCGCGATGCCACTGTTGAGCGCCGTCTGTTACGCCTTGATCCGCCTCCGAAGCGCCGCCCGAGCATCCGGCGGGTCGGGTGCGACCCGATCTGCCGGGTCGGGTGCGACCCGATCTGTCGGGTCGGGCGCGCATGGATCCGCTGGGCCGGGAGTCTCGGCGTCTGCCGGGTCGGGTGCGCAGGCATCCGCTGGGTCGGGTGCGCAGGCATCCGCTGGGTCGGGTGCGCAGGCATCCGCTGGGTCGGGTGCGCAGGCATCCGCTGGGCCGGAGGTCTCCGGAGTCGCCCGGCAGGCTTCGGACGCGTTCGCCGGGCCGGGGGAGGCGCCGGCCTCCGCGGCGGCGCGCGGAGCGCGTGGTGTCTGGGCGGGGGTTCGGCTGCTGCTCGGTGAGCCGGCGGTTCGCGTCCCGGTGTTGGTCGCCGCGGTGGCGATCACGTTGTCGGGGGTGAGCACCGCGGCCGTGCTCGCCCGCATCGTGCATGACCTGCATCTGTCGGCGGCCCACCTTGGGCTGCTGACCAGCGCGCAGGGCGCCGGCTCGATCGTCGGCGGGCTGGTGGTGGGTCGGCTGCTCGCCAGGCGGTCGCCGAGGGTCATCGCCGGCGGCGGCGTCGTGGTCTTCGCCGGCGGCGTGCTGATGTGGTGTCTGCCGTGGTGGCCCGCGATGATCGCCGGCAGTGTCGTCGTGGGGCTGGGTCTGCCGTGGACGCTGATCGCCGCGGTGACCGCCGTTCAGACCGAGACGCCCGATCACCTCCTGGGCCGCGTGGCGGCGACGTCGAACATGGTGATGTTCGGGCCGATCGCGCTCTCCATCCCGCTGGGGTCGGCCTTGGTCGCGGCCGGCGCCCGCGCTGTGCTGCTCGCTGTCGCGGTCCTTGCCGCGCTGGCCGGGGCCGTGGTCCTGCGTGTGAACACATCGCCGATCCAGCCGGCCCTCGACCGGATCAGGCGCTGATCAACTGGCGGCAAGGCGCGAACAAACAACCGAACACAACGGCACCCTGCCGACGGCGTACGGGAAACGGGGAAGGCAGAAGGCCGGGCACGCCATTGTGCCCGGCCTCCTGGTGAGGGGAGTTCAGCTTTTTCGCGTGACCGCCTTGCGGTAGTCACTGTTGAGGCGCCCGATCAGGGTGAGCGGAATCCCCTTCGGACAGACCGTGGTGCACTCGCCCATGTTGGTGCAGCCGCCGAAGCCGGCGTCGTCCTGGGCCTGCAACATGTCCAGCACGCGGGTGTCGCGTTCCGGCTGGCCCTGCGGCATCAGGCCGAGGTGCGCGACCTTCGCCGCGGTGAACAGCATCGCCGAGCCGTTCGGGCAGGCCGCGACGCAGGCGCCGCAGCCGATGCAGGTGGCCGCCTCGAACGCGGCGTCGGCGTCCTTCTTCGGGATCGGCATGGCGTGCGCGTCCGGGGCCGTCCCGGTGGGGGCGCTGATGTAGCCGCCGGCCTGGATGATCCGGTCGAACGCGGTGCGGTCCACGACCAGGTCTTTGACAACGGGGAACGCGGCGGCCCGCCACGGCTCCACGTCGATCACGTCGCCGTCGTTGAAGTGCCGCATGTGCAGCTGGCAGGTCGTGGTGGCCCGCTCCGGCCCGTGCGGTGTCCCGTCGATCACCATGCTGCACATGCCGCAGATGCCCTCGCGGCAGTCGTGGTCGAACGCGATCGGGTCGTCGCCGTCGAGGATGAGCTGCTCGTTGAGGACGTCCAGCATCTCCAGGAAGGACGCGTCCGCGGAGATGTCCTTGACGTCGTAGGTGACCATCTTGCCGTCCGCGGCGGGACCGGCTTGCCGCCACACCCGTACCTTGATGTCCATTACTTGTAGCTCCGCGTGCTCGGGTGGACGTACTCGAATTCGAGCTGTTCCTTGTGCAGGGTGGGCTTGCCGTCCGGGAAGGAGCTCGCGTACTCCCAGGCCGCGACGTAGCTGAACTCGTCGTCGTGGCGCAGCGCCTCACCGTCCGGCGTCTGCGACTCGGCGCGGAAGTGGCCGCCGGCCGACTCCCGCCGGTGCAGCGCGTCGATGCACATCAGCTCGCCCAGCTCGAAGAAGTCGGCGACCCGGCCGGCCTTCTCCAGGTTCTGGTTCAGCTCCTCGCCGGTGCCGGGCACCTTCACCCGCGTCCAGAACTCCTCGCGCAGGCTGCGGATGAGCCCGATGGCCTTGGTCAAGCCTTCCTCGGTGCGTTCCATGCCGCAGTACTCCCACATGATGTGGCCGAGCTCGCGGTGGAACGAGTCGACGGTGCGGTCGCCGTCGACCGCGAGCAGCCTGGTGATCCGGTCCTCGACCGCCTGGCGCGCCTCGACGACCGCCGCGTCCTCGTCCGACACGACCGGGAACGGCCCGCTTGCCAGGTAGTTGCTGATCGTGTTGGGCAGCACGAAGTAACCGTCGGCGAGGCCCTGCATCAGCGCCGAGGCGCCGAGCCGGTTCGCGCCGTGGTCGGAGAAGTTGGCCTCGCCGACCACGAACAGTCCGGGGATCGTCGACTGCAGATCGTAGTCGACCCACAGGCCACCCATCGTGTAGTGCACGGCCGGGTAGATCCGCATGGGGACGACGTACGGGTCCTCGCCGGTGATGCGCTGGTACATCTCGAAGAGGTTGCCGTACTTGGCCTCGACCGCGTCGCGGCCCAGCCGCGAGATGGCGTCCGCGAAGTCCAGATACACACCGAGGCCGCCGGGCCCGACGCCGCGGCCTTCGTCGCAGACGTTCTTGGCGGCGCGCGACGCGATGTCCCGGGGAACAAGATTACCAAATGACGGATAAATCCGTTCAAGGTAGTAATCGCGCTCTTCTTCCGGGATGTCGCCCGGCGCCCGCTTGTCGTCGCCCCGCAACGGCACCCACACCCGGCCGTCGTTGCGCAGCGACTCGCTCATCAGCGTCAGCTTGCTCTGGTGCGTACCCGACTCCGGGATGCACGTCGGGTGGATCTGCGTGTAACAGGGGTTCGCGAACAACGCACCCTTGCGGTGCGCCCGCCACGACGCGGTGACGTTGCAGCCCTTGGCGTTGGTGGACAGGAAGAAGACGTTGCCGTAACCGCCCGAGGCCAGCACGACCGCGTCCGCCATCTCCGTGGTGATCTCGCCGGTGACCAGGTCGCGCACGACGATGCCGCGGGCCTTGCCGTCCACGATGACCAGTTCGAGCATCTCGTGGCGGGCGTTCATCTCGATGTTGCCGAGCGCGATCTGCCGTTCCATCGCCTGGTACGCGCCGAGCAGCAACTGCTGGCCGGTCTGCCCGCGGGCGTAGAAAGTGCGCGACACCTGGGTGCCGCCGAACGACCGGTTGTCGAGCAGGCCACCGTACTCGCGGGCGAACGGCACGCCCTGCGCCACCGCCTGGTCGATGATGTTCGCCGACTCCTCGGCGAGCCGGTACACGTTGGACTCGCGCGCCCGGAAGTCGCCGCCCTTGACCGTGTCGTAGAACAGCCGGTACACGGAGTCACCGTCGTTGCGGTAGTTCTTCGCGGCGTTGATGCCACCCTGCGCGGCGATCGAGTGCGCGCGGCGCGGGCTGTCCTGGTAGCAGTACGACTTGACGCGGTACCCGGCCTCGGCGAGCGTCGCCGCCGCGGAACCGCCGGCCAGGCCGGTGCCCACCACGATGACCGTCAGCTTGCGTCGGTTCGCGGGGTTGACCAGCTTGGCCGAGAACTTGCGGCGTTCCCAGCGGGTCTCGATCGGGCCGTCCGGCGCCGCGGTGTCGGCGATCGGGTCGCCCTCGTGCCAATACTCGGTAGTCATTGCTCAACCCACCAATCCGGTCAGAACCGCGAACGGCACCGACAGGTAACCGACGACCAAAACCAACGACAGGACCAAGGCGGTCGTACGGGCGAGCCGCTCGCCCCGGGCGGTCTGCTGACCGAGCGTGCGCACCGCGCTGAACAGTCCGTGACGCAGGTGGAAACCGATCGCCACGATCGCGAGCGTGTAGAACAGCGTCACGTACCAGCGGCTCGGTGCGAAGTCGGCGACGATGTTCGCGTACGGCTTGCCGCTCTGCGCGTTCGGGTTCAGCGTCAGCGTGCTGAGGTCCAGGATGTGGTAGATCACGAACAGCACCACGATCACGCCACCCCAGCGCATCGTGCGCGCCGCGTAGCTGCCCTGCACCTTGGGCCGGTGCGCGTACTTCACGGGGCGGGCCTTGCGCGCCCGGCCGTAGAGGATCGTGGCCGCCACGATGTGGCCGATCACCGCGATCGTCAACCCGCCGCGCTGGATCCACAGGTACCACTGGTTCGGCAGCACGGGGTTGCCGATCGTCCGCAGCCAGTGCGCGTAGTGATCGAACGGGGTCTCACCGAAGAAGATCTTCAGGTTGCCGATCATGTGCGCGTACAGGAACAGCACGAGCAGGATCCCGGTCACCGCCATCAGGATCTTCAGGCCGATCGAGGAGGGCTTCTTGCGTTGCACCGGAGCGGGCGTCGCCGGTTTCCGGGTAGTCGTATCCACCGCCACATACTGGACGGTAGGAAGGTCGCGGCGATTCGTCTAATGCATGATCATCGTAGTAACCATAGAGATAAGCTATTGAGGTGCAACTCCAGCAGCTTCGCTACTTCCTCGCCTTAGAACAAACCCGGCATTTCACCCAAGCGGCCGAACGTTTAGGCGTTTCACAGCCGACCTTGAGTAAACAAATTCACACGCTCGAAGCGAGCCTCGGCGCGCCCCTTTTCGACCGGATTCGGGGGGCTGTCACGCTGACCGAGGCCGGCACGACGCTGCTGCCGATCGCGCAACGCATGATCGCCGACGCCGACGCGGCCCGCGAGGGGGTTCGCGACCTCATCGGCCTGCGCCGCGGCGAGGTGCGGCTGGGCGCCACCCCGAGTCTCTGCTCGTCGCTGGTGCCGGACGTGCTGCGGACGTTCCGGGCCGCGCATCCGGACATCCAGCTCTTCATCGACGAGGGCAGCTCGCAGGATCTGATCGACAACCTGGCCGCGCACACGCTGGACCTGGCCCTGATCGTGCAGCCCGCGCGCGGCGTCGACGAGGCGCTGGAGGCGACGCCGGTGCTGCGCGAGGGCCTGGTGGTCGCGTCGGTCTGGGACGCCCCGCCGCCCTCGCCGAACCCGCAGATCTCGCTGAGCGAGCTGGAACACGTGCCGCTGGTGATGTTCCGGTCCGGCTACGACATCCGCGACGTCACGCTGGAGGCCTGCCGCGCCGCCGGGTTCACCCCGAAGTTCGCGGTCGAGGGCGGCGAGATGGACGCGGTGCTGGCGTTCGTCGAGGCCGGGCTGGGGGTCGCGCTGGTGCCGAGCATGGTGCTGGTCAACCGCCCCCGGCTGCGGGCGACGCCGCTGGCATCGCCCGGCATGCAACGCACCATCGCTCTGGCGCATCGCAAACGCTCGGTGCTGCCCCATGCCGCACAAGCCCTGCGTACGACGTTGCTGGCGCACGTGGCCACCCAGGAGCTGCCGGTCGGCGTTCGTCCCCTGTAGAGCCTTCTGATCGAGGGGTATACGGATTTAGCATCCTGCATGTGTTGCGTGCCGAGTTCAGTGACCCGCGGATGGTGGCGGTCTACGACGCCGAGCACGTGTGGGGCTGGGAGCACGACTTCTTCATGTCCGCGCTGGCCGAGCGCATCTCGCCGCGCGTGCTGCACTTCGGCTGCGGCACCGGCCGGCTCGCGATCGCCATGGCCGCGGCCGGGCACCAGGTCACCGCGGTGGAACGAGCGGCGCCGGCGCTGGACGCCGCGCGCCGGAAACCCGGAGCCGCCCGGGTGCGCTGGGTCGAGGGCGCGGCCGACGTGCTGGACGCTCGCGCGTACGAGACCGTGCTGCTCACCGATCACGTCGCGCAGTTGTTCGTGGATGACGATCAGTGGTCGTCGGTGCTGGTGCGGCTGCGGCGGGCGCTCGTCCCGGGCGGGCGGCTGATCCTCGACAGCCGCGATCCCGGGTTCGCCCGGTGGACCACGTGGAACCCGGTCGAATCGCGCCGCACGGTGGTTCTGCCGGACGGCGTCACGGTCGATGCCTGGGACGAGGTGACCGACGCCGCCGAGCCGACCGTCACGGTGGCGCACCACTACGCCTTCACCGGCGGTGAGCAACTGACGAGCTCCGGTACCCTCCGTTTCCGTACCGAAGCGGAATTACGGTCCACCGTGGAGGACGCCGGGTTCGACGTGGACCGCGTCTACGGGGGATGGGCGCGCGAACCCGCGGGCCTCAGCTCGGACGGCGAGCTGTTGCTCTTCGCCGTGACAAGGCCGCAGCGTACGGGCTGAATGTGCCAACCGGTCCAGGAAGGTTGTCGCCGGTGAATATGTGACTAAGATTCGTGCACGCTCAACCTTGCGTAGCGAAAAGTTGACCTTGAGTAGGCGAAGGGCGGTGGCATGTCCGACATCTCGCGGCATGAGCGTGACCCGGGGATCGATCCACCCGAATGGGGACCTCATCACCATCGGTCACCGGAGAACAGCCTCAGCCGCTTGATGCTCGCCGCGTCCGTGGTGCTGATCCTGGTCGCCGTGGCCGGCGGCACCACGTGGTGGATGTACACGCGCGACCCGGTCGCCGACCCGTCGCAGTCGTTGACGCGGCCGTCCGGCACGTCGTGCCCGCCCGCGGCCCTCCGCGTCGCCGCCGCCCCCGAGATCGCGCCGGTCGTCCGTGACGCGGCCACCACCATCGGCCCGCCGCGGGGTGGCTGCCCCGCCGTCGAGGTGGTCGCCGAGGAGCCGTTCGCCACCGTGTCCGGCCAGCGCAAACCCGACGTGTGGATCCCGTCGAGCAGCGTGTGGCTGGGCATGAGCTTCGGGACGGCGTACGAGACGAAAGGCGCACCCCTCGCCCGTACGCCCATCGTCCTCGCCGCACCCACCGTGTTGAAGGGCGTGTACGCGAAGGGTGACAAGACGTCGTGGGCCGGCCTCACGACGGCGGCCGCCGAGCAGCGTCTGCCCGCGGTGTCCATGCCGGACGCGGAACGCAGCACGGTCGGCATGCTGTCGGTGCTCGCGGTCAACAAGGCGATGGAGCACACCACCGCGGACAAGGGGATCGCCGAGCTCAAGGCGCTCACGCTGCGCAGCCGGCTCACCGAGACCGGCGCGGACGCCGCGTCGATGCTGGCCAAGGTCGCCGGCGAGTGGAACGCGAGCAAGGTGGTCGACAACTTCGGCGTGTTCCCGACGACGGAACAGCAGCTCAAGGCGTATCAGAACGCCGGGCACACGGTGGCGCTCGCCGGTGCGTATCCCACCGACGCGGTGGTCGAGGTGGACTATCCGTTCGCGGTGGCCCGGGGGACCGAGCATGGTGATCTGGCCGAGCGGTTACGGTCGGCGATCGGGCGCACGCAGCTGACCGACGCCGGGTTCCGCACGTCCGCCGAGAAGAACGCGGTCGCGATCCCCACCGATCCGCGCGCGCTCCTGGCGAAGACTCGTGCCTGGGCCGGGTACCGCTCGCTGGCCTCCCAGGTCCTGTTGCTGATCGACACGTCCGGCTCGATGAACGACAAGATCAAGGACGCGTCCGGCCGGGAGACCACGCGGGCGGCGCTGTTGCGGGCGTCCGGCCAGGCGGCGTCGGAGTTGTTCGGCGACGATACGAGCATCGGCATGTGGTATTTCGGGGCCGCCGCGCCGACGAGCCCCGCGCACCGCGAGATCGTGCCGTTCGGCCCGGTGACGGCGGACATCTCCGGCAAACCGCGCCGTGACGTGCTGGCGTCGGCGATGGAGGGTTATCGGGCCGAGACCACGGCCGGGACGCCGCTGTATCAGTCGGTGCTGGACGCGACCGCCGAGATGCAGGCGAAGGTCAAACCGGGCACCGCGACGTTCATCGTGGTCCTGACCGACGGCGCCGACGGCGAGTCCCGTTTCGCGATGACCGAGGGCCAGTTCCAGGACCGGTTGAAAGCCGAGATCGACCCGGCCGCCCCGGTCTCGATCATCGCGGTCGGGTACGGTCCGGACGCCAACATGAAGGCACTGTCCAACATGGCCAGCACGACGGGCGGAACGGCGATTCCCGCGACGAACTCAGCCGACCTGGCGTCGGGCATAGCGAAGGCGTTCCTGGCGGCGCACTCCGGAAAGTAGTCAGCGAGCCGGGCCGATCTCGTCGGCCACCATCTGCGCGGAGAGGGTCACCATGGGCAGGCCGCCGCCCGGGTGGACCGAGCCGCCGACCAGGTAGAGGTTGCCGACCGGACCTTTGTTCGGGGGGCGCACCAGGGTCGCCGCCGTGCCGTAGATGGCGCCGCCCGGGGCCCCCGCCGACACGGCCAGGTCGTGCGGGGTGCGGGTCTCCATGAACAGCAGACGGTCGCGCACCTCCACGCCCCGGCCGGCGAGCACATTCAAGACATGCCGCCCGTACGCCTCGGCCAGCCCCGGACGCTGCCAGTCCACGGCCGACCAGGCCGTACCGTGGCGCGGGGCGTTGACCAGGACGAACCAGGCTTCGGAGTCCGGCGGATGCACAGCCGGATCGTTCGCCCGCGTCACGAAGATCGTCGGGTCGGAGGCCAGCGTGGCCCGGCGCCCGGCGGAACCGAAGATCGCGTCGAACTCGGCGTGGTAGTAGCGCGGGAAGAAGACGTTGTGGTGGGCCAGCGCCGGCGTCCGACCGCGCACGCCGAGGAGAAGCACAAAACCGGCCAGGCTCCGGTCGCTGAGGCGGGCCAGCCGCGACGGCGTGGGCAGCAGGTCGCGGTAGACGGTCAGGGCGTCCACGTTGGACACCACAAAGTCAGCGGCTTCGAAACCACCGTCGGCCAGCCGGACTCCGGTCACGCGGGTGGGCTGATTCGAAACCGAAATTTCCGAAATTTCGGAGTTTAGGTGGATGGCCACGCCCAGGGATTTGCAGCGGGCCGCCAAATCGGACGCCAGCGTGCCTAAACCGCCGGGCAGATACCAGCCGCCAAATTCCAGC
Source organism: Actinoplanes sp. TBRC 11911 (assembly GCF_012933445.1). GTDB lineage: Bacteria > Actinomycetota > Actinomycetes > Mycobacteriales > Micromonosporaceae > Actinoplanes. Next base: position 11,371 of record NZ_JABBNC010000031.1, read on the forward strand.
TCGGCATACGGGATCGCGGCCAAGGCGGCCGGCGCGCGTCGTGGGTCGGCGCCGGCGTACGTCGCGTAGCGCTCCGCCATCATCCGCAACCGCGGATCCCGGAGGTAGTGCCAGGCGAGGTCGCTCAGCGTGCGGCGCGGCGCGATCGCCGCCAGGTCGCCCACGCGCCAGGACAGGGCCAGCAGCGACGCCGGCGTGACAGGCTTCCGCAATACCGAGCGCCACGACGCGCGCCAGATGTGCTCGGCCCGCCCCCAGAAGCGGTGCCAGTCGGCGGCCGCGGCCGGGCCCAAGGCGGCCGTGATGCGGCCCAGGAATTCCTCGTGCGACGAGCACGAATCGAGGACCGTGCCGTCCGGGAAAACGTGCCGCACGATCGGGTCGAGCGCCTCGGCCCCGGCCGGCAACGAGTCGAAGACCTGCGGCAACGTCAGCAGGCTCGGCCCGGTGTCGAAGACGAACCCGTCCCGCGAGTAGACGCCCAGCTTCCCGCCCGGCACCGCCGCGCGTTCGTGCACCACGACCTCGTGCCCGGCCGACGCCAACCGGATCGCCGCGGTCAGCCCGCCGACGCCCGCCCCGATGACCACGATGCGGCTCATGGCCACCGCCTTGCCCGAGTGAGGTCGGCGCCGACACCCGTCATACCGGCCGCCCCCGCCAGGTGAGTGTGCCGCGACGGTGCACGCGGAAGGAGCGCGCCACCAACCACGCGAAAACCGCGATCGAAGCCGGCTGCGCCCAGGCGTCGGGCCAGGCACGGCCGGAGGTCGCGCGGGCGGTCACCACCCGGCCGGCGACGCCGAGCAGGTACGCGACCAGCGCGAGCACGCCCCACGAGACGCTCCCGAAGGCCAGCAGCAGCACGGCGGCGAGGGGTGGGGAGGCGTACAGGAGGAGCAGGGTGACCACGACGATGCCGGCGCCGGGGGCGGAGCCGAACGACGCCCAGAGCGACTTGCTGTAGCCGGCCACCAACGACGGCCAGGACGTGTACATCTCGCAGGTCGCCACCGGTGACGCGTCCGCCAGCGCGATGCGGCCGCCGGACCGCTTGATCGCCCGGGCCAGCGCGACGTCCTCCAGAACTGAGTCGAGCACCGCCGCGTGACCGCCCGCGACCGCATAGCCGGCACGGTCCGCTACCAGCCATTGCCCGCCCGCAGCGGCCAGTGACGGCCGGGGCGAGCGTTCCATCGCGCGTAACGGCAGGAACGTCAGCCAGGACCATTGCAGCAGCGGCTGGACCAGCCGCCCGGCGCCGGTGATCTTCGGATAGGGCGACAGCAGCGTGACACCCGTCCGGCGCAGCAATCCGACGGCGGCCGCCACGGCGTCGGGAGCCAGGACCACGTCGGCGTCCACAAAGGATATGACGGTCGCTTCGGAGGCGGCGTCGGCCAACTGCCGGCACGCGTACGGCTTCCCGAGCCACCCCGCCGGTAGCGGCGCGCCACTCAGCAGATGGACCTTGTCGCCGGCCAGCGCGCGCACCACCGCCGCGGTGTCATCGGTCGAGTTGTCGTCCAAAACCCAGATCTCCAGGTCCGGTACGCCTCGCTGAGCCAGCAACGCGTTCAGGCACGGGCCGACACGGTCCGCCTCGTTACGCAGTGGCAGCAGCACCGCGACCTTCTCCGCCGTCACCGCACCGCCGGCGGGCACCCGCCGGAGGAGTAACGAATTGATCACCGTGTGCGCGAACAGCGCCACCCACGGGAGCAGGACCAGCCACTTCACCGGAACCGCCGGCGCGCGGCCAAGGGGATCACCACGGCGCCCATCACGATGCCGCCCCACAGCGCGGACGCCGGAAGGCCGAGGAAAACCGCGTGGGCGAGCACCGACGAAGCGTACGTCCAAAACCAGAGCGTGATGATCGGCGCGTCACTCCGGAGGGGTCGTTCGATGGCCCGTTGGCCGAGGACGGCCAGGGCCGTCATGAGGACCAGCGCGAACCCGAGCCAGCCCAGGTAGTTGCCGATCGGGATACCCGGCACGCCGGGTAACGCGGGCGTGGGCGACTGCCAGCGCCAGTAACCCTCGGCGACCATCTGCGGATCGAGGAAGAGGTCCCAGGCGGCCAGGCCGACGGCGGCCGTGACGATGCGCAGCCACGGGCGCCGCGTCAGCCGGACGGCGGCGAGCCAGGCGGGCCACGCCATCCAGGTCCAGGCCAGCGGGATGATCAGCGGGACGCCGAGGAGCTTGGGCCCGAGCCTGCCCGAATAGTCGTAGGTGCCGAACGGGAAGCTCGTCGCGACGCCGAGCGCCTCGACCGCGAAACCACCCAGTGTCGCGGTGCCGACCAGCGCGAGGGCCGCGCGGGTGCCCCGGGTGAGCAGGGCATGCGACACCGACAGCAGGTACCCGAGCAGCACGGTCGCCACGGTCAGGCCGGCCCGGACGTCACCGCCGGTCAGTGGATAGCAGATCTGGCACAGGACCAGGACGGCCAGCAGAATCCACGGAAGGCGGTGACGCAACGGGTCACATGCCGACGATGCCGGGGGCGTCCTCGGCGGCCCGCTCGGTGACCGGGAGCGTACGCCCCAGGATCGCGAACGCGCGCTCGTCGCCGGGGAAGATGAAGTCGCGCAGCACATCGACGAAACCGAACCGGCGATACAGCCGCCAGGCCCGCGAACGCTGCTCGTCGGCCTCCGGCGTGGACAACAGCACGGTCGATCCCTCGGCCATCGCGAGCAGGGCGCGCAACTGGCGCGCGCCGACGCCGTGGCCCTGCGCGGCCGGGCGGACGTGCAGCTCGACGACCTCGAAGGTGTCGGTCAGCCAGTACGCCCGGGACGGGTCGTCGAGCGCGCTGCGCACCTGGTCGTGCCACCACTGGCCGGGGCCGGACGTGTACCCGTACCCGAAACCGGCCAGGCGGCCGTCCGTGGTGAGGGTGGCCACCGCGCGGAAACCGGGGCGGCGCACGTGGGCACCGATGTAACCGCGCCGGGTCTGCAGCAGCTCCTGGCGGTAGCCCATCGCCTCGCCGTAGACGTCCACCACGTCGTCCAGCCGCCGCAGCAGATCGTCCGGCTGCCACGCCACGAGCCTCATCGGTTCCGTCCCGCCTCTTCCTCGGCCACCCAGCCCAGCACCGAACGGTCGCCGCTGATCTCGCGCACCGCGAACCGGGCGAAGAGGTCCTCCGCATACCACCGGTCGGCGGGTGTACGCGCGATCACCGCGCGGTGCTCCGGCTGACGGTACGCGAAGCGGGTCAGGTCCGACGAGCCGCGCCACACGCTCACCGTGCCTTGCCAGCCGATCGGCGCTTCCCCCATGCCGAAATGGGCCAGGAGCCCGGGCGCTTTGTCCAGCTCTGTGGCGACCGGGGGGATGGCGCGCCAGAAGGTCAGAGCTTTGGCCGGGCGCAGGCGGGCGCGGGTCAGAGCGAGAACCATGCCGCCGGGATCCGTGGTGGGTGTCCCGAACGGTTCGGTGCCTGACCAGCGGCCCCGGCTGGACAGCAAAGCGAGGTCGACCCGGCAGTGGGCCGTCGCCAGGCGGTCCCAGCCTGGGAACAAAACCGGTGAATCGCTAACGGTGATTGCGGCGTACCGGGTGAGATCGGCGTCCGAGGGCCGGAAACCCCTCGCGGTGCCGACGAACTTCGCGAACGACGCGTGCGGCGGCCTGCGGGACAGCGCCATGCGGAAGAAGGCCGGGGCCACACGGCGTACCCGCCAGACATGCAGGGTGATCAAGCGACGTCGGCCTCGAGGCCGTCGGTTACCCGGACGAGTTCGGCATAAGAGATCGGAAAGACCGCTCGCGGTACGCCTCCGGCAGCCCAGATCACCGGAAACCTCGCGAGGTCCCGGTCGACCACGGTCCGCACCGGCTTCGGATGGCCGAGCGGCGCGACCCCGCCGATCGCCTGGCCGGTGTGCTCGCGGACGAACTCCGGGGTGGCGCGGCGCAGCCGGGTGATGCCCAACGCGGCGGCGACGCGATCCGTGTCGACCCGATGCGCGCCCGAGGTCAGCACCAGCAACGGCTCGCCGTCGGCGTCGAAGATCAGCGAGTTGGCGATCTGCCCGACCTCGACACCGAGGGCGGCGGCGGCCGCGGCGGCGGTGTGCACGGCCTCGTCGAGGATGACCACTTCGGGCGCGTTGCCCCCGGCCGCGGCCAGCGCGCCGCGCACTGCCGTCACGTTGGGATGTGAGTCCATCCGGTCATTCTGCCCGGACCGCTGCCTCGCTGGCCTCCCATAATCGGGCGGCGACGGCCGGGTCACTCGCGTGTGCGGCCGGTTGCGTGGGTTCGCGGCCGACGTAGTAGGCGCCGTTGACCAGGCGGTCGGCGGGGGCGGTGGCGAGCCAGACCAGTTGCTCGCCGGCCCGGTCCGCCGGAACCAGGCCGGGGGCGTACCGGTAGAAGAGGCGTACCAGGGGGCCCTCGCCGAAGTTGCTGCGGACCACGCCCGGGTGGAAGGACACGCTCGTGACGTCCGGCCAGCGCCGGGCCAGTTCCGCGGCGAACAGGACGTTGGCCGCCTTCGCCGCGCCGTAGCGATGCCGGTAGCCGGGGTCCTTGTGGAAGTCGGCGGGGTCGGGCCGGCCGTCGTGGTGCGCGCGGGACGAGGTGGTGACGACCCGGGCGCCGCTCAGGCAATCGCGTAACAGGGTGGTCAGCAGGAACGGGCCCAGGTGGTTGCTCTGGATCGCGGCCTCGTAGCCGTCCCCGGTCACCCGGTAGTCCTTGATCATGCCGCCGGCGTTGTTCGCGAGGACGTCGATCGTCTTGACCTCGTCGTGTAATCGGGCGGCCAGATCGCGTACCTGGGAAAGGTCTTCGAAGTCGGCCTGCGCGCAGGCGGGCTTGCCACCGCCGGCCTTGGTGACGCGTTCGACCGCCTCGGCCAGGCGGCGGGGATGGCGGCCGATCAGGAAGACCCGGTCGCCGCGGGCGGCGAACTGCTCGGCCGCGGCGAGACCGATTCCGGAACTCGCACCGGTGATGACAACGGATAAATCCATGCCTGCTCCTTTATTCGGCGCGCAGGAAGAGGAGGACCGCCAGGACGCGGCGGGACTCGGCGCCGGTCGCCGGGATGCCCAGCTTTCCGAAGATCGTCGAGACGTATTTCTCCACCGCGCGCAGCGTGATGACGAGACGGTCGGCGATGCCCTGATTGGAGTGACCCGTGGCCATCAGTTCCAGCACCTCACGCTCGCGCGGCGTCAGCCGCTGCAGCGGATCGTCCGGGCGCGGGCGCGACACCAGTGCCGAGACGATCATCGGGTCGACCGCGGTGCCGCCGGCCGCGACCCGGTGCACCGCGCCGACGAAATCGGCCACGTCGCTGATGCGGTCCTTGAGCAGATATCCGGCGCCGTCGGCCGAGTCCGCGAACAGACGCAAGGCCAGGGCCGGCTCGACGTACTGGGAAAGCACGAGGACCCGGACGCCGGGGTGGGCGGCCCGGATCGCCACCGCCGCGCGCAGCCCCTCGTCGGTGTGCGTGGGCGGCATCCGGATGTCGACGATCGCCACCTCCGGTTGCAGCGCGCCCACCGCCCGGTGCAGCTCCTCCGCGTCGCCGCAGCGCGCGACCACGTCGAACCCGGCGTCGCCGAGCAACCGGGCGATCCCCTCCCGGAGCAGCACGCTGTCCTCGGCGATGACTACCCGCACGGCAGCTCCGCCCGGATCCGGGTGCCGTGCGCGGACGCGCTCCACACCCGCAGCGTGCCGCCGAGCGCCTCCACCCGGTCGGCCAGCCCGCGCAGGCCCGAGCCGTTCGCGGTGTCCGCCCCGCCGACGCCGTCGTCGCGCACCTCCACGACGAGGTGGTCGCCGCGGCGCTCGATCACGACCGTCACGGTGGTGGCCGCGGCGTGGCGGTCGATGTTGGTGAGGCTTTCGCAGACCACGTAGTACGCGGCGACCTCCACCGCCTCGGCCGGACGCTCCGGGAGGCGCACGTCGAGGCGTACCGGGACGCTCGCCTGCCCGGCCACCGACTCGAGCGCGACCGCGAGGCCGTGCCCGGTCAGCACCGCGGGATAGAGGCCGTGCGCGATGTCGCGCAGCTCGGCCAGCGACGCGGCGACCTCGCGCTTGGCCTCGGTCACCGCCGTGCGCGCCTCCGCGTCGGCCTTGAGGCGCTCCTCGAGGATGCCGAGGCGCAGGGACAGGCCGACCAGACGCTGCTGGGCGCCGTCGTGCAGGTCGCGTTCCAGGCGGCGGCGTTCCTGGCGGCCCGCCTCCAGCACCCGTGCCCGCGAGCCCCGCACCTCGGCCAGGCTGGCCCGCAGCTCGGCGCGCAGGCGACCGTTGTCGAGCACCATCTCGGTGGCGGCGACGACCGCGTCCAGCAGTTCCGGCTCGTCGGCCAGCGAAGGGTGGTGGACGATCGCGGCGATCGGCTCGCCGTCACGACGGATCACGCGCTTGACCGCCGGTGCCTCGGCCGGGCGGCCCTCCTGGTCGACCCACCGTTCGTATCGGGGCAGCCAGTAGAGCAGCGACACGGACGGGTCACGCAGGGCGCGGGCCAGCGCGGGTTGCAGGTCGCCGTCGGCATCGCGCAGGTCCACGACGAGGTCGCCGACGCCGGTGCGGGCCAGCCGCGCGTCCAGCAGCCCGATCAGGAAGGCGACCGGGGCCAGGCCGAGGATCGCGATCGTCACCCGCTGCACGATCGGGAAGCCGGGACCGGCGAAGACGCCCATCACGAGCAGCACCGCGAGCGAGACGAGGCCCAGCGAGAACGAATCGACCAGGTTTCTGGTGGCTCGTCGGTGCGCGGCGCCGCGGCGTACGGCAAGGAAAGCGACGCCGGCCAGCAGCAGCGTCGCGAGGGTGAGCAGCTCGACGGCGTGGACGATGCCGGCCGCGTCCGGGGCGTCGACGACGGCGAGCAGATCGTCCGGGCCGAACGCGCCGAGCAGCATCGCGGTCACCTGCAGGCCGATCGACACCGCGTAGGCGGCGCCGACCAGCAAACGGGTCGCGCGGTTCGGCAGGCGGCCGGTCGGGAAGGCGAGGAAGACGTGCAGGAACAGGGCCACCACGAGCAGGTCGAACGCCTGGCCGACGGTGAACGCGACCGGATTGGTGGACCACGCCAGGTTCGACAGGCCGGCGCCGAAACCCACGGCGATCAGCAGCGGACCGAACCGGCTGTCCGGGCGGCGGTGCCAGGCCACCAGGCCGCTGACGATGTACGTGGTCATGAGCCAGACGAAGAGCACCGCGGAATCGACGTGATCCGTCGCCGCGCCGAGCACGACCGACATCGCCACGGCGGCGAGACCACCCAGGCCGATGAGCACCGTGCGGCCGGCCGTCGCGCTGCGGCCTAACGCGAGGGCGTCAATGCAGGTCACGATAGCCGGATCCACCAGAAACCCGTACCCCCGGACGGCCAGTGGGCCCGGTGTTGCGGCGGTGGTCGCGCTGCGAGCGTCTATCCCATGCTTACTTTCGTACGGCGTTGGCCGCTTCCCACATTCTTCGTGCTCACCTTTGTCATCGGCTGGCTGCCGTGGCCGTTCTACGCCGCGGGGATACTGCCCGGCACCAATTTCCTGCCGATCGCGCCGCTGGCCTCCGCGCTGATCGTGCTGCCGATCTCCGTTGGCCGGGCCGGGCTGCGCGATCTGGGCGCCCGGATGATCCGGTGGCGGGTGCCCTGGTACTGCTATCTGGCGGCGGTCGGGTTACCGCTCGCGGTGATCTTCGGGACCGCGTGGGCGAACGCCGGGCTGGGCGGGACGTCGTGGTCGCTGTCCACGATGGCCTGGGGGTCGGTGGCCGTCGCGTTCGCGGTGCGCTGGATCAACCCGCTGGACGGGCCGCTCGGCGAGGAGCCCGGGTGGCGCGGCTACGCCTACCCGCGGTTCATGATTGCGCCGCTGCCGGCGGCCCTCGTGCTCGGCGTGATCGTCGCGGTCTGGCATCTTCCGCTGGTCTTCTCGGGCGAAGGGAACCCGGTCGGCTGGGTCGGGCTGCCCACCACCTTCGTGATCACGATCGTCTACTGCTGGCTGTTCCGCCGGTCGCGGGGCAGTGTGCTGCTGACGATGCTGTTCCACGTCACGCAAGGGGCGGTCACTCCCGCTACGTTCGGGTATTCGGACATTTCGGATTCTTCGGATGTGGACCGGATGTTGTGGCTCGGGTTCGGTGCCTGGATCGTCGTGGCGCTCGCCGTGGTGCTTCTGGATCGGGCGGTGTGGCGTACGGAAGACGTGGTTCCTGACTCTTCGCCGGTTTTGACCACGGCGGTCGTGCAGAAGTCTCTGACCTGAGTCAGAGAAATCGGGGTTAGCATCCTTCAATGGACCAGGTCGAGAGGGTGCGCGAGTTCAACCGGTACTACACGGCGCGCCTCGGTGTGCTGAGCGACCACTACCTCGGGGGTCGGCGGCCGCTCAGCGAGGCGCGGGTGCTGTTCGAGATCGGATCCGGTGCCGACGTCCGGGATCTGCGCGGGCGGCTCGGGCTCGACTCGGGTTACCTGAGCCGGCTGTTGCGGACGCTGACGCGGCAGGGGCTGGTGGAGGTGCGGCCGCATCCGTCGGACGGGCGGGTGCGGACCGTTGTCCTGACGTCCTCGGGTGCGCGGGAGCGGGCGGATCTGGACGCGCGGGCCCGGTCGAGTGTGTCTTCGCTGCTGGGGGCGCTTTCGTCAGGCGAGCGGGAGCGGTTGATCGAGGCGCAGGATGTGATCCGCCGGTTGCTGCGGCTGGGGGCGGTGACGATCTCTTCGGTGCCGGACGACGATCCGGCGGCGCGGGCGTGCCTGCAGCAGTACGCGGAGGAGTTGGCTTCTCGGTTCCCGTCCGGGTACGACCCCTCCGTTGGGCTGGTGCCGCCCGGGTCGTTGGACGGGACGTTCCTGCTGGCCCGTGAGGGTTCGGCGGCGGTGGGGTGCGTCTGCTGGGAGCGGATGCCGGCGCCCGGGGTGGCGGAGATTCGTCATTTGTGGGTCGGGGCTTCGGCGCGGGGGCTGGGGTTGGGGCGGCGGTTGCTGGCGGAGCTCGAGGCGGACGCGGTTGCGCACGGGATTTCGCGGCTGCGGTTGGGGACGCACAGCAGCTTGACCGAGGCGATCTCGTTGTATCGGCACAGCGGGTACGAGGAGATTCCGCCGTACGGCGAGGTGGTCTACAACGAGCTCAACTTCGAGAAGGTGCTGGCTGTGGGCGTGCGGTAGTTCGGTTTCGCCGTTTGGGGGCGTCGGCACAGATGGATTTTGTCGCTTTTATCATCATTTAATGTCTGCGATCTGGTGGCCGCGGCCGGATTTTCGAGACCTTGGAGAGTTACGGCTCGTATGTGGGCGTAACTCTCCAAGGTCTGGAAATCGGGCAGGAATCGGTGGCCGCAAATTGGACAATACGGGACTAAACGACTGTCCTGTTCGGACTATCGTCCGCGATGCAGACATTTTCGTCCGGATAGTGGGACCGCTGCCTGCGGGTGCCGGTCGGGGGCTCTCCGGCCGCGGGGTCTCCGGCCGCGGGGTCTCCGGCCGCGGGCTCTCCGTCCGCGGGCTCTCCGTCCGCGGGGTCTCCGGCCGCGGGGTCTCCGGCCGCGGTGTGACGGGCTGCCGCTGCGGTTGTTTTGGGGGATTTGGGCGGTGCGGCGTGGTTGTCGGGGTGCTCGATTGGTGGATGGCGGACACGAGAGGCCGGGGCGCCGCCGAGGTTGCTTTTTTGTCGTACCCCAGTGCTAGTCTCTTCCATAGTTAGAACGGATGTTCGAAGAGTTCGAACGACCGTGCTAACTGCGGGAGCCGTGTTTCGCGGCATGGCCTCCGGTGCGGCACCCGCGAAGTGCCGCACGTAAGGCTCCGGGCATTCGCGGGTCCGGCGCCTTCAGACAAGGCAGGACCGTCGTCCGCTGCCCCCGACCCCCGGGTGGCGGGCGGCGGGCCCGCCGGCGAGGTCCGGCCGGGTGTGGTGTGGGGAAGCTTCACACCCGGCCGGCTCCCTTGACGGACTGCTGCGCCTTCCTCCGCAGCGGATCGGTTCGACCCGGCACGTCGGATGCGAAACACGCGAGGAGAGACGACTCATGCAGGTCCCCGGCTTGGCGCATGCGCCGACTGCGGCCGCGCTGGCGGACGCGCCCACGGTCCCGGCGCACATGCTGCCGCACCGCACACCAGCTCAGCTGCTGACGATCGCCCGGCAAGGGCTGGTCGAGGCGGCGAATACCCGGCCGGACGGCCTGCGCTACGCGGCGGCACACCTGGCGGCCCTGCGCGCGGCCGCCGCGGTGCTCGCGGCGCGTGCCCGCCCGGCCGCACCGACCCGGCGCAGCCGCGTGACCAGTGTGTGGTCGCTGCTCGTGCTGGTGTCGCCGGAATTCAACGACTGGGCCACCTATTTCGCGCTCGGTGCCGGCAAACGTGCCGCCGCCGAGGCCGGCATTCCACGAGTGGTGAGCACCCGTGAGGCGGACGACCTTTTGCGGGCGGCCGAGCAGTTCGTGACCGTGGTCGAGGCGGCGCTGGGTCTGAGCTACCAACCACACCTGGCTGCCTGACCGTCGGCATTGTTTTACCGCTTACGTGACGCCGGTATACGGCGATTTGGGCCGTGGTGGAGTGACAGAGCGGGGCAACAACTATGGCCGGACGCATGACAAACAGTGCGGCCGCCCTGGCTGAACTGGTTCGGGCGGCGGGCGACACGGACGAACCCGGGGTGCACCGGGTGCTTCCGGTGGCGCCGGAACTGAGTGGGCTGCTGCCCAGCCGAGGGCTGCGGCGGGGGAGCACGGTCGCGGTGGCCACCGGGCGGGAGGCGCCGGCCAGCGGCGGGACGTCTCTGCTGCTGGCGCTGCTGGCCGAGGCTTCGCGGTCGGGGTCCTGGTGCGCGGTGGTCGGGGTGCCCTCGCTGGGTGCCCTCGCCGCGGCGGAGAGCGGGATCGCCCTGGACCGGCTGGCGCTCGTGCCGAATCCGGGGCCGGAGTGGCCTACCGTCGTGGCCGCGCTGATCGACGGGGTGGACCTCGTGGTCACGGCCGTGCCGGGGCCCATCTCGGCGTCCATCACCAGCCGGCTCGTGGCCCGGGCCCGGCAGCGCGGCAGCGTGCTGGTGCCGTTCGGCCGGTGGGACGGCGCCGACGTCACCCTGCGCGTCGTCGACGGCCACTGGGAGGGGCTGGGCGCCGGCCACGGGCGGCTGCGGCGGCGTGAGGTGACCGTTCTGGCGCGCGGGCGGGGTGCGGCGGCCCGCCCCAAAGAGCTCACCATGTGGCTGCCGGGCGTGACGGTCCGGCAGATCCCGCCGCCGGCCCCCACCGCCGCCGGCCCGGGCTCGCCGGCCCGGCCGACGACCACCGGCGAGAAGCCGCGGCCGGTCGCCGGCGAGAGGCCGCTGGAGGCGCCGGCCTGGCCTGGTTCGATCCCGGAACCCACGCCGGCGATTCCCGATGCCGATCCCGCGGCCTCTCCGCGGCCCCTCCGCGTCGTCTCGGCCACCGGCACTGGCTCGCGGGCGTTGAGCTCGGTGCCCTCGCCCGCTGGTTCGGGGCTGGCCCTGGCGGGTGGGGGCGCGCGGCGGAAAGGGCGTCGGCGCAAGGGAAAAGCCGAGCCGGGACGTGCCGGATCGGCGACCTCACTGCTGGAAGGTCTGCCGAGCAATGCGATCGGAACTGGCGGTAAGAGTCCGGTGGTGAGGGCGGGCCAGGACAGCTTGGCCGGGGGCGGCGAGGACGGTTCGGCGGGCGGCTTGGCGGGCGGCGAGGACGGCTTGGCGGGCGGCGAGGACGGTTCGGCGGGCGGCGAGGACGGTTCGGCGGGCGGCGAGGACGGTTCGGCGGGCGGCGAGGGCGGCTTGGCCGGGGGTAGCCCGGCGGTGGGGGGCTAGCCGTGGCTGCTGGTGTGCGGACTCTCCTGCTCTGGTGCCCGGACTGGGCGGTCACCGCGGCGGAGATTGTCGACGGGGTGCCGGGGGCGGAGGCGGTTGTCGTGTTGCGCGGCAATCGGGTGGTTGCCTGTTCGGAGGCGGCGCGGCGGGAAGGCGTACGGAAAGGGCTGCGGCGCCGGGAAGCGCAGAGCCGGTGCCCGCAGCTGATCGTGGTGGAGGACGACCCGGCTCGGGACGCGCGGGCCTTCGAGCCGGTGGTGGCCGCGGTGGAAGAGGTCGCGGTCGGGGTCGAGGTCATCCGGCCGGGGGAGTGCGCGCTCGCGGCGAAAGGGCCGGCGCGGTATTTCGGTGGGGAGGAGGCCGCGGCGGAACGGATCGTGGAGCACGTCGCCGAGGCCTGTGCGGTGGAAAGTCAGGTGGGGGTCGCCGACGGGGTGTTCGCGGCGGGGCTGGCGGCTCGGGACGGGCTGCTGATTCCGCCGGGGGAGACCGGCGCGTTTCTCGGTGGCATTCCGATCGAGGTGATCGAGCGGCCCGAGCTGGTCGATCTGCTGAAGCGGCTGGGAATCAAGACGCTGGGGGAGTTCGCGCGGCTGCCACCGGGGGACGTGCTGACGCGGTTCGGGTTTGACGGGGCGCTCGCGCACCGGCTCGCGGCGGGGCGCGATCATCGGCCGCTCGCGGTGCGTAAGCCGCCGCCGGACCTCGATGTCGCCGAGACCTATGACGAGCCGCTCGAGCGGGTGGACGTGGCGGCGTTCGCGGGGCGGGTGCTCGCCGAGAAACTGCACGAAAGGCTTGCGGCGTACGGGCTGGCCTGCACCCGTCTCGGCATCGAAGCGGTCACCGCGGACGGGCAGGAACTGCACCGGGTCTGGCGGCACGACGGCACACTGACCGCGGCGGCCATCGCGGAGCGGGTGCGCTGGCAGATGGACGGGTGGCTGACCGGGGCGCGCCGCGGGGCGGAGGCCCGGCCCACCGCGGGGCTGGTGCGGTTGCGGCTGGTCCCGGACGGCGTGATCGTCCATCTCGGACTCCAGCCGGGCCTCTGGGGGGATGCGGGAGCCGAACGGGAGCGCGCCCATCGGGCCTTCAGCCGGGTGCAGGGCCTGCTCGGCCCGGAGGCGGTGGTCACACCGGTGCTGGGCGGTGGGCGTTCGGCCGACGACCAGGTGCGGCTGGTGCCGTGGGGGGACGAACGCGAGCCCTGGGCGCCGGCGGCGGTACACGACGAGCCGGTGCCCGACGTGGCGGTGACGGCGCTTTTGTCCCGGGCGAGCGAGCCGATTCGGCTGGTGGAGAGGAGGCATGAGCAGGCTTCGCGGGTGGGGGCGGGCGACGAACGTACGGGGGACGGGTCTGTGGTTTGGCTGCCGGTGCCCGAGGCAGCGCCGGACGACGAAGAAGTAGTGACGGTCGTCGCGGTGCGGCCGGGGAAGCGGCGGCGAGCGAGTAAGCCGCCGCCCGCCCTGCCGCCCTGGCCCGGACGGCTGCCCAAGCCCGCGCCCGCCGTCGTGCCCGTCGAACCGCTGCCCGCCGTGGTGCTCGACGCCGACGGGACGCCGGTGGGGGTCAGCGCGCGCCTCGAACTGACCGGTGACCCGGCGGCGCTGGTGGTGGAACGGGCGCAGCCGATCGAGATTCGCGGGTGGGCCGGGCCGTGGCCGGTGGACGAGCGCTGGTGGGCGCCGGACGAGGCGCGGCGGCGGGCCCGGTTCCAGGTTGCCCTGGTGGACGGGCGGGCGTTGTTGCTGGCCTTGGCCGGCGGGCACTGGGTCGTGGAGGCGATTTATGACTGAGGTGTGCGATGAGCTTTCATAACCCGAAGATGTCCTGGTCGGAGCTGGAGCACACGTTGTCCGGCAAGAAGTACGTGGTCGATCCGGTCGCGGCCGACGCGGACGGGGGTGATTCGCCGGCCTGGAGCCGGAAACGGCAGCCGTATCAGGCGCCCTCGCTCGTGCGGCGGGAGAAGACCACGCCGTACGCCGAATTGCACTGCCACACCAATTTCAGCTTCCTCGACGGGGCGAGTCATCCGGAGGAACTCGCCGAGGAGGCCGCGCGGCTGGGACTGAACGCGCTCGCCGTCACCGACCACGACGGCTTCTACGGGGTGGTCCGTTTCTCGCAGGCCGCCCGCGAACTGGGCATGCCGACGATATTCGGGGCCGAACTATCGCTCGATCTGAGCAAACCGCAGAACGGGGAAGCCGATCCGGAAGGGCGGCACCTGCTGGCCCTCGCCCACGGGCACGAAGGCTACGCACGGCTCGCCCGGGTCATTTCGCGTGCTCAACTGGCGGGCGGCGAGAAGGGCAAACCGGCGTACGGGGAATTGGAGGACATCGCCGCCGAGCTGAAGGACCACGTGCTGGTGCTGACCGGCTGCCGCAAAGGCAGCGTGCCGAAGGCGCTGGCGCGCGACGGGATCGCGGCCGCCGCGTACGAATTGGATCGGCTGGTCGCGCTGTTCGGCAAGCCGAATGTGGCGGTCGAGCTCACCGCGCACGGCGACCCGTACGACGACGACCGCAACGACGCGCTTTTCCAGCTCGCCGAAAGCCGTGGCCTGGAAGTGGTCGCCACCAACAATGTGCACTACGCGAATCCGGCGCGGCGCCGGCTGGCCACCGCTCTTGCGGCGGTACGCGCCCGGCGCAGTCTCGACGACATCGACGGCTGGCTGCCCGCGGCCGGCACCGCCCACCTGCGTAGCGGGGAGGAAATGGCGCGGCGGTTCGCGGCCTATCCGGGTGCGGTGGACGCGGCGGCGATGTTCGGGGAGGACCTCGCCTTCGACCTGAATCTGGTGGCGCCGAAACTGCCGGACTTCCCCATTCCGCCGGGGCACACCGAGATGAGCTGGCTGCGCGAACTGACCATGCGCGGGGCGCTGGCGCGGTACGGGCCGCCGGAAGCGCACCCGCGGGCGTACGAGCAGCTCGAATACGAATTGCAGATGATCGAGGCGCTGGGCTTTCCCGGCTATTTCCTGGTGGTCTGGGACATCGTCGAGTTCTGCCGCCGGAAGAACATCTACGCCCAGGGACGCGGATCGGCGGCGAATTCGGCGGTCTGCTACGCGCTGTTCATCACCAATGTGGACGCGGTCGCGCACAATCTGCTGTTCGAGCGGTTCCTCGCGCCGGAACGGGACGGGCCGCCGGACATCGACGTGGACATCGAATCCGACCGGCGCGAGGAGGTCATTCAGCACGTGTACAAGCTGCACGGACGGGAGCACACGGCCCAGGTGGCGAACGTCATCTCGTATCGGCCGCGGTCCGCCGTGCGGGACATGGCCAAGGCGTTCGGATTCTCGCCGGGGCAGCAGGACGCGTGGAGCAAGCAGATCGACCGGTGGGGCAGCGTCGCGGCGGTCGAGATGGACGACGTTCCGGCGCAGGTGGTGTCGTTCGCGAACGAGGTGCAGAACTTTCCCCGGCATCTCGGCATCCATTCCGGTGGGATGGTGATCTGCGACCGGCCGATCATCGAGGTGTGCCCGGTGGAATGGGGGCGGATGCCCGGGCGCACGGTGCTGCAATGGGACAAGGACGACTGCGCGGCCATCGAGCTGGTCAAATTCGATCTGCTCGGCTTGGGGATGCTGTCCGCGCTGCGTTATGCGTACGACATGATCGAGTCTGATTTGGATATCAGCTCGATGGACCTCACCGACAAAGAGGTCTACGACATGCTCTGCCGGGCCGACTCGGTCGGGGTGTTTCAGGTGGAGAGTCGCGCGCAGATGGCGACGCTGCCCCGGCTCAAGCCTCGAGTGTTCTACGACCTGGTGGTCGAGGTGGCGCTGATCCGGCCGGGGCCCATTCAGGGCGGGTCGGTTCACCCATTTATAAGGCGAAAAAACGGGCTCGAGAAGCCGACCGTGCCGCATCCGCTCATGGCCAACGCCCTGGGCAAGACCCTGGGAGTGCCGCTCTTCCAGGAACAACTCATGCAGCTCGCGATCGACGTGGCCGGCTTCAACCCAGCCGAGGCCGATCAGCTCCGCCGTGCCATGGGATCGAAGCGGTCGGTCGAGAAGATGGAACGGATCAAGGAACGGCTCTACCAGGGAATGGCTTCGAACGGGATCACCGGGGAGCTCGCGGACGACCTCTTCCGCAAACTCTCCGCCTTCGCCAGCTACGGTTTCCCGGAAAGCCACGCGATGAGCTTCGCCTATCTCGTGTACGCCAGCGCGTGGCTCAAGCGATACCACCCGGCGGCCTTTTGCGCGGCCCTGCTGAACGCCCAGCCGATGGGTTTCTACTCGCCGCAGTCCCTGGTCGACGACGCGCGCCGGCACGGGGTCGAGGTGCGCCGGCCGGACATCAACCTCAGCGACGCGAAAGCCACCCTCGAATCAACCACGACGACCAGGTGGGGGGCACTGCCCGGCGAGCCGCCGCACGCCTGGGGACTCGGTGGTCCGGCGGTGCGTCAAGGTCTTTCCAGCGTGCGTACGCTGGGTGACGAGCTCGCCGAACGCATCGAGGCGGAGAGGCGCGCGCACGGGCCGTACGCGGGCATGACCGACCTGTCGAGGCGTACCGGATGCACCACCGCCCACCTGGAAGCGCTCGCCACCGCCGATGCCTTCGCGGGTTTCGGCCTTTCCCGGCGTGAGGCGTTGTGGGCCGCCGGAGCGGCCGCGCAGGACCGGCCGGACCGCCTGCCCGGCACGGTGACCGGGACGGCGGCGCCGATGCTGCCCGGAATGAGCGAAGTGGACGAACTGGTCGCGGACGTGTGGGCGACCGGGTTGTCGCCGGACACGCATCCGGCCCAGTTCATCCGCGCCGAGTTGGACAAGGCGGGGGCGTTGCCGATCGCTCGCCTGGGGCCGGTGGAGGCGGGGACCCGCATCCGGGTCGGCGGGATCGTCACCCATCGGCAGCGGCCGGCCACCGCCGGTGGGGTGACGTTCATCAATCTTGAGGACGAGACCGGGATGCTGAACGTGACCTGCTCACCAGGGTTGTGGCAGCGGTATCGGCGGGTGGCGCGGACGAGTTCGGCGCTGATCGTGCGAGGGCGGTTGGAGAAGGCGGAAGGGGTGCTGAATCTGGTGGCGGACCGGTTGGAGTCGGTGACACCGCCGGTGACGCCCGCTTCCCGCGACTTCCGGTGAAACAGCCGATCCGGAGCGGGTGCCGATACGCTGCGCGTGTGGATACCGCATCGACGCGCACGGCCCGACCGCTCGTGACCGCCCGCACCGCCGCCGTCTGGGCGGTGCTTCGCCGTGAGCTGGAAAAGCATGCCGACCGGTCACTCACCGTGCTCGACGTCGGTGGCGGAACGGGCGGGTTCGCGGTGCCGCTGGCCGAGGCCGGGCACACGGTCACCGTCGTGGACGCCAGCCCCGACGCGCTGGCGGCGCTGACCCGTCGCGCGGCGGACGCGGGCGTCGCGAAGCGGGTGAAGGCGATCCAGGGCGACGGCGACGCACTGGCCGGGCTGGTCGAGCCGGGCAGCGTCGACCTGATCCTGTGTCACGCGGTGCTCGAGGTGGTCGACAAGCCGGCCGACGTGGTCGCGGCGATCGCCACCGCGCTGCGTCCGGGCGGCACGCTGAGTCTGCTGGTCGCGGGCAAGGCGGCGGCGATCCTCGGCCGGGCGATCAACGGGCATCTGCGCTCGGCGGCGGCGATGGTCACCGATCCCGAGGGCCGGGCGGGCAGCCGCGACACGCTGCGCCGGCGCTACGACGTGGAGACCGCGGCGGCGCTGCTGAGCTCCGCGGGGCTCGAGGTCGAGCAGACCCATGGCGTACGCGTCCTGACCGACCTCCTGCCCGCGTCGGTGATCGAGGAGGACCCGCAGGGCCTGCTCGAGCTGGAGCTGCAGCTGGCCGCGCAGCCACCGTTCCGCGACATGGCGTCCCAGCTGCACGTCTTCGCCCGCCGCCGGTGATCGCCGGGCGGGCCGTCTAGCCCGTCCGCTCCGGCTCGGCCATGCGGCGAAGGGATGCTCTCGTTCCGCGGGATGCTCGCCCACGCGGCGCCTGGATGCTCTCGTTCCGCGGGATGCTCGCCCACGCGGCGCCTGGATGCTCTCGTTCCGCGGGATGCTCGCCCACGCGGCGCCCGGCGGCTCACGTTGTCGCGTCTTCCTGTGAGTCGGCACCCAATACCGTCCCCGCTTGCGGTCGACGGGGGCTCCTCTCGCCGTCTGGTGTTTAGTCTTCTGGCGTGGATTCTCCCGCTGTCTCGTCGAGTGCCGCTGCGTCCGGTGCCGCGCCCGCTACGGGCGACATTCCCGATATCTTCCCGCTGATCGGTGTGCCGGACGACGGCCTGCCGGCGGAGGCGTTCGCGCCGGTGCGGCCCGCCTATGGGTCGGGGAGTCTCGCCGATCTTCTGCCCAGTCTGTCGGCGGTGCTGGGGGTGCCGGGGACGGCCGACGTCATCGGGATCGGGCAGCACCTCGACGGGGTCGACCGGGTGGGTGTGCTGCTGGTGGACGGGCTCGGGGCGTACCAGCTGGGGCTTGCCTCGTCCCATGCCCCGGTGCTCGCCGATCTCGCGGCCGGCGGTGGCGGCTTCGCCGGGCGGCTGACCTCGGGGTTCCCGTCGACGACGCCGGTGAGTCTGGTGACCTTGGGGACCGGGGTGACGCCCGGGGCGCACGGGGTGCTCGGTTTCAGCGTGCGGCAGCCGGACGGGCGGGTGCTCAACCACATCTTCTGGGGCAATGACCCTGATCCGTTGCTGTGGCAGCCGGTCCCGACGAGGTTTTCCACAGCCGCGGATGCCGGGGTTGCGGTCACCGTCGTGACCAGGCCAGAGTTTGAGGGCAGTGGGCTGACCGTCTCGGCCAACCGCGGTGCGGTGTTCGTCGGGGCGTCGGAGGGGGCCGAGGTCGCCGAGCGGATGCTGGCCGCGTTGTCGGCGGGGGGTCCGGCACTGGTGTACGGATACTTCCGCGACCTCGACCGCGCCGGCCATGAGGACGGTGTCAACGCGCCCACCTGGCAGACGGCCGCCCGCGACGTGAACGCGGTGCTCGACCGGCTGGTGCACGGGCTCCCGCCGCGATCGGCGCTGCTCGTCGTGGCCGATCACGGCCAGATGAACATCCCGCCGGCCGGGCATTTCGACATGGCCGACATTCCGGAGCTGCGAGAGGGGGTGGCCGGGGTCGCCGGCGAGCCCCGGGTGCGCTATCTCTATTGCGCGGACGGCGCCCGCGACGACGTGATGGCGACCTGGCGCGGGGTTTTCCAGGACAGGGCCTGGGTGCGTACGCGTGAGCAGGTCATCGACGAGGGCTGGTTCGGTGCGGTGCCCACCGAGCACCGCGACCGTATCGGCGAGATCGTCGTGATGTGCCAGGGACGCACGGTGGCGCTGGCCACCGGGTGGGAGCCGCCGGTGGTGGCGTCGCTGGTCGCCCACCACGGCTCGGTGACCGCCGCCGAGATGACGATTCCGCTGCTGCTGGCGCGCTGACCGCGCCGCGCTCGTCCGCCGCGAGCGCCAGCAGGTGAAGCCGTTGCCCGGCGGGTGTCGGCCAGGCGATGCCGCTGCGGCGCGAGTGCCGGCCGGGTGATGGCGTTGCGGCGCGAGTGCCGGCCGGGTGATGCCGTCGCGGCGGGTGCGTGGGCCCGGGAAATGTCAGAGGGGCGGGTTAGCCTCACGGGCGTGGGACGCAGCCAAGCGGTGCCTCGGGAGCGTGACCCGCGCTTCGGGCCGGATGCCGACGACGCGGGGTGCACGATTCTGCACGTCGACATGGATGCGTTCTTCGCGTCGGTCGCGGTTCGGGATCGGCCCGAGCTGCGCGGCAAGCCGGTCGTGGTGGGCGGGGTGGGGCCGCGCGGGGTGGTCAGCTCGGCCAGTTATGAGGCGCGGCGCTTCGGCGTGCGCAGTGCGATGCCGACCGCCCGGGCCCGTGCGCTGTGTCCGCGGGCCGTCTTCCTGCCGGTTGACGGGGCGGCGGTCAGCGCGGCCTCGGCGGCCGTGATGGCGATCTTCCGGGATGTGACGCCGCTGGTCGAGCCGCTGTCCACCGATGAGGCGTTTCTCGACGTCGCGGGCGCGCAGCGGCTGCTCGGGCGGCCCGCCGAGATCGCCGCTGCGATCCGGGCGCGGATCGTCGCGGAGCAGGGGCTGACGTGTTCGGTCGGGGTGGCGCCCACCAAGTTCGTGGCCAAGCTCGGGTCGACCCGGGCCAAACCGGACGGGCTCGTCGTCGTACCGGGAGCTCTGGTTCTTGATTTTCTGCATCCGCTGCCGGTCGACGCGCTCTGGGGCGTGGGGGAGCGGGCGGCGGAGACGTTACGCCGGCTCGGGCTCGGCACGGTCGGGGAGATCGCGCGGGCGCCGCTGAGCATGCTCCGCGGCGCGCTCGGCGAGGCGGCCGCGACGCATCTGCACGAGCTGTCGTGGGGGCGGGATCCGCGGGGGGTGAGTCCGGAGCGGGAGGAGAAGTCGATCGGTGCCGAGATGACCTTCGACACCGACATCGGCGACCCGGAGATGATCAAGCGGAGCCTGCTCGCCCTGTCCGAGAAGGTGGGCGCGCGGCTGCGAGCGGCCGGGGTGGTCGGGCGTACGGTGGCGATCAAGGTCCGGCTGGCCGACTTCCGGACGATCAATCGATCTCGTACGGTCGGAGCCAGCACCGATGTGGCCCGTGAGATTTTCGAGATCTCGTGGGCGTTGTTCCGGGCGCTCGGCGCGCGCGACTACATTCGGCTCGTCGGCGTTCGTGTCGAGGGTCTCAGCGCGGCGTCGACCACATCGCGGCAGCTCACGCTCGGTGAGGCGGAGCATGGTTGGCGTGCGGCGGAGGCCGCGACCGACGCCATTGCCGCACGATTCGGGCGCGCAAGCGTGCGTCCGGCCAGTCTTTTGGGACAAAGTGATCTCCGTCGGACCGAAAATCACCCGCACTCGACGGTCGTCCCGCTTTCCGACCCGGCAAGCCCCTCGTAGACTTGCTCGGTAAGGCAGCCCGACGGCTGTCCCGCGCCACTTACCTTGCTTCACCCCGACCCCGCCCTGGGGGCCGGGTGGGTTTCATCAACGATGCGCCCGGGGAGGAATGCCGTGCCGCTCTCGGAGCACGAGCAGCGGCTGTTCGATCAGATCGAGCGGTCGCTTGCCGAGGACCCCAAATTCGCCTCGGCAGTGCGGGCCAACGACCCGCGTTTCCACGCACGGCGCCGGCTCCTCGTCGCCGCCTTCGTGATCATCCTTGGTCTCGGACTGGTCGTCTACGGGACGGTGAGTAGCAACACGATCCTCGGCGTGGCCGGCTTCATCGTGATGCTGGGCTCCGCAGCCTTCGCGATGCAGTCCCGCCGTCGCGGCCATGCACCCGACTTGCGCGCCGTGGGTGGCACCGCTACCCGTCGCACCCGTCAACAGACCCGCAAGGGCGGTCTGCTCGATCGCCTCGAGGACCGCTGGCGTCAGCGCCCGGAGGGGCATCGCTGACCGGCACCGCAAGGCGCCGGTCGGCCTTGTCGGTTATTTCGGGGCGGGCCAGGCGTCCAGGACCTCCGCGTGGCGCAAACCGCCGGCCTCGGCGATCAGCTCGACCCAGGCCGCGCACTCCGGAACCGTGTTGAGCAGCCGGGCGCCCTCCTCGGCCTCCTCGCGGCTGCGCCACAGCAAGAGATCGATCCAGGTGCCGTCCTCGTCCTTGGTCAGGTAAGCGGCCAGACACCCGGGGAAGCGAGCCCGCAACGCGGCCAGCATCGCGGGCCGGTCGGCGACGAGCTTGCCTTCGGCGTCATCGCGCACCGTGAACCGCGCAAACTCCATGGTCATGGTCATGCCGCGACTGTATCGCCGACCAATCCACCGCCCCGCCAAGACGCGGCCGGTGCCGCCTCCCCGGCGGGGAGGCGGCACCCGCGTCAGCGGTTCCGGTGCGGGAGCAGGCGCCGAGGGCTGAAGCGGGCCAGCTTCTCGCCGAAGCGGCCGCCCGCGGCCATCAACCGCGTGTTTCCCTCGGCCAGCGCCAACCGCCAGCGCAGCAGCACCGACGGCGGCATGATGACCGCGGCGATCCTGGTCCTGCGGTTCGCGGAGCGGGCCAGCCCCTTCCGCACCTGGGTCAGCGCCGACGTCAGCTCGGCACCCTGCAACGGCTTACGGGCGTATCGCGCCCGCTCCTCGGCCGACCCCAGCAACGTGGCGCCCTCGGCGGGCGACGTCTGCAGGATCGCGTCCTTGATGAGGCGTTGAGCCGTCACCCGGGGCGTCTCGGACGGATCGACCGGGATGCGGAAGTCGGTCATCGTGTCCAGGAGTTCGTCCCAGGCCGCGTGGGCGTCCTCGCGAGCCCGGGTGGACGTCGCCGTCACCACCAGGTCCGGAGCGCCCGCCGACGAGACCACCGCCGGTGGCGCCGACGGTGCCGTCGCGGCGTGCCGGCGGCGTCGCACCAGGAGCCGGCGCAACGCCGGTACCAGGAGCAGGGCGAGGATCAGAGCCGCGATGCCGACCGACCACAGGCCTTTCGTCGAGGTGACCTCGGCACCCGTGCCACCCAGGTCGCTGCCGCCCAGATCGCCCTGACCGCGTTGCGGCAGGTCGCCCGCGCTCGGGCCGCCGGACGGCACCGCGCCGGGCAGCGCACCAGCCGTCGGACCGGTGGCGGCCGGCGTGGGAGCGTCCACGTCCGGTGCGTACGCCGCGCGCGACGAACCCACCACCCCGGACGCCGGTGTGGCGTCGAACGGCACCCAGCCGAACCCGTCGAAGTAGACCTCGGTCCAGGCGTGAGCGTTGCGGTTGGTGAGCGTGTACGTCGTCCCGTCGCGGTCGTTGCCCTTGGTGAAGCCGAACGCCACCCGCGCCGGAATGCCGGCCTCGCGCACCATCCAGGCCAGCGCCGCCGCGTACTGCTGGCAGTAGCCGACCTTGTTCTGCAGGAAGGACGCGATCTCCGAGCTGCTGCCCGCCGGCTGCGTCGTCAGGCTGTAGCTGAAGCCGTTGTCCTTGGCGAAGTAGTTGTACAGCGCCCGCACCTTGTCGTACGGATTGCGGATGTTCGCGGTCAGCCTCTTGACCAGGTTGTCCACCGTCGCGTCCGGCGGCGTCGCCGTGTACGCGTTGAGCAGCGGGCTGCCGTCGGGCAGCGGCGGCGACTGCCGCAGCAGCTGTGGCGAGTACTGCGCCCGCACGTAGTCGAAGGAGTACTTCTTGCCCTTCGTCGTGTTGCGGGTCGAGTAGATCACCTGCTGGTTGCGGTCGAAGCTCCAGCCGCCGCCGGCGTCGTTGACCTTCACCGTGTTGCTGTAGACCGGCAGCATGTTCTGCCGCAGGTTGTCGCTGACCTCGACGGTGGCGTGGTATTGCGGGTACCGCACGTCGGGGTTGACGCGCGGGTCGGGCAGGCCCCGGTCGAGCGGCTGGCCGCTCGGCGGGCGGCTGCCGAAGCCCTGCGTGGTGAGCTGGTCGGCGACCCCGAAACGCAGATAGTACGGATCGGGGTCGTTGGTGGTGACCTTGACCAGGTCGGTGACGCCGGTCTGGGTGAGCTGGCCGCTGAGCGCCGCGAACAGGTTGATCCGGCCGCCCCCGCCGGCGCCGGTGCCGTTCTGGCTGATCCCCGAGCCGCTCTGGGTGAGCTGCGAGAGGAGCCCGCCGCTGATCGTCGGGACGAGCAACGGCAGCAGCACCGCGGCGGCCACGCCGATCACGCCGAGCCGCCGGCCCGCCGCCGCGAGCGGGGACGGTTCCCACACGTCGACATCCCGGCCGTCGCCGGTGAAGCGGCGCCCGAACCGGCGTACGCGATCCACGTGGTCGGAGACCAGGAGCCAGAGGAAACCGAAGGCGCCGATGATGAACGGCAGCACCGGCACGTCGTCGACGTACACCGCGACCGGAACCGAGTAGATCGCCAGCATCGGGAGGCCCGCCAGGGCCGGCCGGCGCGCCACCACGGTGAGCAGGTCGACCGCGATGGCGACCGCCCCGATGCCGAGGACCGTGACGAAGAGCAGGCCCTGCCGGTCGGGCACCGGGACCGCGTACTGCCGGGTGTCCTGCCCGGCCTGGGTGAAAAGATCACCGAAGTGCTCGAACGTGCGCGGGGTGGGGATCAGCACCTCGTGGCCGCTGGGGAACATCCAGGTGAGGGCGAGCAGCAGCACCACGATCATGCTGAGTGCCTGCGCCCAGACCGGGAACCGCAGCGTGCGGGCACCGAGCGCGGCGCCGGCGACGAAGCCGACCGCCAGGATGCACTGGGCCAGCCACGTCCACGACTCGAAGATCGACGAGATCGGGGCGGCGGCGAGCAGTGTCGAACCCGCCGCGATCAGTCCGAGACGACGCCGGCCGGTCATCGGATCACCCCGCTCACCGTCTCGGCCATCGCCGCACGCCACGCGAAACCGCTGGAGCCGCGTGCCGCGGCCGGCCAGAGCGCGGGCAGCGTCGCCCCGTGCGTGACCGGCACCGAACGCCAGCCGCTGTGGACCAGCGCGAGCGCGGCGGCGGCATGCTCGGAGTCCGAGTCCTGCCGGTCGCCGGGCGGCATCGAGACCCAGGTGGCGCTGTCGATGGCGAACCCGATGCAGGTGGCACCGTTGCCGCGCAGCCCGGCCAGCAACTGCGCCTCGGCGGTGGTGAGCGAGCCGAACACGCCGATCACCAGGCCGCCGTCGGAACGCCGCCGCACCTGCTCGACCAGCACCGAGATGTCGCCAGTGCTCTGTGTCCGCACGTCGGCCAGCGCGTCCAGCACGATGGTCTCGGCGGTGCCCTCGGTGGTGTCGATGTCCAGCCCCGAGCCGGTGACCAGGCGCAACTTGTATCCCGCCTGGCTCAGGTGCATCGCGATGCTGGCCGCGGCCGACACCGCCCACTCGAAGCTGGCGGTGGGGCCCTCGCCGCGATGCGCGGACGCCCGGTCGTCGAGGACCACCGTGGCCCGGCTCTCCCAGGGCTGCTCCTCACGGCGCACCATGAGCTCGCCGGTGCGGGCCGTGGACCGCCAGTGCACCCGGCGCAGGTCGTCGCCGCGCCGGTACTCCCGGGTCGCCGCGTCGTCCTCGCCGTGCACCGCGACCGAGCGGGCACGGCTGTCCCCGGTGCCCGCGTACTCCCCGGCGAGCCGCACCGTGGGCAGCGGATGCACCTGCGGGACCACGGTGAGGCGGTCGATGCTGGGGAACGAGCGGGTCAGCTCGCACAGGCCGAACGGGTCGGTGAGGCGGACCACCAGGGGACCGATCGGATACCGGCCCCGCACGTCGGCCCGCACCGTGTACGCCACGGAACTGGCCTGATGTGCCCCCAGCCGCTCCAGCACCACCCGTGGGCGACTCCCCAAGGCGTACGGGAGACGGTCTTCCAAAAGCAGCGTGCCGGTGGGCAGCCGGGACATGTTCTGCAGGCGCAGGATGACCCGCGCGCTGGAGCCGACCGCGGCCCGGCCGGGCTCCAGCGAACGGGTGCAGGCCAGCTTGTACCGGCTGCGCCCGACGTAGGCGGCGGCGAGCAACGGCAGCGCCGCCAGCAGGATCGCCACCCGGAGCAGGTCGCGCTCGCCCAGGATGAACGCGGAGACGCCGGCCGCCGCGGCCGCCGCCAGGAAGGACCGGCCACGCGTGGTCAATCCCCGCAAGGCCTCCCGCATGTCAGCGCCCCCGTGACTCGTACTGGGCGCCGCCGGTGTTGCGGGTGTCGTACGGCGAACGGCTGCGCTCGTGCGGCAACGGCAGCCGGTGCACGATCTCGGCCACGATGGCGTCGGTGGTGCGCCGGTTCAGCTGCGCGTCCGCGGTCGGGATGATGCGGTGCGCGAGGACCGGCACGGCCAGCGCCTGCAGGTCGTCCGGCAGCACGTAGTCGCGGCCCTCCAGCGCGGCCACCGCCTTCGCGGTGCGGATGAGCTGAAGCGTCGACCGCGGCGAGCCGCCGAGACGGATCTCCGGCGCCTCGCGGGTCGCGGTGACCAGCGCGATCGCGTACTGCTGGACGGCGTCGGCCGCGTGCACGTCGCGGACCGCGGCGATCATCCGGCGGACCAGCGCGGCGTCGGCCACCGCGCGCAGGTCGTTCAGCGGGTCGTGGGCACCGTGCCCGGTCAGCATGGCCAGCTCGGCCCGCGGGTCCGGGTAACCCATCGCGATACGGGCGGTGAACCGGTCGCGCTGCGCCTCGGGCAGCGGATAGGTCCCCTCCATCTCGATCGGGTTCTGGGTGGCGATCACCATGAACGGCGACTGCAGCTCATAGGTCGTGCCGTCGACCGTGACCTGCCGCTCCTCCATGGATTCGAGAAGGGCGGACTGGGTCTTGGGCGACGCGCGGTTGATCTCGTCGCCGACCACCAGGTTGGCGAAGACGGCTCCGGGCTTGAACTCGAAGTCGCGCGTCTCCTGGTTGTAGACGCTGACGCCGGTCACGTCGCTGGGCAGC
Organism: Actinoplanes sp. TBRC 11911; assembly: GCF_012933445.1. Taxonomy (GTDB): domain Bacteria; phylum Actinomycetota; class Actinomycetes; order Mycobacteriales; family Micromonosporaceae; genus Actinoplanes. The sequence continues at coordinate 37,625 of NZ_JABBNC010000031.1, forward strand.
AGGTCGGGGGTGAACTGGATCCGGCGCACCGAACAGTCGATCGACCGCGCCAGCGCCTTGGCCAGCTTGGTCTTGCCGACGCCCGGCACGTCCTCGATCAGCAGGTGGCCCTCGGCCAGCAGGACGGCCAGCGCCAGCCGGACCGTCGCGCTCTTGCCCTCGATGACCTGTTCGATGTTGGCCATGATGGCCTGCGTCGCGGCGCGAAAGTCCTCGGTCGGCATGGGTCCACCGGGCTCGTCCCAGGTCGGGGTTGTCACGGGCCTCCTCCAAGTCGTTCTCGCCGCTTCCGGCATGAGGCCGCAGAAGATCGGCGAAGTGCGGCTGCGCCGCCATCCCCCACAGGTTAGCCCGATCACAGCAAACCGCCGACCCGGGCGGCGATGAGCGTCAACCGGACACAAATATCAAACGGGTAAAGAATCAGACATCAGTCTAGTTATATTTCCCGATGCGCAAGAGCATCAGCCATTGACGGGTGTTCATCAAAACCCCTGGTCGAAAGGTGCTGAATTTTGCGACCATCGTCCGTTTCCCGCCGATTAGGTGCTGCCGCGGCGGGCACATTGTTGCTGGCCGGAGTCGCGTCCGCGCCGGCCTATGCGGCACCCCCCCCCACCCATGCCGCCGGCGGTCACGAACCGCAGCGCCGGGCCGACTACGACAGCCGTGAGACGTTGAGCACGGAAGCCGCCGCGCCCGCCGCGACCCTGCGGGCACTGACGACGAACAATGCGACCGCCGCCAAGACGTTGCGTGACCAGCTCGGCGTCCAGGGAATCGTCGACATCGACCGCTCGACCGGGACGCCGCGCCGGGTCACCAAGCTGGACGGCTTCCTGACCGAACCCAGCCGCAAGAAGCCGGTCGACGTCGCGCTCGGCTATGTCAAAGCGCACCCGGAGATCTTCTTCCTGGACAACGCCGGCCTCAAGACCCTCAAACTGCGGCAGGACTACGTCGACATCGAGGGCACCCACCACCTGAGCTTCATCCAAAGTGTCGCGGGCGTACCGGTTTTCGGTAATGGTCTCAAGGCGCACGTCACCAAGGACGGGCGTCTGCTGCAGATCGACGGGGCTCCGCTGAAGTCGCTGCCCGCCACCGCCGGCAGCCCGGCGCTGAGTGCCCCGGCAGCCCGTACCGAAGCGGTCAAGGATGTGTTCGGCACGTCCGGCGCCCGGGTCACCAAGGCCGGGACCGATGTGGCCAGGACCACCACGTTCAGCGACGGCGGCAACGCCCAGCTCGTCTTCTTCAACACCGCGGCCGGCCCGCGCCTCGCCTGGCAGACGATCGCCATGGACGAGGGCTACCAGCACGTGGTCGACGCGGCGACCGGGCAGATCCTGTACCGGCACAGCATGGTCGAGTCGGACACCGGCGACGCGTTCGCCAACTACCCGGGCGCGCCCCAGGGCGGCACGCAGCGCACCGTCGACCTGCGGCGCTGGCTGCCGGACAATGCGCCGAACCTGAACGGCAACGTGGCGCACGTCTACTCGGACGTGAACGACGACAACGTCGCGAACCCCACCGAGGAGGTGCCGACCCAGGGCGGCCGGCGCGACTTCGAGTACCCGTTCACCGACTTCACCTCGACCGTCGGGGGCCGCTGCTCGGCCGCGTTCAAGTGCTCGTGGGACCCGAACACCCCGAACTCGTGGCAGGTCAACCGCAAGCAGAACGCCGTCCAGATGATGTACTTCCTGGGCACCTGGCACGACCACCTGGCGGCGGCGCCGATCGGCTTCACCCGGGCGGCCGGCAACTTCGAGGCGCGTGACGGCGACGCCGTGCAGGCGCAGTCCGACGACGGCGCGAACACCGCGAACGGGCTGCCCGACATCAACCACGTCGACAACGCCAACATGAGCACCCCGCCGGACGGCATCGCGCCGACCATGCAGATGTACCTGTTCCTGCCGGACGACCTGTTCCTGGCGGGCAACTCGGGTGACGAGTCCGGTGTGGTCTACCACGAGTACACGCACGGTCTGTCCAACCGTCTCGTCGTGGACGCCAACGGCAACTCGACGCTCGGCGACGTCCAGGCCGGCTCGATGGGTGAGGCGTGGGGCGACTGGTACGGCTCCAGCTTCCTGGTCGACCAGGGCCTGGAGAAAGACACCAAGACCATCGGAGACGTACGCGTCGGCAAGTACGTGACGGCCGGCGACACCATCCGCACCGAGCCGCTGGACTGCACGGTCGGCGCGCCGGCCACCGTCTGCCCGGGCACCCCGGGAGCCGGTTCCGGCGGCTACACCTACGGTGACTTCGGCAAGATCATCGGCGGTCCGGAGGTGCACGCGGACGGCGAGATCTGGGCGCAGACCCTGTGGGACCTGCGCAAGGCGGTCGGCAGCACGAAGGCCGAGTCGCTGGTGACCCGGGCCATGGAGCTGTCCCCGGCGAACCCGTCGTTCCTGGACATGCGCAACTCGATCCTCGCCGCCGACCTCGTGGTCAGCCACGGCAAGCTGCAGAAGACGATCTGGTCGGTGTTCGCCAAGCGCGGCATGGGCTTCTTCGCGGCCACCGTGGACGGCGACGACTCGCAGCCGGTCGAGGACTTCACCATGCCGCCGTCGCCGAACACCCCGCGGGGCTCGCTGACCGGCAAGGTCACCGACCAGGACACCGGCGCTCCGGCGGCCGGTCTCACCGTCGGCTTCGGCGGGCACGCCTCCGGCTTCGCCAGCGATTACACCGCGATCACGCAGGCCGACGGCACCTACCGGATCGACGGCATCCTGCCCGGCACGTACGCGAAGGTCTTCGCTCGCGGCGCCGGATACGACACGGTCACCAAGACCCTGAAGATCAAGTCCCACACCACCCTGCGTACGGACTGGCAGGTGCGCCGTGACTGGGCGGCCTCCAGTGGTGGCGGAGCGGTGGTCAGTTTCACCGGCCCCGACTACACGGTGTTCGGGTGCGGTCCGGCCAAGCTGATCGACCAGTCGCAGGTCAACGGCTGGGGCTCGGACGTGGCGGCGGCCGGCCAGCAGATCGTGCTGCGGTTGTCGGACGTCGTCGACGCCACCGACCTGGTGATCAACCCGTCCGCGACCTGTGGTGACGACCCGACGGCGTCGACCGCCGGGTACCGGGTGGAGACGTCGGCGGACGGCACCACCTGGACGCTGGCGGCGACGGGCACCTTCCCGACCGGCACCGTCACGGCCACGTCGGTTCCGCTGAACGCGGGCACCGGCAACGGCATCGGTTTCGTCCGGTACACGATGCTGAACACGCAGGGCCAGGCCGCGGGTCTGTGCCCGGCGGGCCAGCCGCCGACGGTCAGCGGCTGCGTGTTCCAGGATTCGACCGAGCTCTCGGTCTACGGCTCGGCAAGCTGACGCGATACCGGTCGCCGCCTTCCGGCGGCGGCCGGTATCATCCAGGGCATGGCCCGGCAGTTCCTCCTTCTTAGCCGGCCGTGCTGCCCCTGCCGATAGACGGGCACAGCACGGCGATCCCCTCCTGAGCGAGGGGATTTTTTGTGTCCGCGACATACCGAAGACGAGATGCCGACGATGAGCGAGTCCGAGACACCGAAGTTCCGCTACACCGCCGCGCTGGCCAACGAGATCGAGCCGCGCTGGCAGGCCTACTGGGCCGAGAACGGGACCTTTCGCGCGCCCAACCCCGCCGGCGATCTAGCCGATCCGGCCCACCCCCGGGCCGGCGCGCCCAAGCTGCACGTTCAGGACATGTTCCCGTACCCGTCCGGCGCGGGCCTGCACGTGGGTCACCCACTCGGGTACATCGGCACCGACAGCTACACCCGGTACAAGCGGATGACCGGCTACAACGTGCTGCACCCGATGGGGTTCGACGCGTTCGGCCTGCCCGCCGAGCAGTACGCGGTGCAGACCGGCACGCACCCGCGGATCACCACCGAGGCGAACATCGAGCGGTACCGCGGCCAGCTGCGGCGGCTGGGCCTGGGCTACGACGACCGGCGCAGCTTCGCGACGACCGACCCGGACTACTACCGCTGGACCCAGTGGATCTTCCTGCAGGTCTTCAACTCCTGGTACGACCCACAGATCCGCAAGGCCCGCCCGATCCCGGCGCTGATCGCGGAGTTCGAGGCCGGCACCCGGCTCGCCCCGGACAAGCCGTGGGCGTCGATGACCGCCGTCGAGCGGCGCAAGCTGATCGACGACCACCGCCTGGCGTACGTCAGCGAGGCCCCGGTCAACTGGTGTCCGGGCCTGGGCACGGTGCTGGCCAACGAGGAGGTCACGCCGGACGGGCGCAGCGAGCGCGGCAACTTCCCGGTCTTCAAGCGCAACCTCAAGCAGTGGATGATGCGGATCACCGCCTACGGTGACCGGCTGGTCGAGGACCTGGACACGCTGGACTGGCCGGAGCCGGTCAAGCTGATGCAGCGCAACTGGATCGGCCGCTCGCGGGGCGCGCACGTCGACTTCCCGATCGAGGGCGACGGCGTCGTCACCGTCTTCACCACCCGGCCGGACACGCTGTTCGGCGCGACCTACATGGTGCTGGCACCGGAGCACGAGTTAGTCGCGTCGCTGGTGCCGCCGGCGTGGCCGGAGGGTACGAAGCCGGCCTGGACCGGCGGCGCGGCGACGCCCGGCGAGGCGGTGACGACCTACCGCGCCGAGACCGCCGCGAAGACCGAGGAGGAGCGGCTGGCCGACGCCAAGGTCAAGACCGGCGTCTTCACCGGCGCGTTCGCGACCAACCCGGTCAACGGCGCCCGCGTCCCGATCTTCATCGCCGACTACGTGCTGGCCGGGTACGGCACCGGCGCGATCATGGCGGTGCCCGGCCAGGACGAGCGGGACTGGGAGTTCGCGGAGAAGTTCGAGCTCCCGATCATCCGGACCGTGCGCGCGCCGGAGGACTTCGAGGGGGCGTACACGGGGGAAGGTCCGGCGATCAACAGCGGCTGGCTGGACGGCAAGCACGTCGCCGAGGCCAAGGCCGCCATGATCGACTGGCTGGAGCAGCACGGGCACGGCCGGGGTGCCACCAACTTCCGGCTGCGCGACTGGCTGTTCAGCCGCCAGCGGTACTGGGGTGAGCCGTTCCCGATCGTCTACGACGAGACCGGCCTGCCGGTATCGCTGCCCGACTCGATGCTGCCGGTCGTGCTGCCCGACGTGGACGACTTCTCGCCGCGCACGTTCGACCCGGAGGACGCGGACAGCGAGCCGGAGACGCCGCTGTCACGCAAGCGGGACTGGGTCGAGGTCGAGCTGGACCTGGGCGACGGGCCGCGCACCTATACCCGCGAGACCAACACGATGCCGCAGTGGGCCGGTTCCTGCTGGTACGAGCTGCGCTACCTGGACCCGCGCAACGACAAGGCGATGGTCGACCCAGACAACGAGGCCTATTGGATGGGCCCGCAGCGCGACGGCGACTCCGGCGGTGTGGATCTCTACGTCGGCGGCGTCGAGCACGCGGTCCTGCACCTGCTGTACGCCCGTTTCTGGCACAAGGTCCTCTACGACCTGGGCCACGTCTCGTCGTTCGAGCCGTTCCGGAAGCTGTTCAACCAGGGCTACATCCAGGCGTACGCGTACCAGGACGACCGTGGATTTTATGTGCCCGCCGAGGAGGTCGTCGAGCGCGACGGCACGTTCTACTACGGCGAGCAGGTTGTGCAGCGCAGCTACGGCAAGATGGGCAAGTCGCTGAAGAACGTCGTCACCCCCGACGAGATGTGCGACGCGTACGGCGCCGACACCTTCCGGGTGTACGAGATGGCGATGGGCCCGCTGGACGTCTCCCGCCCGTGGGAGACGCGTGCCGTGGTGGGTTCGCAGCGGTTCCTGCAGCGCGTGTGGCGGCTGGTGGTCGACGAGGAGACGGGTGCGGTCCGGGTCGGCGACGAGCCGCTCGAGCCCAAGGTCCGCAAGCACCTGCACCGGACGATCGCCGGCGTCCACGAGGACATGGACGAGCTGCGGTTCAACACGGCGATCGCCAAGCTGATCGAGCTGACGAACACGCTGACCCCGCTGCCGGTCGCGTCCCGGGAAGCGGTCGAGCCGCTGGTGCTGATGCTGTCGCCGTTCGCGCCGCACCTGGCCGAGGAGCTGTGGGCCAAGCTGGGGCACTCGGGCACGCTGGCGTACGCGGACTTCCCGCAGGCCGACCCGGAGCAGCTCAAGGCCGAGTCGGTGACCTACCCGGTGCAGGTCAACGGCAAGGTCCGGGCGCGGGTCGAGGTGTCGCCGGAGGCGCTCGAAGCGGAGATCCGCTCGGCGGCGCTCGACGTGGTCGCCGAGGCGCTGGCGGGTCGCGAGCCCAAGAAGGTGATCATCGTGCCCGGTCGCCTGGTGAGTGTGGTCGTCTAGGCGTACGGGAAACGCCGTGGCCTGGTGTTTTGAAGATCAGGCCGCGGCGGCCGCCTTGCGCGACGCCCGCTTCCACCGCACGACGATCGTCGTGGTCAGCGCGAAACCGATCAGCGCCGGCGCGATCGTCAGCGGGTTCATGTCGCCCGGCGCGGTCACCGCGGCGCCGATCACCGCGTACGAGATGGCGGACGGGATCGAGGCCAGCGTGGTGCCGAGCAGGTACCGCTTCTGGCAGACGCTGGTGGTGCCGTACGCATACCCGATCAGGCCGAACGGGGCAAGCGGGAGGAAACGCACCAGAAGCACCGCGGCCAGGCCCCGCTTGTTGAGCCAGCCGTCGAGGCGCTGCAGACGACCGCCCGCCTTGGCTGACAGCGCGCCCCGACCGGCCCAGCGGCCCGCGTAGTACGTGGCGGTGGCGGCGATGACCGCGGCGGCCAGGGCGGTGGCCGCACCGATGCCGGCGCCGAGCAGCGCGCCACAGGCGACCGTGATGGCCGTGCGGGGCACGAGCACCGAGAGCAGCAGCCCGCCGACCACGGCGACCGCGACAGCGGCGGCCGGACCGAGCTTGGCCACCGTGTCGGAAATTTCCTGCAATGGCAGGATCGCGGCGGCGACGGCGAGACCGGCCACAACGAGCGCCAGCAGACCGAACCGGACGAGACGGCGCTTCCAGCCCATCGGGGCGGCAACGCTGTGCAGAGCGGCCGGGGGTGGCGTGGCGATCATGGTGTCGGTCATGCAGGCGTTCCCCTCGTCGGTTCGTGCTCGTCAGGCTTGTCTTGGTGCGGCTGCGGCAAGTCTTTCGGCGCGAAGGCGTTCCGGCCAGGTGTCATCGACCGGAGAAAGGCTATCCGCGCCGATCGCCCAACGCAGTAGCAGATCGGCTATAGCTGGGTTGCGAGCGAGGGCAGGCCCGTGTGAATACGTGCCCAGGATCTTCCCGTGCCAAGCGCCCTCGGTGTGTCCGTCGTTGCCGATCCCGGCGGTCACCGAGGCCAGCGGGGTGGCGCCCGGACCCAGGTGGGTACGGCCGCCGTGGTTCTCGAAGCCGGTCAGCGGCGGCAGGCCCAGGCGCGGGTCGATGTCGCCGCGGATCTCGCCGACCGCGCGGGTCTCGCCCCGCGTCGAGTGCAGGTCGAGCATGCCGAGTCCGGCGCATTTCGTCCCCTTGGCGAAGAACGAATGACCGAAGATCTGGTAACCCGCGCAGATCGCGAGCACCGCCGCGCCTTGATTCACCGCGCGGTGCAGGCCACCGTCGTTGATCAGCCGCTGCGAAGCGAGGGCCTGCGGACCGTCCTCGCCGCCGCCGATCAAGTAGATGTCCGCACTGGACGGCATCGGCTGGTCCGAGCGTACCTCGTAGGTCTCCACCGGAATGCCGCGCATGGCGGCCCGGCGGCCGAGGATCAGCATGTTCCCCCGGTCGCCGTAGGTCGACAGCAGATCCGGGTAGATCCACACGATCCGCAGCGTGCTGTCAGTTGACACGGTCCAACTCCGCTCGGATGTCCTGGAACGCCGTGTAGTTGGCGATCACCTCGAGGCGTCCCGGCGGCACCGCCCGAATCACCTCGTCGAAGGAATACACGTGCCGGAACGGTATCCCGTTCACCTCGAGGCGCACCGCGAGGTCGTAGGCACGGTCACCGGTGATCAGCACCGGCCGGTTGTACAGCGGCGAGAAGTCGACGTCCCACAGCCAGGAGGTGTCCAGGCCGTCGGGGTCGCGCGCGTTCACGGAGAGCAGGGTGGGTGCCTGCTCGGCCATGTCGAACGCCTCGAGCCAGCTTGCCGGGTTCTTCGCCAGCAGCAGGCGGACGTTGCGTCCGTCCCGGTCGACCTGCGCGTACCGGCCGGCCACCGAGGTGACGGTGGCGAGCCGGGGGACCGCCTCGATCGGGCGGACCCCGAACTCGGCCGCGACCGCCAGCGCGGTGGCCGCGTTACCCAGGTTGACCCGGCCGGGCAGCTGCAGCTTGACCAGGTGCCAGTCGCCGCGCGGGTCGATCACGCCCTCGTCCTCGACCTGCCACTGCGGACGTGGGCGGCGCAGCCAGCACCCGGTGCACCACCAGTCGCCGTTGGCGCGCTCGATCGGATGGCCGCTCTGCGGGCAGACCTGTGAGTCGTCGCTCCACCGCTGGCCGGCGCTGAACCAGGTGACGTGCTGGCTGCCGGTCGCGGCCCAGACGACCATCGGGTCGTCGGCGTTGGCCACGATGCGGATCTCCGGGTTCTTCACCAGCGTGTCGCGCCAGAGCGCGGCCATCATCGCCACCTCCTTCGCCCGGTCGAGCTGGTCGCGGGAGAGGTTGAGCAGCGCGATGACGCGGGGGGTCGTCTCCTCGACCACCTGCGGCAGGTAATGCTCGTCGACCTCGAGCACCGCGAACGGCGTGGAACCGGCCTTGGCCAGCGCCGACGTGTGGCCGCTCGGCATGTTGGCACCGAACGAGTTGGACGCGACCCGGCCCAGCGTCTGCATCGCCGCGGCGGTCAGGCGGGTCGTGGTGGTCTTGCCGTTGGTGCCGGAGACCAGCGCGATCGCGCGACCGGCCGCCAGATGGCTCAGCAGCTCCGGATCGATCTTGAGACCGATCCAGCCGCCGATGACCGAGCCGTCGCCGCGTCCCGCGGCCCTGGAGAGCGCGGCCGCGGTCTTCGACACGGATGTCGCGACCTTGGCGCGCAGGGGCATTCTCGCGTCCGTCACGGCGACGAGGGTACCGGAACGCGCCGCGCGGCCGAATTGTTGCTCGTGTACGCCGAGTCGTTATCTGATCTTGCGTTCACCCGTTGGGTACGGGCAATTGTGTGTTCTGTTTCACCCGTAACTTTCCACAGTGGGTATTCGGCTTATCGCTTTCGGTCACGGCATTTGTCGCGCCCCATTTACAAAACGGACAGCCCTCCGCATGCCAAACACGCTGCGTGACTTTTCGGTAGCAAACGATCTTGCAAACTTTCCTGTAGCAAGGTTGTCGCCGGCTTACCCGAACCGCCGGCTCGTGACGATCCGGTTCACGCCGAGCCCTGCCCCGGGCCGTCGTCACGACCACCGAACACGCACCACCACCACATAAGGCAAAAGGGGGCAGGGACGGGGGACCCACAGTTGGTCCGCTCCGCGTCACCCGGTTCGGGTGGCGTTGTGGAGAGCTCCTTGGGGTGAAGCCACGCTCCGTGGCCGGGCAACCTTCCCGCCCGAACCCGACAGCTAACCTCGCAGGCGTGCCGGAGGGATATCTCTACCGTGCACGAACACAGTTCGAGCCGGCGTCGGCGATCCATCGCCGGTTCCGGCAGCATCGCGCTGTCCCTGGGTCTCTGCCTCTGCGCCGGCCAGCTGGTCGGCACACCGGCCGCGGGTGCCGCCACGGCACCGGTCGCCGCGCCCGCCGCGGCCTCGGCCGTGCAGGTGGCGCCGCTCGTCCAGACGGTCTCCGCCCTCCAGGCGAAGCTGCCGCTGACCGCCCCCGCGTCGGCTGCTCCCATCAAAGCCGCCGTCGCCGTCGTCAAGTCGAAGGCAACGCCCAAGGTCCAGACGAAGTACAGCACCCGGACGCTGAAGTCCGGTGGCAAGGTCAAGGTAACCGCGAAGGTGCTCAACCCCGCGAACGGCAAGGCCATCTCCGGCACGGTCCGCCTCCAGGCGCTCCGTAACGGCAAGTGGATCAACTGGGGCATCCCGTCGAAGCGGCTTGCCTCCGGTTCCGCGACGTTCTCGGCGGCACCCAAAATTAGCGGGTACTTCCGCGTCTACTACACCGGGAACGGCTCCTTCAAGCCCGCTCTCAGTGGCAAGACCAGGGTCGCGGTCACCCCCGCCGTGAAGAAGAAGCCGACCTTCAAGACGGTCGCCTTCACCTCCTCGACGGTCGGCAGCAAGATCCTGGCCGAGGCCAAGCGCCACGTCGGCGCACCGTATGTGTTCGCCGCTTCCGGTCCGAGCCGCTTCGACTGCTCGGGTTACACGATGTACGTGTACCGCAAGGCGGTCGGCGTCAAGCTGCCGCACAAGGCGAACTCGCAGCAGAAGTACGGCAAGGCGGTCGCGAAGAGCGCCAAGAAGGTCGGCGACCTGATCGTCTACCGCACCGGCACGTACGGTTACCACGTCGGCATCTACGCCGGCGGCGGCTACATGTACGACTCCCCGCACACCGGCAGCACCGTCGGAAAGCACAAGCTGTACGGCACGAATTACGTCGTACGGCGCCTCGCCTGAGGCTAGGTGCTCAGCGGCAGCGAGGCGTGGCGTCCAGGCCGCGTCTCGCTGCCCGCTTTCCTCCCCCGTACGCGGAAGCGAACAGTCCCCGCCAACCGCCCAGCCAGCAGCCCCCTCACCCTCCTCACGCCCGTTCCGGCCGGCCCGCCCCCTCCCGCCACCGGGGCTTCCGCCCGCACAGCCTTCTAACCTGGCGAAGTCCGACGAGTTACGGCCGTTTGCCAAGCAATAGCGGGCGGCGTGTTCGGCCACGCTTTCTGCGGCCTGTTGCGGTGCCGGGTGGGCCGCGCTCGGTGGCCGCGCCAGCGCCGCTTTCCCACCCTGTCTGCCGCCTGTTGCGATGCGAGTTCTCGGCGCGCTTGGTGGCCATGCGGGCGGCGTGTCTGGTCATGCTGTGTGCGGCCTGTTGGGGTGCGAGTGTGGGCGCGCTTGGCGGCCATGCGGGCGGCGCGTCTGGTCACCCTGTGTGCGGCCTGTTGCGGTGCGAGTGTGGGCGCGCCTGGCGGCCATGCGGGCGTCGCGTCCGGTCACCCTGTGTGCGGCCTGTTGCGGTGTCGGGTGGGGCGCGCTTGGTGGCCGTGCGGGCGTCGCGTCTGGTCACCCTGGCTGCGGCCTGTTGCGGTGCGGGTGTGGGCGCGCTTGGCGGCCATGCGGGCGGCGCGTCCGGTCACTCTGTCTGCCGCCCGTTGCGGTGCCGAGGTCGGTGCGCTGTGCCCCTTTTGTAGCCTTCGATGGCATTCGACGCGGCCTGTTCAGGCGTTTCGGCGGGAATTTCGAGACCTTGGAGAGTTATGGCTCGTATGTGGGCCTAACTCTCCAAGGTCTCGAAATCGGGCGGCAAACGGTAGCTTGAAAAGCTGCCAGACACGGACAAAATGACCGTCCTCTTCGGACGATCGCCCACGATGTAAGCGTCCACGTCCAAATAGTGAGAACCCGGTCATGAGGATCGGCAAGCGCTGGCTCGCTGGCCTGCGCCGAACCGACCAAAGTGTGCCCAATGCGGGCGCACTGGACACCTCGCCGGGCGGCAGCCAGCCCAGCCCAGCACCTCCGCCGCCATGGCAGCCCGGCCGGGCCACCCCGTGACCGTGACGGGCGGCAGCAGGCGGAATTTGGCACGCGCGCCGCCATGGCAGCCCGGCCGGGCCACCCCGTGACCGTGACGGGCGGCAGCAGGCGGAATTTGGCACGCGCGCCGCCATGGCAGCCCAGCCGGGCCACCCCGTGACCGTGACGGGCGGCAGCAGGCGGAATTTGGCACGCGCGCCGCCATGGCAGCCCAGCCCGGCCACCCGCGGCCGTAACGGGCGGCAGTCGGCGGGTTGGCACGGACCGCCGCCGTGGCAGCCCAGCCCGACCACCTGGTGACCGTGACGGGCGGCAGCTGGCGGAACTTGGCACGGACGCCGCCGTGGCAGCCCAGCCCGGCCACGCCGCGACCAAGACGGGCGGCAGTCGGCGGAGCTCGGCACGCGCGCCGCCGTGGCAACCCGGCCCGGCCACCCGCAGCCGGGACAGTCGGCAGTCGGCAGTCGGCAGTCGGCGGAGCTCGGCACGCGCGCCGCCGTGGCAACCCGGCCCGGCCACCCGCAGCCGGGACAGTCGGCAGTCGGCAGTCGGCAGTCGGCGGAGTTTGGCACGCGCGCCCGTCCCCATAGCCCAGCCCAGCACGGCCCACCCGCTGTCTGGAGTCGTCGAAGCCGCACCTCTTATATGCGGCGGCCTCGCTTTATATGCGGCGGCCTCGCTGCCGGTCACGGGGGTGACTTGAGGGCGGTCCGCAGCTGCGCTGCCACGGCGGACGGGTCGGTGCGGAGTAGCCAGGACGGGAAGCGGAGGATGCGGTCGCCGGCGAGCCAGATCTGGTTTTGGCGGAGCATGTCGGCTGCCCAGTGCTGGGCGTCCATGTGGTGGGCGCCGTCGATCTCGACGAGCAGGCGGTGCTCGGGCCAGTAGGCGTCGATGAAGCGGAGACGGCCGGCCGCGTCGCGGCGGCGGTGGCTGAGGGTGGGGCGGGGTAGGTCGTGGCGGCGGCACAACGCCAGGAAGTCGGACTCGGACAGGGCGTCGGCGCCGCCCTCGATGTCGGCGATCATGGCGGCGATCAGGCGGCGGCGGTGGAGTCGTGGGAGGTCGGTCAGGACGGCACGCATGTCGGCCGGGGCGGCGCGGCCCTGCTGGCAGGTGGCGGCGAGGATGGCCAGGGCCTCGCGGTCGTGTGCGGCCCAGGCGGCGGCGTCGATCGCGGAGCGGGCGGTCGTGGTCCGTGGTGGAAACCCGTCCAGGCGGTGGGTCTCAGGCAAGGCGACGCGGTGGATGCGGACGGCGGGCATATCGGCGGGCAGCCGCGGGAGCTGCGCGGCCGCCCGGCGATCGACGGGCACGATGACGTGCAGCGGCTCGGGTCGTAGTCCGGTGACGCCGCCCTCGGCAGCCGCGGTCGGGCCGGCCAGAAGAGACCGGTGCCCGGCGATGAGGACGGCGGCCGCCAGCTGCTGAGGGCGGGCGAGCGGGCCGTTCCGGGTGGCGAGAACGCCGCGGCAGACGCTGCGCCAGCGCCCCTGACGCAGGTTTCGCCGCACGGCGGCGCGCCCGATCGCCGCGGTGGCTTGGGACGTGGTCACCACACCGCACTGCTCGACCATGGTCCGGCTGAAGGGCATGCAGCAACCCTGCCCGAACCGCCGGGCCCTCCGCTGCCCCTGTGGATAACTACGGAGGGGTCTCCACTTTCCTCCCCCTGGGGGTTGACAACGTGTGCCGGTGCGAGGTTTGGGCGTGTTTCGGCGGGTTCAAACAGAGGGTCACGGGAGGATGTCGGAAACCGGACGTGGTCGATCAAGGCGCGGCGCTCCACTTCTGAAGCAACCCGCTGAGCTGCGGTTTTATCTGCGAATCTGGCTCGCGAGTGCGCTCATTCCGGTTGCGGGTGGAGGGAAGTGGAGTAGAGTGGAGCGCAGTGGCAGGGCCGAGGAGAAGCCGACCTGGGGGGCCTGCCGGCCCGAGTTGACAGGCGGACCGCGAACCGCCAAGGGGCAGGGGGTTGAGGGCCGATGTTTCTCGGCACGCATACCCCGCGCCTTGACGACAAGGGGCGGCTGATCCTTCCGGCCAAGTTTCGGGATGAGCTGGCGGGAGGTGTCGTGATCACCAAAGGGCAGGAGCGTTGCCTCTACGTGTTCCCGATGCCGGAGTTCCAGCGCATCGCGGGCCAGTTACGGGAAGCGCCGGTCACGAACAAGGCCGCACGGGCGTACAGCCGGGTCTTCTTCGCCAGCGCGCATGATGAGGTCCCGGACAAACAGGGGCGGGTCACGATCCCGGCGCACCTCAGGGGGTACGCGGCACTCGAGCGCGACCTCGTGGTGATCGGGGCGAGCACCCGGGTGGAGATCTGGGACAAGCAATCGTGGGATGAGTACCTCGCGGCGAGCGAAGACGAGTTCGCCGACATCGAGGAGGGGGTGCTGCCCGGCGGACTGTAGGCCGGCATCGGCTTGGCCCGCCTCGCGTGGCCCGGACGTTCCTGCCTCCGTACTGCGAGATCTCCAGCCGCTCCCGCTCCTGGCACCTCTTCCCCGGTGCCAGGCGCGTGTCCGGCCCAGGCCACGATGAACCGCCTAGCGGATTTGATCGTGAACGGGACGAGCGGATGGGGATCTGGCGGTACGGGCGGGGCGTCCGGGCCAGGCATTCCAGAGAGGGTTGGGCGTGATGGGGGTCGACATGGAGGAGCCGCGCGGCACGCACGTCCCGGTGCTGCTCGAGCGGTGCATCGAGCTGCTCACCCCCGCGCTGGAGCTGCCCGGGGCGGTGCACGTCGACTTCACGCTGGGTCTCGGCGGGCACGCCGAGGCGGTGCTGCAACGGTTCCCGGACGTGGTCGTTATCGGCCTCGACCGGGACCCGGAGGCGCTGGCGTATTCGCGTCGCCGGCTCGCTCCGTTCGCCGCGCGCACGCATCTGATTCACGCGGTCTACGACGAGCTGCCGCAGGTCATCGACGATCTGGACTATCCGCGGATCCACAGCGGACTGTTCGACCTCGGGGTCTCCTCGCTGCAACTGGACGAGGCGGACCGCGGCTTCGCGTACGCCCAGGACGCTCCTCTGGACATGCGGATGGACCAGTCCTCGGGCATCACCGCCGAGGAGGTCGTCAACACGTACGAGCCGGGGGAGCTGGTGCGCATCCTCCGGGCGTACGGGGAAGAGAAGTTTGCTCCTCGGATCGTGTCGGCGATCGTGCGGGAGCGGGCGAAAACCAGGCTCACGTCGACGGCCCGGCTTGCCGAGCTGGTCAAGGACGCGATCCCGGCCGCCGCGCGACGAACGGGTGGAAATCCCGCGAAAAGAACGTTTCAGGCGCTACGTATTGAGGTAAATGGCGAACTCGCCGCACTGGAGTCGGCCGTACCGGCCGCTTTGGACGCGTTGGCCCCGAAAGGGCGCCTTGTGGTGATGAGCTACCAATCTTTGGAGGACCGGATCGTCAAGCACGCCCTCGCCGAGAGAGCGCGCAGTCGTGGGCCGATCGACCTGCCGGTCGAGCTGCCCGGGACCGGTCCGACGCTGCGGTTACTGACAAGGGGGTCGGAACCGCCCAGCGACGAGGAGGTCGCGGAGAACCCGCGAGCGGCTTCGGTGAAGCTGCGCGCGGTGGAACGTCTCAGCGACAAAGGGGCCGACCGCGAACGGCCGCACATGGCAACACCGCACGGGGGACGGCGGCGCCCACGCCGCCAGGGGGAACACCAAGAGGGGGAGGGGAAAGCATGAGCGAGCGCAGCCAGGCGCCGCGGTCGGGGGGCCGGACCGCGGATCAGCGCAGGCGCGATGCCGACGCCCAGCGCGCGCCGGAGCGACTTTCCGGCGAGGCCGACACGCGACGGTCAGGGATGCGGCGTGACCGGGGGACGAACACGCCATCTCGGGGCCGCGAGACGGAGTTGCCGCGCTCTCGCCGCGATGAGGCTGCTTCGGTACGCCGGGAGGGGCGCGACACCGGCGCCAGTGGCCGTCCGCGCGAGTCCGATCGCGGCCGGTTGCGCCCGCGCGACACGGAGGGTCTGCGCATCAAGCCGCGCCGGGAGACCGACGGGGTGCGCGTCCGGGCGCGCGGCAGCGAGGCACCGCGGGTCAAGCGGGACGCGGAGGGGCTGCGCTCGAAGGCGCGCGACACGGATGGCGTGCGGGCTCGATCTCGCGACACCGACGGGCTGCGGGCCAAGACGCGTGACGCCGACGGGCTGCGGGCCAAGGCGCGGGACACCGAGGGCGTGCGGAACCGGGCTCGTGGGCACGCGAACGACACCGACGGGTCGCGGGTGGGGGCCCGTAACGGCTCGTCGCTCGGGCGCGGGGTCGACGCGGGGCGGCTCGGCTCGCCGGCGGCGCGGGACCGCAAGGCCTCGGTGCGCCGTGGCCGGATGGCGGACGCGCTCGCCGGGCGGCGGCGTGCGCAGGACGTGGACGCGCCGATCGACGGCACCGCAGCGCTTCAGGTGTCGCCGGAGATCATGGCCGAACCGTTGAAGGTCACCGACGCGCCGAAGCCGCCGCAGCTGCGGGTCGCGCCGCCGGCACCGATCAGTGTGCCGCGGGCGCCGTTCGTGGCGACCGTGCTCGGCGTCGTCGTGGTCGGCGTGCTCGGCATTCTGCTGATCAACACGAAGACGAACGAGAACTCGTTCCGGATCGCCGACCTGGAGAAGCAGAACGCCGTCCTGGACAACAAGAAGCAGGACCTGGACAACCAGCTCGTGCAGGCGTCCAGTGTGGGCAACCTGGACGCCGCGGCCCGCCGTCTCGGCATGGTCAAGGTGGACAAGATGGCGCTGCTGAAGCTGCCCGACGGCAAGATCATCGGGGTGCCGACGCCCACCGACGGCAAGGTCTCGGTCACCGCGCAGGATCCGAAGGGGTCCGCGGATCCGGACGCCAAGCCGACGGAGAACGCCGGGACCGACGCGCAGCAGCCGCCGGCGGGGCAGCCGGCGGCCGGGCAGAACGGCCAGACCGGGCAGGGCAACCAGAACGGCCAGCCCGCCGGGCAGCCGACGCTGGGTCAGCCGACGCTGGGGCAGACCGATCCGGGTCAGCCGACGCTCGGTTCGGGGCAGACCGGGCTGGGCACGACCAACGGGAACCAGACCGGTACCGGGCAGACGGGACAGTAGGTATGCCGCCGCGTTCTGACGACACACCGCGCCGGGGCGTTCAGCCCCGGCGCGGCACGTCTCGTGACCTTCCGCCGGAGGAGACGGACGACGAGGGCCGCGGTTTCGGCGGCATCGGTGACGCGCGCGCCTACACGCCGCGCGGACGCACGGTGGCCGAGCGGGACCAGCGCACGCGTTCGCCGCGCGCGGGCCGCAACACCGACCCGTTCCGCCCGGCGCTACAGGTCCTGGACGGTGGGCGCCCCCAGCGCGGCCGTCGCCCCGATGCTGATTTGCCGGATAAATCGGATAAATCGCGGGCGGAGGAGCAGAAAGGCGCCTCGCGCTCCGGTGCCAAGCCGGACTCGGCGCAACGGCGTGAGTCGCAACAGCGAGAAGCACCGCTGCGACAGACCAGGACGCGGGGGGCCAAGCCGCCCGAGAGCCGGACGCGCGGCGCCAAGCTGCCCGAGAGCCGGACCCGGGAGGCCAGGCTGCCCGAGAGCCGGACCCGGGACGCCAAGCTGCCCGAGAGCCGGACCCGGGACGCCAAGGCGCGGATGCCCCGCGGGCCGCGGCCGGAAGTCGTCGACGACTTCGACGACGACGCGTTTGACGGCCGTTCCCGGGGGCGCGGCGGGCGCCCGGCCCCGGCGGGAACGGGCAAGGGGAGTAGGAACGGCAGGCCGCCGGGCTACCCGCGTACGGGGAAAATCGTCGCTGAACCGCCCAAGCTGGCCAACAGCACCCGGCGGCTGCGGATCGGCGCCGTGGTGGCGCTCGCGCTCTTCGCCATGGTCGGGATCCGGCTCGTCGTGCTGCAGGTGGGCTCGTCCCCGGCCGACGCCGCGCGGCTCATGGAACTGCGCGAGGACCGGCTCGCCACCGTCATGCTGCCCGCCGCCCGCGGAAGCATCCTGGACCGCAACGGCGCCGTGCTCGCGCACAGCGTCGAGGCCCGCTTCGTCGCCGCCGACCCGAAGCTGGTTAAGGACCCGGTGAAAATCGCCGGCATCCTGTCGCCGCTGATCGGTGTCGCGGCCTCCGAGCTGGTGCCGAAGATGACCCCGCACGACCGGCCGGGTGGCGGCGAATCGCGCTTCGAGTACCTCGCCCAGGGCGTCGACATCGGGATCGGCGAGAAGATCAAGGCGATGGACCTGCCGGGCATCGTCGTCAAGCAGGACGAGCGGCGCGACGAGCCCGGCGCCGACCTGGCCGCCAACCTGATCGGCTTCGTCGGCGCGGACAACTCCGGCCTGGAAGGGCTGGAGGCGCGCTACGACTCGCTGCTGCGCGGTACCGACGGCGAACACGTCTTCGAGATCGGCAAGGGCGACCTGGACAAGCCGATCCCGGGCGGCTACGACAAGCTCACCGCGCCGCAGCCGGGCACCTCGCTGCAGCTGACCATCGACGACGACCTGCAGTACGAGGTGCAGCGCATCCTGTGCGAGCAGGCGAAGTCGGACAAGGCCTCGATCGCCGGTGCCGTGGTGCTCGACGTCAAGTCCGGTGAGGTGCTGGCGCAGGCGAGCTGCCCGACCTACAACGCGGCGAAGGCGGAGGACTACTCGCCGACCGACCGCGTGGACGTGCCGAGCGCGATCATCGCGGACCCCGGTTCGGTGCACAAGGCGTTCATCTTCGGCGCCGCCCTGCAGGAAGGGCTGATCACGCCGGACTCGGTGGAGACCATCGGGCCGGGCATCGAGCGCGGCGGGTACGCGTTCCGGGACAGCCACCCGCAGCCCAAGGGCACGAAGATCACGATGCCGGGGATTCTGGCGTTGTCCAGCAACGTCGGCACGATCCTGCTGGCCGACCGGCTCGGCGCCCAGCGCGTCTACGAGTACCAGCAGAAGTTCGGGCTGGGTAAGGCCACCAACGAGGGCATGCCGGGCGAGGCGCCGGGCAAGCTGCTGACCCCGGCCGAGTGGAGCGGTTCGGCGTCCGGTTCGGTGCCGATCGGCATGAGCGTGGACGCGACGCTGATCCAGATGGCGGCCGGCTACGCGGCGATCGCGAACAACGGCACCTACGTCCAGCCGCACCTGATCAAGGCGATGATCTCGGGGCAGAACGGCAAGGTGACCCCGGGTCCGGCGCCGGAGACGCATTCGGTGCTGAGCCCGAACGTCGCGGCCGAGCTGCGCAACATGATGCAGGCGGTGGTCGATGACAAGGAGGCGACCGGGACGCAGGCCGCCGTCAGCGGCTACAACGTGGCGGGCAAGACCGGCACCGGCAAGCGGCTGATCGACGGTCAGTACACGAGCTACAACTACGGGTCGTTCATCGGCATGGCGCCGGCCGACAACCCGCAGTTCGTGGTAGCGGTGTCCGCCGATGTCCCGCACGGCAGCGGCGGCGACGTGGCCGCCCCGGCGTTCAGCAAGATGATGCAGTTCGCCCTGCTCCAGCGCAAGGTTCCGCCGTCCACGACGAAGCCGCCGACATTCAAAATCCATCCGTGAGCCCGTTTTCGACCGGATGCCGGACACGGGGTAGGGTCTGACGCCGTGCCCGGCATTCCTCGTCCCACGACTGTCGCGCCGCTGAGATTGAGCCGGCTCGCCGCGCTCGCGCCGGCTGCGCTGAGCGGCGCGGACGTCGAGGTCACCGGCATGACGCACAACAGCCGCGAGGTGCGTCCCGGTGATCTGTACGCGGCGCTGCCCGGGGCCAACCGGCACGGCGTGGAGTTTGTCGCGCAGGCCGTGGAGGCGGGTGCCGTCGCGGTGCTCACCGATGCGGCCGGGCGCGACGCGGCACTGTCGTCGGGCCTGCCGGTGCTGGTGTCGGAAGACCCGAGAAAAAGCCTCGGTGCGCTCGCCTCGGCCGTCTACGGCGACCCGTCCGCCCGGCTCACGATGATCGGCATCACCGGTACGGCGGGCAAGACCTCCACGGCGTACCTGGTGGAATCGGGTCTGCAGGCCGCCGGGCTGGTCACCGGCCTGATCGGCACGGTCGAGACGCGGCTCGGCGACCTGATCGTGCAGAGCGTGCGCACCACGCCGGAGGCGACCGACCTGCAGGCCATCCTGGCCGCCGCGCTGGAGCGCGACGTGACCGCGGTGGTGATGGAGGTGTCCAGCCACGCCCTCGCCGTCGGCCGGGTCGGCGGGCTGCGCTTCGCGGTCGGTGGGTATACGAACTTCGGTCTCGACCACCTCGACTTCCACGCCGACGCGGACGACTACTTCGCGGCCAAGGCCAAGCTGTTCGACGGCCGGTCCCGGGTCGAGATCCTCAACCACGACGACCCGGCGCTGGTGCCGCTGCGCAAGCCCGCGACGGTGACGTATTCGGCGGCCGGCGACCGGGACGCGACGTGGTGGGCCTCGGACGTCCGCCCGTCGGCGTTCGGTCAGCGTTTCGTCGCGCACGGCCCGGACGATCTGGCCGTCGAGGCGGGCGTGGCGCTGCCTGGCCGGCACAACGTGGCGAACGCGCTGCTGGCCCTGGCCTCGCTGGTCACGGTCGGGGTGGACGCGCGCATCGCGGCCCGGGGCATCGCCGCCTGCAAGGGCGTGCCGGGCCGTCTCGAGCTGGTGGACGCGCCGGGCGAGATCCTCGGCGTGGTCGACTACGCGCACAAGCCGGACGCGATCGTGGCGGCCCTCGCCGCGCTGCGTGAGCTGGCGACCGGGCGGGGCGGCCGGCTGATCTGCCTGATCGGTGCCGGCGGCGACCGCGACAAGGGCAAACGCCCGCTGATGGGTGCCGCCGCGGCCCGGGGTTCGGACCTGGTGATCGTGACGGATGACAACCCCAGGACCGAAGACCCGGCTTCCGTACGCGCTGCCGTGCGCGCCGGTGCGGAAGGCGCGGGCGCCGCGGCGAAGATCGTCGAGGTGGCCGGCCGGCGTGCGGCGATCGACGAGGCGGTCCGTCTCGCCGGGCCGGGCGACGTGGTCGCGGTACTCGGCAAGGGACACGAGCGGGGCCAGGAGGTGAACGGCCAGGTGCTGCCGTTCGACGACCGGATCGAGCTGGCGGCCGCGCTGACCGCCGCCGCGGAAGGTGCTTCTTCTTGATCCGCATGACATTGGGCGAGGTCGCCCGGATCACCGGTGGACGTCTCGTGAACGCCGCGTCCGACCTGGTGGTGACCGGGCCGGTCGAGTACGACTCCCGCAAGATCGGGCCGGGCGGTCTGTTCGCCGCGTTCGAGGGCGAGAAGGTCGACGGGCACGACTACGCGGCCACCGCGATGACATCGGGTGCGGCCGCGGTGCTGAGCACCCGGGACACCGGCGAGCCGGGCGTCGTGGTGGACGAGCCGCTGGCCGCGCTGGCCCGGCTGGCCCACGCGTCGCTCGAGCGGCTGCCGGAGCTCGCCGTGGTCGGGCTGACCGGTTCGTCCGGCAAGACCACCACGAAGGACTACATCGCGCAGCTGCTGGGCCGGCTCGGTCCGGTGGTGGCGCCGCCGGGGTCGCTGAACAACGAGCTCGGCTTCCCGTACACGGTGCTGCAGGCGAACGAGGAGACCCGCTTCCTGGTGCTCGAGATGGGCGCGCGCGGGGTGGGTCACATCCGGTACCTGACCGACATCGCGCGGCCGCGGGTCGGCGCGGTGCTGAACATCGGCGACGCGCACCTGGCCGGGTTCGGCTCCCGCGAGGGCACCGCGCTGGCGAAGGGTGAGCTGGTCGAGGCGCTGCCGCCGGACGGGGTCGCGGTGCTCAACGCGGACGATCCGCTGGTCGCCGGCATGGCGCCGCGGACCGCCGCCAGGGTGCTGCTGGTCGGCGAGGCGGCCGAGGCCGCGGTGCGCGCCACCGACGTGACGGTGGACGATCAGGGGCGCGCTTCATACATCCTGCATTTCGGCGATAAAACCGGAAATGTCGGTCTCGCCGTGACGGGTCGCCACCAAGTGGCCAATACGCTGTCGGCGGCCGGCGTGGCGCTGTCCTTGGGCATCGACTTCGACGACCTGGTGACCGCGCTGGGCGAGATCGGCATCGTCTCGGTCCGGCGGATGGACGTGTTCCGGCGCCCGGACGGCGTCACCGTCATCGACGACTCGTACAACGCGAATCCGTCGTCCATGGCCGCCGCCCTGCACGCGCTGGCCACGATGGCCGGTGGCCGCCGCGCCACCGCCGTCCTCGGCTACATGGCCGAGATGGGCGAGCAGGAACGCTCCGGGCACGAGGGGGTCGGCCGGCTCGCCGCCGAACTCGGCGTGCACCGGGTGATAGCGGTCGGCCCGGAGAACGCCCGGCCGATCCTGGACGGGGCCACGGCTGTGAACGGGTGGACCGGCTCGGCTATCTTCGCCGAGGACCAGGCCACCGCGATCGAGATCGTGAAGGGCGACCTGCACGCCGACGATGTCGTGCTGGTCAAGGGTTCGCGCTACCGCACGTGGGACGTGGTCGACGCACTGCGCCCGGCAAGGAGTGAGGTCAGCCCGTGAGGGCAGTAATCGTCGCGGCGGCGGTCGCGTTCATCATCTCGCTGTTCGGCACGCCGGTGGCGATCCGGGTCTTCTCGGCGCTCAAGGCCGGGCAGCCGATCCGCACCATCGGGCCGGCGACGCACATGGGC
Source organism: Actinoplanes sp. TBRC 11911 (assembly GCF_012933445.1). GTDB lineage: Bacteria > Actinomycetota > Actinomycetes > Mycobacteriales > Micromonosporaceae > Actinoplanes. The sequence goes on from NZ_JABBNC010000031.1 coordinate 59,941, forward strand.
AAGCGGGGCACCCCCACCATGGGCGGCGTGGCGTTCATCGTGGCCACCGTGTTCGCGTACGCGGCCGGCCACCTCGCCCTGACCACTCTCCCGGACCGGCAGATCGCCCAGGAGAAGCCGACCATGACCGCGCTGGTCCTGCTCGGCCTGTTCGTCTTCTGCGGCGTGGTGGGCTTCCTGGACGACTTCCTGAAGGTGCGCCGGCGCAACTCGGACGGCCTGAGCGCCAAGGGCAAACTGCTCGGCCAGCTCATCGTCGGGGTCGGCTTCGGCATCGTGGCGCTGTACGTGCCCAGCACCAACGGGCAGACGGTGGCCAGCGAGCACATCTCGTTCATCCGGGACGTCAGCTGGCTGGACGTCGGCAAGGTCGGCTCGGTTCTGGTCTTCGTGTTCGTCATCATGGCGATGTCGAACGGCGTGAACCTGACCGACGGACTGGACGGCCTCGCCACCGGCGCCTCGATCCTGGTGCTCGCGGCGTACGCGCTGATGGGTTTCTGGCAGTACCGCCACTGGTGTGGTGACACCGCGTACGCGACCGCGAACGCCTACTGCTACCAGGTCCGGGATCCACTGGAGATCGCCATGATCGCGGCGGCGGCCGCGGCGGCGTGTGTGGGCTTCCTGTGGTGGAACACGAACCCGGCCCGGATCTTCATGGGCGACACCGGCGCGCTCGGCCTGGGCGGTCTGATCGGCGGCCTGGCCGTCGCCACCCGCACCACGCTCCTGTCGATCATCATCGGCGGCCTGTTCGTGATCATCACGATGTCCGTGGTCATCCAGATCATCTCGTTCAAGACCACCGGCAAACGCGTCTTCCGCATGTCGCCGCTGCAGCACCACTTCGAACTGGCGGGCTGGTCCGAGGTCAACATCGTGGTCCGGTTCTGGATCGTGGCCGGCATCTGCGTGGCCATCGGTCTCGGATTGTTCTACTCGGACTTCCTGGCGGTCATGGGCTGAGTCACACGAAACCCGCACACGACACACCATCGTGGTGACACGGACTCGCGTGTCGTGACGACCATGATGAGGGCATGGCGGACGACCGAACCCAACAGGCTGCTCGCCCGTCACTGAGCCGGCAGTTGCTGCCCGCCGTGCACGGGTTGCTGGCCCGGCCCCTCTCGTCGTACTACCTGCTCGTCGCGAGCTCCGGCCTGCTGCTGCTCATCGGGCTCACCATGGTGTTCTCGGCGACGAGCGTCAAGGCGTACGCGGAGAACGGAAACGCCTTCTCGGCCATCGCCAACCAGGCGGTCTTCGCCCTGCTCGGCCTGGTCGCGTTCTGGGTGTGCCAGCGGCTGCCCGCGAGCACGCTGCGCGACCTCGGCAAGTACGTGCTGGGCGCGGCCATCGTGCTGCTCGCCATCCTCGACTTCCTGAACGCCCTGCGGTCGGTGCACCTGATCGGCGCGCCCAAGATCGGCCCGGTCCGTGCCGACCTGCTCTGGCTCTACGTCGGCCCGATCGGCCTGCAGCCGGCCGAGCTGGCCAAGCTCGGGCTGGTGCTGTGGGGCGCCGACATGATCGCCCGCAAGGGCCCGGCGCTGGGCCACTGGCGTGAGCTCGCCCGTCCGCTGCTCCCCGTGGTCGGCCTGCTGTTCGTCCTGGTCGGCTACAACGACCTGGGCACGATGCTCGTTCTTCTCGCGCTGGTCGTGGGGTTGCTCTGGGCGGCCGGCGTACGCCTGCGGGTGTTCGGTGCGCTGGGCGTGCTCGGGCTGGCGGGTATCGGGCTGCTGATCGCGGCGGCGTCCGGTGGCGCGGGTTCCGGCGAGGCCGGCTCGGACAACTACCGCCTGGCCCGGCTCACCACCTTCCTGCAGCCGCTGGACAAATGCGACCTGGAAGGGCCGTGCTACCAGCTCATCCAGGCCCGTTCCGCGATCTTCGAGGGTGGCTGGTTCGGGGTCGGCCTGGGCAAGGGCGCGCTGAAGTGGAACTGGCTGCCCGAGGCGGACAACGACTTCATCTTCGGGGTGGTCGCCGAGGAACTGGGCGTGGTCGGGTGTGCCGTGGTGCTCGCCCTGTTCTCCGTCCTGGCGTACACCGGGTTCCGGATCGCCCGCCGCTCGCAGGACCCGTTCCGCCGGCTGGCCGCCACCGCGATCACCACGTGGCTCGTCGCCCAGGCGGTGATCAATGTGGGCGGGGTGACCGGCATGCTCCCGATCACCGGTCTGCCGCTCCCGTTCATCTCCGCTGGTGGCAGCGCCCTGGTCGTGACGATGGCCGCGGTCGGGATGCTCGCCTCGTTCGCGCGCGCCGAGCCGGACGCCGCGCGGGCCCTGAACGCCCGTCCGCCCTCTCGATGGGTGCGACTAGTCTGGGCCCCGCTGCCGCCGATGTCCCCGCCGCGGCGTACGCCAGAGGGTGTTAGGAGAAGGTGATGGGTGTGCTGCGGTCGGTCGTGCTCGCCGGGGGAGGTACCGGTGGTCACATCTATCCGCTGCTCGCCTTCGCCGATGCTCTCAAGCGGCACTTCCCCGAGGTCCGGATCACCACGCTGGGCAGCCCCCAGGGCATGGAGAACGAGCTGATCCCGGCCGCCGGGTACGACCTGCGGGTGATTCCGGCGTTCCAGCTGCCCCGCGCGGTCAACATGAATCTGCTGCGTACGCCCGATCGGATGTACAAGTCGGCGCACGCGGCCGGCAAGATCCTCGAAGAGGTCCAGGCCGACGTCGTGGTCGGCTTCGGGGGATATGTGTCCGTCCCCGCCTATCTCGCCGCCTGGCGCCGGGGCGTGCCGATCGTGATCCACGAGGTCAACGTGCCGCCCGGCGTCGCAAACCGGATGGGGATGCGGTTCACCAAGAACGTCGCGGTGGGCTTCCCGCAGCAGCCGGTGATGGCCGAGTCGCTGCGCGACGCCCGGGTGGTCGGCGTGCCGCTGCGCACCGGCATCTCGCATCTCGACCGGCCCGCGCTGCGGCCGGAGGCGCTCTACCGTTTCGGCCTGCGCCCGGATCTGCCGGTGCTGTTCGTCTCCGGCGGGTCGTCCGGCGCCCGCACCATCAACCTGGCGGTCGCCGGGGCGGCCAAGCGGCTCAGCCACTCCGGCATCCAGGTGCTGCACGTGCAGGGCGGGCGGAACGACCCGTTCGACGTGCCGGCCGATCTTCCGGTGCCGTACCGCGTCCTGCCCTATCTGTCCGAGATGCAGCTCGGGTACGCTGCGGCCGATCTCATGCTGTGCCGGGGCGGCGCGATCACGGTGGCCGAGACGACCGCGCTGGGCGTGCCGGCCATCTATGTCCCGTACCCGCACAGTAATCAGGAACAGAAGCGCAACGCGCTGCCGGTGGTGGAGTCGGGGGGTGGCATCCTGGTCGACGACGCGGAGGTGACCCCCGCGTGGGTCGAGCAGACCGTCATCCCGCTGGCCCGTGACCGGCAGCGACTGACGCAGATGGGCACGGCCGCCGCGCGGTACGGGCGGCGGGACGGCGACGAGAAACTGCTCGAGTTCGTTCTCGAGGCGGTGGCCAAGACACGATGACGTCGGACGTGGCGAGCAAGGGGAGCGCAGAAGTGAACACGGCGGAGCTGACCTCGGCCGGCGAGTTGACCGCCGAGGATCTGGGCAGCGTGCACCTCATCGGGATCGGCGGCGTCGGCATGGCCGGGCTGGCCCGGTTGCTGCTCACCCGCGGCATCCCGGTCTCCGGCAGCGAGCTGCGCGAGTGGCCGACGCTGGCCGGTCTGCGCGCGCTCGGCGGCATCATCCACATGTCGCACGTCGCGTCGAACCTCGACGGTGTGGACACGGTCGTCTACTCGACCGCCATCCCGCAGGACCACCTGGAACTGGTCGAGGCGCGCAAGCGCGGCCTGCGGGTGCTGCACCGGTCCGAGGCGCTCAAGGCCGCGATGACCAACCGGCAGACGATCGCGGTCGCCGGCACGCACGGCAAGACCACCACGACGTCGATCATGACGGTGATCCTGCAGCACGCCGGGCAGGACCCGTCGTTCGTGATCGGCGGCGAGATCTCCGAGGCCGGCTCGAACGGGCACCACGGCACCGGCCCGCACTTCGTGGCCGAGGCCGACGAGAGCGACAAGTCGTTCCTCATCTACCGGCCGCACGTCGCCATCGTCACCAACATCGAGGGCGACCACCTCAACAACTGGGGTGACCTGGACGCTCTGAAGGCCGGGTTCGTCCAGTTCGGCCGGCTCACCGAGCCCGACGGCTGCGTGGTGACCTGCGCCGACGACCCGGGCACCCAGGATCTCATCACGACGCTGCGCGCCGAGGGCCGTACGGTGTGGACGTACGGCGAGAGCGCGGACGCCGACCTGCGGATCAGCGACATCGTGTCCACCGCGAGCGGGGTGCGCTACGCCGCGTCGCTGGACGGCGAGCCGCTCGGCGAGATCAAGCTGGCGCTGCCCGGCAAGCACATGGGGCTCAACAGCGCCGCCGCGGTGCTGACCGCGCTGCGTCTGGGCCTGCCGCTGGACAAGGTGGTCGAGGCGCTGGCCGCGTTCCCGGGGGTGCGCCGCCGGTTCGAGCGCAAGGGCATCGCCGCGGGCGTGCGCGTCTACGACGAGTACGCCTACCACCCGACCTCGGTGAAGGCGGCGCTGCGCACGCTGCGCGAGGTGGCCGGCGACGGCCGCCTGCTGGTCGTCTTCCAGCCGTACCGGGTGTACCGCACCCGCGACCTGCAGGCCGAACTGGCCGAGGGCCTGGCGATCGCGGACCAGGTGATCGTCATGGAGGTCTTCGGGCCGGGTGAGGTGCGCCAGCCGGGCGAGGGCGGCGTGGCGCTGACCGCGGCGATCGACCTGCCCGCCGACCGCAAGGTTTTCGTCCCCGACTGGGAGGACGTGCCGGCCGAGGTCGTGCGCCGCAGCCGCGAAGGTGATGTGGTGGTGACCATGGGTGCACCGCCGATCTCGCTGATGGGTGACGAGTTGCTGGCCGCGCTGGCGGATTCCGAGTAACGCCGCCGATGAGTGGGGGCGGGCGTAACTGGCGGCTGGTGCGCGCGGACACCGACGCGGTGCCGCCGTCCGTCCGCCGGTTCATGGCCCGCGCCCGGCAGCGCCGGCTGCGCGCCGCGATGCCCTGGGCGATCGCGGCCGGGGTGCTGGTGCTGGTCGCCCTGCTGAGCTGGATCGTCTACGGCACGTCCGCGCTCGGGGTGCGCGACGTGCGGGTGATCGGTGTGCAGGCGCTGACCCCGTTCGAGGTGGAGCGGGTCGCCGCGGTGCCGGCCGACCAGCCGCTCGCCCGGGTCGACCTGGGCGCGGTGCGCGCCCGGGTGCGCACCCTCGCGCCGGTCGACCGCGTGACCGTGCGGCGGAGCTGGCCGTCCACATTGGTGGTCGAGGTCGTCGAGCGTACGCCGGTGGCCGCGGTGCCGGTCGGCAAGGAGTTCACGCTGATCGACCGCAGCGGCGTGCCGTACCGGACGGTGGCCGCCAACCCCGGTGGCCTGCCGCTGGTGCGCATCGCGACACCGGGACCGTCCGACGTGAACACCCGGTCGGCGCTCAAGGTGCTGGCCGCGCTCAGCGACGACTTGCGCGAGCAGGTCGTCGAGATCTCGGTGGCCACGCCCGCGCAGATCAGCCTCGAACTGCGCAAGAACCGCACGGTGGTGTGGGGCGACGACACCGACAGCCCGCTGAAGAGCGAGGTGGCCACGCTGCTGCTGAAGCGGGCCGACAAGCGGATCGACGTCAGTGCGCCGATGGTTCCGACGATCCGCTAGGGTTTGTCCGGCAAGAGGCTGCGGTGTCTCTTTTGGGGTAAATGCCCCGTTCTGTCGTAGGTTACGGCTGCGTCGGATATTCGCCACCTAAGCGGGCGCCGACACGCCGTGCGGGGTCTTTGGCCTACGCCTGAAGTCCGCTTACGTTGCCTCCAGAGGTTCAGTGGTTGACATAACCCTAAGCCTCTAGTAGAGGGTGAGGGTTTCCTCGCCCTCCCTTGTAGTGGCAGCGGATGTCGAAGTTGCGGTTCCTCGCGGACCGCACGGGGCCCACGACATCCGCCAACCCCGGAAGGGAAGGCTGAGCCCGATGACACCTCCACACAACTACCTGGCGGTCATCAAAGTCGTCGGTATCGGCGGCGGCGGCGTCAACGCCGTGAACCGCATGATCGAGGTAGGGCTCAAGGGCGTCGAGTTCATCGCTATCAACACCGACGCACAGGCGCTGCTCATGAGCGACGCCGACGTGAAGCTCGACGTCGGCCGGGAGCTGACCCGCGGGCTGGGCGCCGGCGCGCAGCCGGAAGTCGGCAAGAACGCCGCCGAGGACCACCGCGACGAGATCGAAGAGGTGCTCAAGGGCGCCGACATGGTCTTCGTGACGTGCGGCGAGGGCGGCGGCACGGGCACCGGCGGCGCGCCCGTGGTCGCGAACATCGCCCGCAAGCTCGGCGCTCTCACCATCGGCGTGGTCACCCGGCCGTTCTCGTTCGAGGGCAAGCGCCGCCAGGTGCAGGCCGAGGCCGGCATCGACGAGCTCCGCAACCAGTGCGACACGCTGATCGTCATCCCGAACGACCGTCTGCTCGCGCTCGGCGACCGTGGCATCAGCATGATGGACGCGTTCCGTCAGGCCGACCAGGTGCTGCTCTCCGGTGTCCAGGGCATCACCGACCTGATCACCACGCCCGGTCTGATCAACCTGGACTTCGCCGACGTCAAGAGCGTGATGAGCGGCGCCGGCAGCGCACTGATGGGTATCGGCAGCGCCCGCGGCGACAACCGCGCGGTCGAGGCCGCCGAGAAGGCGATCTCCAGCCCGCTGCTGGAGCAGAGCATGGACGGTGCGCGTGGCGTGCTGTTGTCCATCGCCGGCGGTTCCGACCTCGGCCTGTTCGAGATCAACGACGCGGCGCAGCTGGTCACCGACGCCGCGCACCCGGACGCGAACATCATCTTCGGCGCGGTCATCGACGACGCTCTCGGCGACGAGGTGCGGGTGACCGTGATCGCGGCGGGCTTCGACGGGGGCACCCCCTCCTACAAGCCGTCCGAGCCGGCTCGCAAGGTGGTCCCGCAGCCGGCCTCGGCCCCGGCCGTCCCGGCGAACACCCCGGCTCCGGCCCCGGTCACGCCGCCGCCGGCCGCGACCACCCCGCCGCCGCGCCGCGTATTGTTCGATGACGTCGATGTGCCCGACTTCCTGAAGAACGGTTCCTGATACCCACGCGTACGCCCCCCATGGTTCCCGGACGCCGTGATCAGCTCGCGGCCTCGCTCGCCGAGGTACGGGAGCGGATCGCGCGTGCCTGCGCGTCGGCCGGGCGCCCGGCCGGCCAGGTCACCCTGGTCGCGGTGACCAAGACGTACCCGGCCAGCGACGTGGTGCTGCTCAGCGAGCTCGGCGTCACCGATGTCGGCGAGAACCGCGACCAGGAGGCGGCGCCGAAGGCCTTGGCCGCCGCGGCCGGCGGTGCGAAGGTGCGCTGGCACTTCGTCGGCCAGTTGCAGCGGAACAAGGCGAAGTCGGTCGCCGCGTACGCGGACGTGGTCGAGTCGGTCGACTCGGCCCGCCTCGCCGAGGCGCTCGACCGGGCGGCGGTCCTGCGGGCCGGCCCGCTGTCGGTGCTGATCCAGGTGAGCATCGACGGCGATCCGGCGCGCGGCGGCACCGTCGGCGATGATCTCTGGCGGGTTTCCGACACCGTCGCCGCCGCCGGCCACCTGCGGTTACGCGGACTGATGGCGGTGGCGCCGATGGACTGGGACCCGGACCGCGCCTTCGAACGGCTGGCCGGGCTCTCCGAGCGGCTGGTCAAGGCCCATCCCGAGGCGGCGGCGATCTCCGCGGGGATGAGCGGCGATCTGGAAGCGGCTGTACGGCACGGAGCGACACACGTACGGATAGGCACTTCTTTGCTCGGGATGCGAAACCAGCTGCGGTAGCCTTGCGGCGGGCAGCAAACTACATAGGTGTTGTTTAACGCGACGCGTTTCCGGGGCACACCGGGGGTACGCCGGCGCGGGGACGGCACGGCAGTACCGCGGGCGGGGATCCGTTACCGGAGCTCCGGTACGCACGAGGGGGGAATGCGGTTCGCCCAGGGGGCGCGTTCCGTGCAGCGGACGAAGGTGGGGGACATGACTGGTCAGGTCGACGCCGGGCGGGGAACCGCTCGGGTGCGGGATGGGGTGAACGCATGAGCGCGCTTCGTAAGGCGGGCGTCTGGCTGGGCCTCGTCGAGGAGGACGACGACCGCGGCTACGACGAGCGGGGATACCGCGAGAGCTCCTACCGCGACCGTGACCGCGACCGGTACTCCAACGATCGCTACGCGGACGAGTTCGCCGACGAGGACGAGGAGATGGAGGAGGAGCGAGCGGTGCCACGGGCGCGGTCCGAGCGCACCCGCATCTCCGAGCGTCTGTCCCGCGCGGACCTCGAGGACCACGATCGGGTGGAACGCCCCGAACGGGCGAGCGTCCGGTCGATCACGCGTTCCACCACGTCCAGTGAGGCCGCCGCTCCGATGAGCTACTCCACCCGGGAGAACCTGGCGCTCGCGCCGCAGGCCGTGCACCAGCCGTCGCCGGCCCCCCGGCAGGTCGAGGACGAGCAGCGATACCAGATCACGACGCTGCACCCGACCACCTACCGCGAGGCGCGCACGATCGGGGAGCACTTCCGCGACGGCGTTCCGGTGATCATCAACCTCACCGAGATGGATGAAGGGGATGCCCGCCGTCTGGTGGACTTCGCTGCCGGTCTGGCGTTCGGTCTACGCGGTACGATCGAGCGCGTGACCAACCGGGTTTTCCTGCTCTCACCGGCGAATGTCCAGGTCACCGCGGAGGACAAGGCCAAGATCGCTGAGGGTGGGTTCTTCAACCAGAGTTGACCCGAACGAGGGATCCACCAGCGTGCTGTCGATCGTCTTTCAGATCCTGTACCTCTTGGTATACGTCTATTTCTTAGTCCTGCTTGCCAGGTTCGTGCTCGGTGCGGTACTCCAATACGGCCGACGCTGGCAGCCTGGTCGCGGGGCTTCGGCGGCACTCGAAACGGTGTGGAGCGTCACTGATCCGCCCCTCAAGGCGTTGAGGCGTGTGATCCCTCCGCTGCGCATTGGTAACGTGAGTTTGGACCTAGCTTCCATCGTGCTGCTGGTTATCCTGTTCGTGCTCTATGCGTTCGTGCTGGAAAGCTTGATTAACAACTTCAGCTAGCTAGATAGACAGCAGCCCCAACCGCGGCCGCGACTGACCCGAGGAGTTTCGATGCCGCTGACCCCGGCCGACGTGCACAACGTCGCCTTCAAGAAGCCCCCGATCGGCAAGCGGGGGTACGACGAGGAGGAGGTCGACGCCTTCCTGGACGAGGTCGAGCGTGAGCTCGCCCGTCTGATCGAGGAGAACAACGAGCTGCGTGCCCAGGTGGAGCGTGGCGGTCGGGGTGGCGCACCAGCCGGCCCGGGTGCCGACCCCCGCCTCGCTGCGGAGCTGAACGAAGTCAAGGCCCAGCTGGACCGGGTGCAGCGCGACAAGGCGCAGGCCGAGCAGGCCGCCCGGCAGATGCAGGCCGAGCTCGAGCAGGTGCGTGCCCAGGGACCGGTCGGTGCCGGCCCCGCCGCCGGCGGCGCGGACGGCGAGCAGCAGGCCCTGCGGGTCCTGATGATGGCCCAGCGCACCGCCGACGACCACGTCGCCGACGCCCGCCGCGAGGCCGACAAGCTGCTCTCCGACGCCCGGTCGAAGGCGGAGGAGGTCACCCGCGAGGCCCGCGCCAAGGCCGACGCCCTCGAGCGCGACGCTCGCCAGCGTCACCAGGAGGCCATGGGCGGCCTCGACGCGAAGCGTTCCGCGCTGCAGAAGCACATCGAGGAGCTCAAGCAGTTCGAGCGCGAGTACCGCACTCGCCTCAAGGCCTACCTGGAGAGCCAGCTGCGCGACCTGGACGGTCGTGGCCAGGGCCTCGAGGCGGAGATGTCGCGTGCCGACACCGGCCGGGCCGTCGGCGGCTCCGGCGGTCTCGCCGCGGCCGGTCTCGCCAGCTCGTACGGCGGCACCCGCGCCGGTGCCATCGAGTCCGGGCGCTGACGCCGCCCCTTCATCGACCGTCACCGACGACGAGGATGAGCCATGATTCCCGCTAGCCTGCTGCTCATCCTCGTCGCGGTGACGCTGCTCGTTCTCGGCCTCACCGGCGGATCGAGCAACCTGCTGATCAGCTCCATCGTGGCCAGTCTGCTGGCTGCGGTGGCCCTGGTCATCAGCGCCCGCCAGACGGCGTCCAAGCGCGTGGCCGAGGAGCCCGCGCCCGCGTTCCCGGCCGCGCCCGAGTTCGCGCCCGACGCCGAGCCGACGTATGCGGCCGAGCCCGAGTTCGCCGAGGCCGCGCGCGACACCGTCCAGTTCGAGCCGGTGCCGGATTCCGTTGCGGGCGATTTGTCCGCCGATGAGGCTCCTGTGCCCACTCCGGCCGCTTCCGACGAGGCCGACGACGAGGAAGAGTTCGCCGAACCGGACGCCGACGACCCGGACGACGAGCCGCTGCCCCAGGCGGTGCGCCCCGCCGACGCTGTCCGGGTGGCCCGGATGGACGCCGAGGTGCTGGTGGTCGACGGGCGTCCGCGCTATCACCTGGCCGACTGCCCGCATCTGGTCGGCAAGCTCGCCGAGCCGGTTCCGGTCAACGAGGCGATCGAGCTCGGCTTCAGCCCGTGCGGGCTGTGCCGGCCGGTGGATCGCTTGGCTGCCGCCGCGGCCCACAGCTGAGGGGTGCACATCCAGGCACCTTGATCGGCACAATGGGGCATGCTCGAAGACGGTGGCGGCTGAGGTGGCCGGGAGGCTGGACCTCGCGTTGCTCATCGGAGCGGCGGTCCTGCTCGTCGCCGTGGCCGCGGTGCGGTGGTCCACCCGGCTCGGCCTGCCCAGCCTTCTCGTCTACCTGGCCCTCGGCGTCCTGATCGGCGAGGCCGGCCTCGGCATCCAGTTCGAGGATTTCGAACTGACCCGCACGCTCGGGCTCTGCGCGCTCATCGTGATCATCGCGGAGGGCGGCCTCACCGCGCGGTGGAGCAGCCTGCGGCCGGTGCTCGGGCTCTCCGCGACGCTGGCGACCGTCGGCGTCGCGGTCAGCATCGTCGTGGTCGGGCTCGCCGTGCACTGGATCCTCGGGCTCGACTGGCGGTTGTCGCTGCTCTACGGCGCGGTGCTGTCGTCGACCGACGCCGCCGCCGTCTTCGCCACGCTGCGCCGGCTGCGGCTGCCACCCCGGGTGGTGGCCACCCTCGAGGCCGAGTCCGGCATGAACGACGCCCCGGTCGTCCTGCTGGTCGTGCTGCTCAGCGCCACCGACGTGTCCGGGCACCCGTGGTGGTACGAGCTGCTCATCGTGGTCTACGAGCTGGCCGCCGGGGCCGCCTTCGGCTATCTGGTGGGCGCCGGCGGCGTCTGGCTGCTGCGCCGGGCCGCGCTGCCCTCCTCGGGCCTCTATCCCATCGCCGCGGTCGGGCTCACGGTTCTCGCGTACGCCGTGGGCGCCGTCGCCCACGCGTCCGGATTCCTCGCGGTCTACGTCGCCGGCGTCGTGCTCGGCAACGGCCGCCTCCCGCATCGCCGGGCCATCCTCGGTTTCGCCGACGGCCTCGCCTGGGTCGCCCAGATCGGCCTGTTCGTACTGCTCGGCCTGCTCGTCTCGCCCGACCGGCTGGGCTCCGCCCTGGTCCCGGCCCTGGTCGTCGGCGTCGCCCTGGTGCTGCTGGCACGCCCGCTCTCGGTGATCATCTCGGCGGTGGTCGCCCGTCCGCTGCGCGGCCCGCGGCGGCCCGGCAACCGGGTCGGCTGGCGCGGCAGCGCGTTCCTGTCCTGGGCCGGGCTGCGCGGGGCCGTCCCGATCGTGCTGGCCACGATCCCGCTCTCGGCTGGGACGCCGGGCGCGCTCGGGCTGTTCGACGCGGTCTTCGTCCTGGTGGTCATCTTCACCCTGCTGCAGGCCAGCACGCTGGGACCGGCGGCCCGGCTGCTGCGGATCACGGCGCCGGCCGAGGCGGCCGAGGTGCATGTGGAGACCGCGCCGCTGGAGAACATGAACGCGGATCTCCTGCAGATCGATGTGGCCGAGGGGTCGCGGCTGGCCGGCGTGCACATCGACGAGCTTCGCCTGCCGGTCGGGGCCTCGGTGACGCTGGTGGTGCGCGACGGCGCCGGTTTCGTGCCCGGGCCGGACACCCGGCTGCGCACCGGTGACGCGATGCTCATCGTAACCACCGCGGCCGTACGGGACGTGGCCGAACGCCGCTTGCGGGCGGTGAGCCGGCGCGGCCGGCTGGCCCGATGGTTCGGTGAGGACGGCCGCGAGCAGCCGTAACATGATCTCCGCCGGGTGGGTGCCAGAAACGAAGGATCCGGTGGGGTTGGTTGTCGGCTTCGTTTACGCACCGTATCCTTGCCATCCTCATTGAGTGCGCGCGGCGGTTCTCCGGCCGCGCCGTTCGTGCAGGTGGGGGACGGCCGCTCGGGGCAGAGCGGCCGGTTTGACAGCGGGACCGGCGTAGGCGACGCCGGGTCCCGGGACCGCTGACCGCCGCGCCGCCGGGCGTGGCCGAGGGAGCGACCATGGCCAAAGCAACGAGCACCACGTCGGGCGCGACCGAGAAGGCTCCCGTGAAGAAGACCCGCACCGCGGCGGAAACCGAGAAGATCCGGGTCGCGCTGGTCGAGCGTCGCGACGAGCTGCAGACCGAGTACGAGGTATCACTTGTCGAGATCAACGAGCTACAACGGGAACGGCTCGCCGACTCGGCGGGTGACGACCAGGCCGACACCGGCACCAAGACGTTCGAGCGAGAACAGGAGATCACCCTCGCGAACACGTTGCTGGAGCGGATCACACAGGTGGAACGCGCCATCGACCGGCTCGGCGCGGGCAACTACGGTTACTGCGAGCGGTGCGGCAACGCGATCCCGGTCGAGCGACTGGCGGCGTTCCCGTCCGCGACCCTTTGTGTGACCTGTAAGCAGCTGGAGGAACGACGCTGAACGCCGACGAGGCAGCGGGAGCGGCCACGGTGAGCGAGCCGGACCCGGAGGAACAGCACAAGCCTGGCATGCGTGGCCGGGCGATCGCGGTGCTCGCGGCCGTCGCGGTGCTCGCGGTGGCTGTTGATCAGATAGTGAAATATCTCAGCACGCAGCACCTGACCGAGGGCGAGCCGGTTCGCATCCTCGGCGGCCTGATCTACCTGTCGCTGCTGCGTAACAGCGGAGCGGCGTTCAGCCTGGGCACCGGCGTCACGTGGGTGTTCCCGCTGATCACGCTGGTGGTGGTCGGCTGGATCGTGTGGATGGCGACCCGGCTGCGGTCGGTGCCGTGGGCGATCGCGCTCGGGCTGGTGCTCGGCGGGGCGCTCGGCAACCTCACCGACCGGCTGTTCCGCGCGCCGGGCCCGTTCCGCGGTCACGTGGTCGACATGATCAGCGCGTTCGCGCCGTACGGGGAGAAGTTCGCCGTTTTCAACATCGCGGACAGCTGTCTCACGGTCGGGGTCATCCTGGCGATCCTGCTGGAGCTCACCGGCCGGCAACGGGACGGGCGTCGAGGCGTACGGGCGAAAGAGAAAGCGTCGTGACCAGCCGCAGCCTGCCGGTGCCGGACGGGTTGGACGGCATGCGGCTCGACCAGGCCGTGTCGCGGCTGTTCGGGCTGTCCCGCACGGCCGCCGCGACGCTGGTGGAGTCCGGTGACGCGCTCGTCGACGGCTTTCCGCGGCCCAAGTCCGACAAGGTCAGCGCCGGTTCCTGGCTGGAGGTGACGCTGCCGCCGCCGGTCACCGCGCCCGCCGTGGTGGCCGAGCCGGTGCACGGCATGTCCATCATCTACAGCGACGACGACATCGTGGTGGTGGACAAGCCGGTCGGCGTGGCCGCGCACCCGAGTCCGGGCTGGACCGGCCCGACCGTCATCGGCGGACTGGCCGCGATGGGGCAGAACGTGGCGACCAGCGGCGCCGCCGAACGGCAGGGCATCGTGCACCGCCTCGACGTCGGCACCACCGGACTCATGGTGGTGGCGAAGAGCGAGATGGCGTACAGCGTTCTCAAACGCGCGTTCAAGGAACGCGAGGTGGACAAGCGCTACCACGCGGTGGTGCAGGGTCACCTCGATCCGCTGCGCGGCACCATCGACGCGCCGATCGACCGGCACCCCACGGCCGACTACCGGTACGCGGTGATGTCGAGCGGTAAGCCCAGTGTCACGCATTACGACACGATCGAGGCGTTCCGCTCGGCCAGCCTGGTCGACGTGAAACTGGAGACCGGGCGTACGCATCAGATCCGGGTGCACTTCTCCGCGCTGCGTCATCCGTGCGTGGGCGACCTGACCTACGGCGCCGACCCGACGCTGGCGACCCGGCTGAACCTGAACCGGCAGTGGCTGCACGCCCGGGAATTGGGGTTCCTGCACCCCCGGACGCAGGATGAGGTCCGGTTCGTCAGCGAATACCCTGACGACCTCAGGTACGCGCTGGACGTCCTGCGGGACGGCAGCTGAACGCGGGGGAGTCCGGCTTGGGGTCCGCGGACCAGGCGGTGCACGGCGCGGTCTCGTTCCGTACGGTGATCGCGTTCTCCGTCCTGGCCGTGGGTGTGGTCCTGCTCGGCGCGCTCTGGGTGAGCCGCCGGCAGGCGCTGCCCGACGACGACCTCGGCGACGTGGTACGCGTCGGGGTCGTGCAGGGCCAGACCGTCGGCGGATACATCGCGTCCGCGCGCAAGGAGCTGGCCTCCCTCACCAAAGCGTCCGCGCCGGTGGCCGGTGACACGTGGGCGCTGGTCAGCCTGGACAGGTACGTCGCACCGGGCAGCCTGCCGGACCTGTTCTCCGGCGCCGCGGTGGCCGAGGTCTACACCCGGGTGCCGCTGTCCGGAGTGCACACCCAGGTGGTCCGCATCCCGGTGTACCGGCTGCCCGCCGACGTGATGACCGGGATGCTCGACGCGTCGCTGGACCGCGACCGGGAAGCGGCCGAGTACCGCCAGCTCAGCCGCCGCACCGCGGCCGATCAGGTGCGGGCCCGGCAGGCGTACGAGGCGGCGGCGGTCTCGGCGGCCGCGGAGGCGGCGGCGTACCGGACCGGCTGCTCCTGCGTGTTCGCCGCGGTGATACGCGGCGCACCGACCACATTGCAGGGAGTGGCGACCCGCCCCGGCGTCCGGGTGGTCGACCCCGCGCCCGAGGTGCTTCGCCTGGACCGCACCGAGTTCCGGCCGCCGTTGCCCGAGCAGTCCGGCACGGTGCCGCCCGACTCCGGTCCCTCGCCTGTAGTGCCAAACGATGTTTCGGGCATTGCCACCCGTACGTCCGCGCCGATACTGTCGTCGCTCGGGGTTCCGTCTGTGAGATCCGCCTCATCGAGCGGTGACGACAGCCGGAGCCGCCCCGCCGCCCCCACATCGGAGGATCGCCCTGCCGTACCCTCTGCGTCAGACGCGAAGCCTGCTCAGGACGTGCCGAGCCGTTCACCGGCAGCACCCTGATCGCGGTCCGGGCGTTAGGTTTCTCGTCCACGATACGTACGCACGGTCACCCGTCGGCAACCGTGCTGCCGATGTTCGAGCACGCGAGCGACCAGGAAGGTCCATCAGGTAGTGGCCTGAATAGGGTTCGCTCCGTAGCCTGTCAGGGGCGAGGAGCCCGGGGCGACGGGCATCACCGAGAGTTACGGGCAGGGAGGACTAGCCGTGGATGGGACCGAGACCGGCTGGGGCCGGCCTGCGGAACCAGCCCCGCGCTGGCGGGCGCTGCTCGACCGTGCCCGGCACGCCCGGAACACGGACGAGCCGGCCGAGCCCGAGACTCCGCAGGCGCCGCAGCAGTATTCGCAGCCGCTTCCTACGCGCCGGCCGGTGAATCCGCTGGATTCCCGCGGGTCGTACGAGCGGCCCGCGCCCGCTGCCACGCCGTACGAGCCGCGCCGGGCCGAGCCGGCTGCGGTGCCGCCGCGGCCGATCAATCCGCTTGATCCGCGCTGGCAGGGGCGGCAGCAGGAAACGCGTGCCGCCGATTCCTGGCAGGCGGAGTCGCGTCCGGCTGAGCCGTGGCAGGCCGAGTCGAGGCAGGCCGAGTCGCGGCCGGCCGAGTCTTGGCAGGCCGAGTCGCGGCAGGGGGAGCAGACGCCCGCGCGCCGCTCGGACCCGGGTAGCTTCTTCAGCCCGTCGGCGCGGTCGGCGCCGGTCGCACCGCCGCCGGCCCGGGACTATCCGCAGATCCGGGCCTCCGCGGCCGCTCCGGTGATGCCGCCGCCCGCGCAGCTCGCACCGCCGCCCGTTTCCGCGCCTGCGCCGCTTGCGCCGCCGCCCGTGTCCGCGCCTGCGCCGCCCGCCTCGCAGCCGGTTCGCCCGGCCGTCGCGCCGCAACCGACGTCGCCGGCCGCGGCCCGCATCGAGTGGCGTCAGACCCGGCCGGACGACGAGCGGGAACGCGCCGTCGCGGTGATGCGGCGCAAGGTGGGCAAGCCGCGGGTGCTGGCGTTCGCCAACCCGAAGGGCGGCGTGCACAAGACGACCGCGACCGTGCTGGCCGCCGCCACCATCGGCAGCGTCCGGGGGCGGGGCGTGCTCGCGTGGGACGACAACGAGCTGCGCGGCACCCTCGGCCTGCGAGCCGGGAGCGCCCGGCACGCCCGTACGATCAAGCATCTTCTCGCCGATCTCATGCAGATCGAGAATCTGCACGGCGATGCCCTGCTGCAGGAGCTCGACGGGTACCTGCGGCACGCCTCGGACGGGTCGTACGACGTGCTGGCCGGCGAGGAGAATCCGCGTTTCGCGCAGCGACTCGACCAGGGCACGGTGCGCCGCGTGATGGACCTGCTGCGCCGCACGCACGACGTGATCTGCGTCGACACCGGCAACAACGTGGAGAGCGTCAACTGGCAGACCGTGATGCGCCAGGCCGACCAGCTGGTGATCACCACGGTGCCGCGCGAGGACGCCGCCTTCACCGCCGACTGGATGCTCGACGTGCTCGACGAGAGCGGCATGGGTGACCTGGTCGCGAACGCGGTCACGCTGATCTCCTGCCCGGCGCCGGGGCCGCTGCCGCTGCTGGACGACTTCGTGAAGCACTTCACCACCCGCACCCGCGCGGTCGCCGTGGTCCCGTACGATCCGGCTCTCGAGGTGGGCTCGTCGATCGAGTATCAGGATCTTCAGGTCGAGACGCGCGAGGCATGGCTGCGGGCCGCATCTGTGATGATCGAGCCATTCGCGGAGTGACCCGCGTTTGATACCCGGAAAGTGTCGGGGGTCGGGGCTAGAGTCTCTCGCAGTCGTACAACAACTAAAGGGGGCCCGGAGTGTCTGACTCGTTCGTGCATCTCCACGTGCACACCGAGTATTCGATGCTCGACGGGGCTGCCCGCGTCAAAGAGCTGCTCGCCGAGGCGTCCCGGCTGGGCATGCCGGCCGCGGCGATCACCGACCACGGCAACATGCACGGGGCGTACGACTTCTATACGCAGGCCAAGGCCGCCGGCATCACGCCGGTGATCGGGGTCGAGGCGTACGTGGCTCCGGAGTCCCGGCTGACCAAGAGCCGCATCAAGTGGGGCCGCCCGGAGCAGAAGGGCGACGACGTCTCCGGTAACGGTGCGTATACCCATATGACCATGTGGGCGCGCAACGCGGTCGGGCTGAAGAACCTGTTCCGGCTCAACTCGCGGGCCTCGATGGAGGGCCAGCTCGGTAAGTATCCGCGGATGGATTTCGACATCATCGCGGAGCACGCCGAGGGGATCATGGGGACCACCGGCTGCCCGTCCGGCACGGTGCAGACCCGCTTGCGGCTCGGCCAGTTCGACGAGGCCTTGAAGTCCGCGGCGATGTATCAGGAGGCCCTGGGGAAGGACAACTACTTCCTCGAGATCATGGATCACGGCCTGTCGATCGAGAAGCGGGTGCGCGACGGCCTGCTCGAGATCGGTCAGAAGCTGGGCATCCCGCCGCTGGTCACCAACGACTCGCACTACACGTACGAAGCGCAGGCCGAGGCCCACGACGTGCTGCTCTGCGTGCAGACCGGCAGCAACGTGGCCGACCCGAACAGGTTCCGGTTCGACGGCAAGGGCTACTTCGTCAAGTCGGCCGACCAGATGCGCGCGGTCGACTCCTCCGAGGCCTGGCAGGAGGGCGTCCGCAACACGTTGCTGGTGGCGTCGCGGGTCGAGACCGACGGCATGTTCACCTTCAAGAACCTGATGCCCCGCTTCCCGATCCCGGACGGCTACACCGAGGAGGAGTATTTCCGGCACGTCGCGTACGAGGGCCTGCACCACCGGTTCCCGGACGGCATCCCGGACACCCACGTCAAGCAGGCCGAATACGAACTGGGCGTCATCATCCAGATGGGCTTCCCGGCGTACTTCCTGGTGGTCGCCGATTTCATCCAGTGGTCGAAGCGCAACGGCATCGCGGTCGGCCCGGGCCGTGGCTCGGCCGCGGGCTCGCTGGTGGCGTACGCGATGGGCATCACCGACCTCGACCCGCTGCCGCACGGGCTGATCTTCGAGCGGTTCCTCAACCCGGAGCGCATCTCGATGCCGGACGTCGACATCGACTTCGACGAGCGCCGGCGCGGCGAGGTCATCAAGTACGTGACCGACCGGTGGGGCGAGGACAAGGTCGCCCAGATCGCCACCTTCGGCACGATCAAGGCGAAGGCCGCGATCAAGGACTCGGCGCGCGTGCTCGGTTACCCGTTCGCGGTCGGCGACCGGATCACCAAGGCGCTGCCGCCCGACGTGATGGGCAAGGGCATCCCGCTCGCCGGCATCTTCGACAAGGACCACAAGCGGTACAGCGAGGCCGGCGAGATCCGGACGATGTACGAGCAGGACCCCGACGTCAAGAAGGTGATCGACACCGCGCGGGGCATCGAGGGCCTGATCCGGCAGACCGGTGTGCACGCGGCCGGCGTGATCATGTCCGCCGAGCCGATCATCGACCACATCCCGCTGATGCGCCGCCCCGCCGACGGGGTGATCATCACGCAGTTCGACTACCCGACCTGCGAGACGCTCGGGCTGCTCAAGATGGACTTCCTGGGCCTGCGAAATCTGACGATCCTGGACGACGCGGTCAAGAACATCAAGCTGAACCACGGGCTCGACCTGGATCTGCTGGCGTTGCCGCTCGACGACGCCCCGTCGTACGAACTGCTGGCCCGGGGCGACACCCTGGGCGTGTTCCAGCTCGACGGTGGCCCGATGCGGTCGCTGCTGCGGTTGATGAAGCCGGACAACTTCGAGGACATCTCGGCCGTGCTGGCGTTGTATCGGCCGGGCCCAATGGGTGTCGAGTCGCATACCAACTACGCGCTGCGTAAGAACAAGCTTCAGGACATTACGCCGATCCACCCGGAGTTGGCGGAGCCGCTGCGCGAGATCCTCGAGCCGACCTACGGTCTGATCGTCTACCAGGAGCAGGTGCAGCGAGCAGCGCAGATCCTCGCGGACTACACCCTGGGTCAGGCCGATCTTCTTCGGCGTGCGATGGGTAAGAAGAAGAAGGAGATCCTCGACAAGGAGTTCGGCCCCTTCCGAGACGGGTGCCGTGCCAGGGGTTTTTCTGACGAGGCGATCCAGGCTGTCTGGGACGTGCTGGTCCCGTTCGCCGGTTACGCGTTCAACAAGGCACACTCCGCGGCGTACGGGCTGGTGTCCTACTGGACGGCGTATCTCAAGGCGCACTACCCGGCCGAATACATGGCGGGGCTGCTGACCAGCGTCGGCGACGACAAGGACAAGATGGCGATGTATCTGGCCGAGTGCCGGCGCATGGGCATCCAGGTCCTGCCGCCCGACGTGAACCAGTCGGCGGGCCCGTTCACCCCGGTGGGCAAGGACATCCGCTTCGGTCTGGCGGCGGTCCGCAACGTCGGCCACAACGTGGTCGACGCGATCGCCCGCGCCCGCACCGAGAAATCCGCGTATCAGGACTTCTACGACTTCCTGTCGAAGGTGGACGCGGTGGTCTGCAACAAGAAGACCATTGAATCCTTGATCAAGGCGGGCGCGTTCGACTCGATGGGCCACAGCCGCAAGGGCCTGCTCGCCGTGCACGCCGAGGCCATCGACGCGTACGCCGACGTGAAGCGCAACGAGGCCGCGGGCCAGTTCGACCTGTTCGGCGCGTTCGGCGACGCGGAGGGCGGCAGTTCGGCCACGGTCGCGATGCCGCCCATCACCGACGACGAGTGGGACAAGCGCGACAAATTGGCCTTCGAGCGGGAGATGCTCGGCCTCTACGTCTCCGACCATCCGCTGGCCGGCCTCGAACAACTGCTGCAGGCTTCGGCCGACACCACGATCGCCGCGCTGAACGAGGAGGGCTCGGTCGCCGACGGCCAGATCGTCACGCTGGCCGGCATCCTGACCGGCGTGCAGCGGCGCATCACCAAGCAGGGCCGGGCGTGGGCGTCCGCGACGCTGGAGGATCTGGCCGGCGGCGTCGAGACGTTGTTCTTCCCGAACACGTACGAGGTGATCGGCCAGTACATCGCCGAGGACGCCATCGTGGTGGTCCGCGGCCGCGTCGACCGCCGCGACGACACCCCACGCATCATGGCGATGGACATGTCCTTGCCCGACATCAGCCACAATCCGGACAGCAAACCGATCACCCTGACCATGCCGATCACCCGCTGCACCCCGCCGCTGGTCTCCGAGCTCAAGGAGATCCTCACCAGCCACCCCGGCGACTCAGAGGTCCACGTCCACTTGCAGAACGGCAGCCGCACCACGGTCCTCCGCCTCGGCGCGGTCCGGGTGGCCCCCACGCCGGCCTTGCGAGCAGACCTGAAAACCATCCTGGGCCCGTCGGCGGTGGGCTGACCCATCCGGTACGCCGGCGCGGCTCCCCAACCGCACCGGCCCAGCCCCCCGCCTCCGGCGGCTGCCGCCGCGAGCCAGGCGTCTGGTCACGGCCCTGCCGCGCCCACCGGGCTGACCTGCCGCCGCAGCCGGATGGTGGTTGCGGCCGGGGGCTGGTCTGCTCGTGCGGGCGGGTGGTGGTTGCGGCTGCGCCGTTGGTCCGCTGTTCCGGCCGGGTGGTGGTTGCGGCTCACGGGCTGGTCTGCGCTGCTGCGGGCGGGCGGGTGGTGGTTGCGGTCTTGCTGCGGTTGTGGGGCTGGTCTGCTGCTGCGAGCCAGAGGTGGGTTGCGGTCTTTGGCTGGCCGCTGGATCGAACTGGTAGCGCGGGGCGGGGCGGGGTTGTGGGCTTGCGGCGGCCACCGGGCGAGCCTGCGCGCAAGCGACGAACGGGCGCGGTCGGCTGTGGCCGACGGGTGGTTTGCTGGCGCAAGTGCGGCGCGGACTCGGGGCCCTTCGGACCGTGGTTGCCGCGTCGATCTGTGCGTAAGTGCGGCGGGGGCTCGGGGTCGGACGGTGGTTGCCGCGTTGATCTGTGCGTAAGTGCGGCGGGGGCTCGGGGTCGGACGGTGGTTGCCGCGTTGATCTGTGCGCAAGTGCGGCGCGGGCTTGCGGTGGGGCCGGGGCTGCCGCGCTGATCTGCCGGCGGCGCCGTTGGCGTCGCGGGTGCGGCCAACCGGTTCGCGCGGTGCCGAATCGGCGGGCGGATTTGTCGGGATTGGCGGGTGCGCGGGGATTTTGCGCCGTGGCTCGCGGTCGTCGGCGGGCTGAACTGGTGGGGTTGAGCTGGTGGGACGCTGCGTGGCGTCGGGGTTGCGCAGGGGTGGCGGACGCTGACAGGAAGACCTGGCAGGATCGAGGGGTGAACCCGAGTCAGGAGCCGGCTCAGCCGCAACAGTCCGGCCCGCCGCCGGCCGATCCGACCGCAGACCCCGTCGCGTACGGCGCGCCTGGTCAGCCGGCCGCGGACGAGCCCGGCGACGCTTCGTCCAGCCCGGTCAACGGCTCGCCCCTGCCGGCAAACTTCGCCGGAAACGGCACGGCGGCTTCGCCCGGCGCAAGCTTCCCGCACGCCGGCGCGGCGGGCGGGGCGGGCTCTTCGTTCCCGGGATCCTACGCGGCAGGCGGTGCGGGTTCTTCGTTCTCGGGATCCGACGCGTCGGCTGGGGTGGGGTCTTCGTTCCCGCGACCCGACGGGGCGGGGTCGGCATCCTGGCAAACTGACGCGGCGGCTTGGGGTGGGTTACCGGGCGGTGGCGGTGCCGCGGGTGGGTTAGCCGGTTACGGCGACGCGGGCGCTGCGGGTCTCGACGGGGAGGCGGGCGACCAGGTGCCGTATGGCTACGGGGCGGAGGCCGCATACGGGCTTGCTCATCCCAGCGGGCCCGAGGGGTCGGAGTCGCGGGCGGGGTTTTTCGGGTTCCGGGCGAAGAAGGCGCGGTCCTGGCGGCGTACGGTAATTGTGGCTGTTTCGGTGGCTCTTGGGATCTTTGCGCTCGGGGTGCCGTTGGGAGTCTTGTGGCACGTGCTCGCCCCGGGGACGCCGGCCATCGCGATCGGGGGGAAGATCCTGATCAATGACCCGTCGCCGGAGGAGTTCATCGCGGCCGATGGGTGGTTCACGCTGCTGGGGCTCGGGTTCGGGCTGGTCGTTGCGGTTGTCGCCTGGCTGGTGCTGCGCCGGGACCGGGGGCCGTTCCTGCTGCTGGGCATCGTGGTCGGGCTGCTGGGGGCCGGTTACTACTCGGCGCCCACGGTCGGCGAGATGATCGGTCGTAGTGCGTACAAGGCGTGGGAGGCGACGGCGCAGCAGGGGGCGACCAACGTCGCGCCGCCCGAGCTGCACTCGATCGGGCCGTCGCTGGTGCCGGCGTTCATCGCGGCTGTCGCGCTGACGCTACTGGCCGGCTGGTCCAATGATCCGGATCTCGATGAGCCGGGGGCGAAACCGGGCTACGGCCCGAACGAGGCCGCGGCAAACCCGAACGAATCGGTCGAGGCTCCGCAGGGCTGACGCGCGACCCGATGCGTGCCGCCGCTATGGCCGTCGCGATCGTCGTGGTGCCATCGCATGGCATCGCATTGCATGGCATGGCATCGCATCGCATGGCATGGCATGGCATCGCATGGCGTGGCGTGGCGATGCGTTCGTGCGCGGGCGTTCCCACTGCGTGGACATCGTCGCCACATCGTGGGCTTTTTGTGAACCTTGGAGAGTTGCGCCCATATACGAGCCATAACTCTCCAAGGTTCACATCCAGCGGAGAAAGTCTGCGGCATAAATGCCGCATTTTGTGACAAAAGTTCCTCTACAGTGGACGGCGATCCCTCATCATGGACACCGGTTCCAGAATGTGGTCGCCGATCTCAGCAGGCGGTCGGCGAGCCCAGATAATGGACATGCGGCGCGCTGCCCGCGGGGCCTAACGGTCACCCGATTCGACCGGTTTCCGGAAATGTCGGAAATGTTCCGCCGAGCGGCGAGGCGGAATACGGCGTTTCCGGCGACCCAGCCACTGATCGTTTAACTCATGCGGCCTGCGGGCGGCTACGCGACCTGCGTGGGCGGCCATGCGGCCTGCGTGGGCGGCATGCGGCCTGCGCGGGTGGCCTGCGCGGGCGGTCACGCGGCCTGCGCGGGTGGCCTGCGCGGGCGGTCACGCGGCCTGCGTGGGCGGCCATGCGGCCTGCGCGGGCGGCCATGCGGCCTGCGCGGGTGGCCTGCGCCGGCGGTCACGCGGCCTGCGCGGGCGGCCACTGACCCGGAGCCGGAGGCACTCGTCTAGTTTGGGCTGGCGGGGCGGGCCAGGTCGGAGAGCGGGACCGGGACCGCCCGGACCTTTGCCAGCAAGCCTGCCTCGCGGTTGAGCAGCTTCAGCTCGGCGCGTAAACGGCTCGCCGTGTCGGGGGCGGCCAGCAGCAGCTGGCGCTCGTCGGTGGTGAGCTGGGCCGTCGCGGCGATCAGGTGGGACAGGACCGTCGGGTCGGCGGGGACCGCGTCCAGGATCTCGGAGTCGGGGCGGAGCAGGTCCAGGTACGTGCGGAACGCCGCCAGCGCGCGCGGTGCCAGCAGCTCGGCCAAGTCGTCGCTCGACTCGTCGGGCAGCCAGTCGACCGACGCCATCAAGTAGGGCTCGTCGCCCTGGCTGATCTCGCGGATGGCGAAGCGCCGGCGGCCCACCGTCATGATGTCGTAGCGGCCGTCCGGGAGCTCGGTGACCTGGCGCAGCTCGGCCGTGCACCCGACCGGGTAGAGATCCTCGCGGCCGACCGGGGCCAGCGCCGTGACCAGGTCGTCCTCGGCCTCGTCGGCGGGTGGGGCCTCGGCGCCGCGGCGCAGCGTGACCACGCCGAACTCGTGCGGGTCGTCGGCCGGACTGGCGATCAGCTCGCGCACGAGGGTGCGGTACCGCGCCTCGAAGATGTGCAGGGGCAGCACCAGGCCGGGAAACAGCACAGTACCCAGGGGGAACACCGGCAGCCGCTCACTCACCGTTTCAGCGTAACGGGGGGCGCACCATGGTCAAAGATCAGCCGCGTCCCAAGTGATGGCCTGGTAAAAGGCGCCCCGGGGATCTACGCCTAAACTTGTGCCGTGCTGAATCGGACCGACCTGCGTGGCTCCCGCCGGGACCCGCGCGGCCTGCTGCCCCGTGCCCGGCTCGACGTCTCCGCGGCGGTCGAGCAGATCCGTCCCGTTGTCGAGGCGGTCCATCAGCATGGTTTCTCCGCGATCCGGGAGGCGACGCAGAGGTTCGACGGGGTGGCCATCGAGCGGCTGCGGGTTCCGGCGGCGGCGATCGCCCGGGCCGCCGGCACGCTGGAGCCGGAGGTGCGGGCAGCCCTGGAGGAGTCGATCAAGCGGGCCCGCAAGGTGCACCGTGATCAGCGTCGCAGCGACGTGACGACCCAGGTCGTCGACGGGGGCACGGTCACCGAGCGGTGGGTTCCGGTGCGCCGGGTCGGCCTGTATGTGCCGGGCGGGCTGGCGGTCTATCCGTCCACGGTGGTCATGAATGTCGTTCCGGCTCAGGAGGCCGGGGTCGAGAGCCTGGTGGTGGCCAGCCCCCCGCAGCGTGAAAATGGCGGACTGCCGGACAGCCGGGTGCTGGCCGCGTGCGCGCTGCTCGGCGTCGACGAGGTGTATGCCGTCGGCGGCGCGCAGGCGATCGCGATGCTGGGCTACGGCTCGGACGGCGCCGACGAGACGGACCGCTGTGAGCCGGTGGATGTGATCACCGGGCCGGGCAACATCTGGGTGACCGCGGCCAAGCGGATGCTGCAGGGCACGGTCGGCATCGACGCCGAGGCCGGGCCCACCGAGATCGCCATCCTCGCCGACGACAGCGCCGACCCCCGGCACGTCGCGGCCGACCTGATCAGCCAGGCCGAGCACGACCCGCTGGCCGCGAGCGTGCTGGTCACCGACTCGGAGACGCTGCTCACCCGGGTCGAGGCCGAGCTGATCCGCCAGGTGGCCGCGACCAAGCACGAGTCGCGGGTGCGTACGTCGCTGACCGGTGAGCAGTCCGGCGTGGTGCTCGTCGACGATCTGGAGCACGGGCTGGCGGTCGTCGACGCGTACGCGGCCGAGCATCTGGAAATCCAGACGCGGGACGCGCGGCAGTGGGCCATGCGGGTCCGCAACGCCGGCGCGGTCTTCGTCGGTGCCTGGTCGCCGGTGTCGCTGGGGGACTACGCGGCGGGCTCCAACCACGTGCTGCCCACCGCGGGTTGTGCCCGGTTCTCCTCGGGGCTGTCGGTGCAGTCGTTCCTGCGTGGCATCCACGTCGTCGAATACGACGAGGCGGCGCTCCGGGACGTGTCCGGGCATGTCGTGGCCCTGGCCAACGCCGAGGATCTCCCCGCGCACGGGGACGCCGTGAAGGGGAGGTTCCAGTGATCGACGATCTTCCGATTCGTGAGGACCTCAAGGGCAAGACGCCGTACGGGGCCCCGCAGATCGATGTCCCGGTGCGGTTGAACACCAACGAGAACTCGTACGCGCTGCCGGATGAGGTGGTCGAGGCGATCGGCAAGGCGGTGCAGGCCGAGCTGCGCGACCTCAACCGCTACCCGGATCGCAACGCGGTGGCGCTGCGGACCGACCTGGCCGACTATCTGGGCCACGGCCTGACGGTCGCGAACGTGTGGGCGGCCAACGGGTCGAACGAGGTGCAGCAGCAGCTGTTGCAGACGTTCGGCGGCCCCGGGCGTACGGCGTTGGGGTTCGGCCCGTCGTATTCGATGCACCCGCTGCTGGCGCAGGGCACCGGCACCCGCTGGGTCGGCGCGCTGCGCGACCCAGATTTCGGCATAAATCCGGATAAAGCCGCGGAGGAGATCCGCCGGCACGACCCGGACGTGGTCTTCCTCTGCTCGCCGAACAACCCGACCGGCACGGCGCTCGACCCCGAGGTGATCACCGCGGTGCTCGGCGCGGCGAAGGGCATCGTGCTGGTCGACGAGGCGTATTTCGAGTTCGCCCGGCCCGGCACCCCCAGCGCGCTGACGCTGCTCGGCCGGCATCGCCGCCTGGTGGTGACCCGCACGATGAGCAAGGCGTTCGGGTTCGCCGGCGGCCGGCTGGGCTACTTCGCCGCCGATCCCGACGTGGTCGACGCGGTCCAGCTCGTCCGGCTGCCGTACCACCTGAGCAGCCTGACGCAGGCGGCCGCGCGGGCGGCGCTCGCGCAGCGCACCGCCTTACTCGCGACCGTCGACGCGATCAAACAGCAGCGCGACCGGATCGTGTCCACGCTTCGCGAGCGCGGCCTGAGGGTGGCCGACAGCGACGCGAACTTCGTGCTCTTCGAGGTCGGCGGCGACCAGAAAGGCGACCAGAAAGACCAGAAAGAGGTGTGGCAGCGGATGCTCGACCGAGGCGTACTGATCCGCGACGTCGGCCTGCAAGGCTGGCTACGGGTCACCGCGGGCACCCCGGCGGAGACCGACGCGTTCCTGGAGGCGATGGCATGAGGACCGCACGCGTGGAGCGGGTCACGAAGGAGACCAAGGTGCTCGTCGAGATCGACCTCGACGGCACCGGCAAGGGCGACCTGGCTACCGGCGTCGGCTTCTACGACCACATGCTCAACCAGCTCGCCAAGCACGGCGGGTTCGACCTGACCGTCCGCACCGAGGGCGACCTGGAGATCGACGCCCATCACACCATGGAGGACACGGCCATCGCGCTCGGCGAGGCGTTCTCGCGCGCGCTGGGCGACAAGGCCGGCATCCGGCGGTACGGGTCGGCGACGATCCCGATGGACGAGGTGCTCTGCCGTGCCGCCGTGGACCTGTCCGGCCGCCCGTACGTGGTGCACGACGAGCCGGAGCTCGCGCCGTACATCGGGCCGGTCTACCCGACCAGCATGACCCGGCACATCTTCGAGTCGTTCGGCTTCGCCGCGAAGCTGACCCTGCACGTGAGCGTGCTGCGGGCGGCCCGTGACGGCTCCCGGCCGGACGCGCATCATGTGGTGGAGGCGCAGTTCAAGGCGTTCTCCCGGGCGCTGCGCGAGGCCGTCGAGATCGACCCGCGCAACGTCGGCCAGCTTCCCTCGACGAAGGGCGTCCTATGATCGCGGTCATTTTGTTCATCGTGGCCGGCGTCCTGACCGGCGGTGTGATTCAGATGGTCAAGTCCGGTGCCACGAAGTTCAGCATCGGCCTGGTCGGGGTGCTCGCCGGGCTGGCCGTGGCCGGGGGCGTCGCGTGGATGCTGCCGGGATGAACGTCGTCATTCTCGACTACGGCTCGGGCAATCTGCGCAGCGCCGAACGGGCCGTGGCGCGCACCGGTGCCGATGTCACGGTGACCAGCGACCTGGACGCCGCCCGCGAGGCCGATGGCCTGGTGGTGCCGGGGGTCGGGGCGTACGCGGCGTGCATGGCGGGAATCGACGCGCTCGGGGCCGGGCCGGTGATCGCCGAGCGCGTCGCGGACGGCAAGCCGGTGCTGGGCATCTGCGTCGGCATGCAGATCCTCTTCGACCACGGTGTCGAGCACGGCGTCGAGACGAAGGGGCTCGGGCTGCTGCCCGGCCGGGTCACCCGGCTCACCGCGGATCGGATCCCGCACATGGGGTGGAACACGGTCGAGGTGGCGGACGAGTCCGCGTTGCTGCGCGACGTGCCATCCGACACCCGGTTCTACTTTGTCCATTCGTACGCGGCAACTGATCTTGACGTCTTGCACCAAGCCGGCGCCAAGGTGACCACCGCGAGCCACGACGAGCCCTTTGCCGCCGCGGTCGAGCTCGGCTCGCTCAGTGCCGCCCAGTTCCATCCGGAGAAGTCCGCCGACGCGGGCTATGCGCTGCTGCGCAACTGGGTGGCCGGGCTGTAGATGTCGAAGGAACGGGCGCGACGTCGCGCCGAGCGCTTGGCCGTGCTCGAAAAGAAGCTCGCGAACGAGAAACGGCGCGCCCGTCGGCGGGCCGCCATGCGAAAACTCAAACCACGCGTCGGCCGGTCCGGACGGCTCTATCGGCGCAGCCGGCGTCAGCGGGTGGGCATCGTCGTGGTGCCGCTCGCCGCGGCCGCGCTGATCTGGCTGCTGGTGCCGGACATGGCGCTGCGGGTGGTACTGACCGCGGTGATCATCGTGGCTCTGCCCGCGCTGGTGGTCGTGGTACTAGGCAGAAAGGCATAGAGATGACCCTGACTCTGCTCCCCGCGGTGGATGTGGCCGACGGCCAAGCCGTACGCCTCGTGCAGGGCGCCGCCGGTTCCGAGACCGCGTACGGTGACCCGCTGCAGGCGGCGCTGGCCTGGCAGAATGACGGGGCCGAATGGGTGCATCTGGTGGATCTGGACGCGGCGTTCGGGCGGGGGTCGAACGCGTCGCTGCTCAAGGATGTGGTGCGGCGCCTGGACGTCAAGGTCGAGTTGTCCGGCGGCATCCGGGACGACGAGTCGCTGACCCGCGCGCTGGAAACCGGGGCGACCCGGGTCAACATCGGCACCGCCGCGCTGGAGAATCCGGAGTGGTGTGATCGCGTTGTCGCGTCGTATGGCGAGCGGGTGGCGATCGGCCTCGACGTGCGCGGGCGGACGCTGTCGGCGCGCGGCTGGACCAAGGACGGCGGGGACCTGTACGAGGTGTTGGCGCGCTTGGACAAAGCGGGCGCGTCACGATATGTCGTGACAGATATTACTAAGGACGGCACGATGCGCGGGCCGAACCTCGACCTGCTCCGTGAGGTGTGCGCCGCCACCGACAAGCCGGTCATCGCGAGCGGTGGAGTGTCCACCCTGGACGATCTGCGTGCGCTGGCGGCCCTGGAGTCGCTCGGTGTCGAAGGGGTGATCGCCGGGAAAGCGCTTTACGCCGGGGCTTTCACGGTGCGGGAGGCGCTCGACGCCCTCTGAAAGGATTCGCTCAGCGCCTTCTCGGCGGCCCTGATGGCCGGGCGGGCCGCTGACGCATCCCGCCAGGCGAGCACGACCTGACGCTTGGGCTCCGGGGTCACCCGCACGACGCGTACGCCCGAAGGAAGCTCGGCGGGCCGCGCCAAGCGCGGGATCATCGCCACCCCGAGCCCCGCCGCGATCAGCGTCAGTTGCGTCTCGAACTCGCCGACGTGGAAGTCGGGTTGCACACCCGGCAACACCCGCAGCAGCCACTCGTGGCAGATGTCGCCGGCCTTCGCCGAGATCCACCGCTCCTTGCTCGCCTTGGCCAGCGTGGTGGTGCCGCTCAGCCGGTGACCGCTCGGCACGATCAGGTCGGCCACGTCCCAGCCCAGCTTCACGTGGGCGATGCCGGCCGGATAGTGCAGCGCGGCCTCCGGCCAGTCGTCCAGCACGGCCATGTCGACGTGGCCGCGATGCAGCATGTCGAGGCCCTCGTGCGGATTCACCTCGACCAAGCCGGTCGCCAGTTGCGGATGCTCGCTTTCCAGGCGGTGCAACGCGTACGGCAGGAGCGCCCGGCACGCCGTCGCGAACGCCGCCACCGTGAGCCGTCCCATCACCGTATCGCGATGCGCGGCCAGCGCCGCCTCCGCCTCGTCCACCGTGGACAGCACCCGCTCGGCGTGCGCCGCCAGCACCCGGCCGGCCTCGGTCAGCCGCAGCCGCCGCCCGTCCTTCTCGATGAGCGTGGCGCCGGTCTCCCGTTCGAGCTTGGCGAGCTGCTGCGACACGGCCGACGGCGTGCAGTGCAATGCTTCCCCGGCGGCCAGCACCGTTCCGTAGCTGGCCACGGCATGCAAAGCCCGGAGACGGCCCAGATCAATCATGCAGCGACTCTACATCGTCGGTGTAGGAAATTTCGCTGGTGCTTAACTGTTGGTGGCCGCGAGGCTGGGGCACATGAAACCGCGCGACATCGCTCTGGCCGTCGTGGTGATGGCGATCTGGGGATTCAACTTCGTCGTCATCGAGACCGGCCTGGACCATTTTCCGCCCCTGCTGTTCAACGCGTTGCGCTTCACGCTGGCGGCGTTCCCCGCGTTATTGTTCGCCGGCCGACCCCAGGTGCCGTGGCGCTGGATCATCGCGGTCGGGCTGGTCCTGGGCGTCACGAAGTTCTCGCTGCTGTTCGCCGGGATGGCGGCGGGCATGCCGGCCGGTCTGAGCTCGCTGGTTCTGCAGGCCCAGGCGGTGTTCACCACGGTGTTCGCGGTGCTGCTGCTGCGCGAACGGCCGCGCGCCCTCCAGGTGACCGGCCTGGCCGTGGCGTTCGCCGGCATCATCGTGGTGGCCACCCGAAGCGGCACCAACTTGGGCGCGTTCCTGCTGATCGTCGGCGCGGCGGCGGCGTGGGGCCTCTCGAACATCGCCACCCGCAAGGCGTCCCCGCCGGACACGCTGCGCTTCATGATCTGGGTGAGCGCCGTCGCGTCCGGCCCGTTGATCCTGCTCTCGCTGACGTTCGACGGTCCCGCCGCGGACGTCGCCGCGCTGCGCGCGATCGATCCAGAGGCTGTCCTGGCTTTGCTTTACGTCGCGCTGATCTCGACACTCGCGGGATTCGCCGGCTGGGGTTTCCTCTTGCGCCGGTACGCCTCCGCAACGGTCGCCCCGTTCTCCATGCTGGTCCCGTTCTTCGGCATGGCGTCAGCGGCCGTGTTCCTCGGGGAGCGAATCCACGCGTTGGACGTGGTGGGTGGCGTCTTGGTGGTGGGCGGCATCTTGCTGGGCTTGAAGCGCACCGCCGTCAGCCCCCGCCCCGACGTGCCCCGGGAGCTGGCGACCGCGTCCGGCCCGACCTGATCCGGGGGGCTGGCGACCGCGTCCGGCCCGACCTGACCCGGGGGCTGGCGGCGGCCCGCGGCCCGACCTGACTGGGGAGTCGGCGGCGGCCCGTGGCTCGACCTGACTCCGGAGCCGGCGGCGGCCCGCAGCCCGACCTGACCCGGGCGCCGGTGGCCGCCCGCTGACCTCCTTCCTCCAGAAGCCCGCTGCCGGCCACGCGGGCTGGCCATGCTGCGGATCGTGCCCATCCTCGCGTTGCGCTTTATCCGCATATATCCCGTTTTAGGGTGGAGAAGACTTGGCGGCGGGGCCGGCGGTTGTTGCCCGCACGCGCCGACGTCTCACTATTCGGTCAGGGTCTCCCGGATGGCGGACGATCATCCAAAGTGGACGACGCCTTCGTCCGTATTTGTGCCAGCTTGTGACCCCGAATCGATGACTGATTTCGAGACCTTGGAGAGTTACGCCCACATACGAGCCATAACTCTCCAAGGTCTCCGAAATTCGGTCGTGGGCGCGTTGACCCAGCGAACAATACGGACGAAGGCGGTGAAACCTGGCGACGCAGGCGAGTGCACGCCCAATGACGTGGGTGAGGGGCGGCAGGTCGGGTGGCCGGGTGGTTGCCGGCCTGGCTGTGGTGCGTGCCCCGTGGCGTGGGGTGAGGGGCGGCACGTTGGGTGACCGGGTGGTTGCCGGCCTGGCTGTGGTGCGTGCCCCGTAGCGTGGGGTGAGGGGCGGCACGTTGGGTGACCGGGTGGTTGCCAGCCTGGCTGCGGTGCGTGCCCCGTGGCGTCGGGTGACGGGCGGCAGGTTGTATGACCAGGTGGCTGCGGGCTTACCCGGGGTGAGGGGCGGCAGGTCGGGTGACCGGGTGGCTGCGAGGCGTGCTCAGCGGGGCAGGGTGAGGATGAGTGATCAGGTGGGCCGTGCCCAGTGACGCGGGCGCAGAGTGCGGGGCGGCCGCCGCCGTGAACAAGTCGTGGGAGACGCTGGGGTGGCGCGGCCGAGGCGACCCCCGGCACGCCACCGCTCCACCAGCGGGTCACTACGCTTAACGGCATGACGGTGGCGGTGCGTGTGATTCCTTGCCTGGACGTGGACGCCGGGCGCGTGGTCAAGGGGGTCAACTTCGTTGACCTGCGCGACGCCGGTGACCCCGTGGAACTGGCCGCCGCCTATGACGCCGCCGGTGCCGATGAGCTGACCTTCCTGGACGTGACCGCCTCCTCCGACGACCGCCGTACGACGCTGGACGTGGTGCGCCGCACGGCCGAGTCGGTCTTCATCCCGCTGACCGTCGGGGGCGGGGTGCGCTCGCCCGACGACGTCGACGTGCTGCTGCGCGCCGGGGCCGACAAGGTGGGCGTCAACACGGCGGCGATCAAGCGGCCCGAGCTGATCGGGGAGATCGCCGAGCGGTTCGGGAACCAGGTGCTGGTGCTCTCGCTGGACGTGCGCCGGGCCGGCAACGGCTGGGAGGTCACCACGCACGGCGGCCGCCGCGGGGCCGGGCTGGACGCGATCGAGTGGGCCCGGGAGGTCGCGCAGCGAGGGGCCGGGGAGATCCTGCTCAACTCGATGGACGCGGACGGCACCAAGGCCGGGTTCGACCTGCCGCTCATCGAGGCCGTGCGGGCCGTCGTCGACATCCCGGTGATCGCCAGCGGCGGTGCGGGCGCGGTCGGGCATTTTCCGCCGGCCGTGGCCGCCGGGGCCGACGCCGTGCTCGCGGCCAGCGTCTTCCACTTCGGAGAGCTGACCGTCGGCGAGGTCAAGGACAGCCTGCGCGAGGCCGGCCACCCCGTCCGATAAAGCGACGCTAGCGACCGTCGGCCAGGCGGTGCTGGTAGTCGCGCAGCGCCGCGTTGTACGTCTGCTGGTCGAGCGTCCAGTCGTGCGAACCCGGCCGGGCCGCGCGGTTCAACTGCGCCTGCAGCGTCATCACCGCTGAGGACAGGCCGCTGAACGGGCGGGTGCGCCACAGCTGCTCACCGGCCGGCGCGATCTGGACCAGGTCGTCCTCGATGTTCAGCAGGCCAGCGCCGGCCAGGCGGCGCACCGACTCCTCGAGCTCGTCGCGGTTCGGCACGGTGTGGTGCAGGAAGTCGGCGGCGGCCAGGACCTCGGCCAGGCTCGCCCCGGTGATCGGCAGGGCGGCGTCGATCGCCCTGTCCCGCTCGATCCGTTCGGCGATCACCGCGGACACGAAGATCCAAGCGTCGTTCCACTGCCAGTCCCCGGCCCCCATGGCGCAATGATGCCGTGCCCCCGGCGACCCCGGAAGCAAATGTGTCCGGGTGATCACCAAGCTGTGTCCTAAAAACGTCACGAGCGGTGCAAAAAGTATCACTCCACAAGGGACAAACGGCGCGGTTCGACAGTGCAAAGCGGGAGGAACAGCTGCACCAGCGGACCGATCGCCAGCGCGTACGCCACGGTGCCGACCCCGGCCGTACCGCCGAGCAGGAAACCCACAGCGAGGACCGTCACCTCGATCGTGGTGCGCACCAGCCGGATCGACAGCCGCGGGAAGCGCCCGGCGATCCCGGTCATCAGGCCGTCCCGCGGTCCCGGCCCGAAGCGGCTGCCGATGTACAGCCCGGTGGCCAGCCCGTTCATCAGGATCCCGGTGACCAGATACCCGATCTTGGCGGGGAGGGCGTGCCCGGCCGGCAGCACCGACAGCGCGAAGTCCACCACGAAGCCGATCACCACGAGGTTCGCCAGCGTGCCCCACCCGGGCCGCTGCCGCAGCGGGATCCAGAGCAGCAGGATCGGGATGCCGAGCAGGATCACCACGGTGCCGAAGCTGATCCCGGTGACCTTCGACAAACCCTGGTGGAAGACGTCCCAGGGGCTCAGACCCAGCCCCGACCGGATCATGATCGCCATGCTGACGCCATAGAGCACCAGCCCGGCTAAGAGTTGCATCACACGTCGGGTGAGGTTGCCAGTTCTCTGCACGACTGCCACTCTGAAGGCCAATTGCACGTGGCAATAGTGCCAATTTCACGGAGGTGGATGTGACCACGACGATACGAGGGGGCCAATTGGCCCGTTTACTCGGTCAGTGGCACTCCCTGCCCGGTCGTCACCGAAGCCCGGATTACGCCGCGCTGGCCGGTGCGGTGCGCGGGCTTCTCTCCGACGGGCGGCTGCCTCTCGGCGTCCGGATGCCGGCCGAGCGGGAGCTGGCCGAGTCGCTGGGGATCAGCCGGACCACGGTCTCCGCGGCGTACCGGGCCCTGCGCGAGAGTGACCATCTGACCAGCCGGCGCGGCGCGGGGAGCTGGACCACCCTGCCGTCCGGCCATCGGGTGGCCACCTCCGGCTTGTGGGCGGCCGGCGACGACCTCGACATGATCGACCTGGGCGTGGCGGCCTCGGGGGCGCCGCTCGAGCTGGTGCCCGCCGCCCGCGCCGCCGCCGACGACCTGCCGCGCTATCTGGGCACCGCGGGCTACCACCCGACCGGCCTGGTCGAGCTGCGCGAGGCGGTCGCCGAGCTCTACACCGGCCGTGGCGTCACCACCTCACCCGAGCAGATTCTGATCACGGCGGGCACCCAGCAAGCACTCGATTTGGTGGTACGCCTGTGCGTGCCCCCCGGTTCGCCGGTGCTCGTGGAGGCGCCGACATATCCGAACGCGCTCGCCGCCCTCTCGTCGCGCCGCGCCCGGATCAACACGCACGGCATCGACCCGGCGTTCGGCTGGGACGGCGAGATGCTGCTCGGCGCACTGCGGCAGACCAAACCCCGCCTGACGTACGTGATCCCGGAGTTCCACAACCCCACCGGCCACTTGATGGCGGCCGACCTGCGCGAGCGGCTCGTCGCCACGGCACACAGCGCGGGCACCGAACTGGTCGTCGACGAGTCGTTCGTCGACCTCGCGCTCGACGTCGACGAGAT
The DNA here is from genome assembly GCF_012933445.1 of Actinoplanes sp. TBRC 11911. GTDB lineage: Bacteria > Actinomycetota > Actinomycetes > Mycobacteriales > Micromonosporaceae > Actinoplanes. Next base: position 94,955 of record NZ_JABBNC010000031.1, read on the forward strand.
GCCGCCTCCGGTCGCCGTGTTCGACCGTCATTCCCGGGTGGTGTCGATCGGCGGGATGAGCAAGGCGTACTGGGGTGGCCTGCGGATCGGCTGGGTGCGAGCGTCGGCCCCGCTGGTGCAGCGCCTGGCCGCGATCCGGGTCGGCGTCGACCTGGCCAGTCCGGTGCTGGAACAGCTCGTCGCCGTACGGCTCCTACGCCAGTCGTCGCAGATCGTCGCGGCCCGCCGCGCCCAGCTCCGCGACCGCCGCGCCGCCCTGATCGCGGCGCTCGGGGAGCACCTGCCGGAGTGGACGTTCGCGATGCCGCCCGGCGGCCTGACCCTGTGGGCCGAGCTCGACGGCCCGATCTCCAGCGCGCTGGCCCGCGCGGCCGAGGACGTCGGCGTGCGGCTGGCGCCCGGCCCGCGCTTCGGCCTGGACGGCACGATGGAACGCTTCCTGCGATTGCCGTTCACGCTCGCCCCGGACGACTTGGCCGAGGCCGTCCGCCGCATCGCCTCGGTCCGCCACGACCTCGACCGCGGCGCACGCCCCGAGTGGCGCACCCCGTCAGTGATCGCGTAACCGGAGCCGGCCCGCGCGTCGCCGCTTCCCACACCTGGAGTGCGGGCGCGTTGGTGTGAGGAGTTCGGACGTTGGGCGCGTCGCTGCTTGGCACACCTGGAGTGCGGGTGCGTGAGTGTGGGGAGTCGGGACGCCCAGGGCGGCGTGGTTCCCCGCGCCCTGGGCGCGGGGGCGTGGGTGTGGGTGTGGGGAGTTGGGACGCTCGGGGCGGCGTGGTTCCCCACACCCTGGGCACGGGTGCGTGGGTGTGGGGAGGCGGGACGCTCGGAGCGGTGTGGTTCCCCACACCCTGGGCACGGGTGCGTGGGTGTGGGGAGGCGGGACGCCCGGGGCGTCGCTGTTCCCCACACGTGCAGTGCGGGCCCGGGGTGTGGGGAACAGCGACGCTCAGGGCGGCGCCGTTCCCCACACCCCCGCGGTCAGATCTGGGCCAGCGAACCCTCGTACATGCGGTTGATCTCGTCGGCGAAGTTGGTCTCGACGCTGCGGCGCTTGATCTTCATGGACGGGGTGATCTCGCCCGCCTCGATGCTGAGGTCGCGCGGGAGGATCGCGAACTTCTTGATGGTCTCCCAGCGGTTCAGCTTCTCGTTGAGCGCCTTCACATACCCCTCGACCATCGCCTGCGTCTCCGGGGCCGCGCACACCTCCGCGTACGACTTGCCGGCCAGCCCGTTGCCCGCGGCCCATGCGGCGATCGCGTCCTCGTCCAGCGACACCAGCATCGTCACGAAGTTGCGCGACTGGCCGATCACCACGACCTGCGACGTGTACGGGCAGACCGCCTTGAACATGCCCTCGATCGCCGAGGGCGCGATGTATTTCCCGCCGGACGTCTTGACCAGGTCCTTCTTGCGGTCGGTGACGCTCAGCAGGCCGTTCGCGTCGAGCTGGCCGATGTCGCCGGTGCGCAGGAAGCCGTCCTCGGTGAACGCCTCGGCGGTGTCCTTCGGCAGGTTGTGGTAGCCCTCCATGATGGGCGTTCCGCGGAGCAGGATCTCGCCGTCCGTGTCGATCTTGCATTCGAGGTCGCCGATGGCCAGGCCGACCGTGCCGATCTTGAGGCTCTCCGGGCGGTTCACGAAGTTCGCCGCGCTGCTCTCGGTCAGGCCGTAGCCCTCCAGGATGGGCAGGTTGGCCGCCGCGAAGAACTCGGAGATCTCGCGGCTGAGCGGCGCCGAACCGCTGACCAGAATGCTGATCCGGCCGCCGAGCCGGGCCTGGAGCTTGGCGAACACCAGCCGCTCGGCCACCGCGTACTTGAGTTTGAGGCCCGCGGGCATCGAACGGCCCGCCTGCTCCAGCGCCACCTTCTGCTTGCCGGTGGCGACCGCCCACTGGAAGATCTTGGCCTTGGCCCCGCCGCCGGCCAGCGCGGTGGTGACGGCTCGGTTGTAGACCTTCTCGAAGATGCGCGGGGCGGCACACATCAGCGTCGGCCGCACCACCGACAGCATGTCGACCAGCTTGTCGACGCGGCCGTCCACGTACGTCGGGGTGCCCACGTGGATGATGCCGCAGATCAGCGACTTGCCGAACGAGTGCGACAGCGGCAGCCACAGGTAGTGCAGGTCGGTCGCGCTGAACAGGCCCAGACCCTCCTGGGCGACGCCCTGCCAGACCCAACTGCGATGCAGCAGCCGTACGCCCTTGGGCCGTCCCGTGGTGCCCGAGGTGTAGATGAGGGTCGCCAGATGCTCGGGACCGATGCCCGCCACGACATCCTCGACGAGCGTGGGTCTCTCGCGCAGCGTGCGTGCCCCGCGCTCCGCCAGCTCGGCGAGCGTGACCTGCGGCGGGGTGGCGCCGGCGTCGGCCGGGCCGTCGATCAGCACCACGTGCGTCACGCTGGTGTCCATGCCGGAGATCTTCAGGGCCTGCTTCGCGTTCTCCGCGACCAGCACCTTCGACCCGGAGTTCGCGATGATGTAGCCCGCGTCCTCCGGCTCGGTCGTCGGGTAGACCGTGGTCGTCGCACCGCCGGCCAGCATGATGGCGATGTCGACGAGCAGCCACTCATACCGCGTGCCGGACAGGATGGAAACCCGGTCCTCCAGGCCGATGCCCAGGTCGCGCAGGCCGGCCGCGATCGCCTTCGCCTGGTCGCCCACCTGTCCCCAGGTGTGCCAGACCATCCCCGTGTCGTCGGCGTTGGGCACCGCGAACGCTTGACCGTTCGGCGTGGCCGCCACGCGCTTCAGGAACATGTCGGGGATCGACCGGTATGGAGCCTCGAGAGCCATCGGCGCCGCCTTCATTGCTGGTCCGGGGGAATGACAACGGTGTTACCGGAGAGTATTGAATACGCCGCCCAAGGGCCAGCGACTCGGTGCAAATATTCCGTGCTAAATGATCGGGGACAAACCTGTGATTGGAGTGTATCTGCCGCTCAGGCCCGAGCTGCCCCTTCGAGTGGGCGCATCGTGCGAATGCCGGGCGCGAATGTCGCGGTCAACCCGGAGATTGTTACGACCGCTGCGAAGAATAAGACGGCGACCTCGCTTGACAACGTCGTGACCAGCACCCCGGCGAGCAGCGGCGCGACGGTCGCGACCGACATGGCGGCGAGGAAGATCACGCTCAGAACCCGGCCCTGCAGCCGGTCCGGGGTGATCGCGGCCTGGTAGCCGAAGAGGGCCGCGTTGCAGGAGGGGCCGAGGAAGACGGCCAGGGCCACCGGGACGGCCGCGGCCAGCGTCGCGGTGAACAGCGCGCTCAGCGCGATCACCCCGGTGGCGGCCCAGCAGATGTAGCGGATCAGCTTCGCGAACGGCCACACCCGCTGCAGCAGGGGTGCCGCGAACGCCCCGGCCAGGCCGCCGACCCCGATGATCGTCTCGGTCAGACCGATCACGCCGGGCTCCACCCGGTGGTGCTGCAGGGTCAGGATGATCGTGAAGGTGGTGCCGGTCAGGGCCAGGTTCAGCGGCGCGGCGATCACCACGACGGCCCGCAGGAACGGGTTGGTGAAGACGAAACGCAGCCCCTCGGCCAGCGCGGCGGCGTGCCCGGCGGGCGGTTCGCGCCGGGCGGCCTGCAGCGGCTTGCGGATCATTGTGATGCCGATCAGCGAGACCAGATAGGACAGGGCGTTGCCGAGGAAGGGCAGCGCGTGCGTGACCCCGAACAGCAGACCGCCCAGCGGCGGGCCGGCCAGCGTGGTGCCGTAGCTGCGCGCCTCGTTGCGGGCCACGGCGTCGGGCAGTTGCCGGGCCGGGACGATGCTGCGCAGCGCGGCGTGCTCGGTGGTGTTGAACAGCGAGCCGCACGCGGCGTCCACCACGGCCACGATCGTGATCAGGGCGAGCCCGGCGTGCCCGGTGGCGACCGCGGCGGTCAGCACCGCGAACGCGAACAGCCGGATGACGTCGCAGATCAGCATCGTGCGGCGGCGGTTGACCAGGTCGGCGAGCACGCCCGAGGGCAGGCGGGCGAGCACCTTCGCCACCTGGGCGGCGGTGCCGACCGCGCCGGCCAGCACCGCCGAGTCGGTCACCTCCAGCACGAGCAGCGGAACCGCCAGCTGGGCGATGGTTCCGCCCAGGTCGGACAGCGACTGGCTGCTCCACAGCAGATTGAACTCGCGGTTCTGCCAGAGGCTGGTCACCGGTGGTTCCCTCCGGGGCGGGGCCGCACGCGGTCGAGGGATCACCACGCTCCGCCACGCCTTGGTCACCTGACGCAGGATATGTAATGCATGAGATATCGGCTCTTCGACTGACGTCAATCCGGCACGGCCCTCGTCCGGCGGCTCGCCGGCCCGGCGGCCGCGTATGGCCGTGCGGACACGCCTGGAGCAGGCGCAACGTTCGGGACTCTTCGTAAATCCCGTATTTAATGGGCTTTATGGATCTGGTCATCCGGCTCGACGGCACCGGTGCGAAGACCGTGCTCGTGTACCGGGCGTTGCGGGAGGCCATCGTGGACGGACGGCTGCCGGTGGGGGAACGGGTGCCGCCGACGCGGGTGCTCGCGGCCGATCTCGGGGTGGCGCGGGGGAGCGTGGCGATCGCGTACGAGAGGCTGGTGGCGGAGGGATATCTGACGGCGCGGGTGGGTTCGGGGACGTTCGTGGCATCCGTCGCTTCCGGTGGGCCGCGGGCGGCGCGCAGTGTGGTGGATCCGTTGCGGCCGCGCGCGAGCTGGCCGCTCACACCGTTGCCGACCAGCGGAAACGGGGTGGCGCCGCGGTACGACTTCCGGACCGGGATCCCGGATGCGGGGCTGTTCCCGTTCGATGCGTGGCGGCGGCTGGTGGCGGCGGAGTTGCGGCTGCGCGCGAACAGCCCGGGCACCTATGCGGAACCGTCCGGACAGCCCGCGCTACGCAACGCTATTGCGCGATATGTCGGTATATCTCGGGGTATTAAGACTCGTGGCGACGATGTCGTGGTCACCAACGGGACGCAGCACGCGCTTGATCTGATCGGACGGGTGTTGCTCACGCCGGGTGACATCGTGGCCGTCGAGGAGCCGGGCTATCCGCCGCCGCGACGGCTGTTCCAGGCGATGGGATGCCGGGTCGTGGGCGTGCCGGTCGACGAGGAAGGCCTGGTGGTGACGGCTCTGCCACCCCAGACCAAGCTGGTGTACGCCACCCCGTCGCACCAATTTCCGCTGGGTGGCGCGATGTCCCTGGGCCGGCGACGGGAGCTGCTCGCCTGGGCCGCCGGACGCAGCGCCGCGATCGTCGAGGACGACTACGACAGCGAGTTCCGGTTCTCGGCGCGGCCGCTGGAACCGCTGGTCAGCCTCGATACTCACGGGCGGGTGCTGTACGTCGGGACGTTCTCGAAGAGCATGGTGCCGGCGATCCGGACCGGGTTCGCGCTGGTACCGGGCGGGCTGCGGGACGCGGTGGTGGCCGCGCGGCAGGTGTCCGACGGGTACGGGCAGACGGCGGTGCAGGCGGCGCTTGCCCGGTTCATCGACGAGGGTCAGTTGGCGCGGCATGTGCGTAAGGCGAGCAAGGAGTACGGGTCACGCCACGCCGCAATTGTCCGCGCTTTGCGTGAAATTTCGTCTCTTGTGGTGATTCCTTCCTCGGCGGGTCTGCACGTCACGGCCCTGGCCCGGGCCGACCCCGCCCCCGTCGTCGCCGAGGCGGCCCGAGCCGGCCTTGCCGTGGAGAACCTCCGCGACTATTCGACGACGCGGGCCGGCGCGGTGAACGACCTCCGCGACTATTCGACGACGCAGGCCGGCTTCGTGTTCGGGTTCGGGGCCGTCGACGCGTCGCTGATCGACGAGGGGATGGCCCTCTTCGCGGCGATTCTGGCCCGCCACGCCTGATAGCCGACCGCCCCGGCGGCCACCACGAGGCTGAGCAGCGCCGGCCACCCGGTGAGCCAGAGCAGCCCGACGACCGCGCAGAACGCCACGCCCGCGCCGATCCGGTCCCGGCCGCCCGGCAGCAACCGGATCGCGGCCGCCGTCCCGAACACGTAGACCAGCGTGAAGCAGCCGGTCACCAGCAGCATCGTGGTGTGCAGCGCGATCGGCAGGAACACCGCGAGCACACTGCCGATCGCCGCGACGGTCAGCGACCTGCGCGGCGTCCCGGTGAGCCACCGCGGCAGCGCGTCGTTGCGGGCCAGCGCCGCGCCGAGCTGCGACGCGCCGGCGAAGTACGCGTTGATCGCGCCGAGCGTGAGCAGCACCGCCACGATCGCGGTGAGCAGCCGCACCGGGCCGCCGGTGCCGATCGCGAGCAGATCGGCCAGCGGCGCCGGGCTGCCGCCCAGCTCCGGGCCGAGCACGAGGACGCTGGTGGTGGCGATCCCGAGATACAGCACGCCGACCACGACCACCGCGATCGCGGTGGCCCGGGGCACGTCGCGGCGCGGGTTGCGATATTCGGCGGACAGCGGCGAGATCGCCTCCCAGCCGGCGAAGCCCCAGACCAGGACCGCGGCGGCCGAGCCGATGCCGGCCCAGCCGGCCGGGGCGAACGGGGTCAGGTTCGACCAGCGGGCGTGCGGCAGCGCCGTGATCACCGTGATCAGCAGCAGCGTGGCCAGTACGGCGGCGAGCACGAGCTGGACCCGGCCGGAGACGCGCAGGCCGAACCAGTTCATCGCGAAGACGGCGGCGACCATGCCGAAGAACACGATCAGCACGGTGGTGCGGCCGCCGCCGACCACCGACTCGACGTAGTTGCCGGCGAACGCGGCGGCCGCCGGGGCGCCGAGCGGGACCGCGAAGTAGAAGCACCAGCCGACCGCGGCGGCGGCGCGCGGGCCGAACGCCAGCCGCACGTAGGTGGACACGCCGCCGCCGTCCGGATGTCGCGCGCCGAGCGCCGCGAACGTCCAGGCCAGCGGCGCGGACAGGACGATCAGGGCGAGCCACGCGACCAGCGAGGCGGGCCCGGCGACGTCGGCCGCGAGAGCGGGCATGGACAGCACACCGGTGCCGAGGACGGCGCCGACGGCCAGGGCGGTGCCTTGCGCGACGGATAGTTGCTTCACACGCGCAACACTATGGCCGGATTGGCCTCGTGATCTGGGCCAATCCGGACCGACTTGATTGGGCCAATCAGAACCCGAGACGCGCCTTTTGCACCCTCTGTGAGGGACCGTCCTCGCCGGACACCGAAACCCGCGCGGCCCGCTGCCGCCCGGACAGGAACAACGTCAGCTCCCCGGGCGGCCCGGAGATCGTGACCTGCGGCTCGCCGCCCACGACGAACTCGCCGAAGCCGTCCGCCTTGATCGCCGCCGGGACCCCGAGCCGGCGCAGCGCGATCTTCCCGGTGATCTTCAGGGTGCGCCAGAGGGCCTGCTCCTGGCCCGGGTCCAGGGTCCGCGGCTCCCATCCGGGCTGGCCGCGCCGCGCGTCCTCGTGGTGGATGAAGAACTCGCCGGAGTTGGTGAGCTCGTCGACCAGCGGGTTGCTGACCGGGCTCCACCGCGGCGGCCGGCGGAACTCCTGCAGGACGGCCGCGTACGCCTGTGCGGCTTTGGCCAGGCGCACGTTCTCGCCGTGCTCGCGCAGCGGGCGCACGTAGTTGCCGACGACGGCGTCCGGCCGGCGTTCCCGGACGACGAGGTGGGCGGCGAGGTCCCGGGTGGTCCATCCTTCACAGAGAGTGGGAACGTCCGGGCCGAGTTTCTCCAGCAGATCCGCCAGCTGCCGCCGCTCGAGCTTCGCATAGGAGTTCACCTCCGTGATGCTAGACACATGTTCACGGGTGTGAACGGGCGCGGCCGTTCGGCAGGATGGATCGGTAAGGCCGGGATCGCCGGCGAACGCTTACCAGTCAGGTGGACAATTGGGTGGCAGGGCCGGCCGGGACGTGCTGGGACGAGGACTCTGGGTGCTCGGGCAGGCGATCCGCAAAGAGCCGCGCCTGTTCACCGTCGGAGTCGTCGGCAGCAGCGTCTTCGGATTGCTGATCATCGCGAACTCGTACCTGGTGGGCTGGGTGACCGGCCACGTCGTGGTACCGGCCTTCACCGACGGCAAGGCCGGCGCCGACGACCTGGCGGTGATCGCCGCGGTCTTTCTCGGCATCAGCGCGCTGCGCGTCGGCAGCATCTTCGGTCGCCGGCTGGGCGCCGGGTTCATGCAGTTCCGGCTGCAGGCGCGCTACCGCCGGGCGGTCACCCGCCGGTACCTGTCGCTGCCGCCGTCCTGGCACCAGCAGCACTCGACCGGCACCCTGCTGTCGAACGCGAACTCCGATGTGGAGTCCTCGTTCTCGCCGATCGCGCCGCTGCCGTTCGCGGTCGGCACGGTCGTGATGATCGTCGGTGCGCTGGTCGCGCTGTTCCTCACCGACTGGGTGCTCGCGCTGGTCGGCGTGGCCCTGTTCCCGCTGCTGTTCGGGGTGAACGTCGTCTACTCGCGCTATATGGCGCCGCGCCAGATCCGCGTCCAGCAGATGCGGGCGAAGGTCAGCGCGGTCGCGCACGAGAGCTTCGACGGCGCGCTGGTGGTCAAGACGATGGGCCGCGAGGAGGACGAATCGAACCGGTTCGGGGTGTTCGTCACCGAACTGCGCGATTCGCTGATCTCGGTGGGCCGGCTGCGCGGCCTGTTCGACCCGGTCATGGACGCGTTGCCCAGCTTCGGCACGCTCGCCGTCCTGCTGCTCGGCGCCTGGCGCTTACAAGCCGGCGCGGTCAGCGTGGCCGACGTCGTCTTCGTGTCGTTCCTGTTCACGGTGCTGGCGTTCCCGGTGCGCGCGATCGGCTGGGTGGTCGGCGAGCTGCCGCGCAGCGTGGCCGGGTGGGACCGGGTGCAGGCGGTGCTGTCGGCCACCGGCGACCTCACCTACGGTTCGGTCGCGCTGTCCCGCGGCGACCCGGCCACGTTGCGGTTCGAGGGCGTCGATTTCGCGTACGCCGATGGTCCGCTCGTGTTGCGTGATGTGTCCTTCGCCGTGCCGCCGGGCAAGACCGTGGCGCTGGTCGGCGCGACCGGCTCCGGGAAGTCGACCATCGCGGCGCTCGCCGTGCGGCTGCTCGACCCGGTCGGCGGCCGGATCACGCTGGACGACGTCGCGTTGCCGTCGCTGACCGAGGTGTCGCTGACGAGTACGTCCGCGCTGGTCCCGCAGATCCCGTTCGTGTTCGACGACAGCGTCCGCGGGAACGTGACGCTGGACCGCGAGGGCCTCGGCGACGAGGACGCGTGGCGGGCGCTGCGGCTCGCCCAGGCCGACAGTTTCGTGACCAAGCTGCCCGAGCAGCTCGACACCGCGGTGGGCGAGCGGGGTACGTCGCTGTCCGGCGGGCAGCGGCAGCGCATCACGCTGGCCCGGGCGCTGGCCGGGCACCCGCGGCTGCTGGTGCTGGACGACGCCACGAGCGCTGTCGACCCGCGCGTGGAGGCGGCGATCCTGGCCGCGCTGCGGACCCGGGACGCGGGCGCGTCGATCCTGGTGGTGGCCTACCGGCGGGCGACCATCGCGCTCGCCGACGAGGTGGTCTACCTGGAACAGGGCAAGGTCGTGGCGACCGGCACGCACGCGTCGCTGCTGGCGAACCACGCCGGATACGCGGACCTGGTCACGGCGTACGAAAAAGCTGAAGCGGAAAGGGCCGAGGCATGACCGCGACCGACGGCACGCTCGCCACCGTCCGGCGGGGCGTCCGGCTCTCGCCCGAACTGCGGCCCGGGCTGGCCGGCACGATCGCGCTGGCCCTCGTGCAGATGGGCGGCCGGGTCACCGTGCCGATCGCCATCCAGCAGGGCATCGACCACGGCATCCGGGCGGCCGGCGGACCCGATCTGTCGTACGTGCTGGAGGTGGTGCTCGTCACCGCGGCCGCGCTGCTGGTCTCGACGGCCGCCGGCTACCTGATGACCCGGCGGCTGTTCACGGTCAGCGAGACCGCGCTGGGCGCGCTGCGGTCGCGTACGTTCCGGCACATCCACGACCTGTCGATGCTGCACCAGCAGTCCGAGCGGCGCGGCTCGATGGTGTCGCGGGTGACCAGCGACATCGACCAGATCTCGATCTTCCTGCAGTTCGGCGGCGTGCAGATGCTGCTCGCCTCCGGCCAGCTCATCGTGTCCACCGTGGTCATGTTCGTCTACTCGTGGCAGCTCGCGCTGGTCGTGCTGTTCTCGTTCGGGCCGTCGGTCGCGGTGATCCGGCTGTTCCAGAAGAGGCTGGCCGCGGTCTATCGCGCGGTGCGCGAGCGGACCGGCGTGATGCTGGGCGCGGTCGCCGAGAGCGTGGTCGGTGCCATGGTCATCCGCGCGTACGGGGTGGGCGACCGCACCGAACGCCGCCTGGACACCGCGATCGAGCGGCTCCGCGTCGGTCAGCAGAAGGCGCTGCGCACCAGCGTGACCAGCTTCTCTTCGGGCGAGATCGGGGCCGGGCTGGCGATGGCCGCGGTGGTCGTGGTCGGCGTGCTGCTGGGCGTGCACGGCCGGCTCAGCGTGGGCGAGCTGACCGCGTTCCTGTTCCTGGTCACGCTGTTCATCCAGCCGGTGCAGATCGCCACCGACATGCTGAACGAGGCGCAGAACGCGGTGGCCGGCTGGCGGCGGGTGCTGGACGTGCTCGACCTGCGGCCGGACGTGGCCGACCCGGACGATGCGGGTGTGGACCTGCCGGCCGGGCCGTTGTCGGTGCGCTTCCGCGACGTGTCGTTCCGGTACCCGGGCGGGCCGATCGTGCTGGCCGACGTGGATCTCGCCATCGAGCCGCGGACCAAGGTGGCCGTCGTCGGCGAGACCGGAAGCGGTAAGACGACGTTCGCGAAGCTGCTCACCCGGCTGATGGACCCGGTGGACGGCGACGTCGAGTTGTCCGGGACGCCGCTGTCGTCGGTGAAGTTCTCCTCGCTGCGCTCGCGGGTCGTGATGGTGCCGCAGGACGGGTTCCTGTTCGACGCCACGATCGCCGAGAACATCCGGTTCGCGGCGCCCGATCTGTCCGACGCGCGGCTGGCCGGGGCGTTCACCGAGCTGGGGCTGGAGGACTGGGTGTCCGGGCTGCCCAACGGACTCGAAACCCCGGTGGGCGAACGCGGCGAGGCGCTCAGCGTGGGCGAGAGGCAACTCGTCGCGCTCGTACGGGCGTACGTGGCCGATCCTGATCTTCTGGTGCTGGACGAGGCGACCAGTGCGGTCGACCCGGCCACCGAGGTGCGGATCCAGCGCGCGCTCGACATGGTGACCCGCGGGCGGACGACGGTGGCGATCGCGCACCGGCTGTCCACCGCGCAGGCCGCCGACGAGGTGATCGTGGTGGACGCGGGCCGCGTGGTGCAACGCGGCCCGCACTCATCACTCGTCACCGAGGAAGGCTCGATCTACGCCCGCCTGTACGCGAGCTGGCTCGAGCAGACCCGCTAGCGGGCGTAGAACTCGACGACCAGCTGCTCGTCGCAGAGGACCGGGATCTCCTTGCGCTCCGGGTTGCGCAGCAGCGTGGTGCGCAACTCCTCGACCGCCGTCGACAGGTAGGGAGCGGACGGGCCGTCCAGGTGGGCGCCGGTCGCGGCGATCTGGAAGGGGGGCTTCTCCCGGCTGCGTTCGCGCACCTCGACGACCTGTCCCGGCTTGAGCCGGAAGCTCGGCCGGTCGACCTTCCGGCCGTCGACCATGAAGTGGCCGTGCACGACGAGCTGCCGGGCCTGGTAGATGGTCCGGGCCAGGCCGGCCCGGACCACGACGGCGTCGAGCCGGCGTTCGAGCAGGCTGACCATGGTCTCGCCGGTCTTGCCCTCGCCGCGGTGAGCGTCGTCATACGCGCGGCGCATCTGCGCCTCGCTGATGTTGTATTGGTGGCGGAGCCGCTGCTTCTCCAGCAGCCGCACCTGGTAATCCGAGGTCTTGCGCCGCGATCGCCCGTGCACGCCCGGCGGGAACGGCCGCTTCTCGAAGTACTTCACGGTCTTCTGAGTCAGCGGGATGCCGAGGGCGCGAGAGAGCTTGGCCTTGGGCCGAGAGTTGTTCACTAAGTCTCCGAGAGTCACACGATGCTTGAGGCCTTTGTTACGGTAGCCTCACCTTACTAAGGCTAGCCTAACCGGTGTCCGGAGGTTCCCACCATGCAGCCCACTCCCGCCGAGGTCGCGCGCACGCTCGCGGCCGGCCACCTGCCCGCGGTGGCGCACGTCGCGTACGGACCGGGCTCGCTCCCGGTGCGCCACGTGACCGACGCGAAGGGCCGGGTGCTGCTGCTTTCGCCTTCGGACGGGGCTCTCGCTTCCGCGTTGCGGCCACGGGACGGCGCCGACGACACCGCGATGGTTCTGGACATTTCGGACGTCCCGCCGATGCCCGGCTCGCCGTCCCTGGGCCGGGTGTGGGTCTCCGGCTTCGCTTCGCTGCTCGAGGGTGACGAGGCGCGGATGGCCGCGCTGGACTACGCCGAGATCGACGCCACCGGCGACCTGCTGGACGTCGGCACCGGTCAGGTGCTGCACCGGATGGGCGTCTCCGAGGTGCGCCACGAGCGCGACGAGAAGCTGACCGAGATCGACCCGGACGAGTTCACCGAGGCGGCGCCGGACCCGCTGCGGCTGTGCGAGTTCGACCTGATCGCGGATCTGGCCGACCACCACCGGGCGGCGATCAGCGCCTACGTCCGCAAGCACCTGGGGTCCGCGTTCCAGCCGGCCGCCGAGCCGCGCGTGCTCCGGATGGACCGCTACGGCTTCATGGTCGAGCTCGACGACAAGGTGGCCCGGCTGGTGTTTCCCCGCCCGGTGACCGACCGGCACGACCTGGCGCACCTGCTGCACCCGGTGTTCTGCCCCCGCTGCGGTTCCTAGCCGAAGACCCCGGGCAGCGGGTCGGCCAGGAAACGTTGCACGTTGGGACCCAGCGCGGCCACCAGAATCTCCGGGTCGGCGCTCGCCAGCGGCTCGATCCGCAGCACGTAACGCGGCACCAGGATCCCGGCGATCTGGGTGGCCACCAGCGCCGAGCGCATCGGCGCCTCGGCCGGATCGGTGACCAGCTCGCCGATCGCGCGCCGCAGGATCTGGGTGACCACGAACTCGCGCAGCAGCCGCGCGGTCCACTCGTTGCTCAACGCCGAGCGGAAGACCGCGAGCGCCGCCGTGCCGGCCGGCGAGTCCCACACCGTCAAGGCCATCCGCACCAGCCGCTCGCCGGCCTGCTCGCGCGGGCCGTCGAGGGCCTGCGGGATCAGCTCACCCGGGTTGATCGGCGCGTTCATGGTGGCCAGGAACAGCTTTTCCTTGGTGCCGAAATAGTGGTGCACCAGTGCCGGATCGACCTCGGCACTCGCCGCGATCGCCCGGATCGACGCGTTGTCGTAGCCCTTCTCGGCGAACGTGCTGCGGGCGGCCTCCAGGATGGACTGCCTGGTGTCCTGATTGCCGGGGCGCCGCCCGCTTCTGCGTACCAAAGAAAGGCTCCTAGGGTGTACGCCGCCGCAGCGTCGCGGCGGCCAGGACGAGCGCGACGACCGCGGCCCCCGCGACGATGACCAGGTCACGCCACATCGCCGTGGTGGCTTCGGAATGGCGGCCGACCTCGACCAGCGCGTCCACCGCGTACGTCAGCGGCAGCACGTTGCTGATCGCCTCGAGCCAGCCCGCCATCTGCGCGCGCGACACGAACAGGCCGCAGAGCAGCACCTGCGGGACGACGACCACCGGTAAGAACTGTACGGCCTGGAACTCGGTGCGGGCGAAGGCACTGCACAGCAACCCCAGCGCCACCCCGAGCACCGCGTTGATCACGGCGATCAGCACGACCAGTCCGGCGTGGCCGGTGGTTTCCAGACCCAGCAGCCAGTACGCGGCGGCGGTGGCGACCGCCCCTTGGACGGCGGCGGCGAGCCCGAACGCCAGCCCGTAGCCGAACAGCAGGTCGAGCTTGCCCAGCGGCGTGGTGAGCAGGCGTTCCAGCGTGCCGGTGGTGCGCTCCCGCAACATCGCGATGCTGGTCACCAGAAACATGATCACGAACGGGAAGATGCCCAGCATGATCAGGGCGATCCGGTCGAAGGTGCCGCCCGACCCGTCGTACATGAAATAGAGCAGAGCCAGCAGCAAAGCCGGAACCACGATCAGGAGCGCCACGGTACGCCGGTCGTGGCGCAACTGACGCAGAATGCGCGCGGTCGTGTGCAGCGTGATTCTCAGGCTCATGCCGGCACCGCCTCGTCCTGGTTGCGGATCAGATGAAGGAAGGCTTCTTCGAGGTCGTCGGTGCCCGCCAGCGCCCGGATCGCGGCCGGCGTGTCGTCGCCGACCAGGCGCCCCTCGCGGATCAGCAGCAGCCGGTCGCAGCGCCCGGCCTCGTCCATCACGTGGCTGGAGACCAGCAGCGTGGTGCCGCTCGCGGCCAGGGCGTGGAACTTGGCCCACAGGTCGGCGCGCAGCACCGGATCCTGCCCGACGGTGGGCTCGTCCAGCACCAGCAGCCTGGGGGTGCCGATCAGCGCGCAGGCCAGCGAGGCGCGGCTGCGCTGCCCGCCGGAGAGGTTGCCGACCAGCTGGCCCTGCGCGCTCGCCAGCCCGACGTCGGCGATCGCGGCGTCCGCGTGGGTGGCGCTCAAGCCGTACAGGGAGGCGAAGTAGCGGGCGTTCTCCCGCACCGAGAGGTCGGCGTAGATGCTCGGGGCCTGCGTGACATAGCCGACCGCGTGCCTGAGGGCGGCGCTGCCGGCCGGCTTGCCCAGCACGGTGACCGTGCCGGCCCGGACGATCTGCACCCCGACGATCGCCCTGATGAGGGTGGTCTTGCCGCTGCCACTGGGCCCGAGGAGCCCGGTGACGCTGCCCGCCGGAACCGCACAGTCGATGCCGTGCAGCACCCGCCGCCGCCCGCGATCCACGACGAGGCCGGTGACCGCGATCGCGTTCTCCATCGATGCCCCTCCAATTCACCAGTCGTTGAAATCAACGCTAGATGAATTCCCGCCCCCGGGTCAACGCCAGATCTCACCACCCGTTGAATTACCCGAACCGGACCCACCCGGCGCCCAGGCCTGCGCCGCACGCGGGTCACGCCGTTCAGTTCGAGACGGGGCTGGCGCTCGATCGCTTCTGCGGCCGTGGCGCCGCTTGCGGTTCGTCGCTGGCTGCTTTGGGTGGCCGTGGCGTGGTGGTGCGTGGTCGTGCTGGGTGGTGCCGCTTGCGGTCTGTGGCTGGTTGTGGTGGGTGGCCGTGGCGGGGTGGCGGGTGGTCGTGCTGGGTGGTGCCGCTTGCGGTTTGTGGCTGGTCGCTGTGGGTGGCCGTGGCGGGGTGGCGGGTGGTCGTGCTGGGTGGTGCCGCTTGCGGTTTGTGGCTGGTCGCTGTGGGTGGCCATGGCGGCGTGGTGCATGGTCATGCTGCGTGGCGCCGCTTGCGGCCCGCGGCTGGTTGCGGTGGGCGGCCATGGCGGGGTGGCGGGTGGTCGTGCTGGGTGGTGCCGCTTGCGGTTCGTGGCTGGTTGCTGTGGGTGGCCATGGCGGCGTGGTGCATGGTCATGCTGCGTGGCGCCGCTTGCGGTTGGTGGCTGGTTGCTGTGGGCGGCCATGGCGGCGTGGTGCATGGTCATGCTGCCCAGCGCCGCTTGCGGTCTGCGGCGGGCCGCGGTTGATGATCTGCAGAGCGGTGGCGGCGCCGGCTTCCCCCGTTGCTCCGGTTGCCGCCGGTCGTGTCGCCTGCTCATATCCGATATTTCCGGCTATCTGGGTATCCGATTTTGCGGGCGGCAGCGGTGGCTCGCCGCTGCGGGCGGCGGGCGGCCGTGCCGAGCGGCGCAGCGTTCCACTACTCGGGACGGTCGCCCGCCTGCTGGGAACGGCGTCCACATCGTGAATTCAAGTCCACAATGTGGGATGACCATCCATTGTGGCCAACCATTTGTCCCTCAATACGGCTTTTGTACACGCGGTTTTCCCGGCGTGAAGCGAACCTTGGAGAGTTGTGGTTCAAATATGGGCGCAACTCTCCAAGATTCGCAAAAGTCCACGATGCGGCATGGTTGTCCACATCGCGGGATCGACCGCCGAGCCCATCAAGCAAACGCCACGCCCGCGCGACGAGCCAGGCGAATAACGCAACGCGAGGCTCTCACCTTCCACCCACTCCCGCCGCCATGATCGCCAAGCGCGCCACCCAGCGCAGCGCAACCGGCGGCACTTGCTTTTGCCGCACCGGCGCCGCCATGGTTGCCCAGCGTGCCACATTTCGGTGCGTAACGGGCGGCACTTGCTTTTGCCGCACCGGCGCCGCCATGGTTGCCCAGCGTGCCACATTTCGGTGCGTAACGGGCGGCACTTGCTTTTGCCGCACCGGCGCCGCCATGGCTGCCCAGCCGCGCCAGACGTCGGTGCGTAACCGGCGGCACTTTGCGTTCGCCGCGCCGGCGCCGCCGTGGCTGCCCAGCGCGCCACAGCTCCCAGCGCGAGCGGCGGCAGCCCGTCCGGGCGGCCACCCACGTCGCGCTCCAGGGCGAGCGTGACCCTGGGTTAGAGGGCCAGGATGCGGTCCAGGAACTCTCGGTAGCCGCGCATTGCCATGCGCATGCTCTCCGTGTCGGGGGTGGCTGTGCCGCGCAAGGGGTCCAGCTCGTCGCGTTCGGCGAGCAGGGCCTCGGTCAGCTCGTTCACGGCGTCGGTCAGCAGGTCGTGGGCCCTGGTCAATGCCGTGACCGGGTCGTCGACGAACTCGGCCTTCACCTCGTGCCAGGCGGCGCGGAAGTGGTCGGTTGCCTCGTCGTCCCAGAAGGCGATCTGGCCCTCGGCCACGTCGCCCGGGCGGAGCGGCGGGTCGTCGTCGAAGTCATCGTCCGGGTCGGGGGCGGCGCGGCGGCCGCGATGGGCCGGTTCGGCGTCCTCCAGGCTTGCCGAACGGCGCGGAGACGGGGTGCGCCGAGTGGTGAGATCCTCGTCCGTGTTCGCGTCGGCCGGCGGCGCTGCGGTGGCCGGGGCGATCACCGACGCGGTGCCGGCAGCCGGGGAGAGCGGAGAAGGAGAGGCCGGCCGCGGCGCGGGGAGTCCGGAGACCGGGCCGGAGGACGGATCGGGGAGACCGGGCACGTATGTCGGCGGCTGGCCGTAGGCGTTCCCGGAAACCGGCGCGGACGCCACGGGGCTGCCGATAGCACCGCTCAGACCGCCAGTCACGCCACCCGGTATGAGACCACCCGTCGCGGATACGCCTGACGCGGACGCCCCCGAGACAGGCGTGGCTGATGTGGACGCACCCGGCGTGGACGCTCGCGACGCGGACGCGCCCAAGGCGGGCGAACCCAAGGCGGACGCGCCTGAGGTAGGTGAACCTGACGTGGGCGTAGCTGAAGTCGGCGAACCCAAAGTGGACGCGCCCGAGGTGGGCGAACCTGAGGTGGGCGAACCTGAGGAAGACACGCCTGACGTGGGTGAACCCGAGGTGGGCGAACCCGACGTGGGCGTGGCCGAGGTAGGCGACACCACCGGGTGGGTCGTCGTCGGCACCGAGGCCCAGCCGGTCGCCTGCCGCCGCGGCGACTCCGAGTCGGACGGCAGCGCGCTGGTCGGCGTCCCCGGCATGTCGCCCAGCCGCGATCCAATTGCTTCGGCCAGCCGCGATCCCGCTACGTCTGCGGGCCGCCCCGCTACGTCTCCGGGCCGCGTTGCCGGTGGGTCGCCGAGCCGTGATCCTGCTGCGTCCCCGAGCCGCGACGCCGGCGTGTCGCCCAGCCGGGAGCCCGCTGCATCTCCCGGGCGCGAACCTGCCGCGTCGCCGAGCCGCGGCGCCGACGGGTCGCCCAGGCGTGGGGCAGCCGAGTCGTTCAGACGTGACGTCGGCGCCTCGCGATGCCGCGACCCCGCCGGATCGCCCGGCCGTGCGGCCGCCGAGTCGTTCAGCCGGGAGGCCGGCGTGTTGTTGAGGCCCGGCGACACGGGGTCGGTCGGCGTCGGAACTCCCGGCCGTGGTGACGCGGGGTCGCTGAGGCGCGATGACGCGGAGTCGTTGAGGCGTGGTGACGCAGGGTCGTTGAGCCGCGCGGCCGCGGGATCGCCCGCGGAGTCAGTGAGCCGTGACGCGGCCGGATGACCCAACCGCGGCGCTGCCGGATCACCCAACCGCGGCGCTGCCGGATCGCCCAGTCGAGGCGACGCCGGGTCGCTCAGGCGCGGCGACGCGGGGCCAGGAAAGGGCGGGTCGTTCAGGCGCGCGCCCGACGGGTCGCCCACGCGCGGCGGCACCTCTCCGAGGCGCGGCGGGGCAGGCGGCGGGTCACCCAGCCGCGGCGACACCGGGTCGGTCAGGCGCGATGACGCGGGATCCCCCAGCCGCGGTACCGGATCCCCAAGACGCGGTGACGCCGGATCCCCAAGACGAGGTGACGCCGGATCCCCAAGCCGCGGTGACGCCGGATCCCCAAGACGAGGTGACGGCGGGTCGCCCAGCTCTCGGCGGCGCCCCGCGATCAGGTCGCCCGCGTCGCCCAGGTCACGGCGACGCCCCGGCCCCCCGGCGCCCGGCTCCGGAGTGACGCCCTCGGGTGCGGGGTCGGGGAACCCTGGTGCGCTCGCCCGTCCGCTCATGTCATCACGCCCGTTCTCGTCAGTCTGCGCACCCGGCGGCTCCGCAGTGGACCCCGCGGCACCCGGCGCCGGGTCATCCACAGTAGAGCCCCCAGCAGCCGGATCCCTCGTCCGTCCGTTCAGTTCTGTCGCGGCGTGGCCGTTGAGGCCGCGCGGCGCGGGCGGGGTGTTCCGGCCCCCGAACAGGAAGCGTCCGTTGCGCCCACCCAGGTCGAACCCGCCGAACGTGCCGGAATTCCCCTCCCAGCGGGCGGCACCCGAGGACTCTAGGCTTTGAGCTGCGTCTTCGCCGGGCGGCGTCGCGTCGGAGTGATCTGAATCGCGGTCCGATGACGACGGTAGGGGCCCGTCCATGCCGGCGGACGCCGGAGGAACCTCCCGGGAGCCGAGCGCGACCACCTCGGTTTCACCCGGATGAGCGATCGACATATCCCCCGAATCGGACGCCCCGGTCTCGTCCTCGCCCTCGCGGTGGACCGGCCAGAAGCGGGCCAGGCCTCGTTGCGGGCGCGGGTTGTCGGGGCTCGACGTCGGCTCCATCGGTTCTAGACTCCCGTCGCGGTCGCGGCGCCGGCCAGCTCGGACCTCGGACGGAGGCGCCCCTGGCAGGGCACGGCGCGGGCCGCGGCGCACGACGACGGTACCGTTACTCGCCGTCCCGCACATCCCCCGTGCCCGGATCGTGGCCGTGTCGGAGACCTCGCCGGACAGGACCCGCCGCCGGGAGGGAGAATCGGTCTCGTGGTAGTCAAGACCGACCTGGATCCGGCCATCGCCGCCCGGCTCAAGCGCACCCCGGACGGCCTCGTCGCCGCCGTCGTGCGCGAGCAGGCCACCGGCGATGTGCTGATGCTCGCGTGGATGGACGACGAGGCCCTGCACCGCACGCTCACCACCGGACGCGCCACCTACTGGTCGCGCAGCCGCGGGGAGTACTGGGTGAAGGGCGAGACGTCCGGTCACCATCAGTACGTGAGGTCGGTCTCGCTGGACTGCGACGGTGACGCGTTGCTCGTCACCGTCGACCAGATCGGTCCCGCCTGCCACACCGGCACCCACACCTGCTTCAGCGACGAGCTGCCGGTGGTGACGCCATGACCAGCGGAGCCGTCTTCCCCGATGAGCAAGGTTTCCTGAACGAGACCCGCCGCGTCGTGCCGGTGATCCGGCGGCTGCTGGCCGACGGCGAGACCCCGGTCGGCGTGTACACCAAGCTCGCCGGCGGCCCCGGCACCTTCCTGCTGGAGTCGGCCGAGCAGGGCGCCGGCCCGTCCGGCGCCGCCTGGTCGCGGTATTCGTTCGTCGGCGTCCGCAGCGCCGCCACCCTGGTCGAGCGCGACGGCCGAGCCGCATGGCTGGGCACCCCGCCGGAGGGCGTACCAAGCGACGGCGACCCGGTCGTCGCTCTGCGGGAGACGGTGAAAGCACTGGCCGAGGGCCCGGCCGGGGAGGGCCTGCCACCGCTGACCGGGGGCATGGTCGGCTACCTGGCGTACGACCTGGTGCGCCGCTTCGAGCGGCTGCCGGTGAGCGCGACCGACGACCTCGAGCTGCCCGAGCTGGGCATGATGCTCGCCACCGATCTGGTGGTGCTGGACCACTACGACGGCTCGGCGATCCTGGTGGCGAACGCCATCCTCGCCGACGGCGCCACCGACGACGCCAAGCGTGCCGCCTATCACCACGCCGTCGGGCGGCTGGACGCGATGACCACCGCGCTGTCCCGCCCGACGCCGCCGATGATCTCGACGGTGGAGCGGCAGCCGGCCGGTGACCCGGTCAGCAACACGGCGCCGGGGGCGTACCAGAAATCGGTCGAGGAGGCCAAGGAGGCCATCCGCGCGGGCGAGTGCTTCCAGATCGTGGTGGCGCAGCGGTTCGAGCGGCCGACCGACGCCAACGCGCTCGACGTCTACCGGGTGCTGCGCGCCACCAATCCCAGCCCGTACATGTATCTCCTGCGGTTCGACGATTTTGACATCGTGGGGTCCAGCCCGGAGGCGCATCTCAAGGTCAGCAACGACGAGAACGGGGTGAAGAAGGCCCTGCTGCACCCGATCGCCGGGACGCGGTGGCGCGGCGCCACGCCGGAACAGGACAACGCGCTGGCCGCCGAGCTGCTCGCCGACCCGAAGGAGCGCTCCGAGCACGTGATGCTGGTCGACCTGGGCCGCAACGACCTGGGCCGGGTGTGCCGTCCGGGCACGGTGGAGGTGCCGGAGTTCGCGCGCATCGAGCGCTACAGCCACGTGATGCACATCGTCTCCACGGTCACCGGTGAGCTGCGCGCGGAGCAGACCGCCTTCGACGCGCTGGCCGCGACCTTCCCGGCGGGCACGCTCTCGGGCGCGCCCAAGGTACGGGCCATGGAGATCATCGAGGCGCTGGAACCGACCCGGCGCGGCCTCTACGGCGGCACCGTCGGCTATTTCGGGTTCGCCGGCGACATGGACATGGCGATCGCGATCCGCACCGCGCTCATCAAGGACAACGTGGCGTACGTGGGGGCCGGCGCCGGCATCGTGGCCGACTCGAACCCGGTGGCCGAGGAGCAGGAGACGCGGAACAAGGCCGCCGCGGTGCTCGCGGCGATCGCGTCGGCCGAGACGTTGCGCGCCGCCCGATGAACCGTCGCGCCTACGCGTTAACCCTCCTCGCGTGCCTGGCCGGGGCCGGTCTGGCGGTCTGGGCCTCGACGCGCACGTGGTCGTTGCAGGTCACCCCGCGCACCGGCATGTCGTCGCTGCGCACCAAGCAGACCGGCGCCGACATCGAGCCGTGGGTGATCGGCCTGGCGCTGGTGGCGCTGGCCGGGACCGGCGCGCTGCTGGCCACCGGCGGCTGGGTGCGGCGCGTGCTGGGCGGTCTGCTCGCGCTGGCCGGCCTCGGCGTGATCGCCGGCTCGATCCTCGGGCGCGCCGGCCTGGACATCGGTTCGGCCGGCAGCGGCGGCACCCTCTGGCCGGTGGTCAGCGTCCTCGGCGGCGCGATCATCCTGGCCGGCGGGGTCACTGCCGCGCGTCTCGGTCATCGATGGCCCGGCATGTCTTCCCGGTACGAGCGTGGTCCGGTCCCGTCCCGGGAGACGAATCCAGGAAATCCGTCCGAGCCCTTGGCGGCCGCCGGGCGTGAGCCCGACGTCGCCCTTCAACCGAAGGACCACCGGGCCACCTGGGAAGCCCTGGACCGGGGCGACGACCCCACGGAGGCGTAGCCGGCGAGGCCTAGCCGGCCGTCGCCTTCTGCTGCGCGCCGGCGCGGTTGCGCGGGGCCGTGTGCCCCGCCGCGACCAGGGCCGCGACCTCGCGGGTCAGCCGCAGACGGGCCTCACGGGCGGTCTTGTCGGCGAGCGTCGCGGCGAACGCGTTGTCCCACGCCGTGCGCACCTTCGCCGGGCCGACCACCACCCGCTGCACGTTGGTCATCAGATCGGCGGCGGCGGAGACGACGGTGCGAGAGACGGTGACGAACCCGGCGGGTTGCGTCCCGGTCGGAGCGGCGGCCACGGTGAATCTCCACATCGATCGTCGAGGCAGTGCGGTCCAGGCGGTACGGCTGACGAAAACACTGGCGCGGGGCACCCGCGAACGGGCACCGCAGACCAGTGTGCCTTGGCATCATCATGACCGTGTCCTATTTCCGGAGCGTGACGCGCACATCAACACGTCGTGGGGTCCACCGATCAGATGAGGTGTCCCTGCTGGGGCTCCCGAGGTGCCTGTGACGGATCAAACATGCCCGCCGAGCAGGGCGCATTATGCCGCAGCCCGACTCGTGAGGCGCGCCATACCCCGGCCGGTCGCCGATGACCACGACCTCCTAGCATCGGGCCAAGGACACCCGGAGAGGGGAGTCATTACGTGACATCCGATCAGCAGTCGGAAGCGGGAGCTGGCGGGCCGCAGAACGTGCTGGAGGAGATTCTCGCGGGGGTGCGGGAGGACGTCGCCACCCGGCAGGAACGGGTGCCG
Organism: Actinoplanes sp. TBRC 11911; assembly: GCF_012933445.1. Classification (GTDB taxonomy): domain Bacteria; phylum Actinomycetota; class Actinomycetes; order Mycobacteriales; family Micromonosporaceae; genus Actinoplanes. Next base: position 117,456 of record NZ_JABBNC010000031.1, read on the forward strand.
TTGGAGCAGGTGCGGGAGATGGCCGCGGCGGCACCGCCGGCCATCGACGCCTATGCGGCGCTGCGCAAGTCGGGCGTGGCGGTGATCGCTGAGGTCAAGCGGTCGTCGCCGTCGAAGGGGGCGCTGGCCGACATCCCGGACCCGGCGGAACTCGCCGGGGAGTACGCGGCCGGCGGCGCCCGGTGTATCAGCGTGCTCACCGAGGGCCGGTGGTTCGGTGGCTCGTTAGCCGATCTCAGCGCGGTGCGTGCCTCGGTGCAGGTGCCGGTACTACGCAAGGACTTCGTGGTCTCCTCCTATCAGGTGCACGAGGCGCGGGCGCATGGCGCCGACCTGGTCCTGCTGATCGTGGCGGCCCTCGAACAGAATGTACTGGTCGGTCTACTTGAGAGAATTGAATCACTGGGTATGACTGCCCTCGTCGAGGTACACAACGAGGAGGAGGCAGACCGTGCCCTCGAGGCGAACGCCAAAGTGATCGGAGTCAACGCCCGTGACCTGCGGACTCTCGAGGTGGACCGTTCGGTGTTCGAGCGGATCGCGCCCGGCCTGCCCCAAAACGTGGTGAAGATCGCCGAGTCGGGCGTGCGCGGACCGCACGACCTGATCCGGTACGCGTCGGCCGGTGCCGACGCGGTACTCGTGGGGGAGGGTCTGGTGACGCAGAAGTCGCCGCGTGACGCTGTGGCTGAGTTGGTGAACGCTGGGAATCATCCGGCGACGCCGAGGCCGGTGCGGTGAGCGCCCCGACGTTGCCGGACCTGGCCGGGCATTTCGGCCGGTATGGTGGCCGGTTCATTCCGGAGGCTCTGGTGCGGGCTTTGGACGAGCTGGATGCGGCGTATCGGTTCGCGAAGACGGATCCGGTGTTCCAGGCCGAGTTCCGGAGCCTGCTGAGCAACTATGCCGGGGTGCCGAGCATGCTCTACCGGGCGGAGCGCCTGTCCGAGGCGCTGGGTGCGGAGATCTTGCTCAAGCGTGAGGACCTGAATCACACCGGTGCGCACAAGGTGCGCAATGTGCTGGGTCAGGCGCTGTTGACCAAGCGGATGGGCAAGCCGCGGGTGATCGCCGAGACCGGTGCCGGGCAGCACGGCGTGGCCAGTGCCACGGCGGCGGCTCTGCTCGATCTGGAGTGTGTCGTCTACATGGGCGAGACCGACACCGAGCGGCAGGCGCTGAATGTGGCTCGCATGCGCATGCTGGGCGCCTCCGTGGTTGCGGTGAGCACCGGTTCACGCACGCTCAAGGACGCGCTCAACGAGGCTCTGCGTGACTGGGTGGCCAGCGTCGACACCACGCATTACCTTTTGGGCACGGCGGCCGGGCCGCATCCGTTCCCGGAACTGGTCCGTGATTTCGTGTCCGGCATCGGCTTCGAGGCGCGCGAGCAGTCCCTCGACATGTTGGGCCGGCTGCCGGACGCGGTGGCGGCGTGTGTGGGCGGCGGGTCGAACGCGATCGGTATCTTCCACGCGTTCGTGCCCGATGACGAGGTGCGGCTGTACGGCTTCGAGGCCGGCGGTGAGGGCATCGAGACGGGCCGGCACGCGGCGTCGATCACCGGCGGCACGGCGGGTGTGCTGCACGGCGCCCGCACGTACGTGCTGCAAGACGAGGATGGTCAGACCAAGGAGTCGCACTCGATCTCCGCGGGTTTGGACTATCCGGGTGTCGGTCCGGAGCACGCGTGGCTGCACGACACCGGGCGGGCCACCTACGAGCCGGTCACCGACGCCGAGGCGATGGCCGCGTTCCAGCTGCTCTGCCGTACCGAGGGCATCATCCCGGCGATCGAGAGCGCGCACGCCCTCGCCGGCGCGGCCCGGATCGTGCCGCAACTGCGGGCGGAGCTCGGGCGTACGCCGACGATCGTGGTGAATTTGTCCGGCCGCGGCGACAAGGACGTGCACACCGCCGGGGCGTACTTCGGGATTTTGGATCCGGTGGAAGCTTTGATCCCGGGGGAGCAGGAATAGTGAGCATCTCGGAGGTTTTCGGTAAGGCCAAGGCCGAAGGCCGTGGGGTGCTGGTGGGGTGCATGCCGGCCGGGTTCCCGACGGTCGACGACAGCATCGCCTCGATGATCGCGATGCACGAGGCCGGCTGCGACGTCATCGAGGTCGAGCTGCCGTACTCGGACCCGGTCATGGACGGCCCGGTGATCCAGAAAGCGTCCGATATCGCCCTCGCCGGCGGCGTGCGCACCCGCGACACGCTGCGGATCATCGAAGCGGTCGCGAACGCGGGCGCCTCGGTGGTGCTGATGACCTACTGGAACCCGATCGAGCAGTACGGCGTGAACGCGTTCGCCCGCGATCTCGCCGCGTCCGGCGCCACCGGCATGATCACCCCGGACCTGATCCCGGACGAGGCCGCCGAATGGATCGCGGCGTCGGATGAGTACCGCATCGACCGCACGTTCCTGGTGTCGCCGTCCTCGACCGACGAGCGGATCGCGATGACCCTGGCCAACTGCCGTGGCTTCGTCTACGCGACGGCGTTGATGGGGGTCACCGGCGCCCGCAAGAACGTGTCGCAGCAGGCACCCGAGCTGGTCGAGCGGGTCCGGCACGCCAACCCGGACCTGCCGGTCGGCGTCGGCCTCGGTGTCGGCAACGGCGCCCAGGCCGCCCAGGTGGCCTCCTTCGCCGACGGCGTGATCGTGGGCAGCGCCCTGATCCGCTGCGTGCTCGACGCGCCCGACCGCGGGACCGGCCTCGACCGGCTCCGCGCGCTGAGCACCGAACTGGCCGAAGGCGTACGAAGCTGATGGGCCGGGACGGCAGAAGCTTCACGAAACCGATGCGCCCTGAGCGTCACGACCCAGGCGACCGACGGTAGCCTTTTCGCCGTGACCCCGCTTGCCGCGATTCCGAGCCCGACGACGTCCGTGTGGCACGTGCTGGGCCTGCCGGTGCGTGCCTACGCGATCTGCATCGTCCTGGGCATCGTCGCCGCCGTCCTGATCATGGAGTATCGCCTGCGTGCGCGCGGTGTCGCGCGGTGGGCGTCGCTGGACATCGCGGTGTGGGCGGTGCCGTTCGGAATCGTCGGCGCCCGCGTCTACCACCTGATCACCTCGCCGCAGGACTATTTCGGTTCCGGCGGTGACCCGGTCCGCGCCTTCTACATCTGGGAGGGCGGTCTCGGCATCTGGGGCGCCGTCGCCGGTGGCGCGCTGGGCGCGTGGTTCGCGGCGCGGCAGATGAAGCTGCCGCTGAGCGTGATGGCGGACGCCCTCGCCCCGGGCCTGCCGGTGGCGCAGGCGATCGGCCGGCTCGGCAACTGGTTCAACAACGAGCTGTACGGCAAGGTCACCACCCTGCCGTGGGGGCTCGAGGTGCACGACATGGACCGGTCCAACCCGGGCCACGCCACGGTGATCGACGGCAAGGCGGTCACGCTGCCCGACCTCTACCAGCCCACATTCCTGTACGAGGCATTGTGGGATCTCGGGGTCGCGCTGCTGGTGTGGCTGCTCGACCGCAAGTACAAGTTCGGGCGGGGCCGCGCGTTCGCGCTGTACGTGATGGCCTACACGGCGGGCCGCGCCTGGATCGAGATGCTGCGCATCGACGAGGCCAACCACATCTTCGGCATCCGGCTCAACGTGTTCACCGCGATCGTGCTGTTCATCCTCGCGTTGATCTACTTCGTCATGGTGCGCGGGCCGCGCGCGTACGTGGTGCCGGAGGACGCGCCCACCACCGTGCCGGAAGCGGCGCCGGCCAGCGACGTGTCCCAGGTCGACGTCAGCGCCCAGCCGGCCCCGATCAAGAACACGCGCGCCTACCAGGTGGTCTCGGAGGCGCGGTTCGAGGCGTACCGGCGCACCGGGATCCTGCCGCCGGACACCCCCGAGGACATCGCCGAGGAGATCGCCGCCGGCGGTCACCCCAAGGAGCCGGACGACCCGGCCGGCCCGGACGGCGTGGGCGAGTCGGTGCTGGCGACCGGCGCCACCGCGGGGTCCGGCAAGGACACCGCCGACGAGACCAAGACCAGCGGAGACACCGAGCCGAACGACGAGCGCTGAGCCTTCCGGTGACGTCGTTGCGGACGGCGGCGGTGGTGGGCGCGGGCATGGCCGGACTGGCCGTCGCGGGTGCGTTGTCGCGCACCGGCTGGCGGGTCGTGCTGCTGGAACGCGGCGAACGCATCGCGGCGCCGCCGACCGCGCTGGTGCTGTGGGCGAACGGCCGCCGGGCGCTGGAGTCGCTCGACCCGGACGGCGGGTGGTCCGCGATCGCGTCCCCGCTGGCCGACGGCGGCATCCGGAGGCCGGACGGGCAGTGGCTGGTGACGCCCCGGGACGCCACCCCCACGCATGCCGTGGTGCATCTGGAGGACCTGTTCGACGCGCTGGTCGCGGGCCTCGGCGACGACGTGGAGATCCGTACCGGCTTCGAGGTGACCTCGGTGCGCGTCGGCCGTCAGCAACGGCCGGTGCTCGGCGACGGCCGCACGTCTGTCGAGGCCGACCTGGTGGTCGCGGCCGACGGGATCGACAGCGCGATCCGCCGGGTGCTGGCACCGGAGGCCGCGGCGGTCGGGTCCGGCTTCGCGGCCTGGCAGGCGGTGATCCCCAGCTACCGGGTGCCCGCCGGGTTCTCGGCCGGCGAGAGGGTGGACGCCCGGTCTTCGGCCGGTGAGGCGGTTGGTGCCGGGTCTTCGGCAGCTGAGGCGGTGGGCACCGGGTTTTCGGCCGGCGAGACGCTGGGTGCCGGGTATCGCTTCGTCTCCGTTCCGCTGGGTGAGCGAGCGGCCGGCAAGGGTGGGGTCTACTGGGTGGCCACCGCAGCCGGGGCGCCCCGCCCGGAGCCGCCCGCGCAGCAGCTGGCGTTGTTGCGGCGCTGGTTCGGCGACTGGCACGAGCCGGTGGGCGCGCTGCTGGACGCGACCGATCCCGCCGAGCTGGTCCCGCAGGAGGTCCGGGAGCTGCGGCCGTTGCCCCGCACGTACGCGTTCGGGTCCGGGCCGGGCGGCGTGGTGCTGCTCGGCGACGCGGCCCACGCGATGCCGCACCACCTGGGTCAGGGCGCGTGCCTGGCGTTCGAGGACGCGGCCACGTTGCGCTCGCTGACCGCGCCGGCCGCGCCGGGCCCCGAGCTGGTCGCGGCGATCGAGGAGTACAGCCGGGTGCGCCGCCCCCGCACCACCAGCGTGGTCCGTCAGACACGCCGCATGTCCGCCGTGGTCCAGGCCCGCGGCCGCCTCGCGCTGCGCGCCCGCGACGCCGCCTTGAACCACCCGCGCCTCTTGTCGCAGGCCCCCGACACCGACTGGTCCCCACCCGACTAACCCGGCGCGGCTCCCCACACTGCACGCGGGCCGCCTGGGGTGTGGGGTTTTGTGAC
>NZ_JABBNC010000032.1 GCF_012933445.1 Actinoplanes sp. TBRC 11911
TGTGTCGGACGGGGTTCGCCGATGGATAGGTTCAGCCCTCTGGCTGCACCGGTAGGTAACGCGGCGGCAGCAAGTTGCCTAGGTATGACCGCCAAGACCCTGGCAGCTCGGGCCGGCTCTTTCTCGATACGCCACCTACTCAGGACCCGGTGCCGAATAGAGTCCTCCATGATCGCCGGGTCCACGCCGGGCAGGAAGGTGCGCACCGCACCTGGCCCCGCTGCGTAGGCAAAACCGATCCCCTCGTTGAACTTCGGCACTGCGATGGGATCAAGCAGATAGGTGCTGGCCAAACCTGGCAAATACCTAACCATCCTCTCGATCGTCGCCCGCCACCGGTCGAATGCAATGTCTGTGGGCGCAGCGGCCACCACCGCGGGCAGCCGGCGTTCCTCAGCGCACACGATGTCGAGCAGATCGTCGACGCCCGCAACGTTGACCACCGACGGCTGCGGTCTCAAGGCAGCCTCGCCGTCGACCGCATCGACTGCTGCCAGCAGCAGCTTGACCAGGTTGGGAGGGGCGGCTTGCGGCACAGACGCCAACCCGGAGACGACGGGCTCCACGTTAAGCGAAATCCAGGCATGGTTCTTTCGTTCGCCCCGGGTTACCGCCACTGTGCTGACCCAGGTAGGGCCGTCGTGGCGCGACTCTCGTAATTGCCAGCCGGAGACGTTGTTGGTGGCGGCGTATCGGATCACAACACCTGACGCGAGGACAGTCTCGCCCGCATCAAAACGATCGACATCGTACTGCTTCTGTTGCAGCCACGCCCGGAGCTGTTCTCGCACTCGCTCGGTCGCCGGCCGAAATTCGAGCGGTGTCTCAAACCCCGTCCGGTACGGCACGACCTGACGTCCAGGTCCCCGGGCAACCCCAGGCGTAGACACGGTCGACATCAACGGGCCTCCGTTCCGCTTATCGTTCGCCTGTCTGCAGCGACGCGATTCGTCTCGCGACCGCTGGGACAACCGGCTGCATCAACCCGGGAGCTGCTGCCCTCGCGCCGGACGGCACGCCAAGCAGCGAGGTCACCTACGCAGGCGCCAGAACGCGCACACTTAGCGCAGGGTAAGGGTTGTGGCCATCCAAGCGATAGGTCGATGGACAGACTGATGATGGGCAATGCAGAGCGTGACACCCATCCTCCGGAATAGAGCCAAGATGGCTCCATCGTGGCCTCGGCTGCGGAGATCGTCAGGCGGTTCGCGCACTGCCTCAAGGACTGGGCGAACTCTCGCAGGTCAGCCCATGGGTGGGCCGAACGTTGCAGCACGCGAACCACTCCAGCGTAGTCCCAGGCAATCCCCTACCCGGACGTCTGGCGGGCTCACGCCGAAGTCAGGACATAGTGACCTGCTCTGACTGTCCCTCAGACGTACGAACTCCGAGTTCAGCAGACCGCCGGTCAAGGCTGCAGGGCGCGAGTCGTCCAAAGTGGCTGGTGCGTCTAACAGTCTGGGTATCGGCCTGATAGCGATCGGATCCGCTCTTGCTGGCACAGCGCCCGGCAGGTGATCTGGGCCGCCGGCCGCTCAAGGCCATCGAAGTCAACAGACGTGTGGTATCGGTCAACAACCTGCAGGGAGGACCACGTGAACGGTGCTCCATAAAGCGCCACATCCGCTAGACTCCCCCAACTGTCGCCCGACAGGCCGCGACAGCATGAACCGAACTCGGAGAGGATGCCGCGTTGGCCAAGCTTCGACCGAAGTTGTCAACGGTCGAGATGAGGGATCTCGCGTGGTGGTTCTCCGCTGCACTTGTGGGCGGCGGCATTCCTAACATTATCGTGGGGCTCCCACGAGGGCTTTCTATTCTTATCGGTGTGGCCACCGTAGCCGCAATCATTCTCACTATCGAGTACTTCAGGAACCGTCGGAGAAGCGGAGTCGCGGTCTTCGTTCATCTACCCAGTCCGGGTGACAAAGAGATAGGCACGGTTGCCCTCTCCCAGGTTGACAAGTGGATGCAGTCCCGGCATCGCACGTGGTTTCGAGCCGGCCCTATGCGCGACGATCTCATCGGCAGGCCCGTTAGCCGAGCCGAATGGGCGTTAAAGACTATGCGCTTTCGGCTTGATGAGGCGGAGCTTCTTGCAAAAGGCGACACTAGACTATTTCTCTATTTCCTTGCACGAAGTCCAGACGCCTTCGCGCTCGGCTCATTACTTCGAAATGTGGTTCCGCCGGCTTCGCGTCCAGGACTCCAAGCGCTTTCGTCGGTCTTGACAACAAACTTTCAGGTGGAAGTCAAAGTCCATCAGGTTTCGATCTACGATGGCAAGGTAACCCTGAACGAAACCAACCTCTCCGACGTCATGTCATCGCCGCAGCCTGAACGAATGTCGGAAATAATGATTGTCGGGAAGAGTCAACTTTCTGGGACTACGGAGAGGCTCGCCCTTATCGTTTACGCAGCCTCGGACCGAGATCTTGACGACGACCACCGAGCGGCGTTCTTCGACGATGCTCGGGAGGCCGCATCAGGGAAAAATGGTACTCGCTACCTGGTAGAGGCAGACGATGTCTGCGACCGAACGCTTGAGGTCGCAGTTGACTGGACTGCGTTGGCCGAGGGTATGAAGAGAGGGACATCAGGGCGCACCATTGCCGCCTTGAGGATAACCTGGCTGCAGTACTGTGCTGATCAATACGGTAGACAAGATGTTCCTGTTCGAGTGTTTTTGAACGGATCGTCGCTCGTTTCCTTCGCCGCCGGCGCATTTCTACCTCCTGACAGCCGCTTGGTGCCGTACGACAATGGCGCAATTGTAACGGCCTCAGTTCCTGCAGGATCGCGAGCGGCCATCATGGCGATTATAGACGGCGATGATGTAGGTCAGGCCATCGAGAATCGTATGCTCCAGAACGATACCGATGGCGTACTTGATGCAAGCGCTGCCATCGGCGGGGCACTTGAGGTACTCGGCCGACGCCTCTCCATCATCTCGGGTGTTCGCCAACTTTCTTTTGGGGGCGATAGCGCGCTATTTAAAGTCGAAGGCGACTCCGTCGATTCCTTTCTTCGCGAACTTGAGATCTCCCGAAGGCGAGTCGACTTTCACTTCTCGTGCGGATACGGGCCCGACATTCGGAGCGCTTTTATTGCCTTGAGGTCGGCCAAGACTTCAGGAAAGAACAAAACTAAGTCCTTTCAATCCCTGTAACCTCGACGTGGCGCCACTTGCATTTATGAGCTCGCGGAAGTCGAGCGCCAGGCCTGGTGCACCATAATCGCCCAGATCGAGCGTACCGATCTCTCACGTTGTTGCCCGACCGCCGCGCGTTTGACCAGCTTCCACAGCATGGCGACCTCGTGATCTCTGGCAAACGGCGCAATAACTTGATCTTGATCCGGTCCTTTACAGCCGACGGCATTTGCATAGTTGACGAGTGACGGTTCCCGGGTAGTGTCTCCGACGTGCCCACGAACAACAGGGAACAGCCCCAGAAGGAACACCTGCGAAGGGCGATGCGCGGGTTGGCGGGACGAATGAGTGCCGACTTCGGCGCGTCCAGCCCATTGGGCGATTCGCTAACAAAAGGTGGGCTTCGGGAAGAAGACACCGTTGCGGCCTTTCGTCCGTATCTTCCGGCTCGCTACAGTATGGTCAAAGGGGTAGTGATCAATTCTGCCGGGGAAGAAAGTATGCCCCAAGACGTCATAATCTTCGACACGAATGCTATCCCGACGGCATTGGGCGGTGGGAATACGCGTGCCGTCCCAGTCGAAGGAGTTGTCGGTGTGGTCCAAATCAAAAGTCAAGCCACCAGCGGCCAAATTAAATCGGCCGTCGCCAACCTCGCCAGCGCGAAGCGCCTTCTGTCTTCCGAGCCACGTTATGGATACGCTCCCGCCGGCAGTCACCAAACGAGCATGCAGTCCACATCGGCGAGTTTCTTCTCAGGGGCTCTCTTCCTTTCAAAACGAGGAAAGATAGAGACACTAGCGTCGTCCTACGCAAATGCCGTTCTGGGAGTAGATAGGCGAGAACGCTGCGACGCACTGTGCATCGTCGATAAGTTGGCGGTACTTTGGGGCAACCCATCGGAAGGATCCGGCGTTCACTTCTGCTTCAGAGGGGAGCAGGCGGAGACGCCGCTCATTATCGACGCCCGCCAAGATACGCTGCTCTTCTTCTACCTGACGCTCATGGAGCACCTGGCAAACTGGATCACCCCACCCGTGCGCTGGATGCCGTACGCCTTCGGCCCTGGATCGGCCGGCACGAGGAGTCCCGTCGAGTTCAAGTACGGATACTGGTTCGACGAGAACGACCCGCCAAAATGGGCACCCAACGGTGGACAGTAGCTCAATCGTCAGGTGCGGCACGCGTGAGGTCGAACCGCAAACTGCGAAATCGCGCATCTGAGGCCCAATGCCGATCGGCTCGCGGGCCAACCCGTTGGAGCCGTTTTAGAACCAGTGGCTGGCCTTTGGGGGACCCCTGATACCTCTGAGCCGACGCGCGCCAGCGACCCGGCCAGAGCGGTCTCGCGAGTCACCATGTGCAGCTCCCAGAGGGACTCGCCTTCTTCCTGGACGTATTGCGACGGTGAAGTCAGCTACTCTGTCGAGGCTGCTTCGCACATTCTAATAACCTCACAGAGAGCAAGAGCGAGCAACTCGTGGTTCTACGTGCTAAGATCCGGGAATCCCACAGGAAACGTCCGCCTTGGTGCCCTGTCCATATTGCGTGATGCTCCGCTCAGTTCAGTCGAATTGTTATGCCTAAACTCGGCGGCAGGCCAAACTGCTGAATTATTCTCGCTTGCACCGAAGCATCGCGTACAAATGGGCATAGATCACGTGGAGCGCCATCTTTCCCCCAGGAGAATGTACGCCACGAAACCAAACTTGGGGTAGCCGTCCGAAGGTTTGCCTTCGTCCTAGACGCCTCTTTCGTAACATACGTAGTTCTCGACGGCGTAAATGGCATCGTGCATTATGTTGGAGGCTCCGCCAGAATGCGACGCAGATTCAGCAATAACAAAGGACGATACCTACGACGCGTCTCGGAACGCCGGTCGAGCCGCGCAACTTCAACCGGTACTGGGACCGGCGCTGCGTGCGCGCTGGTGTGCCCGGATCACGCTGCGAGACGCGCGGCGAACCTGCGGCAGCCTGCTGGCCGATCTCGACGTGCACCCGCGCGTGGCGATGCAGATCCTGCGGCACGCCCGCTTCTGGGTGACGATGGAGATCTACACGGTGGTGTCGTCGAAGAAGACCCGGGCCGCGCTCAAACGCCTCGGTGAATCGCTGATATGACCGCTACTGCTGTACTTCACTGCTGTACCGGCGCCGAGTGCGATCTTCAACGTCGCATCGCCGCTGGTGAGAGTGGGGCGGACGGGACTCGAACCCGTGACCGATCGATTATGAGTCGACTGCTCTAACCCACTGAGCTACCGCCCCTTACCGGCGGCGATCCTAACCCGATGGGCCAACCGCAAGCCACCGATCTACGCCGGGACGTGGGCGCCCAGCCAGGACAGGACCGCGCCGGCGGTGCGCCAGCCGCCGGCCAGGGCGCCCTGGATCGACGGGCTGTCGCGATGATCACCTGCTACGAAGAGGCCGTCGCCCATGTCGACGGGCTTGCGCAAGGCCGCCTGCGGGACGCGGGCCGACGGGAGCGCCTGCGGGATCGACATGACTTCGAGCAGTTCCCAGTCGTCGGTGGGTACGCCGTACAGACGGGACAGTTCCACCCGTATCACCGTCTCCGAGGCGCTGGACGGGGCGGAAACGCCGACGACCGAGGCGGCTATCAGAGATTTGCCGGGGGGTGCGTACTCGGGCGCGGCGTTGCTCATGACGACCGTGTTGGCGATGATCTCGCGGCGGTCGCCGTCCAGGATCAGGGTGGGCTCGTCGATGGGCGCGTGGTCGGCCCCGAAATAGAACGTGGTCAAACCGTGCATGTCGGGCGTCGGGAACTGCGGCAGCAAAGTTGCGGCGGCGTGCGGGTCGGTGGCGACGATCACGGCGCGGCAGCGGAGCTCGCCGCCTTCGGTGACGACCATGCCGGGGGCCAGCGACAGGGTGCGAGCGCCGATCAAGAGCTGTGGGTAAGGCAGGGGTCCGGCGAGGGCGGCGGGCAGGGCCGCCATGCCACTTGCCGGTACGCCTAGACGCCCTCGCACGAACGACCGCAGCACCATGGCGAAGACGTGGCTGGAGGTGTCCAGTGAGCGGTCGGCGAAGACGCCCGACAAGAAGGGCCGCAGCACCTCCTCGATCATGCGGTGCGACAGGCCCGCCCGGCGCAGCATCTCCTGCGTGGTGGTCTCGCGCGCTTCGAGCAGCCGTGCGGCCGGGGTGGTGGCGCAGCGGGTGGCGAGCGCGGCGAACTTCAAGCGGTCGCTGAGCGTGCCGACGCCCGAGGTGAGGGCCATCGCGCCGCCGACCGGGTCGTGCAGCGGGTTGCCGAGGCGCTCCAGCTCGGTGCCCTTGCGGACCAGGACGCCGGAGGTGAAGTACCGCATGTCCAGCGCGTCGATGTCCACGAGCGCGGGCAGCCGCGGGTACGCCGTGTTCAGGATCTGGAAGCCCCGGTCGAGGCGCCAGCCGTCGATGAGGTCGGTGGCGACGCGGCCGCCGATGCGGTCCTCCGCCTCGACGAGCAGCCACTCCACGCCGGCCCGGTCCAGCCGCCGGGCAGCGGCCAACCCGGCGAGACCGCCGCCGACGATGACGACGTCCACCTCAACCGGCTGCGACACGTGCACCTCACAAGGGGACGAAACAGGCAGCCTCAGACTAACCGCGCCCGCGGCGCGCGGCACGGCAAACGAGCAGCGGACCCAGGCGCGCGGCACGGCAAACGGGCAGCGGGCCCGGGCACGGGGCACGCGGCACGCGGCAAACGGGCAGCGGGACCGGGCACGGGGCACGCGGCACGGCAAACGGGCAGCGGCGGGCCGCGGACGCCGGTAGACGTTCCCAACCCACCCCCGCCCGTTTTTGGGTGGGGCCAAATCAAGCAGGGGGGTCTGACAGTTCTGGGCCGGTATCCACAGGGCGGGGTCAGGCGGGGATGGAGCCGTCCGGGGGGAGGATCGGGACGTCGACCGGGATCGTCTCGGGGTATTTGATGCCGGCGCCCGTGTTCAGGACCACGACCTCGTCGGCGCTGCTCAGGAAGCCGCCCTCGCGCAGCTGCCGGACCGCGGCGAAGCACGCCGCGCCCTCGGGGCAGATGAACGTGCCCTCGTCGGCGGCTAAGCGGCGCTGCTCGGCCAGCAGGGCCTCGTCGCTGACCGCGACGGCGGTGCCGCCGGTGGCTCGGACGGCGTGCAGGACCAGGAAGTCGCCCAGCGCCTTGGGGACGGTGATGCCGAAGGCGACCGTGTGCGGGTTCGGGAAGGGCTCGCTCACCTCGGCGCCGGAGCGGAACGCCCGCACGATCGGCGCGCAGCCCTCGGCCTGCACGGCGATGAGCTTGGGCAGCTTGTCGCCGATCCAGCCGAGCTGCTGCATCTCGCGTAACGCCTTGAAGATGCCGATCAGCCCGACGCCGCCGCCGGTGGGGTACAGGATCGCGTCCGGCACCCGGAAGCCGAGCTGCTCGACGATCTCGTAGCCCATCGTCTTCTTGCCCTCGATGCGGTACGGCTCCTTGAGCGTCGACACGTCCTGGTAGCCGTCGCGGGCGGCGAGCGCCGACGCGATCACCCGGCCGGCGTCGCCGATCAGGCCGTCCACCAGGTACAGCTCGGCGCCGACTGCGACACATTCGGTACGCGTGATGGCCGGCGCCGCCACCGGCATGGCGATGAGGCTTTTCATCCCGGCGCGGGCCGAGTACGTCGCCCAGGCCGACCCGGCGTTGCCGTTGGTGGGCATCGCGATCCCGGTGACGCCCAGTTCGTGCGCCCGCGACACGCCGACCGCCGCGCCGCGCGCCTTGAACGAGCCGGTCGGGATCAGGCCCTCGTCCTTCATGAGCAGCCGGGGCAGTCCCAGCCGGGCCCCGTATCGGGGCAGCGGCACCAAGGGCGTCATGCCCTCGCCGAGCGTGATGACGTGGTCGGAGTCGCGGACCGGCAGCATCTCGCGATAGCGCCACAGGTCCGGCGGCCGCGTGGCGAGCGCTTCGCGGGTCAGCGTGCGCCCGGCGCGTTCCACGTCGTAGCGCGCGATCAGCGGGACGGCCTCTTTGCTCAGCCCCTGAACGATGTCGGCGTCGTACCGCTCACCGCTCCGGGAACACTCGAGGTGGGTCAGAGCGGATTCCATCGATTTTCCCAAGGCCGCTGCTCCCAGATAGCGTTTGCGCACGGTATTCCCGCGGGGAACGACCATATGCGGACTTGAACAAGCGGGCAAAATGCGAGGCGTTCACGAGGCCCCAGCGCGCCGCCACGGCACTGACCGGCAACTCGGTCAGCCTCGGGTCCGCCAGGTCCAGCCGGCATCGTTCCAGGCGCTGCATCCGTATCCAGCCGCCCACCGTCTGGCCTTCGCTCTCGAAGAGGCGCTGCAGGTGGCGTACGGAAATGTGGTGTGCGGTGGCGATCGTCGCGGCGGTGAGATCGGGTCGCCGCAGATGGGCCGCGACGAACGCCTTCACCTTCATCATCAGCGCGTGCCGGTGCATGCCCGACGACACGTCCGGCCCGCCCACCTGCTCGACGAGCGTGGCCGACAGCAGGTCCACAACCGCATCGGCGAGGTGCATGTTGGGCGTCACGGCGTCGGTGTCGAGCTGGCGGGACAGCCTGGAGAGGAAGGGTGAGACCAGCGCGCCCAGGCCGGCGGCACGCGGCACCCGGCGGGCGGTCACCCGCGCCATGTCGCTCTGCGTAATGGTGAGCAGGGTGCGCGGGAGCATGACCACGAACATCCGGAACTCGCTGTCGAAGCGCAGCCGGTACGGGCGGGCGGAGTCGTAGACGGCGAAGTCGCCCGGGTCGAGGGCGGTCTGCCGGCCGTCCTGGTCGATCGCGCAGGCGCCGCGCACCTGCAGCCCGACCTTGAAGTAGCCGGGGTCGCTGCGGCGGATGGTCAGCGGCGTGCGCTCGACCAGCAGTGCGCCGCCGGAGACCTGGCTGAGCTGCACGTCGCCGAGCTGGCGGGAGGCCAGGCCGCCGCCGAACGAGTGGCCGGACAGGGCGGTGAGCTCGAGCGGGACGAACGCCGTGGTGATCGCCTCGCGCCAGCTCTCGAACACGTCCATCACGCAAAGTTAACCGCGGGCCGCACCGCCGAAGCAGTGGCGCGCGACACCCTGAGTGACCGTGGGCGTTCCCCGCACACAAATCGGGCGCTGAGGTGCAAGACGAGAAGTCAGCCGTACGCCCACGCTGGAGGAGCGCCGGCAGCAAGCCCTGGGACGTGCGACTCCGATCGCCGAAGCAGTGGTCGACGTCTCCGCCGCGCGCACGGGCGAGCCCGGGAGGCTGCTGGGTGGAGTCAGCCACCCTCCCGGGCAAGCTCTCCGAAACTTTCGGTTGTCAAAGTGGATCACGAATAGCCGCAGCAGCCGATCGATGCGGGCGAAAACCTGGTCAGAAGCACAAAATCTTCCGCCATCTTTCCGAAAGTTGTTGACACACATCGAGCGCAGGCCAAAAGATAGACGAAAATCGATCCCGGGAGGTTCCCCCGTCATGCGCTCACCGAGACATCTGGTCGCCGCCCTCGTCCTGGCCGTGGGACTGACGGCGATCGTCACCGGCCTCGCCACCCCGGCCCGGGCCGCCGCCTGCAACGGCTACGTCGGGCTCACGTTCGACGACGGCCCCTCCAACGATCACACGCCCGCCATCCTCAACGCGCTGCGGCAGAACGGGCTCCGGGCCACCATGTTCAACGAGGGCCAGTACGCCGCCTCGTACCCGAGCCAGGTCCGCGCTCAGGTCAGCGCCGGCATGTGGGTGGGCAACCACAGCTACACCCACCCGCACCTGATCCAGCAGAGCCAGGCCCAGATCGACTCGGAGATCTCCCGTACGCAGCAGGCGATCGCCAACGGCGGCGGCGGGACGCCGAAGCTGTTCCGCCCGCCGTACGGCGAGACCAACGCGACCCTCAAATCGGTCGAGGCCAAGTACGGCCTGCGCGAGATCATCTGGGACGTCGACTCGGGCGACTGGAACAACGCGAGCGTGGACGCCATCGTGGCGGCCAACGCCCGCCTCACCAACGGCCAGATCATCCTGATGCACGAGTGGCCGGCCAACACGCTCGCCGCCATCCCACGCATCGCCCAGGGCCTGACCGCCCGCGGCCTGTGCGCCGGCATGATCTCCCCGACGACGGGCCGCGCGGTGGCCCCCGACGGCGCCACCAACCCCGGTAATCCCGGCAACCCCGGCGGCTCCTGCACCGCGACCCTGTCCGCCGGCCAGTCATGGACCGACCGTTACAACCTCAACGTCAGTGTCACCGGATCGAACACCTGGACGGTGACCATGACGGTGCCGTCGCCGGCCCGCATCATCGCGACCTGGAACATCAATGCCACCTACCCGAGCGCGCAGGTGCTGACCGCGAAGCCCAACGGCAGCGGCAACAACTGGGGGGTGACGATCCAGCACAACGGCAACCGGACGTGGCCCGCCGTCGCCTGCAGCCCGAGCTGACTTCTTGACACCGGCCCCCGCGTTGTCACACACGCGGGGGCTGCCTTGTCTGAGCTGGTGAACGGACAAACGGCGTACGGAAGGAATTGTCATGAAGATCGTCGTCATCGGGGGCACCGGACTCATCGGCTCGAAGGTTGTCGCCAACCTCGCGCGGCAGGGTCACCAGGCCGTCGCCGCGGCGCCGAACACCGGCGTGAACACCCTGACCGGCGAGGGCCTCGCCGAGGCGTTGGCCGGTGCCGAGGTGGTCGTGGACGTGTCCAACTCGCCCTCGCTCGACGGTGACACCGCGATGAAGTTCTTCCAGACCGCGACGCGCAACATCGCCGAGGCGGAAGCGGCGGCCGGCGTGCAGCACCACGTGGCGCTGTCGGTGGTCGGGACCGAGCGGCTGCCGGAGAGCGGCTACCTGCGGGCCAAGGCCGCCCAGGAGGAGCTGATCGCGGCCGCGCCGATCCCGTACTCGCTGGTGCACGCGACGCAGTTCTTCGAGTTCGTCAAGGCCATCGCCAACGACGCCGAGGTGGACGGCGAGCTCCACTTCGCACCGGTGGAGTTCCAGCCGATCGCGAGCGACGACGTCGCGCTGACGGTCACCCGGGCCGCGCTGGGCGAGCCGACCAAGGGACGGGTCGAGGTGGGTGGCCCGGAGCGCCGGCTGATGGACGACTTCTTCCGCGCCGCGCTGGCCGCCTGGGATGACCCGCGTACGGTGATCACCGACCCGCACGCGCACTACTTCGGCACCGAGCTGGGCATGGACTCGCTGGTCCCGGGCCCGGGGGCGCTCACCGGCGCGATCTCGTACGCCGAATGGTCCGCGAAGCAGTAAGAATCCATGTCACAAAACGCCGGCCGATTCGGTCCTCTACTAGAAGCCGGCTGACAAGGAGCACAGACATGGGCGACCCGAACGATCTCGACGCGGCCGCGGCGGCGTTCGCAACCCTGCGGCCACGCCTGTTCGGGATCGCCTACCGGATGATGAGCAGCGCCAGCGAGGCCGAGGACCTGGTACAGGACACGTGGCTGCGGTGGCAGGCGTACGACCGCGGCACCGTGTCCGATCCGGGGGCGTTCCTCGCCACCACCATCACGCGGCTCGCCATCAACGCGTTGCAGTCCGCGCGGGTGCGCCGCGAGACGTACATCGGGCCGTGGCTGCCGGAACCGGTGGACACCACCGCCGACCCGTACCTGGGCGCCGAGCGTGGGGAGGCGCTGAGTTTCGCCGTGCTGATGCTGCTGGAGAAACTGAACCCCACCGAACGCGCGGCCTACGTCCTACGCGAGGCCTTCGCATACCCTTATCCGCAAATTTCCGACATCCTGTCCATAACCGAGGTTTCTGCCCGCCAACTCGTCAGCCGGGCCAAGAAGCACCTGGCCGAAGAACGGCGCACCCCCGTCGCGGACGCCGACCAGCAACGCCTGCTCAAAGCGTTCGTCACGGCGGCCCGCGACGGCGACCTGGCCAAGCTGGAACAACTCCTGGCCGCCGACGTGATCAGCTTCTCCGACGGCGGCGGCAAGGTGCGGCAGGTCTCCAAGTTCCCGGTGCTCGGCGTGGACCGGGTGGCCAAGTTCCACAAGGCCTTCGCCAGTCACTTCTGGACCGGTGTCGACGTCAGCTACACGAGGGTGAACGACCAGCCGGCCGCGCTGCTCAGCAACGGCGGCACCGTCTTCGGCGTGCTGGTGCTCAACATCGTGGCGGACGGTATCGACCGTGTCATGTGGGTGATGAACCCCGCCAAGATCACTGCGATACCAAGCCTGCCATGACCGCCATCTCCTTGACCGAGATGCTCGACGAGCGCCGGTTCCTGCTCGACATCGCCACCGGCATGCTCGGCTCGGTCTCCGCGGCCGAGCGTGCGGTCCAGGAAACCTACGTGCGCTGGTACCGGCGGCCCGATCGCGACGACACCGAACCACGTGCCTGGCTCGCGAACGCGGCCAAGGACATCTGTCTCGACATGCTGCTGGCCAGCGGCCTGCCCACGCCGCCGCAGCACGACGATCTGGTCCGCCGGCTCGCGGCCGCCTGTGAATCCGGCGACATCGCCATCCTGCGCAACCTCCTGACGACCGACTGCCAACTGATCGCCGACGGCGGCGGCAAGATCCGGGCGCCGATCCAGCCGGTACGCGGTGCCGAGGCGTCCGCGGGCTTCCTGAGCACGCTGTTGTCCGCGCAGCCGGGCATCGCCATCGCGGTCGGCGCGGTCAACGGCCACGCCGCGTTGCTGATCAGCCAGGGCGGCCGGACGGTCGCGACGGTCACCGTGACCGTCGCGGCGCGCAAGATCGCGGAGGTGTGGATCGTCCTGAACCCGGACAAGCTGCGGTACCACTGACTGGTGATCCATCGCATCCACCGCGCCCAAGACCTCGATCCGGCCGTCATCGTCGACGTGGCCCGCGCCGCCGGCACCCTCGAGCTGGCCCCCGAATTACTGACCGAGTTAGCCGCGAGCCGGGCCGCGACCCTCGCCGACCTGGACGGCGAGACCCCGGTCTACGGCGTCAACACCGGCATGGGAGCTTTTTCCTCGGTACGCCTCGACCCCGCCGCCCAGGCGCACCACCAGAACACGTTGATGGCCGGTCGCGCCGTCGGATCCGCCCCGTGGCTGCGCCGCGACCAGGCGCGGGCCCTGCTCGCCGCGCGCCTGCGCACCTTCCTCGACCCCGCGGCCGGCGTCTCCCCCGCCCTGTGCGTCTTCCTGGCCGAGCTGCTCAACGCCGGTGTCGTCCCGGCCGTGCCGGCCCGCGGCTCGGGTGCGGCCGGCGAGATCATCCCGCTGGCCCACGCCGGCGCCGCGCTGAACGGCACCGGCCAGGTGCTCGACGAGTCCGGCGCCGCGACCGACGCCGCCCCGGTCATGCGCGCCGCGGGCCTGCCGCCGCGCCCGTTCGAAGCCAAGGAGGGCGTCGCCTTCATCGAGGGCGTGCCCGGACTGACCGGTCTCGCGGTGCTGGCCGCCGCCGCGGTGCGGACCCTGCTGGCGCAGAACGTGCTGGTGTCCGCCGCGGCGCAGGCCGTCGTGCGGGCCAGCCGCGATCCGCTGCATCCGGCGCTGGGACGCGGCGACGACGAACTGGCCGCGGTACTGGCCGCGATGCGCGAGGTGCGCGGCGACGGGCCGGTGCGGGCGTTACAGGCCCCGGTGTCGTTCCGCGTGACGGCACCCGCCCTCGCGGTCGCGATGCGGGCCGCCGGCGCGCTCGACGCCGCCGCCGGACGCGCGCTGTCCATGATCACCGACTCGCCCGCGCACGTGGACGGCGCTTTCGTCGGCACCGCGGGCTACGCCGGCACCGACCTCGCGGTCGCGTGCGGCACGCTGACCACAGCCCTCACCCACCTGGCCGACCTGTCGGTGAGCCGGCTGCACCGGCTGCTCGACGACAACGTCACCGGGCTGCCCCGCCAGCTGTCCGACGCGCCCGGCCGGCACGTCGGGATGGGCACGGTGCACAAGCGGGCGGCCGGGGTCGCGCACCGGTTACGCCGCTTCGCCGTCCCGGCCGTGATCGGCTCGATGGAGACCTCGCTGGGTCAGGAGGACGTGCAGAGCTTCGGGTTCGAGGCCGCCGAGTGCCTGGCCGAGGCGATCGAGGGGCTCCGCGACGTGCTGGCCTGCGAGCTGCTGGCGGTGCATCAGGCGGTCCTGCTCGGCGGCGTCCCGCCGGGCCTGGGCGATCGCGCCGCCGAGGCGTTGGGCGCGGTGGCGGCGGTGCTGCCGGAGGGCACCGGGGACCGCCCGTTCGGCCGGGACGTGTCCACGCTCATCGGGCTGTTGACCTCCGGCTGGGGTTTGATTGCCCTATGACACGGCGGATGGGGCTCGGGCTGGCGGCGATCGGCCGGCCCGGATACATCAATCTCGGGCACGGGACGGATCTGCCGGCGCAGCGCACCGTCGAGGCGTTGCGCGAGCGGGCGCACGCTCTGCTCGACGAGGCGTACGCGGCGGGGGTGCGGTATTTCGACGCGGCACGCTCGTACGGGCGGGCGGAGGAGTTCCTCGGGCAGTGGCTGGACGCGCATCCGGGACGCGACGACGTCGTGGTCGGGAGCAAATGGGGCTACACGTACGCGGCGGGGTGGCGGGTCGACGCCGAGGTGCATGAGGTCAAGGACCACAGCGTCGAGACGTACGACCGGCAGATCGCCGAGACGCGCGCGTTGCTGGGCCGGCACCTGAACCTGTACCAGATCCACTCGCTCACCCCGGAGAGCAGTGCGCTGCGCGACACCACGCTGCACGAGCGTCTCGCCCGGCTCGCCGCGGACGGGGTCACGATCGGGTTCTCGACCAGCGGGCCGGATCAGGCGGCGGTGATCCGCGAGGCGCTGCGGATCGAGGTCGCGGGCGTGCGGTTGTTCGGCAGCGTGCAGTCGACGTGGAACGTTCTCGAGCCGTCCGCCGGTGGCGCGCTCGCCGAGGCGTACCGGCAAGGGTGTCAGGTCATCGTCAAGGAGGCCATGGCCAACGGCCGGCTTGCCGGACGCGAGACCGGGCCGGGGACCGAGGTGCTCACCGCGATCGCCGGTGAACTGGGCACCACGCCGGACGAGGTGGCGCTGGCCGCGGTACTGCAGCAGCCGTGGGCGACGCGGGTCCTCTCCGGAGCGGTGACCGCGGGGCAGCTCGCCTCGAACCTGCACGCCGAGGAGATCACCCTGGAGCCCGGCCAGGTGGAGCGCCTGGCGACGCTGGCCGAGCCCGCCGCCGGCTACTGGCGGCACCGGTCTGAGCTGGCTTGGGCCTGACGTGGTCAAGACGTGACGCCCGCCACCCGGGGTGCTCTATGAAGAAATGCCTGGTCCCGGCGAGGATGAGGCGGTGAAGTTGCTTTCCGTGAACGTGGGCAAACCCAAGAACGTCGCTTGGCAGGGCGAGACGGTGTTCACCGGTGTCTGGAAAGCGCCGGTGGACGGGCCGGTGATGGCCCGGCGGCTCAACCTCGACGGCGACGGCCAGGGCGACACGGCCGGGCACGGCGGCGAGATGCGCGCGGTGATGGTCTACCAGATCCAGTCGCACCGGTACTGGGCGGATTTCCTCGGCCGCGACGACCTCGGGTACGGGGTGTTCGGCGAAAACCTCACCGTCGACGGCATGGGCGACGACGAGGTCTGCATCGGCGACCGGTACCGCATCGGCGAGGCCGAGTTCGAGGTCACCCAGCCCCGGGTCACCTGCTACCGGGTCGGCATGCGGCTCGGCGAGCCTCGCATGCCCGCGCTGCTGGTCAGCCATCACCGGCCGGGCTTCTACATGCGGGTCCTCACCGAGGGCCGCATCCGGGCCGGCGACGACATCGTCAAGACCCGCACCGGGCCCGGCGCGCTCAGCGTGGCCGACACCGACGCGGCGCTCTACCTGCCGCACCCGGACGAGGCGACGGTGCGGCGCGCGCTGGAGATCCCGGCGCTGAGCCCCGGCTGGCAGCAGTCGTTCCGCGAGCTGATCGACGGAACGGCCGGCGCGGGCGGCATCGCCACCGCCGCCAAGCCGGCCTGGTCCGGGTTCCGGAAGGTGCGGGTGACCCGGATCGTCCCGGAGAGCACGAACGTCTCCTCGATCTACCTGAGCGCCGCGGACGGGAGCCGGCTGCCGGCCGCGCGCGGCGGGCAGTACGTGACGCTGCGCATTCCGGGCGACGCCGTACGCAGCTACTCACTCTCCTCGGCGCCCGGAACCGACGACTACCGGATCAGCGTCAAACACCTGCCGGACGGGCCGGTGAGCACCTACCTCACCGGCACCCTGCGTCAGGGCGACGTTCTCGACGCGGGCGCCCCGCGCGGCGATTTCGTCCTCACCGACGAGTCGCGGCCGATCCTGCTGCTCTCCGCCGGCATCGGCGTCACCCCGGTGCTGTCCATGCTGCACGAGCTCGCCGACCAGCACAGCAAGCGGGAAGTGTGGTGGATCCACGGCGATCGCGGCCCCGGGCAGCCGCCGCTGACGGCCGAGGCCACCGCCTTGATCAAGCGGCTGCCGAACGCCCGGGCGAAGCTCTTCGTCAGCCCCGAGCACGTCACCGAGGCCGCCCTGACCGCGTTGCGGATCCCGCTCGACGCCTGCGCCTACCTGTGCGGCCCGGACTCCTTCATGGACGATGTGCGGGCGGCCCTGACCACGATCGGTCTCGACGCCGGCCGCATCCACACCGAGCTGTTCGGCGCGCTGGCGGCGATCAATCCGGGCGTCACCGCGCACGCCACGCGGCCGCCGCACCAGCCGCCGGGCCCGGCCGGAACCGGGCCGCTGGTCACCTTCGCCCGCAGCAACCTGTCGGCCCGCTTCCCCCGGGATGACGCCGGCCAGCCCCATCTTCTCGACTTCGCCGAGTCGTGCGACGTCCCCACCCGCTGGAGCTGCCGGACCGGCGTCTGCCAGACCTGCATCACGCCGCTGCTGTCCGGCGACATCGCGTACGACCCGGAACCGCTGGATGAGCCGACCGACGGCCGGGTGCTGATCTGCTGCGCCCGGCCGCGGACCGACGTCGTGCTGGACATGTGATGGAGGACCAGCCCGAACGCTCGCCTCGCCGGCTGGAGTTCGTCAGCGACGGGGTCATCGCGATCGCCGCCACGCTCCTGGTCCTGGAGATCCGCCCGCCCGGCGACAGCCGGCATCTGCTGCACGGCCTGGGCGCGCTGTGGCCGTCGTACCTGGCCTACATCACCACGTTCCTGCTGATCGGGAACATCTGGGCCAACCACCACGTGATGTTCGATCACATCCGGCACGCCGACCGGGCGATCCTGTTCCTGAACACCCTGCTGCTGATGGTCATCGCGTTCCTGCCGTTCACCGCCTCGGTGCTGGCCGACGCGTTTCGCGACGGCGAGGGCGAACGCGTCGCCGTCGTCCTGAACGCCGCCACGTTCACCGTCGCCGCCGTCATTTTCAACATCATTTGGTGGTACGCCCGGAGGAGGCACCTGCTGCGCGCCAGCCTCGACACGGCGGGCGCGCGAGCGATCACCCGGCGCTTCGGGCTCGGCGTCATCTGGCTGGCCGTCGGAACGGTGGCCGGCGGCCTGATCCCGGTCCTGGGCACGGCCGTGATCATCGCCTTTATCGTGTTCTACTGGTTGCCCATCTCCGGGGAACTGGGCATGGCCGGCCCGCCTAGAACAGCGGCACCGCGGGGTCGAGGCCGAACCTGACGCGACCGGCCGCCTCGAACAGCGCCGCCGAGTGGTTGGCGTGCTGCAGCGCCACCATGCCGTCCCGGAACAGCCGCTCGATGGGGTTGCCGACGTAGAGCGCCGAGGAACTGCTCAGCTCGTACATCGCCACCAGCGTCTCGCGGCCCACCTGTGCGCCGTGACTCATCGCGGCGCGCAACGCGGCCCGCTGCTCGAGCGTGACCGGGTCGCCCGCGGTCGCGGCCTCTTCCAGCGCGCCGATGGCGGAGAACAGCAGCAGCCGGGCCGCGTCCAGGGCGGACTGCGCCCGCGCGATGGTCGACTGGGTGTGCGGCAGGTCGGCGAGCCGGGCGCCGGTCATGCCGGTCTTGGTGGTCACCAGTCGCGCCGTCTCGTCGATGGCCGACTGGACCACGCCGAGCGTCACCGCCGTGCAGCCCGGGATCACCAGCGCCGGGATGAAGCCCCGGTAGAGCGGCCGGTCGATGCGGGCCGGCCGGTCGAAACGGGCGGCGAGAGCCTCGGGCACGAACGCGTCCTCGGCGACCACGTTGTTGCTGCCCGAGCCGCGCATCCCGGTGACGTTCCAGGTGTTCTGCACGGTCACCTGATCCCGGTGCAGGGAGATGAGGCGTACGTCCGGGGTGCCCGCCTCGGTCATCCGCGGCGCCTCCCCGTCCATGACGATCCCGATCACGACGACCCAGTCCGCGCCGTTGACCCCGCTGACGATCTTCCAGTTGCCGGAGACGCGGTAGCCCCCGTCGACCGGCCGGGCCATCCCGGGAATGCCCGAGTTCGCGAAGACGGGTTCCGCGCCGTCGCCCCAGATCCGGCCCGTGCCCGCCTCGTCCATCAGCGCGCCCACGAACCCGAAGTTGGCGTTCCACACCACCCAGCCCACCGAGGCGTCGAGACGGCCGAGCTGCTCGTACAGCGCCATCGTGGCGGTCATCGACGTCTCGGAGCCGCCGAGCTCCTTGGGGGTGAGCAGCCGGAAGGCCCCGGCCTCACGCAGCTCGTCGCGAAGGCCGGCGGGCAGGTCGCTGGTCGCGTCCATCTCGGCGGCCGCGGCCCGGATCGATGGCGCGAGTTGGGCGGGCAGGCCCGCTACGGTGTCAGGCACGTGGTCTCCCAAGGGTCAGGGCAGTGCGCGCAGCACGCCCTCCGGGTCGTATCGGCTTTTCAGCTCCCGCAATCGCTTGCGAGTCGCAGCCGGGTAGGCCAGCCGCAACGAGGCGACCGTCGGCCGGCTTTCGAAGTTGCCGTAGGCGCCGGTGAAATGAGGTTCCAGCGGCGCCCATCGACGATCCAATGTTGCCCAGGTCGAGGGCGCGAAAGTTGTTGCGATGACTAACGCCGATTGGTGCCGGTTGCCGAACGCGGTGGCATCCGCCACAACGTCGAACATCGCGCCGCCGAGCGATCGCAGCTGCATCATCAGGTCTGGCTCGGTCGCCGCGGCGAGCACGAGATCCTGCACCGTCGTGTCGAGCTCATCGACCATGCCGTTCCGGGTGACCGCCGGCATCTGCCCCACGTTGGGGTGCAGATGCGCCCCGGGCACGAGCGCGGCGTACGGGATGACCTGCAGTTTTCCGCCGCTCGGACGCCGACCCAGTCGCCGCAGCGGACGGATGGCGGCCTCGGCTGCGGGGATGTCGTCGCCGGCCCAGACGACGGTGAGAACGCCGCCGTCCGGATGCAGCATGATCGTGGTGGTGAGCTCGCGGGGAGCCGCCCGCATGATCGCGTCCCAGCGCGCGAGAGCGTCGGTGGCAGCCGCACCCTCGAATGTCAGTTGCGTCACGGTGACGGCGGTCACCTCCACGGCCTCGAAGACGAACTCGGTCACGATCCCCACGAATCCCCCGCCGCCGCGCACCGCCCAGAAGAGTTCGGGGTGCGAGCGGTCATCCACGGTGCGCACCGATCCGTCCGCCAGCACCAGGGTGGCGGATCGCATCCGGTCGACGGTGAGCCCGAACTTGCGCACCATCCAGCCGATGCCACCGGCGGTGGCGAGGCCGCCGACACCGACGTTGCCGTGGTCGCCCGAGCTGATGGACAGGCCGTGGGCGTGCAGCACGCCGGCGACCGTGGCCCAGCGCGCTCCCGCCCCGATCGCGACCAGGCGCGCGCCGCGGTCGAGAACCCGGACGCCGTTCATCTCGGACAGGTCGATCACCAGGCCACCGTCGTTCGAAGATGAGCCGGACAAGCCGTGGCCACCGCTGCGGACGGCCACCTCCAGGCCGCTCTTACGGGCGTACGCGAGCGCCTCGCGAATGTCCTCGTGCGACCTGGCCAGGATGACGACGGCGGGCGAGTGCCGGGTGGTGTATGTCGAGCGCAGTAGCGGGTAGCGGGAGTCGCCCGGCAGCACGGCACGGTCGTCGAGCGAGACGGGTAAGGCGGTCACCGCAGTACCCGCACGGCCGGGATGACCTCGTTGCCGAACACTTCGGCCTGCCGCACCGGGTCGCCGGCGACCGGCCAGAAGACGAACGAGGTGAACCCGAGGTCCCGCGTCCAGCTTGTGATCCACTCGGCCCACTGCTCGACCGGGCCTTCGAAGCCACGGCCGGACCGGGTGCCGACTCCGCCGAAGATGTTGTAGATGCGGCGCACCTGCGACGGGTCACGCCCGGCCGCCTCGGCGCTCTCGTCGATGACGGATCGCATCGCCGGCACCTTCGACGGCGGAAGGTAGGCGCTGCCCGGCGACATCCAGCCGTCCGCGTACCGCCCGACGTTGGCCAGCATGGCCGGCCCGATCGCTCCCACCCACAGTTCGATCCGCTCCGGCGGGACCGGGCCGGCCTGGTATCCGCGTACGTCGACCTCGTTGCCGTCGAGCCGCACCACGCCGCCGTCGAGCGCCCGGCGCATGACCGTCAGCGACTCGCGAACATAGTGCAGCATGTGCTTGCCGGTCCGGTCCGCTCCGCCCATCGACGGGATCGCCCCGCCGCTCGCGCCCGCGCCGACACCCAGCTGGATCCGGCCGCCCAGCAGCGACGACACGGAGGCCGCCGCCTTCGCCAGCATCGCGGGTGGCCGCAGTCCCAGGTTGGCGACGTTCGGCGTGAACGCGATCCGCTCGGTCTTCGCGGCCAGGTAGGTGATCAGGCTCCACGTGTCGTAGAAGCCCGGCTGGTACGGGTGGTCCTGGATGCCGATCAGGTCGAACCCGCTGCGCTCAGCCGTTCGCGCGAGGCCGGCCAGCTCTGCCGCGGGACCCACCCGCGGGTCCACGTTGAAACCGAATGTGATGTCCACGGGACCACTCTGCGGAGACGCCGGTGAGCGGCCAACGCATGGGCAAGTCACTAGTATTTCCCGAGTGACTTCTCGAATGGACAGCAGCCAGTTCGGCGACATCGACGATGAGTCGTGCCGCAACTTCGAGGCCGCGGTCGTCCTCGTCGGCCGCCGCTGGACCGCGGCGATCCTGCTCGCCATCGGCCGACACGCCGAGCGGTTCACCGACATCCGCCGGCACTTGAACGGAATCACCGATCCGGTGCTGGCTCAGCGCCTGAAGGAGCTGGAGGGCAACAACCTGATCTCCCGCACCGTCATCCCCACCACGCCGGTGCAGGTGCGGTACGAGCTGACCGAGCGCGGCCGCGAGCTGCTGGCCGGGCTGGCGCCGCTGAATCTGTGGTACCAGAAGTGGCACGCCGCCGACCGTGCCCCCGTCACCCCGGGAACGGGAGGGCCTTCCTGACCGACGATCTTCAGGCTTCGGTTCGTTTTTGCAGTTCGGTTATTTGCAGGCCCCACGGGTGGGCGCCCTTGAAGCGGTTCTGCCACAGCTCGTGGCGGATCAGAAAGACGTACCAATTGCCGGTCAAGGGTTCGAAGTCCTCGCCCTCGGAGCCCGCGACCGGGGTTGAGGCGCACCGGGCGAAACCCGCACCCGTGGCGAACGCCGGGCCCTTGACGGCGAAGAAGTCGCCGGGCACGACCACGCCCCACACCAGCAGCACGGCCGGGACAATTGCCAGGGCCGGTGGTAGC
This sequence comes from Actinoplanes sp. TBRC 11911, assembly GCF_012933445.1. GTDB lineage: Bacteria > Actinomycetota > Actinomycetes > Mycobacteriales > Micromonosporaceae > Actinoplanes. The sequence goes on from NZ_JABBNC010000032.1 coordinate 21,805, forward strand.
CACGACGATTTCCACCACGGCATGCTGATTCCCCTCCCCACGATCCCGCGTCGTCGCGGGGCTGAAGGGTAACGGTCGACGATGGGCTATGACGAGGAACTGCGGCGGCATAACGAGGTGCTGCGCCGGGCCTGCGGCATTCAAGGTGGTGAGCACATCCTCGATGTCGGGTGCGGCAGCGGGCAGACGACTCGCGAGGCCGGCCGCGCGGCCGCCGCCGGCAGCGCGCTCGGCGTGGACGTCTCCGCCGCCGCGGTCGAGCGCGCCCGTCGGACCGCCCGCGCCGAAGGGCTGCGGAACGTCAGCTTCGAGCACGCCGACGCACAGGTTCACCCGTTTCCCCGAGGCCGATTCGACCTGGTGATCAGCCGGTTCGGGACGATGTTCTTCGGCGATCCGGTGGCCGCGTTCGCCAATATCCGGAGGGGGCTGCGGCCCGGCGGGCGCCTGGTGATGATCGTCTGGCAGGCCGGTGAGCGCAACGAATGGGATGTCGCCCTCCGGCAGGCCCTCGCCGCGCCAGCGGGATCAAAAACTGACGGGCTCGATCCGTTCAGCCTGGCCGAGCCCGCCACCGTCGAGCGGATCCTGGACACCGCGGGGTTCGCCGACGTCGACCTCACCGACGTGCGAGAGCCGGTCTTCTACGGACCCGACGTGGCCGCCGCCCTCACCTGGGTGAAGGGCTTCACCTGCACGAACGAGGCGCTGAACCGTCTCGATCCGGCGGGCGCGGAACTCGCGGCCGGGCGCCTGCGCGAGATGCTCGCCGCCCACCTGAGCGACGACGGCGTCCGGTTCGACTCGCGCGCCTGGCTCGTCACCGCGCGCCGCCGTGCATAAAGCTGGGTGGGCATCGCACACCTACCCGGCGCGGTGATAGGTGGCCCTTTCGCGGTTAGCCTGAAAAGCCCCGGAACAATTATTCGATACATTTTCCGAGGTAAGTGAGCAATCGTGGAAGCGAGTTTGCGGGCGGTCCGGAAGAACGGTCCGCTCGGCGATTTTCTGCGCGCGCGCCGCGCCCTGGTCGACCCGCGGGACGTCGGCATCGGCGACACCCAGCGGCGCCGCGTGATCGGGCTGCGACGCGACGAGCTGGCCCAGCTCGCCAACATCAGCGTGCACTACTACACGCGGCTCGAACAGGGAAAGCACGCCGCCGCGTCGCGGTCCGTGCTGGATTCGCTCGCCACCGCGCTGCGGCTGCCGCCCGCCGAACGTGCCTACCTGCACCGTCTCGCCGGCGTCGAACGGGTCGGCCGCGCGACGCGGGACGTCGAGGTGCGGCCGGAGACGATCCGGCTGCTGGACGCTCTGGGGACGGCGCCCGCGTTCGTGCTCGGGCCGAACATGGACATCCTGGCCACCAACGCGGCGGCCGGCTCCCTGTACCCGGACGATCGGGGCAACGCTATCCAGTGGCTGCTCGGGGCCCGGGCCACCCGGCTGTTCGGCGAGGACCGCACCGAGATCGCGACCGAGCTGATCGGCATGCTGCGGCTGCACGCCGGCCGGAAACCGACGCACCCCGGCATTCAGCGCGTGGTGGGTGAGCTCACGTCCAGCAGCGCGCTCTTTCGCAAGGTGTGGGCCGAGCACGCGGTGTCGATCGGCGGGCGGCGGCTCGAACGCGGGCCTCGCCGCGAAAGCGGCACCGCCGAGACGCTGGCCGTCAAGCTCGCCGAGGATCAGACCGTGCTCGTCTTCATTCCCCGGAGCCAGTCGCTTGCCGCGGTTCAATTTCCCCCGAGTGCCGATTGAACCGCGGAAACGACCACGCCCTGGACCGAGCTTAGTGAAATCGGGGGACGCTAACAGTGCCTAGCCGTGGCTAGGATCCCGGTCACTGAAAGCCCTGTTCCTTGAGCGCCCGGTCGTGCGCCGCCGCGGCCGCCAGGAACGCGTTGTAGCGGGCCAATTCGTCTTCCTCGCCGGTTGCCTCGGCACGGTCCGCCGCACGATCGAGCCGGGCCGCTTCCCGTTCGTCGCTGCGCATCCATTGGCGTACGAGCAGAAGCAGCACGATCGCCGCCGGGATCTCGCCGAACGCCCAGGCCAGCCCCGCACCCAGCCGTTGATCGCTGAGCAGCGACGGCGCCCAGACCGGATGGACCGACGTGTACCAGTCCACGCCGATCTTCGTGGTCGACAGCAGCAGCACGAAGCCGAAGAAGGCGTGCGCGGCCATCGCGAGGAAATGCACGATCGACAGCATCGCCGGATGGATACGCCGGCGTCCCGGGTCGACGCCGATCAGCACCCAGGCCAGCAGATATCCGGCCAGCACGAAGTGGATCAGCATGGCCTCGTGCCCGAGGTGGTAGCGCATCAGCGTGCCGAGCGTGTTGCTGAAGTAGATCCCGTACAGGCTGGTCACGTAGATGGCGAGCGCGACCAGCGGATGCGAGAGCAGACGCACGATCCGGCTGTGCATGATCATGAGCAGCCAATCCCGTGCGCCCCGGACCTGCTCGTCGGCCGGCCGCTTGAGCGCGCGTAGCGCCAACGTGACCGGCGCACCGATGACGAGCAGCACCGGCACCACCATCGAGAGAATCATGTGCTGCACCATGTGGACGCTGAACAGCACGTACGCGTACCGCGCCACGCCGAGGCTGGTGACGCCGCCCAGGATGAGCATGCCGAGGACCCAGCACACCGTCCGGTTCATCGGCCAGTCGTGCCCGGCCTTCCGCAGCCGCCGCACGCCGGCCAGGTAGGACCAGATGCCGGCCACCACGATGGTCAGGAAGAACAGGTCCGGCAGCGGGTCACCGATCATCCGCCACACGGTCTCCGGGCCGGGTCGGGCGAAGCCCAGCAGTTCCAGGACCGGGTCCGGTCCGACCGGGTCGTTCGGCACCGGCGTCGGGCTGCGCGACAGTGCCACAGCCAGGCCGATCGCGGCGCCGAACACCACGATCTCGCCGACCGCCAGACGCAGGAAGGCCTTCGGCTGCCCGGCGTTGAGAGCGGGCAGCGTGCGAGTCCGGTGCAGCGCGCCGAAGAAGCCGACGACGAGCAGCGCCAGAACCTTGAGCAGGATGAGCGCGCCGTAACGGGACGACCACAGCGGCGACCAGCCGCCGAGCCGCACCGCCGCGTTCGCCACCCCGCTGATCGCGGTCATCCCGAAGCACACCAGCGCCAGCCGGCTGTAGCGGCCCGCGGTCTCGGCGAGCCATTTGGTCTTGCGCACCACCAGCAGCCCGGCCAGCCCGCCGATCCACAGTGTCGCGGCCAGCACGTGCAGCGCGAGGCTGGTCACCGCGATCTGGTGGTTGCCCGCCCCGGCCGCGTGCCCGGTGAACGCCGGCGGCAGTATCGCGATCATCGCGATGATCGCGGTCACCGCTGCCAGCCCGCGCGACACCCCGGCCCGGGCCAGGATCGCCACCACGATCGCCAGGCCCGCCTGGATGAGGAGTGCCTGTCCCTGTGCGACGGAGAACGCGAAGCTGAAGATCTCGTGACTGCCCAGGCTGCCGAGCGGAACGCCCAGAATGTCGGAGACGGTGAGGATCACCAGTACCAGCGCGGTGATCGCGAGTCCCCAGGCCAGCCAGGACGCCCGGCGCAACAGCACCCAGCCCGGCGCGGACACGCTCGGCCCGTCCCCCGGCAGCAGGAACGCCGAGGTGAGCGTCGCGCCCACCACCAGCACGCCGAGCAGTTCCGCGAAGACGGTGAACACGGGGAGCGACCATTCGGTGCCCTTACCGGGATTGGGAATGCCCGGATATATGCCGGTGTCCACTCCCTTGCTGAACAGCAGAGCCGCGATCAACGTCAGCAACGCCGCCGCCGCAACCATCGGGACGACCTTCACACCGAGCCTCACGACGCAATGGTCGTCCGCGGCGTCCCGTTGGTTCCGCGATGTAATCCTAGTCTCCGCCGGGCGTGGCCCAGCGTTCCTCCACCCGCGCGAAACGCCAGTAGCCCAGAGCCACGGCCCAGGTCAGCACGAACAGCCCGACGATGATGAAGCCGACGTTGTTGAGGTCGATCCCGCTCACCCAGGTGGTGAACGGATCCACCCAGCCCGCGTCGTCGTGCAGGATGCCGACCAGCTCGATCGTGCCGATGAGGACGGCCACCGCGATGGACAGCCCGGTGATCGAGATGTTGTAGAAGACCTTGCGGGCCGGGTGCAGGAACGCCCAGTCGTACGCGACACTCATGAACAGCCCGTCCAGCGTGTCCAGCAGGCTCATCCCGGCCGCGAACAGCAGCGGCAACGTCATGATGGCGTACCACGGAAGACCGGTGGCGGCGCCGGTGCCGGCCAGCACGAGCAGTGCTACCTCGGTCGCGGTGTCGAAGCCGACGCCGAACAGCAGCCCGGCGAAGTACATCTGCCCGGGCCGGCTGATCGCCCGGGTGACCCGGCCCAGCACCCGTGCGAGCAGGCCGCGCGCCTGCAGATGGTGTTCCAGCTTCGCCTCGTCCAGCTCGCCCGAGCGCATCGCGCGGAAGACGCGGACGATGCCGATCAGGGCGACCAGGTTCAGCGCGGCGATGACGTAGAGGAACCCGCCGGAGACGCCGGTCCCGATCAGCCCCAGCGTGCGGTTCACCGCGGTGCCGTCGGTGGTGAGCTCGCCGACCGCGTGCACCCCGGCCGCGACCAGGGCGGCCATCCCGGCGACCGTGCTGGAGTGGCCCATCGCGAACCAGAACCCGACCGACTTCGGCCGCTTCCCGTCGCCGCGCAGCTTGCGGGTGGTGTTGTCGATCGCCGCGATGTGATCGGCGTCGAACGCGTGGCGTAACCCATAGGTGTACGCGGTGATGCCGAGCCCGACGCCGAACGCCTCGGTGCCGAGCCGCAGCCGCCCCGGCGCGATCACCAGGAACAGCAGCCCGAAGGCGACCACGTGCAGCACTGCGACGAATCCGAGCCATGCCGCGGACTGCCACCAGTCGAGACGCGTCCATGTCGTACGGGTGGCGGCGGGCATGTGACCTCCAGCGGGATCACGCGTCCCGCGCGGTTAGGATCGTCGATCCCAGAGGTCTGGCTCCCAGCCCGCGAGCTGGTCACAGTGGCGCGACCGCACCGGATTCACACCGGCTTCCCTGAAGATCACGTACCGGAGGACCCTAACCGCCGCCGGTCGCCCTGTCCGCCGGGAGCGACCGGTGTCACATCGTCACCGGGCGGCCGTGCTCCCGTCCGCGTACCGGAGAACCGCGCCGATGCCGTGCCGCAACGGCACGTCGTCCTTCTCGACCAGGATCAACCGGGCGTCGGTGCCGGCGAGGGCGCGCAGCAGGGCGGCGTCGGCGCGTACCTTCTGCGGCTCGATGCCGGCGTCGCGCAGGATGTGGTCGTCGACGGAGATCCCGGCCGGGTCGGCGGGGTCGATCCACAGCATGTCGGTCGACTCCGGATGGTTGACCATCAGCACCGTGTCGATCTGGCCGCGCTGCAGATGGGTCACCACGTCCGGCAGGCCGGTGCTCGCGCTGCCCTCGCCGAGCTGGGTCCGGAACCGGTCGACGGCCTCGCGCAGATGCCGGTCGGCGACCTCCGCGATCGCCTCGTCCTTGTTCTCGCCGGTCACCCGCGACTGCCACCGCTTGGGCAGCTGGCGGGTGAAGTCCTGGACCGCGCGGACGTCCCCGCTCACCGCGATGACCTCGGCGTCCATCGTGTCGGCCAGGTCCACGGCGGCGGCCACCACGTCGCCCGCGTTGCGCTTCCAGGTCTCCTCCACGGCCCGCAGGTAGCGCGGGTTCGACCAGCCGCCGGCGTGCACCTTCGTCATCGGGAACTTCTCCCGGCCGCTCACCTCCAGGTGCCGTGGCACGCCGCCGGCCGACAGGGCGTCAACATCGGCTCCCGTACGGTCGGCTCGCACCCGTACGTACGGCACCTCCTCGCCGCGCTGCACGACCCACGGCATCAGGTGCGGCAGCGGGCCCACGGTCACGTCGTCCGTCGGTGGCGGGGACGGCAACGTCTCGACCACGGCCACCTCACCGGACCGCGCGAAGATCGCCAAGCCGTACCGGCCAGGCTGGTACGGGAAGGACTGGAAGGCGTCCTCGGCCGCGACGATCGTCCGCTCGTCGCAGCCACGCTCGGCGAGTGCCGCCCGCGCCGCGCGCCAGCGCAGATCAACCTCGTGCACCGCACCCTCGTCCGAGCGGCTCGCGTCGAGGTAGACGGACGCCCACCGACCAGGGCTTTCGACCAGCGGGCGCAGGAAATCCAGCTTCATGGCGGCGATGTTCCCTGGGCCGGGTCGGGTAAACCCGAGCCGTTTTCGCGGTTTTCGCCATTGCGTCGCGCCGGGTCGTGTTTGGTAAAGGCAGGGCGACTACGCCGTGTGACAAGAGGAGCCGTTGATGCGTCTGTTGAAGGATCGGCGGGTCGGCACAAAGATCATGTTCGCGATCGTGATCGTGGCGTCGATCAGCGTCATCGACGGCCTCTTGGCGCTGAACAGCCTGGGCGTCACGAACCTGCAGGTCAAGACCGGTTACCAGCACAGCCAGGAGCTGAACACCGTCGGCAACATGCGGGCCGCCGTGAACCGCACCTGGCTCGCCGCCGGCGACTACTTCCTCGCCGTCGACGACGCCGGTCGCGCCACCGCCTCGGCCGCCATCACCAAGGCGGAGAAGGAGATCACCGGGTACGCCTCGACATACCGCTCGTTCCCGCTGCCCGCGGACGCCGCCAGCGCCTTCGACGGGTTCGAGCAGAACTGGGCGAAGTACGTCGACGTGCTCACCAACCAGGCGATGCCGCTGGCCGGCGCCGGCCGGGCCCGGCTGCAGGCGGTCCGCACCGGCGCGCTGGCCACCGCCATGAACGGCGTGCGGACCCAGATGACCGCCCTGGCCGACCGCACCGTGGCGGCGGCGGCCGCGCAGGAGGAGGTGGCCGAGCACCGCTACCAGTCGACCAAGACCTGGGTGATCGGCTTCCTGATCGGCGGCACGATCATCGGCCTGATCCTGGCCGCCGCGATCACCCGGCTCATCGTCCGGCCACTGTCGCGCTGCGTCGAGGCGCTGGAGAAGGTCGGCCACGGTGACCTCACCGTCCGGGTGGAGGTGGAGAGCGCGGACGAGGTCGGCCGGATGGCACAGACCCTCAACGAGACGGCCGTCGCGATGGCCGGCACGGTCAGCCGGGTGCACTCCAGCTCCGACCTGCTGGCGTCCGCCTCCGAGGAACTGTCCTCGGTCGCGGCCCAGCTCTCCTCGTCGGCCGAGCAGACCGCGGCCCAGGTGAGCACCGTCTCGGAGTCCGCCGACCGGGTCTCCGAAGGGGTACAGGCGGTTTCCGCGGGCGCCGACGAGATGGGCACCTCGATCCGGGAGATCTCCAACAGCGCCAACGAGGCCGCCGGGGTCGCCTCGGACGCCGCGCGCACCGCGGAATCGACGAACACCAGCGTCGCCCGGCTCGGTGAGGCGTCGTCGCAGATCGGAACGGTGGTCGCCTTGATCACCTCGATCGCCGAGCAGACCAACCTGCTGGCGCTCAACGCGACCATCGAGGCCGCGCGCGCGGGCGAGGCCGGCAAGGGCTTCGCGGTGGTCGCCTCCGAGGTCAAGGATCTGGCCCAGGAGACGGCCAACGCGACCCAGCAGATCACCGCGCAGGTCACCGCCATCCAGGACGAGACCGGCAACGCGGTGGCCGCGATCCGCGAGATCGCCCAGGTCATCGGCACGATCAACGACTACGCCACGACGATCGCCGCCGCGGTCGAGGAGCAGACGGCGACCACCGCCGAGATCGCCCGCAGCGTGGGGCAGGCCGCCGAGGGGTCGTCCGACATCGCCGGCACGATCGCGGGCGTCGCCGAGGCGGCCCAGCACGTCACGAACGGCGCCACCGAGACCCAGCAGACCGCGTCCGAGCTGGCCCGCACGGCCGCCGACCTGCAGACGACGGTCTCCACCTACCGCATCTGACCGGGGGCGGCGAAGACCTCCACCTTGTCGGCGTCCGCCACGGTCCGGCCGGTGGGGCGGCTGCGCGGCAGCGCCAGGGCGAGGACGAACGCGGTGACGCCGGAGAGCGCGGCGCCGACCACGAAGATCCAGGTGAACTGGGACTCGGCCGGCAGCGCGGCGCCCGGCACGAGGTTGCGGGCCAGCAAGGCGACGACGAAAGCCGTGCCCAGGGACATGCCGACCGAGCGGACGATGGAGTTCATGCTGTTCGCGATGCCGGTCTCGGCGCGGTCCACGTGCTGAACGATGAGGGCGGGCAACGCCGCGTACCCGAACATCACGCCGGTGTTCACCGCGACCGACCCGGCGATGACCTGCCACGTGGTCGCGTGGACGAGCGCCAGGAAGGCGAAGCCGGCGGCGGCCAGGAGCGCGGCGAGCACCAGCGTGGCCTTCGCCCCGAAAGCGTTCACCAGGCGACCGCCCAGCGGTGCGGTGATGATCCCGCCCGCGGTGCCGGGCAGCAGATACACCAGGCTCGCGGCCAGCACGGTCGATCCGAAGCCGTACCCGGCGACCGCGGGCGGGGCCTGTACCAGCGCCGAGATCGACAGGAAGATCGCGAAGAACGCGAATCCCATGAACAGCCCGGCCACGTTGGCGACCGCGATCGGGCGGTGGCGCAGCATCTTGACGGTGACCAGCGGGTGCGTGACGCGCCGCTCCACCAGGACGAAGAGCGTCAGCAGCAGCACCGAGCCGGCGAGGCTGCCCAGCGTCTCCGGCGAACCCCAGCCCCAGGTGTTGCCCTGCTCCAACGGCATCACCAGCAGGACCAGGCCGGCACCGAGCAGGACCGCGCCGGTCCAGTCGATGCGCCCGATCGCGGCGGCCGCACGGCTCGGCAGCGCCAGGAAACCGAGCAGGCCGAGGGCGGTCAGCGCACTGGAAAGCCAGAAGAGCTGGTGGTAGTCGCCACCGGACCGCATGAAGAACCCGGTGACCGCGACGCCCACCCCGGCGCCGACCGCGATCATCCCGCTGATCAGCGCCATCGCTCCGGTCAGCCGCTCGGCCGGGAGTTCCTCGCGCAGCGTGGCGATCAGCAGCGGCGACAATCCGAAGCTGGTGGCCTGCAGCACCCGGGCGACCAGCAGCAACGGCAGGCTGGTGGTGACGGCGGCCAGCACCGACCCGGCCAATACCAGCACCATCACACCGATCATGACCGACCGGCGCCCGCGTAGATCGCCGAGCCGCCCAATCACCGGCGTGCAGACCGCGGCGGCCAGCAGATTGGCTGTTATCGCCCAGCTGGCCGCACTGGCGGACACCCCCAGCTCGGCTTGGATCTCCCCGATGACCGGCACCACCAGCGTCTGCAGGACGGCCACCAGCAAACTGCCGTAGGCCAGCACCGCGACGACAACACGTGGCTGAGACATGAGCACACTCCCCGAAACCGCGAACCTTTGTCGGCGCAAGTGACGGGACGGGCAGCCCGCGACGTGACAGCCGCCCGTGTGACGACCGTCTAATCACGAGGAGGAGGGTGCGCGACGCCAGTGGATCAAGTGCTGCACTTCACCACCGCGCCCGAGGACGGTCTCGAGCAGTGACGCGTTCTGTGTCACATCTTGTACGCGTACTGTTGCCAACAGTGCTCGCCGGGTAGTCGAGTTGATTCGCGGCTACCCGGAGGAGCGCCATGACGACGATCATTTCACCCGATACGGACCTCGAGACGGTCGCGCAGGTGGCCGCCCAGCTTCGCGTCGACTCGATCCGCTCCTCCACCAGCGCCGGTTCCGGGCATCCCACGTCCAGCATGTCCGCCGCCGACCTGATCGCGGTGCTGGTCGCCCGGCACCTGCGCTACGACTGGAACAATCCGGACGCCGACGACAACGACCATTTGATCTTCTCGAAGGGCCATGCCTCGCCGCTTCTCTACTCGGTGTTCAAGGCCGTCGGTGTCGTTTCGGACGAGGAACTGCTGACCGGTTACCGGCGTTTCGGGCAGCGCCTGGAGGGCCACCCCACACCCGTGCTGCCGTGGGTCGACGTGGCCACCGGCTCGCTCGGCCAGGGCCTGCCCGACGGCGTCGGCGTCGCGCTGGCCGGCAAGTACCTGGACAAGAGGGCATACCGGGTCTGGGTGCTGTGCGGCGACAGCGAGATGGCCGAGGGCTCGATCTGGGAGGCCTTCGACAAGGCGTCCTACTACCAGCTGTCCAACCTCGTCGCGATCGTCGACGTCAACCGGCTCGGCCAGCGCGGCGAGACCGACCTCGGCTGGAACCTCGACGGATACCGGGCCCGCGCCGAGGCATTCGGGGCGCGGGTGCTCACCATCGACGGACACGACCTGGCAGCCGTCGACGAGGCGCTGACCGCGGCGACGCAGACCGAGGGCCGGCCCACCGTGATTCTCGCGAAGACCGTGAAGGGCAAGGGATTCTCCGAGATCGAGGACAAGAACGGCTGGCACGGCAAGCCCCTGCCGCCGGACATGGCGGAACGCGCGATCGCCGAACTGGGCGGCGTCCGCAACCTCACGCTCCGCGGCCCGCTTCCCGACAAGATTCGGGTGGCGGCGCCGGAACCCGTCCAGCCCGGCAAGCCCGCCTCGTACGAGCTGGGCGCGAAGGTGGCCACCCGCAAGGCGTACGGGGATGGGCTGGTCGCGCTCGGCGCACTCGATCCCCGCGTGGTGGCACTCGACGGCGAGGTCAGTAATTCCACGTTCGCCGACGAGTTCGCGCACGCCTATCCCGACCGGTATTTCGAGATGTTCATCGCCGAACAGCAGATGGTCGCCGCCGCCACCGGGCTTTCCGTACGCGGGTACAAAGCGTTCGCCTCCACCTTCGCGGCGTTTCTCACCCGGGCGTACGACTTCATCCGGATGGGCGCGATCAGCGGCGCCGACCTGCGCCTGGTGGGCTCACACTCGGGGGTCGAGATCGGCGCCGACGGCCCTTCGCAGATGGCACTCGAAGACCTCGCCATGATGCGGGCCGTGCACGGTTCCACTGTGCTCTACCCGGCCGACGCGACCAGCACGGTCGCGCTGACCCACGCGATGGCGAACACCACCGGCATCAGCTACATGCGCACCACCCGGGGCAGTTACCCGGTGCTCTACCCCGACGGCGAGTCGTTCCCGGTCGGGGGTTCGAAGCTGCCGCGCTCCAGCGACCACGACCAGGTCACGCTCGTCGGCGCGGGCGTCACGCTGCACGAGGCGCTGGCCGCGGCGGACGCGCTGGCCGAGCAGGGCATCACCGCGCGCGTCGTCGACGCGTACTCCATCAAGCCGATCGACAGCGCCACCCTGCGTGAGGCGGCGGCCGCGACCGGCGGCCGCATCGTGGTCGCCGAGGATCACCATCCCGAGGGCGGCCTCGGCTCCGCGGTCATCGACAGCCTCGTGGCCGATGGCATCACCGACGTCAAACTCACCCATCTGGCCGTACGGGGTATGCCCGGCTCCGGCACCGGCGAGGAACTGATGGCGTGGGCGGGCATCGACGCCGAGCACATCGCGACGGCGGCCCAGGAGCTGCTCAACGGCTGAGGCAATGACGCGCCGGGACTGAGCTACCGTAGCGGCATGCCATCGATCACCACACGTCGGTCCACGCACGCGGCCGAACGCAGGGCCGAGATTCAGGCCCGGATCCTGGCCGCGGTCGAGAGATCGCTGGAGGGTGGCGAGCGGTTCACCGACTTGAGCGTGCAGCGCATCGTCGAGACGGCGGGCATCGCCAGCTCGACCTTCTACGTGCATTTCCGGGACAAGAGCGACGTGCTGCTGAGCCTGGCGGCGAAGCTGAAGGACACCTCGTTCAACCGGGTGACGGTCTGGGATCCGGACGGCACCGACCCGTTCCCGGCGATGGTGGAGATCCTGACCGGCGTGATCGCGGTGTACCGCGAGCATGCCGCGCTGCTGCGCGCGGTCCTCGAGGTCGCCGCGTATGACGAGGCCGTCCGTCAGATGTGGAACGACGAGCTCGAACGTCAAGTCGCCCTGGGCCGGCGTTGGCTGGAGGCCGCGCAACGCGACGGGATGACCTCGGCCGGCGTCCGTACCGATACGGCCGTCCGCGTCCTGGTGCACGGCGGCATCCAGGCGATCACCCATCACATCGCGACCGGCGACCCCGCCGACGACGCCGCTGTCGCCCGCGAGATCGCCGAGATCCAGTGGTTCGGCGCGTTGCGACGCCCGGACCATCGCGATTAGGACGGTCGCTCAGTCCGCTACGCGGACCACCGACTTACCGGGCGGCGGCGACCCTTGACCGGCGATCATCGTGGGCACCTCGTCGAACGCCCACACGCGGCCGACCGGAGTGTCCAGCAGGCCCTTCTCCGCCAGGTCGATCAGCCGGTCCCAGACGGCCACGTCGTACTCCGGCGCATGCCCGAAATTCAGCGCGCCCAACGCGCCCCAGTTGCGCCCGAGCATGTCGAGCGGATCCAGCTTGACCGGCTGCCCGCTGGCCAGGCCCGCCAGGACGATGCGTCCGTTGCGGCCGAGCGCCTTGATCGCGGCTTCCGCGGCCGGGCCGCCCACGGCATCGTGGATCAGGTCGACCCCGCGGCCGCCGGTCAGCGCGCCGAGTTCGGCGGCGAGGTCGTCAACGTGATGACTGACCACGTCGTCGGCGCCCGCCTCGCGAGCGAACGCCAGCTTCTCGTCACTGCCGGCCACCCCGATGACCGTGGCGCCCAACGCCTTCGCCAGCCGGACCGCGGTGACCCCGGAACTGCCGGCGGCCCCGAGCACGACCACGGTCTCGCCGGCCCTTATTTGAGCCCGCTCGACCAGCGCGTGGTACGCCGTACGGAAGCCGATGCTGAACCCACCGGCCTGCTCGTCGCTGAATCGCGTGGGCACCCGCCCGGCAGATTGTTCCCGCACGTAGGCGTACTCGGCGTAGCCGCCCCAGCCCAGTAGGAAGGCGGTGATCCCCATGATTCGTTCGCCGACGGTGAACCGTGAGCCTTCACCCACCGCGACCACGTCGCCGCACACTTCCTCGCCCAGTCCGAACGGCGGCGTACTGAGCACCGGAAACTGCCCCGCCACCATCATCGCATCGGGCATGCCGGCCCCCGCCGTGCGAACCCGGACGAGCAAGTGTCCGGCAGGCATCTGGTCATAGCTGAGGCGTTCGAGCCGCACGTCACCAAACGCCACCACACGCCAGGCGTTTCCCTCTACCAACACGCACACATTCCTTCCACGCCACGTTCACCGCGCCAAGGGACAATCGATCGGTCGTCAAGGTCGGACACCATGTCCGAGTGAACCGTACAAGAGGACCCCGCCGGTTCGGCAACGTGCCGTCGATCACCACCGAGCTGCTGAGCGACAAGTCACGACCGCCCGCCGGTGAGTGCGAAGTGAGCGTGGTTTGCCCTGGCCGGTGAGCGGCGGCAGCTCGAACCATAGGGTCATGACTGACTTTCGAGGCGACCACGCGGTCGTCATCGGCGCCGGCATGGCCGGGCTGCTCACAGCGGTGGCACTGCGAAGTCGCTATCCGAGCGTCACCGTCATCGACCGGGACGCGCTGCCTGACCATCCGGCACCCCGTCGCGGCGTACCGCAGAGCCGGCAGGTGCACGCGATGCTCGCCCGAGGCCTGCAGGAGATCGAGGAGCTGCTGCCGGGATTCAGCGATGATCTGCGCGCCGCGGGTGCGCCGTTCGGCGACCCGTTGCGCGACATGCACTGGTACATCGGCGGCCATCAGTTGCAGCCGGCCGCGTCCGGCATTGTCGGCGTCGGGGCCAGCCGGCCGCTCGTCGAGTATGTTGTGCGGCGCCGGCTGGCCGAGTTCCCCGGGATCCGGATTCTGCCGTCGCTCGACGTCGTCGGACTGACCTCGACCGCGGATCGCCGGCACGTCACCGGGGTGCGGACCGTGTCCCGGACCGACTCGACGGAGTCCGCACTGCCCGCCGAACTGGTCGTGGACGCCGCCGGCCGGGGATCGCGGTCCCCGGCCTGGTTGTGGGATCTCGGTTATCCGGCTCCCGAGCAGGAGACGTTGCGCGTCAACCTGGTCAACATCACGCGCCACTACCGCCGCGATCCGAGCGATCTCGGCGGCCGGATCGGCACGTCGGTCAACTACTACCCGGGACAGTTGCACGGCGGGTTCGCGCTCGCTCAGGAAGGTGATCGCTTCGCCGTGGTCGTGGGCGGCATGCTGGGCGCCGACCCGCCGATGGACCACGCCGCGATGCTGGACTGGGTGAAGCCACTGGCCAGCCCGGACATCTACGACATCATCCGGGACGCGGAGCCGCTCGACGATCCGGTGAAGATGCGCTTTGCCGCCAACACACGATGGCGATACGAGCGGCTGCCGCGCCTGCCCGAGGGTTTTCTGGTCACGGGCGACGCGATGTGCAGCTTCAATCCGATCTACGCCCAGGGGATGACCGTCGCCGCGGTCGAGGCGACGCTGCTGCGCGAGCTGTTGGCCGAGGGGTCGGACGCGCTCCCCGAACGCTTCTTCCGGCGAGCGGCCGAGGCAATCGAGACACCGTGGACCGTCGCGGTCGGCAACGATCTACGGTTCCCGGAGGCCGTCGGGTTCCGCCCGCCCGAGCATGAGGCGCTCAACGCGTACTGGGAGAAGTTTCATGCGGCCGCGGCGAGCGATCCCGAGCTCAGTAGGGCGTTCATCAAGGTGATGCACATGACGGAGCCGCCCTCCTCGCTGTTCGGCCGGATAGGCTGATTTGTGCCGCACTCGCTAGGCGCCCGGATCCGAGCCGCACGCCGGCGCACGTTCGTGGGCCGCGCCGCGGAACGCGAGATCTTCGGCACCATGCTCGCCGGGGCGTCGCCGGCCGCCGTGCTGTGGATTCACGGCCCCGGTGGCATCGGCAAGACGGCGCTCCTGCGGCAGCTCGCCGAGGACGCGCGCGACACGGCCCGCACGGTCACCCTCATCGACCTCCGCGAGAGCGACCCCACGCCGGAGGCGTTCCGGGAGGCGCCCGCCACCGGCGTGCTTCTGATCGACACGTTCGAGCGGGGCGCCGGCCTCGAGAGCTGGCTTCGCGACGAGTTCCTGCCGAACATCGCCCCGGACGCCGTGGTGGTGATCGCGGGCCGGAGCGGCCCTTCGCCGGACTGGCGCGCGGACCCGGGCTGGGGCGAGTTGCTGCAGGTGCTCGGGCTGCGCAACCTCGGCCCCGAGGACGCCGAAACGTTCCTGCACGCCCTCGACGTTCCACCGTCCGCGCGGGCCGAGCTTCTGGCCTACGCCGGCGGACACCCGCTGGCCCTGTCGCTGGGCGCGCGGTCGGCGCGGGAAGGCGCGGTCACCGAACGCGGGCACGACGTCATCCGGACGCTGCTCGGCGAGCTCGTCGGCGCGGTCCCGTCAGACGCGCATCAGCGCGCGCTGGAAATCTGCGCGCACGCGTTCGACACCACCGAGGAGTTGCTGCGCGCCGTCCTCGGTCGGGACGCCGGCGCGCGCCGGCTGTTCGACTGGCTCCGTGAGCAGCCGTACATCGAGGCCGGACCGCACGGGCTCTTCCCTCATGACATCGTCCGGGACGCCCTCGACGACGACCTGCGGTGGCGCGATCCGTCGGGATACGCGGAGATGCACCGGGGCATCCGCCGTTACCTGCTGTCACGCACCGACGCCACGCGGGGCGATGGGCTGCTGGACAGGATGCGGGATCTCACCTTCTTGCACCGGCACGGCGGCGTGATGTCCGACTACATCACCTTCCAACGCCGGCACGACATCCGGATCGAACCGTACCGCGACGATGTCGGCGACGTCGTCGTCGCGCTGACCGAACGGGCGGAGGGGCCGGAGTCGGCACGGATCGCGGGCTTCTGGCTGGACCGGCAGCCGTCCGCGGTAAGCGTGTTCCGGCGACCCGGCGAGCCGAAGCCGTATGCCTTCATGGTGTGGCTGCGACTGACCGAGCCGAACTCCGACGAGATCGCCGCGGATCCGGTCGTGGCGGCGGCGTGGCAGCACGCGCGCTCGACCGGACCGCTGCGGGCCGGCGAGCACATCGCCGTCGCGCGTTTTATCGTCGACCCCGAGGCCTACCAGCGCCCGTCCGCCACCGGAGACCTGGTGCAGTCCCGAATCCTCGCCGAATGGCTCCGCGCGGACCGGCTGGCCTGGAGCTATCTGGTGGTGGCCGACGCGCCGGCCTGGCAGGGCCAGATGGACTATCTCGACCAGCACGCGGTCGGCCGCCAGAGCGAGGTCGGCGGTCGCCGCTACCAGTTGTTCGGCCACGACTGGCGGGCAGTGCCGTTCGACACGTGGCTCGACCGCCACGTCGGCGTTGAACTCTTGCAGCGCACGCCACCAGCCCCGTCGAGTGACCTGGCGGTTCTTTCCCGCGAGGAGTTCAACCTGGCGGTGCGCGAGGTGCTGCGCGCATGGCGCCGCCCCGCGCGAATTGCCGCGAACCCGCTGTCCCGCAGCCGCCTCGCCGCGGCCGACGGAGACGACCGGGTCGCGAACCTGAGGACGACCATCGGCGACGCGGCCGCCGTCCTGGCCGGCGACCCTCGCACGGTCGCTTGGCACAGCGCGCTGACCACCGAGTACTTCCACGGCGTGCCCTCCCAGGAAGCCGCGGCCGAACGCCTGGGCCTGCCGTTGAGCACATACCGGCGACACCTGTCCCGCGCCGTTGAGGAGCTCACCGACCTGTTGTGGCACCAGGAACTGCACGGCTATTCGACCGCTGATGACTTGGCGTAGGGGTGACGAAATCTAGGATGGCGGCGTGTCTTCCAACGTTCGCCGGCCATACGATCCGGCGGTCCGGCGTGCTGCTGTCGTGGCCGCCGTGATGGCCGCCACAGAGCGCCTCCTGGCCGGCGGCGTCTCGTTCACCGAGCTGGGGATCAAGCAGATCGCCGCCGAGGTCGGCCTGGCGCGGTCAACGTTCTACCTGTACTTCAGCAGCAAGACGGAGCTGGTGCTGCGGCTGGTTGAAGCGTTGCATTCCCCCAACTGGGAGAGCAGCGAGGGGACCCCGGTCGACCTGGAAGCGATCACCGAGGCATATCGGACGGGGATAGCGTTCTTCAGGGAGCGAAAACTCGTGCTCGCCGCCGTGCTCGAGGCGGCTGCGTACGATCCCGAAGTCGGTGCCGCGTGGGAGGGATACCGGCGGAAATTCGTCCAGCGCGAGGTCGGCCTGTTGCGTGCCGAGCAGGCGGCCGGGCGGACGCCGGCCGAGGTGGACGCGCAAGCCGCCGCCGAGGTCATCATCTGGGGCGGGTTCCAGGTGATCACCCACCACGTGACCACTCGTGGACCCGAGCGCGACGACATCATCGCCCAGGAGTTGGCCGCCAATCAGTATTACGGGGTGTACCGCCGCGGGGTCCGGGGCTGAGAACGCCACCCGAGCCAGTGTGCCGATCATCACGCTGCCGAAGATTCCGACACCGTGTCAGAATGGCCGACGAAACCGCATCATGAAATGGGCCTGACTATTTGGCGAGGCCTTTCGCAAATCTAAAGATGGGGAAGCGCTATGCCTCTGTCTCTTGATCCGGATGTGCGTGCGGCATTGGAGGCCATTTTCGGGGGATCGTTCAATGTTCCCCGGATGCCGGTCGGGGATGTGGTGTCGCGACGCGCGGGAATCAACGCGGCACACGCCATGGTCGATGCCGCGCCTGGAGTGCCCGGTGATGTGGTAACCACGGATTTCTCGACCACCGCCTCGGACGGGGCGACGCTGCTGCTGCGGTGGTACGTCAAGGAGGATTCGATTCCGGGTCCGGCGGTGTTGTTCTTCCACGGCAGTGGCATGATCGCAAGCAGTGTGAGCCTCTATGACGGGACCGTGTCACGGTTCGTCTCCTCCAGCGGTGTCCCCTTCTTGTCGGTGGAGTACCGGCTCGCCCCGGAGTTCCCGCACCCGACGCCGGTCGAGGACGGCTACGCCGCCTTGACCTGGCTCGCCGAGCACGCCGGCGATCTCGGCGTCGACCCCGCCCGGATCGCTGTCATGGGCGACAGCGGCGGCGGGAACGTCGCGGCCAGCCTGGCCTTGCTCGCTCGTGACCGGGGCGGGCCGGCACTGGCCAAGCAGATCCTGCTGTATCCCGCGCTCGACGACCGCACCATCGAACCGGATCCGGAGCTCGATGGCCTCTACACCTGGTCCTACGACGACAACGAGACGATCTGGCGGGCATTTCTGGGCAACGCGTACGGCACCGATAATGTATCCGCCTATGCGGCGCCGGCCCGCGCCTCGGACCTGGCCGGCCTTCCGCCGCTTTATATGGAAGCGCTCGAGCTCGACATTCTCCGCGACGAAGACCTGCAATACGCACGGCGATGCTCCCTCGCCGGTGTTCCCACCGAGCTGCACCTGCACAGCGGAGTCGTGCACGCCTTCGAAACCATGGCTTTCAACACCGACATCGCGCGACGAATTCAGGCCGACCGCATCCGATATCTGCGGACGATATGACGGCGATGATCAGTCAAAGACGATGATCGAGCGCCGGCCGGCTTGACCTCGGGCCATGGCATCGAGCACGGTGCCGGCGTCGCGCAGCGCGATCGGGGTGAACTCGGGGAGGATGCCGTGCGCCGCCGAGAACGCCAGGGTGTCGCGAGCGTCGTGCGGTGACCCCGACGGATTGATCATGGCGTGCAGCCGGTTGAGGGCCATCGGCTCGGTGGGCAGGATCAGCGGGTCGGCCCCGTACCCGCACAGCACGAGCGTGCCGTCGGGCGCCAGGCCGGTGAACGCCGCCGCGGCAGCCGAGGTGGACGGCGACGCGTTGAGGATCAGATCCGCGCCGCCGTTCCAGGCCTTCAACGCCTCCGCGGGATCGGAGTCCGCGGTGGAGATGAACCGCTCGGCGCCCGCTTCCTTGCCGGCCGCCAGCTCACGGTCCGAGCGCCCGACGACAGCCACCCGGGCGCCCATGGCGACGGCGTAGCGGATCGCGAGCATGCCGAGAGCCCCGGCGCCGATGATCGCCACACGTGAGGTGGGCGTGATCCCGGCCCGCCGTAAGGCGTTGAAGGCGGTCAGGCCCGCGCACATCAACGGAGCCGCGGCGACCGGGTCGAGTCCCTCCGGCAGCCGGGTCACGAAATCGGCCTTGAGGACCGCGTATTCGGCATAACCGCCATCCATGACGATGCCCGTGAAACGCTTCTGCGGGCACAGAATCTGGTCACCGCGCGCGCAATAGTCGCAATGACGGCAGGAGTCGCCCAGTATCTGAGCGCCCACGGCGGAACCCACCTCCTGCCAGGAAGCACCCGGACCGGCCGTGACCACGACCCCGGTGATCTCGTGCCCGGGGACGACCGGAAATCGCGCCATCGGCCAATGCCCTTGCAGCACATCCAAATCCGTGTAGCACACCCCGCACGCAGTGATCTTGACGAGAACCTCACCCGGCCCGGGCTCTGGCACGTCACGTTCGGTGAACACGAGCGGCTCGCCGGGCGCGTTGGCGACGGCAGTCAGCATCGGCAGACCCCCATGCTTACTCAGGGCAGCGGGACGATCACCCACTGGCGAGAGTACTCGCAGCTCACAGCGCTTTCGCGCGGCGAAGCGATCGCGAAAGCGGCAGCAGCCGGAGGGTGAGCCCGCGCTCAGCCGAGCAGGATCTGTGCCACCGCACGCCCGGAGGCGCCACTGACGCCCGGGCCCGGCCACGTCGCGCCGCCGATCATGTACAGGCCGGGCACCACCGTGGCGTAGCCACCACGATGGGCCGGCAGCGGCCGCTGGGTGAAGCCCTGCGACAGCGCGTTGTGCCCGGCGTTGGAGTCGCCAGGGCCGGCGTTCGGGTTCGCCGCCGCGATGTCCGCCGGAGTGAGCACATGCCGGCCCACGATCATGTCCTCAAGGCCCTCGACATGCTGTGCGGCCTCGGCGACGATCCGATCGGCGTACCGCTCCCCGACATCCCGGGTCCACGTGCCATCGGTGGGGATGACCCCGGCCGCGTCCGCCTTCGGATACAACGGCGCCTCGAAGATCTGCAGCCGTACGGTCGCGGAGCCGTCCGGGGCGCGGCCCGGGTCGACGGCACTGGGCTCGTGCCACGAGATCGTCGGGTGCTCAGGAATCACCCCGTCGTCCGCCTGCCGCACCGCGGCGATCATGTCGTCGAAACCGCGGCCGAGGGTGATGAGGCCACCATGGTCCATCCGCGCGTCCGCGAAATGTGGCTTGCCGTTGAGCGCCAGGTTGACCTGGAGGCAACCGCGCCGATACCGGTATCGCGCGGCCTGGCTGCGCACCCCCGGCGGGACCGTCACGACGTCGCGTAGCAGCCGGTTGTAGAGAGCATCGGGCGAGGTCGTGGCAACCACCCCCGAGGTGGCCGTGAAGACCTCACCCCCTTTCGTGCGTACGCCTGTGGCCCGTCCCCCATCGACCACGATCGTGTCGGCCTCGGCCCCGGTGACGATCACGCCGCCGTGCTTCTCGACCAGCGCGACCAGGGCGTCCGCCAGCCGACCGCTACCGCCCACGGCCTGCGGGTTGCCGCCGGCGAGCGCGGCCATCATCACGCAGACCCAGAACGCGCCCGAGGCGTCTCGCGGCCCGACGCCCATGTGCACCGGCCAGGCCAGGTAGTTCGCCCGCAGTTCCTCGGACCGGAAACGATCGGTGAGCAGGTCGGCCGCGTTCCCGGCGAGCAGGTGCTCGAACGGCATCGGTGCCGTCGCGAACTCGCGCGTCAGATAGTTGAACGTGGCGGTTGCGTCCAAGCTGGTCAGGTCCGTGCCGAGCAGCGGCAGCGCCTCCTCGAACACCGGGGCGAGGTCGGCGAACAGGCCGTACCAGGCGCCGCGTTCGCCCAGCCGGTCGAGCTCGGCGTCCAGCTCGCGAGGATCGGTGGGGATGACGACGCCGCGACCGCCCGGCAGGGAGACGCCGGTGGAGACATCGCCTCGTACATACCGCAGGCCGAACTCGGCGAACAGCGGATGCACCGCCGAGTACGTGTCGTGCAGAAAACCCGGAAGGGTCAGCTCCTGCGTCCGGACAAACCCGCCCGCTCGCTCCGTTCGTTCCAGCAAAAGCACGCTTCGCCCGGCCCTGGCCAGATAAGCGGCGGCGACCAGTGCATTATGGCCGGCTCCGATGAAAACGACGTCGAATTCGTGATCCCGCAGTGGTGGCATGCGAGCGACGCTATCCCGATTCTCCGGTGCCTTTTATCCGACGTGAGAGGGAGCACGTGACCAGGAGAAATGCCAGCGTAAAGCGTTTCTCACAGCAATCCCGGATTGCCGGAAACGCGATGGCTATCCATTGTCAACGCCGTTTTCTGACCGAACACTGTCCACCGAGGCGTTCAGCTCCTGCTGCCAGAGGCGCTCGGTCAGAAGCTGGATGCCACGGGTCAGGTGCCGCCGGTAGGTCGTGAACGGAAGATTCAGCCGGCCGGCCGCGGCCTCCTGCGTCGGGGCGGGACGCACGTAGGTGGCGTCGAGAACCCGCCGCACCTTGGCCTCCCGGGGATCCGCCCCGATCTCGCGGATCTCCGCGAGGATCCGGTCGCGCAGCGCGAGGCGGCGGTCGACGCTGCCGTTGACCAGGCGGCTGCGAAGCAGCACGCTGTCGCCCAGCGACGTGCCGTGCAGGACGCGCAGCGCGAACCGGACGGCGTCGGCGAACTCGGCGCGGCCGAGGACGTCGACATCCGGCCGCGGCGGTGGACTGCCGGTGGCCCGGCCGCGCAGCGCCTGCACGCTGAGCCAGTCCAGCCACGGCTCGACCGGGGTACGCCGCCAGTCGCAGGCGAACAGCCCGACCGGCTCCCGGTCGATCCGCGGATACGGCAGCACCGAGCGATGCTGCAGACCCGCGAGCCCGTCCCTCCAGTGGTCCGGACGGCCCGCCGCGCAGAAGCTCCAGGCCAGTCCATCGCCGGACAGCCACGCCTTGAAGACACCCAACACCATGAGATCCATGACCGGCGAGCGGCGCTCGTACGCCTCGGCCTCGACCAGGAAGCGCGACACTCCGACGTGTTCACCCGGCCGCGGCGGCGCGGTGCGTTCGACGTGCGTCCACACGGCGTCCACCACCGGATCGGCGGCCCGGTCCCGCGGGTCCGGCTCGGTGAGCGTCAGCCACGCCGAGTAGCCGACCGGTTCGCCGCTGGAGATCCGCCGGTAGACCTGGAACGCCTCGGGCTGGCGATCCATCCAATATCCGGCGATCCGCGCGGTCGCCGACCCCGCCACCCGCTCGGTGAACGCCAGCAGCGTCGCGCGCTCCCCCGGCCGGTACGGGCCGCCGAATAGATCGTCGGTCCCCTGCCAGGTGAAGAAGGTCGAGATCACCGGGCTCCGCCGGAACGTGAAGGCGAATTCCCGGGTCAGCCGCAGGTAATCCGCGTTCCCGTCGGCGCGGATCTCGTCGAGCAGGTGCTGCTGCACGGCCCGATGCATTTCCCGGTACGCCTCGGCGTCACGCCAGCGCAGCTCGGCCTCCAGCACGTCGCGCACGATGTCGTGGGGGAAGACACCACGCGGATCGGTCTCGATGTACGGCTGATCACACAACCACGCGAAGACCCCGCCGGCCTGATCGGCGGGCACCACGGTCCGCACCGTCTCCTGCGTGCTGACCTCGACGTGGGCACACAGCGCCAGCGCACGCCGGTGCCATTCGCTCGGCACCTCGCCGACGAGCTGGGCCAGCAGCGTGCCGATCACATCCGGGCCGGGTTCCCAGGTCTCGGCCGACGCGACATCGCTGCGGGCGACCTCGGCGGCCAGCGTCAACGCCAGCGGATGCCCACCGGCGAACGCCAGCACCCGGGGCCGCAGCGCGGCGAGCACCCCCCGACCGGCCATCAGCCGGGCCGCATCCGGCGCGTCCAGCTCACCCAACCTCAGCACTCGCAGCAGCCCGGACCACGCGGAATCCGACCGCCAGGACACATCCGGCGCCCGGCGGCCCGCGATGACGACGACCGTGTCGCCCGGCAGTCCGGGCAGGAAGTGACGGCTCAGCCACAGCTCTAAGCCCTGACAGCGCTCAAAAGTGTCGATGATCAGCACACTCCCGGCCGGCACCGCTCCGACCGCCTCCGCGAACGATGCGGGGTCGGACTCGACGAACCGGCCGTCGATCCGGATGACCGCGCGGCCCTTCGCCCTCGCGTCGTCAGCGAAGACGTCGAGCAGGGCGGATTTCCCGACGCCGCCGGCACCTTGCACGAACAGAACCGACCCGTCGCCACGATCATCGCTAAGGGACGCGGCGAACAGTTCACGTTCCCGCTGGCGTCCGACAAAGACCTTTCGGCGATTCATGTCAAGCCGATCACCAAGGGTCTGCAACTATTTCTCCTAAAGGAAAGCCACCTGCAGCAATGATGCGGTCCGGCATTCCGATCAATCCCGTACGGCCGAGGTGATTTCAGACACCGCGAAACAGCACCCTAGGCAGAACTTGCGGAGAGTACGTTCCGATTCCTACCACAAGCTGCCGTCACTCAGATCGCAGATATCAGCTTGTCTGGAATGACGTGGCATAGGCCTCGACGAGACCCTCGATGTCGTCGAGTTCGCTCTCGATCGCGGTCAGTGCCGGGGCGACGTCGGCGCCGAGCTCGGTCAGCAGCGCTCGCAGCGCGATGGCGGCGCCCTCGGCCTGTGGCGGGGTTCCGGCGGTGACCACCGGCACGGCGTTGATACCCGCCAGGGCGGCCGGCGGCAGCAGGTCGACGAAAACCTTCAGAATTCCGGTGTACGAGCCCTTGTAGGTGGGCGTGGCCACGACCAGCCGGGTCGCACCGCGGACGGTGTCCAGCGCGGCGGTGGCCGGTCCGTCGCCCGGCGTCAGCAGCCCGGCCGCGAGCTTGCTGAGATCCACCACGTGTGGTTCGGCGCCGGCGAGTGCGGCGCCGAGCGCTGCGGCCAGCCGCGCGGTCCGGGAGCCGGGTCGCGGGTTGCCGGAGAGGACGACAGTCGTCATGCGGGGTGCGCTCCCTTCGTCAGATCTGCCCGTGCCGGGGCGGGAGGGTGCCGTCGATGGCGTACCGGCCGAGGTGTTGCACCTTCCAGGCGGCCGGGTCGTGCAGCGTGTGGGTGCGGGCGTTGCGCCAGTGGCGGTCCAGGTTGAGTGACGCGAGCGCCGAGCGAGTGCCGGACACCTCGAAAAGCCGGCTGCCGGCGTCCACCGACGCGCTGGTGGTCATCGCGCGGGCCGCGGCGACCGCGAGGCTCGCCGCGCCGGCCGTCTCGGCGGTGAGATCCGCGTCGGCCCGGTCGACCGCCCGACCTGCCTCGGCCAGCAGCGCCTCAGCCGCCCGGACCTGCAGTTCCAGCTGCCCGAACGCCTGCACGACCAGCGGGTCCTCGGCGGCCCGGTCGACGCCCGCATCCGGGTAGGGCCGGCTTTTCGTGGTGACGAACGCGGCTGCCTCAGCGACGGCGGCCCGGGCGATGCCGGCGTCGATCGCCGCGTGCAGCAGTTGGGCGAACGCGCCGTACGTCTGTGGCTTCTCGAAGGTCAGGTGGTACGGCATCACGTGCTCGGCGGGGACGTGGACGGCGTCGAGCCGGACCGTGCCGCTGGCCGTGGTGCGCTGGCCGAGCCCGTCCCAGTCGTCGGCGACGGTCACGCCGGCGGCGCCGCGTTCGACCCAGGCGACGTGCAGCGGACCACCCTCGTCCAGGTGGGCGAGCACCGGAATCCAGTGCGCGAACAGCGCGCCCGTTGCGTAGCCCTTCTCGCCGTCGAGAGTCCAGTCGCGACCGGCCGGGCGCAGGGTCGTCGCGTGCTCCCGCACGTTCTTACTCTTGATCTCCGACTGGGCGTTGCCGAATCGCTTGCCGGCGAGCACCTCGCCGAAGAAGAACTCTTGCTGTGCCGTGGAACCCCGGTGGCGCACGGCGTTGATGTAGACGAAATGACTGAGCGGAATCTGGGCGATGTTCGGATCGCCGACGGAGACCAGGCGTACGACCTCGGCAAGGGTTTGTGCGCCCAGTCCGGCTCCGCCGAAGTCCGCCGGGACGGTCAGGGCGAGCAGGCCGGCGGCGGACAGCTGATCCACCTCGGACGTCGGCAGGATCCGCTGCCGGTCTCGTTCGGCGGCACCCGCGGCGAACTTCGCGCCCAACTCGCGGGCGACCTCAACCGCGTCGGCGTCGGACAGGACGGGAACCTGGGTGTTCGGTCCACCAGAGAGGATCGCGACCATGTCGCCTCCTTGAGTGACTAGGTAAAAAGTGGTCGGTCACGCTGCCGGGGAAAGCCGCCCGAAGCCGGACCGATGAAAGACGAGCGGTGACGAGCCGTGGGCCCGTTCGACGGGATGATCTACGGCGTGTAACCGCAGGAGCACGATGGTGTGATCGCCGGCCTCGAATTCGCGGGAGATCGAGCAGTCGAAGCGGGCCAGCCCGTCGTCGAGGGTCACCGCGCCGGTGCCGGTGACCGTTGCGGGCACGCCATCGAACCGGTGCTCGGCGGGACCGGCGAGTTGCCGGCAGACCACGCCGTGGTGCGACGCGAGGATCGTCACCCCGAGACGGTCCGCGCGTCGCAGATCCGGCCAGGTCTTGGAAGCGTTCGCGATCGAGAAGGACACGAGCGGCGGGTCGAGGCTCACCGAGGTGAACGAGTTGGCGGCGAGGCCGACCAGCTTGCCGTCGACGGCGGCGGCGACGGCGACGACGCCGCTGGGGAAGGCCCCGAACGCCCGACGCAGGCTGGCGGGGTCGAGATCCGCAACGGTCATGTCAGGCCCCCCGGTGCGAAGAATCAGCGGCCGGCCGCGGCGAAGGGCACCGCGGCGTTGTGGTGGCGGCGGGGCCGTTCGTCCTTCCAGAGACCGCGCTCGGCGAGAATCGGCAGCACACCCTCGCCGAACCAGTACGTGCCCTCCAGGTGGGGATAGGCGGACAGCACGAACTCCTCGATGCCTAGCGAGGCGTATTCCTCGATGCGGTCGGCGACCTGTTCGTGGCTGCCCACCAGGGCGGTTCCGGCGCCGCCGCGGACCAGGCCGACGCCGGCCCACACGTTCGGATAGACCTCGAGACCGTCTTTCGAGCCGCCGTTGAGGGCCAGCATCCGCTTCTGCCCTTCCGACTCGCTGAGCCGCAGCCCCCGCTGCACCTTGGCGATCATCTCCGGGGAGATCCCGGCCAGCAGCCGGTCCGCCTCGGCCCAGGCCTCCTCGGCGGTGTCGCGGCTGATCGTGTGCATCCGGATGCCGAAGCGGACCGGCCGCTCACGCTTCAATTGCGCGGCGAGCCCGCGGATCCAGGCGATCTTCTCGGCCACCGCGGAGGGCGGCTCGCCCCAGGTGAGGTAGACGTCGGCGTGCTTGGCGGCGACGATGCCGGCCGCGGGGGAGGAACCGCCGAAGTAGATGGCCGGCACCGGGTCGGGGATCTGGTCGAGGTGGGCGGCGTCCACCGACAGATGCTCACCGTGGAAGTCGACGGTCTCGCCCGCCCACAGCCGTCGCACGATCTCGAGGAACTCGTCGGCGCGCCGGTAGCGGGCGTCCTTGTCCAGGTAGTCGCCGTACATGCGCTGTTCGTGGCTCTCGCCGCCAGTGACGACGTTGAGCAGCAGGCGGCCGTCGGTCAGGTTCTGGAAGGTGCCGGCCATCTGCGCCGCCAGGTACGGCGAGACCAGGCCGGGCCGGAAGGCGACCAGGAACTTGAGCCGCTGCGAGGTCTGGCTGAGCATCGCCGTGCTCAGCCAGGCGTCGTCGCACCACGCGCCAGCCGGGGTCAGCGCGGCCTCGAAGCCGTTCTCCTCGGCGGCGCGGGCCACCATGGTGAGGTAGGCGACGTCACTGGGGCGGCCGGAGTGCCCGGCGGTCAGGCCGTGGCCACCGCCGACCACGTGGCGACCGTCGCCGCCGTTGGTCGGCAGGAACCAATGAAACTTCAGCGACATGAGGATCCTCTGCTCGAAACCGCTATCGCCTACAGAATTACTAGGTTTTACGGCGCTGGCAAGGCCGGTGTGTGCGGGATTGCCGAACACCCCGTCGGGCGTACCGAAGGGTCATCCGTGTTGCGCGTGCTCACCCGCCAGCCGGATGATCGTCTGCTCGAAGTCACGCACGACCGGCGGTAGCCGGTCGAATCGGCGGCGCAGCAGCAGCATCGTGACCGGCGGCACGTCCTCCACCAGCGGGCGCGTGGTGATCACTCCGGCTCGTTCGAGGGGGTCGCCGTACACGCTGTAGTCCGGCAGGATGGTCGGTCCCGTGCCGTTGGCGACCAGGACCTTGCCCATCTCGGCGCCGTCGGTCGAGAACGTCTCCGGCGGCGGCGCGTCGGCGAACAGGTCCTGGACGAGCCGGTGCATCAGGTATCCGGGCCGCATCGCGACGAACGGGCGGCGGCGCAGGTCCTCGACGCGCACGGTGGCCTGGGCGGACAAGGGGTCGTCCACCCGGCAGCACACGACCGGCGTGCCCCGCAACAGGAGGCTCCGGGTCAGGCCCGACGGGATGGCGTCGTCCGGGAAGACGTTCACCAGCCCGACGTCCAGGCGCCCCTGCAGCAGGCCGTCGTGAATCTGGTCCTGCAACATCGTCGCGACGTCGACCGTGGTGTTCGGATGCCCGGCACCGAACTCGCGGACGGCCGGCACGAGCAACGCCGAGGTTCCGGCGTTGACGGTACCGACGCGGATGGTGCGAATCGTCCTGGCGTGATCGCGCGCCGCGTTCTTGAGCTGCGCCACCCCGGACAGGATCTCGGTCATCAACGGCAGCAGATCGATGCCCTCCCGGCTGACCCGGGCGCCGGAACGATGCCGTTCGAGCAGCGGCACCCCCAGCTCCCGCTCCAAGCTGCTGATGCCTTCACTGAGCGCGGACTGCGAGACATGCAGATGCTCCGCCGCGCGGCGCAACGACCCGTACTGCGTGACCGCCGCCAGATACCCCAGCTGCTCCAGCCGCACGCGCTCAGTCGCGCAGCGTAGCCGAACAGCGGCACCTGCCACGCAGCCGCCCGCGTCCGGAGACCCGCTTACACAAGGCCTCTCCCTCCTCGCCCGCCCCACCCATGTCACTCATAGCACATACCCATCCCATCTAAGAAGTAGGATATGCCCCGAGCCCGGCAATCGCCGGCCCACCCCAGCCAAACCCCCGACCCGGAGGCCAAGCGCAACCACCCCGCCCACTTGGCGGCCGTTTGCCAGGCCCCAGCCGACCCACCAGCAAGTGGCGAACGCCTGGCGTAACCGGTCAATCATAGAAGCGCATTGCCGACGTCTTACGCTTCGTCTTACACTTGTCGCATGGCTGACACCGTCACGATACGTATCGATACGGACACCGAGCACGCACTGGACGTATTGACCCGCGACGGAACCAACCGTTCAGAGGCGATCCGACAGGCGCTCTTGGAGGCAGCGGTACGCCGCGAGCGCCTCGTAGAGATGAAACGCGCCTTCCTCTCCCAGCCAATGCCGCTGCCAGACGGAACCAACCTTGCCGACGACATCGCGCGCGAGCGCGAAGGCCAGATCCAGTGATCTACCTCGACTCAGCGGCTGCGGTCAAGCTTGTCCATACCGAAGCCGACTCCGCCGCGCTACGCGCCTTCCTTGACGAACATTCCACGATTGAGTGGGTCAGCTCTAGCCTGGTCGAGATTGAGACCTACCGAGCGTTGGCCCGGGCCACCGGACCCGCCGACATGCCCGCGGTGATCAATCGATTCCATGCATTACTCGACCTCATCGTCCGCGTCGAGATCGACTCCGGGATTCGCATCCTCGCCCAGACCGTCACGCCGCCCGCCGTACGCAGCCTAGACGCCATCCACTTGGCCACCGGACTACGGCTACGAGATCAGCAGCGACTGACCTTGTTCGTGACCTACGACAAACGGCTCGCCGAGGCCGCATCAGCAGCCGGCCTTGCCGTAGGCATGCCCACCGGCTGAACGACCAGGCAGCCCCGAGAGCGCTCGCCCACTATGTATCGGACGAGGTCGTGCACGTCGACTTCTCCCGAGTTTTCGATGCCGCACATCAGGTCGGGGGTCAGCCGGTCACGCAACCGGCCCGGCCCCTTGCGCTCCGGGTCACGGAGCAGCGCCCAGAGCTCGGCTCGGGGGTTCTGTAGCGAACCTAGCCAGGGAGTTTCGAACCCGAAGGCTCAAGCGCACCAACGCAATGCCCCGGTCCTAGGAGCCGAAGGCGAAAGCGCACCCCGACGGCCGAGCGTGAGCGATGGCACCCACCGCAGGCACCGCAACGTGGGGTTTCAGGGGGCTCGGCCCCCTGAGCAGATATACGAGGGGGCCCGGTTCGCGCTTTCCGCGAACACAGACCCCCGCCCACTCGCTCCCCCGATTGGACTCGAACCAATAACCTGCCGGTTAACAGCCGGCTGCTCTGCCAATTGAGCTACAGGGGATTGCTCTTCGGCCCCGGGGTCTTGCTCTCCTCGGTGCCGGGGAACAGAGTACATGACGGGGTGGGCGGTGTGCGAAGGGGTTACCGGGGCGCGCCGCCGATGGGCGCAAACGCGCGGCACAGGAGTACCGCGCGGGCAGGATGGGTATGCGTGGCGCAGACGCAGGCGCGTCGTCACACGGAAGGAGCCGCCATCATGCGCGGAAAGCTGATGTTCATCACCGGTCTCGCGGCGGGCTTCGTCCTGGGCAGTCGCGCGGGCCGGGAGAAGTACGAGGAGATCCGGTCCAGCGCGAAGAAGGTGTGGGAGCATCCGTCGGTCCAGGAGGCCGCCGGTGTCGCCCAGGCGCAGGCCACGAAGCTGTACTCGGAGAGCAAGGACAAGCTTCAGTCGTCGAAGCTGGGTGAGAAGCTGCACGTCTCGTCGACCACGGGTGCGGACGTGACCGACTCGCTGGCGGGTTCGAACAACAAGCCAGCCGGCAGCGCCTACTGAAAATACTGAGACGGCTTGTGGGCCGCCCCCACCTGGCGGGGGCGGCCCACAAAGCTCTGCGAACTACTTCGTCGAGAAGGCCGCGTCGAACGCCGCACTGGGGGCGTCGAACGCTAACCGCCGCACGAATTCCAGCGCCTCCGGAGCCCCGACCAGCCGGTCCATGCCGGCGTCCTCCCATTCGATGGAGATGGGCCCGTCGTAGCCGATGGCGTTCAGTGCCCGGAAGCAGTCCTCCCACGGCACATCCCCGTGCCCGGTGGAGACGAAGTCCCAGCCCCGGCGCAGGTCGGCCCACGGCAGGTGGGAGCTGAGCCGCCCGCGGCGCCCGTCGCCGGTACGGACTTTCGCGTCTTTGCAGTCCACGTGGTAGATGAGGTCTTTGAACTCGAGGATGAAGTTGACCGGGTCGAGTTCCTGCCACACGAAGTGCGACGGGTCCCAGTTCAGGCCGAACGCGGGCCGGTGCCCGATGGCGTCGAGCGCGCGCCGGGTGGTCCAGTAGTCGTACGCGATCTCGCTGGGGTGCACCTCGTGCGCGAACCGCACGCCGACCTCGTCGAACACGTCGAGGATGGGGTTCCAGCGGTCGGCGAAGTCCTGGTAGCCGCGGTCGATCATGGCTTCGGACACGGGCGGGAACATGGCGACGGTGTGCCAGATCGACGACCCGGTGAAGCCGACCACGGTGTTGACGCCCAGGGCGGCGGCGGCCCGGGCGGTGTCTTTCATCCGTTCCGCGGCGCGCGCGCGTACGCCCGACGGGTCTCCGTCTCCCCAGATGGACGCCGGCAGGATGTCCTGATGCCGCTCGTCGATCGGGTGGTCGCAGACCGCCTGCCCGACCAGGTGGTTGGAGATCGCGAAGACCTTCAGGTTGTACTTACCCAACTGCTCGCGCTTGCGGTCGATGTAGTCGGGTTCGGCGAGCGCCCGGTCCACCTCGAAGTGGTCGCCCCAGCAGGCGATCTCGAGCCCGTCGTATCCCCACTCGGACGCCAGCCGGCACACCTCCTCGAACGGCAGATCGGCCCACTGGCCGGTGAAGAGTGTGATGGGTCGCGCCATTGCCAACTCCCCTGCTCGCAGTCGAAAAGACGGCCGGTGAGGGAAGACCCGGGCCAGGTCGCATCGGCGTGCGGCGAAACAGCGGCCGACCGGGTTTGCGCCTCCCGGAGGGCCCGCCGTCACGGCGATGACATCAATGACAATAACCGGATCAGCGTGCGGGGCAAGGCTCGTTTTCCGGCGCGAGGCCGACGTCGGCCAGCTCGGCCAGCAGGTACGCCACGTCGGCCGCGATCTGTTCGGCGGTTGCTCCGCGCACGCGTGAGACCAGCGTGATGTTCTCGGTGAGCGGGCCCTCGGAGCCGAAGAGCTGCCGCAGGCCGGAGCGCCACCCTTCGGTGGTGGAGCCGGGGACGGCGGCGAGGCGTACCTCGACGATCCCGTAGCCGGCGTCGGTGATGGTTTCGATGCCGGCCGCCGCGTCCGGCCAGGTGCGCGCCGCATGGCCGAGATCGAGGCAAACCCCGAGACGATCCTTGTCCGTACGGGCGAGCCCCGCGACCGTTTGTTCCGGACCGTCGAGCACGAACCCGGGGCCGGGCTGGAACCCGACCCGGACGGCCCGTCCGTTCTGCCAGGCCAGGTCCGCGAGCCCGGCGGAGAGGCGGCGCAGGATGCCGGTGGCGGCCTTCTCGGACGACTCGGCCCAGCCGCTGCGGGCGCCGAGCCCGATGGTGCTGACGGTGCCGCGCACGGCGTCCTCGTCGAGCAGATCGAGCAGGATGCGGGCCAGATCGAGGGTGTATTCGCGGCGTACCGGTTCGGTCCAGGTGGGGGCCTCGCCGCCGCTCTCGTCGAAGGGCGCTCCGCTCAACGTGACGACTTCGAGCCGGCGGGCGTCGAGTTCGGCACGAAGCCGGGTGCGGGCGCGGCTCTCTACGGCGAGGGCGGCGGCGAGTGCGGGGGGAAGCCAGAAGGTCACGCCGAGGGCGTCGGCGCCGAGGCGGGCGCGGGCGTTGCCGTACGTGTCGAGGCACTCGACCAGATCTGGAAGGTTGGCGACCGGTCGTGGGAAGATCTCACAGCTGAGTTGCACGATCCGGCCGGATGTGTGTCTCAGCCGCATTCGAGTCCTCCCCGGACGAGCGCACCGGTGCATCTGCACGTGCATCCGCGCGTGCTTGGGACTCCAGTATGGACCATATGGCGGTCGACGCTCGACGCGCGCGCTGCGGGCCGTCGGGATGCCATCTCGCCTCCATCCGGGGAGTCTTCTGTCCACGGATACGAGACTCGGGTGCCCTCGGGATCAGCGCCGTACCATTCGTGCGACGCCCTGAGCGGCGAGAACATGATCGAAACAACCCGTACAAATCGATTTTGATCGATGTCGTAACACACGGTGACCTGCCCCGGAGCGAGAACGACAGCGTGCCGAATGGGTTGGACGAGCCGAGGCCGCGTGCACTATATGCACGATCGGACATGCACCCGACGATCTCTCGTGCGACTGCAAAACCCCATCGCGCCGGACACGCAAATGCGTATGCGCGGACGGTCGTGCCCACGCATACGCACCGCTATTTCCGCCGCGGGCCGGCCGACGCGGGGCGCAACCGCGTCGTCCCTCGCCGGCACGCGCCGGAGGTCCTAGAAGGCCGGCTGCAGAGCCGGCTCCACCTCCGTCCACGACGACGTTTCCGCCGACCGAGACACCGACTCCAGCACGAGCTGCACCTGCAACGCGTCCTGGAAGGACGGCTCCGGCTGGCGGCCCTCCGCGATCGCCGACAGCAGGTCACGCATCTCGTGGGTGAACGAGTGCTCGTACCCGATGAGGTGCCCCGGCGGCCACCACGCCGCCATGTACGGGTGATCGGGTTCGGTCACCAGGATCCGCGTGAAGCCCTGCTCCGGGGCCGGCCGCGTGCCGTCGTAGAACTCCAGCTCGTTCATCCGCTCCTGGTCGAACACCAGCGTGCCGAGCGACCCGTTGATCTCCACCCGCAGCTGGTTCTTGCGGCCGGTGGCGAAGCGCGTGGCCTCGTACGTGGCGACCGCTCCCCCGCTGAGCCGGGCCAGGAACAGCGCCGCGTCGTCGACGGTGACGTCGCCGACGTGCGAGCCGTCGGCCGCCGCGGACAGGCCGGCCGACGCCGAGGGCAGCGGCCGCTGCTTGATGAACGTCTCGGTCATCGCCGACACCGAGGTGATCGACTGCCCGGTGACGAACTGCGTCATGTCCACGATGTGCGCACCGATGTCGCCCAGTGCCCCGGACCCGGCGATCTCCTTGCGCAACCGCCAGACCAGCGGGAACGCGGGGTCCACGATCCAGTCCTGCAGATAGTTCGCGCGGACGTGCCGGATGGTGCCGATCCGCCCGTCGTCGATCATCTGCTTCATCAGGGCCACGGCGGGCACCCTGCGGTAGTTGAAGCCGCACATCGCGCGTACGCCCGAAGCAGCGGCCTTGGACGCGGCCGCGGCCATCTCGCGTGCCTCGGCCACCGTGTTGGCCAGTGGTTTCTCGCAGAGGACGTGCTTTCCGGCGGCGAGGGCGGCCAGCGCGATCTCGGCGTGCGTGTCACCCGGGGAGCAGATGTCGATCAGATCGATGTCGTCCCGGGCGATCAACGTACGCCAGTCGGTGGTGTGTTCCGCCCAGCCAAGTTTGGCGGCGGCGGCAGCGACCCCCTGTTCGGAGCGGCCGCTCACCGCCGTCATCCGTGCCGACAGCGGCAGGTCGAAAGCGTGGTTGACGGTGCGCCACGCCTGTGAGTGCGCAGCGCCCATGAACGCGTAGCCGACCATGCCGACCCGCAGCTGTTGCGACATTGTCGTGTCTCCCCTAGAAGCCCTAGAAGCCCAACTTGGCGTACTTCGCCGCGTTGTCCTTGGTGATCGTTTCCGAAGCTAACGTGATCTCCTTGGGCACCTGGAGTTCGACGAGGTCGCTCATGCCCTTGCCCTGGCCGATCAACCTGGCAAGAGTGATGGCCGACGATGCCATCGACGGGCTGTAGGTCACCGTGGCCTTGAGCACAGTGTCGTCCTTCGAGATCGAGTCGATCGCCTGCTTGGAGCCGGCACCGCCGACCATGAAGAACTCGCTGCGGTTCGCCTGCTTGATCGCGGCCATCACACCGATGCCCTGGTCGTCGTCGTGGTTCCAGAGGGCGTCCATCTTCGGCAGCGCCTGCAGCAGGGCGGTCGCGGCGGCCTGGCCGGAGTCCGCGGTGAACTCGGCCGGACGCCGGTTGGCGACCTTGAAGCCGTACTGCGCGAGGGCCGTGTTGAAGCCCTTCGTGCGCTCCTGGGTCAACTCCAGCGAGTCGATGCCAGGGATCTCCCCGATGATCGGATTGGTCACGCCCTTGGCTTTCAACTGCTCTCCGATGTACGCCCCGGCAGCCAGCCCCATCCCGAAGTTGTCGCCCTTGATCTGTAACCGGTACGCGGCCGCGTCCGGGAACGCGCGGTCCAGGTTGACCACCGGGATCCCGGCCTTCATGGCCTCCAGCCCGGCCGCGTTCAGCTCCTTGCCGTCGTGCGGGAGCATCACGATGACGTTGGGCTTCTGCGAGATCAGCGTGGAGAGCGCGGCGCGCTGGGCCGCCGCGTCCGCCCCCGCCTCGACCGCCTTCAGCTCCACATCGGAGTAGACGGCGGCCTGGGCCTTGGCGTTGTCCGTGATCGCGGCGATCCAGCCGTGGTCGGCGGCCGGTGCGGAGAAGCCGATGACCACCTTCTGGCCGGGTGCGGCGTTCGGGTTGGCGCTCGCATCGGTGTTCGTGTTGACCTGGGCGTTGTTCTCGGGGGTGTTGCTCGTGCACGCGGTGAGAAGGGCGCCGGCGCCGACGGCAGCGCCGCCGAACAGAATGCGCCTACGGGACAAAGCGGACATCGTACCTCCCAAGGGGGTACCCGGAGAGAGAATTCCGGGTGAAAAAGGTCAGCGCTTCAGGAGTTGCGTGAGAGAGCGATAACGGAACTGCTGGATCAAGACCGCGGCGACGATGATGCCGCCCTTGACCATGTTCTGAACCTCGGTGGAAAGGTTGTTGATCGCGAACAGGTTGGTGATGGTGGCGAAGACCAGCACCCCGAACAGGGTGCCGATGATGGTGCCGCGACCGCCGCTGAGCAGCGTGCCGCCGATGATCGCCGCGGCGATCGCATCGAGTTCGTACAGGTTCGCCATGGCGGCCTGCGCGCTGGTGCCCTGCGAGGTGAGCATGATCGCCGCGATCCCGCAGCACAGCCCGGACAATCCGTAGAGCAGCAGCGTCTGCCACTTGACGTTGATGCCGGCCAGCCGCGCCGCCTCGGGGTTCCCGCCGATGGCGACCGTGCGACGGCCGAAGGTGGTGCGGTTGAGCACGATCCAGCCGATCGCCACGACCAGCGCCAGGATCCAGACCAGCAACGGGATGCCGAGCGGCCGGGTGGTGGCGATGTCGTTGATCGTCGTGTTGGTCGACACCTGCGTCTGCTTGCCGGAGATCTGCGCGGCGAGCCCGCGGGCGGCGACCATCATGGCCAGTGTCGCGATGAACGGGACCAGTTTCCCGTACGAGATGAGCACGCCGTTGACCAGGCCGACGGCGAGGCCGACCAGCAGCGCGCAGAAGATCATGCCGGCCGCACCGTAGGACTGCGTCGCCAGCGTGGTGGCCCAGACACCGGCCAGCGCGATGATCGCCCCGACCGAGAGGTCGATGCCGCCGCCGATGATCACGAAGGTCATGCCGACCGCGACCACGCCGATCGCGGACGCCTGCTGCAGGATCGTGAAGATGTTGTCCTTGACCCACTCCGGGTCGCTGTAGAGGTCGGGCCTGGTGATGATCCCGATGATCACCAGGAGCACCAGCACCCCGACCAGACCCAGGTTGCGTAAGACGTTCTCGTCGAGCCGGCGCTTGCCCTTGCCGGTCTGCACCTCGGGAGGAGCCGTCTCGGTGATCATGCTCTGGCGGTCATGCCGCCTCCCCTTCCATGAGCGACCCCGCCATCACGAGGTCGAGCACCGTGTCCTCGGCCAACTCCTCGGCGGGTGCCTCGTGGATGAGGCGTCCCTCCCGCATGACCAGCACCCGGTCGGCCAGCCCGAGCACCTCCGGGACCTCGCTGGAGACCAGCAGGACCCCGACTCCGTCCGCGGCCAGACCGCGGATGACCTGATACAGCTCGGCCCGGGCGCCGACGTCCACGCCGCGGGTCGGCTCGTCGAGCAGCAGCAGCTTGGTGCCGCCCAGCAGCCAGCGGCCCACCACGACCTTCTGCTGGTTGCCGCCGGAGAGCGTGCGGGCCGGCCGGCTCACGTCGCGCGGCCGCAGCTCCAGCAGGTCGGCGGTCTTCGACGCGGCCTTGCGCTCGTCGCTCGCGTCGGTGAACCCGGCGTGCGCGAACCCGGCGAACGACGACAACGTCATGTTCTTGAAGACCGGCTCGTCGAGCAGCAGTGCCTGGCTCTTGCGCTCTTCCGGAGCCATGCCCATGCCGTGCCGGACGGCGCCGCCGACGCTGGTGATGCGATGCCCGTCGAGGGTGACCCGGCCGGAGTCCGCGCGGCGGGCGCCGAAGATGGTCTCCAGCAGCTCGGACCGGCCGGAGCCGACCAGCCCGGCGATGCCGACGATCTCGCCGGGGGCGACCGCGAGGCTCGCGTCGGCGAACTCGCCCGCGCGGCTCAGGCCCTCGACGACCAGCAACGGCTCGGCCGTCGGTGCGGTCGGGCGCGGCGGGAAGACGTACTCGATGGTGCGGCCGGTCATCCGGCTGACCAGTTCGCGGGTCGGCGTGTCGCGGGCGGGCAGGTTCGCCGCGGTGGTCCGGCCGTCCTTGAGGACGGTCACCCGGTCGCCGATCTCGCGGATCTCCTCGAGCCGGTGCGAGATGTAGATGACCGCGATGCCCTGCGCGGTGAGCCCGCGGATGATCCGGAAGAGGTTTTCCACCTCGTCATGAGCGAGCACGGCACTGGGCTCGTCCATGACGATCAGCCGGGCGTCGTGCGAGAGTGCGCGAGCCATGCTGACGACCTGTTTCGCGGCGGCCGGCAGGCTGCGCACGAGCTGCCGCGGCGGGATCTCGGCGTGGCCGAGACGGGCCAGGATCTCGCGGGTCTTGACCGCGGCGGAGCGGCGTTTGGTGAAACCGAAGCGGCTCTGTTCGTGGCCGAGGAACGCGTTCTCCGCCACCGACAGATCGTCGACCAGGTCGAGCTCCTGGTAGATGGTGGCGATCCGGGCGCGCATCGCGGCCTGCGGTGTCGCCGGGGCGAACGGCTCGCCGAGCCAGAGCACCTCGCCGCTGTCCGCGTGGTGCACGCCGGCGAGCACCTTGATGAGAGTGGACTTGCCGGCGCCGTTCTGGCCCAGCAGGCAATGCACCTCGCCGGCGCGCACCTCCAGCTGGACGCCGTCCAGCGCGCGGACACCGGGGAAGGTCTTCACCACGTCGGTGAGCCGGAGCACCACCTCGTGGCCGTCGCCACCTGAATCGTCCGATCCCGGCGGGGTGACCGCCGGGGCCTCGCTCGTGTCCACATCCGGCTCCTCGCTCATGACGCCTGCTCGAACACCGTGTCGCTGGCCAGGACGGCGGCACCTGTGACGCCGGCCCGGCCACCCAGCTCGGAGAGCACCACCGGCAGGTTGCCGGTGGCCAGCGGAAGGGATCGGCGGTAGACGACGCTGCGGATCTCGGCGAGCAGCACGTGGCCGAGCTGCGCGAGACCGCCACCGATCACGATCATGGAGGGGTTGGAGAACGAGACGAGGGTGGCGAGCACTCCGCCGACGCGGCGGCCGCCCTCGCGGATCAGTTTGATGCAGGTGACGTCGCCCTCGGCCGCGCCGTCCGCCACGTCCTTGGCGGTGATGTGCACGGCCGGCGGGTCGTCGCCCTCCTGGGCCTCGTGGGCGGCCTCGTAGGCGGCGAGCCGCTCGGCCAGCGCCGGCGACTCGCCGGAGCGGGCCGCGGCGAGCGCGTCGCGGGCCACCGCGGAGCCGGAGAACAGAGCCTCCAGGCAGCCGGTGTTGCCGCAGGAGCAGACCGGGCCGTTCGAGTCGACCTGGATGTGGCCGATGTCCCCGGCGCAGCCGTCGACCCCTCGGTAGACGTGGCCGGCCAGGTGGATGCCGCAGCCGATGCCCGTGCCGATCTTGACGAAGAGGAAGTCGTCGACCGAGTGGGCGACCCCGCCGTGCCGCTCCCCGATCGCCATGATGTTCACGTCGTTGTCCACCACGGCCGGGCAGCCGTGCTCGCGGGCCAGCACCTCGCGAACCGGGTACCGATCCCAGCCCGGCATGATCGGCGGGCTCACCGGCACGCCGTCGCGGAAGCTCACCGGGCCCGGCACGCCGATGCCGACCGCGTCGAGCTTGTCGTACGCCCCGTCGGTGCGCGCCTTCGCCAGCAACTCGTTGACTCGCTGCAGTATCGCCTTCGGGCCGGAGCGGATGTCGGCGGGCTCGCGGTACGCGGCGACCGGCTCGAGCCGCCCGTTCGTCACCTCGATGTCGATGGAGCTGGCGCCCAGGTCGACCGCCGCGAACCGGAGCCGCGGCTGCAGCTCGACCAGCGTGGATCGGCGGCCGCCGCGCGAGGCCGCCATCCCGGCCTCGGAGATCAGGCCGGCCGCGACGAGGCGCTCGACCTCGGCGAGCAGACGCGGCCGGGTCAGCTCCAGACGGTCCCCGAGCTCGGCCCGGGAGACTGGTCCCTCATCGCGCAGCAGGCGCAGGACCTGCAGATGAGGGGGGTTGGCGACGTGCACGAAGACCTCCGGAGACGTTTGACATCGCAGGCGTCGCTGCGTGTCGTGTCCGTCACAGTAGGCGTCTTCCGCCTCCGGAGTCCATACCTTTCCAGAAGATCAACGCCAACTTTTGTCGCACCTAGCAAAAGTTGGCCCTTGCAGGGGTCGTTGATCAAGGTCCGTCAATTCGTGCTCAAGCCCCGTTCGCTGCCCTTCTTCAATTTGCTGTCGTCGCGCAGCTCCAGGAACGGCTCGTCGCCGGGGTCGTGCCCGGCCGCGATCGCGCGCCCCCGTTCCAGCTCCGCGTCCAGCTCCGCCCCGAGCAGGATCGCGATGTTCGAGATCCACAGCCAGACCAGGAAGGCGATCACCCCGCCCAGCGTCCCGTACGTCTTGCTGTAGTTGGCGAACGTCGACAGGTAGACCGCGAACAGGCCGGAGGCCACCAGCCACAGCACCACCGCGAAGATCCCGCCCGGGCTCACCCAGCGGAAGCCGCCGGTCTTGGCGTTCGGCGACGCCCAGTACAGGATCGCGAACATCAAGCTGACCAGGATCACCAGTACCGGCCACTTCGCGATGCTCCACACGGTCACCGCGACCCCGCCCAGCCCGATCTTCTCGCCGACCACCTTGGCGAAGTTGCCGGTGAACACCACGATGAACGCGGACGCCACCAGCATCACGCCGATCACCGCGGTCACGCCGATCCGGATCGGCAGCGTCTTCCAGATCGGACGCCCCTCGGGCACGTCGTAGACGGCGTTGGAGGCGCGCATGAAGGCGGCGATGTAGCCGGAGGCCGACCAGAACGCCAGCAGCAGACCGATGACCGCGGTGACGCTCGCCGTGCCGGTCCCGTTCACCTGGTCGAGCACCGTCTTGGCGAACTGCTGGATCTGCTCGTTCTCGGCGATCTCGTTGATCGTGTTCTGCACCGTCTGTTTCGCGTTGCTGCTGAGCATGCCGAGGATCGACAGCAGCACCAGCGCGGCCGGGAAGATCGACAGCACGCTGTAGTAGGTAAGCGCGGCCGCCCAGTCCGAGACGTTGTCCTGAGAGAACTGCTTGACGGTGCGTTTGAGTGCGGCGAAGATCCCCGAGAAGCCCAGTTTCCCGGGATGCTCCGGGCCGGCGTCCGGCGGCACGGTGCTGAGGTCGCGGTCGGTCTTGTCCTCGCCGGTACGCGTGGTGGCCGCGTCGTCAAGGTTGCCCTGCTGCTGCTTCATCACCGGACCTCCGTCACAGACTCCCTGCTCATCGTGTGCCCACTGAGAGTGTCGGCTAACCGCGCGACCTCAGGGTGGCCGACAGTCCGGTTCGTCGGCTCATTCCGGGCGGATGGCAGGGGTTTGACTCAGTCCGGCGGCGTCGTCGCGCCCTTCGCCGCCGAGACCAGCTCGTCGGTCAGCTCCACCACCGCGTCCAGCGTCACCGGGGTGTTCGCGTCGTAGCGGACGGCCCAGCTCAGCCCGTTGAGACCGGACACCCGACGACCCACCACCCGTACGCCTCCGGCGGTCAGCGGATGATGGCTGGTGTACGCCACCGAGCGGGTCACCCGGGTGCGGATCTGATCCGGCAGGTCGCCCGGCTCGAGCAGCAGAAAGGCGTCGACCGGGCCGTCCACCAGCACGGTGTAGTCGTCGCGTTCCTCGGCCACCTCGGCCGGCGTGATGCGCAGTTCCCGGCCCGACCAGGCAGCCTTGTGGATCTCGTGCCAGCCG
Organism: Actinoplanes sp. TBRC 11911; assembly: GCF_012933445.1. Lineage (GTDB taxonomy): Bacteria > Actinomycetota > Actinomycetes > Mycobacteriales > Micromonosporaceae > Actinoplanes. The sequence goes on from NZ_JABBNC010000032.1 coordinate 62,183, forward strand.
AGCCGCTTGCCGGACGGCAGCCACAGGCCACGGTTCGTGGCGACCAGTGCCTGGCCGTCACCGACCGGGGCCCAGGTCAGCACGCGCTCCTCTGGTTCCAGCGCGGGACGAAGCGCGGGCGGAAGCTTGGGCTTACGCCGAAGGAAACTCACAGTCCACCTGCCGCCTGTTCACGCAGGGCCCGCGCCTGCTGTTCGAGTGAGAAGAGCTCACCGGCCAAGGCCAGGTACTCATCCTTGTGGGTGACCGGGTTCACCCGCTGGACCTTGGACTTGAGATCACGGATCCGGGTGGTCACCGCCCCGACCTGCAGCCGTGCCAGGGTGACCTGCACGTAGCGGGGATCGACCACACCGTCCACCCGCAGCGGCTCCACGGCCAGCTCGGAGACCAGCACCTTGCCGGCCAGGTCGTCACAGGAGTCGCGGACCTTCTCGATCCAGACCACGCCGCCGGACGACGCCGAGGTCGCCCCGCCGGCCTCCACGATCGCGGCGCGCACCGACTGGTACGGGCCGCCGCCGTAGTTGTCCGGGCCGACCACGTCGAACATCGGACCGGCCAGCACCGGCTCCTGCAGCGCCAGCTTCAGCGACTCGCGCTCGACCAGCCGCTGCGGCGCCTCCGCCGTGGGCCGTGGTCCACTCGACGACTCCGGCTCGGACCCGCGCAGCGCGGAGTTCACCGCGCGCTGCACCGGCTCGAGATCCATCCCCAGGTCACCGGCCAGCTTCCGGGCGTACTCGGGGCGCTTCTCCCGGTCTTTGATCTTGGCGACCAGCGGGGCCGCGCGGCGCATCGCGTCGACCCGGCCCTCGACGGTGTCCAGATCGAACCGGTTGATCGTGTGGCGCAGCGCGAAGTCGACAAGCGGCTCCCGGCCGGCGATCATGTCGCGGACCGCGAGGTCGCCCTTGGCCAGGCGCAGCTCGCAGGGGTCCATGTTGTCCGGGCTGACCGCGATGAACGTGCGCCCGACGAACCGCTGATCCTCCTCGAACGCGCGCAACGCCGCCTTCTGCCCGGCAGCGTCCCCGTCGAACGTGTAGATGATCTCGCCGGTGAAGCTGTCGCTGTCCATCAGCAGGCGGCGCAACACCCCGATGTGGTCGATGCCGAACGCGGTGCCGCAGGTCGCGACCGCGGTCGGCTCGCCGGCCTCGTGACACGCCATCACGTCGGTGTAGCCCTCCACGATCACCGCCCGGCCGCGCTTGGCGATCTCCCGCTTGGCGTGGTCGATCCCGTACAGCACGTGCGACTTCTTGTAGAGCGGCGACTCCGGGGTGTTCAGGTATTTCGGGCCGTCGTCCTCATCGAACAGCTTGCGCGCGCCGAACCCGATCACGTCGCCGGTCAGGTCTTTGATCGGCCACAGCAGCCGGGCCCGGAACCGGTCGATGATCGAGCCGGAGCGGGCCGGCTTGGTGAGCCCCGCGGTGTTCAGCTCCTCCGCGGTGAAGCCCTTCTGCCGCAGGTGCTTGGACAGCGCGTCCCACGAGTCGGGGGCGAAGCCGCAGCCGTAGCGCTCGGCCGCGTCGCGCCCGAAGCCGCGCTGGGCGAGGAACTCGCGGGCCTTGCGGGCGCCCGGCGTGGACAGCTGGTCCTGATAGAACTCGGCCGCGGCGACGTGCGCGGCGAGCAGCCGCTGGCGCTGCCCGCTCTGCGGCCGCGGGTGGCGTTCCGCGCTGTCGGTCTCGTACCGCAGCTGGATGCCCGCCCGCGAGGCCAGCCGTTCGATCGACTCGATGAACGAGAGATGCTCCGCGTCCATCAAGAACTTGATCGCGTCGCCGCCCTGCCCGCAGCCGAAGCAATAGTAGACATTTCGGGCGGGCGCGACGTTGAACGACGGTGACTTCTCGTCGTGGAACGGGCACAGGCCCTTCAGGTTGCCGCCGCCAGCCGGGCGCAGCGTGACCGACTCGCCGATGATGTCCGCGATCGACGTCCGGTCCCGGACCAGCGCGATGTCCTCGTCCTTGACCCTGCCCGCCACGGCATACATCCTGCCTCGCGCTAACCCGCGGTCGCCACCAGGGTCCGGTGGAACGCGACGGCCGCCGGGTCGGTGAGCGACGCCACCTGGTCGATGACCACGCGAAGTGCCGCAGCGTCATCTTTCGCTTCCTGAAACAACGGACGGAAGACCGGGTCCAACTTCTCCGGCGTACGCGTCAACGCCTCCACCAGCTCGATCAGCACCGTCCGCTGGCGTTCCTTCTCGGCGCGCCGGGTCCGCATCACGTACCGCAACGCCATGCCCTTGAGCAGCGCGCATTGATTACGCACGGTGGACGGCACGATCAGGTCGGCGTCGTACCGGCGTACCGGGGATGTGCCATACCGGCTCTGCGTCGCACCCACCGCGGAGGCGACGAACCGGCCGGTCAGGGCGCTGGTCATCCGTTTGAGGGTCACCTGGGCGCCGTACGTGCCGTCGTAGTCCGCGACCGGCGCGACAATCGGATCGGCGAGTAACTGATCGAGCGCCGCCTCCAGCACATCGACCGGTTCGTCCGAGTAGACCCCGCGCACGTCGGCGCACAACGCCTGCCGCTCGGCCGGATCGTCGAGCAGCGGCCGCAGCGAGAAGTCTCCCCCGTGCAGGCCGTCCTCGACGTCGTGCACCGAGTACGCGACGTCGTCGGCCCAGTCCATGACCTGCGCTTCGAGACACCGGCGGTCGCCCAGCGAGGCCGGATGCAGCCAGTCGAAGACCTCGAGGTCGTCCTCGTAGACGCCGAACTTGCGGATCCCCGGGCGGCGGCCCCACGGGTACTTGGCGGTGGCGTCGAGCGAGGCCCGGGTCAGGTTGAGCCCGGCGCCGGGCACCTTGGCCTCGAGCCGGGTGAGCACCCGCAACGTCTGGGCGTTCCCCTCGAACCCGCCGCAGGCCTGCGCGACCTGGTCCAGCGCGTCCTCGCCGTTGTGCCCGAACGGCGGGTGGCCGAGGTCGTGCGCGAGGCCGGCCACGTCCACCACGTCCGGGTCGCAGCCGAGGCGTTCGCCCATCTCCCGCGAGATCTGGGCGACCTCCAGGGAGTGCGTCAGACGCGTACGGAGGAAGTCGTCGGAGCCGGCCGTGTGCACCTGGGTCTTGGCCGCCAGCCGGCGGAACCCGGCCGAGTGCAGCACCCGGGCCCGGTCGCGCTGGAACGGCGTACGCCCGTAGCCGCTGTCCTTGACCGGTTCCGGAAGCCACCGCTGGGCGTCGAGCGCCGTCATGATCTCAGCCTAAGCGCCGTGTCCCCTCCTGCCGATGGGTAACCCGTGGAGTCCGTTTCGTCCGGCGCACGCGGCGTCACGATCGTCGCGCGGCTGTTGCTCATGGGCGCGGCCGGTCTGGTGTCGGTCGCGCTGGTGGGTGGCTTCGCGATCTACAGCTCGACCCGGCAGGCCGCGGCGAACCGGGAGATCGCGTCGGTGAGCGCCGGGATGAGCCGCCAGTGGAACGCCGACATGATGCACGACGCGCTGCGGGCGGACGTGATGTCGGCGCTGTACGCCCGGACCGATACGCAGCGTACGGCGTACGCGGTGGATGAGGTGACCGAGCACGGCCGGACGCTGGTGGAGAACTACGACGCGGCCGCCACCAAGGCGCCGCAGCGGTTGCTCGACGAGTTCACCCGAGTACGCCCCTCGGTACTGCGCTACACCGAGAGCGCCGCGACCCTGGTGTCGACGGCCGCCACCGACCATGCCAAGGCGGTCGGCCTGCTGCCCGGCTACCTGGACCTCTACGGGCAGCTCGAGGAGGACCTGGGCGCTCTGGACGACGGCATGCAGGCCGAGGTGCAGGCGGCCAGCGACCACGGGGTGGCCGCGGCCGGGACGAGCATCTGGATCATCGCGCTGGCCATCGCGGCGGCCGTGCTGATCACCGCCGCGGCCGCGCTGCGGACACTGAGCGTCATCCGCCGGCCGCTGCGCGACATGCTCGGCGGCCTGCGCGCGGCCGCCGGCTGCGATCTCACCGTACGGGTGTCGGTGCTGCGCCGGGACGAGCTGGGCGCGATGGCGAACGCCCTGAACGGCGCGATGGGCTCGATCCGGGACACGGTCGCCGCGACGGCCGCCAGCGCCGGCTCGCTCAGCGCGGCCAGCGGCGATCTCCGAACGCTGGCCGCCGACCTGGACACCTCGGCGGTCCAGACGTCGTCGCAGGCGCTGCGCGCCGATGACTCAGCGCGACACGTCTCGGCCGCGGTCAGTGACATGAACACCGCCACCGACCAGCTGTCCGCGTCGATCCGGCAGATCGCCCGGCAGACCTCGACGGCGACCGAGACCACCCGCGCGGCCAGCGAGAACGCGTCCCGCACCGGGGAGGCGGTGGCCCGGCTGGCGGACGCGAGCCGGGAGGTCGGCGACATCGTGCGGCTGATCACCGGGATCGCCGAGCAGACCAACCTGCTGGCGCTGAACGCGACCATCGAGGCGGCCCGGGCGGGCGAGGCCGGCAAAGGGTTCGCGGTGGTCGCGGGCGAGGTGAAGGAACTCTCCCAGGAGACGGCCCGGGCGACCGCGGACATCACCGCGAAGATCTCGGCTATTCAGGAGATGACCGAGGGGACCACCGTGGCCATCGCGGCGATCACCGACGTGATCCGGCAGATCGACGAGGGCCAGCGGATGATCGCCGCGGCCGTCGAGGAGCAGTCGGCCACCACCGACCTCATGGTGAAGCACGTCGGTGAGGTGTCGGCGGCGGCCGGCGACATCAGCGGGACGGTCTCCGAGATCACCCGATCCACCGAGGCGACCGCGGAGGGTGCGGACACGACGCGTACGTCGGCGGAACGGGTGAGCTCCGCGGCCGGCGACATTCAGGCGTTGATCGGCCGATTCCGGTATTAGATCTTCTTGCTGGACAGCACGCAGAACTCGTTGCCCTCCGGGTCGGCCAGGATCACCCAGCCGACGTCGCCCTGACCGATGTCGACGTGCCGGGCGCCCATGTCCACCAGGCGTTCCACCTCGGCCTCCTGATCGTCCGGGCGTAGGTCGATGTGCAGGCGGTTCTTCACCGTCTTGACCTCCGGCACCGGGGTGAACAGCAGGCCGGGCATCTCGTCGGCGCTGCGGCGGATCTCCACCTCCTCCGGCGCCTCGTGCACGATGACGTAGCCGAGGGCCTCCGCCCACCAGCGGGCCAGTCGTGCCGGGTCTTCCGCATCCACCACGATCTGCTCCCACCGGCTTGGCATAGATGGCCCCCTTGCATCGAAATGTGGCGATGATTTTACGCGATATTCGAACAAGTTTCCCTCGTACGCCGTCGGCGCACTGACGGTCCGACGACACCTCTCGATGCCGCCGAGGATGGCGTCGTGAGTACGTTGCGGAGCCTCTTGATCGAGCTGGGTGAGTCCGCGAGCAGCGGCGCGCTGCACGTCCGCGGCCGCCCCGGCGGCGTGATCTACCTGGTGGCGGGACGGATCACCTACGCCGAGACGCCGGCCTGCCCCGGCATCGGCGAGCGGCTGGTCGCGTCCGGACGGGTCGCCGCGCAGGCCTGGTCCAGGGTGGTCGCCGAGGGCCGGGCCACCGGCCGGGTGGGCCGGCTGCTGGTGCGCGAGGGCCTGATCGGCCAGCACGAACTCGCGATGCGTGTGACGACCGCCATTTGTGACGCCACGCACGAACTTTTGTGGGCCGCCGACGCCCCGGTGTCCTTCGTTCCGGGCGAGCGTGACTGGCTCGGATTTTTTGACGCACAGCGGGTGCGACTTGTCGCCGCACGGTCGCTACAGGATGGCCCACGGTGACGGCGCGACGGCGTGTTTTCGCCCGCAACGCCGGAACCGTTCGCAGGACCGCCGCACCCGGCAACGACGCCCGGAACGGCGGGAGCACACCAGCGCTGAGGAGAGACGTGCCCGGCGTCGATCACTGTCTACAGGAGGCCATGGCGATACCTGGCGCGGTCGGGGCCAGCATCGTCGACTACACGACCGGATTTCCCGTCGCCACGACGGGAGCCGCACCCAACTCCGACCACGAGGCCGCCGCGGCGGGGACGGCGGACGTGGTGCAGGCGGCGACGAGCAGATCGCTGTTCGTCTCCGCGGTGCCGCACGACATGTTGGAAGACCTGATCATCACGACCGCCGGCGGTTACCACCTGCTGCGGGTCGTGCAGACCGACTTCGACAGCCGGCTCGTGCTCTACGTCTGGCTGGACCGGGTGCAGGGCAACCTCGCGGTCGCCCGGCGCCGCATGCAGAAGCTCGCCGACGACCTCGTCGTTGCCTGACCTTTTCGGGAGACAACCGGTGACACCCGCGAAGACCGCGTCGCCCGCCGCCCTGCTCGCGCAGGTCGCGGACGAGCGGGGGACCGGCGCGCTGATCGTGGGTGGCCAGCCCGGGGGTGCCGTGTTCGTGGTCGACGGCCGGATCATCTACGCCGAGTCGCCGGCCGCGCCCGGGGTCGGCGAGCTGCTCACGTCGTCGGGACGGCTCGCCGGGCGTACCTGGCAGAACGCCTTGGATCTGGGCACCTCGACCGCCCGGGTCGGCAAGCTGCTGGTGGAACAGGGCCATCTCACCCAAGGTGAGCTGGAGTTGTGCGTGCTGGGGGCGATCTACGACGCGGCGTACTTCGTGCTGGCGCCCGCCTCGGCCCCGGTGGAGTTCCTGGCGGGTGCCACGCATTGGCTCGGCGCGGTCGTCCAGATCGACCCGGCGGCGGTGACCAAAGAGGTCGGCCGGCGGGTGCGCCTGCTCGCCGAAATCTTCCCGGACGCCCGAGTGGACACGATGGCGGTCACCGTGATGCCGCGCCCACCGCGCGAGGTGGTGACCGTCAACGCGTTTCAGTGGGAGCTGCTGATCAACGCGGACGGCCAGCGCACGCCGGCCGACCTCGCGCTGCTGCTGGGCAGGGCCGGATACGCGACCATCCAGGAGCTTCGGCGGATGGCCGCGACGGGTCTGCTGGAGCTTCCCGACGTACGCCCGGACGGGCCCGAGTTCGTGCGCCTGCCCCGGGCCCGCGGCACCTCCGTGGACGCGACCCGGCCGGCTCTGGTCAACGGTGCGCCGGTCGCGGGTGGGCGGGCGGTGGTGCCCGGTGCTGTGGCGGCGCCCGGTTTGGCGGCGCCTGGCTTGCCGACACCGGGTTTGGTGCCGGCGCCGGACCCGCCGCCGTCCGGCTCACCGAACGGGGGCACCGTCTACCGCCCTCCTCGGCTGGCGCGGCGCAAACCCGGGGCGAAGCTGCCCAAGGAGATCGCCGCCGACACGACGCAGATCCACCAGGGCACCGATGAAGTTCTGCTCACCCGCATCCGTACGGCGTTGCGAGCCTTGCGGTGACGCGCGCACCCCCTCAGGGAGAAGGAGAGGCCGAGGATGACGGTGGATCCGGCGGTACTCGAGGAGCTCGCCCGCCTCCGCGGCCGCGTGCCGGAGCTCTCCGGCAGCGTGCTGTCTAGCACGGACGGGCTGGTGGTGGCGCACGACGCGCACGGCATCGAGCCGGACAGCATCGCCGCGCTGGCCGCCGCGCATCTCGCGCTGGCCCGCCGGTTCGCCCACGCGGTGAACCACGGGGAGCTGCGCGAGGCGGTGGTGGAGTGCGATCGGGGCTACATCACCTCGTACACCGCCGGGCCGAACGCCCTGCTCACCTTGGTCACCTCCGGTGACGCCAACCTGGCCCTGGTGCATCTGGAGGCCCGGCGCTGCGTACGCCATCTGGCCCGGATCCTCGCCCTGGACTCGTCGCCTCAACCGCGACCGGAGATCCCGATGCAGGCCGGGCCGGCGACGCCGCTCGCCCGGCGCACCCCGATGGCCACCCTGCCCACGAATGCCCGCCGCCATCAGACGGCGGGATGAGACCGGCGGCGCGCTCTCGGCGCCGCCTGCGGACTTGGGCGAATGTCGTCCTGGTCCGGCGGCCTCCCGACGACGGCCGCACCCCGCACCGCACCCGCCGCACACCCCGGCGGGCCGCCATCCCACCGCAAACGGAGGAGTTTCCATGCCGGACATGGACACCGCACTCAAAGAGATCATGGAAATCGACGGCGCGATCGGCGTCGCCCTGGTCGACCACACCAGCGGCATGGCCCTGGGCACCGTCGGCGGCGGCAAGGAGCTGGACCTGACGGTCGCGGCCGCCGGCAACACGGACGTGGTCAGAGCAAAACTCCGGGCGATGGAGATGCTCAACATCACCGAGAAGATCGAGGACATCCTGATCACGCTCGATACGCAATACCACATGATCCGCCCCCTGACCAGCCGCTCCGGCAAGGGGTTGTTCCTGTACCTGGCGCTGCGGCGCGACCGCGCCAACCTGGCGATGTCCCGCCACCAGCTCAAGCGAATCGAAGCCGACCTGGACGTCTGACGTCCGCACCACCACCAGGCGGGGAGGGCCCACGGGGGCCCTCCCCGCCTGCTCATGCGCCCCGTCCCACCATCAGCCCGCCGCGCCCCCACCGCCGACACCCGCTCGCCACGCCGCCCCCGCCTCCGACACCCGCTCGCCGCGCCGCCCCCACCTCCGACACCCGCTCGCCGCGCCGCCCCGCTTCCGACACCCGCTCGCCGCGCCGCCCCTACCGCCGACACCCGCTCGCCGCCCCGCCCCCGCCGCCGACATCCGCTCGCCGCGCTGCCCCGGCCTCCGCTCGCCGAAGTCTCCCTCGACCCCCATCCGCGGCCGCCTCCTCGCGCTAGCGCCTCCGACACATCTACTCGCCGCGCTAACGCCTCCGACACACCCACCCGGCGCGCCACCGCCCCCGACACACCCACCCGCCGCGTCGCCGCCTACGACATCCGCTCGCCGCGCTGCCGCCTCTGATTCACCCACTCGCTACGGCCACGCCCGATTAGCTCGCCGTTAGAACCGGCCGCAAGGGCTGTCCCGCGCGGATGTGCCCACGTCTCACATTCTGTAGAGATCATCCGCATCGTGGGATTCTGGCGGGCCTTTTGTCAGGTTAGATAGCTTTTCTAATGTTCGTTTGGGGTGTCCGGTGTAGACCTTGGAGAGTTGGGGCTCGTATGTGGCTCGTATGTGGGCGCAACTCTCCAAGGTCTCGATTTCTAGGCTTGGCAGCCGCCCCCAAAAGCTACGAAGCCATACAAATATTCTGTCCAATGTAGATAAGCGTCCACTATGTAGTCCGTCGCTCTCACACTGCAGGACGCATCGTCAGATTGGCGGGCACTGAGGGCACGATTTGCCGCCGCGATGTCTGCAGGCCGCCGGATCCCGCAGCGGCGAGTGCCGGACGTTGTGCCATTTATCGCGAAATGAGGGAAGAGTCGGTAATCCGCAGCCCTGAGCGCGGTTCGCTCGGCTGAACTGGCGGGTCCGCCGTGACCGGCCGGGGACGGACGCAGACGGGGACCGCGACCGAGCCGGAACCGCGACGGGGCCGCGACCGAGCCGGGAACGCGACGCGACCGCTACGCGACCGGGACCGCGACGCGACCGGGACCGGGACCACGACACGACCGGGACCGAGCCGGGACCGAGCCGGAACCGCGACGCGACCGGGACCACGACGCGACCGGAACCGGGACCACGACACGACCGCGACGCGACCGGGACCGCGACGCGACCGGGACCGCGACGCGACCGGGACCGCGACGCGACCGGGACCGAGCCGGAACCGCGACGCGACGGGGCCGGAACCGCGCCGGAACCGCGACCGAGCCGGGACCACGACGCGACCGGGACCGGGCCGGAACCGGGACCGGGCCGGGGTCGCGACCGGGCCGCGGACATCGCTCGGTGCCTGGGGCGGGGTGATCCACGGACTGCTTGGGCGGGGGCGCCGCATATCGTTGGAAGGGTGTCGGTTGACGAGGTTGTTCGTGGAGTGCTTGGCGGGGCCATCCCCTTTGAGGCGGGGCTTGACGCGCTCACCGTTGCACCCGCGGCCGAAGTTGATCCGGTGCTCGCCGGTGCTCTGAAGACCGAGTTCACGCGGCTCATCCGGGGTGGGTGGCAGCCTGGGGAGCTTTACCGGGTGGTGGCGCGGCTCGGGGATCCCGTGCAGGGGCGGCTGGCCGCGGACGCCGTACGGGAGCATTTGCAAGGGTTTGACGATGTTGATCCGCGGTGGCGGGGGCAGGCCGAGGAGCTGCCGCGCGGGGGGCGGGTGCCGGATCGGGTGACGCTGCTGGACTCGACGCTCGGGCTGCTTCGGGAGCTGCGCCGGCTGCCGGCTATTCAGGTGCTGATTCCGCCGCCGGGCACGGTGCCTGCGGGGCCGCGAGCGGGAGGGGCCGACAACCGCGTACTGGATCGGGTGCGTGCGCTGCTCGCCAAGGCCGAGTCGACGGATTTTCCGGCCGAGGCGGAGGCGTTCTCGGCGAAGGCGCAGGAGTTGATCGCGCGGCATCGGATCGACGACGCGTTGAGCTCCGAGCGGGCCGACGTCACGCCGTTCGCGCGGCGGATCGGGGTCGACCACCCGTACGAGAGTGAGAAAGCCAGCCTGCTCGACGCCGTGGCCAGGGCAAACTCCTGCCGTACGGTGTGGTCGCCGGAGCTCGGGTTCTCGACGCTGTTCGGGTTCGACGCGGACATCGACGCGGTGGAGCTGCTGTACACGTCGCTGCTGGTGCAGGCCAACCGGGCGATGGCGCGCGACGAACCGGCCAAGGGCAAGGCGCGGGTGAAGGCGTTCCGGCGCAGCTTCCTGGTCGCGTACGCGGTCCGGATCGGCGAGCGCCTCGAGCAGACGACACGGCACGAGATCGAGCGGCACACCGACCTGCTGCCCGTGCTGCGCAACCGGGACGTGCAGGTGCGGGAGGCGATGGACAAGGCCTTTCCCCGTACGGTCCGGTCGCGCGGCAGCCGTGTCGACAGCCTCGAGGGGTGGGAGTCCGGCCGGGCCGCGGCCGACGAGGCGAAACTCGCTTGACGCGTCGGGCAGCATGAACCCATGCACCCACCTCGAAACTGACACCGGCTGTTCTACGCCGTTCGTGCCTGTGGGGACGGCGTGCTCCTCTACCCGGTCTATGCGCTGCTGTTCGCCGACCGGGGTCTCAGCACGGCCGAGTTGTCGACGCTGTTCGCCCTCTGGTCGGTCGTGTCCTTCGTGGCGGAGATTCCGTCCGGGGCGCTCGCTGACACCTGGTCGCGGCGCAAGCTGTACGCCCTCGGTGAGTGGCTGACCGCCGCCGGCTATGCGGTGTGGATCGTCTGGCCGGCCTATCCGGGGTTCGCGCTCGGGTTCGTGCTGTGGGGTGTGGGCGGGGCGCTCGGGTCGGGGACGCTGGAGGCGCTGGTCTACGACGAGCTCCAGGCCGAGGGTGCGGCGGCGGCAAAGGCGGCGGCGAAGCCCGAGCCGGGCAAGGCCTCGTCGTACGCGCGGATTGTGGGCCGGGGTAACACGGTCGCGACCCTGGCGATTCTCGTGGCCACGCTGGTCGCGGCGCCGGCCTGGTCGTTTGGCGGATATGCGCTGGTCGGCGCGGTCAGCATCGCCGTCAAGCTGGTGGGTGGCGCGTTGGCGTTGCGCCTGCCCGAGTCTGCCCGCGGTGGCGAGGACGATGACGACGAATCCGGATATTTCCGTATTCTTCGTGATGGCGTCCGGCAAGCGACGGGCAGCAAGCGAGTCGTCCGGGCCGTGCTCGTCGCCGCCCTGGTCCCCGGATTCACCGCTCTCGACGAGTATCTGCCGGTCCTGGCCCGCGACCACGGTGCCACGACCGCGAGCGTGCCCCTGTTCTACGCGGTCACCGCCCTGGCGATGGCCGCGGGCAGCGCACTCGCCGGCCGCTACGCCGCGATCGGGCCCCGGCCCCCGCTGCTCGTCGCCGCCGTCCTGCTTACGGGGGCCTTGATCCCGCATCCGGCCGGCATGATCGCGGTTTCCGCCGCGTTCGGCTTGCTGGAGTTCGCGATGATCGCCGCCGAGACCCGCCTGCAGGACACGATCACCGGGCGGGCGCGCACCACGGTCCTGTCGGTGGCCGGGTTCGCAAGCGAGGTGTTCGCCGTCTGCCTCTACGGGCTGTTCGCCGTGCCCGCGCCGTTGACCTGGTTGTTCGTGGTGTGCGCGATCCCGTTGCTGCTGACCGCCCTAGCCGCCTGAATTCTCCATCTCGGCACCCGACGGAACCGACACGTCGTCGCGGCTCTCCAGCCAGCCGTACGGCAGCGACACCTTCCCCGGAGCGTTGACCCGGCCGCGCGGCTGGCCCAGCGTCTCGACCGGGAACGGCTCGGCCGGGTCGAGCTTGCCCAGCAGGTCGTCGAGCTCGGCCAGCGACGAGATCATCGCGAGGCGCCGGCGCAGCTCACCGCCGATCGGGAAGCCCTTCAAATACCAGGCCACGTGCTTGCGGAAGTCGGCGCAGCCGTGCCTCTCGTCCTCGAGCGCGTCGACCAGCAACTCGGCGTGCCGCGCCATCATCTTCGCGACCTCACCGAGCGTGGGCAGCACCGGCTTGTAGTCCGCACCCTGCGTGAACGCGGCCTCCAGGTCGGCGAACAGCCACGGCCGCCCGAGACAGCCCCGCCCGACAACCACACCATCCACGCCGGTGTGCTCGACCATCCGCAGCGCGTCCGAACCCTCCCAGATGTCCCCGTTGCCCAGCACCGGCACGTCGAGGGCCTGCTTGAGCGTGGCGATCGCGTCCCAGTCCGCCTCGCCCGAATACCGCTGCTCGGCGGTGCGCGCGTGCAGAGCCACCACGGCGGCGCCCGCTTCCTGGGCGATCAAACCCGCTTCCACGTACGTCAGATGGTCGTCGTCGATGCCCTTGCGCATCTTGACGGTGAGCGGGATCCCGTACGGCTTGGCCGCCTCGACCGCTTCGTGCACGATGCGCGCGAAGAGCTGCCGCCGCCAGGGCAGCGCGGCACCGCCACCGCGCCGGGTCACCTTGGGCACCGGACAGCCGAAGTTGAGGTCGACGTGATCGGCCAGGTTGTCCTCGCCGACCATCCGCACGGCAGCGCCCACGACCTGCGGGTCCACCCCGTACAGCTGCAGGCTCCGGAAGCTCTCGTCCTCGGCGAACGCGATCATCTTCAGCGTCTTGGGGATCCGCTCCACCAGCGCCCGCGTCGTAATCATCTCGTTGACGTAGACACCGCCGCCTTGCTCCCGGCACAGCCGCCGGAACGCCACGTTGGTGATGCCGGCCATGGGCGCCAGCACGACGGGTGGGCTTACGGCTCGGTTGCCGAGCTTCAGGGGCGAAATCACGCCTTCGAGCATGCCATGCCCGGCGCCGCGCCCCCGAAGCCCGCCCGGCTAGGGCCGCTCGTCCAGCACCGCCTCGATCTCACAGTGGCGCTCGATCCAGACGCGACTGGTCGGACAGATCCAATCGGCCAGCACCAACGCCACGAAACGGATGTCGTCCACGGGTCGGTTGAAGATCGCTTCCTGGTGAGCCAGCCGATTCCGGCACAAATGCAGAACGGTGGCCGCGTCATAGACGATGCGGCGGGAACGCTGGCCAGGAAACGCCTGGTAGAGCGTCGTACGCCAGAGTGTCCGGTCATACTGCTTGGCCAGCATGTATCGCCAGAAACCCAGGGTCAGCTCGGCGACAACCCGGCCTGGCGTCTCGGAGCGACCTCCTCGAGCCGCACGCCGACGAGCCGATTGGATGTCATCGAGGGCCCTGGGCTGAAGAATGCCTCCGGGATCGAGGTACCACCTCGGCTCGCCGAACCGCTGGGCGGACCACGCGCTCAGGTTCTCGTGGATGGCGTTCCGAAGTATGACCTCGACGTGTGCCATGGTTGCCGACATCGACCCCGCCAAGATGGCATTCCAGGCATATAGTTCCATTGCCTTGTCAAGATCACCGGCTGAGGCGGCCCTGAACGGAGCGACCCTTTCGGGTGATAACCGCCGCTCCAATTGCTTTGATTCGCTTGACCCGCCAGTCATTCCGTTCCCCCGTGCGCTAGGATGGTTGACGAAGACCCCGGTCGCCTCTGCCACTCGGCATGCCGCCGGGGTTATCGCTTTTTCAGGCACGGACATACTAGGCGCTAGACAAGTCCCCCTGACGCGCGACCCCCCGGTCTGGCAGAGTCGGCTGCGTGGGGGATGTTGATCGGGGGCCGCGGCGGCTCGTTGTCGTGTTCGAGTCGGCCGTCGCGGAAGTGCTGCTGCGGCTCGCGGTCGAGGTCGGCTTCGCGTCGGTCCTCGTCGAACCGGACCAGACCAAGCTCATGGGCACGCCCAAACCGCACGGCGACCTCTTCGTGCACGACTTCGCGGCCGCCGACCTGGACGAGCACACCGACGTCGTGATGGCCGACCACGACCGGCCCGAGCTGGGCGACATGCTCAAGCAAGCCCTCGAAGCGCAGACCCGCTGGATCGGCGTGATCGGCAACCCGAAGAAAGAAGGGCCGCACATCGCGGCCCTCAAAGCTCTCGGCGTCCCGGACGATCAGATCGCCCGCGTGCACCGCCCGGTCGGCCTCAACATCGGGTCACGGACGGCGGCCGAGATCGCCATCGCGACCCTGGCCGGCCTCATCGCGGACCGCAACAACCGACCGGGCGGCTTCAACTTCTAAAAACCAACTAATACAACCGCTTGATCAGGTAGTCCTCGATCTGGTCGAGGGAGACCCGCTCCTGCTTCATCGTGTCGCGGTCGCGGACCGTCACGGCGTCGTCGGTCAGCGTGTCGAAGTCGACCGTCACGCAGAACGGGGTGCCGATCTCGTCCTGGCGGCGGTACCGGCGGCCGATCGCCTGCGAGTCGTCGAACTCGACGATCCAGCGCTTGCGCAGCGTCGCCGCCAGCGCGCGGGCCTTCGGGGACAGCTCCGGGTTACGCGACAGCGGCAGCACCGCCACCTTGACCGGCGCCAGCCGCGGGTCGAACCGCATCACCGTGCGCTTGTCCACCCCGCCCTTGGTGTTCGGCGCCTCGTCCTCGTCGTACGCCTCGAGCAGGAACGCCAGCACCGCGCGGGTCAGCCCGGCCGCCGGCTCGATCACGTACGGCACCCAGCGTTCCTGCTTCTCCTGGTCGAAATAGGAGAGATCGGCGCCGGAGTGCTTCGAGTGCGTGGACAGGTCGAAGTCGGTGCGGTTGGCGACGCCCTCCAGCTCGGCGAACTCGGTGCCGCCGAACTGGAAGCGGTACTCGATGTCGACGGTCCGCTTCGAGTAGTGCGAGAGCTTCTCTTTCGGATGCTCGTAGAACCGCAGGTTGGTCTCGGACAGGCCGAGATCGCGATACCAGTTCCAGCGTTCCTGCAGCCAGTAGTCGTGCCACGTCTCGTCGCTGCCGGGCTCGACGAAGAATTCCATCTCCATCTGCTCGAACTCACGCGTACGGAAGATGAAGTTGCCCGGCGTGATCTCGTTGCGGAAGCTCTTGCCGACCTGCGCGATACCGAACGGCGGCTTCTTGCGCGCCGCGGTGGCCACGTTGTTGTAGTTGACGAAGATGCCCTGCGCGGTCTCCGGACGGAGGTAATGCAGTCCGTCGGCGCTGTCGGTCGGGCCGAGATAGGTCTTCATCAGGCCGTTGAACATCTTCGGCTCGGTGAAGGTGCCCTTGTTCCCGCAGTTCGGGCAGTTCAGTTCCTGCAGCGACGAAGGCAACGCCCCATGCTTCCCCTCGTACGCCTCCTCGAGGTGATCGGCACGGAAACGCTTGTGGCACGACTGGCACTCGGTCAGCGGGTCGACGAACGCGTCGAGGTGCCCGGAGGCGGCCCAGACGTCGCGAGCCAGGATGACGGCGGAGTCGAGGCCGACGATGTCGTCACGCTGCTGGACCATGGTGCGCCACCACTCGCGGCGTACGTTCTCCTTCAGCTCGACACCCAGCGGACCGTAGTCCCAGGCCGAGCGGGTCCCCCCGTAGATCTCGCTGGAGGGGAAGACGAACCCCCGGCGCTTGGCCAGGCTGACGACGGCGTCAATACGGTCGGCGGGCATTTTCCTCCTACGCCGGCTGGGTGTCGGCGGGGCGTACAGGACGGATGGAACCGGACAAACAGCGAGATTACTCGGAGAGCTCACACACCTCGAACTCGCCCGTGGAGCGGTCCTGCCCCAGAAACGCCTCGAGCTCGCCGGTCTGCCCGTCGGTGTAGGTGGCATCGACCGGGACCGAACCGTACACCAGATTGAACTGGCCGAGCCGATACGTTTCGATGGCCGGCTCGCGCGTGACGCGGCTGCGGAACTCGGCCGGGCTCTCCTGGCGCTGCGCCTGGTCACAGAGCTGGTCGTACGCCTTGGCGTAGTCCTTGTCGTGCAGGGCGTCCAGATAGTCGCGGACCGCTGCCTGGGCGCGCTCGTCCATCGACCCCTGCGCCGACGCGCCCAGGCCGACCACCGCGATGCCGCCGCCACCGCACACCAGGACCAGCACCGTCGCCGCGATGCCCAGGGCCAGGCCGATGCGCCGGCCCTTGCCCTCGACGGGCGGCGCCGGGAACGGCGGTTGGACGCCGGGGCCCGGTGGCGGTGCGGGAACGTGAGGCGCCGTCGTCATGAGAAAAGACTAGTCGTCAGCGCCACTGCTCCGTTGCCCGGTCACTTGTCGCCACAACGATCTCGCCGCCGGGCGAAGCGCTGGCCAACGTCTCGAACGCGGACGGCTCGTCGAGCGACTCGGACAGCAGCGGGGTCGCGTGCACCTTCACGTCGAACCCGCCCAGGGCGCGCCGGTAGGCTCCGACGGACTCCCACTCGGTCACCAGGGTCCAGTGGGCGGGGTCGTCGAGCGCGCGGGTCAGCCGGCCGGAGACATATCCGGTACTGGCGGCCAGGGCGGCGAGCGCGGCGTGCGCGCGCGAGACGAACTCGTCCGGCGCATCGGGCGGGACGACGAAGCGGTTGAGCACCAGCATGCGACGAAGCGTACGCACGACGCGAGGAGCCGAGTTTGACCCCGTCCGACAATCTGCTCCGGCGCCTGGCCCGGGTGAATCCGACCACAGCGTTCATCGGAGCGCTCGCGGTGATGCTGGCCGGCCTGTTCCTGCCCGGCATCGTGGGCGCCGCGCTGCTGTTCGTGCTGGCCCTGGCCTTGGCCGCATTGACGTACACCACCTGGCCGGTCCAGTCCCCATCGACCCGCGTGGTACGCCTGATGCTGCTGACGCTGCTCGTGGCCGCGGTGGTGGCCAAGGCTCTGTGATATGCGCTTTTGACAATCATTATCATTGTCATGGACAGTTGGTGATATGCGCCGACTGCTACCTGTCCTGCTGACCCTCGCGGTCGCGGCGGGTTGTGGCGCACGCGCGTCCGCGGCCGGGTTCGAGGCCGGCCGGCTGAACGTGGTCAGCGCCTTCTACCCCCTGCAGTTCCTGAGCGAGCGCATCGGCGGCGACCAGGTGCGCGTCACCAACCTCACCAAGCCGGGCGCCGAGCCGCACGACGTCGAGCTGAACCCTCGCCAGGTGGCCGACGTCGCCGACGCCGGTGTCGCGGTCTACCTGCGCGGATTCCAGCCGGCCGTGGACGACGCGGTGGCCCAGGAGGCGAAGGGCCGGTCCTTCGACGTGGGCGAGACGGTCCCGCTGCTGAGCGCGAGCGACGGCGACGACACGCTGGGCGGCGCCGACCCGCACGTCTGGCTCGATCCGGTCCGGTTCGCCACCATCGCCGACCGGCTGGGCGCCCGGCTGGCCGAGGCCGACCCCGCGCACGCGGACCTCTACACCCAGCGGGCCGCCGCCGTGCACTCCGAGCTCGACGCGCTGAACACCGAATTCACCCAAGGCCTCAAGGATTGCGTACGCCGGGAGATCGTCACCAGCCACAGCGCTTTCCACTATCTGGCGGACCGTTACGGCCTGACCCAGATCGGTATCACCGGGATCTCCCCGGAGGCCGAGCCGTCCCCGCGCCGGCTCGCCGACGTGGCGACGGACGCCCGCGCCACCGGCACCACGACAATCTTCTTCGAGACCCTGGTCAGCCCCAAGGTGGCCGACACGATCGCCCGCGAGGTCGGCGCCAAGACGGCGGTGCTCGACCCGCTCGAAGGAATTACCGGACCCGGCGACTACTTCTCCGTGATGCGTGGCAACCTCGCCGCGCTGACCACAGCCCTGGGGTGTGCTTGATGAGTGTGGTGCAGGTGGACCGTGCCGCGGTCGGCTACGACGGCCGGACGATCCTCCACGACGTCACGATGAGCGTCGCCGCGGGCGAGGTGGTGGCGGTGCTCGGCGCGAACGGCTCGGGCAAGTCCACGCTGATCCGCTCGATCCTCGGGCTGGTGCCGGTCAGCGGCGGCCGGATCGATCTGTTCGGCACCCCGCTGCGCCGCTTCCGGGAGTGGGCCCGGGTCGGTTACGTGCCGCAGCGCCTGGGTGCCGGCAGCGGCGTCCCGGCCACCGTGGGCGAGGTGGTCGCGTCCGGCCGGCTGGCCCGCCGCGGGATCTTCCGCCCGTCCGGCGGCGCGGACCGGGCCGCGGTGCGCGAGGCGTTGACCGACGTGGGTCTGCTGGACCGGATCGGCGACCCGGTCAGCACGCTCTCCGGTGGCCAGCAGCAGCGCACGCTGATCGCGCGCGCCCTGGCCGGCAAGCCCGACCTGCTGGTGCTGGACGAGCCCACGGCCGGCGTGGACGCGGCCAGCCAGCAGGCGTTCGCCGCTTCGCTGGGCCGGTTCGGCGAGCGCGGCGGCACGATTCTGCTGGTCGCGCACGAGCTGGGCCCGCTGCAACCGCTGATCGACCGGGCCGTGGTGGTGCACGAGGGCCGGATCGCGCATCAGGTGGCGCTGCCGGAACCGGCCGGGCACCACGCCGACCCGGACCACGACCACGTGCACCCGCACGCCGAGCAGGAGCAGCCCGGCATCTGCGACTGGGCCCCCACCGACCGGATGGCGGCCAACTGATGGACCTGTTCACCTACGACTTCATGATCAGAGCGCTCGTCGGGGCGCTGATCATCGGGCTGGCCGCGCCGTCGCTCGGCATCTATCTGGTGCAGCGCCGGCTGTCGCTGATCGGCGACGGGATCGGGCACGTGGCGCTCACCGGCGTCGGCGTCGGGTTGCTGCTGCACCACTCCCCGGTGATCACCGCGGTGATCGTCTCGGCGATCGGCGCGGTCGGTGTCGAGCTGATCCGCCAGCGCGGCCGCACCTCCGGCGACCTGGCGCTGGCGCTGCTCTTCTACGGCGGGATCGCCGGCGGCGTGGTGCTGGTCGGGCTCTCCGACGACAGCAGCAACGCGAACCTCATGCAGTATCTGTTCGGCTCGCTGATCACCACGTCGACCCAGGACATCGTGGTGATAGCGGTGCTCGGGGTGCTGGTGCTGGCCACCATGACGGGGTTCCGGCCGGCGCTGTTCGCGGTCTCCAACGACGAGGAGTACGCCCGGGTGAGCGGCCTGCCGGTCCGGACGCTCAACATCCTGATGGCGGTGACCGCCGCGGTGACCGTCACGATCGCCATGCGCACGGTCGGCCTGCTGCTGGTGTCCGCGCTGATGGTGGTGCCGGTGGCCGCCGCGCAACAGGTCACCCGCGGGTTCCGTACGACGATGGCGGCCGCCATGCTGATCGGCCTGCTCGCGGCCGGTCTGGGCGTGGTCGCCTCCGCCGAGATCGACACCGCGCCGGGAGCCACCACGGTGATCCTGGCGCTGGTCGCATTCGTCGCCATCACCGCCGGGGGCGCCGCATGGCGGGCGCTGCGCCGGCGGGTCAATCCGCCACGGGAGGTGGAACCACCGGATGTGGTCCTGCATGCGTAACCGGGCCGTCGCGATACGGTGGTCGCGACGATGAGTTCCGGCTATGAAGCGTACGAGTCGGCCGGGGAGCTGTTGCGAGCTCTCTCCGCGCCGATCCGGGTTGCGATCGTCGCCGAGCTCGGTGTCGGTGAGCGTTGTGTGCACGAGTTGGTGGAGAAGCTGGGCGCGCCGCAACCCCTCGTCTCGCAGCACCTGCGGGTGCTGCGCGGTGCCGGGGTGGTTCGGGGTGCCCGACGTGGTCGCGAGATCGCATACTCCCTTGTTGACGACCACGTGGCACATATCGTTGCCGATGCCGTGAGCCACGCGAGGGAGGATTGATGACCGAGCGCAACACGAAGCAACGCAGCGCGGTCAGTGCCGTGCTGTCCGAGACCGAGGGCTTCAACAGCGCTCAAGACCTGCACGCCAAGCTGCGCGCGCGCGGCGAACGGGTCGGCCTGACCACGGTCTATCGCACGCTGCAGGGGTTGGCCGACGCCGGCGAGATCGACGTGATGCGGCCGCCCGGCGGCGAGCACCTGTACCGCCGGTGCAACAAGGGACACCACCACCATCTGGTCTGCCGGTCCTGCGGCACCGCGGTGGAGGTGGAGGGTCCGGCGGTCGAGTCGTGGGCCGACAAGGTGGCCGGACAACACGGCTTCGTCGATGTCTCGCACACGTTGGAGATCTTCGGGACCTGCCAGGACTGCTCCGGGAAGCGCTGAGTCGCTCCACGTGCGACGCTGAGCCGCGTGAAGCTCTACGCCGACCGGCTCCCCACCGCAGTTCGTCAGCTGATCACCGATCTCATCGTCGTCATCTGGGTCTACCTGTGGATCCGGGCCGCCATGTGGGTGTACGACATGGTGCAGAAACTCGGCGTGCCCGGGCAGAAGCTCGAGAGCGCGGGCGGCGGCATCGCCGACAACCTGACCGACGCCGGGAGCAAGGTGGGCCGCGTCCCGCTGGTCGGCGACCAACTGGTCAAGCCGTTCAACGGCGCGGCCGACGCGGCCCGATCGCTCGCCGACGCGGGCCGCCAGCAGCAGGAAGTCGTCGACCAGATGGCACTGATCATGGCCCTGGTCGCGGTGGCGGTGCCGCTGGCGCTGGTGTTGTTCCTCTGGCTGCCGCTGCGGCTGCGCTGGGTCCTGCGAGCCGGGACGGCGGCCGCGGTCCGCGACGCGCCGGCCGGTCGTGACCTGCTCGCCCTGCGGGCACTCGCGAGCGCGCCGCTGGGCGATCTCACCCGGCTCGGCCCGGACATCGCGCAGAGCTGGCGCAACGGCGACCCGGAGGCGGTCGACGCGCTGGCCGAGCTGGAACTCAGGAAGCTCGGTCTGTCGGCATCAGGTCGTCGCCGCTGACCTCGTCGTCCTCTTCCTCTTCGTCCTCGTCGATCCAGTTGTGCCGGTACAGCGGGTAGGCGACCCACAGCGACAGGAAGAAGACCGCCGTCGCCGACGTGAAGATCACCGCCATCGGCCACGCGAAGATGAAGTCCGAGATCAGCAGGACGCTGCTCACCATCGAGATCAGCAGGAAGGCCAGGCCACCGGTCGCCATCTGGTGCGCGTTGCGCACGAGCTCCGGCTTGCGTCCCTGCCGGAACAACGCGCGGTGGAACGCCACCGGGGCGATGATCATCGCGGCCGCGCCGGCCGCGGACAGCAGCGCGACCATGTAGACGTCCTTCTGGAACGCCGTGGTCCGGGGGAAACCGTTGGCGAACGGGATCGTCAGCAGGAACGCGAAGAGGATCTGCACGCCGGTCTGGGTGACCCGCAGCTCCTGAAGCAGGTCCGCGAAGTTACGGTCCCATCGATGCTTGTCGGACTCGTCCCTGATGCGCCGCTTCTCGCTCACCATGACGAAACCGAGTGCCCTGATTCCATGAACATCAAACTTTGCGGATGCGAGCGATCACCGCGTCGGCCAGCGACTGCGGAGCCTGCTCCGGCACCCAGTGACTGATCCCGCGCATCGCGACCAACTGGTAGTCGGCCTCGACCCAGTCCCGGGTGCGCAACGCGGCCAGACGCGAGACCACGCCGTCGCGGTCGCTCCAGACGAACGTGGTCGGCACGGTGATCATGCCGACGTTCTTGAGCTGGTCACCGGTCAGCGCCCGGTACCAGTTCAGCCCCGCGGTGAGCCGCTCCGGCTCGGCCAGCATGGCGTCCACGTACATCGGGCCGCGGGGACCGCCGGGGCGCAGCATCGCCTTCAACGCGGCGCCGCCCCCCGCGCTCAGCAGCCGCTCGGACCTCGACGACTGGAAAGCCCGGAAGTACGCCATCCGCGCCTTCTGGGTCGGCTTGACCCGCATGGCGAGCAACAGCGCCTTCGGATGCGGTACCGAGACGGCGGTCAGCGTGCGCACCCGCTCCGGATGCAGCGCGGCCAGCAGCCAGCCCACCTGCGCACCCCAGTCGTGGCCGACGACGTGCGCGGACTCCAGCCCGAGGGCGTCCAGCACGGCCAGCGCGTCGGCGACGATCTCGGAAATCCGGTAGTCGCCGACGGCCGGCGGGCGGGCGCCGGGCGTGGTGCCGCGCTGATCCAGGGCGTACGTGCGAAGGCCTTGGGAATGGAGGTGCGGGGTGAGGAGATCGAACTCGCGATGGTCCTGCGGGAAACCGTGCAGCAGGAGCACGGGTTCACCGTCGGCCGGCCCACCCTCATAGACGTCAAAGGTGAAGCCACGCGCGCTGACCTCCATGTGTGATCACTCCCTCGCTGTTCGCAAACGACCCTGGGTGTTACGGTTTTCCATCGAAACACATGCAATCCGACAGGGGAGCGCACAGCGCTGAGAGTGCGGTTACCACCCGCAGACCCTCGCACCTGATCTGGGTAATGCCAGCGCAGGAAGTTCGGTCTTTCTCCAGCCGCGTCGTAACGCCAATGAGGGCGTACGGCGTGCGTCTCCTCCCGGTTCGAGCTGGGAGGCAAATTGTGACTAATCCGGAGCGCCGGAGCTGGCGAACCGTCGACATCGTGATCGCGTCGATCATCGCGGTCGCGTTCGGCGTCATCTTCTGGGCGTGGAACCTGCTGTGGAACGGGCCGGCCGACGCCATCCCGCTGCCCGGCCGCGCGGTGATCTACGGGATGTGGCTGGTCCCCGCGGTGCTGGGCGCGCTGATCGTGCGCAAGCCGGGTGCCGCCTTCTACACGCTGACGGTGGCCTCGCTGGTGTCGGTGGCGCTCGGCACGAGCTGGGGCTGGACCATCGCGATCCAGGGCCCGCTCGAGGCCCTGGGCGCCGAGGTGATCTTCGCGCTGTTCGCCTACCGGGTGTATCGGCTTCCGGTCGCGCTGCTCGCGGGCGCGGCGGCCGGCGTGGTGGCATCTGTGTACGACGCGTTCGTCTGGTACGGCGACACGTCCTGGGCGAGCATGCGCTTCCCGTACATTCTGATCACGGCCGCCTCCTCGCTCGTCGTTGCCGGGCTGGGCAGCGTGGCGTTGACCAAGGCGTTGGCACAGACCGGTGTGCTGGACCGGTTCGCGGCGGGCCGGGAGAGGGCTCTGGTCTGAGGCATGAGTGAGGTCGTCCTGCGGGGGTTCGGCTGGCGGCACGCCGGGCGCCGCGCCTGGGCCGTCCGCGACGTCGACCTGCGTATCGAGCACGGCGAGCGGGTGCTGCTGCTCGGCCCGTCCGGGGCCGGCAAGAGCACCCTGCTCGCGGCGCTGGCCGGGCTGCTGCCCACCGATTCCGGCGAGTCGGCCGGCACCATCGAGATCGACGGGCTCGACCCGCGCAAGGCACGCGAACGCACCGGCATCGTCTTCCAGGACCCGCAGACCCAGCTGGTGATGGCCCGCAGCGGCGACGACGTCGCGTTCGGCCTGGAGAACCGCGGGGTGGCGGCGGCGCAGATCTGGCCGCGGGTCAGCGACGCGCTCGACCGGGTCGGCTTCCCGTACCCGATCACCCGGCCCACCGCGGCCCTGTCCGGCGGGGAGGCGCAACGGCTCGCGCTGGCCGGGGTGCTCGCGCTGCGCCCGGGACTGCTGCTGCTCGACGAACCGACGGCGAACCTCGATCCGGCCGGCGCCGACCTGGTCCGGGACGCGATCACCCGATCCCGCGACGACTCCTCACTGATCATCGTGGAGCATCGGGTGGCCGAGGCGTTGCCGCTGGTGGACCGGGTGGTGGTGCTCGAGCCGGGCGGCGGGATCCGGGCCGACGGGGCGCCGGAGGTGGTGTTCGCGGCGTACGGCGATCAGCTGGCCGCCGAGGGCGTCTGGGTGCCGGGCTTCTCGATTCCGCCGCTCAAGTCGGCGCTGCCGGCCTCGGAGGCGCTCGTCGTCGCGGATGAGGTGGCGGTCGCCAAGCGGCTGGCCCCGGTGTCGATGTCGGTCGGTGGTGGCGAGGTGCTGGCCGTGACCGGCCCGAACGGCGCCGGAAAATCGACGCTGGCCCTCACGCTGGGCGGCCTGCTCCCGCCGACAAATGGACATATATCGGCATTCGACGAGGCGAAGCCGCCGCACAAATGGCGCGCGACCACCCTCACCCAGCGCATCGGCTCGGTCTTCCAGAACCCGGAGCATCAGTTCGTCACCCATCGCGTCGCCGACGAGCTGGCACTGGGCCCGAGACGGGTGGGCCGACCGGTGGACGAGGTGCGCGAGACGGTCGACCGTCTGCTGGACCGGCTGCGGCTCACCCGGCTGGCGGCGGCCAACCCGTACACATTGTCCGGTGGTGAGGCCCGCCGGCTGAGCGTGGCCACCGCGCTGGCGACCGCGCCGCGCGTGCTGGTGCTCGACGAACCGACCTTCGGCCAGGACCGGCGCACCTGGATCGAGCTGGTCACGCTGCTCGCCACGCTGCGCGACGAGGGCCATGCGGTGGTCGCGGTGACGCACGACGACGCGTTCGTGCAGGCGCTCGCCGACCGCACGTTCGCGCTCGGCTCGTCCCGGCTGCACGATCCGCTCCCCCAGCGCGGCGGGCGGCGTCACTCGTGACCATCGGCATCATTCAGCAGGTGGCCGACCCGTCGGCCGTGCTCGCCCGGCGCAATCCGGTGGCCAAGCTCGGCGCCGCGCTGATCTTCACGGTGCCGCTGGTCTCCACACTGGACCCGCTGACCCCGGCGATCGCGCTGGCCGTCGAACTGGCGGTGCTGCCGTTGTTCGGCCTTCGCTACCCGGTGCTCGCACGCCGGGCGTTGCCGCTGGTCATCGCGTCACTCGGGGTCCTGGTCACCATCGTGCTGTTCGCCGCCGACCGCAGTGGGCGGCTGCTGCTCGAACTGGGCCCGTTCGACGTGACCACGGGCGTACTGATGAGCGCCTTGGCCTTGATCTTGCGGATTTTCGCCGTCGCGGTGCCCGGCGTGATCGTCTTCGCGACCACCGACCCGACCGATCTGGCCGACGCGCTCGTGCAGAACGCGAAGGCGCCGGCCCGGTTCGCGATCGGCGCGCTGGCGGCGTTCCGGCTGCTCCCGCTGCTCGGCGAGGAATGGCAGATGATCACGCTGGCCCGGCGGGCGCGCGGGGTGGACGCGGGCCGCAACCCGATCGCCCAGGTGCGGCTGTTCGTCTCGACCGCGTTCGCGTTGCTGGTCGGTGCCCTGCGGCGCGGTGGCCGGCTGGCGGTGGCGATGGACGCGCGCGGTTTCGACT
Organism: Actinoplanes sp. TBRC 11911; assembly: GCF_012933445.1. Lineage (GTDB taxonomy): Bacteria > Actinomycetota > Actinomycetes > Mycobacteriales > Micromonosporaceae > Actinoplanes. Next base: position 87,537 of record NZ_JABBNC010000032.1, read on the forward strand.
CCGGCAACGCCCGCACGTTCGCCCGTAAGCAGGTCTTCACCGTGGCCGACGCCGTGCTGATTTCGGGCGCGGGTGTGCTCGCCGCCGCGACGCTGACGATCACCGTCGTGGCCGGGGCGTTCCGTCCCATCATTGGTTGACCGAGCGCCGAAGTTAGTCGCGCGCTCACGCAATCGACATCGGCAGTTCCCGCTATCCAGAGATGGTTTCGCACGAACGCATATATGCACTCTTGGATTGCGGGGACAAATCGACATGGGTCACAGACACGACCACGGTCACGAGCACATCCACGAGGGTGCCGGCTCGGACGCATCGCCGGCCCTCGACATGAGCATCCCGGACAGCGAGCTTTCGCCGTCCGATGTCTCCCGGCGTGGCTTCCTTCGCCGTGCCGGTCTGCTCGGCGCGGGCGCGGCCGCTTCGGTGCTGGCCACCCCGGCCGTCGCGAACGCCGCGGGCTTAACGCACTCGCACGGCCCGCAGGGTGGCGGCAACGACAAGGGCGAGTTCCAGTGGCTCGCCGGCGACCACCACATCCACACGCAGCACAGCGACGACGGCCAGTACCGGGTGGTGGACCAGGCCAAGCACGCACACGCGTACGGCTTCGACTGGATCGTCATCACCGACCACGGCAGCAACGCGCACGCCAAGATCGGTGTGGACATCGTCAACCCGGACATCCGCAAGACCCGTGACCAGATCAAGGATCTGCTCACGTTCCAGGGTCTGGAGTGGAACATCCCGGCCGCCGAGCACGCCACCGTGATCGTGCACCCCGGCCAGCACGAGGTCGACGTGCTCAAGAAGTTCGAGCAGACCTACGACGGCAGCCAGCAGCCGGCCACCAACACGGTCGCGCAGAACGAGGCGCAGGCGCTCGCCGGTCTCAAGTTCCTGGCCTCGCAGGTGAAGGCCCGCAAGGTCGACGACGCGCTGTTCTTCGCCAACCACCCGGCGCGTAAGGGCCTCGACTCGCCGCACGAGCTGCGTAGCTGGCGCGACACCGCCCCGGACATCGCGGTCGGCATGGAGGGCGCGCCCGGTCACCAGGCCGGCGGCATCCCCGCGCCGTTCGGCAAGGGCGGCAACCGTGGCTCCTACGACAACAGCCCGGCGGCCGACTCGTTCCAGCCGTACCCGCTCGAGTCGTACCGGACCTGGGGTGGCTTCGACTGGATGACCTCGACCGTCGGCGGCCTCTGGGACAGTCTGCTGGCCGAGGGCAAGTCGTGGTGGATCACCGCCAACTCCGACTCGCACGTGGTCTACCTCGACCAGAGCGACCGCGGCCCGAACAGCGACTTCGAGAAGAACGGCCGCTACAACGACCCGGTCTACACCGGCAAGACGCTGACCACGGCCGCAGACTTCTGGCCCGGCCAGTACAGCCGGACCAACGTGGGTGCGAAGTCGTTCTCGTACAAGTCGGTCATGGACGGACTGCGCGCCGGCCGGGTCTGGGTGGACCACGGCCGTCTGATCAAGTCGCTGGACGTGCAGGTGCGCGAGGCGGGCGACCGTCGTTCGTCGAGCGGTACGCCGCTGGGTGGCGTCCTGCTCGTCAAGCGTGGCACCTCGGTCGAGCTCACCATCGAGATCGGCCTGCAGGACATGCCGAACTGGGCGCAGAACCTGCCGGTGCTCAACCGGGTGGACGTGATCCGCGGCTCGATCACCGGCCCGGTCAAGGACAAGGACAGCTTCTCCGCGCCGACCGCCAAGGTGGTCAAGTCGTACGAGGTGTCGCAGAAGTCCGGCACGTTCAAGGTGACCTACGCGCTGGGCCGTCTCGACACGCCGTTCTACGTGCGCCTGCGCGGCACCGACGGCAACCGCACCCAGCCCGGCCTGAACGGCGCCGCGATCGACCCGTTCGGTCCGAAGCTGGACGCCACCGGCGGGTCGGACCCGTGGGGTGACCTGTGGTTCTACGCCAACCCGATCTTCATCCTGCCCCGGTGACCCTGTCCACGGTGGGGGTCAGCCTCGGTCATCGCGAGCTGCACGAGGCTGACCACTGGATCCTGTCGCTGGACCCGGCCCCGGTGCTGGCCTGCACGCACCTGGCGCGGGAGCCGTTCGCGCACGTGGCGATCAGCCTGACCGGTTCCGGGACGTACGAGACGGCGCCGGCGCTGTCGTCGGGGGCGTCGGCGGCGCTGAGCGGACAATCCGGTCGTGCCGTGATTTATCCGGGCTGGGACAAACTGGTCGGAACGATCACGGTCGGCGACGTGGTGTCCCGCAGTGCGATCGACCGGGTGGAGGTGCTGGGCGGCGAGCCTTTCGCTGACTCGGACATTCTGGACACCCAGGATTTCGTACGCCCGCAGTTCCGTAACGGGGAGCTGGTGCTGACGATCGTGCCCGCCGTCGGCGGCGTGCTGCGGCCCTTCGAGGTCCCCAACCCCACCCCCTGCTGCGCGATCCACTGACCCTAGGCTGGGCCAGGTGTCGCGTCCTTCTCTGCAAGAGCAACTCGCGGAGGCGCAAGGCGGGGTGATGCTGTTCGGCATCACCCCGCCGCGCCGCAGCGCCAGCCCCGAGCGGGTGCGCGAGATCGCCTCGGTCACCCTCCAGCGCCTGGCCCCGCTCGATCTCGACGGCCTCATCCTCTACGACATCGACGACGAGTCGGATCGCAACCCGGACGAGCGCCCGTTCCCGTACCTGCCGACGATGGACCCGGCCTCGTTCTACGAGACGCACCTCGGCGAGTGGGACCGCCCGGTGGTGATCTACCGCTGCGTCGGCAAGTACGAGGAGGACGAGCTGCGCACGTGGCTCACCGACCTCGATCTGTCCCGGGTGCTGAGCGTCTTCGTGGGCGCGTCCTCCGGCGGCAAGACCGTGCGGACCGACCTGCGCCGGGCCCAGAAACTGCACTCCGAGGTCCGCCCGGATCTCCCGCTCGGCGCCGTGGTGATCCCCGAACGGCACGCCCGTTCCGGCGACGAGCACCTGCGGATGGTCGCCAAACAGGAGCGCGGCTGCTCGTTCTTCATCTCGCAGGTCATCTACGACGCCGCACAGACAAGAGCATTGCTGACCTCGTACGCCTCCGAATGCCAGACCCGCGGCCTCCCGATCCGCCCGGTGATCTTCACGCTGTCGTTGTGCGGCTCGCCGAAGACGCTCGAATTCCTCCAGTGGCTCGGCGTGGAGGTGCCGCCCCGGGTTTCCGGCATGCTGCTGAATTCGTCCGATCCACTCGCCGACTCGTACCGGGAATGCGTCTCGATCGCGCGGGAATTGGTCGACTGCTGTGCCGATCTCGGGGTGCCGTTCGGTTTTCACGTGGAAAGCGTCTCGATCCGCAAGGCCGAGATCGAGGCGGCGACCGACCTGGCGATCGAGGTCGCCGGGCTGCTGCGCGGTACTGCTGTTCAATAGCATCCCCGAGTAGCTTCCGGAGTATGACGACGATCGGCTTCATCGGAAGCGGGAAAATCGGCGGCACGGTTGCGCGATTAGCGGTGGCGGCCGGGTACGACGTGGTGCTGAGCAATTCGCGGGGGCCGTCGACGCTTGCGGACCTGGTGGATTCGCTCGGTCCGCACGCGCGGGCGGATACCCCCTCGGAGGCGGCGGCCGCGGGCGAGCTCGTGGTGGTGAGCGTGCCGTTCGGGAGGTTCCGGGAGCTGCCCGTCGACGCGCTCGCGGGCAAGATCGTGCTGGATACGAACAACTACTACCCGCGTCGTGATGGAAATTTCGCCTTATTAGACGATAAGTCGGTGACCAGTTCCGAGCTGGAGCAGCGGTTCCTGGCCGGCGCCAAGCTGGTGAAGGTGTTCAACAACATCAACTACCGGCATCTCGGCGCGTTGGACCGGCCGGCGGGCGCCGAGGACCGTTCGGTGCTGACGATCGCGGGCGACGATCCGGACGCCAAGAAGCAGGCGACCGCTTTCCTGGACGCGATCGGGTACGACGCGTACGACGTGGGCGGTCTTTCCGGCAGCTGGCGCGTCGAGGTCGGCCAGCCCGCGTACGCCCGGATCTACGGACCGTACGGCGGAATCGGCCACCCGGTCACCGCCGACACGATGCGCCAGGCCCTCGCGTCCGCGCAGCGCTGAAGCCCCGCCGCGCCGGGTCCTGCGACGCGTGGCACACCGATGACCTTCTCCGTATGCCGACGGGCGCGGCACAATCGGGAGATCACGCTAGTCGGTGAGGGAGGCGGACGTGCCCATGACGATCACTCCACAGCGCCCGGCGGGGCTGGCCGCGCGGCTTGCTTCGGCGTTGAAGGCCGCGCTATTGCCATCGGCCGTCGAGGCCGACCCGCTGCCTTCGTACGGGACCCCGGTGAACCGCCGGCATCAGGAAGCACTAGCCGTGCTCACCGCCGCCCGCGGCGTGGTCAGCCGGGGCTGGGTGCAACGCACGTGGTACGTCACCCAGACCCCGCACGGCCGCCGCCGGTCCGGCCAGCGGTTCTTCCCGAGCCGCCTGGACCACGCGAACGTCGTGCAGGCATGCCTGGTCGGCGCCGTGATGCACGCGGGCTGGATGCAGAGCCCGCACGCCGAGTACGCGTACCCGGCCATCGACGCCCTGTGGCACGCTTTGTTCGACGCGAGCCCACGCCCCACCGCCGACCCGGTCGGCCCACCGTGCCCGCCGATGGTCCGAGCGGCCCGCGTCCGCGACCTGACAACGTGGAACGACCGCCTGCACCGCAGCCGAGACGACGTCCTGCAGCTCCTCGACCGAGCCGCGGCCCGGGTCGCCCAGCCCCAGCCGGCCTGACCCCGCCCGCACACGTCCGGCGCCGCGGCAACCCGGGTCGCCCAGCCCCAGCCGGCCTGACCGCGCACCCACCCACCCGGCGCCGCGACAACCCCGGCGGCCGGGCGCTTCCCCGCGCCCGGCGATCGCCCAGGCGCGCTGCTCGCGGCGCACGAAGGCTGCGTTCCGGTCCGCAGGTGGGCGTTTGCGCGGCGGGCGACGGGTTGCAGGCCGCAGGCCGCAGGCGGCCGCAGGCGGCGGGCAGCGGGCAGCGGGCAGCGGGCAGCGGGCAGCGGATCACGGTCGCGGCAGCGGATCACGGTCGCGGCAGCGGGTCGCGGCAGCGGCAGCGGCAGCGGCAGCGGCAGCGGCAGATCACGGTCGCGGCCATTCCGATGCCGTGGCCCGCCGTTTCGCGACCTGGATATATCCGATATTTCGTGTATGTGCCGTTGAGCCATGCTATCGGGATTGGTCGCCGCCGGCATGGTCGTCGCGAAGTGCTCCGCGCGGGGCCGAACCAGCTGAACAGTTCCAGGTACTGGGAGCGGCGACCACATCCTGAACCTGCGGTCCGCGATGTGAGACCCGTGTCCATTATGGACGAACTTTTGTCCTGCAACACGACTTTCGTCCCCGGGCATTTCCCTGCCGGATGTGAACCTTGGAGAGTTATGGCTCGTATGTGGGCCAAAGTCTCCAAGGTCCGCCGAAAGTCCACGATGCGGTTGCCGTGTCCCACATAGCTGGACGGCGGCTGCAATCGGGAGCGAATCATTCTGTCCGCGCCCGCGCCGCCACGCCCGTCCGCACCTGTGCCGCCACCCGCGCGCGGATCTCGGCCGAAACCGGCGGCTGACGATCAGCCGCACGCACTCGGGGCCGGGCCGGCGCGTTGATGATCGGCCGGGCTCGCTCGGGCGGGGCTCGCCTGGGAGCATGGGGGTGTGCTGGTTGCATTCTCTGTGACGCCGCTGGGCGTGGGTGACTCTGTCGGGGATCTGGTGGCCGAGGCGATCCGGGTCGTGCGAGCCTCCGGGCTGCCGAACCGGACCGATGCCATGTTCACCACCGTCGAGGGCGAGTGGGACGAAGTCATGGCCGTGATCAAGCAGGCCGTCGAGGTGGTGTCGGCGAAGGCTCCCCGGGTGAGCCTGTCGCTGAAGGCCGACGTGCGGCCCGGCGTGACCAACGCGCTGGAGGCCAAGGTCGCGCACATCGAACGGACACTCCGCGAGTGAACCGGGCAGGCGCACACCGAACGCGCAATCCAGGAGCGAACCAGGCAGGCACACACCGAACGCGCAATCCAGGAGCGAACCAGGCAGGCACACACCGAACGCGCAATCCAGGAGCGAACCAGGCAGGCACACACCGAACGCGCAATCCAGGAGCGAACCGGGCACGCACACACCGAACGCGCAATCCAGGAGTGAACCAGGCTCGCGCACAGCGAACGGGCCCTCGGGAAGTGAGCCGCGCACGGCTGACGGGGGTGCTCCGCAAGTGAGGCGCCTCGTCATGTGGGACGTCGACTACACGCTGCTGCGTGGGGGTGGCGTGGCGGCGACGGCGTGGCGTGCCGCGTTCACCGAGGTCACCGGGCTGGACTGGCGGGCGAAGCCGATCTTTGGTGGGCGCACCGACCTGGACATATGCGCCGAAGTGTTCGCGGCGCACGGGATCACGGAATATGCCCCGGAGGACTTTTTCGCCCGATATATCAGACAGGTCGAGGAGACGGCCCACCTCTTCGCCGAGCAGGGTGCGTTGATGCCGGGCGTCAAGGACGTGCTCGACCGGCTGTCGGCGGACACGAGTGTCGTGCAGACCCTGGTGACCGGGAACGTGCCGGCGGTCGCGCATGCCAAGGTCGCGGCGTTCGGCCTGGCGACGGTCTTCGACGCGGAGGTCGGCGGCTACGGCACCGACGACAGCGTGCGGGCCAGTCTGGTGCGGCGCAGCTTGGAACGGGCGGAGGCCAAGTACGAGGAGCGGTTCACGCCGGTCGTCGTCGGCGACACGGTGAACGACGTCGAGGCGGGGCTGGCCAATCGGGCGCTCGTCGTCGGCGTGGCCACCGGCTCGACCCGGATGGCCGATCTCGAGCTCGCCGGCGCGCACATCGTCTTACCCGATTTGTCCGACGTGGACTCGGCCGTAAAAGCATTGACGGGCTGAGCCCCGAACCCCGGCGAGCTGAGCAGGACTGTCCGCCACCAGCCCTGCCCGGCACAAGCAAACGACGAACCTCCTACGTAGGGCTCACCGGGTTGGGCAGCGCGCCGCCAAACCGCCTGTCGCGCGACGCGAACAGCTCACACGCATACCACAAATGGCGGCGGTCGAAGTCGGGCCAGAGCGTGTCCAAATAGACCATCTCGGCGTACGCGGACTGCCAGAGCATGAAGTTGGACGTGCGCTGCTCGCCGGACGGGCGCAGGAACATGTCCACCTCGGGAACCTCGGGGTGGTACAGGTATCGCGCGATCGTCTTCTCGCTGATCTTGTCGGCCTTGAGCTTGCCGGCGGCCACGTCGCGCGCGATCGCGGCGGCGGCGTCGGCGATCTCGGCCTGGCCGCCGTAGTTCACGCAGAACTGCAGGGTCAGCGTGTTGTTGTTCTTCGACATCTCCTCGGCGGTCTCCAGCTCGGAGATCACGCTCTTCCAGAGGCGGCCGCGCCGGCCGGACCAGACCACCTTGACGCCGAGATCGATCAGCTCGTCGCGGCGGCGGCGGATCACATCGCGGTTGAAGCCCATCAGGAAGCGCACCTCCTCCGGCGACCGCTTCCAGTTCTCGGTGGAGAAGGCGTAGACCGACAGGTACGGGATGCCGATCTCGATGGCCCCCTCGATGGTGTCGAACAGCGAGTGCTCGCCCTGCTCATGGCCCTTCGTGCGGCCTAGTCCGCGTTCCTTGGCCCACCGGCCGTTGCCGTCCATCACGATCGCCACGTGGCGCGGGACGGCAGCCTTCGGCAGGTCCGGTGGCCGGGCACCGGACAGATGAGGGGTGGGTGGTCGCGTCATCAGATCTCCCGTCGATCCACTAGCGGGAGCGAGCGCAGGGCCCGCTCCATGTGCCATTGCAGGTGTGCGGCGACCAGGCCGCTGCACTCGCGGCGCACCGGGGTCTCGGTGGCGTCCGCTATCGCCCAGTCGCCGGTGGCGAGGGCACTCATCAACGCGAGGGTGGCCGGGCTCGGGTGCGCGGCGCCGGGCGGGCGGCAGTCGGGACAGACCGCGCCGCCGGCCGGCACCGAGAACGCGGCGTGCCGGCCCGGATCGCCGCAGACCGCGCACTCGGCGAGCGCGGGCGCCCAACCGGCGGTGGCCATCCCCCGCAAGAGGTAGGCGTCGAGGACCAGGCCGCCGGAATGCTCGCCGGCCGCGAGCGCCCGCAACGCGCCCAGGGTGAGCTGGAAAAGCCGCAGCGACGGGTCCCGCTCGATCGGGGTGAGTCGCTCGGCGGTCTCCGCGATGGCGCTGGCCGCCGTATAGCGCGGGTAGTCGGTGAGGAACTTCTTCCCGTACAGCTCGATCGCCTCGACCTGGCTGACCGAGTGCAGCGAGCTGCCCAGCCCCTCGGGCGAGCCGGCGAGCTGCAGGTCGACGTGCCCGAACGGCTCGAGCCGGGCCCCGAAACGTGAATTCGTCCGCCGGACTCCCCGGGCCACCGCGCGCAGCCGGCCGTGCCGGCGGGTCAGCAGCGTGATGATCCGGTCGCTCTCCCCCAGCTTCTGCACACGCAGGACCACCGCGTCGTCGCGGTAGAGCTGGCGGCGATAACCGGATCCGGTGGGCATCTGCACATTCTGCCGCGCGGGTACGACATGATCCGAAGCGGACCCTGACAGGATCTCAGGGTCATCTAGGGGGTCAGTCAGTGACAGGACCGATGGTGTGAAGCTCCCACCATCAATAGGTTCATGGACATGACCACCACATTCGCCCGGCGTGCCGGAATCCTCGCCGTCGCCACCGCGGCCGCCACCACCCTGACGGGCTGTGCCGGGGTTCTCGGGGCGAAGATGACGTACGAGGACTCGGTGAAGACGAAGATCACAGAGATCCGGGTCAACGGCGGCAGCGGCGACGTCGTGGTGAACACGGGAGCGGTCGCCGACACGGCCGTCAAGCGGGTGGTCCGCGGCACCGCGAACCCCGGCGACTCGTACCGGATGGACGGCAGCTCCCTGGTGCTGGACACGTCGTGCGGGCGCAACTGCTCGGTGTCGTACGAGATCACCGCGCCGGCCAACGTGGCGGTCAGCGGCGAGCTGCGCTCCGGCAACATCCTGCTCACCGGCGTCGGCACCACGGACCTCCAGCTGACGAGCGGGGACGTGACGGTCCGCGAGCCGACCGGCCCGGTGAAGGTGCGCGGCACATCCGGCGACATCCGGGTGCTGGACGCGAAGAGCACGGTCACGGTGCAGACCACCTCGGGCGACATCGAGGCGCTGAACGCGGCCGGTGCCGTCGACCTCAAGGTCACCTCGGGCGACATCAACGCGGAGCTGTCCGCGCCGAATCCGGTGCGGGCGCAGACCACCAGCGGCGACGTGAACGTGCGGGTGCCGGCCGGCAGCTATCGCGTCAGCACCGACACCGGCTCCGGCGACGAGGCACTCGTGGGCATCACGAACGATCCGGCCGCGAAGAACACGATCGACGTACGAACGGGAAGCGGCGACGCGACCGTGACCGCGCGCTAAAAGACCCGTCACCGCGCGCTAGATACCAACTCCGGCGCAACGGGCGACACCGCGACAACCGGGCGGCCGCCAGGCACCAACGACGGCCGCCGCCCGGCCGACACATCCTCCACCCACCCCACCGCAAGCACCACGATGGCGAGCAACACCGCAACCACGGCCAGCCGCCAACTGATCCCGGTCCAGCCCGCCACCGGCAACCCGACCGCCTCGGCAAACTTCACCACCGCCACGATCAACGGAACATGCCAGAGGTAGATCGTCAGCGCCCGAGCATTCAGAACAGTAAGGACCCGGCGCGCCCGCATCACGGGCGAAATACTCAGAAAAATCAGGATGAAGGCGGCGGACCACAGCGCATTACCCAGCGGGATGTCGTTCAGGTCCAGCCCGCGCGGACCGGGATGAGTGAGACTCCACGCCGCACCGGCAACCGCCAGCGCCCCGATCAACCACCACCGGCGCCGCGTCAGCATGCCGTCATTGTGGGCGAACCCCAGCAGCCAGGCGCCGCCGTAAAGCGCGAGGTCGCGAACAACGGCCGGCGGCGCGATACCGGCGAAGGTGATCACGGCCAACCCGGCGTACGGGAAAAGGATCGTGGGAAGCGGGAAACGCCGGAACACCGGGAGGGCCAGCGGCGAGAGAAGGACAAACCAGAGGAAGTCCCGCAAATACCACATGGCCGCGAGGCCTTCCATCCAGAAGCCGGTCGCGGGCGGATCCTGGATCGGGAACGCCCAGAGCAGGATCGTCCAGTTCCACACCAGGCCGGAGATCAGCATGCTGGGGACGGCGACCCCGACCAGGACCCAGACCGCCGGCAGAAGGCGGTGCAGCCTGCGCTCGACGGCCCAGGGACCGTACCGGTCGAGCGAGGCCGCCATCATCGACCCGGCCAACGCGAACATGACCGACATTGCCGGAAATATCACGGTTAGTGCTGCCCAGCCGGTCGAGTGGTAGACCACCACCCGCAGGGTCGCCACGGCCCGCAGCAGATCCAGGTACCGGTTACGCATACGCCCGTTGTTACCCAAGCCGGGCCTAAAGGTTCAAACCAGCGTGACTTATCCCATATGGTCAAAAACCCAATTTGCGGAGCTGGCGGGGATCACGCTGCCACTCCTTCGCTACCCGCACATGAAGATCGAGATACACCCGGGTGCCGAGAAGCTGTTCAATCTCTTGCCGCGCCTGGCTGCCGACGTCCTTGAGCCGCGACCCGCGCGACCCGATCACGATCGACTTCTGGCTGTCCCGCTCCACGTACAGATTCGCGTAGATCTTCGTGAGGCCACCCTCGACCATCATCTCCTCGACCAGCACCGCGATCGAGTGCGGCAGCTCGTCACGCACGCCCTCCAGCGCCGCCTCCCGAATCAGCTCCGCGATCAGCACCTGCTCCGGCTCATCGGTCAGCACGTCGTCCGGATACAGCTGCGGCGACTCCGGCAGATACTTGATCATCACGTCGACCAGCGTCTGCACCTGATGCCCGGACACCGCGCTCACCGGCACGATCTCGGCGAAATCATGCAGCTCACTGACCGCGAGCAGGTGCTTGGCCAGCACCTCCGGCGACACCAGATCGACCTTCGTCACCACCGCCACGATCGTCGCCTTGAGCTCGGCCATCTCCGCCGAGATGAACCGGTCGCCGCGCCCCACCGGCTCGTCCGCCGGGAAACACACGCCGATCACGTCGACCTCGCTCCACACCTCCCGCACGAGATCGTTGAGCCGCTCCCCCAGCAGCGTCCGCGGCCGATGCAGCCCCGGCGTGTCCACCAGGACGAGCTGCGCGTCCTCCCGATGCAGAATCCCCCGGATCACGTGCCGGGTCGTCTGCGGCTTGTTCGAGGTGATCGCGATCTTCTGCCCGATGATCGCGTTCGTCAGCGTGCTCTTGCCCGCGTTGGGTCGCCCGACAAAACAGGCAAACCCGGCGCGGTAGACGTCGTCACGGTCAACCTGGCGCACCGCTTCCTTATGCCGATGCGCCGGCCGCGCCGAACTCACCGACCCGGACTCACGCTCAGCGACATTTTTAGCCGTACGCGACGGCTCCGCCCCCGCCGACCCACGCCGTTCCGGGCCCCGGATTGGCCCGCGACGCCCGCCTGCGGCACCGGCCCCAGAAGCCCGGCGGCTCTTAGCGGCGCCGCCCCCACCCCGGCTGCCGGAGGCGCTCCCCGCATCCCGGCCCGACGCGCTCGCGGCCCGCTTCGCAGACCCACCGCCAGACGTGCTCCCCGCAGACCCACCCCCGGCAGCGCCGTCAGCCCGCCGGGCCGCACGACGCTCCTGACGCCGGATCTCATTACGCTCCCCCGGAGTGAGCCGACGCTCGTCCCGGCCAGAGTTGTCGGTCATGCGGTGACCGAGCCCAGCAGCGAACCGTCCGGGGCCGCCACGTGGATCGGGGCCTCCGCGGACATGTCGCGCACCGCCGCGTGACCCGCTCCGTCCAACTCGGACGCCTCCGTCACCACCGCCGCCGCCTCCAGCTTCGTCGCCCCCGCCGCCACCGAGGACGCCACCGCCAGCTGCAACGCGGTCACCGCCAAACTCGGCAACACCACCGTGGCAGCGGCGTACGTCCGCCCGTCCTGATCGCGTACGGCCGCACCCTCGACCGCACCCACCCGGGCGCGTGAGCTGCGCGCCAGCGTGACCAGTTTGGCGTCCTCGGCGCTCAGCGCCACGCCGTCGGCCGCCGGGACGGCGGCACCGGAGAAGATCTGGTCAGGCATCAGCGGTCTGTCTTTCCTCGGAATCAGTCGTATCGGGATGTTCCTCGGCGCCCGGCGCCGGCTCAATCTTGCGGACCAGCACCGAATCGATCCGGTTGCGCCGGCCCGTCGTACCCTCGGCCACCAGGCGCAGCCCACCCACATCGGCCTGCGCACCCGGAATCGGCACCCGGCCCAGCGTCTGCGCCAGCAGACCGCCGACCGTCTCCACCTCGTCGGCCGGAAGCTCCACGCCGAAGATCTCCCCCAGATCCTCGATCGGCAGCCGCGCCGTCACCCGCACCGCGCCGTCGTCGAGATGCTCCACCGGCGGACGCTCGACGTCGTACTCGTCGGTGATCTCCCCGACGATCTCCTCCAGGATGTCCTCGATCGTGACCAGCCCGGCCGTACCGCCGTACTCGTCCACCACGATCACCAGGTGGGTGCGCGCCGCCTGCATCTCGGACAGCAGATCGTCCACCGGCTTCGACTCCGGCACGAACGTCGCCGAGCGCATCACGTCCGACACTGCCTCCGACGACGCCTCCGTGTCACCCGACTGGGTACGGCGGATCACGTCCTTCAGATACAGGACGCCCAGCACGTCGTCGACACTCTCGCCGATCACCGGAATCCTGGAGAAACCGGACCGCAAGAACAAGTACAGGCCCTGCTGAAGCGACTTCGACGCCTCGATCCACACCATCTCGGTGCGCGGCACCATCACCTCACGGGCGATCGTGTCACCCAGCGCGAACACCGAATGGATCATCTCGCGCTCGCCGTGCTCCACGACGCCTCGCTGCTCGGCCAGGTCGACCAGCTCGCGCAGCTCCACCTGGCTGCCGAACGGACCCTCCGGGAAACCCCGGCCCGGCGTCACCGCGTTCCCGATCAGGATCAGCAGCGACGCCAGCGGGTTCAGCACCTTGCCCAGCCAGCGGACCAGCGGCGCCGCCGCCAGGCCCACCGCGTACGCGTGCTGGCGGCCGACCGTCCGCGGCGCCACCCCGACCACGACGAAGCTGACCACCGTCATCGCTCCGGCCGTGACCAGCGCCGCCCGCCAGCCGATCCCCCAGCTGTCCACGGCCACCAACGCGACCAGCGTGGTCGCGGTCAGCTCACAGAGCAGCCGCAGCAGAAGCAGCAGATTGAGATGGCGCACCACATCGGAGGCGACGGCGGCCAGCGCCGCGGCGCCGCGCTTGCCCTCGCGGGCCATCTCCGCCGCCCGGGCCGCCGAGACGCTGCCCAGGGCGGCGTCCGCCATCGACGCCAGACCGGCCAGGAACACCAGCACGACCGCGTAAATGATCAGCTGAACGTCCGGCAGGCCGGCCGACGCCGAACCTGCCGCGATTAGATTGGCGGGCTCCATGGGACTCAGCCGGCCTGCCGGCCGGCACGCCAGCTCGCCAGGAGACGGTTCTGAAGCCCGAACATCTCCCGCTCCTCGTCCGGCTCGGCGTGGTCGTACCCCAGCAGGTGCAGCGCGCCGTGCACGGTGAGCAGCGCCAGCTCGTCGGCCGCCGCGTGACCCGACGCCGCCGCCTGTTTGGCCGCCACCTCGGGCGCGAGCACGATGTCGCCCAGCAGCGCGGGCTCACCCGTGCCGGCCTCACCCGGACCGTGGTCGACGCTGCCCTCGTCCATCGGGAACGCGAGGACGTCGGTCGGGCCGTCGCCACCCATCCAGCGATGGTTCAGCTCGGTCATGTAGTCGACGTCGACCAGCAGGATGGACAGCTCGGCGAGCGGGTTGACACCCATCTCGTCGAGCGCGTACCGGGCCACCGCGAGGATCGCGTCGGTGTCGACCTCGACTCCCGACTCGTTGGCGATCTCGATGGACATAGTGGTGGTTGTACCCCTTGGATCAGCGCCTACGCCCGGGACGGCCACCACTGGCGGCGCGGCCGGGCACGGCGTGGACGGATTGAGCGGCGAGTTGTTCCTGCTCGGCGTCGTACTTCGCGTACGCGTCAACGATTTCGGCCACCAAACGATGCCGGACGACGTCGGAGCTGGACAACTCCGCGAAGTGCACGTCCTCGACACCCTGCAGGATCTGGCGCACGATCTTGAGACCGCTGGTCGTCCCGCCGGGCAGGTCGACCTGCGTGACGTCGCCGGTGACCACGATCTTGGCACCGAACCCGAGCCGGGTGAGGAACATCTTCATCTGCTCGGGCGTCGTGTTCTGCGCCTCATCCAAAATGATGAAAGCGTCGTTCAGCGTGTTGTGCGTCACGATCATGTCGTCGGTGACGTAGAGCGAGTCTTCCGCGGCGACCTGGATGCAGACCGTCTCGGTCTCGCCCATCGGCTCGATCTCGTGGATGAACCGCATCGGCCGCCCGCCGCCGGTGGCGTCGTAGGCCGCGCGCTTGCGGGCCAGCCGGAACGGCTGAACACCCTCGGGCAGGCGGATGTCCAGCACGAACGCGTCGTTCCGGTAACCCACCTCCCGGCCCTTCGCAAGGCCGGGCTTGCGGCCTAGCGCCGGACGACGACGCCAATACGCCACTCCACCGAGCGAGCGCACCAGGAAGACCACGTCGTCGCGCAGCCGCTCCGAGCAGGTCGTGTACTGGATGCGGCAGGTGCGCCCAAGCTGGGTGACCGGGCCACCGTCGCTGTCGAACAGGCCCTGCAAGATCGCGAGCCGCACGGCCGCGCTGTTGAACCGGTACGCCTCGGGGACGAACTTCGTCTCCGACTTCGTGCCGGCCAGTTGCAGCTCACGGAGTACGGCGGTAACCGGGTTCGCGGTGATCACGCCGCCGCGACCACCGCCGTCGGCACGACGCAACACATAGTCGATCTCGGACTTACGGAATAGCGAGATCTTCGGCAGAGCCGCGTCCAGCGCTTCGGCCAGTTCCGGGTCGGCGGTACTGAACGACGGTGTGCTCCGCGTTGTCAGGCAGCCGTCCCCGAGCAGCAGGCCCAAGGCGTACGGGTCCATCGGCACGTCCTGCGGGACGAACTCCACGGGCGCGACCAGCGGCAGCTCGTACCGGTGAACATGCCCGCGGCGGAGCTTGCCGATCATGTCCTGGGTCTGCAGGACACGGGCAGGACGGCCGTGGCTGCGGTCATCCACCGTGCGGACCGTCCACAGGTGCTCGCCGCACGCGATGGTTGACGCGCCGTCCTGGGTGGTGACGCGATAGACCTCTTTTCGGCCCTGCGGGTAGACCCCGAGCACCGGCGTGGGCAGGCCGTCGGACCCGACGACCAGGTCGCCGACCGCGAGATCACCGATCGGCCGCCAGCCCTCCGGCGTCAGCACCTTGGCGTCCAACGGCTGCGCCCGGCCACGCATGTACGCCAGCGGCGCGACCTCGATCGTGCCGGCCGCCATCAGGCGCGGGATGGCCTCCGGGTCGAGCATGTCGTGCAGCGCGTCGTAGAGCGGCCGCAGATACGGGTCGATCTTTTCGTTCAGCGTGCCCGGCAGGAAGCCCAGCCGCTCGCCGGCCTCGACCGCCGGGCGGGTCAGGATGATGCGGCTGACCTGCTTGGCGGTCAGCGCCTGCACCGCCTTGGCCATGGCCAGGTAGGTCTTGCCGGTGCCGGCGGGGCCGATGCCGAAGACGATCGTGTTCTCGTCGATGGCGTCGACGTAGTGCTTCTGGCCCAGCGTCTTGGGCCGGATCGTGCGGCCCCGGCGGGACAGGATGTTCAGCGTGAGCACCTCGGCCGGGCGCTCGGTGGTGTTTTCCTCGAGCATGTTGGCGGTGCGGCGCACCGAGTCGACGGTGAGCGTCTCGCCCTTCTCGATCAGCTCGATGAGCTCGGAGAACAGGCGCTCGGCGGTGGCGTTCTCGGCCGGGTCCCCGGTGATGGTGATCTCGTTGCCGCGCACGTGCACATCGCTGGCGAGGTTGCGCTCGATGTATCGGAGGATTTCGTCCTTGGCGCCCAGCAGGTTCACCATGATCTTCGGGTCGGAGACCGAGATCTTGGTTTGCACCCGCGCGGCACCGCTGGAGCCCGCGCTGGAAGGGTTCGGCGTACCGGTCATAGGGCGGCCCGTGAGGCCTCCGCCACCTGCTCTCTTTCTCGTCGTCGCCCGGCGCGGGCGGCGCGTTTAAGGATCGTGCCATCGTATCCGTTCGACAGCTTGGACGCCGATGCCATTATCGGCCCGGAGCCCAGGATCACGCTCCCTGACCGGCCGAGGCGGGGCCGCCGTCGAACCCTTCCTGAACTCGGGTGAAACGGTACGTCGCCCAGTGCATGCGGACGATCACCCCGGCGTCGTCGCGGGTGAGCCGCAGCAGCTCGCCGGCTTCCCGGCCGGCGGTGGTCCGCAACACGTCGGGCCGGTCCGGCAGCGGCTGGAACACGGCGGGCAGGGTGCCGGCCGGGGCGTCCGCGAGCCGGCCCTGCAGGACGCCGTGGTGCCAGGCGAAGTGGAACTGCTGGCCTTCGCTCCACCAGGGTCCGAGCGCCGACCGGTACGCCTCCGGGGCCGGGGCGGCGGCTGTCCACGGCCGGATGTCGGCGGGGTCGAGTTCGGCGGCGAGCCGGAGCAGTTCGTGCGCGAGCTCGATGGTTTCGCGGGCGGTGCCGGATGATCCGAGCACGGCGCAGCCGAGCCCGGCGGGGGTGTCGTCGCCGCGCCGTCCGTAGACGCCGGCCAGGAAGCCGGGCATCGCGCCGTCGTGGCCGACGTGGGTGACGTGTCCGCCTTGCGGCATGAGGAGCAGGCCGAGTCCGAATCCGGCGGCCCAAAGGGTCTCGTCGGTGGTGGTCAGCGGCCAGCGCATCTCGTCGAGGGTGCCGGCCGCCAGGACCTTGCCGTCCGGGTCGACGGTGTCGGGGCTGACCAGGAACGATGCCCATTTGGCCATGTCCTGGGCGGTGCTCCAGAGCTGGGCGGCGGGGGCGACGCCGCCCATGTCGATCTGGGGTTCCGGGCGGGCCGCGTCGGACCAGTTGTCGACGAGGTAGCCGACGGCGGCCTGGGGCGGGGCGGTCACGGTGGTGGCGGTGAGGCCGAGCGGGCTCAGGACGCGGTCGTCGACGATTTCGGCCCAGGTGCCGCCGCGGAGTTTCGCGACGAGCTGGCCGAGGACGGCGAGGCCGAGGTTGGAGTAGTGGTAGCGGCGGGCGTTGGGCAGTACGCGTTCGGCCCGGTCGAGCTGGTCGAGCATCACCTCGGAGGACGGGGCGAGCAGGGTGTCCCAGACGTCGCCGAAGGGTTCGCGCTGGAAGCCGGCGGTGTGCGAGAGGAGCCGCCGGATGGTGGCGTCGCCGTGTGCGGGGACGTCGAGGTAGTCGGCGACGGGCCGGTCGAGGTCGAGCAGTCCGTCGTCGCGGGCCTGCATGACGAGGACGGCGGTGAAGGTTTTGGTGACCGAGCCGATCCGGAAGCGGGTGTCCGGGCCGAGCGGGTGGGCCGGGTTGCCGGAGTCGCCGACGGTGAGCACCCACGGTTCGCGGTCGGCGCGGTGCAGCGCGACCGAGAGGGCGGGGATGCGGCCGGTGGCCTGGGCCTTGCGGGTGGCGCGCTCGTAGCGTGAGTGTGCGGTCATCGGATCGCCAGCATCGGGCCGAGGGGTTCGCCGCCGAGGACGTGTGCGTGCACGTGGAAGACTTCCTGCCCGGCGTAGGGGCCGGTGTTGAACAGGACGCGGAAGCCGTCGGCGGTCAGGCCCTCGGCTTCGGCGACCGCTGCGGAGGCGGCGAGCACGTCGGCGGCGGCGGCCGGGTCGGCGGCGAGCGCGACGATGTCGGGGTAGTGGGTTTTGGGGATGACCAGCACGTGGACGGCGGCCTTGGGGTCGATGTCCCGGAACGCGATGGTCGTGTCGGTCTCGTGTACCACGGTCGTGGGGATCTCTCCGGCCACGATGCGGCAGAACAGGCATTCGGTGTCCACGCGGGGAATCTTAAGGTGAGTGCATGATTTCTCGGGCGGTGCTGGTCACCGGTTCATCACGTGGGCTGGGTGCGGCGATCGCCCAGCGGTTCGCCGGGTCGGGCGATCGGGTTGCGGTGCACCACCGTGACTCGCAAAAAGAGGCAGAGTCCGTCTTATCCGACTTGCCAGGCGACGGCCACATCCTCATAAAAGGCGATTTGTCAGACCCGCACGCCGTACGGGAAATGGTGGATCTCGCCGCGCGACAGCTGAACGGCTTGGATGTCCTCGTCAACAACGCCGGCGCCTACGGCGGACGGGACCGGCCGCATCCCGTGTTCGGGCTCGACTATGCCGGGTGGCGCGACGCGTGGCGGGAGACCTTCGAGGTCAATTTGTTCGGGGCGGCGAACGCGACCTGGGCGGCCGCGCAGCACATGCGCGAGCGGGGCGGCCGGATCATCAACGTCTCGTCCCGGGGCGCCTTCCGTGGTGAGCCGGAACAACCGGCGTACGGGGCGAGCAAGGCCGCGATGAACGCGATGGGCCAGTCGCTGGCGATCGCGCTGGCGCCGTACGGGATCACGGTGGCGGGCGTGGCGCCGGGTTTCATCGAGACCGACATGGTGCGTGAACACCTGGAGGGTCCGGCCGGTGACGCGATCCGCGCGCAGAGCCCGTTCGGCCGGATCGCGCGGCCCGAGGAGGTGGCCGCCGCGGTGCATTGGCTGGCGTCAGCGGAGGCCGAGTGGGCCAGCGGCGCGATCTTGGACTTGAATGGGGCCTCGTACCTGCGTACTTGAGGCTTGGAGTTTTGCATGATCGACGATCTCGTGAGGCAGCTGGACCTTGAGGAGAAGGTCTCGCTGCTGTCCGGGCAGGATCTCTGGTCGTTGCCGGCGATCCCGCGGATCGGGCTGCGCTCGCTGGTGATGTCGGACGGCCCGATCGGCGTACGGGGAACCGGCTGGGCTCCCGACGATCCGTCGATCGCGCTGCCCAGCCCGACCGCGCTGGCGGCCGCGTGGGATGTGGATCTCGCCGAGCGGGCCGGCCGGCTGCTCGGCCAGGAGTCGCGGCGCAAGGGCGTGCACGTGCTGCTCGGCCCGACGGTCAACCTGCATCGCACCCCGCTGGGCGGCCGGCATTTCGAGTGCTATTCGGAGGATCCGCTGCTCACCGCCGAGGTCGCGGTGGGTTTCGTACGCGGCGTGCAGGCACACGGCGTGGCGACGACGGTCAAGCATCTGGTCGGCAACGACTTCGAGACCGACCGGATGGAGGTGGACGTCCGGATCGGCGAGCGGGCCCTGCGCGAGCTGTATCTGGCGCCGTTCGAGCGGGTGGTGCAGGCGGGCGGTTGGGGGGTGATGAGCGCCTACAACGGGGTGAACGGCTCGCCGATGGCCTCGAACAAGCGGCTGCAGGACGACATCCTCAAGGGCGAGTGGGGCTTCGACGGGGTCGTGGTATCCGACTGGCGGGCGGCGCGCTCCACCGTGGGCTCGGCGCTGGGCGGTCTGGACATCGCGATGCCGAACCTGGAGAACCCGTGGGGTGCGGCGCTGATCGACGCGGTGCGCACCGGCCTGGTCCCGGAGAAGCTCATCGACGAGAAGGTGCGCCGCGTCTTGTTGCTGGCCTCGCGCGTCGGCGCCCTCGGCGACATTCCGGATAAATCGGAAATGTCGTTGGACGGCGACGCGATCGCGCACGAGGTCGCGGCCCGCTCGTTCGTGCTGGTCCGCAACGAGAACCTGACGCTGCCCCTCAACCCCGCCATGCTCAGCAAGGTCGCGGTGATCGGCGCGCTGGCCGAGGACGCCCGGGTGCTGGGCGGGGGCAGCGCGCAGGTCGCGCCGCCGCATACGATCTCGCCGCTGGACGGCCTGCGGCGGGCACTGTCCGGAGTGTCCTTCGCCACCGGCGCCGACCCGCGCCCGTTCCTGCCCGCCGGTCATGGCGAGCAGTGGTCGGACATCCGGATGACGATCGGCGGCCGCACGTTCGGCCTGGACCGGACGGCGGTGCGCTGGATCGGCTCGCTGCCCGGCGGCCTGGATCTGGACTCGGTGGACGGTCTGCGCCTGGAAGCCACCTTGACGCCGGACGTCAGCGGCGACCACACCCTCGCGATCTCCGGGTTCGGCACGTTCACGCTGGCCGTGGGCGAGCGGTTGCTCTACGACGGCACCCTGCACCCGCCGGGCGCGGGCCGGGCCGAGCTGCTGCTCTCGCCGCGCGAGGAGCGGTTCACCGTGTCGCTGGAGGCCGGCGAACCGGTGAAGGTGGTCCTCGACCAGTCCATCACCCAGGGTGCGGCCCACTCGGTCGCCACCACGCTCGGTTACCGCCCGCCGTCCCCCGACGCGGACGGCATGATCGAGGAGGCGGTGGCGCTGGCCGCCGGGTCCGACGTGGCGGTGGTCGTGGTGGGCACCACCGAGCAGGTCGAGTCGGAGGGCTTCGACCGCACGTCACTGGCGTTGCCGGGCCGCCAGGACGAGCTGGTCGCGAGGGTGGCGGCGGCAAACCCGCGGACGATCGTCGTGGTCAACGCCGGCTCGCCGGTGCTGATGCCGTGGGCCGACGACGTGGCCGCCATCGTGCTGACCTGGTTCCCCGGTCAGGAGGCCGGCGCCGCGCTGGCCGACGTGCTGCTGGGCGTCGTGGAGCCGGGCGGCCGGCTGCCCACGACGTGGCCGCGCAACGAGGAGGACTGCCCCGTGCTGGCGATCGAGCCGCACGACGGCGTGGTCGAGTACAGCGAGGGCATCTTCATCGGCTACCGCGGCTGGTTGCGCTCCGGAGTGGCACCGCTGTACGCGTTCGGTCACGGCCTGGGCTACACGAGCTGGAATTACGACGCGATTTTGGTGACCGCGGAGTCGGCAACGGTAACGCTGACCAACACGGGTACGCGCCCCGGCCGCGAGGTGGTGCAGCTCTACATCGGCCCGTCGCCGGTCGACCCGGACCGCCCCGAGCGCTGGCTGGCCGGCTTCGCCAACGTCTCCGCGCAGCCCGGCGAGACGCTGACGGTCCACATCCCACTCCCGCCCCGCACATTCGAGACGTGGACCGACACGGGCTGGCAGCGAATCCCTGGGACATATCGGGTAATCGCCGCACACGCTCTCGATGACCCACGCCAGGAGGGGACGGTCACGCTCCTTTAGACGTACGCCCACGCGAAAAGCCCCCGGGACCTCGCCCGGCCGGGTGCCAAACCATCTCCGCACGCCCGACCGGGCTGTCCCGCGCGGACGGCCCGGTCGGGTCAGCGCCCGGCGAAGAACGACACCGCCTCGGTCAGCGCCAGGTCGGTCAGCACCGGGTCGTGACGTGCGCCGATGTCGCGCATGAACGCGTGCTCACCACCCCGATAAACGTGCAGCTCCAGGTCGGTGAGCCCGGAGGCGTACAGGGAAGAAATGGTTTGCAGGCGCGCGTCGGCCGGCACATGCGGGTCCTGCGAGCCGAAGACAATCATCATCGGCCCCCGGATCTCGGCGGCCTGCGACAGTGAGCCCGGGTCGTCCGCGCCCAGCGAGCCGTTGTGCAGACCGGTCGGATAGAAGCACACGGTCGCCTCGACCCGCGGGTCGAACGCCGCCCGGAACGCCAGATGCCCACCCAGGCAGAACCCCGTCGCGAACAGCCGGCTCACGTCGTCGCGCCCGCCAAGGTAGTCCAGCGCCGCCACCCGGTCCGAGTCGAACTGCGCCGTCGTCGTCTCGGCCGCCGCGCTCAGCCCGGCCTGCTTCCCGGCGTCGTCGAACTCCAGCGCCACCCCGGCCACCTCGCCCCGCGGATAGATCTCCGGCACGCAGACGACAAACCCGTACGCCGCGAGCCGCCGCGCCGTCCGCAGGGTGGACTCGGTGAGCTGGAAGATGTCGGTGTAGTACAGCACCCCGGGCCACGGCCCGTCCCCCACCGGCCGGATCACTATGGACCGGATCGCAGCGTCGGGCGCCGGAATCCGAACTTCTTCCTCACGGATCTTCATGGCGCGCACCCTACTGACGCCCCGGCCTAGTCCCCGGCGAATCCCCGGAAGTAGACCTCCCGAGGCCGGCGGCCGGTCCGGACGACGCCCCTGGCCTAGATCCGCGAACGGCGTACAAGTTCCCACTACGTGTAACTGTTCAGCTGGTTCCGTCGGCCGGGAGTCCCCGTGCGAGGCGACGCCGCCAGGCCCGGCCAGGTCCCAGCTCCCCACAGCGGGCGCCCCCACCCGGGTGTGGGCAGTCACGACGCCGGGGAGGTTGCGGTTGCCCACACCGCGGCCACCCCCACCCACGTGTGGGAAGTCGCGACGCCGCGGAGGCTGCGGCTGCCCACACCGCGGCCACCCCCACCCACGTGTGGAGAGTCGCGACGGCTAGGAGGCTGTGGCTCCCCACACCGCGACCACCCACACCCACGTGTGGGGAATCGCGACGCCGGGGAGGCTGCGGCTCCCCACACCATGGCGACCCACAGCGGGTGTGGGGACCCGTCACGGCCGGGACGTCCCGGCTCCCCACAGCGACGGCCCTCAGGTCCGCCACGGAAGGCCACCGCATCGGAGGGTGAGCGGCGCGAGAACCAGCTGAACAGTTCCACTATGTAGACCATTCGCTCACATGGTGGGATCGCTCAAGACCTTGGAGAGTTGCGCCCACATACGGGCCATAACTCTCCAAGGTTCACATACGGCCGGAAAAAGCTGCCGGGCAATAGCCGCATTAAACGAAAAAATTATCGTCCACAATGGACGGGGGTCCCGCAATGCGGACGCTGGCCCAAGATGTGGTCGCCGGTCCCAGCAGGCGGCCACCTGTCCCACAGAATGGAACCACCACGCAGCCGTGCACCGTTGCTCGTGCGGCTCCGCTGTCATCCGGCCACGCAGCCCCAGCCGACCCGGCCGATACCGGAAATGTCGTATATGCAAGAGTGGCGGGCACTGCGGAGGTGGCGGGCACTGGGTGGGCTAGGACATGACGTCGCCGCAGGTGCGTAGGGGGGATGCCACCCGGGAGCGGGACTGCCACGCCGACCACAGCTCCGCGTACCGGCCACCCGCCGTGACCAGATCGTCGTGGGTGCCCTCCTCCACCACCCTTCCGTGTTCGAGCACCACAACACGATCCGCTGTCGCCGCCTGCGTGAGCCGGTGCGCCACCAGCAACGTCGTGCGGCCCTTGGTCGCGGCCATCGCGGACTCCTCCAGCTGCCGCGCGCCCGCACTGCCCGCCTCCGCGGTCGCCTCGTCCAGGATCGCCACCTGCGGGTCCAGCAAGACAAGCCGGGCCAGCGCCAGCTGCTGCGCCTGCGCCGACGTCAGCGGGCGGCCGCCCTCGCCCACGAGCGTCTCCATGCCGTTCGGGAGCCGCATCACCCAGTCGAGAGCACCGACAGTATCGAGCGCCGACTCGACCTCACTCTCCGTAGCCGACGGGCGGGCCAACCGTACGTCATCGATCAGGGCACCGGCGAACACGTGGGTCTCCTGGCTGACGATCGCCACGACGCCCGGGGCGAGCTGATCGACGGGCACGCCGCCGACCCACGCCGTGCCCGAGACGGGCCGCAGGATGCCCGCGGCGATCGAGGCCACCGTGGTCTTCCCGGCCCCGGTCGAGCCGACCAGCGCGACCCGCTCCCCGGGCGCCACCCGCAGCACCACCTCGCCGAGCACCGGCACCCCGGACTCGTACCCGAAGCTGACCCCGTCCAGCGTGAGGTCCGGGACCACCGGAACGATCGTGCCCACCGGCGCCACCGGCAGCGTCCCCACCCCGACGAGCCGGGCCAGGCCGGCGCCCGCCTCCTGGATCTCGTCGAAGATGTAGAGGATCTCGGACACCGGCGTGAACAGCCGATGGATGAGCACCGCCGCGGCCGCCGTCTCGCCGACCGACACCCACCCCGCCCGCACGAACCAGAACCCGGCGACCAGGATCGTGGCGAGACTGGCCAGCTCGGCCCGGTTGATCCGCCCGACGAACCGGGTGAACAGCGTGAACACCCCGACAGACATCTCCCGCGCGCGCTCCGAGGCCTCCTCGATCCGGTCCAGGTGGCGTCGTTCCAGCCGGTACGCGTGCACGGTGCGGACACCTTGCAAGCTCTCCATGAGCAACTGGGACCGGGACGCGACCGCCGCCCGTTCGCCCGCGTAGATCGGCGCCGAGCGGGGCAGATACCAGCGCAGCGCCAGCAGATACAGCGGCAGCGCCGCAAGCCCCGCCAGCCCGAGCCGCCAGTCGAGCCCGAACATCGCCGTCACGCTGAGCGCCGCCAGCAGGCTCGCGGAGATGATCGTGGGGAGCACGTCGGCGGCCGCCCGTCCGACCGCGGCCACGTCCGCCCCCACCCGGGACAGCAGGTCCCCGCGCCCGGCCCGGTCCAGCACGGTGGCCGGCAGCCGCAGCGCCACCGCCACGGTCTGTTCCCGCAGTGCCGCCAGGATGCGCTCGGCGAGACGGTTGACCAGCACCGACGTAACCCCGCCGGCGACCCCGCCGAGCAGCGCCGCACCGGCGATGAGGAACGCGATGGGCAGCAGCGCCCGCGGCGGCGCCCCCGCGCGGACCAGATCGACCAGCCGGCCGAGCGCGGTGACCGGCACGACCGACGAGGTCGCCGCCGCCAGCCCGGCGGCCGCCGTCCCGGCCACCTCGAGCTTGTGCTCCCGCAGCCGGGCAAGGAACCACGCGCACGTCCGGGCGGACGAGGCGATCGGCAACGCCGCGCCGGTCATCGCAGCACCGCCGCCCGGTAGTCCGGATCGGTGGCCGCGAGCAGCTCGTGCGTCCCGGTGGCCACGACGATCCCGCCGCGCAGCACCACCACCCGGTCGGTCACCGCGAGCAGGGCCGGGCTGGTGGTGACCAGCAGTGTGCGCAGCCGGGAGCCGGGCCGGTGCCGCAGGTCGCGGATGCCCCGGGCGATGGTGTGCTCGGTGACCGCGTCCACCGCGGTGGTCGGGTCCTGCAACACCAGCATCGCCGGGGTCGCGAGCAGTGCCCGGGCCAGCGCCAGCCGCTGCCGCTGGCCGCCGGAGAGCGCCGCGCCGCGTTCGGAGATCTCGTGGTCGAGCCCGTCGGGGTGCGCGGCGACCACGTCGTCGGCGGCCGAGGCGCGCAGGGCGTCCTCGACCGGGCCGCCGCGCAGCAGGTTCTCCCGGATCGTGCCGGTGAACAGGTCGGGGTGGTGCGGGACGACGAGCACGTCGGGTGATCCGTCCTCGAAGAGTTCGGTGAACGCGGCCGCGTCGGGCGTGACCACGACACCCACGCACTCGCCGTCCAACGGGGTGAGCGGGGCCTGTCCGCGGGCCGCCGCGGCGACCGGTGTGGACCGCAGCACCCGGGTGATCCGGTCCGCGGAGGCACGCACGGACGCGATCCAGCCGGGCGCGGTGGCCAGGGTCGCGAACGGGTCGGCCAGGAACGCGGCGAGGCCGATCACGGTGACGAGCTGGCCCACGGTGATGTGCCCGGTGAGCGCGGACCACCCGGCGAGGATCGCGATGCCGCCGGCCAGCATGGTGCTGACCGTGGTGGACGCGGCCAGGAACGTGCCCTGCGTGCGGGCCGCCGCCATGGTCACCCGCAACGATTCCCGGCTCACGTCGCGGTAGCGCGCCGCCGCCGCGTCCTGGCCGCCGATCCCGCGCATCGGCCGCAGCCCGGTGACCAGGTCGGTGGCCAGCGAGGACGCCCGCCCGGCGACCTCCTGACGGTGGGCGACCCGGTGCGTGATCCGGGGCGCGGCGCGGCGCAGGGCCAGCACCACGAGCGGCGTGCCGATCAGGACCACGAGCCCGAGGCGTACGGAAATGAGACAGAGACCGACCGCACTGACCGTGGTGGCCGTCAGGGCCCCGGTGATGCGAGGGATGTAGTCGAGCAGGTAGGACGTGTGGTCGGCGTCGGTGGCCGAGATGGTGAGCACGTCGCCGGTGCGCACCTCGGCGCGCGGGTCGAGCACCTTGGCCGCCACCTCCAACCGCAGCAGATGGGCCTCGTCCGCGATGGCCCGCATGATCTGTCGCGCCCCGGTCCGGTAGGCGGCGGTGAGCACCAGGAACAGCCCCGCGAGCGCGGCGATCCACAGGATGAGCCGGCCGGTCGAACCGGTCGCCACCGCGTGATCGACGATCACGCCGATCGCGATCGGCACGAGGGCCTCGCACCCTTGATGCAGCCCGACGAGGAGGCTTCCGGCGACGAGTCGCCACCGATTCCGGACGAGCGCGCGCCGCAGGATGTTCGGGGGGACGTCGCGGCTCATCGTCTACCGACCTTGGCCCGACCGGCCGGTCAGATCAAGACTTCGGGACACTCTGATCTGAAAAAATCACTCTCTGTGATTTCGGCCTCTTGACGGAGAGTGATTTCTCACTAAGGTGGCAATGGTCCGTTTAATCCAGATAGCCCGGTACGGGGGTTTGATCGTGGCCGATTACGACCTGGCAGACTCGGTGGTCCGCGGGCTGTCCGCGATGGCGCTGGCGGCGCATCCGTCGACCGGGCGGTTCCTCGCCCTGGCGGTCGGCCCCCGCGACCTGATGGCCGACGTGGCCCGCACGGTCGAGCGGCGCGAGATCGACTTCGGCGGCTACGAGGACGCGAGCATCTTCCTGCTCGTGCTCGACCGCGAGACCGGGATGCCGGCCGGCGCCGGCCGGGTGATCGACGGTGGCGGCCGCACCCTCGACGAGGCGCCCGAGCTCACCGGCTTCCCGCTGTCGTCGATGGTCGACGCCCACGAGCTGTACGACGGCAAGATCTGGGATCTCGCCGCGGTCACGGTGCTGCCCGGCTACCACGACACCAAGGCCGGCTCGCTGCTCTATCGCACCTTCATCAATGCCTGCCGGCGGGCGGACGTACGCCACGTCGTGGCGATGATGAACGAGCGGGAGCACCGCGAGCTGGCGTTGCTGGGCATCCCGTTCGTACCGATGGCCGGCTCCGGACCGTTCGTCTTCGGCGACGAGAAGAAGAACACCAGCGCCCTGTACGCGGCGTTCGACGAGCTGGAGCAGTCGATCGCCGAGCAGGGCGAACGCCTCGGCAAGATCGGATCCGGGTACGCCGGTGAGATCACCGCGCGCGGTTTGCGCCGGTTGTTCGCCCGCCGCCAGGCCGCCCGCGTCTCCGCGCAGGTCGCCACCGGCGACGGCCTCGACGAGCAGATCATGCTGCCGGGCCTGGAGCGCCGCAGCCTGCTCAAGCGCCGATAAGCGGCCGCCGGCAAGCGCGCTACCAGCGGTCGAGCCGCGCGGACAACACCGACAGCGCGGCCACCCCCGCGGTCGACGTGCGCAGCACCTCGGTGCCCAAGCGGACGGCCCGCGCCCCGGCCTCGACAAACGTCTGCAGTTCCGCGTCGGTGATGCCACCCTCCGGCCCCACCACCAGCACGATCTCGCCGGTCGCCGGAAGCGTCGCGGTGGTCAGCCGCTCGGTGGCCTCCTCGTGCAGGACGAACGTGGGCAGCCGGGCGGCGACCTGCTTCGTGGAACAGTCCGGATCGCCGCCGACCGTGGGCAGCCACGCGCGCCGCGCCTGCTTGGCCGCCTCGCGCGCGGTCGACACCCACTTGTCCCGCGCCTTCACCCCTCGGTCGCCCCGCCACTGGGCGACCGATCGCGCCGCCGCCCACGGGACGATCTCGTCCACCCCGATCTCGGTCATCGCCTGCACGGCCAGCTCGCCGCGGTCGCCCTTCGCGATGCCCTGCACCACGACCAGCCTCGGGTCGGGTGGGGAGGCGTACGCGCGCTCGCCGAGGATGACCTCGACGCTGCCGCGACCGACGGCAGTGACCTCGGCGGCGGCGCTGGCACCGCGGCCGTCGGCGAGGATCAGCGCCTCACCGGCACGCAGTCGCTGCACGGTGGCGGCGTGATGGCCCTCGGGGCCGGTCAGGGTGAACGAGTCACCATCGGGCAGGACGTCGACCAGGAACAGCGGCGCGGACACGCTCGCACGCTACCTCCTCGCGTCGCGGAAGCTTTCCAGGATCAGCCCGAGCGTGCCCTGCCCGGACGGCCAGGACGCCGTCGTCGAACGCCAGTCGATCAGGAAGTCGCCGTCGACGCGCTGCAGCCCGCGCATCGAGCCGTAGGTGAACTCCCACACCGCGTCCGGCGGTTCCGGCAGTTGCTCGATGCGGATGCGGTGATAGCCCGGCTTGAGCCAGAACTTCTGCTCCTGCGCCACGAGCGTGGAGACGGTGTCCTCGCCCTCGACCCCGTGCCATCGGCTCACCCGTACGCTCTGCCGGCCGCTCGGCCCGGTCATCAGCAACGCGCCGTCGTCCTCGCGGCTCACCTTCCATCGGGCCGGCACCGCGATCCGGAACCCGGCCGGATCGTTCCACCAGGTGAAACCGCTCGGCGGGAGGGTGGTCGCGGGCGCCACCGCCGCGGTGACCGGACCGGCCTGCGACGTCGTGCTCTCGCCCAGCACCCGCGAACCGCCCAGCGCGGTCACCGACACCAGCGCGAGCCCGGCCGCCACCGCGACCCGCCGGCGCCGGCCCGGCCCGCGGACCACCCGGCGCATGCGTTTCGCCGCCTCGTCCGCGGTCAGCCGCTCGGCCGGTTCCCGTCGCAGCAGCCCGGTGATGACCGGGGTCAGCGGCCCGGCGCGCAGCGGCGACTCCGGCGCGGTGTCGGCCAGCGCCTGCAGCACCTCCTCCGAGGTGCTGCGGTGGTACGGCGGCCGGCCCTCGACCGCGTGGTAGAGGGTCGCGCCCAGCGACCACAGATCCGACTCCTCGGTGGCGATGCCGCGCCGTAAGCGTTCCGGCGCAAGGTATTTCGGCGAGCCGAACGCGATGCCCGCACTGGCGAGCGCGGCCATCCCGGCGCCGGTGACCACCGGCCCGAAGTCGGTGAGCAGCACCCGCCCGTCGTCGCCGATCAGCACGTTGCCGGGCTTGACGTCGAGGTGCAGCAGCCCGGCCCGGCCGGCGGCGCCCAGCGCGGCGAGCACGGCCAGCCCGATCTCGGCCACGCGGCGCGGCGGCACCGGCCCGGTCTCCTCGATGATCTCGAGC
This sequence comes from Actinoplanes sp. TBRC 11911, assembly GCF_012933445.1. Lineage (GTDB taxonomy): Bacteria > Actinomycetota > Actinomycetes > Mycobacteriales > Micromonosporaceae > Actinoplanes. The sequence continues at coordinate 116,685 of NZ_JABBNC010000032.1, forward strand.
AGCGAACGGCACGGGATGTACTCCATGACGATCCACGGCGCGCCGCCGTCGTCGAGCACGTCGCGGATCCGCACGACGTTCGGGTGGCGGACCCGGGCGAAGGCGCGCGCCTCCTTCAGGGTCCAACCACGAACCAGTTCCGCCTCGGCGGCGGTCAGCCCGTCCGGCGGCGGGCACACCTTCAACGCCACCGGGCGGCCGAACCGCTCGTCGGTGGCGAGCCACACGCTGCTCAGGCCCCCCGAACCCAGCGGCCGGACGATCCGGTAGCGAGAGGCCACCCGTTGGCCCACCGCAGTCATGACGTCACCCTCCGCGCTCAACATGAACTTTACGTGTTCCAGGGAAGGGAAGCTTCAGTTGCTTCCGAGGGGTGGGATCGAGGGCTCGACCACAGTTGATGTCCGGCGTAGCGTCGTGCCATGAGGGTTCGCGGACACCTGCTCCCTTGTCTTTGCGCCGGCCTGCTGGCCCTTTTACCGGCAGGCACGTCTGTGCGGCAGCAGGCCGCTCCCGCCCCGCCCCACCAGCACGTCACCGCCGCGACCGCGGCGGCCGCGCCGGCTGATCTTGCCATTCGCTTCGAGGCGCTCCTCGGCCAGCACTCGGTCCTCGCCGCCGACCTGATGCGCAGCCGGATCCGCGGCGACGACGACTTCGTGCAGGCCGCCAACGCGGCCCTCGGCAAGAACACCGCGGACATGACCGACCTGATAGGACAGCTCTTCGGCGCCCCGACCGCGCAGCAGTTCGCACCAAAGTGGTCGGAGCACATCGTGGCGCTGTTCGCCTACGCCGGAGCCCTTGCTAACCAGGACGAGCAGGCACGCAAGGAGGCGAACGAGGAGCTCACCGAGTACGAGTCCGAGCTGGGATCCTTCTTCGCCGGCGCCTCGCACGGGCGGCTCGCGACGAAGGACGCTCAGGCCGCGGTCGTGCAGCATGTCCGACATCTGACAGACCAGGCCGACGCGTACGCCAAGGGGGACTACGCGACCGCAGACGATTTGTACCGAATGGGCTATCAGCACACCTACGATCTGGGCCTGACCCTGGCGAACGCGCTGTTACCGCCGAAGCAGAGCGCGGTCCTGCGCGAGCCGATCTGGCGGTTGCGCTCGCAGCTCGGCAAGCTGCTCGCCGAGCACGCGGTGCTGGTCGAGGACGTGACCCGAGCGGCGGTGACCGGCACGCCCGACTTCAAGGCCTCCGGCGACATGATCAACGCGAACACCCGCGACCTGACCGGCGCGATGGACACCCTCTTCGGCGCCCAGGCGGCCAAACAGTTCCAGGCGTTGTGGGGCGACCACGTGGAGAACCTGGTGGCGTACTCGTCGGCGATCGCGGCCCGCGACCAAGCCCGGCAGCAGCAGGCGAACGACGCGCTGCGCGGCTTCGAGGACAAGATGGCCGCGTTCCTGGCCGGCGCGACCGGCGCCCGGATGAGTGCGCCGACACTTGCCGCGGCTCTGCTCGGGCACGACGAGATGCTGCTGCGGCACGCCGACGCCTACGGGACGCGCGACTACACGCAGGCGCACAACGTCGCGTACGAGACGTACGAGAACATGTTCGAAATGGCGCGTCAGCTGGCCGACGCGTTCGGTGCCACGGTGGCCGCGCGCCTGCCGCAGGGTGGTGCCCAGACCGGATACGGCGGGATGGCCGCCGTGGTCGGATCGCGCTGACATGGCGGCGTACCGGACGCTGGTGGTCGTGGGCCTCGCGCTGGGCCTGCTGACCGTGCTGTCCGGCGCGCAGGCCCCAGCGGTCGTCGCCTCCGCATCCCGGCCCGCCGCCGTCCCGCCGCCGGAGGTCTCCTTCCAGTCGGCGCGCGACTACGACGCCGTCGCCAAGCCCGTACGGCTGCGCATCCCCGCCCTCAAGGTCAGCACGTCGCTGGAACCGCTGGGCCTCGCGACCGACGGCACCATCGCCGTGCCCACCCGCACCGACGTCGCCGGCTGGTATGCCGACGGGCCGCGTCCCGGCCAGGCCGGTCCCGCCGTCGTGCTCGGCCACGTCGACTCGCGCGAGGGGCCGGGCGTCTTCATCGACCTGGTCACGCTCAAACCCGGCGCGCTGATCAAGGTGGACCGCGCCGACCGCACGTCGGTGACTTTCCGGGTGACCGGCGTGCGCCGCGTTCCCAAGACCAAATTCCCCACCGATCTCGTGTACGCCCCGACGCTCGACCCGGCGCTGCGGCTGGTGACCTGCGGAGGCGGCTTCGACACGACGCGTAGAAGCTATCGAGACAATGTCATCGTCTTCGCCGACCGGGCGTAACCGGCTGCGCGCGGCGCTGGCCGCGGTGGCGTTCCTGCCCGTGTTCGCCCCCAGCCCGGCGCCGTCCGGTTCGTTACCGGTCATCGCGGCGCTCAGTGGCGGCGGCGAGACGGCACTCGTCGCCGACCTCGGTGCCCCGGCCGGGGACCGCACCGTGACGGTGACTCGTGGAGGCGTACGGGAAGAAGCGCGGTTGGAGCCGGTGATGTCCGACGGCCTGAACCTGGCGCTGGTGGTGGACACCTCGACGGACGGGGCCGCGGCGTTACCGGCCTGGTTGAGTGCGGCGGCGCGGTTCGCGTTGGAGGCGCCCGGGTCAGCGCGGTCCGTGGTGATCACCGCGGGCGACCCGGCGACGGCGGTGATCGCGCCACAGCAGGGCCCGCTGGCGGTGGTGCGGGCGCTCGACGGGATCCGGCCCTCCGGCGATCGCGACACGGTGGCGGCGCTGACATTGGCGACCACGCAGTTCCCGCAGGCGGCGCCCGGCCGGCGGCTGGTCGTCCTCTACACGACGGCCCCCGGCGCGGACCGGCAGGAGGCCGAGTCGCTGGGCGCCCGGTTGCGGGAGTCGGGCACGATACTGGTGGTGGTCGGCACGTCCGACGCGAACCGATTCTGGACGGACACCGCCGCCGCCACCGGTGGGTTCTTCGCGCCCGCCGGAAACCCGGTGGTGGTTCCGGCGCTCGATCAGGTGCAGACGACGCTGCGCGGGCGTTATCTGATTCGCTTCCGGACGCCGCCGTCGCTGCCGGCCGACGTCAACGTGCGGGTGGAGAGCCCGGATCTGACGTTGACCGGAAACGCGGTCGTCACCGGATCCGATGCCGGTGGCGGCGACCGGTGGGTCATCGTCGCCTGGGCCGCCGGCATCACCGTGATCGTGGTGGTGGCGGTGGCACTCGTCGCCGCCGGGCGCCGGTCTCGCCGGCCCGCGGCGCCGGTCAAAGCTTCGCCCGGTGCGTTGTCCGGGTTGCCGTCTGGAGCAACGCCAGGTGCGCCGGGTGGGACCCCGTCTGGGATCCCGCCCGGCGCGCTTCCCGGTGCCCCGCCCGGTTTCGCACCCGGTTCCACGCTCGGTTCCGCATCCGGTTCCACGCTCGGTTCCGCATCCGGTCCCGCGCCCGGTTCCGCACCCGGTTCCGAGCCTGGGGCACCGCCCCCGATTGCCCGGGGCCGGGCCTCGGTCCCCCGCCGAGACCCGAACCTCTGACGGCTCTCACCAGGCCTGCGGCGCCTGCGTGCGGGTGGTGACGTTGAGCCGGTTGAACAGGTTCGTCACCGCGATCCACAGGATCACGCCGGATAACTCGTTCACGTCGAAGTGCTTCGCGGCCTCGTCCCACACCTCGTCCGGGACGGCATCCGGCCGGTCAGCCAGGCGGGTGGCGTATTCGGCCAGGTTCAGCGCGGCGCGCTCCGGCTCGGAGTAGTACGGCGTCTCCCGCCACGCCGGGACCGAAAGCATCCGCTCGTCGGACTCGCCGGCCTTCCGCATGGCCCGGGCACCCGCGTCGACGCACGGGCCGCAGCCGTTGATCTGGCTGGCCCGCAGATGCACGAGCTCCAGGACCTTCGGATCGACCCCCGACGAGTGCGCCGTTTTGTAGAGAAGGTTGATGGCCTTCGCGGTGTCGGCGAGCATCTCGTTCGGGAACTCCATTCGAGCCTGCATGATGATTTCCTCCCTGGTGGGTACGCCGGTCACATCGGCGTCCTTTGCTTCGTCAGACATACGACGAGGCACCGCGAGCAAACGTGACCGTCGTGACGTAGGTCACAAAGGGGGATGAAATGGCTTTTGAGGACGCACGTCCGCGCTTGGTGGCGATGGCCCATCGCATGCTCGGTTCGGCGACCGAGGCCGAGGACGCGGTGCAGGAGGCGTGGCTGCGTTACAACCGCGTCGACGGCGCCGACATCCAGAACGAGGACGCCTGGCTGACCACTGTGGTCGGCCGGATCTGCCTGGACATGCTGCGCTCCCGCAGCTCCCGGCGCGAGGAGGAGTTCACCGTCGAGCCGTCGTCACCCGCCGCCGGCCCGGAGCAGCAGGCGCTGCTGGCCGACTCGGTCGGCGTGGCGCTCGTGGTGGTCCTGGAGACGCTCTCCCCGGCCGAACGCCTGGCCTTCGTCCTGCACGATCTGTTCGCCGTCTCGTTCGACGAGATAGCCCCCATCCTGGACCGTTCCCCGGAGGCCACCCGCCAGCTCGCCAGCCGCGCCCGGCGCCGGGTCCGCCAGACACCGGCCGCCGAGGGCCGGGCCGACCGCCGCATCGTCGACGCGTTCCTGACCGCGGCCCGCGGCGGCGAGCTGGAGACGTTGGTGACGCTGCTGGACCCGGAGGTCAGCATCCGGGTGGACGGCCGCGCGCAGGAGGGCGGCTCGGACCGGGTGGCGCACTTCTTCTCGGGGCGTGCCCAGGCGGCCCGCCCGGCCCTGGTCGACGGCCAGGTCGGCGTGCTGGTGGCGGTGGCCGGCGAGACAAAGGCGATCCTGCGGGTGAGCATCGACCACGAGCAGATCACCCAGATCGAGGCGATCACCGACCCCGCGGTGCTGGCCACCATCGCGGTGGTCCCGCTCCCGTAGTCAGAGAGAAAGCACGATGCGGGCGCGTGGCCTCACCGGTTGCCGGGCGCTGCCACGCGCCGGCCAGCGCGCGCCCGCGTCAGCCACCGCCCACGCGTCAGCCACCGCCCACGCATTGGCCACCGCGCAGGCGTCAGCCACCGCGCAGGCGTCAGCCACCGCCCACGCATCAGCCACCGCGCAGGCGTCAGCCACCGCCCACGCATCAGCCACCGCCCACGCATCAGCCACCGCCCACGCATCAGCCACCGCCCACGCGTCGGCCAGTGTGTCGCACCTCGTGCTCCACCGTCACGCGGACCTGGGCGGGGTCCGCTTCGACGCTGGCGCTCCGGTGTTGCGGCCGCGGCGAGCAGGTGCGAGCTGGCGCCCATGCGCCTCGCCGCTCGCCCTCTCCTTAGCCCGCGCCACCTCCTCATATACGACATTTCGCTTATCTGGCCGGGTCGGCTGAGGCTGCTGGACGGCCGGGCTCGGCGCGCGGCTACGTAGCGCTTCCATTGTTTGGGACGGGCGACCACTTGCTGAGACCTGCGACCACATCGTGGGCGAGCGTCCGGAACGTGGGATATCCGTCCATTGTAGAGCGCGCTTTTGTCAGCCAATGCGCCGTTCGCCCGGCGGGCTTTTCCGGCCAGAGGTGAACCTTGGAGAGTTCG
>NZ_JABBNC010000033.1 GCF_012933445.1 Actinoplanes sp. TBRC 11911
ACAGCCACCAACTCCCGCTACAGCCACCGACTCGGCTACGGCCACTGACTCGGCTTAGGACCTACTCGCCCAGCTCCCCACACCCGCCCCGGCGTGCACACCAACGGCGGCCGCGGCGGGGCAACTCCGCACGCCCCGGCGGCGGCGTGGTGGGCTGTTCTGGGCGTTACCGCTCACGCACGTCGCCGAGTGTTCTGGGCGCCCCGCGCCCATGCTCGGCCCTCGGCGGGAGCAGCGGTCCGCACCACCCACCCCGCTACGACAGCGTGCTCTTGACTTTGGGTTTTGTCGCTTTCGTCACATCGGTTGAACGCGTTCAATGCTCCCTCTACTCTCGACGGTGCGACGTTGAACGCGTTCAAGGCGGCGATAAGCGGCTGCGAGGGAAACGTCCGGACCCGGCCATCTACGGGGGTGGCCGGGTCGGGGCCCGCATCGGAGGCCGGCGTGCCGTGAGGCGGTGGCGGACTACGGTGACGCATGTGAGGATCGCTGCCACGGAACCCGACGAGCCCACCGCTGAGCCCGACGCGCCCACCGCTGAGCCCGACGCGCCCACCGCTGAGCCCGACGCGCCCGCCGCCGGGGAGGACAAGCCGCGCCGGCAGCGTGGGGAGCAGACGCGGCAGCTGATCCTGGAGACGGCGCTGCGGCTGTTTCGCGAGCGCGGGTACACCGAGACGACCATGCGGGCCATCGCCAAGGAGGCCGGGGTCGCGGTCGGGAACGCGTATTACTACTTCGATTCGAAGGAACACCTGATTCAGGGGTTCTACGACCGGGTGCAATTGGCGCATCGGGCGGCCGCCGAGGGCGTCCTGGGCGGGGAGAAAGAGTTCGCCGCCCGGCTCAAGGGTGTGCTGCACGCGGGGATCGACGTCAACGGGCCCTATCACGCGTTCGCGGCGACGTTCTTCAAGACGGCGGCCGAGCCGAGCTCGCCGATGAGCCCCTTCTCGCGGGAGTCGTCGCCGTCGCGCGAGTCGGCGATCGGGCTGTTCCGCGAGGTGATCGAGGGTTCGAACGTCAAGCTCGACCGCGACCTGCAGAAAGAGCTGCCGGAGCTGCTGTGGCTGGCGTGGATGGGCGTGATCCTGTTCTGGGTGCACGACAAGTCGCCCGGGCAGCGCCGCACCCGGCGGCTCATCGACGGCGTGGTCCCGTTGATCGACCGGCTGGTGCGGCTGTCCCGGATTCCGGTGCTCAAGCCGGCGTTGCGCCAGGTCCTGGCCTTGATCGATTCCGTGCGCCGGGACGACTGATCACTCACCGTACAGATGAAGCTTCATCACGCTCAGTAGCGTCACTCTGCGATATATAGTTTAGTGTCCGAATAAATCCGGACTCATCGCTCCCAACCGTCTGACCGAACGGCCATTTCGACCACGCAGAGCTTCCGGCGGCAGCGGGCCAGCACGTAGCGTCATGCCCGCAGGTGGATCTGGGGAACGTCGCGGAACGCTCGGCCCACGGGACCGGTCGAGTCACCGCGACAGTGAGCCGGGCGGCGGCATGACGGATTACGGGAGCGATCCGCCGCAGCCCGGCTCACACTGCGTTCGCGAGCCGCCGCCCCGACACGAACACCGCGAACCGGGGAGCCGCGTCGCCGCGACTCCCCGTCACTCACACCGCCGCGGACGTCTTGACCAGCGTGCGTATCTGCCGCAGCAGCACCGATAATGCCGCCAGCTCGGCCGGCGTCTGCGAGACGTCGCCCATCGCGTTCGAAGCTCGCGCGATCGACGCCGCGTTCTTGCGTTCCCACTCGGAGACCCGGTCGTCGGCCGCGTTCGTGGACGGCGTCGAGTTCAGCACCTCGGCGGTGAGCGCGGCCAGCGCCGCGTACAGGTCGTAGCGCAACGCCATCCGGGCCAGCGTCTGCCACCGGTCGTCGCGCGGCAGCCGGGAGATCAGCGACAGCAGCTGGTCGATATGGAACCGCTCGGACATGACGAAGTAGACCTGCGCGACCTCGGCGATCGGCCGGTCCACCGACGCGCCCACCTCGAGCACGTCGAGCAGCCCGAACCCGTAATTGGCCCAGGTCACCTGCTCGGCGAGGCGCACCGGCACGCCCTTGTCCACGATCGTCGCGACGTGCTCGTCCATCGACCGCCGCTCGATGCCGATCAGCACCGACGGCAGCTTCGGGAGCAGTTCGCGTACGCCCGGACGCAGCTTCGCGATCTCGGAGGCCACGTCGATCGGCGACCGGCGGTTGGACGCCAGCCAGCGCACCGCCCGGTCGAGCAGCCGCCGCGACTCCAGGAAGACCAGCGTCTGCGCCGCCGTGGGCACCTGGTTGTCGAGCGCCTCCGCGTCGGCCCAGATCTCGCGCAGGCCGAACACCTCGCGGATCACCACGTACGCCCGGATCACGTCCGCCGCCGAGGCCCCGCTCTCCTCCATGGCCCGGAAGACGAACGACGTGCCGCCCCGGTTGACCACCTCGTTGACCAGGGCGGTGCTGATGATCTCGCGGCGCAGGCGGTGACCGGCCATCCGCCCGCCGCACCGCTCGCGCAGCGGCGCCGGGAAGTAGTTGGCCAGCACCTCGTTGGTCCAGGCCTCGTCGACCAGTTCGTCGGCGAGGACCTCGGTCTCCCAGCGGATCTTCACGTACGCCATGAGGACCGCGAACTCCGGAGCGGTGAGCCCGTCGCCCGCCTCGGAACGGGCCGCCAGCTCGGCGTCGCCCGGCAGTCCCTCCAGCTCGCGGTTGAGCTGCCCGCTCTCCTCCAGCGACGTCAGCATCCGGCGGTGCACCGGCAGCAACGAGTGCGCCTGCGCGCGCGCGTTGCTCAGCGCGAACGCCTGCTCGTAGTTGTCCCGCAGGACGTGCGCCGCCACCTCGTCGGTCATCGTGGCCAGCAGCTCGTCGCGCTCGGGCAGCGTCATCTCGCCGTCCGCGACCGCCCCGCCCAGCAGGATCTTGATGTTGACCTCGTGGTCGGAGCAGTCCACCCCGGCCGTGTTGTCGATGAAGTCGGTGTAGATGCGGCCGCCGGCGCGGGCGAACTCGATCCGGCCGCGCTGGGTGAGCCCGAGGTTGCCGCCCTCGCCGACGACCCGGACGCGTAACTGGGAGCCGTTGATCCGGATCGCGTCGTTGGTCTTGTCGCCGACGTCGGCGTGCGACTCCGAGGACGCTTTCACGTACGTGCCGATGCCACCGTTGAACAGCAGGTCGACCGGCGCCCGCAGGATCGCCCGCATCAGCTCGACCGGGCTGACCGTCTTGGCGTCGCCGAGTTCGAGCGCTTCGCGGACCTCTTGGGTCACCGGGATCGATTTAGCCGTGCGCGGAAAAATCCCGCCCCCGGCGGAAATGAGGGATTTGTCGTAATCGGCCCACGACGATCGCGGCAGCTCGAACAGGCGCCGGCGCTCCACGTAGGAGCGAGCGGCATCCGGCGACGGGTCCAGAAAAATGTGCCGATGGTCGAACGCCGCCACCAGCCGGATGTGCTCGGACAGCAGCATCCCGTTGCCGAAGACGTCGCCGGACATGTCACCGACGCCGACGACGGTGAAGTCTTCAGTCTGGGTGTCGTGGCCGAGGTCGCGGAAGTGCTTCTTGACCGATTCCCACGCACCGCGCGCGGTGATGCCCATCTTCTTGTGGTCGTACCCGGCGGAGCCGCCGCTGGCGAACGCGTCGCCCAGCCAGAACTCCTTCTTCACCGAGATCGCGTTCGCGATGTCGCTGAACGTGGCGGTGCCCTTGTCGGCCGCGACCACCAGGTACGGGTCGTCGCCGTCGTGCCGGATCACGTCCCGCGGCGGCACGATCTTGCCGCTGAGGATGTTGTCGGTGACGTCCAGCAGCGCGGTGATGAACAGCTTGTAGCAGTCCACCGCCTCGTCCCGGTCGCCCGGCTTCTGCTTGAGCACGAAGCCGCCCTTCGCGCCCACCGGCACGATCACCGCGTTCTTCACCATCTGCGCCTTGACCAGGCCCAGGACCTCGGTGCGGAAATCCTCCCGGCGGTCGGACCAGCGCAGCCCGCCGCGCGCCACGTCGCCGAAGCGCAGGTGCACGCCCTCGAAGCGCGGCGAGTACACGAACATCTCGTACTTGGGCCGGGGTTGCGGCAACTCCGGGATCGACTGCGGGTCGAGCTTGAAGGCCACATAGGACTTCGGCCGGCCGTCCAGGCCACGCTGGAAGAAGCTGGTGCGCAGCGTCGCCCGGATCAGTGTCAGGTACGACCGCAGGATCCGGTCCTGGTCGAGGCTGTCCACCCCGTCGAGCAGCTCGGTGATCCGGTCGGTCAGCTCGTCGGCGAGTCGGGTGCGCTCGCCCGTGCTGACCTCCAGCCCCGGCGAGAAACGCGTCTCAAACAACCGCACGAGAAGCCGAGCGATCTCCGGGTACGCGATGAACGTCGATTCCATGTACCGCTGAGTGAAGACGGTGCCGGCCTGCCGCTGATATTTCGCGTACGCCCGTAACACCACCAGCTGACGCCAGGTGAGCCCGCAGCGCAGCACGAGCTCGTTGAACCCGTCCACCTCGGCCTCGCCCCGCCACGCCGCCGCGAACGCGTTCTCCACCTGCGGACGCACCTCGGACAGGTCGCGGTGCGACGCCGGTGGGCGCAGGCCGAAGTCGTACAGGTAGATCGTGCCGTCGCTGCGCCGGATCTCGTACGGCCGTTCGTCGACCACCTGCACGCCCAGCGAGTGCAGCACCGGGAGCACCGCGGACAGCAGCATCGGCTCGCCGTACCGGTAGACCTTGAACCGGATGTCGTGATCGTCCGGTTCGGGCGTGCCGTCCTTGCCCGGGTGCCGCTTGCGGTACAGGTGCATCTCCAGCTGACCCGCCTCCTCGAGCAGCTCGAGCTTGGCAAGATCCTGCATTCCCTCGTACGGCGTGTGACCGTCCTTGTAGCTGTCCGGGTAGGCCGTCGCGTACCTCGCGAAGAGCTCGCGGGCCGGTTCCTCGCCCAGCTTGCGCTCCAGGACCAGGGAGAAGTCGTCGTCCCACATGCGGGTCGCGTCGGCCAGCATCTCGGCCAGCTCGTTCGGGTCCACCTGGCCCGGCGGGTCGGACGGGTCGGTGCGCACGATGAAGTGCACCCGGGCGAGCATCCGCTCGGTGACCCGGGTCGTGTAGTCGACGCCGACGCCGTTCAGCTCGCGCAGCAGGATCTCCTGCATGCGCAGCCGGTTGCCGGTGGTGAACCGGTCGCGCGGCAGGTAGATCAGGCAGGAGATGAACCGGCCGTACCCGTCGCGGCGCAGGAACAACCGCAGCTGGCGGCGCCCGGCCATGCGCAGGACACCGATCACCGCCTCGTACAGGTCATCGGTCTTGATCTGGAAAAGCTCGTCCCGCGGGTACGTCTCGAGGATCTGCAGCAGGTCCTTGCCGGAGTGCCCGCGCGGCGACAACCCCGAGCGGTCCAGCACCTCGGTCACCTTGCGCTTCACCACCGGCAGTTCCCGTACGCTCGTACGATAGGCCGAGCTGGAGAACAGTCCCAGGAAGCGGCGTTCCCCGATCACCTCGCCGTGGTCGTCGAAGACCTTCACGCCGATGTAGTCCAGGTATGCCGAGCGGTGCACGGTGGCGCGCGAGTTCGCCTTCGTGATGACCAGCAGGCGCTTCTCCAGGGCCCGCTGCGACGCCTCGGGGCTCATCGAGGACAGCGCTCGCGGCGTCGACTCGCCGCGCAGAATGCCCAGCCCGGTGCCCGGCACGGCGTGCAGCACGTCGTCGCGCAGGCGGTACTCGCGGTAGCCCAAGAAGGTGAAGTGGTCGTGGGCGAGCCACTTGAGCAGCTCGATCGAGTCGGTGACGTCCTTGTCCGGGACCGGGAGCTTGGCGTCCGAGCCCCGCGCGGTGGCCAGCTCGTCGGCGATCACGACGGCCCGCTGGCGCATCCGCGGCCAGTCCTCCACCGCCTCGCGGACGTCGGTCAGCACCCGGCGCACCTCGTTGAGCAGCTGGGCGCGCGCCTCGGGCTTGCGCACCGGATCGACCTCGATCCGGATCCAGCTCTCCACGATGTCGCCCTCGATCGCGTCGTCGGGCTCCACGTCCGCGCACATCTCGCCGAGCGCGCCGAGCGGTTCGCGGCGCACCACGATCAACGGGTGCACCATCAGATGCACCTGGAGCTGATGCGCGGTGAGCAGGGCGATCACCGAGTCGACCAGGAACGGCATGTCGTCGGTGACGATCTGGACGATGGTGTGGCCCTGCGAGCCGCGCGGCTCGGTGATGGCCAGTTTCAGCTCGCCGGGCAACCGGACGGTGGCGAGCTCGCGATGCTCCACCGCCGCGTCGTACATCTCCTGCGCGGTGAGCCCGACCAGCTCCTCGTCCGGCGCGAACCGCCAGAAGCGCCCCACCAGGCACGCGATCTGATGATCAGCACCCGCGATCTCGACCGCGTGCGCGACCAGGCGCTCCCCGTTCGGCAACGGCTCGTCCAGCTCACCGTCCTCCGCGGAGGTGCCGAGCCGGCCGGTCAGGGCGAGACCGGGACCTTGTGTGAGGTCGATTTCATCGTCGGGTTCCGTCGCTGCCTCATCGGCGACCGGCATGACCTGGTGCTCCCCTCACCCACGACACTGTGGGTTCGAACGTGTCCACCCACAGCCTAGAACTCCGGGGGTAGGGCGCATCAAATCGCTCCCGCCGGGCGAGAGTTTGACGCAACTCACGCCGCACGGGTCCACGGGACGTGTCTTGGTTTATTACCGTCTCGTGAGTCCGCTACCCCAGGAAGGGGAGGCTCATGCGCCTCGCACGACACCGCACCGGCTTCCGCGCGGCCGCAACAATTGCCGTGCTCGCCCTGGCCGGCGGTGGTCTGGCCGGGTGTACCAAGGACGCCCCGGACGACACCGTCAAGGCCTTCCTGGCGGGGTGGCGCAGCGGCGACCTCAGCAAGGTGGGATTCGTCGGCGCCGATGGCAGCAAGATCGCGGCCGCCGACGTGGTCACCCAGCTGCACGACCTCTCGGGTGACCTGGCCAAGCAGCCGCTGACGCTGAGTGTGGCCGGCGACGCGAAGGTGACCGGGGACAACGCCACCACGCCGATCAAGCTGGACTGGACGCTGCCCGGCGGGATCCCCTGGTCGTACCAGAGCACCGTGCGCTCCACCAAACAGGGCAGCGACGACTGGCGCGTGGTCTGGGAGCCGGCGATCCTGCAGAGCGACCTGACCACCGGCCAGAAGCTACGGCTACGCCGGGTCGCGTCGAGCCGGGCCAGCATTCAGGATTCGGCCGGGCAGCCGCTCGTGGTCAAGCGGCCGGTGACGGTGATCGGGGTCGAGCCGCAGGCCATCGAGGACCTGCCGAAACTGCAGTCCGGCCTGGTGGCGGCCTTCCAGAAGATCGGGGTCACGCTCGACCTGTCCGACCTCAAGAACCGGGTCGACGACGCCGACAAGGGCGCCTTCGTCGAGCTGATCACGCTGCGGCAGACCGACTACGACAAGATCCGAGATGACCTGCACGCGCTGACCGGCACCGTCTTCCGCGACGAGCAGCACGACCTGGCACCCACCCGGAACTTCGCCCGCGCCTTGCTCGGCACCGCCGACGAGGCCACCGCCGAAGACATCCAGAAGAACCCGCAGACCATCGGGCGCGGCGACACGGTCGGGCACGGCGGCCTCCAGGGGCGGTACGACCAGCAGCTGCGCGGCACGGCCGGTCAGTCCGTGGTGATCGAGCAGGTCTCCGCGAACGGCGACAACACCGACACCCAGGTGTTCAGCACCAAGCCGGTGGCCGGAAAGCCGATCAAGACGTCGCTGGACGTGAAGACGCAGAACGCGGCCGACCAGGCACTCGCGCCGGTCACCCAGGCCAGCTCCCTGGTCGCCATCAAGATCAGTAACGGCTCGGTGCTGGCGGTGGCCAACGGGCCGAACGGCGGGACGGTCGACACGGCGCTCACCGGCCAGGTGCCACCCGGGTCCACCTTCAAGACCGTTTCCGCGTACGGGCTGCTCAGCAAGAAGTCGGTCACCGAGGACACGGTGGTGCCGTGCCCGAAGACGGCGAACGTGAACGGGCGCGACTTCAAGAACTCGGACGGCGAGGTGTTCGGCCAGGTCGAGTTCCACACCGACTTCTCCAAGTCCTGCAACACGGCCTTCGTCGGGCTGGCCCCGAAGCTGGGTGCCGACGGCTTGCACAGCGCGGCCTCCGCCCTGGGCCTGGGCACCCCGTGGGACCTGGGCATCGAGGCGTTCAGCGGCAAGATCTCCCCGGCGAACAGCCCGACCGAGCTGGCCGCGGCGGCGTTCGGGCAGGGCCAGACGGTGGTGAGCCCGATCGCGATGGCGGACGTGGCGGCGTCGGTCGCCCGGGGCCAGTTCAAGCAGCCGCGCCTGGTGCTCGACCCGGCCCCGGCGAAGCCCGCCCCCGACGGCGACAAGCTGGACGCGGCGGCGCTTTCGTCGCTGCGCACGATGATGCGCGAGGTGGTCACCTCGGGGACGGGCACCGGCCTGCGCAATACGCCGGGCGGCCCGGTGTACGGCAAGACCGGCACGGCGGAGTTCTCGGACAGCTCGGAGGACACCCACTCCTGGTTCATCGGCTACCAGGGCGACGTGGCCTTCGCCTGCATGATCCAGAAGGGCGGCGCGGGCGCCGAGGCGGCCGTGCCGGCGATCAACCGGTTCTTGACCGCGTTGCACAAGTAGGGCCGGGCCGCCCGGTCTGAGCCGGCTCGCGTTGGGCCGCCCCGGCCTGAGCCGGCTCGGGCTGGGCCGGCCCGCTCGGCTCAGGCGATGTCGGCCGGCTCGCCGGAGCCGACGTCGAACGCCGGCCGTTGGGCCGGCAGGGAGAAGCCGTGCGGGCGCGGCTCCTCGGGGGCGCGTGGACGCAGCATGCCCGGCCGGGTGGCGGGCAGCGGCTCGGAATCGAGCAGCGGCGCCGATCCGAGGGGCCGCCGGGCAAACCCGCCCGGCTCGTCGCCGCCGGACCCCTCGTCGGTCGCGCCGCCGTCGCTCGGACCATCGCCGGACGCGCCGTTCCCGTTCGGCCCATCGCCGTTCGAATCGGCGGGCTGCTCCGCTTCGGTGGCCTCCGGCCCGTCCGCGGCGGAATCGTCCGCCCAGCGCTCCGCGGGCTCGGCCTCGTCGGTGCCCGCCGCCTCGCTCCAGCGTTCCGCGCGCTCGGCCTCGTCCGCGCTCCCCGCCTCGGTCCACCGCTCGCCCGGCTCCGGATCCTCCGCCTCGGCCCAGCGATCCGCGGCACCCATTTCGTCGTCGGGCGGGAACTCCGCGGTCTCCCCGTCGACGGCCGGCACCTCGTCGCCCACCTCGACGCCCATGATCGTCGTAGCCGGAACGGCGACCTCGTCCGTCGCCAACCCCTCGGACGCACCCTCGGCCGCCAGCGTCACACTCTCCGCGGCCGCCTCGGCCCGGCGCTGACGGCGGCTCTCGTCGTCGTTCAGGTCGGCGCGGGCCGCCACGAGATCCGGCCGCGGCGTCACCGTATGAGCGTTCGCCAGGCCCGCGACCACCGCCGACGTGATCTCCGCGGCGTACTCGCCGTCGTCGTCGTAATCCGGGTCGAAGACGGTCAGCTCCACCCCGAGGCAGTGCGGCGACTCGACCAGTCCGGCCAGCAGCAGCTCCAGCTCGGGGAACGCGATCCCGCCGGGCGACGGCGCGTCCACCGCCGGCATCACCGCCGGGTCAAGCACGTCGACGTCCACGTGCACCCAATACCCGACACAGTCGGTCAGTTGGTCCTGGGCCCACTGGGCGCTGCGCGCGGCACCCTCGGCCCGCAACGCCGGCACCGGCCTGGTCACGATGCCCGCGGCCTGCAGGTCCAGCCGGTACTCGTCCTGCGCGCGGATCCCCATGACCACCACGTCGACGTCGCGGAAGTAGGGCCGGCGGCTCTCGATCGCCGCCAGATCGGCCTGCCCACGGCCGGTGACCAACGCCAGATCCTCGCCCGCGGCGGCACCCACATAGGACGCGTTGCCGGGATGCCGGAAGTCGGAGTGACCGTCGACGAAGACCAGCCCGATCCGGCCGCCGACGGTCTCGCCGAGCCGGTGCATGGCCAGGCCCGACCCGAGCAGGATCGAGCAGTCCCCGCCGAGGATCACCGGGAACTCGCCGGCGTCCAGGATCGCGCCGATCCGGTCGGCCAGCGCCTTGGAATACGACGCGATCTGCCGCGCGTGCGCCACCCCGTCCCCGGGCCGCCAGTCGCCCGGGTCGTACCGCGGCGGGGTCAGGCAACCGGCGTCCCGGGCGTCGAGCTTGGTGAGTAACCCCTGGTCACGAAGTGCTCCGGGCGCCTTGGCGCAGCCTGGCACCGAGGTCACGGTCGGCGGGCGCAGACCGAGATTGGACGGTGCGTCGAGGACGGCGATGCGGCGCACGGAGCGTCTCCCCTCCTAGAAGAGGGCGCTGGCCAGGGCGCGTCGTGCGCCGGCCACCGCGGGGTCGTCCGGACCGGCGATGCTGAACAGCGACAGCAGATGCTTCCGGACGGTGTCACGCTCCTCGCCGGAGGTGCGTTTGACAAGAGCGATCAACCGGTCGTACGCCTCCGGAGCCTGCCCGCTGAGCACCTCGACGTCGGCGGCGAGCGACTGGGCGCCGATGTCCTCGGGGTTGGCGGTGGCCTTGGCGAGCGCGCCGGACGGGTCCACGCCGGAGACCCGCCGGTAGAGCTCGACCTGCGCGAGACCGGACTCCGCGGCGGCGTCGGCGGGCGACTCGGCGAGGATCTTCCGATACGCCGCCTCGGCCGCCTCCAGGTCGCCGGTCATCAGCGCGTCGTCGGCGGCGTCGAGACGCGGATCCTCCGGGGTGGCCACGGCGACGCCGCCGGCCTTGAGCACGGCGTCCACGTACTGCCGGACCTGCGACTCGGGGAGCACGCCGGTGAAGCCCTCGACGAGCTGGCCGCCGACCACCGCGACCACCATCGGGATGCCCTGCACGCGCAGCGCCTGGGCGAGACGGGGGTTGGAGTCCACATCGACCCGGCCCAGCACCCAGGAGCCGCCGCCCTCCTCGGCGAGACGGTCCAGGATCGGCGAGAGCTGCTTGCACGGCTCACACCAGTCGGCCCAGAAGTCGAGGATGACCGGGGTGGACAGGGAACGCTCGAGAACGGCCGACTGGAAGTTGGCCTCGGTGACGTCGATGATCGTCTCGGCGCCGCCGGGCAGCCCACCAGGCAGCGCACCCGGCGCGCCGGCGTTCTGCGCCGCGCCGCTCGGGGTGCTGCCGACTGGGGCCTGGCCCTGGTCCGGGCGGGCCGGCGCCGGGGACGCGGCGGGTGCGCGCAGCGCGCTGAGATCGACCGCGCCGCGGGTGAAGATCGACGGGGTGGTCCGTGGGTCGCTCATGGTTACCTAGTTTCGCACGCTGACTACGCGGTTCGCCGCGCCGCGGCGCGGCTGATATCAGACGTCACAACCCCACGTCATGGCGATACCCGGCGCCGATACGTGTCCATGCGGGTTCCCCTCACGGACCGCCCCTTTTGCGGTCGTTTGCGAACCTCAGAAACGTGCCGGTTCGCGGTAGATGCCCCACTCCCCCTTCAACGCCTCGCAGATCTCGCCCAAGGTCGCCTCGGCGCGGGCGGCTTCGAGCATCGCCGGGATCATGTTCTCCTCGGTGCGGGCCACGGCCACCAGGTTGTCCAGGGCGGCCTTCACGCGTACGGAATCGCGGGAAGCTCGGCGAGCGGTAAGCTCGCGCCGCTGCACCAGCTCGACCTCGTGCGAGACACGGAGAATTTCCAGTTCCTTCGCCACCGTACGAAGGTGCGCGTTGACGCCGACGATCCGCTTCTCGTCCTTTTCGAGGGCCTGCTGGTAGACGAACGCGGCCTCGGCGATGTTCGCGGTGAACCAGCCGTCCTCGATGCCGCGCAGGATGCCCGCCGTCAGCGAGCCGTCGTGCCCCAGCGCCCGGATGCGGCTGAAGATCTCTTCGGCCTCGGCCTCGATGCGGTCGGTGAGCGCCTCCAGATACCACGAACCGCCGAGCGGGTCGGCCACGTTCACCACGCCGGTCTCCTCCATCAGCACCTGCTGCGTGCGCAGGGCGATCTCGGCCGACTCGTCGGTGGGCAGTGCCAGCGTCTCGTCCAGCGCGTTGGTGTGCAGCGAGTTCGTCCCGCCCAGCACGGCGGCCAGCGCCTCGACCGCGGTGCGGACCACGTTGTTGACCGGCTGCTGCGCGGTGAGCGAGACCCCGGCGGTCTGCGTGTGGAACTTCAGCCACAGCGCCTTCTCGCTGGTCGCGCCGTAGTCGTCGCGCAGGTGCCGGGCCCAGATACGGCGGGCCGCCCGGAACTTCGCGATCTCCTCGAAGAAGTCGATGTGCGCGTCGAAGAAGAAGCTCAGCCCCGGCGCGAACTGGTTGACGTCCAGCCCTCGGCTCAGCCCCAGCTCGACATAACCAAAACCGTCAGCCAGCGTGTACGCCAGTTCCTGCGCGGCGGTCGACCCGGCCTCGCGAATGTGGTAGCCGCTGACGGACAGTGGCTTGTACTTGGGGATCTCCCGCGCGCAGTACTCCATCAGGTCGCCGATCAACCGCAGGTGCGGCTCGGGCGCGAACAGCCACTCCTTCTGCGCGATGTACTCCTTGAAGATGTCGGTCTGCAGCGTGCCGTCGAGCTTGCTGAGGTCGGCCCCTTGCCGCTCGGCCGCCACCAGGTACATCACGAAGATCGGCACGGCCGGCCCGGAGATGGTCATGCTGGTGGTGACGTCCTGCAGCGGAATGCCGTCGAACAGCACGTCCATGTCGGCGGCCGAGTCGATCGCGACCCCGCAGTGCCCCACCTCGCCGAGCGACTGCGCGTCGTCCGAGTCGCGCCCCATCAGCGTCGGCATGTCGAACGCGACGCTGAGCCCGCCCCCGCCCGCGTCCAAAATCATCTTGTACCGCGCGTTGGTCTGCTGCGCGTTCCCAAACCCGGCGAACTGCCGGATCGTCCAGGTGCGGCCGCGATAGCCGGTGGGATAGAGCCCCCGCGTGTACGGAAACTCGCCCGGCCAGCCGATCCGCTCGAACCCCGGATAGCTCGCGTCGTCGGGCGGCCCATACACCGGTTCGACGGGTTCGCCCGAGAGCGTGGTGAAGTCGGCGTCCCGCTTGCGCGCGGCATCGTAGCGCCGCTGCCAGCGCTCCCGGCCGGCGGCGATGTCGGCTGATTCCATGCCGCCATCCTAAGGGCAAATCCTGAACGATCGCTAAGGAGGATCGGCCCAGTTCCACCGCGAGACACAGCCGGCACGCCATATGTCCGCTTCCGCACAGCCCGCCGACGACGGCCGCCTGGGTTGCGCCGGCTAGCAATGGCGGGCTGCGCGACCCAACGCCCACTGCCGCCCGTCGCGTCAGACCACCGGTCGCGCCCGGTAGCCAAGGCGGCCCCGGTCCCCACGCCAACTGCCGCCGGTGACCCCAATCCGACGGTCGCGCCCGGTAGCCGCGGCGGCCCCGCGACCCCACCCCAACTGCCGCCTGTCACTCCAACCCGACGGTTGCGCCCGCTAGCCACGGCGGCCTCGCGAGCCCCACGCCAACTGCCGCCCGTCACGGCAGGCCAGCGGTCGCGGTCAATAGCCACGGCGGCCCCCGCGACACCCGCGCCAACTGCCGCCCGTCACTCCGACCCGACGGTCGCGCCCCGTAGCCAAAGCCGCAAATCGGCGACCCCAAAACGCCGGGCGCCGCTGGTTGCGCCGCTACCTCGGGTCTGGCTCTGGGTCACGCAGCCCGGTCGCGTGGGAAATATTGCGACCTTGGAGAGTTACGCCCACATACGAGCCATAACTTTCCAAGGTTCGCATTCGACGGCTGGAAGTTGGCGGATAAAAGCCTCATTCGAGGACAAAAACTCCCTCCACAATAGACGAAAATCCCACTAACTGGACCTCAGTTCACGATGTGGTCGCTCATCCCGGCTGGCGGGCACTCTTCCCGGAATGTGGACACGACCGTCGGCCCGCCGCTCGCCCGCCGAGGCACCGGCCGGCAGCGGTACACGCCCACCGCGTCGCGAGGGCCCGACCGCCCGCCGCTCACACCCAGGGACCCAAGGCCGCCCGGAAATAACGGATATGTCGGGCGACCTTGAGGCGATCCACGATCAGCGGGGCGGCCTCGACTTGACACGATCAGCGGGGCGGCCTCGACATAGCACGATCAGCGAGGCAGCCTCGACACGATCAGCGAGGCGGCGTCGACTTGGCACGATCAGTGGGGCGGCGTCGACTTGGCACGATCAGCGAGGCGGGCCCGACATGACCCGCGCCGCTCCCCCAGACACAGTCTCGGCCAGCGCCCGGGCGCCGCGGCAGCGGCCGGCCGCCGACTAGCCGGGAATAACGGATATGTCGGGTACAGCCGCTGGCCAGCCTTCCCAAAGCGGGTGCCCCGCAAGGTCCTCGGTGCGAGCGCGGGCGGGGTCCCCCTCGGGCATCGCCCGCACACCGAGGCAACGGGCGATGGCTGGCCGAAGATACCGGATATGTCAGGCACGGCGACGGCCCGCCACTCGCGCCCAGAGAGACA
This sequence comes from Actinoplanes sp. TBRC 11911, assembly GCF_012933445.1. Classification (GTDB taxonomy): domain Bacteria; phylum Actinomycetota; class Actinomycetes; order Mycobacteriales; family Micromonosporaceae; genus Actinoplanes. The sequence goes on from NZ_JABBNC010000033.1 coordinate 14,559, forward strand.
GCGAGCCGATGCTGCCCGGAAATACCGGATATGTCAGGCATGGCGTCGGCCCGCCACTCGCGCCGAGAGAGACAGCGAGCCGACGCTGCCCGGAAATAACGTATATGTCAGGCAGCTCGACATGAGCCGCCGTACCGCGTGGTGTTCTCCTGGGACATCGGGCCGACCTGGCAGGTCGAGTCGGATCCGGAGCGCACCAGCGAGGTCGAGGTGACCTTCACCCGCCGAGAGCCCGGAGCGCACCCGCGTCGATCTGGAGCATCGCCACCTCGACCGGCACGGCCCGGGCTGGGAGTCGGTCCGCGACGGCGTCGCCCACGACGAGGGCTGGCCGCTCTACCTCGACCGCTACGCGGCGCTGTTCGCCTGAAACGGCCGGCCGGCGTTCTTCACCGCGTACATGGCCATGTCCGCCTCGTGCAGCAGCGAGTCCGGGTCGAGGCGGCCGGTTGCGGTGCCGATGCTCGCGCGCAGCGGCACCCGCACGTCGGCGAGCGTCACCAGGCCGGTCAGCTCGGCCGTCAGGGCCGCCTCCACCTCGGCGCGGCGGGCCGGGTCCAGGTCGGTCATCAGGACCGCGAACTCGTCGCCGCCCAGGCGGGCCACCACGTCGCCGGCGCGGACGCAGCGGCGGAGGCGGCGGCCGACCTCGATCAGCAGGCGGTCGCCGGTGGCGTGTCCGAACCGGTCGTTCACCGGCTTGAACTCGTCCAGGTCGATGAGGAACACGGTGACCTCGGTACGGGACAGCGTCTCGGTCAGCTCGCGCATGAACAACGCGCGGTTCGCCAAACCGGTCAGCGCGTCGTGGAACGCCTGCTCGGTCAGTTTCGCGGCGAGTTCGTCGCGCTCGCCGAGCAGCACCGCGATGTGCCGGAACGCCACCGCCTGCCGCGCCACCACCAGACCCGTGGTCACCATGCTGCCGGCGATGACCAGCCACGACCGCCACGTCAGGCCCTCGGCGACCAGCATCCCCACCCCGGCGATCCAGGTGACGGCCATCGCCGCGTACGGGAGGAGGCTGTACGGCCGTTCGGAGCGCCGCCGGAAGCGTACGGTGTCGGCCTGGTGCTGCACCCGGCCGCCGATCAGCAGCAACATGTTCGCGAGCAGGGTGCCGGCCAGCAGCCACGCCCCACTGCGCGGGTTCAGGTAGACGGGCAGCGGCACCGCCTGCATCAACGCCTGCAGCAGCGTGGCCAGGCCGTTCAAAACCGCCGCGGCCAGCGTTACCGGGTGCCGGCTGGTGAGCGTGATCCGCAGGACGGCGAACGCCGCGAGCAGGAAGACGCCGGGCGCCACCAGCAACGTGACGATCAGGGTGAGCACCCAGCTCGAGTTGTGCGGGCCGGGCGGGAGTTCGATCAGCAGACAGCCGGCCGTGATCGCCGCGGCCATCACGGTGGCCACGTCCATGCGCAGGCCGGCGCGGGTGCCGCCGGGGAAGGTGAGCGCACCGGTCAGCGCGAGTGCCATCCCGCCCAGCATGCAGGCCATGAAGAACGGCGTGCCCATCACGATCGCCCGGTCGCCGGGGCTGCCCAGCGCGTAGGCGACCTGGGAGAGATCACCGACGGTCCACACGAGGGCGGCCACCGAGATCAGGCGCCACAGCCGGCGGCCGCCGCGCAGCAGCGGGTCGTCGCCGACGAGCAGGGCCGCGATCCGCCGGGTGAGGAGCGCGTACGACCCGTGGATCGCACTCATCGCCAGCCAGAACACGGTCATCGCCGGTCCCCGGTCGTCCCCACCGCCGAACAGCCCGAACAACGGCGGAAGCAGCGCGGCGACCAGGACGAGCGCGCCGAGCAACGGATCGCGTCGCGCCATGGTCACCCCATCCCCTCGTCCGCCACGACCGGAGCGGTCGGGACGCTGTCCGCGAAGATCGGCGCCCGCCGGGGCGACCTGAGAAGTTCAGAGGCGGTGCTCCAGGATCCATCGAGCCGGGTCGCCGTTGCGGTAGAGCAACTTCATGATCAGCGGGGTCAGCGAGTCGCGGATCGCCGCGCCCACCGGCCCGGCGGTCTTGGTGCGGCTGTTGCGCCGGCCGAACGCCACCACCTTCTCCACGCGCCGGCGACGCTGCCGCTCGTAGTCGGCCAGATCGGGGCACCGGCCCAGCGTGACCGCGTCTTCGATGGCCATCGACGCGCCCTGGCCGGAGGACGGCGAGACGGCGTGCGCGGCGTCCCCGAGCAGCACCACCCGGTCGCGCTGCCAGACCGGCACCCGGGGCAGGTCGTCGGTGTTCCACGGGCCGAGCACCTCGGGCGTGGCCCGGATGATCGCGGCGCCCGGCGTCGCGTCCCCGGCGAACAGGCCGAGCAGGTGCGCCCGCCAGGTGGCCTCGGTGAACTCCCCACCGCGCAGCGGTTCCTTGCGAGGCGGGTTCGCGAACCACCAGACCGAACCGTCCGGCGCCATGCTCCAGCCGAAGAACGCGTGCCGGCCGAACGTCATGTGCACCAGTCCGGGCGTACGGTCCAGGTCGGCCTCGATCGGCCCGGCGGTGAAGCCGCCCGCGTTGAGCAACCCCAGATAGCTCGGCGCCGGGCCGTCCGGATTCAGGATCTCCCGCGTACGCGACCGGATGCCATCGGCTCCCACCAGCAATTCCCCGTACGCCCTGGAGCCGTCCCCAAACGTCGCCTCGACCCCGTCCGGCACCGTCCGGAGATCGCGCACCCGCTTGTCGTAGGAGATCGGAATCCCGCGGGCGACCGCCGCCTCCCGTAGCGCCACGTACTGGTCAACGTGGCCCAGCGCAACAGCGTCTACCAGGCGCTCGAGCGCCTGGTGCGGGACGGGCTGGCGCGCCCGGCGAGCACCACGCGCGAGGCGGGCCGCCCGGAGCGCACGATCTACGAGATCACCGAGTCCGGCACGGACACCATGCACCGCTGGCTCACCGGCATGCTGCCCGCGCCGGCCCGCGAGTTCCCCGAGTTCCCGGCCGCGCTCGCGTTCGTCGCGGTGCTGGCCCCGGCACGGGTGCGCGAGCTGCTCACCGAGCGGATCACGGCGCAGGCCCGGAGGCTCGCGGCCATCCGCGAACAGGCGCCGCCCGGCCTTCCCCGGCTGTTCCTGATCGAGGACGAGTACCGCGCGGCGATGCTGACCGCCGAGATCGAGTGGCTCCGCGGGGTCGTGCGGGATCTCGCCGACGGCACCCTGACGTGGGACCGCGCGATGATCGAGCAGACCCTCGCGGAGTTCTCTACAAGCCCTTGATCAGCTCGTCGGCCGCCGCGTACGGGTCGATCTCGCCGGCCGCGACCGCCGCGGCGAGCGTGGTCAGCGCCGTGCCGGCGTGCAGGTCGCCGATGCGCGCCCGCAGCGTGCCCAGCGCGATCGCCTCGACCTCGACCGCGGCCCGGCGCTCGCGTCGGGCCCGCAGATGGTCACCGGTGCCGAGCCAGGCGCGGTGCTTGCCGATCGCGGCCACCACGTCGTCGATGCCCTCGCCCTTGACCGCCGTGGCCCGCACGACCTGCGGACGCCAGTCGCCCGGCGCGCGCTCGCCGAGCCCGAGCATGCCCTGGATGTCGCGGTAGGTCGCGTCGGCGCCGGGCCGGTCCGCCTTGTTGATCACGAAGACGTCGGCGATCTCCAGCACCCCCGCCTTCACCGCCTGGATCGCGTCGCCCATCCCGGGGGCGAGCAGCACCAGCGTGGTGTCGGCCAGCGACGCGATCTCCACCTCGGCCTGGCCCACGCCGACGGTCTCGACCAGGATCACGTCGCAGCCGGCGCCCTCCAGGACGCGTACGGCCTGCGGGGTGGCCGCGGCCAGACCGCCCAGCTGGCCCCGGCTGGACATGGACCGGATGTAGACGCCCGGGTCGGTGGTGTGCTCCTGCATCCGCACCCGGTCGCCGAGGATGGCGCCGCCGGTGAACGGGCTGGACGGGTCGACCGCGAGCACGCCGACCCGATGTCCCTCGCCACGAAGCTGTTTGACCAGCTCGTTGGTGGTGGTGGACTTGCCGACCCCGGGCGAGCCGGTCAGCCCGACGACCTGCGCGCGCCCGGCGTAGGGCGCGAGGGCCGCGGCGACCTCGGGCAGCGCCGGATCGCCGTTCTCCACCAGACTGATCAGCCGCGCGACCGATCGCGGGTCGCCTTCACGCGCCCTGGCGACCAGGGTCGCGACGTCGAACCTCCGGCTCACGACGCGGCGGGCACCTTGATGATCAGGGCGTCGCCCTGGCCGCCACCGCCGCACAGACCGGCCGCACCGACGCCGCCGCCGCGACGCTTGAGCTCCAGCGCCAGGGTCAGCACCAGGCGCGCGCCGGACATGCCGATCGGGTGGCCGAGCGCGATCGCGCCGCCGTTGACGTTGACGATCTCCTCGTCGACCTTGAGTTCGCGCATCGACTGGATGACCACCTGCGCGAAGGCCTCGTTCATCTCGATCAGGTCGAGGTCGTCGACGCCCAGGCCGGCCTTGCCCAGCGCGTGCCGGATCGCGTTGGCCGGCTGGGACTGCAGCGACGCGTCGGGGCCGGCCACGTTGCCGTGGGCGGTGATCTCGGCGATCCAGGTGAGACCGAGCTCCTCGGCCTTGGTGCGGCTCATCACCACGACGGCGGCCGCGCCGTCCGAGATCGGCGACGAGCTGCCCGCGGTGATCGTGCCGTCGGACGCGAACGCCGGGCGCAATGTGGACAGCGACTCCTTGGTCGCGTCGGGTCGCACGCCCTCGTCGGTGTCGATCAGGCGATCCTTCACCGTCACCGGCGCGATCTCCGCGGCGAACCGGCCCTCGCGCTGGGCCGCGGCGGCGCGCTGGTGGCTGAGCGCGGCGAACGCGTCCTGCTCGGCGCGCGAGATGCCGAGGTGGGCCCCGCTGCGCTCGGTCGACTCGCCCATGGAGATGCCGTCCCACGGGTCGACCAGGCCGTCGAACGCCATGTGGTCGCGCACCGGCACGTCGCCGAACTTGGTGCCGCGGCGCTGGTTCATCAGCAGGTGCGGCGCGTTGGTCATCGACTCCATGCCGCCGGCCACCACGATGTCGAACTCGCCGGCCCGGATCAACTGGTCGGCCAGCGCGATCGCGTCCATCCCGGACAGGCACACCTTGTTGACGGTCAGCGCCGGGACGGTCATCGGGATGCCCGCCGCGACCGCCGCCTGCCGAGCGGTGATCTGCCCGGTGCCGGCCTGTAAGACCTGGCCCATGATCACATACTGCACCTGGTCGGGGCGGACGCCGCCGCGCTGCAGGGCGGCCTCGATGGCATGGCCGCCGAGCTTGGTGGCCGGCACGTCCTTGAGGTTGCCGAGCAGGCGGCCCATCGGGGTGCGGGCGCCGCTCACGATCACCGAGCTGGTCACGGGGTCATTCCGATCTGCGATGGGGTCGGGTACAGCCTTAACGGCCGTTTAGGCAAGACTAGTGGGATGAGCCAGACGCCACCTAGTTCCCCCGGACATGAGAATGTCACATTTGCCGATGTCGGCCTGCTCCGCGTGGACCACGTGGGCATCGCGGTGCCGGACCTGGACGCCGCCCTGGAGTTCTACGGGCGGATCTTCGGTATGCACTCTGTGCACGAAGAGACGAACGAGGACCAAGGTGTACGCGAGGCCATGCTCGCGGTCGGGGACGGCTCCGGGCCCCGGATCCAATTGCTGGCGCCCGCGCGGCCCGACTCGGCGATCGCCAAGTTCCTCGACCGATCCGGGCCCGGCCTGCAGCAGCTCGCGTACACAGTGGCCGACGTCGAGGCGGCGTCGGACGCGCTGCGCGCCCGCGGGCTGCGCCTTCTCTACGACAGCCCGAGACGCGGCACGGCCGGCTCGCGGATCAACTTCGTGCACCCCAAGGACGCCGGTGGGGTTTTGGTCGAATTGGTGGAGCCTGCCGGATCCGTACACCTGGCGGGTGAATCGTCCTGACGTGCCGGGCGCCGGCTGGCAGGATCGAGGACGTCGGCCGGCGCGCTCGGGGCGATCATCACCCGGACCCCGGATACAGCAGGTGACGGCCCGGCTCCTGGCAGCTGCCGAACGGCCGCCCCCGGAGCTGAGTGCCAGCTCAAAGGTGATCTAGGTGTTGCTAATGACGCCGGTCCGGTCTTGCATGCTCCGGGTGTCTTCGCCAGGATGGCCCAATGCCCCAGCAGCAGGATCCCAATTTGGCATTTTTCGACACCGCGAATTCCCAGACTGACTTCACTGTGGTGCTTCGCGGGTACGACCGTCACCAGGTCGATCAGCACCTGGGCCGGATCGTGGCGGCGCTCAATCAGTCCGAACAGGCCCGTGGTGAGGCCGAGCAGCGGATGAACGACGCGCAGCGGCGGCTGCGTCAGGCCGAGCAGCGGCTGGCCGCGCTCGAGCAGAAACTTGCCGACAGCAACAAATTGCTGGAGGAGAACAATCGGCCGACGCTCTCCGGGCTGGGCACCCGGGTCGAGCAGATCCTGCGGCTGGCCGAGGAACAGGCGAACGACCACCGAAGTGAGGCCAAGCGAGAGTCGGAGGGCATCCTCTCCGCGGCCCGCCTCGAAGCACGCGAGATCACCGACAAGGCCCGCGCCGAGGCCGCCGCGATGAAGGCGACCGCCGAGCGCGAGGCCGGCCAGGTGCGCACGCACGCCGAGCGTGAGGCCGCCGAGGCCCGGGTGCAGGCCCGCCGCGAGGCGGACACGTTGCGCTCGGACGCCGACCGCGAGACCAAGCAGCTGCGCACGGTCACCGCGCACGAGGTCGCCGAGCTGAAGTCCACGGTCGAGCGTGAGGTGGCGTCGCTGCGCGCCACCGCCGAGCGGGAGATCACCCAGCTGCGCGCCAAGGCCTCCCGCGAGGCGGAGGAGAAGCGCGCCGAGGCGACCAAGCTGCTCACCGACGCCCGCGACAAGCGCGACAAGGACCTCCAGGCCCTGGCGCTGGAAATCGCCGAGCGCCGGGAGAAGGCCGAAAGCGAGGAGGCCGCGCGGCACGCCGCGCAGGTCAACGCCACGCAGAAGATGGTCACCGAGGCCGAGGGCCGCGCCCGCGCCGCCGAGGACCGGTCAAAGGAGATCGAGCAGCGCGCCGAGCAGCGCCGCGTCGAGTCGGAGCGCAACGCGACCGAGACCATCGAGAAGGCCCGCGCGCTCGCCGAGAAGACGGTGACCGAGGCCCGGTCCGAGGCGCAGCGCCTGCTCAGTGACGCCCGCACCGAGGCCGAGCTGACCACCCAGGCGGCCCGGCGCGAGGTGGAGGATCTCACCCGGCAGAAGGACGCGGTCACCAACCAGCTCGGGCAGATGTTGTCCGGCCTTTCCGGACTCGTACCGGGCGTCGGACCGGCCAAGCCGGACGCTGCCGCGGCCGCCGCGAGTCAGAGCGGCCCGGCGAACCAGGGTGGCCAGGCCAACCAAAGCGGGAACCAGGGCGGGAATCAGGGCGCTCAAGCCGCCAAGCCGGAGCCGCCCGCGCAGCGGGCGCCGGAGCAGCCGAAGCTCGATCCGGACAAGACGGTGGCTGCCAAGAGCAATTCCTGAGTCGCACACCACTGACCGCTCCAGTTGCGGGCGCACCCAGGGTGCGCAACCGTTGATCGAGGGCGGTCCTACATCGAAGCGGGCCGTGCCGGAGTGTCTCCGGTGCGGCCTGACTCGTTTTGGCCGCGTAGCCTTAAGCTTCCCAAGGCGGCTCAGACAAATCACAACTAGACGCATACTTCGGATACGGATCGGTGTGTACCGGTTCAACCCGGCATGGTGCGTATGTGAGGATGGACAGCATGTCGCACGGTGGTGAAATCTTCGGTCTCGGCGGAGACGCGGCTACCGAACCCAGCTTCGAGACGGCCCTGCGGGGTTACGAGAAGAAGCAGGTCGAGCGGTACGTCGCCCGCGCGGAGAACGAGATTGCCGCCTTGGCATCCGAGCGCGAACAGGCCTATTCGCAGATCCAGGCGATGGCCGCGCAGATCGAGCGGCTGCAGCAGGAGGTCGGGCAGGCCCGCCGGCAGAACGGGATCGGCGCCGAGGTCTCGTTCCGGCATCTCGGCCCCCGGGTCGAGCAGATCCTGGCGCTGGCCGAGGAGCAGGCCGAGGCGATCAAGTCGTCGGCCACCGACGACATCGCCGCCCGCCTGGCCGAGGCCGAGCGGGTGCGGGCCGAGGCCGAGGCGCACGCCCACGACGGCATCCGCGATTTCGAGATCGCGCTCGCCGCCCGCCGCGCCGAGGAGGAGCGAGCCGACGCGAGCAAGCGCGCCAGCGCCGAGAAGGCACTGATCGCCAGCCGCCAGTCGGCCGAGCAGATCCGCGCCGAGGCCGAGGCGATCCGCAGCCGGGCGCGGGCCGAGGCGCAGCAGCTCGCCGACTCCACCGCCCACGAGACGCACCGCCTGCGTGCCGAGGCCGACGGCTATGTGCAGTCCACTCGCATCCAGGCCGAGCAGGAGATCAAGGCGCAGCGCGAGAAAGTGCAGCAGGAGGTCAAGGCGCAGCGCGAGAAGGTGCAGCAGGAGATCGCCGCGCAGCGGAACACCGCCGCGCGCGAGCACCACGAGCGACACACGCTCGCCGAGCAGGAACTCGCGCAGAAGCGCCAGGCCGTCGCGCAGGAGCTGGCCCAGATGCGCAGCGGGGTCGAGAAGCAGTGCGCCGACCTGCGCAGCGAGGCCGACAAGTACGCCGAGGAAGTGCTTCGCCGCTCCGACGACCAGGCCACCGCGGTGCGCAACGAGATCGCCGCACAGCAGGAGAAGACGTCGAAGGCCCGCCACGAGCTGGAGGCCGCGCAGGCCAAGGTCGCCGAGGCGGAGAGCCGGGTGGCCGCCGCGCAGGAACGCGCGCGCTCCGGCGAGGAGGAGTCCGAGCGGATCGGCAAGCGGGTCGCCGAGGCGCAGAAGGCGCTCGAGGCCGAGCTGAAGCGCGGCGCCGAGGCGAAGCGGGCGAGCGAGGCGGCCGAGCGGCACGCCACCGACGTCCGCCGCCAGGTGCAGAAGGAAGCCAAGCGGGTGGCCGAGCTGGCCGCCGCCGCGGTCCTCGCGGCCGCCGCGTCGCCCGACGACCAGGATGCCGACGAGGGCGGATCGGCCGTGTCCGGCGGCGCGGTCGCGGCGCAGGGCGCCGAGAAGACCGGCAAGATCAGCGCGTCCGCGAAGGTCGCTGTGCCGCCCGCCACGCGCGTCGGCGCCGACGCGGAGTAGACGAAGGTAGCTATTGACGGCCTAGCGGGATAACGTCCCCGCCGAGATGTCCGGTGGGGAACGGGGGTTATCTGGTGACGGCGGACGACGAGACGGTCCCGGGAAAGTCAGCCGAGCAGGCTGAGCCGCCGGAGGACCAGGTCAAACCGCCGGTGGACGAGGCCGAGAAAGAGTCCCGGGAGGGCCGCTTCGGCCGGCCGGGACCACCGATCGACCGGCGCAACCCGTTCATGATCGGTCTGCTCGGCGGGCTCGGCATCATCCTGGCGTACGCGATCTTCCTGGGTGTGCGCAACGCCGCCTCGATCCTTGTCCTCATCTTCATCGCGCTGTTCCTGGCGATCGGCCTCAACCCGGCCATCGTCCGGCTGCGCAAGTGGGGGGTGCCGCGGGGCCTGGCGGTGGCGATCGTCGCGCTGCTCGTGGTCGGCCTGCTCGGCGCGGGCCTGTACGCGCTGATCCCGCCGCTGGTGACGCAGACCAACCAGCTGATCCAGAACGTGCCCGACTACATCACGCGGCTGCAGCGCAGCGAGACGATCAACGACCTGGTCGTGCGCTACCACATCATGGACAGGGTCACCAGCGCGATCAACGCGGGCACGGTGGGCAACGCGGTCGGCGGGGTCGTCGGCGGCGCCCGGCTGATCTTCGGGACCATCTTCAACGTCCTGACCGTGCTGGTCCTGACCATCTACTTCATGGCCGCGTTCGACAAGATCCGCGAGCTGGGCTATTCGCTGGTGCCGTCCTCGCGGCGCACCCGGGTACGCCTGCTCACCGACGAGATCCTCACCAAGGTCGGCGCGTACATGGCCGGCGCCCTCGCGATCGCCATCCTGGCCGGCATCAGCACCATGCTGCTCGCCGTGATCGTCGGACTGGCGTACCCGTTCGCCCTCGCCGTCGTGGTCGCCGTGCTGGACCTGATCCCGCAGATCGGCGCCACGCTCGGGGCGATCATCGTGAGCCTGGTCGGCTTCGCCTCCTCGGTGACCGACGGCCTGGTCTGCGTCATCTTCTTCATCGTCTACCAGCAGGTGGAGAACTACCTGATCTACCCGAACGTGATGCGCCGCTCGGTGAAGGTCAGCGACGTGGCCGCCGTGGTCGCCGCCCTGCTCGGGGTCGCCCTGTTCGGCGTCGTGGGCGCGCTGGTGGCGATCCCGATGGTGGCCGCGGTCCAGCTGATCATCCGCGAGGTCGTGGTGCCTAGTCAGCAGCACCGGTAGGTTTCGGCATCGGCACGTCGGCGAAGGCAGCGGTCGTTCGGTTGGCGTAGGCGTTCATGTCGCCGGTCTCGATCGGACCGTCCCACTCGCGCGGCAGCGGCGTCGCGACGTCCGGCGCGACCCGGCGGACTATCTCGTCGAGGACCCGCTCGGCGTCGCCGACCCACAGGTGCTTGGCGCCGTCCACCGGGATCAGCTCGGCCTGCGGAACGGCCGCGAACCGCTCGGCCGCCTCGGCCGGGCGCAGGTAGTCGTCGAACTCCGGGATCAGCGCGGTCAGCGGCCGGCCGTCCGCGGCCCACGCGGCCAGATGCTCCGGACGCGTGTTGCGCAGCGGTGGCGAGAGCAGGATCGCGCCGGCCACCGCCGGGTCGAGGCCGTGCATGAGCGTCAGGTCGGTGCCGAACGACCAGCCGAGCAGCCAGACATTGGGCAGGTCGTGGAACTCCGCGTACTCGATAGCGGCGGCCACGTCGTACTTCTCGCCGACCGCGTTGTCGAAGGTGCCCTCGCTGGTGCCGCGGACGCTCGTCGTGCCGCGCGTGTTGAACCGCAGCACCGCGAGCCCGGCCTGCGCGGGCAGCCGCCACGCCGCCTTGCGGAAGAGGTGGCTGTCCATCATGCCGCCGTGCGTCGGCAGCGGGTGCAGGCAGATCAGCGTGGCGACCGGGTCGCGGTCGAGCGGGCGGGCCAGCTCACCGACCAGGGTGAGCCCGTCGGCGGTCTGCAGCTCGATGTCCTCGCGGCGCGCCGGCAGGATCGAGTTGGCGCGGATGGTGTTACTCATGCCGTAGATCCTCGCCTACCCGTAGCGCGGGGCGTTGCGGGACCGCTCCACCCCCGGGCCGCGGCGGTCGCGCGCCTTCCAGCAGCCGGTGTGCCAGTGCCGCCGGTCGCCCGCGTCGCCGCGGTCGTCGCTGGGCCAGGCCACGATGTGCGCCACGCCGGGCCGGATCTCCTGCATGCACCCCGGACACAGGTATGTCTTGGTGGCCGCCCCGCCGAAGATCGAGCGCACCATCCACTCACCGTCCTGCCATTGCTGAACGCCGCCGATGCCCTTGCGGACGCGGTCGTCGTCGTTCAGTTCGGGAGGCGGCGGATTTCCGGTGGACTTGCGCCGGGAGTGGTTACGTCGGGGCACGCTTATCAAGGGTAGTGACTGTCAAGTAACCGGCCACCTAGACTTCGCCCATGACCGCTACCCGCGTGCCCGGTGTGCCGGTGATCGAAGACGGCGTGATGATCTCCACCAATCCCGCGACCGGTGCGGAAGCCGGTCGTCTTCCGGTGTCTGACCAGGCAGCGGTGGGTGCGGCGGTGGCTCGGGCGCGCGAGGCGGCGCAGTGGTGGCAGTCGCTGGGCTTCGACGGGCGCCGCGAGCGGCTGTTGCGCTGGCGTTCGCTGATCGTGCGCAGGATCACCGAGCTCGCCCAGATCAGCAAGCTGGAGACGGGCAAGCCGGAGGCGGACGCGATCGTCGAGACGGCCGCCGCGATCGAGCACCTGGACTGGTCGGCCAAGAACGCGAAACGGGTCCTCGGGCCGCGCCGCACCCGCAGCCGGGTCCTGACCGTCGAGCACGGCGGACACCTCGAATATCTCCCGTACGGCGTGGTCGGCGTGATCGGCCCGTGGAACTACCCGATCGTCACCCCGATCGGCCCGATCAGCGGTGCGCTGGCCGCGGGTAACGCGGTCGTCTTCAAGCCGAGCGAATACACACCGGTCCTGGGCCAGTGGCTGGTGGACACGTTCGCCGAGGTGGTCCCGGAGCATCCGGTGCTGCAGGCCGTGCACGGGATGGGCGACACCGGCGCCGCGCTGTGCCGTTCCGGGGTCGCCAAGATCGCGTTCACCGGCTCGACGGCCACCGCGAAGAAGGTGATGGCCGCGTGCGCCGAGAACCTGGTGCCGACGGTGATCGAGGCGGGCGGCAAGGACGCGATGATCGTCGACGCGGACGCCGACATCGCGGCCGCTGCCGACGCCGCCGTCTGGGGTTCGATGACCAACGCCGGGCAGACCTGCATCGGCATCGAGCGGGTGTACGCGGTGGCCCCGGTCTACGACGCGTTCGTCGAGGCGGTCGTCGAACGGGCCGGCAAGCTGCGCACCGGCGCGGAGATCGGCCCGATCACCATGCCGAAACAGCTCGACATCATCCGCGAGCACATCGACGACGCGCTGGCCAAGGGCGGCCGGGCGGTGCTCGGCGGCGCGTCCGCGGTCCAGCCCCCGTACGTGGCGCCGACCGTGCTCGTGGACGTGCCCGACCACTCCCTCGAGATCCGCGACGAGACGTTCGGCCCGACGGTCACGATCACCAAGGTGGCGGACGCGGACGAGGCGGTGCGCAAGGCCAACGACACGGCGTACGGGCTGGGTGGATCGGTCTTCGGCAAGCGCGACGCGGTGCGGATCGCGCGGCGGCTGCGCTCCGGCATGGTGGCGGTGAACTCGACGCTCACCTTCGTCGGCGTGGGCAACCTGCCGTTCGGCGGAACGGGTGACTCCGGGTTCGGCCGTATCCACGGTGACGACGGACTACGCGAATTCGCCCGGGCCAAGTCGATCCTCGTGCGGCGCGGTCCCTCAGCGATCCCGGTGCAGTCGTACGGGCGTACGCCGAAGCACATCGCGGCGCTCATCAAGACCCTCAGACTTCTTTACGGGAGGCGCACCTAAGCTGAGCGGGTGGCAGATCACCCCGCGGTCGAGGTCGACGGCCTGCATGTCAGCTACGGGTCGACCCCGGTTCTGGTCGACGTCGCGCTGACCGTGCGGGCCGGCACCGGCGTCTGCGTCACCGGCGAGAACGGTATCGGCAAGTCCACCCTGCTCCGCTGCGTGAGCAGCCTGCAGCAGCCCGACTCCGGGACGATCCGGGTGTTCGGCGGCGACCCGGGTTCGACCCCCGAGTTCTGGCGGGCCGTGGTCACCACGGTCGAGCCCCCGACGTGGTATCCGGGGCTCACCGCCCGCGAGCACGCCGAGCTCGTCTGCCGCGCGAACGGTCTGGACGCCGAGGAGCAGGGCGTGGACGAGGCGCTGGAGCGGTTTGGCCTGGCCGGGCACGCCGACGCCATCCCGCCGTCGCTCTCCTCCGGCCAGAAGCAGCGGCTCACGCTCGCGATCGCCTTCATGCGGCCCAGCTCGCTGCTGATCCTGGACGAGCCGGAGGCGCGCCTCGACTCGGAGGGCCGGGACACGGTCGCCGCGCTGATCTCCGAATATCTCTCGACCGGCGGCTCGGTGTTAATGGCCAGCCACGACGAGGTCTTCGCGGAAAAGTCCGGCTGCGCGATCACCACGATGGAATCCTTGAGCGCCTGATGACCACCATCACCGTCCCGCTCGCCCCCGTCCGTCGCTGGATCGGCCGCACCCAGTCGGCGCACCGCGAGCGGGGCGCGACCGCCGGCAACATCTACTTCACCGTCCTGTTCATCGCGGTGGTCGGCGGCATCCTGCACAAACAGCTCGCCGTGGTGTTCTGGCCGACCGCGCCGAACGCCTCCGCGCTGGCCGGGGGCTCGCTGGTGGCGATCCTGTTCGGCCTGCTCTACCTGGCGCTGCGCCGGTTCGGACCGCTCGCGCTGAGCCGTCCGGCCGCGTCCTGGCTGATGCAGGCCCCGGTGAGCCGGCGCCGGCTGCTGCTGCCGTCGCTGCGGCTGGCCGCCATCGTCGCGGCGATCGTCGCGGTGCTGGAAGGCATCGCGATCATCGGGCACACCGCGCCCCGATCGCTGTCCGGTGAGGTCGTGGCCCTGCTCGGCATCGGTGCCGGGCTGGTCGGCGTGGCGCTGCTGCTGGTCGCGCTCGCCGCCCAGGCCGGCGGCCGCTGGGGCGACGCGGTGGACGCGCTGATCTCGCTGCTGCTCGCGGCCGGCCTGGTCGGCCTGGTCACGGCCACCGCCCGCGACCAGCCGCTGGCAACGACCGGCTGGCCCGGGACGTCCGTGCTGGTTCCGGTGATCGCCGGCCTCGCGCTGGTCGTCGTGGTGCTCTCCCTGCTTGCCGTACGCCACCTCGCGCGCACTCCCAACGACCGGATCCTGGAAGCGTCCAAGACGGCGGGCACCCTGTTCGACTCGGCGTTCGGGATGGAACCGTCGTTCCTCACCGACATGATCGAGCGGCGCTTCTGGGCCCGCCGCAAGCTGCGCTCGACCCGCCTGCCGGCCCGGTTGCCCGCGCTGGTGGCGCAAGACCTGCTGCTGGTGCTGCGGCGCCGGCGGCGGCTGCTCTGGCTGGCCCTGGCGACCACCCTCCCGGTGCTGCTGACGAGCGCGCCGCACTGGCTGGTCGGCGTCGCCGTGCTGATCGGACTCCTGCCCGCCGCCGGCACCGCGACCGGCAACCTCAAGACCGACGCCGGCAACCCGGGCCTGTTACGGATGCTCGGGCTGAGCTCGCGGCAGGCCGTCCTGCAGCGCATGGTGCTGCCCGGCGTGCTGGCCGGGGTGTGGGCGGCCGTCGCCATGACGGTGCTGCAGGCGCTGGACGTGCTGCCGGCCGGCCCGTGGTGGGCGCTGGGGCTGGTGCTCGGCCCGGTCGGGGCGGCGGCCGCGGTGCACCGGGCGCGGGTCGGCTTCGTCCGCAATGAACTGCTGCCGTTGGACACCCCGATGGGTACGGTGTCGCCCGGCCCGCTCGTCAACCTGGTGATCGGCCCGGACATGCTGCTGCTCGGCCTGCCCACGCTGATCGAGATCGGCCAGGGGCAGCCGTTGTCCTGGCTGACCGTCCTGACGCAGCTCGTGGTCGGCCTGGTGGGCGCCCGCGCCTACCTCTCCGGCTCGACGTCGCCGGAGAGGGTCGAGCTCAAAAAAGCGTGAGCTCGTCGCGTTCCATGCCGCGCAACTTGTCGTAGTCGACCACCACGCACCGGATGCCCCGGTCGGTGGCCAGCACCCGGGCCTGCGGCTTGATCTCCTGCGCCGCGAACACGCCCTGCACCGGGGCGAGCAGCGGATCGCGGTTCATCAGCTCGAGGTAGCGGGTGAGCTGCTCGACGCCGTCGATCTCGCCGCGCCGCTTGACCTCGACGGCGACCGCGCCGCCGGACGCGTCCCGGCAGAGCAGGTCGACCGGGCCGATGGCGGTCATGTACTCGCGGCGGACCAGCGTGTATCCCTCGCCGAACGTCTCCGGGTGCTCGGCGAGCAGCTCCTGCAGGTGCGCCTCGACGCCGTCCTTGACCAGGCCCGGATCGACCCCCAGCTCGTACGAGTAATCCTGGAAGATCTCCTCCAGGGTGATCCGGAGCTCCTCGCCGGCCTTGTTCACCACCTTCCAGACGCCCGGCGCCTCCTGCAGCTTGCAGGGCGGGCTCATCCAGTTCAGCGGTTTGTAGGCGCGGTCGTCGGCGTGGATGGACACCGAGCCGTCGGCCTTGACCATCAGCAGCCGCACCGCGGGCGGGAGGTGGGCGGACAACCGGCCGACGTAGTCGACGGAGCATTTCGCGATGACCAGACGCACCGCACGACAGTAGCCGACTGAGCCGACCGAACGGCTTCGCCGTACTGCAGGGTGAACTCGGTTGGCATCGCGATGCCATCCTGTACTCGTGCTCGAAGCGCTCACCGGCAGCGGCCTGGCCGCATCGGCCGGTCTCAACGCCTACATCCCCCTGGTGGTGATGGGTCTGCTGTCCCGTTTCACCGACCAGGTCGACCTCCCGAGCGGCTGGAGCTGGCTGGCCAACGGCTGGACGCTGGCGATCCTCATCGCGTTGCTGGCGGTCGAGGTGGTCGCCGACAAGATCCCGGTGGTCGACCACGTGAACGACATCGTCCAGACGTTTGTCCGGCCGACCGCGGGCGGTCTCGCGTTCGGCGCGGGTTCGTCCGCGCAGACGGTCAGCGACCCGGGAACGTTCTTCGGTTCACACCAATGGGTGCCGATCGCGTCCGGCGTGCTGATCGCGCTCGGGGTGCACGGCGTCAAAGCCGCGTCCCGGGGCGTGATCAACGTGACCACCGCCGGCTTCGGCGCGCCGGTGGCGAGCACCGCCGAGGACGTGAGCAGCGTCGTGCTGTCGCTGCTCGCGCTGCTGGTCCCCGTGCTGGTGCTGATCGCGTTCGCGTTGCTGGCCTGGGCCGCGATCATGGTGATCCGGCTGCGTCGGCAAAAGAGGCGGGCCAAGCGTGTCCAAGTCTCCGATTCCGAGGCGACCCGCGTGCTTGGTTGACTCTTCCGGTGCTGCCCGCGATCGTTGTCCCCGCCTTCGCCCTCGCGTGGTGGGCCGCGTGTTACCTGATCGGTCGTGACCCCGCACGGCGAGCTCCGCAGCGGGCGGCGGCGGCCCTGGTGGCGTACGGGATAGCGGTGGTCTTGTGGACGGTCGAACCGGACTCCGCGGCAGCACAGATCGTGATCTGCGTGCCGGCGTTGCTCTGGGCCGGCGCCGCGATCGGCCTGCACCCCGAGCGGCGCTATCTCGACCGCGGCTGGCTGATCGTCTCCGGCGTCTTCCTGGTCGTGGTGATCGCGCTGCCGCAGGCTGGGCGGCTGGTGGCGCTGGCTCCGCTGGCCGGCGC
This sequence comes from Actinoplanes sp. TBRC 11911, assembly GCF_012933445.1. Taxonomy (GTDB): domain Bacteria; phylum Actinomycetota; class Actinomycetes; order Mycobacteriales; family Micromonosporaceae; genus Actinoplanes. Next base: position 31,505 of record NZ_JABBNC010000033.1, read on the forward strand.
GCTGGTGCTGTTGTGGCGCGCGCGTACGCACGTACGGCCGCCGATGTTGCCGGCCGCGATGGCGGTGGCCGCCGTGCTGTACGCCGTCGCGCTGGCGGTGATCCTGCGGCTGGACATCGGCTTCGAGAGCCTGGTGCTCGCGGCGATCGGCGTGGACCTGCTGATGCTCGGCTTCCTGGTGTGCGTGGCCGAGGCGCTCGAGCTGGGCGAACGGCTGCGCCCCGACCTGGTCCGCGCGGTGACCGGGGGCATCGCCGGTTCCATCGTGGCCGGTGGGCTGGCCGCGCTCACGATGATCGCCGCGGACGACGACCTGCTGGTGACGATCGTCCAGTATGTGCTGGTGGCGGTCGTGATGACGCTGATCGGCCTGAGCCCCGGCGTGCAGCGCGGCCTGGACACGGTGGCCTTCTTCGACGATCCCCGGCTACGCGAGGCGCGCTCCGGGCTGCGGCGCCTCGGCGACGCACTGCCCCGCCGTCGCCCCCGGCACCGCCTGCCGCGCACCGGCGCGGACGATTTCGTCCGCTTCACCGGGTACGCCCTGGACAACTACCGTGACGACGCCCGCCTGCTGCGCAGCCCGCTGATCGAGCTGCCGGCCGTGGATCGCCACGTCACCGGCCGGCCGGGCGAGGAGCCTTTGGTGCGGGTCGCGGCGTTGCGAGCGGTGCTGAGCGAGGCCGTCGACCGCCTGCGCCCGCCCGGCCAGTTCGCCACCAGCGACGCGTGGCACCACTACAGCGCCTTGCACTTCTGCAGCGTGCTGGGGGTGAACCCGAAGCTACGCCGGCTGCGCACCGACGGCCTGGACCGGGAGGCGCGGCAGGCGCTGAGCTGGATGCACCAGTACGTCCCGGCGCGGGTGCTGCGCCGCTGGCAGCTCGAGGGCGCCCACCTGGTAGCAACCCACCTCCGCGACGACTTGCTGCTGCCCCACCAGCCCGCAACCCGCCGCTGAGCCACCCGCGACACAGCAGCCCACCCAACCGCCACCGCCCGCGACACAGCAGCCCACCCAACCGCCACCGCCCGCGACGCACCAGCCCACCCGACCCCCCACTACCCCGCGACACGCCACCCACGCGACCTCCGCCACCCCCGCGACACAACAGCCCACGAAACCGCCACGACGCATGGGCTCACCGGATCGGGGCTCGCCGACGCGACGAAGGCGGTGTACCTGGCCGCCCTGCCCCACCCGATTTTTCACGATTTATCGTGAAGTTTCGACGTGTGCAGTAGCCGCAAGCCAGCACCCGGAGCGGAGCCCTCGTCCATCACGCCGACCACACGAGCCAAGCGGGCGGCACGGATCCAGCGGGCGGCACGGATCCAGCGGGCGGCACAGTGACCGGGAATGCCGTGTGCCGCCCGCCCACGACGCATATCCGATATTTCCGGTGCGGGCTTGATCGGCTGACCTGCTGGGTTCGGCGAGGGCGCGCGGCGCAGACGGGCTCAGTGGCCGATACACCGCTCCCTCCGAGATCAAGGCGACGCATCTTCTGGCTGCCCGTCCGCGTCGCGCGCATATCCGATATTTCCGGTGCTAGCTTGATCGACTGGGCTGCTGGGCTCGACGGCTGGCGCGGCGCTTCCATTTCGTGGGACGGGTGGCCGCCTACTGAGACGGGCGACCACGTTCTGGATTCAGCGTCCACGATGTGGGACTGGCGTCCATTGTGGAGGAGTATTTTGTAGCGAAAAGCGGCTTTCGCCCAGCGGGTTTTCCCGGCCGGAAGTGAACCTTGGAGAGTTGTGGCTGGCATGTGGGCGCAACTCTCCAAGGTTCACAAAAGTCCACGATGTGGCTGGGATAATCCAGATAGTGGGACGCCAGCCGGCGAGCGGATCGCCGCGCTCCACGCCGACGGTGCGGATGATCCGACCACTTCTCGCCGACGGTACGGATGGTCCGAGCACTTCTCGCGGCGCCACGGATGAACCAACCTCGTGTTACGCGCCCCGCGGATGAGCCAACCACTTCTTCCGGGCGGCGCGGGTGACCGACGACTTCTGCCGGCACCACGGATTAGCCGACCACTTCTGCCGGCACCACGGATTAGCCGACCACTTCTGCCGGCACCACGGATTAGCCGACCAACTCTTGCTGGCGGTCGGCGGGTCGCGATGGCACGCGGCGTCGGCCTGCGGGGCGGCCGCCAGCGTGGTGCGGTCCGGTTTGCGACCCGCCGATATAAGACACGCAGCACGTTTCTGCGGTTAAAGGGGGATAAATCGGTAAGGTTCCGCAGCGTGAATCTTGGGAGGGCGGGTGCCTAGCCACCGCGAAGCGGTGGTGGCCGCCATTCGGCAGGAGCTTGCGGAGGCGCGCGGCGCCGCGCGCGCCGTGCTGGCCGCGGCCGAGACCGCCCGGGGTGAGGCGCAGCAGCGGCGCGGCCTGGTAAGGGACGCGTACGCCACCTGCCTGAACCAACTCGCCGAGGCACGTGACGCCGCCCGCCGTGACATCCAGCGCCGGTACGAGAACGAATCCGCCAAGCTCGCCAGCAACGTGCGCCGCCTGGCCGCGATCAGCGCCACCGGAGCGGCCGGCACCCCGTGGCGCATGTGGACCCCGACCGAGCCGGAGCCGGGCAGCCGCCCCGGCCTGCTCCGCGTCGGCACCCTCACGATCGACGACACCGCCCTGCTCCCGGCCCTGGTCCCGCTTCTCGACATCGCCCACGTGAACCTGTCCGGCGACCAGCGCACGATCGACGGCATCATCACCGGCCTGCTGTTACGCGCCCTGGGCAGCACCCGGCCGGGCCAGGTTCACCTCACCGTGTACGACCCGGAGCACCTCGGCGGCACCCTCGCGCCGTTCGCGCCGCTCGGGGTCATCTCGTTCGTCGGGCCGGGCGGTCTCGGGGCCATGCTGGACGAACTCGTCGAGCACATCTGCCGCATCAACGAGACGGTGCTGGCCGGTGGCCCGCCGGTGGACTCGTGGCGGGTGATCGTGCTGCTGGCCGACGCCGCCGCGGCCGCCGAGCTCACCCAGGCCCAGCGCGCCCAGCTCGACCGCGTCTGCCGGACCGGCGTGTCGTGCGGCGTGCACCTGATCGTGCGCGGCGTCGACCTGGTGGATCACCCGACCGTGCACCGGCTCGCCGTACGGGAGGGAATTGCATATTCGCAGGCCACCGGCGAGCTGGAGATCCGGCTCGACCCGCCACCACCGGCCGAGCAGGTCGCCGCGTTCTGCCGGGCCACCGCGGAACGTCTGCGCGCCGGTCCGCCGCCGGCCCGGTTCGCCGATCTGGAGCCGGCCGAGTACTGGGCCGAGTCGTCCGCGCACGGGCTGGCCGCGCCGATCGGGGACACCACCGACGGCACACTGATCGAGGTGCCACTGGGCGACGATCCCCCGCACGCGCTGATCGGCGGCCCGTCGGGTTCCGGCAAGACCAATCTCCTGTACGCCTGGCTCGCCGCTCTCGCCACCCGCTACGGCCCCGAGGAACTGGCCCTCTACCTGCTCGACTTCAAGGAAGGCGTGTCGTTCGCCCGGTTCGTCCCGGGGCCGCGCGATCCCGCCTGGCTGCCGCAGGTGCGCCTGGCCGGCATCAACGTCAACGCCGACCGGGAGTTCGGCCTGGCCATGCTCCGGCACCTGGGCGAGGAGCTGCGGCAGCGGGCGCAGGCGGCCAAGCGGTTCGACGCCTCCAAACTGTCCGAGCTGCGCGGCGAGGACCCGGACGGCCACTGGCCCCGGATCGTGGCCGTGATCGACGAGTTCCAGGTGCTGCTCACCGGCCGGGACGCGGTCGCCGACGAGGCCGTCGCGCTGCTCGAGGACCTGGCCCGGCGCGGCCGCTCGCAGGGCATCCACCTGGTCCTGGCCAGTCAGGACGTCTCCGGGATCGAGGCGTTGTGGGGCCGGTCCGGGCTGATCGGCCAGTTCACCCTCCGGATCGCTCTGCCGAAGGCGCGCCGCATCCTTGCCGAGGACAACCTCGCGGCCGCGCTCATCCCGCGCTTCCACGCCGTCGTCAACGCCCAGTCCGGCGCATCAGGTGCCAACGTGGTCGTACGCCTCCCGGACGCCGGCGACCGCCTGGTGTGGCGGACCCTGCAGCGGCGGCTGTGGCGGTCCCGGCCGGCCGGGTGCGAGGAGCCGCGGCTGTTCGACGGGGACGCGGTGCCCCGGTTGCCGTCGTCGTGCCGGCCGTCCGGCCCGGTGCCGCCGCCGTCCGCGCCGATCGGCAATTCGCCGGGCGCGGTGCTCGGCGAGCGCATCGACGTGGCCGCCCGCCCGGCCCGGTTGCGGCTGGGCCGGATGCCCGGACGCAACCTGGCCGTGCTCGGCACCCGCATCGACGAGGCGTGCGACGTCCTCGCCTCGGCCGCGCTGTCGCTGGCCGCGCAGGGCCCGGCGCACTTCAGCATCGTCTGCCCCGATCCGGACGCGGGGCGGCACGCGGCCCGGCTGATCGCCGAGCTGCCCAGCGCCGACTGGCGGGACGACCTGCCGGGCGAGGAGTTCCTGGACGTGCCGCACTACGTCATCGGGTACACGCTGGACGCCTTCGCCGACCACACGATGCTGCGCAAACTGCTCGCCGAGGGTCCGGAGCGGCGCACCCACGTCCTCGGCTGGTGGCGCTCGGCCGGCCGGCTGCGCGACGGCCTCGGCGGCCCGGGCGCCCGGCTGGACCCGATCGGCGCGTGGGTCGCACTCGACGTGCACGGCTCCGATCTGGCGCCGCTCTACCCGCATCCCGGCGGCCCGGTCTGGTATCCGCGCACCCGGCGGGCACTGTTCTTCGACCGTTCCGTCCACCGCACCCCGGAAGTGATCATCCCGTACGAGGTGAACAGTGACCACACGTGACCGGCAGCCGATGGGCCACGACTATCAGCTGATGCTCAGTGCCCTGGCGGAGGCTTCCCGCCGCCGCGAGGCCGAGCTCGGCAACGCGGAACAGGCCTATCAGGACAGCGCCGCGCAAGCGGCCGGTGAGCTGGCCCGGGCCGAGGGCGACGCGCTGTCCGCGGACCGCTGGGCGGGTACCGCGGCGGCCCAGGTGCTCGACGTGGACCGGGAGGCGGCCCGGCTGTGGGAGCAGCTGCGCCGGGCCCGCGGGATGCGGGTGCGGGCGCTGGGCGAGATGCCCGAGCCGGCCCCGGTGGAGGCGCTGCCGCGGGTGGCGCTGCCCCGGAACCCGTCCGACGACGACATGCCGCCCCGGATCCTTCTCGCCCGGGTCGCCGAGCGCATCGACGTGACCGCGCGGCCAGCCTTGCACCGACCCCTGCCGCGCTGGGCGTTACCGCTGTTGCCGCTGGTGGGGGCGGTGTTCGCGGCGTTGACCGGGCTGATCGCGTCGGGCCTGGTAACGGTGGGCGACTCGGGCGTGTGGGGCGGCGAGGTGATTCGGGGAGCCGGTTGGCTGGCCTTCCTGGGTGCGCCCTCGTCCGGGGTGCCGGTGGCCACGCTTTTCGCGCACCGCCGCCTGCAGGCCCGGCTGGACATCGGCGGCGTCGGCCTCACCCTGCTGGGCGGCATGGTCGCGGCCACCCTGATGTCGCTGGCCTTCGCGGCCCGTCACTAGCTTTCTGCCCGATTCAGCGTGGGATTTCCGCGTACGCCACCGAGAGCACCGCCTGCGCCACCAGGGTCGCTTCCTCCTTGGTGTCGTAGGGGCCGACCCGCAGCTCGACCGCGTGTGAGCCGAACAGGGCGCGCACGGTCCAGCTGTTCGGGTGCCGGTCGTCCTCCCGGCTGTGGTTGACGATGATCTGGGTGGCGCCGCGCACGTTGACCACCGACCACTTCTCGCCGGCGGTCGGCCAGGCGCGGAACCAGCCCGGCGCGACCCCGACGGCTTCCTTGTTCGCTTCGTCGAACGCCCACTGCAGCTCGGTGGGCGACGGCAAGACGCGCGTCATCCGCGGACCTCCCCCGTGACCGATTTGCCACCATGGCCATGGTAGGAGGCATTTGCCGTCAGTAGGTGTAGAACCCCTTCCCCGTCTTACGGCCCAGGTCACCCGCGGTGACCATGCGCTGGAGCAGCTCCGGCGGGAAGAACTTCTCATCGGCGGTGTCGCGGTAGATGTTGCCGGCCGCGTTCAGCATCACGTCCAGGCCGGTCAGGTCGACGGTGGCGAGCGGGCCCATCGCGTGCCCGAAGCCGAGCTTCATCACCGTGTCGAGGTCGGCGGCGCTGACCACACCCGTCTCCACCAGCTTGATCGCCTCGACCAGGATGGCCGAGAACAGCCGGTTCGAGACGAAACCGGCCACATCGCGCTTGACCTCGACGCACGTCTTGCCGACCTCTTCGGCGAAGACGCGCGCGGTGGATAACGTGTCGTCCGACGTCTGATACCCGCGGACCAGCTCGACCAGCTTCATCATCGGCACCGGCGAGAAGAAGTGGATGCCGACCACCGACTCGGGCCGCTCGGTCACGGTGGCGATCTGGGTGATCGGGATGGCCGACGTGTTGGTCCCGAGGATCGCGCCGGCCTTGCAGATCTTGTCGAGCTGGCGGAAGACCTCGTGCTTGGCCTCCACCTTCTCGTAGATGGCCTCCACCACGATGTCGGCGTCGGCGGCCGCGTCCATGTCGGTGGTGGGGGTGATCCGGGAGAGGGTGGCCTCGACGTCCTCGGCGCTGATCTTGCCTTTGTTCACGAAGCGGTCCAGTGAGTCCCGGATCGCCGCCATGCCCCGCTTCAGCGAGGCGTCGTCCACATCCCGGACGGTCACGTGCCAGCCGGCCTGCGCCGAGACCTGAGCGATGCCGGAACCCATCAAGCCCGAACCGATGACCGCGAGTCGACCCGCCATGTGCGTCTCCTTCATGTGTCCTGCGTCTCGGCTCACCCTAACGGGCGTTAATGAGACAGGGGACACGGGAGGGCCGCTCGCCCGATCGGGGCAAATCCGGGGAAATGCCTGCTTAACGGTGCCAGACTGTGCGCATGGCCACAGGCAACGGCTGGTACCTCATCGGGCCGCTGATCGCCGTCGGCCTGGTCTGCTTCCTCGGCGCCGTCTTCTGGCGCATGGGACTGCAGTGGACGCTCAACTCGACCGACGACGATTACGGCCTGCTGCGCCCGGCGGCCGTGGCCGGGGACGAGGAAGCGGCCGAGGAGATCCGGCAGATGCTCGCCGACGCCGGCATCCGCGCGACCCTGGCCGGCCCGACGGTGCTGGTGTTCGCCGAGGACCTGGAGGAAGCGCGGCGCGCGCTAAAAGTCGTATGACGGCTCCGGCACGTCGGCCCGCTCCACGTCGGCGCCCAGCTTGGCCAGGTCGGCCACGAAATCCGGGTAGCCGCGGTCGATGTGGTGCACCTCGGCCACCTCGGTGACGCCGTCGGCACACAGCCCGGCCATGACCAGGCCCGCCCCGGCCCGGATGTCGGTCGCCCGCACCGGCGCCCCGGACAGCCGGTGCCGCCCGTTCACCACCGCGTGATGGCCGTCGGTGCGGATGTCCGCCCCCAGCCGCACCATCTCGTTCACGAACATGAACCGGCCGTCGAAGATGTTCTCGGTGACCAGCGACGCGCCCTCGGCCACGGACGCCAGCCCCAGGGCCATCGGCAGCAGGTCGGTGGCGAACCCCGGGTACGGCAGGGTGACGATGTCGACAGCCTTGGGGCGGTCCTCCATGCGTACGCGGAAGGCATTGTCGCCCGGCGTGACCTCGGCACCGGCGGTGACCAATTTGTCCAGCGCGATGTCCAGGAACTCGGGCCGGACACCGTGGATCGTCACGTCACCGCGGGTCATCACGGTGCCGAACGCCCAGGTGCCGCCGACGATCCGGTCACCCACCGTGGTGTGCCGGACCGGGTGCAGCTCGTCGACGCCCTCGATGGTCAGCGTCGACGTGCCGGCGCCGTCGATCTGCGCGCCCATGTCGGTGAGCATCTCGCAGATGTCGACGATCTCCGGCTCGCGGGCGGCGTTGTCGATCTCCGTAACGCCCTTCGCGCGTACCGCCGCCATCAGCAGATTCTCGGTCGCGCCCACGCTCGGGAAGTCCAGCCAGATCTTGCTGCCGCGCAACCCGTGCGGCGCCGACGCGATGACATAGCCGTGCTCGCCGGAAATATCGGCACCCATCCGGGCAAGTCCGGAGACGTGCATGTCGAGGCCCCGCGAACCGATCATGTCGCCGCCCGGGAGCGCGACCCGCACGTAGCCGGTGCGGGCCAGCAGCGGCCCCAGCACGCAGATCGACGCCCGCAGCCGGCGCACCAGGTCGTAGTCGGCCTCGCTGCCGGGCTCGGCGGGCACATCGATGGTCGCGCGTCCACCCTCCAGCGTGACCTGGCAACCCAGCCGGCGCAGCACCTCCGCCATGATCGCGATGTCGGTGATGCGGGGAACGTTGTCGACGACGCTGCGCCCCTGAGCCAGCAGCGCGACCGCCATCAGCTTGAGAGCCGAGTTCTTCGCGCCACCGACCTCGACGTCGCCAATCAGCGGCGCGCCGCCCTTCACCCTGATCACATCCACGCGGGCCATGGTATGGGCCCCGGCCCAGCGCCGCCTCCGTAGGGTGGTGCCATGGCCGTTCACCTCACGCACATCTACACCCGCACCGGCGACGCCGGGCAGACCCGGCTCGGCAACAACGAGATCGCCGCGAAGACCGACCCGAGGATCTCCGCGTACGCCGACGCGGACGAGTGCAACGCCGCGCTGGGGGTGGCGCTGGCGCTGGGCGACCTGGCGGACGACGTCCGTTCCGTGCTGACGGTGATCCAGAACGATCTCTTCGACGTCGGCGCGGACCTGTGCAACCCGATCTCGGACGACCCGCCCTATCCCCCGCTGCGGATCACCGAGGAGTACGTGACCCGGCTCGAGGATTGGTGCGACGACTTCAACGAACGTCTGGCGAAGCTGGACAGCTTCATCCTGCCCGGCGGCACTCCCGGCGCGGCGCTGCTGCACGTGGCCCGCACGGTCGCGCGCCGGGCCGAGCGCTCCGCGTGGGTTTTGATCGCGGCCGAACCGGACCGGACGAACGTGCTCGCGGCCAAGTATCTGAACCGCCTCTCCGACCTGCTGTTCATCCTGTCCCGCGTGGCGAACCCCGGCGGCGACGTGAAATGGGTGCCGGGCGGCGGCGCGTGACGTTCCACCACGTCGAGCTCTGGGTGCCCGACCTGACCGGCGCCCTGCGCCCGTGGGGCTGGCTGATGGCGTCGCTGGGCTGGACCCCGTACCAGGAGTGGCCGCAGGGCCGCTCCTGGCGCGACGGCGGCGTCTATCTGGTGCTGGAGCAGTCCCCGGCGCTGAACGGCATCGCGCACGACCGCACGGCGCCCGGCCTGAACCACCTGGCGTTCACGGTGGCGGGCCCGGCCGAGGTCGACCGCCTCACCGCGGAGGCGCCGGCTCACGGTTGGTCGCTGCTCTTTCCCGACCGCCACCCGTACGCCGGTGGGCAGAGTTCCTACGCGGCGTACCTGGAGGACAACTGGGGTTACGAAGTGGAGCTGCAGCCCGCTCCGCCGGAATAATTGGCCGATGTGGACGGTGGGTCCGCGTTACCGGCCCAGGCCAGTGGATCCACCCCGCACCCCGGCAAGCCCGCGTCCGAGACCACGCCGGCGGCCCACCTCGCCGCCGGCGTCCCGGGTTAACGCGCTTTTAGGGTCCCGTTAGCCGTCTGATAAGTGGTTATGGTCCATATTTGCCCGATATAGGTAATCGGTACCTTTGGTCGGCTACACCCGGCCCTCTTCCTGACGCCCTGGCTGCACCGAGATCGCTACCGTCTGTGCATCAGCCCAGCGTGGGCTGTCGGGAAGCAGAGATCCGCCGGGCGTTCCAACTGGTCGCCCTTGGTCCGGCGGGGAGCTAGTGGCGAAACCGAGCCCGTAGATCCGCCGAGCTCGGGAGTCCCCCCACATGCATCGCAGTCATCCCCGTCTGCGCGTCCGCGCATGAGGAAGAAGATCGTCCTCGTCCTGGCCATCGGCCTCGTGGCGCTCGGTGTCGGTGTGGGCGTCTACGCCCTGTCGAACAGTTCACCGGCCGCCGGCGAGAGCTCGTCCGTACGCGAAGGCGCACCCGGCGAGAACCAGATCCCGGCTCCGCCGCGTCCGCCACGTCAGACGCCGATAGCTCACGTCGTCGTCGGCTCGAAGTAGCTCCTCCCAACCACCGAACCGAACCAGGAGATCTCCATGTTCCAATCAAGGAAGCGGACGTTCGCCGCGGTTTCCGCGATCGCGGTGGCCGGGCTGCTCGGGATAGGTGCCGCAGCGTACGGCGCCATTCCGGCCAGCGGCACGGGCGTGATCACGGGCTGCCGCAACGCGAGTACGGGTGCCCTCCGCGTCATCGACTACGAGGCCGGCAAGCGCTGCACGACCAGCGAGCGGATGATGACCTGGAACACGACGGGTCCGAAGGGCGCTACCGGCGCGACGGGCGCAACGGGCGCGGCGGGTGCCAAGGGCGCGACCGGCGCGACCGGTGCCACGGGGGCCACCGGGCCGGCGGGTGCCAAGGGAGCCACGGGGGCTACGGGAGCCACCGGCGCTACCGGCGCGACGGGGCCGGCGGGTGCCAAGGGCGCGACCGGGGCGACCGGGGCCGCCGGAGCGACGGGAGCCACTGGGGCGACCGGAGCCACGGGCGCTACCGGTGCTACCGGCGCGACCGGCGCGCAGGGTGCAACGGGCGCGACTGGAGCGCAGGGCGCAACCGGGGCGACTGGGGCTCAGGGCGCAACCGGAGCAACCGGGGCTCAGGGCCTGCAGGGTCTGCCCGGCACCGACGGCAAGGACGGCGCCGCTGGACCGCAGGGCGCCAAGGGCGACACCGGCGCGCAGGGCCTGCAAGGCGACAAGGGCGACACGGGTGCCCAAGGTGTCCAGGGCGACACCGGCGCGCAGGGCGTGCAGGGCGAGAAGGGCGACACCGGCGCCCAGGGCCTGCAAGGGCTGCAGGGCGTGCCCGGCGCTGACGGCAAGGACGGCGCCGTCGGACCGCAAGGCGAGAAGGGCGACACCGGCGCGCAAGGCGTCCAGGGCGAAACGGGTGCTCAGGGTGCCCAGGGCGACAAGGGCGACACCGGCGCCCAAGGCATCCAGGGCGAGACCGGCGCGCAAGGACTGCAGGGCGTGCCCGGCGCTGACGGCAAGGACGGCGCCGTCGGACCGCAAGGCGAGAAGGGCGACGCCGGCGCGCAGGGCGTCCAGGGCGACAAGGGCGACACCGGAGCCCAGGGCCTGCAAGGCGACAAGGGCGACACCGGAGCGCAGGGCGACAAGGGCGCCCAGGGCGAGACCGGCGCGCAAGGTGTCCAGGGCGACAAGGGCGACACCGGAGCCGAAGGCCTGCAGGGGCTGCAGGGCGTGCCCGGCGCCGACGGCAAGGACGGCGCCGTCGGACCGCAAGGCGAGAAGGGTGACACCGGCGCGCAAGGCGTCCAGGGCGACAAGGGCGACACCGGAGCCCAGGGCGACAAGGGCGACACGGGTGCTCAAGGCGTCCAGGGCGACAAGGGCGACACCGGAGCCCAGGGCCTGCAGGGCGACAAGGGCGACACCGGCGCTCAGGGCGAGACCGGAGCGCAAGGCGTGCAGGGCGACAAGGGCGACACCGGCGCTCAAGGCATCCAGGGCGACAAGGGCGACACCGGAGCCCAGGGCCTGCAAGGACTGCAGGGCGTGCCCGGCGCCGACGGCAAGGACGGCGCCGTCGGACCGCAAGGCGAGAAGGGCGACACCGGAGCGCAAGGCGTCCAGGGCGACAAGGGCGACACCGGAGCGCAGGGCGTCCAGGGCGACAAGGGCGACACCGGCGCTCAGGGCGTACAAGGCGAGAAGGGTGACGCCGGCGCTCAGGGTGAGAAGGGCGAGACCGGCGCTCAGGGCCTGCAAGGCCTGCAGGGCATCCAGGGCCTGCAGGGCGTGCCCGGTGCCAGCGCCTACGACCTGGCCTACGCCAACGACCCGACCATCGGCTCGGTGCAGGACTGGCTGCTGTCGCTGATCGGTGCGAACGGCGTGGACGGCAAGGACGCGTACCAGATGGCTGTCGACGGTGGATTCGCCGGCACGCCGGAGGAGTGGCTGGCCTCGCTCAAGGGTGCGACCGGTCCGCAAGGCACGACGGGTGCCACCGGTGCGCAGGGTGAGGTCGGCGCCGCCGGTGCTCAGGGTGCAACCGGTGCGACCGGTGCCCAGGGCGCGACGGGTGCCACCGGCGCGCAGGGTCCGGCGGGTGCCACCGGCGCCCAGGGTCCGGCCGGTCCGGCGGGTGCCGACGGTCTCTCCAACTCGAAGTGGTTCGCCGGCGCCGGGACCCCGTCGGGCACCCTGACCGGTTCGGCCGTCAACGACATGTACCTCAACACCACCGACGGCTCGATCTACAAGAAGACCGGCACCACGACGTGGACCGTGCAGTCCGGCTCGATCAAGGGCGCGACGGGTGCCACCGGTGCGACGGGTGCGACCGGAGCCACCGGCGCGACGGGTCCGCAGGGCCCGGCCGGTACCGCCGGCAGCAACCTCACCAAGACCGTCGGCTCGGCGTTCAGCGTCACCGGCACCAACCGCAGCACCACGTTGTCCTGCGCGTCCGGTAGCACCGTCGTCGGGGGTGGCTTCACCACCAGCGCCGGCACGGTCAGCCAGTCGGCCTCGCACAACGTGGAGAGCGACGAGACCAACGGCCAGTGGACCTTCACCTGGAGCAAGACCAGCGTCTCGAACGCGACCGTGACGCCGTACGTCTTCTGCGTCGCTCCGTAACACCCATGGCGGGGGCCCCGGCAGGATGCCGGGGCCCCCGGTTCCGGCCATTGAGGAAGTTCTGCCATCCAGGAAGGAAGGCAAGTGCGAAGCATGAAGAAGCTCCTGACTGCCGCGGTGGCCGGGGCCCTGGCCGCCGGCCTCGCCGGGGTACCGGCGTACGCGGCGGCCCCGCCGATCACGTCGGTGACGCCGGCGAACAAGGCGACAGCGGTGCCGCTGGCCGCACAGCCCACTGCCACGTTCGCCACCGCCATCAACCCCGCGGACCTGCGGTATTCGCTGGTCAACTCGGCCGGTAACACCACGGTCTCCTCGTACTACCGGTACGACGCGTCCTCGAAGACGGTCACGTTCACCCCGCGCTCCCCGCTCGGGTATCTCACCAAGTACACGATGACCATCAAGCTGCAGAGCGGGTCGACCGCGAGCAGCGCCTACTCCTGGTCCTTCACGACCGTCGGCAAGGACACCACCGCGCCGAGCCAGCCCGGGACCCTCGTCGCCGACACCCCCACGACCACGACGGTCGGCCTCTCCTGGGGCGCCTCGACCGACAACGTCGGCGTCACGGAGTACGTCATCTCCAGCGGCTCGACCGTGCTCCTGTCCACCGCCGCCACGAGCGCGACGGTCACCGGCCTGACACCGTCGACCGCCTACAACTTCACCGTGTCGGCGAAGGACGCGGCCGGCAACAGCTCGGCATCCAGCAACACCGTCACCGTCACCACGGCGACCCCGCCGCCGCCTCAGGACACGACGCCGCCCACCGCACCGGGCGCGCCGACGGTCGGCACGGTCACCCCGACCACCGCCGAGCTGAGCTGGGCCGCCTCGACCGACGCCGTCGGTGTCGTCTCCTACCAGGTCACCGGCGGTCCGACGGTGGTCACATCGGCGACCCCGGCCGCCACGCTGAGCGGCCTGAACCCGTCGACGACGTACACCGTCACGGTCAAGGCGTACGACGCGGCCGGCAACGCCTCGCCGGCCTCCGCCACCGCGTCGTTCACCACCAGCGCGGTGCAGGTGCCCGGGTCGCGCTCCGGTGCCGGCATTCCCGGCGCGACCGGCAAAACCCTTGTCGTGTACGACAACACCGGCCCGTACGCGTTCCTCGGCGAGCAGTACGCCCTGGTCACCGCCCAGCTCACCTCGCACTTCGGGGACTGGACGGCGCAGCCCGCGGGCGACTACACGGCCGGCGAGCTGGCCGGCTTCGACGCGCTCGTCTACATCGGATCGACCTACGACGAGCCGCTGCCGCTGGCTTTCCTGGACGACGTGACCGCGACGACCAAGCCGGTCATCTGGATGTACGACAACATCTGGCAGCTCACCGCGCGGGACCCGAACTTCACCGCCAACCGCGGCTTCACGTGGACCGGCTTCGACTTCTCGACGGTTTCCTCGATCACGTACAAGGGCACCTCGTTCCCGCGTGACCCGGCGAACGGCGCGGGCATCATGAACACGACGATCACCGACCCGGCCAAGGCGCAGTCCCTGGGCGACTCGGTGCGGGCGGACGGCACCACGTTCCCGTGGGGTGTCAAGTCCGGCAACTTCACCTACATCGGCGAGATCCCGTACGCGTACATGACCATGGATGATCGGTATGTCGCCTTCTGCTCGGAGCTGATGGACACCCTGGCGCCGGCGACGGTGAGCCGGCACCGCGCGATGGTCCGGCTCGAGGACGTCGGCCCCGACGCCGAGCCGGCCGAGCTCCGCGCGATGACGAACTACCTGTTCGGCAAGGGCATCCCGTTCTCGGTCGCGGTGTACCCGCGGTACCGGGACCCGTTGGGCGCCAACACCAACGGCGTGGCGGAGGACTACACGCTGGCGCAGCGGCCGCTGGTCGTCGCCGAGCTCAAGTACATGCAGTCGCACGGCGGCACGTTGCTCATGCACGGATACACCCATCAGTACTCGAACGTGCCGAACCCGTACCAGGGGGTCAGCGCGGACGACTTCGAGTTCTACCGGGCGCACATCGACACGTCGAACAACGTGATCTACGACGGCCCGGTCACCGAGGACTCGCAGAGCTGGGCGCAGGGCCGCATCAACGACAGCTTCGCGGCGTTCACGGCGGCGGGGCTGGCCAAGCCGACGGTGTTCGAGTTCCCGCACTACGCCGGCAGCGACGCGGACAACAAGGCGGTCGCGGCCACCTTCCAGAACCGGTACGACCGTGGTCTGTACCCGGCCGGCGCGCTCAAGGGCGGCACGCTCGACTACACCAGGATCATCGGGCAGTTCTTCCCCTGGACGGTCCGGGACATCTACGGGGTGCTCGTGGTCCCGGAGAACATCGGCAACATCGAGCTGGAGGCGTTCAACAACCACCCGCCGCGGTTGCCGGCCGACCTTGTCGCTTCAGCGCAGCGCAACCTGGTGATCAAGGACGGCGTGGCGAGCTTCTTCTTCCACCCGTACAACCCGGTCACCTACCTGCAGCAGACCGTCGAGGGAATCCAGGCTGCCGGATACACCTTCGTGTCCGGTCCGGCGACCCTGTCGTAACCCACCCAACCCGACCCGAACAGGCCAGAGCCCTCCCGGCTCTGGCCTGTTCGGCTGAGTACCCCCCGACCGGTCAGGGGACAGAGCGTGACAACGGATTCACGTAATATCGGTATATATCCGAAATCGTCCGATTGCCTAAGTACGGGGAGTAAGCGTGAACACCCTTCAGGATTCCCCCGCCACCGACGACAACCTGGTCACCGACCGTCCCACCAGTAACCGCCGTCGTCGCCGGGTCCTGCTCACCGCCGGCGTCGTCCTGGTGGCACTGCTGGCCGCCACCGCCGGATGGCTCGTGCCGCGGCTGGCCGACGACTCGACGGCGTACCTGGGCAAGGACGCCTCGGTGCTGGCCGGCGCGCTCGGCTGCACCCAGTTCACCAAGCAGACCACCCACGACGAGTCGGTGTACCACTACCGCGACCAGGGCACCTGCACGCTCGACGGCACGCTGGTCACGGTCATCACCTTCAACCGGCAGGCCGACGTCGACTCGTACGCCACGATGATGCGCGCGGTGATCCCGATCCTGCACCCGACCTGGGTCGGCGCCACCTACGCCGCCGGTTCGGGCTGGGTCGTCGCCGACACCGTCAACTTGACCGCCAAGCCCGCCGAGGCCGCGGTGAAGCAGCTCGGCGCCGGCGCGACCTTCGTGCTGCCCTCCGCCGCGAAGTAAGTAAGGCCACGTAAGGGCGGCCGCACGCGGATCAGGCCAGGAAGTCACCGTCCATGACGGTGACCGCGCTCCCGGTCAGCCTCGTGCGGTCGCCTCGAAGCTCGACCCGCACATACCCGCCCCGCGGCGAGGCCTGATAGCCGGTCATCGTGGTGCGGCCGCCCAGGCGCGCGGACCAGAACGGGGTCAAGGCGGTGTGCGCGCTACCGGTCACCGGATCCTCCCCGACGCCCGCGGCGGCGCCGAAGAAACGGGACACGAAGTCGTAGCCGGCGTCCGGCTCGGCGGCCGCGGCGGTCACGATCACGCCGCGGCGCTCCATGCGAGCCAGTGCGGACAGGTCCGGGGCCAAATCGCGTACGGCCTCCTCGGATTTCAGCTCGATCAGGAGATCGTCGGTGTTCGGCCCGGTGTGGTGCACGGACAGCATCTCGGCACCCAGCACCCCGGCAAGCCCGTCCGGTGCCTCCGAAGGCGTCAGCGGAGCCGTCGGAAAGTCCAGCGTGTACGCCCCGGAGCCGTCCCCGGTGGCGGTCAGCACCCCGCTGAGGGTCGCGAACCGCACGGTCCCGGCTCGACCCAGTACGTGTGCGGTCGCCAGCGTCGCGTGGCCGCACAACGCCACCTCGACGGCCGGCGTGAACCAGCGCAACGCGTAATCGGCCTCGCCGTCGCCGGACAGGGGGTGCGCGAAGGCCGTCTCGGACAGGTGCACCTCGGCCGCGACCCGCTGCATCCACTCGGCCGACGGGAACTCGTCGAGCAGCATGACCCCGGCGGGATTGCCGGCGAACGGGCGATCGGTGAAGGCGTCGACGATTCTGATGCGCATGAGCCGACGTTAGACGGTCACTGCTCGATGGTGCGCGGCCTTATTCTCGGGTGTGGCCCGCGACCGGCCTGCCCGGGCGGCGCCGCCTCGAGCCAGGACAGGAAACCGGTCACCGTCGACTCGGCCATCGCGACCTCGACCTCGACCGTGCCGCTCTGACATCGCAGGATCGTCCAGTGGCCGGGCATGCTCAGGCGTTCCGGCCCCTCCGGCTCCCGCCGGCTCTCGATGCGCAGCACGCCGCGGTTGAGGACCCGCCTGGGCCGCAGCGCGAAGCTGAACATGCGGTAGACGCGGAACTCCTCGCCCTGGAACTGCCCGATCCCGGAGGACCAGCCGCGTCCGGGGTAGAGCGTGCTGGTGCGCACCTGGACCCGAATGGTGCCGCCGCCCAGCATGAGCAGGCGGCGGCGGAAGAATATGACGAAGAGAATCGCGAGCAGCGCGACGAGGCAGATTCCGATGATTTCCAGAACCCGCATCGTCGGCGTCAGTGAGTCTCGGGCGTGGCGGGAGTGGCGCTCTCGGCAAGAACGGTTACGCCGTCCGCGTCGATCGAGAGGAAACCACCGCTGACGTCGTAGGTCAGCTCGTCCCCGCCGGCGAGTTTGACGCGCACCTGGGACGGCTCTTTCAACAGGCCGAGAAGCGGCGAGTGACCGGGCAGCACACCGATCTCACCCTCGGTGGTGCGCGCGACGAGCATCTCGGCCTCGCCGGACCACACGCTCTGCTCGACGGCGACGACCCTCACGGGCAGCTGGTTGGCCACGCTGTCTCCCTACAAACCTGTAATACCGATGGGGTGCAGTCTAAACGGCCGGGCCACCCCCCGTGGTGGCGGGTGGTCACAGACACATACGGCGGGCGGGGCGTCACACGTTGTCGTTGATGTACTCGGAGTTGTTCAGCAGAAACTCGGGCAACTCGTCCGCCTTGACCGCCCGGAAGAACTTCTCGGCGCTCGGGTCGAGCTGCTCGCCCTGATACTTCCCGTTCTCGAAGAGCCCGCCGCCGGGCAGCTTGATCGACGTCAGGTTGTCGGCCCGGATGTTCTTGAGGGCGAGCGCCCACTCGACCACGCCGTTGCCCTTGCCGTCGAAGATCAGCGCCTTGCCGGCCGCCCGGAGCACCTTGTCGAGCTTGCCCGGGCTGGTGATCACGTCCTTGCTCAGCGCCTGCTTCGCCATCGCCTTGATGAACTGCTGCTGGTGGCGCTGGCGGTCGTAGTCGCTGTTCGGCAGGCCGTAGCGCTGGCGCACGTAGTCCAGGGCCTGCCACCCCTGCAGGTGGAACGTGCCCTTCTTGTACGTCGCCTGCGGCCCGTAGTACGGATGCTCGCAGGTGTTGTCCGCGCAGCGCGACAAGCGCGGGCGGGGTTTGCCGTTGGGCTGCAGGTGCTCGGACTTCACGTTCTGATCGATCTTCATGGTGACGCCGCCCATCGCGTCGACGATCGCCTTGAAGCCGTTGAAGTTGATGATCGCCCCGGCGTCGAACTCCTTGATGCCGGTCAGGTTCTGCACGGTACGGGCCAGCAGGTCGAAGCCCTGGACCACGTCGTGCTTCCCGTTGCCGATCGAGCTGCCGAAGCCCATCGCGGCGTTGATCTTCGCCCGGCCGCCGCGGAAGCCGGTCTTCTCGAACGCCGGGATGTCGACCACCAGGTCGCGCGGGATGGAGAACAGGTACGCCTGGTCCATCTCGGCCGGGATGTGCGCCACGATGATCGAGTCGGACAGGGGCGTCTGCTCGTCGGTGCGCGGGTCGATGCCCACCAGCAGGATGTTCTGCGCGCCCTTGATGTCCGGCGCCTCCTGGTCGGCGCCAGCGGCGGCCGCGTTACCACCGAACAGATCTTTCTGGTCGACCGCACCGGCGTAGCGCGCCTCGAGAACCTGCGTGGTGACCAGGGCGCCACCGCCCAGCACCATCAGAACGCAGCCGAAGATCGCGCAGAGCCTCGCCCATAAAGGCGCACGGCGTACGGAGGACTTGGCCACTCGTTCTCCAAGGGTTTTTGGGGATCGGGGGCCACCCAGAGTACGCGAAGGCCGCGCCGACCGTGTGGTCGACGCGGCCCCCGTTGGAGCTATGTCAGCTCAGCCCTTCATCAGCTCGTGGGCGTTGCGCTCGAGGTCCTCGAGGCCGCCGCACATGAAGAAGGCCTGCTCGGGGAAGTTGTCGTACTCACCCTCGCTGATCTTCTTGAACGCCTCGATGGTCTCCTTCAGCGGGACCGTCGAGCCGGGCACGCCGGTGAACTGCTCCGCGGCGTACGTGTTCTGGGACAGGAAGCGCTCGATGCGGCGAGCCCGCTGCACCGTGACTTTGTCTTCCTCGGAGAGCTCGTCCATACCCAGGATGGCGATGATGTCCTGCAGGTCGCGGTACTTCTGCAGGATCCGCTGCACCTCACGGGCGACCGCGTAGTGCTCGGCACCGACGTACTCCGGCGAGAGGATCCGCGAGCTGGAGGCCAGCGGGTCCACGGCCGGGTAGATGCCCTTGTCGGAGATCGACCGCTCCAGGTTGGTGGTCGCGTCCAGGTGGGCGAACGTGGTAGCCGGCGCCGGGTCGGTGTAGTCGTCGGCGGGCACGTAGATCGCCTGCATCGAGGTGATCGCCTTGCCCCGGACCGACGTGATCCGCTCCTGCAGCTGGCCCATCTCGTCGGCCAGCGTGGGCTGGTAACCCACGGCCGACGGCACGCGGCCGAGCAGGGTGGACACCTCGGAACCGGCCTGAGTGAACCGGAAGATGTTGTCGATGAAGAGCAGCACCTCCTGGTTCTGGACGTCCCGGAAGTACTCCGCCATGGTCAGCGCGGTCAGGGCGACCCGCAGACGCGTGCCCGGCGGCTCGTCCATCTGGCCGAAGACGAGGGCGGTCTTGTCCAGAACGCCACCCTCCTCCATCTCCAGGATGAGGTCGTTGCCCTCACGGGTGCGCTCACCCACGCCGGCGAACACCGACGTACCACCGAAGTTCCGGGCCACTCGGATGATCATCTCCTGGATGAGCACCGTCTTGCCCACGCCCGCACCGCCGAACAGGCCGATCTTCCCACCACGCACGTACGGGGCGAGCAGGTCGAGCACCTTGATGCCGGTCTCCAGCATCTCGGTCTTCGGCTCGAGGTCGGCGAACGCCGGCGGGTTGCGGTGGATACCCCAGCGCTCCTGGATGTCCAGCGAGGACGGGTCGGCGTTCAGCACCTCGCCGAGGGCGTTGAACACGTGGCCCTTGGTCACGTCGCCGACGGGCACCGAGATCGGCGCGCCGGTGTCGGTGACCTCGGCGCCCCGGATCATGCCGTCGGTCGGCTGCATCGAGATGGCGCGGACGATGTTGTCGCCCAGGTGCTGGGCGACCTCCAGCGTCAGCGTCCGGGTGCCCTCCGAAAGGGTCACATCCACGTGCAGCGCGTTGTAGATGTCGGGCATCGAGTCGCGCGAGAATTCGGCGTCGACGACCGGGCCGATGACCCGGACGACACGACCGACGTTGGTCCCCGCCTTGGTGGGCTCTGCAACAGCAGTCATCACACTTCACTTCCCGCCGCGGCCAGCGCGTTGGCGCCGCCGACGATCTCACTGATTTCCTGGGTGATCGCAGCCTGCCGCGCGGAGTTCATCTCGCGCGTGTACCGCCTGAGCAGGTCGTCCGCGTTGTCCGACGCGGCCTTCATCGCCCGCCGCCGCGACGCCGACTCACTCGCCGCCGAGTCCAGCAACGCCGCGTAGATCCGCGTGTTGAGGTACTTCGGCAGCAGCGCGTCCAGCAGCTCGTCGGCGTCCGGCTCGAACTCGTACGCCGGGCGCAGGCCGGGCTCGGCCTCGCGCTCCTCGACCTCCATCGGGGCCAGGAAGTGCGCCTCCGCGCTCTGCGTCAGGAGCGACCGGAACTGGGTGCTGACGATGTGCAGCTCGTCGACGCCGAGGATGCCGTCCGGACCGTAGTGCGCGTCGGTGTCGTCCGCGCCCGCGATGAAGGCCTCCAGCAGGGCGTCGCCGATCTGCTTGGCGTCGTCGAACGACGGCCGCTCGGAGAAGCCCGTCCAGCTGGCCTGGATCGGCCGGCCGCGGAACCGGTAGTAGCCGACACCCTTGCGACCGACCACGTAGAGCAGCGGCTCCTTGCCGTCCCCGCGGAGACGGGTGATGAGCTGCTCGGCGGTGCGGATGGCGTTGGCGTTGTAGGCGCCGGCCAGGCCGCGGTCACTGGTGATCAGCAGGACGCCGGCCCGCCGGACCCGCTCACGCGGGACCAGCAGCGGGTTGTCGATCGTCGCGTTCGACGCCAGCGCGGTCAGGACCTGGGTGATCGCCTCCGCGTACGGCTTGGAGGCGGCGACCCGCTCCTGCGCCTTGGCGATGCGGCTGGTGGCGACCAGCTCCTGCGCCTTGGCGATCTTCTTGGTCGACCGGACGGTGCGGATGCGCCGCCGGAGTGCCTGTACCTGACCGGCCATGACTAGTTCTCTTCTGCGGCCGGACGACGGACCTCGCGGGTCACCGTCTCGCGGGTCTCGCGGCCCTCTTCGAGCGCGTCGGCCGGGTTCTCGTTGACCCGAGTGCCGGTCTCGCCACGCTTGAACAGGTCCTTGAACTCGTTCACGCCGGACTGCAACGCCTCGATGTTGTCGTCGGACAGCAGGCCGGACGACTCGATCGCGGTGTAGGTGTCGCTGCGGTGCCGCTTGATCCACTGCAGGAAGTCCTGCTCGAAGCGGCGCACGTCGCCGACCGGGATGTCGTCGAGCTGGCCGGTGGTGCCGGCCCAGATCACGATGACCTCGTCGACCACCGAGTACGGCGAGTACTGCGGCTGCTTGAGCAGCTCGACCAGGCGTACGCCCTTGTCCAGCTGGGCCCGCGACGCCTTGTCCAGATCGGAGGCGAAGGCGGAGAACGCCTCCAGCTCACGGAACTGGGCCAGGTCGAGCCGGAGGCGGCCGGAGACCGAGCGCATGGCCTTGACCTGCGCCGAACCACCCACCCGCGACACCGAGGTGCCGACGTTGATCGCCGGGCGGACACCCGAGGCGAACAGGTCGCTCTCCAGGAAGATCTGGCCGTCGGTGATCGAGATGACGTTGGTCGGGATGTAGGCCGAGATGTCGTTGGCCTTGGTCTCGATGATCGGCAGACCGGTCATCGAGCCGCCACCGAGCTCGTCGGAGAGCTTCGCGCACCGCTCGAGCAGCCGGGAGTGCAGGTAGAAGACGTCGCCCGGGTACGCCTCGCGGCCCGGCGGGCGGCGCAGCAGCAGCGACACGGCGCGGTACGCCTCGGCCTGCTTGGTCAGGTCGTCGAAGACGATCAGGACGTGCTTGCCGGCGTACATCCAGTGCTGGCCGATGGCCGAGCCGGTGTACGGCGCGATGTACTTGAAGCCGGCCGGGTCGGACGCGGGCGCCGCCACGATCGTCGTGTAGTCGAGCGCGCCCTGCTCCTCGAGGGTGCCCCGGATGCTGGCGATGGTGGTGGCCTTCTGGCCGATCGCCACGTAGATGCAGCGGACCTGCTTGTCCGGGTCGCCGGACTCCCAGTTCGCGCGCTGGTTGATGATCGTGTCGATGGCGACCGTGGTCTTGCCGGTCTTGCGGTCCCCGATGATCAGCTGGCGCTGACCGCGGCCGATCGGCGTCATCGCGTCGATCGCCTTGATGCCGGTCTGCAGCGGCTGCTTCACCGGCTGCCGGGCCATCACGTTCGGGGCCTGGAGCTCGAGCTCACGGAAGCCCTCGTTGGCGATCTCGCCACGGTCGTCGATGGGGTTACCCAGCGGGTCCACCACGCGACCGAGGAAGGCGTCGCCGACCGGCACGGAGAGGACACGGCCGGTCCGCTTGACCTGCTGGCCTTCCTCGATGCCGGCGAACTCGCCCAGGACCACGACGCCGATCTCGCGGACGTCGAGATTCAGGGCCACACCCAGCGTGCCGTCCTCGAACTCGAGCAGTTCGTTCGCCATGGTCGAGGGCAGACCCTCGACGTGTGCGATGCCGTCGCCCGCATCGGAGACGATGCCGACCTCCTCACGGGAGACCTCGGGCGAATAGGACGAGACGTAGCGCTCTAGCGCCCCCCGGATCTCGTCCGAGGAGATGGTCAGCTCGGCCATCCTCTGCCTTCTTTGTCTAGCTCGGGACGTCACCGCCGCCGAGGGGCCTACTCGACCCGGCGTTGCCGCCGGTCGAGGGAAAATTACTTCGCGAACGCCTGCTTCGCCTGGTTGAGCCGGCGCAGGATGGTGCCGTCGTAGAGGTCAGGGCCGATCTGCACGCTGACGCCGCCGATGACGGAGGGGTCGACGTCCACCTTCAGCGACACTTCCCGGCCGTAGATGTCGGACAACTTGGCAGCCAGCGCCTGCTCGTCCGCCTCGGCGAGCGGCTTCGCCACCGTCACGTAGGCGACCTCCCGGTCGCGCTTCGCGGCGGTGAGCTCCACCAGGCGGGTCAGCGAGCCCTCGAAACTGCGGCCCCCGAAACCCTCGAGCGCCACCTCGGCGAGACGGAGCGTCGCCGGCTGGGCCTTGCCCTTCAGCAAGTCCTCGACAAGCTTAACCCGGCGCGAAGTCGGCGCCCCGGGATCACTCAGCGTAACCGCCAGCTCGGGGTTGCCCGAGACGATCTGACCGAAGCGGAACAGCTCGTCCTCGACGTCGGCCAGGTTCCCGGCCTTCTGGGCCGAGGCCAGCAACGCCTCGGCGCCCAGCCGCTCGGTGACGTCGAGAAGCTCGGTCGGCGCGGAGAACCGGCCGGCCACCAGGGTGGTCAGCGTGTCGACCGTGACCTCGGAGAGCTTGCCCGTGATCAGCGAGCGGAGCAGGTCCGCCCGCTGCGCGCCGGCCCGCGAGGGATCGGTCAGCGCCCGGCGCAGCCGGGGCTGGTCCCGCAGGAGGGCGGCCACCGAGAGGATCTCGTCGGCCACCGAGGACAGCTGCGCGGCCGAGGCCGACGTGGTGTCCGCGGTGAACCGCTCCAGGGCCTCGGCGTAGGCCTGCTGGCTGACGCTCGACGCCATCAGCGCCGCCCGCCCGCCGAGCCGGCCGCGCCGAGCTCGTCGATGAACCGCTCGACCGTGCCGCGACGACGTGCCTCGTCCTCGAGGGCTTCGCCGACGATCCGGCCGGCCAGGTCCACCGCCAGGTTGCCGACCTCGGAGCGCAGGTCACGCACGATGCTCTCGCGCTGTGCGGCGAGCTGCTCCTGGCCGGCCGCGATGATGCGGTCGGACTCCTCGCGTGCCTTGGCCAGCACATCCTGACGGATGCCCTCGGCGTCGGCCCGGGCCTCGTCGCGGATGCGCGCGGCCTCGGTGCGGGCCTCGGCGAGCTGCGCACGATACTGCTCGAGCAGCTGGTTCGCCTCGGCCTGAGCCGTCTCGGCGCGTTTGATGCCACCTTCGATCGCGTCCACCCGCGCCGCGAACGTCTTCTCCATCATCGGGAAGACGAACTTCATCAGCACGAAGCAGAGGACCGCGAAGGCGATGACGCCGAAAAGGATCTCCTGCCAGATCGGCAGGATCGGGTTGTGGTCGCCCTCTTCGGCGGCCACCACCATGAATTCGGTGATCACACTTACCTCCTTCGAGGCGGAGGGAGATTAAACGTTGCCCGCCCAGATGAAGCCGAAGGCGATGCCGAGCAGCGCGAGCGCCTCGATGATCGCGAAGCCGATCCAGACGTACGGAAGGGTCAGACGCGACGACTCGGGCTGGCGCGCCGTCGACTGGATGTAGGCCGAGAAGACCAGGCCCACGCCAATGCCGGGGCCGATAGCAGCGAGACCGTAGCCGATAGCGGCGGTGCTGCCGACGACATCAGCAGTAATCATTAGGAATCCTCCTGGTATCTCGCGTGACTGTCACGCGGGACGACAAACGGGGTATTGCAGGTGAACCTCAGTGCCCTTCCGCGAGCGAGCCCTGGACGTAGCTCGCGGTCAGCACCGTGAAGACGTAGGCCTGGAGGACGATGACCAGGAACTCCAGGAAGGTCAGTGCGATCGTCATCAGCCACGAGACGACGGCGAACGGCGCGAACGCGACGTTGGCGTTGATCAGCGCGAAGCCGCCGAGCGTGAACACCAGCAGCAGCATGTGGCCGGCGAACATGTTGGCGAAGAGACGGACGGCGAGCGAGAACGGCCGCACCAGGAAGTTCGAGAAGAACTCGATCGGGATGAGCAGCGGCAGGATGAACCACGGCGCCGGCGGGACGAGAGCCATCTTGAAGTACTTGAAGAAGCCGTGCTTGCGGATGCCGACCGCGATGAACATCACGTAGCTGATGATCGCCAGGAACGCCGGGAACGCGATGTGCGAGTTCGGCGAGATCTGCGCCAGCGGAATGATGCTCCACAGATTGTTCAGGAAGACGAAACAGAACAATGTCGTGAAGTACGGCGCGAACCGGATGCCCGCCTTCGTCCCGAGCATGTCGATCGAGACGCTGTTGCGCACGAAGCCGTAGACGCTCTCGGCGAGCCACTGCTTCTTGGTCGGAACCAGCTTCGGCTTCCGGTACGTGACCAGGAAGAAAATGATGATCGCTGCCATCGAGAGGAAGACCAGCAGCGAGATCTTGGTAAACCAGTAGTTGTTCTGTTCACCCCACGGCAGGATGCTGGGCGGGAAGAAGTCCTCGACACTCGGCGGGAATGGAACGTCCGCTGCGAGGACGATCGACTGACCGCTCACCGTAGCCCTTTCCTGTCAGGCGCCGAGATGGCGCACGATGAGGTAGACACCCGCGCCGATCCCAATGATCGAGCCGATCCCGGCGAAGATGCCCCTGGTCCCCACAAAGTGGTCGACCAGTAGACCGATCCCGCCCCACACCACCATGCCCGAAATGAGATAAGCGAGCGCTGTCATGCCCATGCCGGTGTCGGCAGGGGGAGGACCGTCGTCGTCACCGCGGGGATTCTGTGAGGGTTCATGACCGGTCATGTTGGCCCGAACGATATCAGCAGGGCAGACACGGCTAGGCGGGGCCCCCCGCACAACTGATGTTGTCCAGGCGTCAGGAGTCCCGCAACTGAACGGACACGGTACTCCCCCTTCGCCATAACCCAACACGCCACGACCGTTCACGTCACCGAAAGGTGGTCAACCCTCCACGAAAGAGCCGCTGACGAGGCAAAACACGCCGTACGAGATCATTTTTTGCGACCGAGACGGGTGAACCACCAGGCCTGCACCGCGGTCCAGACAACGACGCCCGCGACTATCCCCCAGCCGAGCTCGGCCTTCCCGCTCCACTCCGACGCGAGGCCGTACACGAGCACAAGGCCCAAGATTGTGTACTTGAGCACGTAGGTCATCAGCGCCAGCGGCATGAGCAGGGCCGGCCGGACCGTGTCCGCCCAGGCGATCACCAACGTGGACATGGTGTAGCTGATGGTCACGATCAGCACGCCGGCCCCGGCACCCAAGGCCGCGGCGGCACCGCCGACGAAGTAACCCACCGACGCGGCGCAGAGCATCAGGGCGAACGCGACCGAACTCAGGAACGGCAGATGGGCCACGCGCCAGCGGGGATCGGCGGGCAGGGGCGGCAGATCCGGCAACGGCCGGTCGTCGTCGTCCCGCGCGTACGCCTCGGGCACCGCCGCACTCTTGTCAGTCACGCCATCACCTCCGCATGACCGTACGCCGGATAGCGGCGCGCCAAGTCGGCGGCCTCGTCGGCGACCTGCGCGAGGCGGGCCGCGCCGACAGTGGTCTGCGGGTCGCAGCGCACCGCGACACCGATCATTCCGGCGATCTGCCGCATCTCACCCTCGCGCATGCCTTGCGTAGTCACGCTCGGTGATCCTACCCGGATGCCGGAGGCCACCGACGGGCGCTCCGGGTCGTACGGGATGGCGTTCTTGTTGAGCGTGATCCGGGCCTGGTCGCAGCGGTCCTCGGCCTGCGTGCCGGTCACTCCGAGTGTGCGCAGGTCGGCGAGCACGAGGTGGGTGTCGGTGCCGCCGGCGACCGGGCGCATCCCCTCCGCGGCCAGGCCGGAGGCGAGCGCCTGCGCATTCTTCACGACCTGGCGGGCGTACGTGTGGAAACCCGGAAGTGAGGCCTCGCGCAGGGCCACCGCCTTGGCCGCGATCACGTGCATCATCGGGCCGCCCTGGCTGAACGGGAAGACGGCCTTGTCGACGCGCTGGGCGAGCTCCGCGCGGCAGAGGATCATGCCGCCGCGGGGTCCGCGCAGCACCTTGTGGGTGGTGCAGGTGACGATGTCGGCGTGCGGCACCGGCGACGGGATGGCGCGGCCGGCGACCAGCCCGATGAAGTGCGCGGCGTCGACCATCAGATAGGCGCCCACCTCGTCGGCGATCTGCCGGAAACGACCGAAATCAATGACCCGGGGGTACGCCGTCGCCCCGCACACGATCAGCTTCGGCCGATGAGCGAGCGCCAGATCGCGGACCTCGTCGTAGTCGATCTCCTCGGTCGCCGGACTGACCCGGTAGCCGATCGGGTGGAACCACTTCCCGGAGAAGTTGACCTTGCTGCCGTGGGTCAGGTGCCCGCCGTGCGGAAGCTCCATGGCCAGCACCGTGTCGCCGGGTTCGGCCAGCGCGGCGTACGCGGCGAGGTTGGCCGACGCGCCGGAGTGCGGCTGGACGTTGGCGTGCTGCGCGCCGAACAGGTCCGCCGCCCGCGAGACCGCCAGCTGCTCGGCCTTGTCCACCTCGGCGCAGCCGCCGTAGTAACGCCGGCCGGGGTAGCCCTCGGCATACTTGTTGGTCAGCGTGGAGCCCAGCGCGGCCAGCACCGCGGGCGAGGTGAAATTCTCGCTGGCGATCAGCTGCAGCCCGGCGCACTGCCGGTCGAGCTCGGCGAGGACGACATGGGCGATCTCCGGATCGTCGCTCTCGAGCGACGCGAAGTCCGGCCCCCAGAAGGTGCCCACGAGCCCTCCCCCCAGTAGGCAACGCTGCCGATCCGAGCATATGGGTTCAGAACACCTGACGGCGGGCACAAACTGGAGTTATGCGGTGCTTGGTGACGGGAGCCACGGGCTACATCGGGGGCCGGCTGGCACCGCGCCTGATCGAGGCCGGGCACGAGGTTCGCTGCCTGACCCGCAGCGCCGGCCGGATGCGCGACGTGCCCTGGGCGGCCGGGGCCGAGGTGGTCGAGGGCGATCTCACCGATCTCGCCTCGCTGCACGGGGCTTTCGAGCGGGTCGACGTGGCGTACTTCCTGGTCCATTCGCTGGGCCGGCGCGACTTCGAGGAGCTGGACCGGCGCGCGGCCGCCAACTTCGTCGAGGCGGCGAGCAAGGCCGGGGTGCGGCGGATCGTCTATCTCGGCGGCCCGGAACCGCCGCCCGGCGAACGGCCCTCACCCCACCTGCGCTCGCGCACCGAGGTCGCCCGGATCCTGCTGGCCGGCGACGTGCCCACGGCGGTGCTGCGCGCCCCGGTGATCATCGGGTCCGGCTCGGCGTCCTTCGAGATGCTGCGCTATCTCACCGAACGCCTTCCGGTCATGGTCACCCCGCGCTGGGTGCGCAACCGGATCCAGCCCATTGCCGTACGCGACGTGCTCCGGTACCTGATCGAGGCGGCGACGCTGCCGGACGACGTGCATCGCGGCTTCGACATCGGCGGGCCGGACGTGCTGACGTACATGCAGATGATGCGCCGGTACGCGGCGGTCGCCGGGTTGCGCCGCCGGATCATCGTGCCGCTGCGCCCGCTCAGTCCGCGGCTCTCGGCCTATTGGGTGGGCCTGGTCACCCCCGTGCCCAATGCGATCGCCCGTCCGCTGGTGGAGAGCGTGGTGCACGAGGCCGTGACCCACGAATCAGACATTTCGTCATTTGTCCCCGAAATCGCCCCGCTCGGGTTCGACGAGGCGGTCCGGCTGGCACTCGGCAAGATCCGTGACGCGAACGTGGAGACCCGCTGGTCCACCGCCGCCGGCCTGGACACCGCGGCGGAACCGCTGCCCACCGACCCGGAATGGTCCGGCGGCAGCGTCTACGTCGACGAGCGCCGCCGGGCGGTCGACGCCCCGGTCGACGCGCTGTGGCGGGTGATCGAGGGCGTCGGCGGCGACAACGGCTGGTACTCGTTCCCGCTGGCCTGGTCGGTGCGCGGCTGGCTGGACCGGCTGGTCGGCGGCGTGGGCCTGCGCCGCGGCCGGCGCGACCGGCACCGGCTGCGGGTGGGCGAGGCGCTGGACTGGTGGCGGGTCGAGGAGATCGTGCCCGGCTCGCTGCTGCGACTGCGCGCCGAGATGCGGGTACCGGGCCGGGCCTGGCTGGAGATGACCGCGTCGGCGGACGGCACCGGCCGCAGCGTCTACCGCCAGCGGGCGGTGTTCCTGCCACGCGGGCTGGCCGGGCACGCGTACTGGGCGTCCGTGCTGCCCTTCCACGGCCTGGTCTTCAACGGCATGGCCCGCAACATCGCTGAGCTAGCCGCGCTCGATCGCGCGAGCGCCGCTGAAAGTTGATGAGTTCAGGTTGCGCCCGACGACGGCTTCGCCGGCGGCGATCGCAGCCTGAACTCATCAACGCGGCATCGCGCTCCTCGCTGAATTACCTAGGCGGCTGCACGGACTAAACGGTCGCGGATCGCCAGCCAGTCCTCGTGCTTGGGTGGCTCCTGGACCAGGATCGTCGCGGCGCCCTCGTCGTCCATCCGGTGCAGCGCGGCGTACAGGTCGGCGGCGTACTCCTGCGGGTCGCCGGAGAGCACCTCGGCGCCCGGCACCCCGGCCCCCTCGTAGGTCAGCACCGCGACCGGTGCCGCCAGGCCGTCCCGCTCGGCCGCGCGCACGTCCGGGACCAGGATCAGCTTGGCCCGCGGGGCGTAGTGCCGGCGGCTCATGCCCGGCGAGTTGCGTGCGGTGCCCTCGTGCGGCAGCGCGATCTCGCCGATCACCTCGCGCAGCTCCCGCAGCGGCAGCGCGCCCGGGCGCAGCAGCGTAGGCACGCCGGTGGTCAGGTCGAGCACGGTGGACTCGATGCCGCGCGCGGCGGGTCCGCCGTCCAGCACCAGCGGCACGTCCGGCAGGCCGCGGGCCACGTGCTGGGCGGTGGTCGGCGAGATGTGCTCGGACCGGTTCGCGCTGGGCGCGGCCAGCGGGAGCTGCGCGGCCTCCAGCAGGCGCAACGCCACCTCGTGCGCGGGCACCCGGATCGCGATCGTGTCGCCCGCCGTGCCCGCCGAGGTCAGCCGCCGGTTGCGGGGCAGCACCAGGGTCAGCGGGCCGGGCCAGAAGTTCGCGGCCAGCTCGTTCGCGAGCGACGGCCAGGACCGGGTCAGCGAGCGGGCCGACTCGACGTGCGGCACGTGCACGATCAGCGGGTTCCACGTGGGCCGGTTCTTCAGCCGGTAGACCTCGTCGATCGCCCGGCGGGACAGCGCGTTGGCGCCGAGCCCGTACACCGTCTCGGTGGGGAACGCGACCACCGACTCGGCACGCAGCAGCTCCGCCGCGCGGCGCAGGCCGGCGGCGTCCGGCGTGACGATCTCCCCGAGGCGCGTGCTAGTCACGGCTGGAGCTTGTCACGGCAGCAGCAGAGTGGCGAACGGGACGAGCGTGTCCTCGATCTCATCACCGATTCGCTGGAATGTCTGGTCGCCGCGGCCCCACGGGTCGTCCAGGTCGTCGCCGGGCTGGGCCGGCTCCCCGTTCCGGAGCCGGCCCGCGGCCTCGACGATGGCCACGCCGCGGTCGTAGACCGCGTCGGGCTTCGCATCGGCCTCCGGGAGGCCCTCCGGGTCGACCGAGCCGAGCAGCCGGCCGAACTCTCCTAAAACGAACGTTCGTTCGGCTGCGTCCGGCCGCAAGGCCACCACGTAGTCGTACTGGTCGGCGGTGGCCGTGAAGATCAGGTCGGCCTCGTCGATGTAGTCCCCGCGCAGCTTGCGAGCCTCGAACCCCTCGTCCGAACCGCCCCGGGCCCGCACTTGACGGGCGGCCGGCGGATTCATCTCCTCGCCCTCGTGCCACCCGCCGGTGCCGGCGCTGACGCTGCGCACGAGATGGTCGCCGCTGGCGCCGATCCGGTCCCGCACCGCCCGCGCGAGCAGCCGCTCGGCCATCGGGGACCGGCAGATGTTGCCCATGCAGACGTGCAGCACGGTGAACGGCGCCGGCACCTCAGGACTCCGGTGCGAGCAGGTCCGGTACGACGTCGCGCAGCTTCTCCAGCGGGATCGCGCCGGCCCGCAGCACCCGCGGCACCGCCCCGGTGACGTCGACGATCGTGCTGGGCGCCGGGTCGGCAGCAGGACCGGCCTCGAGGTAGATGCGAACCGCGTACTCGAGCTGGTCGCGGGCCTCCTCGGCGGTGGTCGGCGCGGGACGGCCCACCTTGTTGGCGGTGGTGACCGCCATCGGCCCGACCTCGCGCAGCACCTCGAGCGCGACCGGGTGCAGCGGCATCCGCACGGCCACCTGGCCGCCGGTGTCGCCGAGGTCCCACTGCAGGCTGGGCGAGTGCTCCACGTAGAGGGTGAGCGCGCCCGGCCAGAACGCGTCGGCCAGCTCGCGGGCCGCGCTGGGCAGCGAGTAGACCAGTCCGTCCAGCGTGTGCCGGGAGCCGACCAGCACCGGCGGCGGCACCCGATCGGTGACGCTGCGTGCATGGTGCAGGGCCGTTATCGCGTGCGGGGTGAAGGCGTCCGCCCCGATGCCGTAGACCGTGTCGGTGGGCATGACGACCAGTTCGCCGCTTTTCGCCGCCTCGACGGCGGCGGCGACGCCACGGTCACGATCCGCGGCGGTGCGACAGTCGTAGAGCATCACACCGTGCAGTCTGCCATGCGGTGTCCGGCACCGATCACCTGCGCCGTGCCGTCGTGAAGCGCGGGCGGCCGGCCAGGTCCCGATGGGCGGTCACCTCGGTGAACGCGCCGTGCTCGCGCAGCAGGGCGGGGACGGCCGCGCCGTGCACGTCGTCGTGCTCGATGCCGACGTGGCCGCCGGGCCGCACCAGCGCCGCCGCCAGCGCGATGACCGGCCGGATCACGCTCAGGCCGTCCGCGCCGCCGAAGACCGCCTCGGCGGGGTCGTGATCGGCCACCTCGGGCGGGACCGTGGTGCCGTCCGGCACGTACGGCGGGTTGCAGAGCAGCAGGTCCACCCGCCCGCGCACATCCGACAAAAGCGATAAATCGGTTACGTCGCCCTGGACCACGTCGACCGAGTCGAAGCCGGCCGCGTTGCGACGCAGGAAGGACAGGGCGACCGGCGACCGTTCCACCGCGATCACCCGCCCCGGCCGGGCCTCGTCGGCGACCGAGAGCGCGATCGCCCCGGAACCGCTGCAGAGATCGACCACCGTGTCGCCGTCCGCGGTCAGCGCGATCCCCCAGCCGGCCAGCAGCTCGGTCTCCGGGCGCGGGATGAAGACGCCGTCGCCCACCGACAGTTCCAGATGGCGGAACGCCGCGGCGCCCAGGAGATGCTGCAACGGGATCCGCCGGGCCCGTTCGCCGACCAGCGCGGTGAACCGGCGCAGTTCGTCCGGCCGGATCTCGTCGATCAGAAAGAGCCTGCCCCGGGGCACTTCGAGCACGTGCGCGGCGAGCAGTTCGGCGTCCACCCGGGGCGACTCGACACCGGCATCGGCCAGCGTCGCGCTCGCCGTCGCGAGTACCTGGCCCAACCGGGCCCTGCAGGGGTGTTCGTCGTGCGGCTCCACGGCATAATCATCTGACGTCACGTGCGACGCCGACCGGCCGGGTCGGCGCATGACGCGCGTGTCGCGGCTGGAGGCGCCTGGTGAGTTGGTTGGACCAGCTCGCGGAAAACATCGAGGAGCTGCGCCAGGCCGGGAGCCTCATGCAGGACGGCCGATCCGCGAGGGCGCTGCCCATCCTCGACCAGGTTCTGGCCGTCTCCACCGATCCGCACACCCGGGGGTACGCGTCGGTGCAGCGCTTCGGCGCGCTGATCAACCTGGGCCGGGTCGCCGAGCTCAATGCCGCGATGACGGCGGCGGAGAACGCCGTACGGGAAGCACCCGATCCCTATCTGCGTGGTCAGATGCACGCGTTCGCCGCTCTCGGGGCCTACCTGCAACGGAAGGTGGACCGCGGCGTCGCGCATCTGGTGCAGGCGTCCCGGGCGCTGGCCGCGGTGCCGGAAAGCGACGTGGAGACCGCCTGGGGCTGGCACGACCTCGCCATGGCGTACTCCTATCTGGGCTTTCACGGCCAGGCGCTGACCGCGATCGAGCAGGCCCGGCAGATCGGCGCCGCGGCCGGCCTGGCGCCGGAGATCTTCGCGGCGCCCGGCATCCGGCTGCGCAACGCGGTGTCCCTCGACCACCAGGGCGACACCGACGGCTGCCTGCGCGTGCTGCGCGACATCGACGCCGAGCTCACCCGGTACGTGGCGAGCGGCGCCGGCCAGATGCGACCGGGCAGCCGCGCCGCGTACGGCTACGCCCTGGCCCGCCGCAACGCCCTCGGTGAGGAGACCGAGGCCGACGCCGTCCACTGGTTGACCGGCGGCGGCGACAGCGTCCGCACCCGCGACCTGCACCACCTCGGCAACGTGTGCCTGACGATCGCGGCGGGCCGCCCGCAGCAGGCGTTGTCGATGCTGGACGCGGTGCCGGTGTCGCCGGAGATCCTGGGCGCCGCCGAATCGGCCCGGCTGCGCAGCATCTGCTACGCGAGCGCGGGCGACCACGCCGCCGCGCACGCCGCCGACCGGTACGCGTTCCGGTTGACCGCGCAGAACATCGACCGGCTCCGCGACGGTTACCTGGACGGGGTCGCCGCCCGGCTGGACGCTCAGGAGGCGCAGCGCGACCCGGCCCGCTTCGGCGACGAGACGCTCACCGATCCGTTGACCGGCTTGCCGAACCGCCGGCAGCTCGAGCGGTACGTGACCGCGATGCTGGCCCGCGGCGAACGCGCCGCGGTCGGCGTCTGCGACCTGATCGGCTTCACCGACGTGAACGCGCGGCACGGCCGGCACTGCGGCGACCTGGTGCTGCAACGCATCGCCGGCGTGCTGAACAGGGTGATGCGGCGCGGCGATTTCGTGGCCCGCTTCGCCGGCGACGAGTTCGTGGTGGTGCTGCCCGGCGCGGGTGCCGCGCAGGCCGCCGAGGTGTCCCGCCGGATCGCCGCGGCC
The DNA here is from genome assembly GCF_012933445.1 of Actinoplanes sp. TBRC 11911. Lineage (GTDB taxonomy): Bacteria > Actinomycetota > Actinomycetes > Mycobacteriales > Micromonosporaceae > Actinoplanes. The sequence continues at coordinate 65,441 of NZ_JABBNC010000033.1, forward strand.
ACCAGCGCGGAGAACTGGCATTCGCTGGTCCCGGGCACCCCGATCGGGCTGGCGGCCGGCTGGTCCGAGGTGGGCGCCAACGGACGTTCGCTCAGCGCCGCGCTGGCCGCGGCGGCCGCGAACCGCGCGCCGACGAGATGACCATCATCGAGCTGGGCGAGGCGACCTGGTCGGCGGCGGAGAGCCCGGGTCAGTCGCCCCGCGAGCGGCGGGTCGTCGCGATCGTCCTGCTCACCGCGGTGTGCCTGGCCGCTCTGGTGGCCTCGGAACGGCCCGCGCCGATGGGCGTGCGGCCATTGTGGAGCGCGCCGGGCACCTCCGAGAACGGCACGATACTCACCCACGACGCGGCCTACCTGCAGGAACGCACGCGGGACGGGACGCGGGTGACCGCGTACGAGCTCGCCACCGGCCACCAGCGCTGGAGCCGCGATCTGACCGGGTCGATCGGTTACCTGTATCCCGCCGACGAGGCGGGCCTGCTGCTGGCCCCGGCCGATCGGCAGATCGTGGTGCTCGGGCCCGGTTCGCCCGAGCCGATCGCGCCCGAGTTCCATCGCGACACCGTGGCGCTCGACCCGCTCACCGGGGCGGAACGGTGGCGCGCGGACGGCGAACCGATGATCGTCGACCGGACCACCGCGATGATGGTCGACTACGCCGAGGAAGGGCTGCCGCGCCGGATGCGGGTGATCGCGTTGAGCGACGGCCACACCCTCTGGTCGATGGCGACGCGCGACATCGACGCGCAGACGCTTGCCATGGCCGACGGACGGCCCACCGCGCTGATCACCGTCGCGAAGGACGGCACCACCTCGACCTACCGGTACGCCGACGGCGTGCGCACCGGCCGGGCGCGAATCCCGTGGGTCCCGGCGAAACGCGACAACGGCTACTTCAACGACATCTTCGTCGCCGGGGACAAGGCCGTGGTCAACCACGCCACTCCCAACGGCTTCGACGTCCGCGTCTATCGCCTGGACACGATGACGGAGAGCTGGCACATCGCCAGCGAGGACGGATATCTCGTGCCGTGCGGCACGCTGCTGTGCGCCAGCATGAACGGCGTGCTCGCGGCCTGGGATCTCGACGGCGTGAAGCGCTGGGAGATGCCGGCCGTCGACTCTCTCTGGCCGGTCGGCGGCAATCGGATCGTGCTCGGCAGCAACGGCGGGACGAATGACACCCCCATCCTGATCGACACCACCACCGGCCGGCGGGTCGGCGACTCCCCGACCGGCTACATGGTCTGGACGAACGAGCCGGCCGACTCGATCCTGCTGCTGCGCGCGGCCACCTCGCCGGCGAACCGGACGGCGATCATCCGCTGGGACCTGCGCACCGGGCGGCACTACGTGGTCGGCATGATCGACCGGTCGGCCGGGGTCGAGTGCCAGAGCGTCGGGAACTATCTGGTCTGCCGCCGCGGGCCCGACACCGTCGAGGTCACGGCGGTGCGCTGAGATGGCCACGATCGAGCTCGGCGAGGTCGCCGGCACCGATGCGCGGCCGCCCGGCGTCCCCCTCGATCGGGCGCGCATCGCCCGCTACGCCCTGTCCGTGCTGAGCCTGCTCGCTCTGCTCCTGGCCGGTGGCTCGGCCCGTACCGCCCCGCCGTTCTTACGGGTCGCCTGGAGCGCGCCGCTGGCCGACGGCGACGCGGTCAGCTTCACCACCGACACCGCCTACGTGAGCCGCGGCGTCGACGGCCACGTCGAGATCACCGCGTACCGGCTGGCCGGCGGCGAGGTGCTGTGGCGCAGCACGATCGACGACTTCGGCCCGCTCTCCCCCGAGCCGCGGGGCAACCTGGTCCTGCTGCGCGTCGACCCGGTCTCGATCCAGCGCCCGCTCGACGACGGCGGGCAGCTCACGCTCTTCTTCTACCGCGCCACGATCGCGCTGGACGCCCGGACCGGGGCCCGGGTGTGGCGGGCGGCCGGCGAGCAGGGCGCCACCGGCGGCGGCATGGTGCTGCTCGGCGAGCACGACAAGAACGCGAACCTGGAGCGGCTCACCATGGTCGACCAGGCGGGCCGCCGGGTCTGGAGCCGCCCGGTGCCGGGCGCCCGCACGTGGACGATCATCGAGTCGGACGACCGCCCGGCCCAGGTCGTCACGGTGAGCGAGGACAACAGGCTGACCTTCCTCCGGTACGCCGACGGATCGGTCCTGCGTTCGCAACTGCTCCCCCGCCCGGCCTCCGAGGTCGCCTTCGTGGACGGATACCTGCTCGGCATCGACCGCTCCGACCAGCCCCCGTTCGACGCCACCTGGACGGTCTACCGGTGGGGCGACCTCACGCCGCTGTGGAGCACCGGCTCCGAGGACTGGATCACCGGCTGCCGCCCGCTGCTGTGCGGCTTCAACGCCGACGGCCTGGTCGCACACGATCCACAGACGGGTGCGGTGCGCTGGCATGCGCCGGCCAAACGCTCGGCCCGCTCGGTCGGCGACGACCGGCTGCTGCTCACCGACGTGCTGGACAACGGCGAGACCACGCTGGTGAACGCCGTCACCGGCCAGCGAATCGGCGAGCCCGCCCCGGGCATGGAGGTCTGGGACGGCGGCCCGCACGACTCGGTGCTGGCGTTACGGCACACGAAGAACCCGCCGGGGCTCGTGTCGGTCACCCGGCTCGACCTGCGCACCGGTCGCGCCCTCCTGCTCGGCGCGATCGACCCGATCCAGGTGATCACGTGCTGGGACCTGGGCCGCTATCTGGCCTGCCCGGACACCAAGGGTCACCTGGTCGTCAGGGACGTCGGCTGATCTCCGTCTCGCCGGCCAGGCGCGCCTGCCGGTCCGCCTCGGCGAGCGCGTCCAGCACCGCGTCCAGCTCGCCGCCGAGAACCAGGTCCAGGTTGTACGCCGTGTAGCCGATCCGGTGGTCGGTGATGCGGTTCTGCGGGAAGTTGTACGTGCGGATGCGCTCCGAACGGTCGACCGTACGCACCTGGGCCTTGCGCGAGTCCGAGGCCGCCGCGTCCGCCTCCTCCTGCGCGATCGCCAGCAGGCGGGACCGCAGGATGCGCAGCGCCGACTCCTTGTTCTGCAGCTGGCTCTTCTCGTTCTGGCAGCTCACCACGGTGCCGGTGGGGATATGCGTGATCCGCACGGCGGAGTCCGTGGTGTTGACCGACTGGCCGCCCGGCCCGGACGAGCGGAACACGTCGATCCGCAGGTCGTTCGGCTCGATGTGCACGTCGACGTCCTCGGCCTCGGGCAGCACCAGCACGCCGGCCGCCGAGGTGTGGATGCGGCCCTGCGACTCGGTGACCGGCACGCGCTGCACCCGGTGCACGCCGCCCTCCCACTTGAGCCGCGACCAGACCCCGTGACCGCCGTCCGGAACGCCCTTGGTCTTCACCGCCACCGAGATGTCCTTGACGCCGCCCAGGTCCGACTCCTGCGAGTCGATCACCTCGACGACCCAGCCGTGCTTCTCGGCGTAGCGCGTATACATGCGCAGCAGGTCGCCGGCGAACAGGGCCGACTCCTGGCCGCCCTCGCCCGCCTTGATCTCGATGATCACGTCCTTGGCGTCGTTCGGGTCGCGCGGGATGAGCATCTCGCCGAGCTTCTCCTCGAGCGCGGGAAGAAGCGACGCGACCGCCTCGACCTCGGTCGAGAACGCCGGGTCTTCGGCGGCCAGTTCCTTGGCGGCGGCCAGATCCTCGCGGGCGGCCTCCAGCTCGGCGTTGGCCGCGTAGATCGGCGCCAGCTCGGCGAAACGACGGCCGACCCGGCGTACGAGGGCCTGATCGGAGTGAATGGAAGGGTCCTCCATCCGCTTCTCCAGCTGGGCGTACTCCTCGAGAAGCGTGGTCAACCTGTCGGTGCTCACGGTTAATTCTCCCCACATACGAACGGCGCCCGCCCCCGGGGATGCCGGGTGCGGGCGCCGTTGAAGCAGCTACTTCTTCTTGGCAGCGGTCACCTTGGCGTACTTGGCCTGGAACTTCGCCACGCGGCCCGCGGTGTCCAGAACGCGCTGCTTGCCCGTGTAGAACGGGTGGCACGCGCTGCAGGTCTCGACGCGGATCTCGCCGCTGGAAGCGGTGCTACGGGTGGTGAAAGTGCTGCCACAGGAGCAGATGACCTCGGTCGTCTTGTACTCCGGGTGGATGCCGCTCTTCATTTCGGTCCCTCTCGGTGGAAGTGGTCGCCGGGTCGCTGTCAGCACCGCGCTGCCCCTCGAGGGCAGTGAGCTCGGGCGTGAACCGGAACCTTTGCTGGCCGATGTACCAGTCTGCCATGTCACGTTCGCCAACCAGAAATCGGGCGACGCGGCTGGTCCGCGATAGATAACGTGAGCCGCCCTCACGGGCATTCCCGAGCGCCACCCGGAGATCGCCATGACCCTGCTCGCCGACATCCTCGATCCGGTCGAACTGACCACGGCGGTCGAAAACGGACACGTCCGCATCCAGCACCACCCGTCGCTGCCGTTCCTGATCTACAACTACACCGAGGCCTGCCAGTACGCCGGTGCGTGGACCCCGGTGACGCTGGCCTGCCGCGGCCTGATCGTGGACGCCGGCGGCCGCGTCGTGGCCCGCGGGTTCGAGAAGTTCTTCAATCACGACCAGCCGCAGGCGCCGCGCCTCGATCCGGCCGCCGCGGTCCGGGTCACCGACAAGGCGGACGGGTCGCTGGGCATCGTCTACCACGACGGCACCGGCTGGGCGGTGGCTACGCGCGGCTCCTTCGCCTCCGACCAGGCCGTGCACGCGACGAAGGTTTTGCGTACGAAATATCCGGATTTTGTGCCGCCGGACGGTCTCACCGTGCTCGTGGAGATCATCTACCCGGAGAACCGGATCGTGATCGACTACGCGGGCCTGGACGACCTCGTGCTGCTCGGCGCGGTCGAGGTGGCCGGCGGCCGGTCGTTCGGGCCGTCCGCGGTGCCGACCTGGCCCGGCCCGGCGGTCGAGTCGTTCGGCTATGCGACGCTCGCCGAGGCGCTGGCCGCTCCGCCGCGCGACGCCGTCCGCAGCGACCACCGCGGCCTGCTCTTCCTTCGGCTCGACGGCAAGGACTACCGTCCCGCACTCTGGCAGCAGGCCCGCCCGGCCGGCGACCTGACCGCGACCAAGGTGACTGACGAATGACGAGACTGCTGATCACTCGTGGGCTGCCCGCGTCGGGCAAGACCACCTTCGCCCGCAAGCTGCAGCCGGGCGTCGTCCGCGTCAACCGCGACGACCTGCGCCGGATGCTGCACGGGCGGCGGCTGTTCACCCAGTGGGCGGAGGCCCAGGTCACGCACGCCCAGCGGGCCGCCGTGGAGGCGCTGCTGCGGGCGCACGCCGACGTGATCGTCGACGACACCAACCTGCGCGCCAAGACCGTACGCGAGTGGGCCGAGCTGGCCGCCCAGCACGGCGCGACCTTCGAGGTGCACGACTTCACCGACGTGCCGCTGGAGGAGTGCATCCGGCGCGACACCGAGCGCGACCCGGACGACCAGGTCGGCGAAGAGGCTATCCGCCGGATGCACGGACGGTACCTGGCGGGCAAGCGGCTGCCGCTCGCGGTGCCGTGGGTGGACCCGGGCGGGCCGGGCCACGTCTACCGGCCCGATCCGGAGCTGCCGGCCGCGATCCTGGTGGACATCGACGGGACGGTCGCGCTGATGGACGGTCGTAGCCCGTACGACTGGTCGAAGGTCGGCTCGGATCTGCCGAACCAGCCGGTCATCACCGCGGTCCGGGCGATGCACGCGGCCGGCAACGCGATCGTCTTCTGCTCCGGCCGCGACGCCGTCTGCCGCCCGGAAACCGAGGCGTGGCTTGACCTTTACGTCGGTGTCCCGTACGAAGCTCTCTTTATGCGGCCGGAAGGCGACAGCCGCAAGGACGCCGTCGTGAAGCGCGAGTTCTTCGAGACGGAGATCAGCGACCGGTGGCGCATCGCCGGTGTGTTCGACGACCGCCGCCAGGTGGTACGCATGTGGCGGACGCTCGGCCTGACGGTGTTCCAGGTGGCGGAGGGAGACTTCTGAGGTCATGAACTCGGCCATGAATGCGCGAGCTTGCAGTCGTTCACCCCGCTGGCTGCGAGGGTCACGCCGCGTTCGGCTGCATGACGGCAGCCCTGCGCGCGATGTTTCGCGCAGCGTTGTGGTCGGCGGGGCCAGCGTGCCCGCACCTCAAGCAGCGGAAGTCGTCGCGGGTGAGGCGATTCCGCTTGTCGACGTAACCGCACTCGTAGCACTCCCGCGAGGTGTTTCGCGGATCGACCAGTGCGACCGGCACACCGGCGATGGCCGCCTTATACCCGACGAACTGGCGAAGCTGGTAAAACGCCCACGAGTGCAGGTCGGACCGCTGGGCCTTCTTAACCGTCATCCGGTGGCGAATCCCGCTCAAGTCTTCAAGCTTGATCCCGCGGCCGGTGCCTTTGGCCGTTCCGACGAGCATCTTGCTGATGCAGTGGTTCACGTCCCGCGCATAGCGCGCTTCCTTACGCCGTCGACGTTTGAGCAGCCGCTTGGCACTCTTGGTGTCCTTGGCCTGCAGACGCCGCCGCAGTTCCAGGTTACGCCTGCGGACGGCGCGGACGGCTTTCCCACTGTGGGCCGTGCCGTCGCTGTCGGTAGCCAGGTTGACCAGACCGAGGTCGACGCCGAGCCAACCATCCGGTTCGCCGCTCCCGGGCGGCTCGGGGACCTCGATAACCACGGCGAGGTACCACTTACCGTCGCGCACGATCAAGTCGGACTGCCCTCGTGCGACGGTGCCGGCAAGATTGGTCCACCGGCCCTGATAGACGACGGGAACGACTATCCGGCCGGTCAGGGTGAGGATCGAGACAGCGTCACGGCCCTTCCAGGTCAGCATCCGCTGGTCGTACTGCACGGCGCCGTCAGGCCGGAAGGTCGGCCTGATGCTCTTGTCCCGCTTGTACGCCTCGCACGCCTTGGCGATCGCGCGCACGGCCATCTGCGCGCTGAGCCCGAATTCAGCGCGCAGGTCCGCGTAGATGATTGGCTGCAACGCGATCTTGTTGGCGGTTCGCTGTTCGAAGGCGACCTCGGCTACTCGATTCACGGCGGCGTTGCAGGCCCGCATGGTGGCGTCGAGCAGCGCGATCTGCTCGCCCGTCGGGGCCAGCTTCAACAACTCGGTCACCATCACGCATTGAAGATATACGTCAATAAGGGAAGGGTCATGGCGACAGACCGTTGGTCTCTACCCGGCTTCCTGCCAGCCCTGAAAGATTGGGCTCCCGCCCTTGATATCGCATGAAGTATCCGCGCACCTTTCACCTGCCCGACTCGCCCGGCGCGTCGGCGGACGACAAGGTGCAGCACGACCTGTCCTGGCTGGACGGGGAGCTCGTCGTGACCGAGAAGCTCGACGGCGGAAACCTCACCTTCACCCGCGACTCGATGTACGCGCGCTCGCTCGACTCCGGCACCCAGCCCTGGGACCGCCCGGCCAAGGGGTTGTGGGCGATGACCGCGCACCGGATCCCGGACGACTGGCGGGTCTGCGGCGAGTCCATGTGGGCTCGCCGCAGCATTCCGTATTCGGATCTGCCCGGCGTCTTCATCGTGTTCGGCATCTGGGACGAGACGAACACGCTGCTGGGCTGGGACGACACGGTGGACTGGGCGCGGCGGCTGGAACTGCCGGTGGTTCCGGTGCTCTACCGCGGTCTCAGCCTGTCCGAGGCCCGCGCGGCCTGGGCCCGGCAACGCGACCCGGCAACCTCCGAGGGCTTTGTCGTACGCGTCGCCGGGCGCATCACCGCGGCCGAGTTCCCGTTTCAGGTGGTCAAGTGGGTGCGCGCCGACCACGTGCGCACACCGGCGTCCTGGCGGCAGCGCGACGACTTCGCGGTCAACGGGTTCGCTTAATTCCCGTACGGGCAGCGACTCAGCTTCGCGGCCTCGTCGTCCAGGTAGAACGCCGGCCGCAGATCTATCTCGTCGTAGTAGCGGTGGAAAACCGGGGTCAGCGCGCCCGACATCGGCGGGACGATCCACGTCCAGTCGGCCGGTGTGCGGCGCCCCGCCTTCGCCTCGTTCTCGATGTGCTTCAGGAAACGCTGCGACTCGGTGTGGTGGTCGGCCATCTTCACGCCGGCCTCCTCGAAGCTCCACAGTACGGCCCGGTTCAGCTCCACCAGCGCGCGATCGCGCCACAGCGTCGACTCGCGCGACGTGTCCAGGCCCAGCCGCCGGGCGATGAGCGGGAGCAGGTCGTAGCGATCGGCGTCGGCCAGGTTCCGCGCGCCCACCTCGGTGCCCAGGTACCAGCCGTTGAACGGCGCCAGCGGATAGTGCACCCCGCCGATGGTGAGCCGCATGTTCGAGATCGCCGGGACCGCGTGCCAGCGCACCCCCAGCTCGGCGAACCACGGCAGCTCCGGATGCCCGATCGGCACCTCGCGGATGGCCTGTTCGGGCAACTCGTACAGGCGTACGCCCTCGGCCGGGGTTTCGATGGCCAGCGGCAGCACGTCGAAGTGCTCGCCCTTGCCCTGCCAGCCGAAGCCGCGCATCGCCGCGGTGAAGCCCTCCTGCCGGGAGTCGCCGACCGGGCAGCCCCCTTCGTCGCGGTAGCCGGCGTAGCGGATCAGCTGCTCGTTCCAGACGCGGGCGAACGGCTGGCCCGGCTGCGCGGGCGCGAAAACGCTGATCACCGGCCGGATCGAGCCGTCGCCCGCCGTCCGCAGGTGGTTGACCAGCAACGAGAAGATCTCATCGGCGGTACGCGCGCGGCGCCGATCCAGGACCATGAGGCTGCGCCAGTAGAGCCGTCCGATGCAGCGGCTCGCGTTGCGCCAGGCCATCTTCGCGCCGTGGGTGAGCTCGTCGGGCGTGTGCACATAGGTGCCGGTGGCCGCGATCTGCGCCCGCACGATGGCGAGCCGCGGTTCGACCGGTCCGAGCCGGGGGTTCTCGACATAGCACTGGCGGAGGAAATCCTCGGCCTCGCCGGGGTCGACGGGGGCCGCGGGATCCCACTTCTCGATCGGATGCTCCCGGTAGCCGGGCACGATCATCGGGCGCCTCCCACATAACTAGACGTAGGAGATTTGCACGTCTTAGCCCGGGATGGCCCGCACAACCTGTGCGACAAAAAGGACGCGGCCCCTCCGTTCGGAGGAGCCGCGCCCGTTCGTTCGGTTCGTTACTCGCCCGGGGTCGACTTCGCGATCTGCATCAGGAACTCGACGTTCGTGCGGGTCTGCTTGAGCCGGTCGAGCAGCAGGTCCAGGGCCGCGGACGAGTCCAGCGAGTGCAGGACCTTCCGCAGCTTGTGGATGATCGCCAGCTCTTCCTTGCCGAGCAGGATCTCTTCCTTACGCGTACCGGACGGGTCGATGTCGATCGCCGGGAACACGCGCTTGTCCGCGATCTTCCGATCGAGCTTGAGCTCGGCGTTGCCGGTGCCCTTGAACTCTTCGAAGATCACCGTGTCCATCATCGAACCGGTCTCGACCAGCGCGGTCGCGAGAATGGTGAGCGAGCCACCGTTCTCGATGTTGCGCGCCGCGCCGAGGAACCGCTTCGGCGGGTACAGCGCCGTCGAGTCGATACCACCCGACATGATCCGGCCGGAGGCCGGTGCCGCCAGGTTGTACGACCGGCCGAGCCGGGTCACCGAGTCGAGCAGCACGACCACGTCGTGGCCCAGCTCGACGAGGCGCTTGGCCCGCTCGATCGCCAGCTCGGCGACCGTGGTGTGGTCCTGCGGCGGACGGTCGAACGTGGCCGCGACGACCTCGCCCTTGACCGAGCGCTGCATGTCGGTGACCTCTTCGGGCCGCTCGTCGACCAGCACGACCATCAGGTGGCACTCGGGGTTGTTGTGGGTGATCGCGTTGGCGATCGCCTGCAACACCATCGTCTTACCGGCCTTCGGCGGCGAGACGATCAGCGCGCGCTGGCCCTTGCCGATCGGCATGACCAGGTCGATGACCCGGGTGGTGAGGATGTGCGGCTCGGTCTCCAGCCGCAGGCGGTCCTGCGGGTAGAGCGGGGTGAGCTTGTAGAACTCGGGGCGCCGGCGAGCCTCGTCGGGCTCCATCCCGTTGATCGTGTCGAGCCGGACCAGCGGGTTGTACTTGTCCCGGCGGGAGTCGCCGCCCTCACGCGGGGCGGCCCGCACGGCACCGGTCACCGCGTCACCGCGGCGCAGGCCGTACTTCTTCACCTGGGACATCGAGACGTACACGTCGTTCGGGCCGGACAGGTAGCCGGTGGTGCGGACGAACGCGTAGTTGTCCAGGACGTCGAGGATGCCCGCCACCGGGACGAGCACGTCGTCGTCGTTGACGTGCGGCTCGCGGCCGCCGTCGCGCTGACCGCCGTCCCGCTCGCCACCGTCGCGGTCACGGCCGCGGCGACGGTCCCGGAAGCGGCTGCGCCGGCTGCGGCGTCCGCCATCGCCGCCGTCGTTGTCGTCGTCGTCATGACCCTGGTCACGCGGTCCGCGGTCGTCCCGCTGGCCGCGATCGTCGCGCGGTCCGCGGTCGTCCCGCTGGCCACGGTCCTCGCGCGGGCCGCGGTCCTCCCGCTGGCCACGGTCGTCACGCTGGTTACGGTCCTCGCGCGGGCCGCGGTCCTCCCGCTGGCCACGGTCGTCACGCTGGTTGCGCTGCCGGTCGCCGCGGTCACGGTTGCGCTCGCCACGCTCCGGCCGCTCGGTGCGCTCGGTCGTCGCCGTCTCCGGCGGGGCCTGAGCTTGGGGCTCGGCGGCGGTGTCTCGCTCTCGTGGCGCGGAGCTGCGCTCGCGGCGGCGGCTGCCACCCTCGGCGGCGGGGGCCGCCTCCGGCTGCACGGCAGCGGTCTGCGCGGCCTCGGCCGGAGCCGCCTTCGGCGTCTCGGCCGGCTGCTGCTCCACTGGTGCCGCGGTCGCCGCGACCTCGCTGGTGCGCGGCCGAGGGGTGGACTCGGCGGACCCGCCGCCGCTCTGCCGCTCGGTGATCGCGGTGATCAGCTCGCCCTTGCGCATCCGGGCGGTGCCGGAGATACCAAGGGAGGCCGCGAGGCTCTGAAGCTCGGGCAGCAGCATCGCGGAAAGCCCCGTGCCGCCGCGGCGGCGCTTCGTGGCGGTCGCGGTGGTGCCGGCGCCTGCGTCAGCGACGTCAGAAACACCCGACGTCACGTCGGTGGTGTCGCTCAATGGATTCCTTCCGTCGGAAAAAGCCCGAGAATCCCGGTGTGCAGCCTGGTGGCCGGTGCTTCTCGGAACCCGCCTCGCAACAGCGGCGCGGGAGTTGGTGCAGCACGGCAGCTCGACGGTGTCCCGACCCGTCATTCATTGACGGATAGGTCTCGGCGAGTGCAGCGACCTAGATTGCTGCTCGGCGTGTGCCTTGCTGAGAATTTGAGACGGCCAGGACAGACCTCTAGCCAACCCGCCTAAAACTGAGTCTCGGGGGTGCGCGCCGAACCGCAGAGCTTGCTTCGCGGCTGTGCTAGGTCTTGAGCGTAGTCAACTCGTACGACCTGCGGCAACAGGACCCCGCTAGGCGAGTTCCACCATACTCCCTTTGACAAGAGCTCCGGCGCCATCCACGCCCAACGACTTCGCGAGCCATTCTGTTCCCGGGTGGAAATCGTCCGGGACCTCGGTAAACGCCAGCACCGAGGGCCCCGATCCGCTGACCACCGCCGGCACGCCGACCGACCGCAACCCCGCCACCAGCGACGCCGTCCCGGGCATCGCCTCGGCGCGATAGCCCTGGTGCAGGCGGTCCTCGGTGGCCGGGAAGAGCAGCGACGGGTCATTGGTGAGGGCGTAGGTGAGCAACGCCGAGCGGCCCGCGTTGAACGCGGCGTCGGCGTGCGGGACATCGGAGGGCAGCGCCGCCCGCGCCGATGCCGTGTATCCGCGCTCCTTGGGCACGAAAATCGTCGGCCGGACCCGATCGGACACCGGTAACCGCACCGCCCGCGCCCCGCCGCCGTCGGTCCAGGCGATCGTGAACCCGCCGAGCAGGCAGGGCGCCACGTTGTCCGGATGACCTTCGAGCCGGGCGGCGATGTCCAGCGCGGTCTCGTCGTCGATCAGCCGCGTCCCGCCCTCGACCAGACCGCGGGCCAGCTGGACGCCGCCCACGATGGCCGCCGAGGAGGAGCCCAGGCCGCGCGCCTGCGGGATCCGGTTCACGCACTCCACGGCCAGCCCCGGGGGCCGCTCGCCCATCGCGTCGAAGGTGGTGAGCATCGCCCGCAGGACCAGGTGCTCCTCGTGCTCGGGCAGTTCGCCGGCCCCCTCGCCGGTCACGGCCACCCGATACCCGTCGCCGGTGACCCGGGCGGTGAGATCGTCGTAGAGGGCGAGCGCGAGTCCCGCCGCGTCGAAGCCGGGACCGAGATTAGCGCTGGTGGCCGGCGTGCGGACGGAAACCGCCCCGGTGCCGAAAGTCAGGCCCATGCGGGTGATCATGTCACGTTCTCGGCACGCGGCGTGAGGCTCAGTTTGCGGGTGGCGATCCGCCAGATGATCGCGTAGGTGAGTGTGACCAGGCCGCATCCGGCCAGTACCCAGCGCTCATTCACGTGGTCGATGACGGCCGAGGCGCCGAGCTGGCTGATCGCGATGGCCAGCGTGGCGAGCATCATGTCGGTGGCGAAGACCCGGCCGCGCAGCTGATCGGGCACCTCGCCCTGCAGCGTGAAGTTGGACAGCACCCAGTTCGCCCCGCCCGCGAAGTGCGCCACGAAGACCAGCGCCAGCACCAGCGGGAACCACGGCGCCGCCGCTACCCCGAGGTAACCCACGCCGTACAGGGCCATGGAGAGCGCGAGGCCCGGTAACAGCCAGGACCGGTGATGCAGCACCGGCCGCAGGACGAACGGGCCGACCAGGGCGCCCAGGCCGCGCACCGCGAAGAGCAGGCCGGCGCCCAGCGCCCCGGCCCCGTACAGGCCGGCGATCAGCGGGAAGACGATCAGGACGCCGTTGCCCAGACCGGCCGCCGTCTTCACGGTGACCAGGGCGCGGATGCGCGGCCGGGCGAGAATGTAGCCGAGCACCTCGCGCAGGGCGTGCCAGGTCGGCGGCGGCGGTCCGTCGGTGCGCGGCGCCTGCATCGGCCGCCGGATCAGCGTGGTCAGCAGCGCCCCGGCGAGCAGGCAGACGGTGGTGACGGTGAAACTCGCGTACGGCCCGAACACCGCGCCCATCACGCCGCCGAGTGACGCCCCGACGATCGTCATCGTGCCCCACGTCGATCCGGCGACGGCGTTCGCGGCGGCGAGGTCCTCCGGGTCCACCACGTTGGGCAGCGCGGCCGACGCGGCCGGCGAATAGAAGGCCTTCGCCACCGCCATGCCGCCGACCGCGACGATGGCCAGCGGCGCGGTGGTCGCCGACCGGACGGTGAACAGGAGCAGCGCGGCGACGAAGGCCCCGAGATTGGCGCAGATGAGGATTTTGCGGCGGTCGAACCGGTCCGCGACGGTCCCGGCGAAGGGCAGCAGCAGCGCGTTGATCCCGGTGTCGGTGGCCAGCACCAGACCGCCCCACACGCCGCTGCCGGTCAGCTCCGGCAGCAGCACCAGCAGCGGGACCATGACGAACCAGTCGGATCCGAAGACCACCAGCTCGGCGACGAACAGACGACGGAAGTCACGGTTTCGGGTAATGACCGATATCGCTGTTGCCACGTACCCGGATCTTACGGATGGGCGGACCGGACATCCCGCCCGCCCATCCGTTCCCGTCGATCAGGCCGGCGGCTGCTCGGGCCGCCGCTTCGGCATCTTCAGCACCTCGAACTGATCGGTGTAGCCACGCAGCGCACCGCTGGGCTGGGCCTCGTGCGCACCGCCGCCGTTGGTGGCCGGAACCGGCACCTGCTCCTCGTCCGGCTCCTGCGGCTCCTCGTCCCGCGGCGCCTCGTCCACCGGCGGCACCGGGAAGAGGTCGATCTCGCCGCGCTTGGCCGCGCGCTTCAACCGGCGCTTCTCCTTGCGGTTCTCCACCATCGTGTAGAGCGTCGGGACCAGCACCAGCGTGAGCAGCGTGGAGCTGACCAGACCACCGATGACCACAATGGCCAGTGGCTGCGAGATGAAGCCACCCTCACCGGTGATGCCCAGCGCCATCGGCAGCAGCGCGAAGATGGTCGCGATCGCGGTCATCAGGATCGGCCGCAGCCGGTGCCGGCCGCCCTCGATCACCGCTTCCTGCACGCCCATGCCGTTGACGCGGTAGTGGTTGATCAGATCCATCAGCACGATGGCGTTGGTGACCACGATGCCGACGAGCATCAGCACACCGATCAGGGCCGGAACGCCCAGGGCGGTGCCGGTGATCAGCAGCAGCGCGATCGCGCCGGTCGCCGCGAACGGGATCGACACCAGCAGGATGAACGGCTGGATCAGGCTGCGGAACGTGGCCACCATGATGATGAACACGATCGCGATGGCCGCGAGCACGGCGAGGCCGAGCTGCTTGAACGCGTCCGCCTGGTCGGCGCTGACGCCGCCGATACTGTACGACGCCCCGGCCGGCAGGGTGAGCGCGTCCAGGTTCTTCTTGAGGTCGGCGGTGGCCTTGCTCAGGTTCGGACCGGTGTACGTGGCGGTGACCGAGGCACTGCGGTTCCCGTCGGTACGGGTGACCTGCTCGGGACCGGCCACCTGGCGCACGTCGGCGACCTGGTCGAGCCGGACGACGCCGCGCGGCGTGCTGATCGGCAGGGCGCGCAGCGCGGCCGGGTCGGCCGGCGGCGTGCCGAACGAGACCACCACGTCCTGGGTGGTGCCGTCCACGGTGATCCGGCCGGCCGGTGCCGAGCGGAACGCCCCGGCCACGGACTGGCCGATCGCCGCCTCGGTGAGGCCGGCGCGGGCCGCGGCGTCGCGCTTCACCGCGACGTCGAGACGCGGCACGCTGGCCGCGAGGCTGGACTCCACATCGGTGGTGTCCGCGGTGCCCGCCACCACCTTCTGCACCTGGTCGGTGGCGGTGGCCAGCGCCTGCTCGTCGGACGCCTGCACGTCGACGGCGAGCTGGGTGCCGAAGCCGGCGCTGTCCTGCCCACCGATCTTGACGTCGCCGATGCCGCTCATCGAGTCGAACTTGGCGCGCAGCTCGTCGGTGACCTTGGTGGCGTCCACGCCCTCGTCGAGCGCGATGTTGAAGCTGGCGCCGCTGGCCCCGCCGCTGCCGGCGAACGGGTTGAAGTCGCCGTTGCCGACCGTGACCTGGTAGGTCTTCACGTCGTCGCGGGCCGCGAGCACGCCCTCGACCTGCTTGGCCGCGGCGTCGGTGGTGGCCAGGCTGGTGCCCACCGGCAGCGACTGCTCCATGCTGATGGTGTCCTGGCCGGACTGGTCGAGGAAGTTCGTCTTCAGCCCGGTGCTCAGCACGAACGTGCCGATCAGGACCGCGATGCCGATCAGCACGGTGGTCCAGCGCCGGGTGGTGGCGAACCGGATCACCGGCAGGTAGCCGCGCTGCAGCGGGCTGCCCCGCTCCTTCTCCTCGGCGGCCCGGCGGATCGCCTCGGTGTCCGCGTTCGCGGCGGGCGGCTTGAGGAACCAGTACGCCAGCGCCGGGATCACGGTCAGCGCGACCAGCAGCGAGGCGAGCAGCGCCACCGTGACGGTGATCGCGAAGGACGAGAAGATCTGCCCGACCAGACCGCCGACCAGGGCGATCGGGGCGAACACGGCCACCGTCGTCAGGGTCGAGGCGGTGACCGCGCCGGCCACCTCACGGACCGCGGCGGTGATGGCGTGCACCTTCGGCTCGCCGTACTCGAGATGTCTCTTGATGTTCTCGAGCACCACGATCGAGTCGTCCACCACCCGGCCGATCGCGATGGTCAGCGCGCCCAGCGTGAGCAGGTTGAGCGAGTAGTCGCCGATCCAGAGCGCGATCAGTGCGATCAGCACGGACAGCGGGATCGAGACGGCGGTGACCAGCGTGGACCGGACCGAGAGCAGGAAGACCAGGATCACGATCACGGCCATCAGCAGGCCGAGGAGTCCTTCTTCGGTCAGGCCCTTGATCGACCGCTCGACGAACGGCGCCTGGTCGGTGATCACGGTCAGCTTGGCGCCGGAGTCTTTCTCCAGGTCGGCGAGCTTGTCGCGGACCTGATGCGAGATGTCGACCGGGTTGCCGTCCGGGCGGGCGGTGACCGCGATGCCGAGGCTGTCCACGCCGTCGGTGCGGGTGAACGACGTCGGGGCGGGCAGCTTGCTCTCCACCGTGGCCACGTCGGACAGCTTCACCGGACCGCGCGCGCCGGTCAGGAACAGGCCCTTGAGCTGGTCGACCGAGGAGACCGGGGTGCCGACCTGGACGTTGAGCGCGGTCTGGCCGTCGACGACGGTGCCGGCCGGGATCGAGACGCCGTTCGCCTGCAGCACCGTGGTCAGCGATTTCGGATCGACACCCGCGGCGGCGACCTTGCGCAGGTCCGGGGTGATCACGACCTGTGCCTCGCGAGCGCCGGTGACCTGCGTGTCCCGTACGCCGTCGATGGCATTGAGCTCGGGCACCACGGTGCTGTTGAGCTTGGCGAGCAGATCGCTCTCGCTGCTGCCGCCGGACGCGGCCAGGATGATGGCCGGGATGTCGTCGGTACCGCCCGCGAAGATGGTCGGCTCGACGTTGTCCGGCAGCGTGGGCTGGATCCGGTTCACCGCGGTGGTCAACTGGTTGACCGCGGTGGCGATGTCGGTCCCGTAGACGAACTCGACCACGACGCTGGCCGAGCCCTCACGGGTCGTGGACGTCACCTTGTCGACGCCGTCGATGCCCTTGACGGCGTCCTCGATCGGCTCGGTGACCTGGTCCTGGATGATCTCCGGACCGGCACCGGGCAGGGCCGCGCCGACGAACGCCGCGGGCAGCTCGATCGACGGGAACAGCTGCTGCTTAAGGGATGGGATGGCGAACAGCCCGAAGCCGGTGATCACGATCGCGATCAGCGCGACGAGCCCTCTATTGGCGAGACTGAGCCGGGTCAGGATTGACATGGGCGCTCCCCCGAGAATAGTTCGGCCGACATGAATAGTTTGCCCGACGCGAACAAATGGTTTTCCGCCGGGGTGCGCTGGTAGCGTCCGACACAAGATGGACGCCGATCGGCCATCAGCGCGTCACAGAGAAGGGTTGGGCGGTGGCCGAGAACCAACAGCTCATCGCGGACATTATGGCCACGCAGCAGCTGCTGCAGGCCCGGTTTGGGTATGACCGCGCGGACCCGCTGTTCTCCTCCCACCTGACGTTGTCGCAGCTCAAAATCCTCATGCTGCTCGCGCAGCACGGGAGTATGCCGGGCGGCGAGCTCGCCCGGACGCTCGGCATCGGCCTCGCGGCTCTGAGCGGCATGGTCGACCGGCTGGTGGTGCAGGACTTCGTGACGCGCACGGAGGACCTGCACGACCGGCGAGTGCGCCGGATCGGCCTCACGAAACAGGGATCAGCACTCATCGCGAACATCTTCAACGCCGGGGAGGAGAAGATGCGTACGCTACTCAGTCGCCTCTCAGCCGAGGAACTGGGGTTGGTCGATCAGGCGATGAAGCTGCTCCTGAACGCGGCTTCGTCCTCAGGCGAGGCCTAGCTCCCGGGCCGCGACCAGCATGTCGTTGCGGATGATGGTGGGCGACGGCGCCGTCGAGATCGCCCACTCCGGATCCTTGAGCCCGTGCCCGGTCACCGTGCAGACCACTGTGGACCCGGCCGGCACCTGCCCGGCCTCCGCCTGCTGCAGCAGCCCCGCCACGCTGGCCGCGCTGGCCAGCTCGACGAACACACCCGAATCGCGAGCCAGCATCCGGTACGCCGTGAGGATCTCCCGGTCGGTCACCGCCTCGATCATGCCGCCGGACGCGTCGCGGGCATCGAGCGCCTTGGTCCAGCTGGCCGGGTTCCCGATCCGGATCGCGGTGGCGATGGTGGACGGTTCGTTGACCACCTCGTTGCGCACGATCGGGGCTGCGCCGGCCGCCTGGAAGCCGAACATCTTGGGCGTGTGCGTGGCCCGGCCCAGCGCGTGGTCCTCCTGGTAGCCCATCCAGTAGGCCGAGATGTTGCCGGCGTTGCCCACCGGGAGGCAGTGGATGTCGGGCGCGTCGCCGAGCGCCTCGACGATCTCGAACGCCGCGGTCTTCTGCCCGTGCAGCCGGTAGATGTTCACCGAGTTGACCAGCGAGACCGGGAAGTCCTGGGCCAGCTTCGAGGCGAGCATGAGGCAGTCGTCGAAGTTGCCGGTGACCTGCAGCAGCTTGGCGCCGTGCACCAGCGCCTGGGCCAGCTTGCCCAGCGCGATCTTGCCCTGCGGCACGAGCACCGCGCAGGTCAGGCCGGCCCGGGCCGCGTACGCCGCGGCGGACGCACTCGTGTTGCCGGTGGACGCGCAGATGATCGCCTTGGAGCCGTCCTCGACCGCCTTGGACACGGCCACCGTCATGCCGCGGTCCTTGAACGACCCGGTCGGGTTGGCGCCCTCGACCTTGAGGTACACGTCGGCGCCGACACGCTGCGACAGCACCGGGGCCGGTAGCAGCGGCGTGTTGCCCTCGTGCAACGTGACCACGGGCGTGGCGTCGGAAACCGGAAGGCGGTCCCGGTACGCCTCGATGAGTCCCCGATACATCTCAGACCCCTCCCTCGACCCGCAGCACGCTGGCGATGGATCGGACGATGTCCAGCTTGGACAGCGACTCCACGGTGGCCGCGAGGTTCGCGTCCGGCGCGCCGTGCGTCACGATGACCAGCTTGGCGTCCTGGTCGCGGCCGGATTGGCGGACCGTCGCGATGGACACCTCGTGGTGCGCGAAGACGCCGGCCACGGTGGCCAGCACGCCCTGCCGATCGGCCACGTCCAGGCTGATGTGATAGCGGGTGACCGCCTCGCCCATCGGCCGGATCGGCAGGTGGGCGTAGTTGCTCTCGCTCGGCGCGCGGGTCCCGGAGAGCCGGTTGCGCGCGGCCGCCACGATGTCGCCGAGGACCGCGCTCGCGGTCGGCGTGCCGCCCGCCCCCGGGCCGTAGAACATGAGCTGCCCGGCCGCCTCCGCCTCGACGAAGACCGCGTTGAACGCGTCGCCGACGCTGGCCAGCGGGTGGCTCCGCGGAATCATCGCCGGATACACCCGCACGCTGACCGACTCCGTCCCGCTGGAATCGGGGCCGCGCTCGCAGATGCAGAGCAGCTTGATCGTGCAGCCCATCTCCTTGGCGCTGGCCACGTCGCCGGCGGTCACCCCGGTCATGCCCTCGCGGAACACGTCGGCCGCGGTCACCCGGGTGTGGAACGCCAGCGAGGCGAGGATGGCCGCCTTGGCCGCGGCGTCGAAGCCCTCCACGTCGGCGGTCGGGTCGGCCTCCGCATAGCCCAGCTCGGTGGCCTCGTCCAGGGCCTCGCCGAAGCCGGCGCCGGAGGAGTCCATCGAGGAGAGGATGAAGTTGGTGGTGCCGTTCACGATGCCGGTCACCTTCGTGACCCGGTCGCCGTGCAGCGACTCGCGCAGCGGGCGCAGCAGCGGGATGGCCCCGGCGACCGACGCCTCGTAGTAGAGGTCGGCGTTGCCCTCGGCGGCCGCGTCGTGCAGCGAGGCGCCGTCCTCGGCGAGCAGTGCCTTGTTCGCGGTCACCACGCTCTTGCCCGCGCGCAGCGCCTCGACCAGCCAGCCGCGGGCCGGCTCGATGCCGCCGACCACCTCGATGACCACGTCGACGTCGTCGCGCTTGACCAGGCCCAGCGCGTCGCTGGTGAACAGGCCCGGAGCCACCGGCAGGTCGCCGCGCGCACGACCGATGCGGCGCACCGCGACGCCGACCAGCTCCAGCCGCGCGCCGATCCGGGCCGTCAGGTCGTCGGCCTGCTCGTGCAGCAGGCGGACCACTTCCGAGCCGACGGTGCCGCAGCCGAGCAGGGCCAGGCGTACGACGGGTTTTGCTGCGCTCATCCAACATCCAATGCGAGCAGGTCGTCCTCGGTCTCCCGGCGGACGATCACGCGCGAGGCGCCGTCGCGAACCGCCACCACGGGCGGCCGAGGCACGTGGTTGTAGTTGCTGGCCATGCTCCGGCAATACGCACCGGTGCCCGGCACGGCGAGAAGGTCTCCGGGCTGTACGTCCGCGGGCAGGAATTCATCCTTCACGACGATGTCCCCGGATTCACAATGCTTTCCCACGACGCGGGCGAGCATCGGCTCGGCGACACTGCGGCGCCCCGCCACGGTGGCCGAGTAGGACGCGTCGTACAGGGCGGTCCGGATGTTGTCGCTCATGCCGCCGTCGACGCTCACGTACGTACGGATGCCGTCGACGTCCTTGACCGTGCCCACCTCGTACAGGGTGAACACGGCGGGACCGACGATGGCCCGGCCCGGCTCGATGGAGAGCCGGGGCACGCGCAGCGAGTTGATCTCGCACTCCGACTCGACGATCTTGTTGATGCGTTTGGCCAGGTCACCCGGGCTGGAGGGGTCGTCCTGGGTGGTGTACGCGATGCCGAAGCCGCCGCCGAGGTCGAGTTCGGCCAGCTCGACGCCGCGCGCGTCACGGATCTGCGCCTGCAGCTCCAGCACCCGCTTCGCGGCGACCTCGAAGCCGCTGGTGTCGAAGATCTGCGAGCCGATGTGCGAGTGCAGGCCACGCAGGTCGAGCACGCCCTCGTCGAGGATCTTGGTGGCCGCCTGGAACGCCGCGCCGCCGGCCAGCGAGAAGCCGAACTTCTGGTCCTCGTGGGCGGTGGCGATGAACTCGTGTGTGTGAGCTTCGACACCGACCGTGACGCGGACGAGGACGCTGGGCCTTTTGTTCCTCTTTCGGGACATTTCCGTTAGACGGGATATTTCGTCGAATGAGTCGACAACGATGCGGCCGACGCCAGCGTCGAGTGCGCGGGACAATTCGGATACCGACTTGTTGTTGCCGTGGAAGCCGATCCGCTCCGGCGGGAACCCGGCCTTGAGGGCGACCGCCAGTTCACCGCCCGAGCACACGTCGAGGAAGAGGCCCTCCTCCTCGATCACCCGCACGACCGCCTTGCACAGGAACGACTTGCCCGCGTAGTAGACGTCCGCGCCGGCGAACGCCGACACGAAGTCCCGGCAGCGTCCGCGCAGGTCCTCCTCGTCCAGGAAGTACGCCGGGGTGCCGTACTCGGCCGCGAGGTCCTCGATGGCGACGCCGCCGATCTCCAGCGACCCGTTTCCGGTGCGCCGGACCGTGCGCGGCCACAGATGCGGGACGAGGGCGTTGACGTCCTCCGGGGTACGCAGCCAGGCCGGTCCCCGGTAACCCAGGTCGCCGTGCAGCGCCCCGGCCTCATGAGCTCGCATGACCTACATCCTCTCGGGCGCTGAGACGCCCAGCAGGCCCAAACCATTCGCAATCACCGTACGGGTGGCGTCGTTCAGCCAAAGCCTTGCACGGTGCAGATCGCTGATCGGCTCGTCGCCCAGCGGGAGGACCCGGCATTTGTCGTAGAAGCGGTGGTACGCGCCGGAGACCTCCTCCAGGTACCGCGCCACGTGGTGCGGCTCGCGCAGCTGCGCCGACCGGGCCACCACGTCCGGGTACTCGCCCAGGGCCTTGAGCAGATCGTTCTCCTTCTCGTGGGCGAGCAGCTCCGGGTGGAAATCGTCCGCCTCGCCCCGGGTCAGGCCCACGTCCGCGGCGTTGCGCGCGACGCCGGCCGTGCGGGCGGCGACATATTGCACGTAGTAGACCGGGTTCTCGCGGGTCGCGCTGGTCCACAACTCGACGTCCAGGTCGATCGGCGAGTCGGACGAATAGCGCGCCAGGGCGTACCGGGTCGCGTCCACACCCAGCGCGTCGACGAAGTCCTCCAGTGTCACCACCGTGCCGGCGCGCTTGCTCATCCGCACCGGCTCCCCGTCGCGTACGAGATTGACCAACTGGCCGATGAGGATCTCGAGGTTCTTCTCCGGGTCGTCGCCGAAGCAGGCCACCATCGCCTTCATCCGGCCGATGTAACCGTGGTGATCGGCGCCCAGCATGATCACGACCCGGTCGAAGCCGCGCTTGCGCTTGTCCAGGTAGTAGGCGCAGTCGGCGGCGAAATACGTCCAGTCGCCGTCGGACTTGCGCAGCACCCGGTCCTTGTCGTCGCCGAACTCGGTGGTGCGCAGCCAGGTCGCGCCGTCCGCCTCGAAGATGTGCCCCTGCGTGCGCAGCGTCTCGAGCGCCTCGTCCAGCTCGCCGCGCGCGTGCAGATCCTTCTCGTTGAAGTACGTGTCGAACCGGACGCCGAACTCGGTCAGCGACGCCTTGATCTCGGCGAACATCAGGTCCACGCCGACCCGCCGGAAGGTCTCCAGGGCCACCGGCTCACCGACGCTCAGCACCTCGGGGGCCTCCGCCAGCACCGCCTGCGCGATCTCCGCGATGTACGCGCCGCCGTATCCGTCCTCCGGGGCCGGGTCGCCCTTCGCGTTCGCGTACAGGGAACGGGCGAATCGGTCGATCTGGGACCCGGCGTCATTGAAGTAATACTCCGTGCCGACCTCGGCGCCGGCCGCGCGCAGCAGCCGCGAGAGCGCGTCACCGACCGCGGCCCATCGGACACCACCGATGTGCACGGGGCCGGTGGGGTTCGCGGAGACGAATTCCAGATTGATTCGTTCCCTCTTCAGGGTGTCGGAATGGCCGTACGTCTGGCCGGCCAGCACGATGTCGCGGGCCAGTTGCCCGGCCGCGGCGGCGTCGAGCCGGATGTTGAGGAAGCCCGGCCCGGCGATCTCCACCGACTTGATCCCGGCCTGCTTGCTCAATGCCTCGGCCAGCTCGGCGGCCAGCTCACGCGGCGCGACGCCGGCCTTCTTGCCCAGCTGCAGGGCCAGCGTCGAGGCGTAGTCGCCGTGCTCGGGGTTGCGCGGACGCTCGACGGTCGTCGTCTCCGGAAGCTGCGACACGTCGAGCCCGCGGGTCTCGAACACGGCACGAGCAGCTGAGAGAACGGTGTCAGCAAGGTTGGCGGGAGTCACTCAACCATGCTATCGGGGGTAGAATCGTGCGCTCGGCGGCCACCCGAGCCCCGCCTTTCCTCTTAGAAAGAATTGACGAGGCACGATGAGCATGAGCACGCCGGGTCCCGAGCGGAACCCGTCCACGGTCAAGGCCGGCAGAACGTCCGGTCAGGGCAAGCCCCCGGCCG
This sequence comes from Actinoplanes sp. TBRC 11911, assembly GCF_012933445.1. Classification (GTDB taxonomy): domain Bacteria; phylum Actinomycetota; class Actinomycetes; order Mycobacteriales; family Micromonosporaceae; genus Actinoplanes. Next base: position 88,570 of record NZ_JABBNC010000033.1, read on the forward strand.
GCAAAAAGGCGGGTGCGCAGGCCTCCCGGAAGCCCGGCCAGCGGCCGCCCACCACGGGCAAGGGCGGCAAGGGCCGCCGGACGCCCGTCCCGATCAAGCCCGCGCGCAACTTCGCCCCGTGGATCGTGGCCGGCATCGTCGTGCTCATCGCCGGCGGCATCGTCGTGGCCGCCGTGATCGGCACGGTCCAGGGCTCCAAGGGCTGGGAAGACAAGATGGCCGACATCAAGGGCGTGGTCGACTACCGGGCGCAGAAGAACCCGCAGATCGACTCCCGGAACCACAAGGACGGCACCCTGCAGTACGCCACCACCCCGCCGGTCGGTGGCGACCACAATCCGCTGTGGCAGAACTGCATGGGCGACATCTACGACCAGCCGATCGCCAACGAGCACGCCGTGCACAGCCTCGAGCACGGCGCCGTCTGGGTGACGTACAAGCCCGGCCTGCCCGCCGACCAGATCAACGTGCTCCGCCAGAAGGTCGAGGGCAAGGAGTACATGTTGATGTCCCCGTACACGGGGCTCGACAAGAACGTGTCGCTGCAGGTCTGGGGTTACCAATACAAGACCGACGACGTTAACGACAAGAACATCGACGCCTTCATCAAGAACGGCCGGCTCAACGCCTCGATGGAACCCGGAGCAGCCTGCTCCAACGGCAACACCACCACCGGCCCGGTCACCGCGGCTTCCACCGGCGGCCCGGGCATGACCACGGGTAACTGATACATATGACGGTTTCCACCGACGCGGGCGCTCCTGCTGAAGCCCCGGTCAACGGCGTCACACCGGGTCGCGGCAACCGCGGCCTGGTGTGGGTCATCGCGGCGCTGGTCGTCGGCGCGGTCCTCGGCCTCGGCGCCGGCCTGGTGATCCCGCACTTCACCAAGCCCGGCGACACCTCGGTCGAGGCCGGCTTCCTGCGCGACATGTCGACCCACCACGCCCAGGCCGTGGAGATGTCGATGATCGCCCACGCGAACTCGACCGACCCCGAGATCGTCAACCTCGCGGGTGACATCGCCCTGACCCAGCATGGCCAGATCAACTACATGCAGGCGTGGCTGCGCCAGTGGAACCTCAGCCCGACCAGCTCCCAGCCGACGATGGCCTGGATGCCCGACTCGGCCGGCGAGGTGGTCAACGGCCTGATGCCCGGCATGGCCACCCCCGACCAGATGGCGGCCCTGCGCAAGGCGACCGGCAAGCAGCTGGACATCCAGTATCTGACGCTGATGCGCAACCACCACCTGGGCGGCATCCACATGGCCCAGGAGGCCCAGGACCTGTCCGGCAACAAGGACGTGGACTGGCTGGCCGGCACGATGGTCAGCGGCCAGCAGAGCGAGCTCAACCTGATCGACGGCCTGCTGCAGAAGCTCCAGGGTTAACCGGTTGGCGACGCTCTCCGGGGGCCTGCTAGGCTTCTGAACCACTGAGCCCCCGTAGCTCAGGGGATAGAGCGTCGCCCTCCGGAGGCGAAAGCGCAGGTTCGAATCCTGCCGGGGGCACGACCGAGGGTGGGGTCTGTTTGCGGAGAGCGCAAACCTTATCGCTCGCGCGTTATTCCTGGGGGCCGAGCCCCCAGACCCCACGCCGGGGGTGACCCCCGGACCCCCAACACCTTTCGTGTTCAGTGGAGTGGGAGGCTCGTGGATTTGCGGTGATCCACCGGTCGATGTCGGCGGTTAGCCATACTCGGCCGGCGTTGAGATAGGCCAACGGGGTCGGGAAGTTGTCGTGTCGGCTTAGCTGCTCGAACTTGGTCGCTGAGACTCTCAGCCGATCCTGAATTTCTTGAGAACCCATCAAGTTGGTTCCGAACGGCGGACCCTGTTCGTCCCAGTGTTCCGCCTGGGGGTCGCCGTCGGCATTTCGGCTCAGCCTCCACATGGGTCTGACCACGCGATCTCGCCGTCATGATGCGCGTGCGCGCTCATCCAGCACCACCTCCGTCAGTGTTCCGCGAGTACAGCTCGGGTGCTGTACTCGCGAGCCGCCAGTACAGCGCCAGTGCTGTACTTGGTAAGGGCGTGGAGGATGACGCCAAGAGGGACTTACTTCCCCCGGCGGGGTCGGCGGGCGGCCCAGGTCTTCACGGTCGTTGGCCGCCAGGCCGGCGAACGACCGAACATGCGCTCCGATGCCGGCGCCTGCTGCCGCGCGACATACGCCGCCCACGTACTGCGAGTGATACCGAGGTACGCGGCACAGTCCGCTGCGGTCCACCAGTCGGTAGGCAGCTCATCGGGTTCACGCGTCGACGTCATCGCGCTTCACCGTACGCGAGCGTCGCGCACACCCAGCGGATCCACACGTGCGCACACGCTCGACACCGAACACTCGCCCTGAGTCGGCTTGGAAAGGCTTCGGGTGCTCGCGCGCTCTTCACCTCATAGGTTGTGTAGGAAAATAGTTACAGGTTGCCAGTAGGTGTGTAGACTTTCCTACGTGACTTGGCATAGTTCTCCGGGTGACGAGGCCCTGCTCGGGCTGCCTGTCACCTTCACGTACTCGGACGCGCGACGAGGCGGGCTGACCGAGCGTCAGCTGTATCGGCTGAGGGATGGCGGCGTCATCGAGGTGGTCGGCCGCGGGCTGTTCCGCCGGGCGGAAACGGACGCCGGCCTTGCCGACGTCGATTTGCTGGATATCGCAAGACGCGCACCCTTGGCCACGCTTTGTCTGACCAGCGCATTGGCGCGTCATGGATTGACCGACGAGATTCCCGCGACGATCGATGTCGCTCTTCCGCGCGGCACCTACCGCCCTAGAGTGGCTGCTCCGGTGACCTGGCACCTATTCGACCGCGACACATTTGAAATCGGGCGGACTACGGTGCCGATCGACGAACATGCGTCCATCGGGCTGTATGACGCGCCCCGGAGCATCATCGACGCAGCTCGGCTCCGTTACCGCGAGGGCTCCGAGCTTGTCTACGGCGCGTTGAAACGCTGGCTCGGCCGCCGAGGGTCGTCGCCCTCGGACCTGTTGGCGATGGCGCGGCATTTCCCGCAAGCCGAACGAACGCTTCGCGAGGCGATGGAGATTCTGCTGTGACCGAACGAGCCACCCGCGCCACCGTCGCGGGGCGCGCCTACCTCGATCTGCAAAACCTTGCTCGCCGAACCAGACGGCCGACGGACGAGTTGCACCAGATCTACGCCCTGGAGGGTTTCCTCGCTCGGCTGGTCGAGTCCGCCTACGCCGATCGCCTGATCCTCAAAGGTGGCGTGCTGCTCGCAGCTCTCGATGTGCGTCGACCCACCCGCGATGTCGACTTTCAGGGCAAACAGGTCTCGAACGATCTCGGCCAGATGCTTGCGATGGTAAAGGCGATCGCGAACACCACGCTCGACGACGGTTTGATCCTGCACACCGACGCCGCTACCGCCGAGATCATTCGTGACCAGGACGAGTACAGCGGCGTCCGGATCACGCTCACCGGCTGATCCGCGTGATCCGCAAGGGCACGCGAGCTCAGCAGTGGTTGCCGGCCAGCCCGGACGCGTTCGTCTGGCTTCGCCTCTACTTCAATGACATCGGGGGCATCATCGGCGCCGACGACGCGGTGTGGCAGACCGTCAACCTGCGTCGAGGTGCCCACGCGCGGTTGTCGTACGACGCTCTGCGCGCGGTGTTCCGACGGGTGAACGTGAGGCTGGGCACCAACTGGACGATGCACGACCTGAGACACACTTGCGCGATCCGGCTGCTCCGGGACGAACGACTGACGCTGCGCGACGTACAGACCATTCTTGGGCACGCGAACCTGGCGACCACCCAGATCTATCTTGAGCAAATCGATGACGAACTGTTTGCCCGGGTCCGGGACCACTTCGCCAGCCGCCGCGCGGACCGGGAGCTGCCGCCCGTGCCGGTGGCGAGCGGCTACGACGCAGCAGACCTTGCGGTACTCCTCGGAGGTATCCGGTGATCACCACCATGCCCGTGACGGCTCCGACGCGGGACGGCGTCGCAGCGCCGGAGACGGCCGCCGGTCCATGTAAGCGGCCGGTCAGTGGGCTCGACACGGCCGCCATCTCGCAGGTGCTCGCCGCCATGCCTGGCCTCGCGACGTGGCCGACGGCGGTGAAGGATGTTCGGCGCCTGCTCCGGACCGCCGAGCGGATGATGGTATGGCTTCAGCGGCTGGCGGGCGACGGCTGGCAGGCACGGTGGCAGCGGGCCGAGGAACTGTACGGGGCGAAGTGGCGAGAATGGCCCCTGGAGCAGGCCGCAAGCGAGGCCCGACCACGCGCCAGGAACTGACCCGCGGATTGGGATGCCTCATCCGGCTTCGCTTGGTCAAGCCCAGCTACGTCTTCCTCACCACGTACAACCCCAACTCGCTGTTCCGCGAGATGCGAACCGAGGTCAGTGCGGAACTGTTTGCGCGTATAGAGGGCCTGGCCCAGGGCCGGGGCGTCACCGAGCAACAGGCCCGGCGAGCCTTCAACGTGCTCACGATGATGGTCATCCATCTCGGGGTTGAGCTGAGTGATCTGACGATCGCTGACATGCTCCACTTTCAGGAGGCGGCTAAACGCCGGTCGCGGGACCGCACCGTCGACGGCTGCCATGCCGCGTGGCAGATGCTCGTCGACATCGGTGTGTTCCCCTCGGGCACGACCCTGCGGGCGGAGATGCTGCCCGGGCAGCTAACGAGCGCCCAACTGGTCGACCAGTATCAGATCGAGAACGAGCGAGTTCGGGCGCTGCTGATTCGATACCTCGACGAGCGGCGGCCCGGCCTGGACTACACCACGTTCAGCGGGATGGCTCGGATGCTGGTCGGCCAGTTCTGGGCGGACATCGAACAGCATCATCCCGAGTTGGCCACCACCAATCTGCCCAGCGATGTCGCGCAGGCGTGGAAGGACCGCGTCCGCGCCCCGGTCCCTGGTCGCGAGACTCGCCGCCGCTGGGACGTCTTCATGATCGTGCGGGCCTTCTACCTCGACATCGCCGAGTGGGCACTGGCCGACCCGTCGTGGGTGGAATGGGTGTTCCCCAGCCCGGTACGTCGGATCGACATCGAGGGATCAACCCGGCGGGGTAAAGCGACGGCGGCCACGCACCAGCGCATCCGCGAACGCCTTCCCCATCTGCAACGACTTGTCGACGCGGCCGAACAATGGAAACGAGATCGAGCCGCTCTGCTCGAAGCCGCCTGTCGGACGGCGATCGGCGCGACCTTCCGGTGCGCCGAGGTCAGCTACCAGCGGATCAGCCGCGACATCTCGCGAGTGCACGGCCGTCGACGGTCTCATCTGTTCGTCGAGGACCTTACGACCGCCGAGCTGATCAACCTCACTGTCGCTGAAGACGAGGCGTTCTGGGCCTGGGCGGTCATCGAGACACTTCGGCACACCGGGATCCGGATCGAGGAGATGTTAGAGCTGACCCAGCTCGCCATCGTCTCCCACCGACTGGCCGACACCGGGGAAGTGATCCCTCTGCTGCAGATCGTGCCGTCCAAGAGCAATGAAGAGCGGCTGCTTTTTGTCACCCCTGAGCTGGCCAGTGTGCTAGCCGCGATCATCGGTCGGATCCGGGACTCCGATGGCGCCGTTCCTCTCGTTGCCCGGTTCGACGGCTACGAACGCGTGACCAGACCGGAGTTGCCGCATCTGTTCCAGCATCGTGACGGGTTCCGGCACCGCAACGGCTGGCGGTCAGACGTACTGCACCCGGAGCTGGTCCGTCACCTTCTCATCAATACGTTGGGGCGCTCCGGCATCACGGATACGGCCGGCCAGCCGTTGCACTACACCCCGCATGATTTCAGGCGGATGTTCGCCACCGAAGCCGTCACCGGTGGCCTACCCATCCACATCGCCGCGAAGCTCCTCGGCCATGCGGACGTCGGCACCACGCAGGTGTACACGGCGGTCTACCAGGACGATCTCATCCGAAGCTATCGGGCCTTCGTCGACCGACGCCGAGCCATGCGCCCCACCCACGAGTACCGAGAGCCGTCGGAGGCTGAGTGGACCGAGTTTCAGCAGCACTTCCACCTGCGCAAGATCGAACTTGGCACCTGCGGCCGGCCGTATGGCACGCCGTGCGCTCACGAACATGCCTGCGTCCGGTGTCCGATGCTTCGCGTCGATCCTAGCCAGCGACGGCGCCTCACAGAGATCATCCGCAACCTCACCGAACGGATCAGCGAGGCCAAGGCCAACGGGTGGCACGGCGAGGTCGAGGGGCTCACCGTCAGCCTCGCGGCAGCCGAACACAAGCTGACGGGCCTGGACCGCACCATCCGCAACCGCCCTGGCTCCACCCCGATTGGCATGCCCGGCCTACGAGTAGATCCGGGACAGCTTCGTTGAGTCACGACCAGATCGTGCCGCCAGAACTAATAAGGAACGTCTATGTCAAGTTCGCGCAGCCGAGCGACGGCCCGCGAAAGGCACTCGCCAGCGGTGGCTCCGTCGGAACGCATTCCAGCGCTCAGCGGTCCACCACTCGCGGCGAACGTCCAGGCCGGCCGGCGTTCGGCAAGACGCTCAGCGTCGATCCTCAGCATGGCATCGACGCCTTGTTCCGCGAGCCACTCCAGGATGAGCAGGGCGATGTCCTCGACTCCATCGCTCTGCGGATTTCCCGGCCATCGGCTCGTCGACCGGTCACCGCATGACCTTATCGGCGAGCCCTGCCTCCCGCCCGCGATCTATGCGGACCCGACCCGGCCTGGGCCTCCCCTGGAGATCGCGTGGTGCCTGCGTCCTTGCCTTCCGGCGAGAGCTACCGTTCCGTGGTGCATATACGCCGGAGGTCGCGCAACGGATGGTCACGCGATCAGCGTCGCGCGGCCATCGCAGTATTGCTGTCAGCCGCGATGATCGAGATCCGGGCCCTAGCGTCGAAGCCCGACAGGGCAAGACATCCAGATGGGCACCTCGCCGAGATCCGGCTCATTGCCGACGTTTGCCACAACCTGCCCGGCGCCGACCAACCCCAGCCAATCGGCGAGTACGACGGACTCGTATACACCTGGCAGACCGCCAACGACTTCCAGCAGTCTTGGCTCCGCAAGCACTTCGCCCAAGCTGGTATCGACACCACGTTCCTGGAACAAGCACCACGCCTGCCACGGCCTGCCACGTCACCCGACACGCGGCCGACCTGGACGCAATGGCAGGTCCCCCGCGATCCGGCGACATTCTTCGCGGTCGACTCAAGCACCCTTGCCGACGTCGTACGCCGGGCCCGGGCAGTCGACCGCCACGACCCGACATACGGGCCAGTACGCACAGCCTTCATCGAATGGTTTCTCGATCACCTCGCCCCCGACGGGCGACACATCCTCCGCCCTAGCCGCCCCGACGAGACCCAGTTCCAACCCGACGGCCCAAACGACCTTCGCCAGTACCGAGCCCTGGTCACCATGAGCGACGGGACACTCATTGTCGACCACCCTCGGCTCCGTTCATCAGACGTCGCAGCGCTGCCCACCAACCTCCACCCGCTGCGTCGCCTACAACTCGCCGCCGTTCCTCCTCGCCGACGCGAACTTGATGCCAGCCTCTGGGCACGCCAGCATCGCACCACACACCCAGACTGCCGCGACTGGACCGTGCTCAACACACCAACCGATGTTGACGAGGCGAGTCAGCCATTGATCGAGCCGCCGGCGCCGTCATGAGGTGACCCTCTCGGGTTCTCCAGCCCTGTCCCGCCGATTCGGTAGGGTTGCGCTCTGCGCCGTGCCCTGAGTTAGCTGTGATCTATTGCGGTGTCGACGATGCTGTGGAGGACTTCAGGTGGCCACTCCTGAGGAAATGATGCTTCAAGACCTCTTGGGCAAATACGCGGGAGTGCAGGTTAGTCCTGCCTACCTAAGGTTGTATCCCGAACAAGCTCCGACCGCGTCGGTCTTTGCAAACCTGCATGAGCGACTTAACGCCTTGTTCGAGTTCATGAACGCCAAGGCGCGTACCAATCGGCACTTCAACGCAAACGAGAGTCGCGAGCTCCTCGCTGTGATCGATGAGATTCGGGACTGCCGCGCGATACTCCGGCGCCTCGGGCTCGACCTAAAAGTACATGAATATTACACGCAAGTCATTTCTGATTGTAAGGCTTTCCTCTCCGAGTCGTATGGGAGTGAGATACCAGAAGACTTTCCCCGAATTGACTTGATGAGGTACGAGCCAGTCTTCCTGCTTCCTGAGACCGTGATGCACATACCGGATCGATGGAAAAGTGTGAAGCTTAAGATGGTCGGTCAGGGCGCGTTCGCGATCGTATATCGGTATGCGGATCCAGAGTATGGCAAATACTTCGCGCTGAAGCGGGCCAAGCGCAACCTTGAAGAAAAAGACTTGATTCGGTTCCGTCAAGAATTCGAGATGCTCAAAGCCCTCCGCTTCCCTTATGTTCTGGAGGTGTACCGCTATAACGCCGATAGCAACGAGTACACGATGGAATACTGTGACGCCACCCTTGATGATTATATATTCGCAAACAATAAGAAGCTCACCTTCGGGATTCGTAAGCGGATCGCGCTTCAGTTTCTCTATGGTCTGAATTACCTCCACTCCAAGGGTCATCTGCATCGGGATGTCAGCTACAGGAACGTATTGGTCAAGCAGTATGACGGGGTGGCCGGTGTAGTGAAGCTTGCAGACTTCGGTCTGCTGAAAGAGCGTGGCTCAAGCCTGACCCAGACCGAATCTGAACTGCGCGGAACGATTCTGGACCCCACTATTCGAAGTTTCAAGGAGTACAACGCTCTTAACGAGATTTATGCAATCGGCTTCGTGTTGTCGTTCATTTTCTCCGGGCGCAAGCACATCAACGCCTGTGCGGGCGCGGCTCGCGCGATCGTGGATAAGTGCACTGTGCTTGACCATGCGGCACGTTACCAATCTGTTCGTGCCATCATCGACGATGTCGAGTCCCTTGCTGCGAATGCTTCGGAGTTGGCGCTAGAGACCCCCGCCTGATGAATCAGTTGCGAATTATCCTCTGTCCAGGGCGTGGCTTTTCCGCATTTATTGATCTCACCGGGCCGCCGCGCTGCCGAGACGCTTACCTGTAGGATGTCGGGGTGGATCAGTTGCGCCGTACCCATGAGCTCGATACGTGGATCACGCAGACAACCAGTGAAATGGCAAGCGAGTACGACAGAATCCGGTCGCGAGCCTTAGAGGATCCCGGTACGGCGGGCGATGAAGGCGAGGAGAACTGGGCCCAACTTCTTCGAGAGTGGTTGCCTGCCAACTATGAGGTGCGTACGAAGGGGCGAATACTCGCGCATGACGGTACGGCCAGTAGGCAGATAGACGTGGTAGTCCTTCGTCCCGGCTATCCTAAGAAACTGCTCGACAAGAAGCTCTATGTGACGTCCGGTGTCGCGGCCGCATTCGAATGCAAATTAACGCTTACGGCTGCACATGTTAAGGAAGCTACTCAGACTGCGGCCGAGATTGCACGTATGTGTGCACCGCGGACGGGAACGCCCTTCCGTGAGCTAATTAGCCCCATCGTCTATGGCGTGCTTGCGCATTCGCATGTCTGGGCTAGCGCCCAATCGGCTGTTGAGAAGATCAACGAGTACGTAACCGGCGGTGGTAGGGATTGCGCTGCACATGCACGCGAATTCATCGATCTAGTTTGTGTCGCTGACACGTGTATCGAATGGAAGTCTGTCCAGTTCGGTCGGCTGACGAACTTGCCAGATGGGTCACCCGATCAACTCTTGTGCCTCGTTGGCAATGATTTCGCATGTACGGGGTCGCCGGCAATTGGACCGCTTTTAGCGTACCTCCTCATCCGGCTTGGGTGGGAAGATCCGCATGTCCGCCCCTTCGCAGAGTACTTTCGGCTTGCGCGCATGCTACCGAGATCCTTCGGGGGAGCGGCCAGTCTTGATCCAACGGGTCTCAGCCCTGACACGGAAGCCGCTGCACGGCAACGGTCGGGTGCATTGTTCGAGGATCGCCCATGGGCGTGGGACGAATGGGCCTTCAGTCTGGAGTAACTGTGCCACCTCTGCCGATCCAAGATCATCGAAGTTCGGAGAATGCACACCACCACGGCTCCCCACATCCTGGATTGACCAACTGGCGCCCGGCGGGCGGCTGGTCGCCTGCCTGCCGGTCGCGGCACTGCCGTCCACGACCGTCATCGCCACCATCACCGCCGGCCACGGGCGGCCGCGCTTACGCACATGTTCCGCTCGACTGGCGGTCGTGGAACGCCTACACCGCTGCCAAGGCAAACCCGCAACTGAGCATGGTGTCGCTACGCGCGGACATGCGCGGCATCGGCCACACCACACCGAACTCGGCCGCTGTGATACAGACCGACGGCGTCATTCTCGCCGACAGCCCCCAGTCCCCGTCCTTGCACGCGCTGCACGGGTGGCTACAGCAGTGGGAACAGGCCGGCAGGCCCGCCGCTGACGCCTTCATTCCGAGCCTCACCGCAGCAGACGACGATCCGACCGGGTGGGATCTGCGGATCCTGCATCGACCGGCCCAACCTCGACCGGTGTCGCCGCGATGAGGTCGCCGTCCCGATCGCCCGTGACCGCGGCAGCACCGTGAGCGGCCGGCTGATCATTGTTGTCTCCGGGGCAACTGCGGTCGGCAAGACCACCCTGGCCACGGCCGTGGCCGAAGCAATGGGTCTCCCGCTGATCTGTAAGGACGACATCAAGGAAACTCTCGTCGACGCGCTCGACGGCCCGACCGGCGACTTCGCCTGGTCCCGGCAGATCGGATCGGCCGCCATGCAAGTGCTCTGGCGCATCGCCGAGCGATGCCCCACCGCGGCGTTGGGTCGATGTGGGTAAGACCGATCCTGACCTGGAATGGGTCCTGGATTGCGAACTTCCGGCAACGCCGCCACTCGCCGAGGTGATCCAGCTGCTCGATCTCGCCGTGGACCCAGAAGTGATCAACGGCTGGTCCGACACGCCAGTCGGCGCAGCCCTAACTGGGACTCCGTTCCATGTCACGGACCGCACCGGAGGATAACGCCGCGTTGCTCACTCTTCGCGGTTGACGGATCGCGGGGTCAGCTGAGCGGAATAACGTTGACACCTGGCCATCGCTCCTGGCGAGCCGGGCACGGGATTCGCTGAGGCTGACGCGGGCGGGTTGCGACGCCAGATGCCGGCGAGCAGTCATCGAGGCCGTGCGGGGCGCATAGTTCGATGGTGTCGTCGTGGCTAAGGCGGGCGGCGACAGCGGTGCCGGTTTCCGGCCAACTCGCGACCACCTCAGTGATCGAGGTGAACGACTCGACCGGGTCGCCGCCGAAGCGGTGATGGACGGTGTGTATCGCAGCCTGATTGAGCGCATCCCAAGGCACGGCGGGAGTCCGGCGGGTGAGCTCGGCGGTCGCCTCCTCGTTGCGTTTCCCATCCAGGCGCGTGGGGTCCTAGAACGCCACGTCGATATTGCGTACGCCTGCGGAGTCGAAGCCATGTCCGTACGGCTGTCCCCACACCAGATCGCGCAGGGCGCCGGCGGCTGGTCAACGCGCACCAGCTCGCCCCGGCCGCCGGCGATCAGCACCATGCCTGCCGCCGCTGGCGATTTCGCCCTCGGCTTCCATTGGGCAGTGTCAAGTAGCAAACAGATCGGATTGATGGGTCGGTTCTTGTCGTACCTCTCTGTTTTGCTGTGCGCCGTCATTGTTTACCGGCCGGGGTTCGCATCACCTGTGCCGGCGCCGAGCTTTCCTACGAGGAGCGGGTGTGTGGGCGCATAGTGCGAACCTGTTGGGTACACGTCATCGGCTTGAGGATCATCTGCGTGGTATGGGCCGGTTGGCACAGTCGTTTGCTGAACCGTTCGGACTTGGTGACCTGGCCGAATGGACGGGTCTGGCCCATGACGGTGGTAAGGCGTGGTGCGATTGGCAGCAAAAGCTTCTCCTGGTCGAGCCTACGGGAGGTCGCGTTGGGCTCGACCACAAGTCGTTCGGGGTTCAGCTGGCTCGCAGGCACGGTCTGGAGCCTGCGGAGTGGGTGATCGCCGGTCACCACGGCGGATTGTCGTGTCAGAGCGAGCTTGATCGTCTCTTCGGAGACGACGAGGACGCCGAGGATCGGCTGCGGTGTGGGCCGTGGGCTGATGCTGAGCGGCGGCTGCGTCCCCTTGTTCCGGAGTTGTTCAGCGGTCTTCCATCGTTACCGCTGGAGTTTGCCGATGGAGCCGATGCGATGACGGCGGATTTCTTGATCCGTTTCTTGTTCTCGTGTCTCGTGGACGCCGATGTCCTCGACACCCAGGCGCATCGAGATGCCACTGCGGCTCGCGTCGGCGCCGGCTTGGATGCGCCGTTGCTGTTGGACCGGTTTCTTACTCGCCGCGATGTATTCCTGTCGGAGAGGCCGAAAAAAGGCCCGATGGACGGTCGGCGTGCACGGCTGTTCGACGCGGCGATGGACGCTGCCGACAGCGGGAGCAGCATTTTCCGGTTGACGGCCCCGACGGGAACGGCGAAGACGATCGCGGCAGCGGGGTTCGCGTTGCGGCATGCCGCAACGCGTGGTCTCCGCAGGGTGATTGTGGCGGTTCCGTTCATCACGATCACTGAGCAGAACGCGGCGGTGTATCGCCGGCTACTTGATCCCGAGGACCGTGCGGCGCAACCTGTGGTGCTGGAGCAGCACAGTCAGGTCGAGTTTGAGAGCGGCTCGGCGGCTCGGCACGCCTTGTGGTGGCGTGCCGCGGCCGAAAACTGGGATGCCCCTTTCGTGGTGACTACGACGGTGCAGTTGTTCGAGTCGCTGTTCGGGCGGACGGCGTCACGGATGCGGAAACTGCACCGGTTGGCGAACTCGGTGATCGTGCTGGACGAGGTGCAGGCTTTGCCGCATCGGCTACTCCCGCAGGTCGCGGATGCGATCCGGGTTCTGTCGCAGCGCTTCGGTGTGACGTTCGTGTTGTCGTCGGCAACCCAGCCGGAGCTTCAGCAGTTCGGCCCGTTCGCGAAGCTACCCGCGCCGCGCGAGATCATGCCGAACGCGGCGGCGTTTTTCTCGGAGTGCCGCCGGGTGGAGTTTCGTTGGTGGCCGGGGCGACGCCCCACCTTGGAGCAGGTGGTCACGGCGGCGGCCGCGAATCGCCAGGCACTGATGGTGGTCAACACCGTCAAGGACGCGCGGAGCGCTTTCCTGCTGGCCCGCAGCGTGGTGGGCCACGAGGTGTTGCACCTGTCGACGGGTATGTGCCCGGCCCACCGTCAGCGGGTGCTCGAGAGAGTCAAGGATCTGCTCGACAACGAGAAGCCGCTGTTGTTGGTTAGTACGTCGTTGGTCGAGGCGGGCGTTGACCTTGATTTTCCTGTCGCGTTCCGTGCGGTCGCGCCGCCGGATTCGATTGCTCAGGTCGCCGGGCGGTGCAATCGGGAGGGCCAGCTCGGTGATCTCGGGGGCCTGGTGGTCATCTTCGATCCTGTCGACGGGGGGATGCCACCGTCGTACCGAACGCAGATCGACAAGGCTGCTGTCTACTTCGGCCCGGACAAGGCCGATCCTGACAATGTTGAGGCTTTGGCTGCCTATTACCGGGATCTGTATCGAACGCTGGGAGTGGAGAGGCGTGGCGGCGCAAGCGACACCATCCGGCGCAATCGGGCTCGCCGGGACTTCAAGGCCGTGGCCGACGGACCGCTTGTCAATGACGATTCCAATCGACGCGACCTGGAACGGGCGTTCCGGATGATCGTCGAGGACACGGTGCCGGTGGTGGTGCCGTACGCAGATCCGGCGGCTGCCGCCACGATCGCGGACTGTCTGGCCAGGTTGCGCGGCTCGCACCCGGATACGTCGGCGTTGCGCTCTCTGCAGCCGTACCTGACCACGATGCGTCGCAGGACAGCGCAGCGTCCCGAGACCGCGCCTCTGCTGCGCGAGGTGGTAGGTGATCTGCGGGTGTGGGAAGGCCGATATGACGAAGGCTACGGCCTGGTGGTCGAGCCCACTGGGGACGATTTCATTGTATGACCCGGTGAAGGTCATCAGGAACGTACATCCGGTGCGACCCTCATGCGACACAGAACCGCAGGATGATGCGAGGCCCTTCACAGAGGGACTTAGCGGGGTCGTCTTCGAGGACGCTCTGGGGATCTTAACTGTGTGGCATGACAGGCGGGTCCAACCCGCGGATTTCATGGGCGATCGCCAGCGTTGCGGCTGACGCCGCGTCCTGGACGAGGCGGCCTCTTGCTGGCGGTCGCGTTCGGTGACTACCCCAACTGGAGGATTTCGCCCCTTTGACTGGCAGCCTTACCAACCATCAAGACCCTCATTGGCCAGGGAAAGTGAAAGGAGAGAACCGGTGTGAGTGCCCCACAGAGTCGTGCCCGGCCGCCCGTTGTCGTGCAGGTACGCGGCGACGCCGCGTTGTTCACCCGCCCGGAGCTGCGAGTAGAGCGTGTCAGCTATCCAGTGATGACGCCGACCGCTGCGGTGGGCGTGCTGGAGGCGATCTTCTGGAAACCAGAGTTTCGCTGGGTTCCGGTGCGGATCGAGGTTCTGCGCCCGGTCGAGCAATTTATGTTGCGTCGTAACGAGACCCATGACCTGCCCAGCCTCGCCGACGCCGTCGGGAAGGGCAAAAGGGTCGACACGGTCGCTAACCGTGATCAGCGCAGTGCGCTATGCCTGCGCGATGTGGAGTACCGCATCCACGCCCACATCGAGTTGGCAGTGCACGCGGACAAGCCGGAGGCCGCCTACCGGGATCAGTTCCGTCGCCGGGTGAACCGAGGCGCCTGCTATCAACGGCCGTTTCTTGGGGCGCGGGAGTTTCCCGCGGAGTTCTTCGCACCCGACCAGCGCGCACCGATCGCCGAGTCCATGGACCTGGGCGTCATGCTGCACCGCGTTCACTACGGGCCGCCGGCGCGATTCGACTTCTTTACCGCCCGGCTCGAACGCGGCGTGCTCCATGTTCCCGCGCAGGGCATCCCTGGCGCCGGAGATTTCGTTGCGGGAGTCGCCTGATGCTGCATCAACTCGTCACGTTCCGACAAGCCAGGGAGGATCAGGACGCCGAGGTCCGCCCGTACAGCCGCAACCGGGTCGTGCGATGGGAACTGAACATCGACAGCAACACCGGCCAGTCCTACCTGGTAGATCTCGTTGACGTCTCCCAGCAGTCCACGAGGTTCGGCCGAGAGACGCTGGTACCCAATAGCGGGCGCACCTCCGGGCTCGCGCCGAGCCTCGGCGCCGACGACCTGCAGTACGTGCTCGGCTGGGCGGACGAAAAGTCGAAACCGGCTCGGGTAGCGGCCGCTCACACCGCATTCGTGCAGCTGTGCCGATGCTGGCGTGACAGCTACCCTGACGAACCTGCCGCACAGGCTGTCACAGCGTTCTATGAATCTGGCACCAGACCACAGCCGCCCACCGAGAGCAAGTGGACCTCGAAAGATCTCATGATCATCGTGGTGGATGGCCTACAAGTCACCGACTGTGACTCCCTTTGGTCGACGTGGGCGACGGTCGTGCAGCAACGCAAGACCGGGACCGCGGCCTCGGGCGCCGGCCGGCGCGGCGTATGCCTGATCTGTGGGCAGGTTGGCACCTTGCTCGATCGCATGCCGCAGGCATTGCCCAAGGCATTGGTCCCGGGCGCGGAGCAGGAAATCGCGCTAGTGTCGGCCAACCGGCGTATCCACACGTTTGACTTCACCGAAGGTCTGTCGAACTCGCCGATCTGCGTCGGCTGCGGTCAAGCCGCCGTCGCGAACCTGCACACCATCTTGTCTGACGACAAATATACGTTCAGCTATGCGAAGCAGCGAACTCGGCTGGCCTGGTGGGTGACCGACGGTGGTGACAGCCAGACGATCGCTCTACTGGACAGACGGCCTGACGCCATCAGGGAATACCTGCGCTCGCTCACCGAGGGCCGTAAACACCGCCGGCCAGGACCACACCAGTTCTGCTCGATGACGATCTCCGGCAACGTGGCCAGGCTGGTAGTGCACCACTGGCTGCAGATGCCGTTGGCCGAGGCCGAAGACCACGTCGACGATTGGTTCCGCGACCTGTGCATCGTCGGCCGCGGCCAACACGACCCGACGGGCTACCCGATTTGGCTTCTCGCCCTGTGCGCCGGGCAGTGGCAGACGGCAGACAACCCTCGCCAAGGCCGCTACATCCCGATGGGGGACAAGGCAGCGGATCGTCCCGACGACATTGCCCACGCGCTGCTGCACACCGCACTGCACGGCGGGACGGTCGGCCCATACCTGCTCGCCCACGTCGTCCGGCGAGTGCGCACCGACCTGCACATCGACGGCCCTCGCGCGGCGCTTCTTCGGGTCGCATTGAACCGACACCCACACCGAACCGGAGAGGGACCCGACGCCGTGCTCGACGAGAAAGAAGACAACCCCGCCTACCTGTACGGACGACTATTCGCCGTCCTCGAATCCCTGCAACTGCGCGCCTTCGGCCGCGACGACATGCCCAACACCTCCTTCTTTCACCGCTACTTCGCCGGGGCGGTCGCCAATCCCCGCGTCGCCCTGGTCCAAGGCCTGCAGATGTATCCCGCCTGGCTCAAGAAACTCGACGCCGCAGCACGGCCGGACAGCAAAGACACTGCTGTGCTGACCCAGGCAGAGCGGGCCCGCCGCGCCGCAGCCCGCTTCCGCGCCCGGATCCGCGAGCTGCAGGACCGCCTAGACCGGCCAGTGCAGCCCCTCGCCGACGCAGAGAGCCAGTCCTGGTTCGTCCTCGGCTACTTCCACCAGCAAGCCCACGACATCCGCATGGCGCAGGCCGGCAAAGCCCCCGAAATCCCCACCGAAGCACTCACCACCGACACCGACGACCTCGCCAGCGAAGGGACCGCACAGCAATGAAACCCGAAACCACCAACCCGGACGTACGCCACGACGGCGTCATCTTCTTCGACGTAACCGACGGCAATCCCAACGGCGACCCCGACGGCGGAAACAGACCCCGCGTCGACGAAGCCACCGGCCACGGGCTGGTCACCGACGTCGCCATCAAACGCAAGATCCGCGACAGCATCGGCTTGACCGCCGAGAACCTCGGCCACGACCCCAACCGCTACCAAATCTTCGTCGAGGCCGGCCACGCCCTCAACACCCGCACCGCCGAGTCCTACAAAGCCACCGACATCACCCTGGGCACGAAGAAAATCAGCGCAGAACAGGCCGAAGCAGCCCGCGGGTGGCTGTGCCACCGCTACGTCGACGTACGCCTGTTCGGTGCCGTCTTGTCTACTGGCGAGACCAAAGCCCTCGGCCAAATCCGCGGCCCCCTGCAATTCGGCATGGCCAGGTCCCTCGACCCCGTCCTACCCGTCGCCCACGCCATCACCCGGGTCACCCAAACCCGGCAACAGGACATCGACAACGGCGAGAAAACAGAGATGGGCAGCAAATGGACCGTGCCCTACGGCCTTTACCGCGCTCAGTTCCACTACTCCGCCGCCCTCGCCCGCAAGACCGGCATCACCAGCGACGACCTCACCACCCTGTACCGCACCCTGCAATTCATGTTCGACCACGACCGCACCGCCACCCGTGGCATCATGACCCTGCGCGGCCTGTATGTGTACAGCCACAGCGACGCCTTCGGTAACGCCCCCGCCCAGCCCCTCATCGACCGGCTCCGTATCGAACGCGTAACCGGCGTCGGCACCCCCCGCACCTTCACCGACTACAAAATCAACATCGACCAGAGCGACTTGCCCGCCGGCGTCACCTTCGACCCCGTGCACCAGTAGGCACGCCCGATGACCTGGTGGCCCGACGGGGACGACAACGCCTCCCGCATCCCCATCTCCGCGCTGGAGCACTACGCGTACTGTCCCCGTCAGGCCGCGCTCATCCATGTCGATGGTGTCTTCACCGACGACGTGAACACCGTCCGGGGCCATCTTGCCCACGAACGAGTAGACCGGCCCGGAATTCGGGCCACGGCCACGCCCGGCAGCCGCCAGCACTACGCCGTGCCCGTCTACAGCCGATCGCTGGGTCTGTACGGCCGCTGCGACGTCGTGGAAATCGGCCACGGCACCGCCGTGCCCGTCGAACACAAGATCGGCGCCTACCAGGCGGGCGGCCCGGCCGATCTACAAGCCGCGACGCAAGCGCTGTGCGTACGCGAAACGCTCGAGCTCGACGTCCCGTACGCGCAGGTCTTCACTCACGCCGACCGCCGCCGCCGCCACCGCCACCGCGTCGAGCTCACCGCCGAACTCATCGACACGATCACCCGTATCGTCGGCGAACTCCGCACGGTGCTGCTCGCCCCGCAGCTACCCGCCCCGGTGGCCGACCGTCGCTGCCGGCGCTGCTCACTGCTCGACGACTGCCTGCCCCAGGCTCTGCACGACCCCACCGACCTGTTCACGCCGCGACCTCTGGGAACCTGGAATGCCTGAGATCATCAAGAACACTCTGTACGTGATGACACCCGGCTCCAGCCTGCATCTAGACAACGACGCCGTGCGGGTCTACCACCCCGAAACCGGACCCAAACGGCTACCGCTGATCCGCATCGACCACGTGGTCGCATTCGGCGGAGTGAGCATCACCGACGACTTCCTCCACCGATGCGCCGCCGACCAGCGCACCGTCACCTGGCTGTCCGGCAACGGCCGGTTCCGTGCCCGGATAGTCGGCCCGCAAGCCGGCAATCCGCTGCTACGAGTAGCCCAACACGACGCCCTACGCGACCAGGACCGCCGCCTGGCAATCTGTCGCACCATCGTCGCCGGGAAACTGCAGAACACCCGCCAGCTGCTGCTCAAGGCCGCAGCCGACGCCTCCGGGACACGGCTGGAAACACTACGTAGCACCGCTACAGCGATCGCCGACGACGTGATCAGCCTGCCCGCGACCAACAACATCAACGTCATCCTCGGCATCGAAGGCCAGGCCGCGAAACGCTACGTCGCCACCTGGCGGCACCTGATCGTCGAACACGCCGACATCAGCGCACCCCGCCACCGGATCAGCCGGCCACCCACCGACCCTGTCAACGCCGCGCTGTCATTCGGATACGGCATGCTGCGCGTCGCAGTCCACGGCGCCCTCGAACACGTCGGCCTCGACCCCTACATCGGCTACCCGCTTGGAATCCGGCCCGGTAAACCCGCACTAGCACTCGACCTCATGGAAGAAATGCGCCACCTGCTCGTTGACCGGCTCGTCTTCACCGCCATCAACCGACGCCAACTACAACCCACACATTTCACCCAACACCCCGGCGGAGCACACGAACTCAACGAGGACGGAAGACGGGCCTTCCTCACCCTCTGGAGCGAAGGCCGCGCGCGCACCTGGCCTCACCGGCAACTCGGACGCGTTGTCGCCGCCTCGATACTGCCGCTGATACAGGCCCGGCTACTCGCCCGCCACCTACGCGGCGACGCTACGACCTACACCCCCTGGAACCCCGCCTAATGGAATACCTGCTCACCTACGACGTCGACACCACCACCCCAGCCGGACAACGTCGGCTCCGACGCGTCGCGAAAATCTGCGAAGGCTACGGCATCCGAGTACAGAAATCCGTCTTCGAAGTAACCTGCACCGCAGCCCAACTACCCACACTGAAACAAAAGCTCATCGACGCCATCGACCACACCGTCGACGACATCCGCCTGTACCGACTTACCCAGGGCACCCTGCAAACCGTCGAACGGCTCGGACAAGCCAAACTTGCCCCCCACCACGGCGACCACATTCTTTGATGATCAAGGAACCCCAAGCACGACCCGGAATCGCGGGAGGTTCCTGCCCCACAATGGATGCAAAACGGTCATCAAATCTCCATGGCGGCGCACAGAAACCCCACCATGGCACGATGTTGCTGCTCGCGAAGCCCAGCGCCGACGGTCCGCCGTCGGCGAGGATCTCAACCGGAGCGCTTGTGTGCGGCCCAGTAGGCGCGCATGAGGCCAGCGCCGACGGTCCGCCGTCGGCGAGGATCTCAACGACTGGTGGGGCTACTGACGGTGGCACGGGCAGACCAGCGCCGACGGTCCGCCGTCGGCGAGGATCTCAACTTAAGCTCAGCCTCGACATGGATTTTGAGGCGGAAACCCAGCGCCGACGGTCCGCCGTCGGCGAGGATCTCAACGCTGGTCCGGAACGCCTGGCGCTCCATGAGCAGCCGCCAGCGCCGACGGTCCGCCGTCGGCGAGGATCTCAACTCCACCAACCGCTTCGCCACCGCCAAGCTCTACGGGTCCAGCGCCGACGGTCCGCCGTCGGCGAGGATCTCAACAGCTAGGACCCCATCCCGGTCCTCAGAGGACCAGAGACCAGCGCCGACGGTCCGCTGTCGGCGAGGATCTCAACGAGATCGAGAAGAGCCCTCAGGAAACCCTGCGCCTGGCCCAGCGCCGACGGTCCGCCGTCGGCGAGGATCTCAACGCGGGCTGCGCGGTCATCAGCGCCATCTGCAACGGGCCAGCGCCGACGGTCCGCCGTCGGCGAGGATCTCAACATCCACGCGGGGGTGCCCTGCGCGCGGAGACCGCCGTCCAGCGCCGACGGTCCGCCGTCGGCGAGGATCTCAACGTCCTGCCGTTCAACCGCGACTTCGGGCACCTCGTCGGCGCCAGCGCCGACGGTCCGCCGTCGGCGAGGATCTCAACGACCTGGATCCCGACGTCGTTACCGTGCGAGCGGGCCCAGCGCCGACGGTCCGCCGTCGGCGAGGATCTCAACGGGTCGTTCGCGCTGCCGCTGCTGGCCCAGTTGCAGCCAGCGCCGACGGTCCGCCGTCGGCGAGGATCTCAACGGGTCCCGGCTTGCGGATCTGGCCACCCGCATGACCAGCGCCGACGGTCCGCCGTCGGCGAGGATCTCAACAACAAGAACATCCAGCCGCTGCGGCAGATCGACACGGGCGGCCAGCGCCGACGGTCCGCCGTCGGCGAGGATCTCAACCTCGGGCAGTCATACACGGTCCCCAATGCGTCCGTTCCAGCGCCGACGGTCCGCCGTCGGCGAGGATCTCAACAAGCGCGGCCCGCCGGCACCGTCCCGCGGGAGTGCACCGCCAGCGCCGACGGTCCCGCCGTCGGCGAGTATCTGAACCTGCACCTCGTCGCTGAACATCACGTAAGGCAGGCCCCAGCGCCGACGGACCGCCGTCGGCGAGGATCTCAACGTTGACGGCCATCGATCACTCCTTGATCTCGTAGCCAGCGCCGACGGTCCGCCGTCGGCGAGGATCTCAACGTTGTCGTCGGCGACCCCATCCTGGGGCGCGTCGGCATCCAGCGCCGACGGTCCGCCGTCGGCGAGGATCTCAACGTTGCCGGCACTGCGCATGATGTCCGCCAGGTCTCCCAGCGCCGACGGTCCGCCGTCGGCGAGGATCTCAACGCGTAGACCTTGACGGACTGGCTACCGGAGCCGCCGATCCCAGCGCCGACGGTCCGCCGTCGGCGAGGATCTCAACCTCGTGCACGACCTGGCGCACAAGTCCGACGCCAGCGCCAGCGCCGACGGTCCGCCGTCGGCGAGGATCTCAACGCGAACCCGCGCACGTGCGGGGTCTTCCCGGCGACGACCAGCGCCGACGGTCCGCCGTCGGCGAGGATCTCAACTGGCGGTTGTCGTCCCACCACTGGCGGAGGTGGGCGACCAGCGCCGACGGCCCGCCGTCGGCGAGGATCTCAACCAGGTCGACCATGGCATTGAGCTGCTCGAAGGAGTCGACCTCGGTCTTGTTGACTGAACTACTTGATGTTCCGGCGCTGCTCAGGGTGCGGGGAGGGATCTTGTTGACTACGGTCGCTGCCCGTGATCGAACATGGAGATCCCTGCCGGGATCTGGGGTCTTTGGTGGTGCCGCGGGTGGGGTCTCTGGCGGCGACCGGTGATCTGTGGGAGCCGTATCGGCTGTTGGATTCCTCGGGCCAGCCGGTGGCGGCCGTCGCGGCGTACTTCGGCGAGTTGCAGGCTGCCGGGCGATCGACGGCGACACAGCGCTCGTATGGGATGGCGTTGCTGCGCTGGTTCCGGTTCCTGTGGGCGGTGGAGAGCGCGTGGCGGGAAGCGACCCGGGTCGAGGCGCGGGACTTCTGCCGCTGGATCCAGATCGGACCGAAGCCGACCCGACCGCACTGGCGGGCCCCGGACCAGCCGCCGGCGGTGAAGCCCAAGCGGGTGAACGCGGTGACCGGCAAACGGCCGGCGGGTGAGAAGTACGCGCCCTCGACGGTCGCGCACTGCGAGACGGTGCTGCGAAGCTTCTACGATTTCCACCTGGACGCCGGGACCGGGCCGTTGGTGAACCCGTTCCCGTTGGCCAGAGCCAAGCGGCCGCATGCGCACCACAACCCGATGGACCGGTTCGAGCCCCAGCGCGTCGGGTTGTTCCGGCCTCGGCAACCCAAGCGGATCCCCCGGCAGATCCCGGACGAGGTATTCAACGACCTGTTCGCACGGTTGTCCACCGACCGGGACCGGGCCATGGTCGCGTTTTGGGTGTCGACCGGAGCTCGCGCTGCGGAGTTGCTGGGTGTGCTGCGCGGCGGCGCGGATCCGGGTCAGCAGCTGATCACGGTGGTGCGTAAGGGATCGCGGGCCAATGCAGCAGCTTCCGGCGTCGCCGGACGCTTTCGTCTGGTTGCGGCTCTACCAGCAGCACGTTCACGGCTTGGTGCCGGCGGGGGCGGACGACCCGTTGTGGTGGACGCTGCGCCGGCCGTTCCGGCCGCTGACCTATCACGCCGCCAGGGCGATGTTCGTTCGGGCGAACGCACTGCTGGGGTCGAACTGGTCGTTGCACGACCTGCGTCACACGGCAGCGTATCGACTGGCGCGTGACCCGGATACGCCGATCACTGACGTCCAGTGGGTACTCGGCCACGCCTCGTTGACCACGACCCAGATCTATACAACCCCGACGCCAGCGGATGTCATCGACGCGGTGCTGGCCCACCATCGTCGGCGCTCCGAGCCGCAACCGCAGAGGCAGCCGGAGACGCTGGGATATCGCCCGGAAAGCCTGGACGTGTTGTTCGGCCGGAGCAAGCCGTGAGCATCACGACGGTCCACCTGCCTGGGGCCCGAGTCTGGCAGGTCAGTAGCGAAGCCACGGCGTTGCTGGACAAGTTCCCGCCACGCCCGATCGCCGCGAGCTGGCCGATGACCCGCCAGGACCGCACGGCCGTCGAGGACCGGCTGACGAAAGAGCCGTTCCGCGGCGACGACTCCCAGTCCCGCTGCCATCGCAAGGCGTCGTTGCAGGCCGTCCTCGACTGGCTGGAACTCTTTCCCGGCCAGAGCTGGCAGCAGCGGTGGGACGCCACCGGAGCCGGCCGCGACGGCCAGCGTGACTGGCGACTGCAAGCCGCCGACGACCTCGCCGCAGCCGGGCTCATGGATGGGCGCCCGGGCTACGTTCGCAAAGTCCTCGGCACTGGCCTGATCCAGCTGATCGGCGGCGACTACCTGCGGCCGTCGCTGGTCTGGCTCATGGTCACCTCGTCACCGTTGCGGATCGCCAACGAGCTGGCCAAAGCCCGCGACCCCGGTGGCATTGCCGAACTGCGGACCGCCCGGCTGGCCCACACCGTCGGTGACTCGACCATGGTTCCCGCCATCGAGAAGATCGCGCTGATCATGGCGGCCAAGGGCGGCTCAGTCAGGGACGTCACGATCGGCGACTGTCTCGAGGCCATGAAGGTCAGCCGGGAGGTGTTCCCCGGACCGACTCGACCTGGCCGGCACAGCCCGGTCTTCTATCAGCTGCTGCACACGGCCGGTCTCTTCCCCGCCGACGCGCCACCCACAGTCCGCATGTTCAGCCCCGTCTTCGCCGGCCAGATGCCCGTCGAGCAGCTCGTCGACCGCTACCAGGTGATCTGCCGACCGGTCCGGGACCTGCTGGTCGACTACCTGCGCGAACGGCAACCCGCGATCGACTACAACACGCTCACCACGCTGGCCACCACGCTGGTGCTCTGGTTCTGGAAAGATCTGGAACGTCATCACCCGGGCGTCGACTCCCTGCGGCTGAGCCCCGAGATCGCCGCAGCATGGAAACAGCGGATCCGTACCCGCGTGGTCCGCTCCCGCAGCGCCGATGGACAGATCACCGAAACCACAGTCGAACGCGACAGCGCCACCGACGCGCTGACCACCGTGCGCTGCTTCTATCTCGACCTAGCCCAATGGGCGCTCGACGACCCAGCCCGGTGGGGACCCTGGGCGGTGCCGTCCCCGATCCGCGCCACCGACATCCAGCACCGGAAAATGAAATCCCGGCGTAAGGCCCGCATGGACCAACGCACCCGAGACCGGCTGCCCGTCCTGCCCACCCTCGTCAAGGCCGTCGACCGCGAACGCAAAAACGCCGCTGCACGCCTGGCGGCAGCCCGCAACGCCGACCCCGGCGACACCTTCACCGTCGACGGCGTCACGTTGCGGCTGCCCCGACTCGTCCGCCACTCACCGCGCATCTGGGCCGAAGAGCTCGAGACCGGACGCCGCCGTGACCTGATCCGCGAGGAAGACAACGCGTTCTGGGCCTGGGCCGCGGTCGAAGTGTTGCGCATGACCGGCATCCGGGTCGAGGAACTCACCGAACTGTCCCACCACAGCCTGGTCCAATACCGCACTCCGAGCACCGGCGAGCTGATCCCGTTGCTGCAGATCCCACCGTCGAAGACCGACGAGGAACGCCTTCTGGTCATCTCACCAGAGCTGGCCGACGTGCTGTCCGCAATCGTCTGCCGGATCCGCAACCCCGACGGCAGCGTCCCGCTCGTGGTCGCCTACGACCATCACGAGAAGACCTGGAACCCGCCGATGCCCCTGCTGTTCCAGCGCACCATCGCTTTGGAAACCCGGCCAATCCCGATCACCGGGATCCGAGTCCTGGTCAGTGACGCTCTCTCCCGCACCGGACTGGCCGACAAGAGCACCGGCAAGCCGCTGGACTTCGCGCCCCACGACTTCCGTCGGATCTTCACCACCGACGCGATCATGAACGGGATGCCGCCCCACATCGCGCAACTCCTACTTGGGCACAAGGATATAAATACCACTATGGGCTATAAGGCCGTCTATCCCGAGGAGGCGATCAACGGGCATCGAGCCTTTATCGCCCGGCGGCGCGGCCTGCGACCCGGCGAAGAATACCGGCAGCCTACCGACGCGGAATGGGATGAGTTCCTCGGCCACTTTGAACGCCGCCGCCTCGCTCTCGGCGACTGCGGACGCGCCTATGGCACCAACTGTCGGGGTACGCGTGAATGTGCCCAGCGGTGTACGGCGGAATGTGCCCACGGTCCGGCTGCGGGGCAGCCTGTGGGGAAGCTCAAAGCAGCGAGTTTAGCGGTGGAGGACGCCGGTCCCCGCGGGCGACTCCTCGTAACACGCTGTCACGGATCCTGGTGCGGGTGGAGGGGTAAACCTCGCTGATGTGCAGATATTTGGGGGTTGGTCGGCCGGGCGTCGGGTGTCGCCGCCGGTCTGGGCATATGTCTAGCGGCGGGGCGCCGGACGTGACCTTGTAGTCACGCCTGATGGACGATGGTTCCGGCCGCGATGAGGGCGTTGGCGTGTTCCTGATCTGCGTTGGTGGTGGTGACCACCATGGTGAGTGTGGAGACGGGCGCCACGAATGCCAAGGTCGTGCGTGAGAGCTTGGTGGGGTCGGCGACTGCGATGACGCGGTGGGAGGAGGCGATGATGGCGCGTTTGATCGCGGAGTCGGCGAGGTCGTAGCTGGTCAGCCCGGCGGCGGTGAGCCCGCAGCAGCCGAGGATGGCGGTGTCGAAGCGCAGTGCGGCTAGCGAGGCCTCGGCGAGCGGCCCGGTCAGGGCCAGCTCGTCGGTCCGTGGTTCGCCGCCGGGCAGCAGCAGCCGTAGCCGGGGAGCTCCTGCCAGGGCGTTCGCGGTGTGCAGCGAGAGCGGCATGACCGTGAGCCGGCGTGTGGTCAGCAGGCGGGCGACTTCCAGGCAGGTGGTGCCGCTGTCGATGACGACGGCCTCGCCGTCGGCGATGAGGTCGGCCACTGCTTGGGCGATACGACGCTTGGCGTCCCGGTTTTCCTGTGTACGCAGGGCAAACGGAGGTGCCTCGCCGCGCAGGGTGAGGCTGCGTGCGCCGCCGCGGTAGCGCTCGAGCATGCCTTGATCGGCCAGCTGTTCCAGGTCTCGGCGCACGGTCATCTCGGAGGTGCCGGTCAGCTCGGCCAGTGGGCCGACGCCGAGTTCGCCCGCCTGCTGCACCGCGTCGAGGATCTGCTGGTGGCGGTCACCGATCGTCATGCCGTCATTGAACCCCAACCGCTCCTCGAAGACAACGTATCGAACAAAGATTGCGTTTGATACGTTCGAAGCCATGTCGCCCTCGACCGCTGCCACGCCGGCCACACCGCAAGCGATCCGTGCCGCCGCCACGGCGACCTACTCGGCGTTCATCGGTCTGGGCTTCGCGTTCGCCAGTTGGGCGTCCCGGATCCCGCAGGTCCGCGATCGCCTCGACCTCGATCCGGCGGCTCTCGGCTGGGTGTTGCTCGCCGTTGCCGCTGGTTCCCTGCTGGCAATGCCGCTGTCCGGCCCGGTGGTGACCAGGATCGGCTCGACGAACGTGGTCACCGCGATGGCCGTCATGTTCGGTGCCGGCCTCACCACGGCCGCTCTCGGCTCGCTCGCCGGCGCCCTGCCGGTAGCGGCCGGCCTGTTCCTGCTCGGCTTCGCCAACGGCGCCTGGGGCGTGGCGATGAACGTGCAGGGCACGGTGGTGGAACGGCATCTCGGCCGGTCGGTCATGTCTCGCTTCCACGCCGGATTCAGCCTCGGAACGGTGGCCGGAGCACTCCTCGGTGCGGCGATGGTGGCCCTGCACGTGCCGGTCGCCGCGCATCTGATCGCCGTCGCCGCGCTGGTCGCGGTCGGCGTGGCGCGGCAGGCACGGCGATTCCTCGCCGATCACGACCCGACGGGCCTGGACAGGTCCGAACAGGGGCCGAGGCCCGGCGCGTTGACCGCGTGGCGGGAACCGCGCACCCTGCTCGTCGGAGTGTTCGTGTTTGCCTTCGCCTTCGCCGAAGGAGTCGGCAACGACTGGATCAGCGTCGCCGCGATCGATGGATACCACGTCCCGGACGCGCTCGGTACACTCGCCTTCGCCGCATTCCTGGCCGCCATGACCACCGGCCGCTGGTTCGGCCCGGCACTGCTGGACCGCTACGGTCGCATCACCGTCGTACGCCTTACCGCCTTCATCGGTATAGCCGGAGTCACGCTGTTCGCCTTCGCACCCACGTTCCCCGCCGCCTGCGCCGGCAGCCTGCTCTGGGGTCTCGGAGCTGCACTCGGCTTCCCGGCCGGCATGAGCGCCGGCGGCAGCGATCCACGACGCGCCGCCGCCCGCGTGAGCGTCATCGCCTCGATCGGCTCCTGGGCGATTGTCGCCGGACCGCCCACCATCGGCGTCCTCGGCAACCACCTCACCGTGCTCCACGCACTCGTTACCGTCGCCGCGCTCCTCGGCACGGCCATACTCGTGGCCGGCACGATCCATGCCCCGCACCCCAGCAGACACCCGGATCTGCCACCCCGATAGCCGATTCCTTACTGTCAGTAATTCCACATCGCACTCAACGCGATCCCGAATCGGTCGGCAGAGCGGCGAAGCTGGCACCCAACCGATCAGCCTCGCTCACGCGTGCGCCCCTCGGCTGGGCACGTTCACGTGTACTTACCTGGGCACATTCACCAGTACGCCGACACCAACTGCATCCATGAACACAGCTGCGTGCGTTGCCCACTCCTTCGTATCGACCCAGGCCAGCGGCACCGCCTGGTCGAGATCCGCGACAACCTCACTGCCCGCATCGCCGAGGCGGAACGCGAAGGCTGGCTCGGCGATGCCGAAGGACTCCGCGTCAGCCTCGCCGCCGCCAAGGAGAAGCTCGCCCAGACCGACATCACCGTTCAACGCCGCACCACGGCCGTCGAACTCGGTATGCCCGCCTTCCCCAAGATCGCAGCACGGACCATCACCGCACCCGCTCCCGGAACTGCGGGCGCCGACGCCGCTCACCTGCCATGACGCATGTCCGATTCAGGCGAAGCGACCGGACGTCGGCACCCACGGTTCATTGCCGCCTACATCACCAGAGCAAACGCCGCATGCGCTTCTGGACGCATGAACCAAACCGCATTAGGACCACCGCTCTTGTCGGCGCTGATGGGGTTGAGGCGCTTCTGGGCGACATAGAAGGCATTCCAGCCGAGCTTGTTTCTGCACCCCGTGACGGAGCGCGGGCTCATGCCCAGCCCAGGCGACGTGGTCTTCAACGACTTGACCAGTTGATCCCGGGTCGCACGCAGGCTCGGTTGGTCAACGAACAACTGGATCAGAGCCCGAAACTTCTCGCTCTCGCCGAGTACAGCGTCGGCGAGGCTGGCGTCCTTCGCTCCACCCCATGGCCTCTTCCAGTAGTCGCTCTCGAACTCCCAGCCCGCACCAGGTTGCTTGCTCAATGTCTTCGCCTCCAAAGGTCGATCGATCGGGAGAAGAAGCATCGGCAACCCGACTCCGAACTTGAGGATTTCGTTGGACGAAGTTGTCGCGCTCTCCGCTCCCAGGAGGTTCGAGCTAGTTCAGAGAAGGAACCGGGACCAGGTGGTTGCGACGGAACCAGCCGATCTGCCCCTCGACGCCGCCTTTCTCATGGGCGCCCTGCAAACCTGGCTGGCAGTAGAACGGGTCGACCGTGAATTCTCTGAACCTACTTCCGAGCCGTACTCGTGGCCACGATCTCGATGACGTCTCGCAGAGGTGTTTCTGCCTTCCCAAGCAGCGCACGCGTGATCGCGATCGCCTGGATGATGCCGACATTGCGCTCGGCCAGGAAGGTTTGGACCGCGTCCATCCCGTTGTTCTCGAGTATGGGGCGGCACTGTTCGACCAGCGCGGTCCAGTGTGCGGCATCTTCGGGGCTCAGGCCGATGACGTCGTCGAACACGACCTCTCCTTTCCGTTCTGACCGGTGGGATGTACTCAGTCGGTGTCAGGGCCGATCGCCGTGATCAGGACCGCCAGAGCTTCGTCGTATTGGCGGCGGCCGAACTGGAAGGGTCCGAATCCCGGGTAGTCACGTGCTTGGCGGTGAGGTTGTTCGAACGCGTTCCAGGTCACCTGGTCATCGGTCACGGTGATGCTGGTCATGAGCGGCCAGCATCCCCACTCGCCGCATTCACAGCCGAGCACGGCGGTCTTCAGGCCCATCGCGTCGGTGGAGTGTCCGTGGAAGTGGTCATCCATCGGGCCGAATCGGAAGAACGCGGGGATCAGCCCACCGTAGGCGTCGCCTGCTGGCTGCATCCCGGCCGCGATCTCGAATCTGTCGATCAGCTCAGTGAGCGGTACTCCATCGATGTGCGGGACGATCACGAGCACGCCGTCGTCGCGTTGCTGGCAGTCGAACCGGATCTCATTGCTGATCACTCACTGATTGTGTCAGGGCAGCCGTTCCCTGCTCCGGCGGGATGGGTTGAGCTGGCACTATGCGAGGCAAGCCGAGGTTGACCGCCGAGCCGCCGGACGTTCGTCGGTCGATTTGGGCGAGCTTGTCGTCGGCGCCGGCGAGGCTGATGCGGAGTCCTTCGACTTCGCCGAGCCAGCCTTCGCGTTCGGCTTCGGCGATGCGGGCGATGAGGTTCTCGCGGATCTCGGCGAGTCGGTCGCGCTGGGCGGGGTCGGGCCAGAGCATCGAGCAGCGGATGCATGCATGTTCGTGGATGCATGGCGTGCTGAACGCACGCCCACAGGTTCCGGTGGAGACCTTGCGCCGTTCGAAGTGGCCGAGGAACTCCTGCCATTCTTCGTCGGTGGGCACGCGGTACTCGTCGCTGGGCCGCAGCGATCGACGGCGAGCGAGGAAGGCCAAGTGCGATTGGATGGCCTCTTCCGGATAGACGGCCTTGTAGCCCATGGTGACGTTGATGTCGGAGTGGCCGGCGATGACTTGGGCGATGTGCGGTGGGAGCCCGTTGAGGACGGCGTCGGTGATGAACACGCGGCGGAAGTCGTGTGGGGTGAACCGCAACGGTTCGTGGGTGGCCGGATCCTTCAGGTCGGCGTGATCGATGGCGGTGTCGAGCATTTCCCGAATGACCTTGTCGGTGATCGCCCGTTGCTCGGTGCCGACGCGACGCTGGAACAGCAGCGGCAGGGCCGGCGACCAAGTGCGTTCCCGAGGGTCGTAGGAGGCGACGAGCGGGATCGCCCTGTTCGCGCCGCGGACGCGTTGGATGATCGTGGACAGCACGTCGGCGAGCTCGGGCGAGACAACCAGGAGCCGTTCTATGTCGGTCTTCGACGGCGCGATCTGTAGCAGGGGCACCAGTTCCCCGGTCGTGGGTAGCCGATATTGGACCAGGCTGTGGTGCGACAGCTCGGTCAGTTCCTCGATGCGGATGCCCGTGGCGCGCAGGACCTCCACCGCGGCGAACGCCCAGAACGCGTACTCCTCCTCGCGCACCAGGTCGCGGCGCCGGCCGGTGGCAGGGTCAACGGCCCAAACCTTCGTGCTGGCCGAACGTGCCGGGGTGATGCGGGTCAGGGTTTGCCCGGCGGCGGTGAACGACTCACCGGGTGAGGTCTGGCGGGCAGCGTCGAGCAGGGCGGCCGCGTCTCGGCGGTAATGTTCGACGCTGCGGGCCAGGATAGGCAAGACGGGCAGCCGCTCGCGGGTGCGGGCGTCCATGCGGGATTTGCGGCGGCGTATCTCCTTCTTCTGGTTGCTCTCCTCACTGCCGATCGGGCAGGGAGCGACCCATTGGGCCCAGCGCGCGGGGTCTTCGACGGCCCAGTGCGCGAGGTCGAGGTAGAAGGCGCGCACCGGGGTCAGGCAGGCGCGGTAGCTTATCCGCTCGGCTTCGATCTTGGTTGCGCGGCCGTCCTCGGCGCGTGTTGTGCGGGTGATGGTGCGCAGTCGTTGCTTCCAAGCGGCGGCGACCTGCGGATCGAGGTGGAGGCTGTCGATGCCGGGGTGGTGGCGTTCGAGGTCGGCCCAGAACAGCCGGCCGAGCATGTTCGCCAGCGAGTCGAGGCTGGTGTAGTCCAGGGCCGGCTGCCGCTCGCGCAGGTAGTCGACCAGCAGGTTCCGGATCGGCCGGCAGGTCAGGCCGTAGCGGTCGATCAGCTCGTCCGGCGTGAGCTGGCCGGCGGTGCGTAGCTCCCGCAGGGTGGCCGCGGCGTTGGGGCCGAAGACGCCCATGGTGTGCAGCATCCGGTAGAACGTGTGGACCGCCCCGGTCCCGCTGCCGTGCGCCTGCGCCTCGGCCTCAAGCAGCTCGAGGACGTCGCCGGTGGTGATGTCGGCGATGGTGCCGCCCTT
>NZ_JABBNC010000034.1 GCF_012933445.1 Actinoplanes sp. TBRC 11911
GGGAGTTGTGGCGGCTGGGTGGGTGTGGCTGTTCACGGCGGGGGTGGTGCCTTGTGGGTGTGGGGAGTTGTGGCGGCTGGGTGGGTGTGGCTGTTCACGGCGGGGGTGGTGCGTTGCGGGTGTGGGGAGCTGCGGCGGCTGGGCTGACGCGGCTGCCCACACCGGGAGCGGCAGTATGCGAGCTTCGGAAACCATGACGCCCGGGCGGGTGCAAGTCTCTACACGAGGAGAGGACCGGCATCGGAGTGCGCGAGCGAGAACCAGCTGAACAATCTCATGATGTGAGACGTGCGTCCGTTGTGCGGGACTGACGACCGCATCGTGGTCGCAGGGTCCGCGATGTGAGACCGGAGTCCATTGTAGAGTTTCTTTCGTCCTGTCTCGGGGCTTTTGTCCTCGCGCTTTCCTCGACATTTCGTAGACCTTGGAGAGTTATGGCTCGTATGTGGGTGTCGTATGTGGGCGTAACTCTCCAAGGTCGCGAGAAAGTCCAGGATGTGGTCGGGATTGCCACATAGTGGGATCGGTGACGAGGTATCAGGCCGTTGCGCTGTCGAGGGCGCGATCACGGCGGTGTCGAAGGGCGCGGTCATGGCGGTGATGAGGCGTGCGGCGATCGCGGTGTCGACGGGCGCGGTCATTGCGATGACGGCGGGGGCGGCCACTGTGGTGTCGACGGGCGCGGTCATTGCGATGACGGCGGGGGCGGCCACTGTGGTGACGGTGGGTGCGGTCATTGCGGTGACGGCGGGTGCGGCCACCGCCGACGTGTGTGCCTCGTCGGTCATCTCGGCAGCCGATCTCGGTTGCGGGTCGTTGCGAGGCTCGACCCGCACGGCCTTCGCATCCGCCGCGGCCGGCACGGGAACAACCACGACGGATCCGGCCCCGACCCGCAAGGTTCTCTAGCGGGCGGCCCAGATCGGGCGGGTGCCGTTGACGCTCAGCCGGATCGCGTACAGGGTGGTGGTCGCGGCCAGGAACAGGACGTTGCGTTTCGGGCCGCCGAAGACCAGGTTCGCGACGACCTCGGGGACCAGGATGCGGCCCAGCCGGGTGCCGTCGGGGTGGTAGCAGTGCACGCCGTCGCCCGCGGCGGCCCAGATGAAGCCGCGGTCGTCGACGCGCAGGCCGTCGAACGAACCCTCGTCGCACTCGGCCACGAGCGAGCCGCCCGTCAGGCTCTGGTCGGCGGCGACGTCGAAGGCCCGGATGCTGCGCCGGGCGGTGTCCGCCAGATACAGGCGGCGCTCGTCGGGGGAGAAGGCCAGGCCGTTCGGGCGGTCCGCGTCGCGCACCACGGCGACGGGCGTCGAAGCGCCCGGGTCCAGCCGGTACACGTGGCTGGCGCCGATCTCGCTCGGCGCCCGGTGCCCCTCGTAGTCGCTGTTGATCCCGTACGGCGGGTCGGTGAACCAGATCGAGCCGGTGGAGTGCACCACCACGTCGTTCGGGCTGTTGAAGGGCTGACCGTCCCAGTTGTCGGTCAGCACGGTGATGCTGCCGTCGTGCTCGGTACGGGTGATCCGGCGCGGTCCCTGCTCGCAGCTGACCAGGCGCGCCTGTGCGTCCAGGGTGTGCCCGTTGGCGTACGCGGAAGGCTCCCGGAAGACGCCGACGGCGCCGGTGGTCTCGTCCCAGCGCAGGATGCGGTCGTTCGGGATGTCGCTGACGGTCAGGAAGCGGCCGGCCGGATGGTAGACGGGACCCTCCAGCCAGCGCGCCCCGCTGAACAGGCGTTCCACGCGGGCGTCGCCGAAACACGCGAAGCGCGGGTCCAGCTTGACGATCCGCGCTTCGATGGTGTCGGTCGCGAGCCGTGCATTCACGGCCGTGATCCTAGCGGCCCAGCTTCTCCCGCAGGGCGTCGCGGCGCTCGCGCAGCGTGTCGAGGACCGCTTCCTGCTCGTTGATCTCGGTCATCGCGGCCGCGTAGTCCTCCTGGTCGCCGGTGCCCTCGTCGCGGTTGCCGACGCGGCGGCGTGCCTCGTCGACGCTCGGCTCGAGGTCGGCGATCTCCTGCTCCAGCCGCTTCAGCTGGTTCTCGGGGCTGAAGTCGTCGTCATCGCTCATCGGATCATCTTGGCAGGCGGCCGGGAAAGCCGCACGCGCCAGGGTCCCCGAACGATATGGTCCGCTTGACATCACGTCGTGAATGACGCCAAGTAGGCGTATGCCCCGCAGCGTGGCGAGGCCTCCCCTCGCCACCTCGGTCAACCGCGCGCAACGGCAGGAGAGGGGAAGCGGGCATGCGAATCAGCGACATTCTCCGGGTCAAGGGCGACGAGGTCGTGACGGTGGCCCCGGATGCCGACGTGAGTGCTCTGCTGGCCGTTCTGGCCGAGCACCGGATCGGTGCGGTGGTGGTGTCCGCCGACGGCCGCCGGGTCGACGGCATCGCCAGTGAGCGTGACGTGGTGCGGGCGATCGCCCTGCGTGGCGCCGCCGTGCTCACCGAACCGGTCACCGCGATCCACACCGCCCAGGTGCGGTCGGTCGCCCGCGACGCCCTGGTCGAGGACGTGGAGCGGCTGATGACCGAGCGGCGGTTCCGGCACGTGCCGGTCGTCGAGGACGGCGTCCTGCACGGCGTGGTCAGCATCGGCGACGTGGTCAAGTTCCGGATCGACGAGCTGGAGTCCGAGCGCCGCAGCCTGGCCGGCTACATCACCGGCGAACGGGCGTACCCGGCCTGACCCGATTCACGAGTGTAAGTGCAATCACCCGTGACGGCCATTACAAGGTGACGCTGCGGACCACGACTCTCCGCTACTGTCGCCTGGCGCCATTACCTAGAGGAATTAGGGGCTTTCCTCCGGCCCCTTGCGGTAATGACGCGTGACCTGACCTGGGTGATTCGGTGATAGAGATCAACGGCGTCCGCAAGACCTACCGGTCGCGGCGGCGCACGGTCGTGGCCGTCGACGACGTGAACCTTACCGTGGGCGAGGGCGAGATCTTCGGTGTCGTCGGTCGCAGCGGCGCCGGTAAGAGCACCCTGCTGCGATGTGCCAACCTCCTGGAGCGCCCGGACGCGGGCACCGTGACGGTCGACGGCGTCGAGCTCACCGCACTCGGCGGGCGCCGCCTGCGCGACGCCCGGCACCGGATCGGCATGGTGCACCAGCACTTCGCGCTGCTCTCCTCGCGGACCGTGGCCGGCAACGTCGCCTTTCCGATGGAGCTGACCGGGGTGCCCCGGCCCGAGCGCCGGGCCCGCATCGCCGAGCTGCTGGAGCTTGTCGGGCTGGGGGACCGGGCCGACGCGTACCCGGCGCAGCTCTCCGGCGGGCAGAAGCAGCGGGTGGGAATCGCGCGCGCCCTCGCCGTACGGCCCCGGGTGTTGCTGTCCGACGAGGCCACCTCGGCGCTCGACCCGGACACCACCGCCTCGATCCTGGAACTGCTGCGCGACCTGAACAAAGAACTGGGACTCACGATCCTGCTGATCACGCACGAGATGGGCGTGGTCAAGAGCATCTGTCACTCGGCCGCGGTGATGCGCGAGGGCCGGTTCACCGAGTCCGGCGAGATCCCCGAGCTGCTCCGGCGGCCCGGGTCCGAGCTGGCCCGCGGCCTGTTCCCGCTGTCCGCGGCGGATGCCGGGCCGGGCGAGACGGTGCTCGACGTGACGGTGAGCGGGGGCGGCGCGGACGAGCCGCTGCTGGCCGAGGTGTCCCGCCGGTTCGACCTCGACCTGCGCATCCTCGGCGGCGGCGTGGAGACCCTCGCGGCGACGCGCGCGGGCCGGCTGCGGATCGCGGTGCCCGGCGCCGAGATCACCGGGCCCCTCGACTACCTCCGCTCGCGTGGCGCGCTGGTCGAGGTGGCTTCGTGAGCTGGCCGGACTTACGGGACCTGCTCTGGGAAGGGATCAAGGAGACGGCCTGGATGGTCGGCGTCTCCACGGTGCTCACCGCGATCGGTGGCCTGCTCATCGGCGTGCTGCTGGTGCTCACCGCCCGCGGCGGGCTGCTGCCGGCCCGGCCGGTGCACGCGGTGCTCGGCCTCGTCGTCAACGTGACCCGGTCGCTGCCGTTCGTCATCCTGCTGGTCGCGATCATCCCGTTCACCCGCGCCCTGGTCGGTACCACGATCGGCACCACCGCGGCGATCGTGCCGCTGACCATCGGCGCGATCCCGTTCTTCGCGCGGCTCGTCGAGACCTCGATCCGCGAGGTGACGCCGGACGTGGTCGCCGCGGCCGTCGCGATGGGCGCGTCGAGGCGGCAGATCGTCGCCAAGGTGCTGCTGCGCGAGGCCCGGCCCGGCCTGATCGCCGGGTTGACCATCACGGTGGTCGCGCTGCTGGGCTACTCGGCGCTGGCCGGTGTGGTCGGCGGCGGCGGGCTCGGTGACCTCGCCATCCGCTATGGATACCAGCGCTTCGAGACCGGGGTCATGGTCGCCACGGTCATCGTCCTGATCGTTTTTGTGCAGCTCGTCCAATCAGTGGGCGACCTGATCGTGCGTTTGCTGTCGCACGACTAATAAAGAACCCACAGCAGGAAGTAGAGAGATTCATCATGAAATTTCGTGCGATAGCCGCGACTGCCGTGCTTCTCGTCGGCCTCGCGGCCTGTGGCAGCAACGAGAGCGATTCAAAAAGCGCTGACGCACCCCTCAAGGTGGGAGTCAGCCCGGTCCCGCACGGCGAGATCCTCCAGTACGTCAAGGACAACCTCGCCGCCAAGGAGGGCCTCAAGCTCGACATCGTCGAGTTCAACGACTACATCCAGCCGAACGTGGCGCTGAGCGAGAAGCAGCTGGACGCGAACTACTTCCAGCACAAGCCGTACCTGGACGGCGAGATCAAGGACAAGGGCTACCAGTTCACCGCCGTCGAGCCGGTGCACATCGAGCCGCTCGGCGTCTACTCGCACAAGGTCAAGAGCCTGGCTGAGGTGCCGTCCGGCGGTGTCGTGGCGATCCCGAACGACCCGTCCGACGAGGGCCGCGCGCTCGGGCTGCTCGCCGCCAACGGACTGATCACGTTGACGCCGGACGCCGGGCTCGAGGCGACCGACAAGGACATCGCCTCGAACCCGAAGAACCTGCAGTTCAAGGAGCTGGAGGCGGCGCAACTGCCGCGCAGCCTGGACGACACCTCGCTGTCGGTGATCAACGGCAACTACGCGATCCAGGACGGCCTCAAGCCGGCGACCGACGCGCTGGCGCTGGAGAAGGCCGAGCACAACCCGTACGCGAACCTGCTGGTCGTGCGCACCGGCGACGAGAGTGACCCGCGGGTGGTCAAGCTGGCGAAACTGCTGCACTCGCCGGAGGTCAAGAAGTTCATTCAGGACAAATACCAGGGTTCGGTGCTGCCCGCGTTCTGATCCCCCGCTCGTACGGTCCGTCCCGTGATTCCACCGTAACGGTCAGCTATATGTCCATGTCTCAATGGATAGGCTGCCGGGATGGTGCCCGGATCCGGGCACCCGGGACGGACCGAAAGGCATGGGATGAGAAAGTTCCTCGCGGCCACGGTCGCCTCAGCGGCCGGACTTGTCCTGGCGGCCGGCGTGATCCCTGGCGCGGCGCAAGCCCATGATCACGGCGGCGGTGGCGACGGCGGCTGGACCCCGCCGCCGATCACCTGGTCGTCGTGCTTGAACGGCGCCGCCGAGTGCGGCCTCATGACCGTGCCGCTCGACTACGCGAAGCCGAACGGCACCAAGATCAAAATCGCTGTCTCCCGCGTACGCCACACCTCGTCCGACTATCAGGGCATCATGCTCGTGAATCCGGGCGGCCCGGGCGCCTCCGGGCTCGGCCTGGCGCGGCTGGGCACGAGCGTGCCGGACGACGTCGGCGACAAGTACGACTGGATCGGCTTCGACCCGCGCGGGGTCGGTTCCAGCCAGCCGTCGCTGACCTGCGACGACGAGTACTTCGGGTACAACCGGCCGTACTACGTGCCGGTCACCCGCCAGCTCGAGAAGACCTGGCTGAACAAGGCCGAGAACTACGCCGAGGCCTGCGACCGGGCCGGCGGCGCGCTGCTCGACCACACGA
Organism: Actinoplanes sp. TBRC 11911; assembly: GCF_012933445.1. Taxonomy (GTDB): domain Bacteria; phylum Actinomycetota; class Actinomycetes; order Mycobacteriales; family Micromonosporaceae; genus Actinoplanes. The sequence goes on from NZ_JABBNC010000034.1 coordinate 6,019, forward strand.
AGACGACCGACTGGGTCGCCGACATGGAGAGCATCCGCAAGGTGCTCGGCGCCAAGCAGATCAACTACTACGGCTTCTCGTACGGGACGTACCTCGGCCAGGTGTACGCCACGCTGCACCCGGACCGCGTGCGCCGGATGGTCTTCGACGGCGTGGTCAACCCGACCCGCGTCTGGTACGACGCCAACCTCGATCAGGACGTCCAGTTCGACAAGAACATGGACACCTACTTCTCCTGGGTCGCCGACCACAACGCGGTCTACCACCTCGGCACGAGCGGCAAGGTGGTCAAGGCCAAGTACTACGCGATCCTGCAGAAGCTCCGGGTCAAGCCGATCCAGGGCAAGATCGGCCCGGACGAGTGGAACGACATCTTCGTCTCGGCCGGCTACTACGTGTACGGCTGGGCGGACATCGCCACGATGTTCTCCCGCTACGTCAACGCCGGTGACGAGGCGGGCGTGCTCGACTTCTACGCCCCGCCCGGCGACCCCGGCGCGGACAACACGTACGCGGTCTACCTCGCCGTCCAGTGCACCGACGTGCAGTGGCCGCTGAGCTGGTCGAAGTGGGAACGCGACAACTGGCGGATCCACGCCAAGTACCCGTTCATCACCTGGAACAACGCCTGGTACAACGCGCCCTGCCTGGACTGGGGTGCCAAGGCCGGCAAGCCGGTACAGATCAACGGCAAGAAGGTCCCGCCGATCCTGCTGATCAGTGAGACCAACGACGCCGCCACCCCGTACGGTGGCAGCCTCGAGGTGCGCCAGCGCTTCCCGCGCTCGGTGCTCATCGAGGGCGTCGGCGGCACCACGCACGCCGGTTCGCTCAGCGGCGTCGCGTGCACCGACGACACCATCGCCAAGTACCTGGACACCGGCGTCCTGCCGCACCGGGTGCCGGGCAACCGGTCCGACAAGAAGTGCGCCCCGGTGCCGCCGCCTCCGGCCACCGCGGCCGCGACCATGCTGTCCACCGGTTCCAGCCGGGCCGGCATGCCGCTGCTGGGCCGTTAGCCACACCACCGCGCGTCCGGCGGTCCGCCACGGCGGATCGCCGGACGTTAGCGTGTGAGCCATGACTGACTTCCGGTTGTACGGCGGCCCGACGGTCCTGTTCGAGTACGGCGGGCTGCGGTTCCTGACCGACCCCACGTTCGACGCGCCCGGCGACTATCCGCGTCCCGGCGGCCGGTTCCTCACCAGGACAGCCCCGCCCGCCGCCGGACCGGAGACGCTCGGCACGATCGACGTGGTGCTGTTGTCGCACGACGAACACCCGGACAATCTGGACAATTCGGGCCGGGAACTGCTCGGTGGCGTACCGCTGGTGCTGACGACGCCGAGCGCGGCGGGACGTCTCGGCGGAACCACCCGGGGCCTGCAGCCGTGGGAAGAGGTGCACCTGGACGGCGTGACCGTCACCGCGGTTCCCGCGCTGCACGGGCCGCAGGGCGCCGAGGCCGTCATGGGCGAGGTCACCGGCTTCGTGCTGACCGCCGGCGGCCTGCCCACCCTCTACGTGAGCGGCGACAACGCCTCGCTCGACCTGGTCCGGCAGATCGCCGCCCGCTTCGACGTCGACACGGCAGTGCTGTTCGCCGGCGCGGTACGGATCGGCGTGTTCGACAACGCGGTGCTCACCCTGGACGGCTCGATGGCCGCCGAGGCCGCCGCGATCCTGGGTGCCCGCCACGTCGTACCGGCGCATGTGGACAGCTGGAAGCACTTCACCGAGGGCCGCGAGGAGTTCGTCACCGCGTTCGAGAAGGCCGGACTCGCCGGTCTGCTTGACGCCTGAGACCAGCCCCCATACGGTCGAGGCACAACCGCATACCGCGCCGCACGAACCGCTGCGGGAGAGCCCCGACCACGGGCGCCGAAGGAGCAAGTCCCTCCCCGGAATCTCTCAGGCCCACGTACCGCTGCCGGTCAGGCGACTCTGGAAAGACGGGACACCGACGTCCCGCACCCACGGTGCAAGCCGCCCGGCCGGGCGGTGAAGCTCTCAGGTACCGATGACAGAGCGGGAGGCCAACCAAGGGAGCCTTCCGTGGCGGTCAGCGCCTTCGATCTCTACTCCATCGGTATCGGCCCGTCCTCCTCGCACACCGTCGGCCCGATGCGCGCGGCCCGCGAGTTCGCCTCGCGCCATCGGGAGGCGACGCGGGTGCGGGTCGAGCTGTTCGGTTCGCTCGCCGCCACCGGCCGCGGCCACGGCACCGACGCCGCGATCCTGCTCGGCCTCGAAGGCGAGGACCCGGCCACCGTCGACACCGCCCGCGTTCCCGCGCGGGTCGCCGCGATCCGGGCCGGGAAGCGGCTGCTGCTCGGCGGCAAACGGGCGATCGACTTCGACCCGGACACCGACCTGGTCCTGCACCGGCGCGAGAGCCTGCCGTTCCACCCCAACGGGATGCGCTTCGAGGCGGACGGCGAGAGCCGCACCTACTACTCGGTGGGCGGCGGATTCGTGGTCGAGGAGGGTGCCGGGACCGCGTCGGACACCACCCGGCTGCCGCATCCGTTCACCAGCGGCGATCAACTTCTGGACATCTGCCGTACGGAGGACGCCTCGATCTCCACGGTGATGCTCGCCAACGAGAGCGCCTGGCGCGACGCCGCCGACGTCCGCGACGGGCTGCTGCACATCTGGGCCGTGATGCGGGCCTGCGTCCGCAACGGCTTCCGCGGCGAGGGGGTGCTGCCCGGCGGCCTGCGCGTCCGGCGTCGCGCGCCCGGCCTGCACCGCGAGCTCAGCGCCCGCTCGGACAACGACCCGCTGCACATCATCGACTGGGTCAACCTGTACGCGCTCGCGGTCAACGAGGAGAACGCGGCCGGCGGCCGGGTGGTCACCGCACCCACCAACGGCGCCGCCGGCATCGTGCCCGCCGTGCTGCACTACTACACCCGGTTCATCGGCGGCGCGGACGACGAGGGCGTGGTGCGGTTCCTGCTCACCGCCGCCGCGATCGGCCTGATCATCAAGGGCAACGCGTCGATCTCCGGCGCCGAGGTGGGCTGCCAGGGCGAGGTCGGCTCGGCGGCGGCGATGGCGGCCGGCGCGCTCTGCGAGGTCCTCGGCGGCACGCCGTCGCAGGTGGAGAACGCGGCCGAGATCGCGCTCGAACACAGCCTCGGCCTGACCTGCGACCCGGTCGGCGGTCTCGTGCAGGTGCCGTGCATCGAACGCAACGCGATCGCCAGCGTCAAGGCGATCAACGCGGCCCGGCTGGCGCTCTACGGTGACGGGACGCACCGGGTCAGCCTGGACACCGCGATCCGGACCATGCGCGAGACCGGCCGCGACATGTCGCACAAGTACAAGGAGACGTCGCTGGGCGGCCTAGCCGTCACGGTCGTCGAGTGTTGAACTCGACATGCGCCAGTTGGCGGATTGGCATAACTTTCATGAAGTGAGTGACACGATGCGCGCGGTGGGGTATCGCCGGAACCTGCCCGTTTCCGATCCGGAGTCGCTGGTCGACATGACCGTGCCGGTGCCGGTGCCCGGGCCGTACGACCTGCTGGTGCGGGTGCGGGCCGTCTCGGTCAACCCGGTCGACGTGAAGCGGCGCGCCGGCGTCACGGCCGGACCGGACGGGCAGATCCTCGGGTACGACGCGGCCGGCGTGGTCGAGCGGGTGGGTGAGGCCGTCACGCTGTTCCAGCCCGGCGACGAGGTCTGGTACGCCGGGGCGGTGCAGCGCTCGGGGACGAACGCCGAGCTGCACCTGGTCGACGAGCGGATCGTCGGCCGCAAACCGGCGACGCTGGACTTCGCCGAGGCGGCCGCGTTGCCGCTGACGTCGCTGACCGCGTGGGAGTCGCTGTTCGAGCGGCTGCGGCTGACCGCCTCCAGCACCGGGACGCTGGTCGTGGTGGGTGCCGCCGGTGGGGTGGGCTCGATCCTGGTGCCGCTCGCCCGGCAGCTGACCTCCCTCGAGGTCATCGGCACGGCGTCGCGGCCGGAGTCGCGCGACTGGGTGCTGGCGCGCGGCGCCAACCGGGTGGTCGGCCACGACGAACTGCCCGAAGGCGTCGACTATGTTTTCACGGCCCACTCGACCGGCATGGTCGATGAGTTCGCGAGGATTCTCAAGCCGTACGGGGAAATCGTGGCCATCGACGACCCGGCCGGCCTCGACATCAAAGCGTTGAAGGCGAAGAGCATCACCTGGCACTGGGAGCTCATGTTCACCAGGCCGCGGCTCGAACCGGAGAGCCGGGCGCAGCATCAGATCCTGACCGAGGTGGCGTCGCTGGTCGACAAGGGAGTGCTGAGCACGACGATGACCCGGCATCTCGAGGGCATCAACGCGGCCAACCTGCGGGTGGCGCACCAGGCCGTCGAGTCGGGCACGACGATCGGGAAGATCGTCCTCGAAGGGTTCTAGGCTCCTTTCACGACCGCCGGCGCCGCCGCAGCAGGAGGCCGCCGCCGATCCCGGCCAGGATCAGGACGCCGGCCGCGATCGCCGCCACCGGGCCGGCGCCCCGGTCCGGCTCGTCGTCGGCGGCCCGGCTGAGCACGGCGGTGGCGCCCGCGCTGGACGTGGCGGTGGGGGCGTGTTTCGGCAGCGGCGGCGCGATCACCTCCTGGCCGGTCAGCTCGCTCTCGGCGGCCTTGACCGTGAAGCGGTACGACCCCTTGACCTGATGCCCGTCGCGTGAGGTGACGTCGTAGGCCACGGTGTAGCCGCCGTTGCCCGGCTTCCGGCCGAACGTGACCCGGACCGTGGCGCCGTCGATCGCCGGCTTCGACGTCGCGACCGTCCGCGCCGCCGCGTCGGTGACCGTGACCCTGGTGGACGCCGGGTCCAGCTTCTGCAGGAACCGCAGCCTCACCTCGGACGGCGCCGCGCTCACCGTGGCGTTGCGGGCGGGGGAGGCCTCGGCCAGCGAGTTGTGTGCCCAGGCGGGAGCGGCCGGGGCCAGCGCCAGGGCGGCCGTCGTCGCGGTCGTCGTCGCCAGCGCCGCGAGCACGCTCCGGCCGCGGATGATCAGAGTCGGCATGCTTCCGTAGTCGAGCGAAGCGGGGAGTTAGTTCCCCGTCATCCCCGCTATCTTGGCGGCGACACGGGTGGCGCCGGCGCCGAGCACGATCGTGTAGTGGTTGACGTCGGCGACCAGGGTGGCGTCCATGCCGTCGAGCTGCGCGGCCGCGTACATGCCCTGGGGTTGGTCCTGCATGCCGCGTGGGGCCCAGAGGATCGGGTGATGCGCGTGCGGCGCGGGGTTCTTCAGCATGTCGGCGGCGTCCGCCCGGATCGCCGTGACATCGCACGACGATCCGCCGTCGACGTAATCCCGTTCGATGTAGCGGGACATCTCCGCCGACCAGTACCGGCCCATCGCGGGATTCGCCTCGAAGAACGCGATGTACGCGTCCAGCGTCGGGAACGTCATCGCCAGACGTTTCATGGCCGGGCCGACCGTGTGCGCGAGCGCGGCGTCCACGTCCATGCCGTCCGGGATCGCGAGCGGCACGCCACCGTCGACGAGCAGCACCGACGAAACCCGCTCGGGGTGGCGTTCCGCGGTCTCGGTCGCCACGAAACCGCCCATCGAGTGCCCCACCAGACCCACGCGACGCACGCCGAGGAAGTCGGCGATCGCCATGATGTCGGCCGCGTGCTGGGCCATCCCGTACGGGCCGGGCAGTTGCGCACTGCGGGCCCGTCCGCGCAGATCGGGCGCCACGAAGCGGACGCGTCTGTTCAGGGCGCGGGCGACGCGTGCCCAGGACAGGGCGTTCGCGGTGATGCCGTGCAGCGCGATCACGAGTGGCCCGTCGCCCGGCCACTCGACCACGCGTAACGGGCCGCCGTCGGCGGGGACGTCGAACTCGGCCGGCATCAGTGCGCCGTCCAGCCGCCGTCGATGGTGATCGACGAGCCGGTGATGAACTCGGCCGGCGGCGTGCACAGGTACGCGAGCAGCTCGGCCACGTGCTCCGGCTCGATCAGCCGCTTGATCGCGGCGCGTTCCAGCAACACCTTCGCCACCACGTCGGCCTCCGGGATGCCGTTGATCCGGGCCTGGTCCGCGATCTGCTGGTCCACCAGAGGCGTACGGACGAAAGCGGGGTTGATGCAGTTGGCGGTGACACCACGGCCGGCGCCCTCGATCGCGGTCACCTTGGACAGCCCCTCGAGGCCGTGCTTGGCGGTCACGTAGGCGGCCTTGAACGGCGACGCGAGCAGGCCGTGCACCGAGGAGATGTTCACGATGCGGCCCCACCCGGCGGCGTACATGTGCGGCAGAACGAGTTTCACCAGCCGGTAGGGCGCCTCGACCATGACCCGCTGGATGAGCGCGAACTTGTCGTCCGGGAATTCGTGCAGCGGCGCGACCACCTGCAGGCCGGCGTTGTTGACGAGGACGTCCACCCGGGCGGGCAGCTCGGCGATGCGGTCCAGGTCGGCGAGGTCGGCGGTGATCGCCCGGCCGTTGATGGCGCCGGCGACCTCCGTGGCGCTTCGCTCGTCGCGGTCCACGACCAGCACGTGCGCGCCGGCGCCGGCTAATCGTCGGGCGCACGCGCGGCCGATGCCGCTTCCGGCGCCGGTCACCAGGGCGGTCCGGCCGCGCAGATCCAGATCGACAACCATGAGGATCAACATACGCCGGTGCCCGCCGGTGCAGCCCGGTAGATTTCCGGGCATGGGCGTAACGCGACGCGAGCTCGCCGGGCTGACCTTCGCCGAGTGGCACCCGGGCGGGGCGCCGGTCGTCCTTTGCCTGCACGGGTTGACGAGCACGTCCGAGGTGTGGTCGGCGTTCGCGGCGGCGCTTCCGGACGCCCGGGTGATCGCGCCGGATCTGCCCGGCCGGGGTGGTTCGGTCGACACGCCGGCCGGTCCCGGGCTGGCCGGGCACGCCGAGGCGGTGGTGCGTCTCGCCGACGAGCTGGCGCTCGACGACATCGTCGTGGTGGGTCACTCGATGGGTGCGTTTGTTGCGCCGCTTGCCGCGTACGCCTTGGGCAAGCGCGTGCGCAAGGTGGTGCTGATGGACGGGGGAGTGCCGCCGGAGCAGACGCTGGTGGTGCGGCGGCCGGTGGTGCGGGCGGTGTTCGGGTTGCAGACGCGCTTGCTGGATCGCCGGTGGCGTGATGTGCGGTCCTATGTGGATGCCGTGGAGGGGAAGGCCATCGCGAACCGGGCCGAGTTGCGGCCGCGGATGGTGGAGTGGGCGGCGTACATGCTCGGCGGGCCGCCGGGGGCGTTGCGGCCGAGGGTGGATTCGGCGCGGCTCGTCGCGGACGCGACCGATGCGCTGGCGGGGGAGAAGACGTTGCCGGCGTTGACCGACGTTGATGCGCCGGTGCACGCGATCGTGGCGGCGAACGGGAAGGACGACAACGCCAAGCCGTTCATCAGCGATCGGGCGCTGGCGGCCGGGCACGTGTGTTTGCCGCGGTTGACGTCGGAGCGGGTGCGCGCCAACCATCTGACGATGCTGTTCGATCCGGCCGGGCCGGCTGCGGTTCGGGCGCTTCCCTAAGCGGGGTTTTCTGGCTTTCTCTTGTCGGCTTCCTAGACGCGAGTGGCTTACTAGGCGCGGGTAGCTGCTTTTCGCGCGCGGTAGGCGTTGACCGCCGCGCGGTTGCCGCAGCCGGCCTCGCAGAACCGTTTCGACCGGTTGCGGGTCAGGTCGACCACGACGTTGCCGCAGTCCGGGAACTCGCAGATGCGCAGCCGGTCGAGCTGACCCTCGCGGACCACGTCGACGAACGCCATGGCCGCGTCCACCGCCATCCGAGTCGCGAGCGGGGCGTCCTGCGGGGTGGCGTGCAGATGGTACGGCCAGTTGTGGTGCCGGACGAGCTGGGGCAACGCGTGGAACTCGCGCAGCAGTCCGTTGACCATCGCGACGACCTCGTCCTCGCCGCTCTCCCACAGCCGCCGCAGCCGGGGCCGGAGCTCCTGCACCGCGCGCAGCTCGGCCGCCGTGCCCTCGATGCGGCCGGTCCAGCCCTGATCGACGAAGAAGTGGTCCAGCGCGACCGTGTCCGGCAGCTCCTCACCGTCGCGCCCGGCCGTGTTGACCAGCGCGGCAGCGCCGGCCAGGGCGGTCTCGGTGTCATGACTAAAAACCATGTTGACTCCTGTCGCAACCCCCACTAGCGTCATGAGCATACCAACCCCTAGCTCATGACACCCCTCTCTCCTGGCAGGAGGAGCCCATGCGAACCGACCGTTCCGCCGCCGGCTTCGGCCTCGCGCTGGCCCTGGTCTCCGCGGCGACGTTCGGCACCTCGGGCACGTTCGCTCGCGCGCTGATCGACGCCGGCTGGACGGCCGGCGCCGCGGTCGCCGCCCGCGTCGGCATCGCCGCGGTGATCCTGGCGATCCCGGCCGCGATCGCGCTGCGCGGCCGCTGGCGAGCGTTCGGCCGGTCGCTGCCGCAGGTGGGCTTGTTCGGCCTCCTGGCAGTCGGCGGCGCCCAGCTGGGCTTCTTCAACGCCGTCCGTTTCCTGCCCGTCGGCGTGGCGCTGCTGGTGGAATATTCCGGGATCGTCCTGGTCGTCCTGTGGATGTGGGCCCGCCACGGCGACCGCCCCCGCCGCCTGACGGTCGCCGGCGCCACCGCCGCCGCGATCGGCCTGATCCTCGTCCTGGACGTGGCGTCCGGCGGCGGCCTGAGCCCCGTCGGCATCATCTGGGGCCTGGTGGCCGCCGTGGGCCTGGCGACGTATTACGTCTTGTCCGCCCGTGTCGACCCCGAGCTGCCGTCCGTGGCCCTGGCGTGCGGCGGCATGGCCATCGGCGCCGTGGTCCTCCTGCTGCTGGGCGTGGTGGGCCTGCTCCCGCTGCACGCCACCTACGGCAACGTGAGCTTCGGCGGCCACGAGATGAGCTGGCTGCTCCCGATCGCCGGCCTGTCCCTGATCGCCGCCGTGATCTCCTACGTGTCCGGCATCGGCGCCGCCCGCCTGCTCGGCGCCCCGCTGTCCTCGTTCGTGGGCCTGACCGAGGTCCTGTTCGCGGTCCTGTTCGCCTGGCTGGTCCTGGGCGAGTTCCCCACGCTGACCCAGGCCATCGGCGGCGCCTTCATCATCGCCGGCATCGCCCTGGTCCGCGTCGACCAGCTCAAAGCCGCGCCCAAGCCGCCCCGGGCCGAGGCGCCACCCGCCCACCTCCCCGAGCCGTCGTTGGCGACCCGCGGCCAAGGGGCGTAAGCACCCGCGGGGCCGAGTGCCGGCGTCCACCGCCCGCCCTTGCTTGGCGTTCGGGCAGCTGCGGCCCTCTCAGGTCCCAGAGCCGTCGTTGGTGCCGCGTGCCCGAGGGGGCGTAAGTACCGGTGGGTTGAGTGTCGGCGTCTGCCGCGCGCCTTCGCCTGGCGTTCGGGGAGCTGCGGCCCGTTCAGGTCCCGGGGCCGTTTGCTGGCGTGGCGTGGCCAAGGGCGTGAGCGCCGGTGGGTTGAGTGTCGGCGTCTGCCGCGCGCCTTCGCCTGGCGTTCGGGGAGCTGCGGCCCGCTTAGGTCCCCGGGGCGTCGTTGGTGTCGCGTGGCCAAGGGGCGTATGCACCGGTGGGGTTGAGTGCTGGGCGTCCACCGCCCGTCCCCGCGAGTTGTTCTGGGAGCTGCCACCCCGCTCTGGTCCTGCGGTTGTTGTTCGTGTCGCGTGGCCGCTGCGCGTAGGTATCGGTGTGGCTGAGTGCTGGCGTCCACCACTCGTGCGCGCCGGCGTTCTCGGAGGCGCGCTGCTCGGAGCTGTCGGTGGTGACGCGCGGCCGGGCGCCGGGGGACATGTCACGTTAGCGGTTTTGGGCGGATCGGCTTTGCCTCGCGCGCCGGTGGGGTGTGTCGGCTTCGCCGGTGGCGTCGATGGTCGTTCATTGGCCGGCCAGGATCGCGACGGGGGCCGGGATCGCGGCGCGGGCCAGGATCGCGGCGCGGGCCAGGATGCTGAGCAACATCTGCTGAGCCAAAGTGGGGTTAAGGCGACAAAGCGGTGCTTGACGTCGTGGTGAAGCGGCGCTCGCTTCCTGCGAGGTCCATGATGTGGGATCTGCGTCCGCTGTGCGGGATCGGTGACCACATCGTGGCCGCGCTTCCGCCATGTGGGATGAGTGTCCACTGTAGAGTTTCTTTCCTCCGCTCTTGCGGCTTTTGTTCGGCCGCTTTCCGCGCTGTTTCGTGGACCTTGGATACTTATGGCTCGCATGTGGGCGTAAGTATCCAAGGTCGCGAGAAAGTCCACCTTGTGGAAGGGATCGCCGCATAGTGGGATCGGTGCCGAGGCTTGCGGCCACTGGAGGCTAGTCCAGTGCCGGGCCGTGCAATGCCGTGCCGGGGCCCTGCAATCCGGAGCGTGCCGGGCGTGCCGTGCCGTGCACTGCCGTGCGATCCCGGGCGTGCCGGGCCGTGTCGTGCCGGGCCGTGTCGTGCCGGGCCGTGTCGGGCCGGGTAGCGACGGCGCGTTGTTGTTCGATGGCGAGCGCCCGGTGGGCCGGCACCATCTCGCAAGTGCGCAGGACCCGGGAGGCCGACGCGCACGGCATCGAGATCCGCCGCGACCTGGCTCGAAAGCGGCACACGCAGATCCGGACCCGGGCCACCCCAAAAGGGCTATAGCGCCCGCCTTGCCGCATTTGCTGTGAATCGTCCAGGGCCGCCGCCGGCCCCCACCCGTGTCACTGGGTGGGGTCGAGTCAAGCAGGCGGGTACGACAACTTTTTCTGGTTGTCCACAGTGGGGGCGGTGGCGGCCAGGCCAGGGCGGCGCCGCGGTGGCGTCCTCGGCGAGAGCGGCCCGGGCTGAGGAGGCGGTCGGCGGGTGCCTTCGCCGATCGTGGCGGCGGTGGTGGGCGATTGGTGCTTTCGCGCCCTGCCGGGCTGTTAGCGCTTTTGCGCCCTGCCGGGCTCTTGGGCTCGCGCCTTGCCAGGGTCTTGGGCTCGCTGCTTGCCGGGCTCTTGGGCTCGCGCCTTGCCAGGGTCTTGGGCTTGCGCCTTGGCGGGCACATCGGCTCGCGTCCGGCCGGGCTCTTCGGCTCGCGCCCCGCCGGGCACATCGGCTTGCGCGTCGCGGGGGGTGGCCAGCAGGGTGACCAGCTCGACCACCGTGCGGCGGCGGGTCTCGGGGGCGTCGGGCTGGGCGTTCTCGTGGGCCAGCTGGGTCATCGCCGGGCCGGGGTGGGCCATGGAGCGGGACAGCTCGTGGACGGCGTGGAAAAGGCTGACCGGGTCGACGTCGGGGTTGATGTGGCCGGCGGCCTGGGCCTGGCGGATTTCGTCGATCTTCGGCTGGTACGTCTTGACGCGGCGATCGTTCGCGTCGGGCTGGTCGCCGAGCCAGTCGTCCATGCGGGCGTACTCGGGATGGGACACGAACAGGTCGAACAGGCGGCCGGCGTAACCGGGCAGGTCGTCGCCGGTCATCTCCAGCTCCGACGTGGCGTCGGACATGACCTTGTCGATGGCCGCGGCGAACAGGGCCCCCTTGCTCGGGAAGTAGGCGTAGAGCCGTTCCGTGCTGGCCCGGGCGGAGGTGGCGATGCGGTTGACGCGGGCACCCCCGGGGCCGTACGTCACCAATTCCTTCAGCGTCGCGACCAAGATCCGTTCGCGAGTCGCCTCACCTGCAGCGCGCATCACACCAGGCTACCTTGCCGAAGCGTTTATTTCGGGACTAGCTTCGAGGACGGTCGCGGGCGGGTGGGGGGCGCCCGGGCCGCGGCGAACGGGGGAGAGGACGACATGAGCTACGACTATGTGATCGTCGGTGGCGGGACGGCGGGTTCGGTGCTGGCGGCGCGGCTGTCCGAGGACACCGACGTGCGGGTGCTGCTGCTCGAGGCGGGCAGCGCCATTCCGCTCGAGGCGATGGCCAATCCGCTGCGGTGGGAGCGGCTTTTCGGCACCAGGGTGGACTGGGGTTTCTCGACCACGGCGCAGCGGCACCTCAACGGGGACGAGATCGTCTATCCGCGGGGCCGGGTGCTGGGCGGCTCCAGCGGGATCAACGGGATGTACCACATTCGCGGGGATCGGACCGACTACGACGCGTGGGCGGCCGCCGGTGCGCAGGGGTGGGACTACGCCTCGCTGCTGCCGTACTTTCGCCGCAGCGAGACCGCACCGGGACGCGACCCGGCCTACCGGGGCACCGAGGGGCCGATGCTGGTCAGCGTTCCCGAGGGCCGCAACCGGCTGTGGGAGGCCGGCTACGAGGCGCTGCTCGAGGCCGGTTACCGGCGGAACCCGGACGGCAACGCGGAGTCCGCCTTCGGCGCCACGTGGAACGAGATGAACGTGGTCGGGGGGACCCGGCAGAGCGTCTCGGACAACTACCTGAGGTCGCTGCGCCGCGACAACCTGACGGTGCTCACCGAGGCACAGGCGTACCGGGTGATCATCGAGGGGGACCGGTGCGTGGGCGTGGAGTACGCCGTTCGCGGCGGCGCGGCCGAGACGGTGCGCGCCGACCGGGAAGTGGTGCTCGCGGCCGGTGCCGTCGCGTCGCCGCAGCTGCTGCAACTGTCCGGGGTCGGGCCGGCGGCGCACCTGCGTGAGGTCGGCATCGAGGTGAAGGTCGATCTGAGCGGCGTCGGCGGCAACCTGCACGACCATCTCATGTCCCAGGTCCGCTACCAGACGCCCGAATCGATGACCGCGACGTTCAGCCGCAAACCCCGCCTGCTGGTCGGCGGCATCCAGATCATGTTCGTCGACGTGGTCATGCATCCGCGGTGGAAGGCCGGCCCGGAGAACGGGTTCTCCATCGTGGCCAGCCTGGAGGTGGCGGAAAGCCGCGGTTCGGTGCGGCTCGCCAGTGCGGATCCGACGGCGGCCCCGCTGATCGACCCGAACTATCTTTCGGACGAGCGTGACGTGACCGCGCTGCTCGACGGGCTACGGATCGCCCGGGAGGTCGGCGGGACGGCCGCCCTGAGCGAGTTCCACGGCAAGGAACTGACCAGCGGCGAGGACGACACGGAGTTTCTCCGGCGGATCGTCTACACGCAGTTTCACCCGGCCGGCACCTGCCGTATCGGCGACGACGAGAACGCCGTCCTCGACCCGGAGCTGCGGGTCTACGGTCTCACCGGGCTGCGCGTGGCCGACGCGTCGGTGATGCCCTCGTCGATCCGGGCCAATCTGAACGCGACGGTCCTGGCCATCGGCGAGCGTGCGGCCGCCCTCATCCGCGGCGAGACGAACGTGTGAGACGAACGTGTGAGACGAACGTGTGAGACGAACGTGTGAAACCTTTCGGGTAATACGGGCTCCTCGGGTCAGTTGTGTATATTCCGGACGGTCCCGCCCCCGTCGTCGAGGAGAATCTCTGATGGACCCGGTCTCGATCGGCGTCGCCGCCGCCGCACTCGCGGGCAGCAAGGCGATGGAAGAATTCGCGACCCAGGCCGGATCGACCGCGTGGCTCGCCGTCCAGCGCATGCACACCTCCGTACGCGCACGGCTGTCGCCACGAGCGGGCGAGGAGCCAGCGGACGAGGAGCGGGCCGTCCTCGCCGGCGAGATCGAGGACGCGGCCCGCGCCGACCCGAGGTTCCGCGAAGAGCTGGAAGGCCTGGTCAGGCAACGAGCGGTAGCGCGCGATCACGCCAAGCAGGTCAACATCGCCGGCGGCAACAGCGGCCCGATCACCCTCTGACCGGCGAGGATCCGCTGCCATGCCCGGTGGCTTCCGGTGGCTCAAAGCACTAGCCGGGGGAAACGCCAAGCAGGTCAACGTGACGGGCGACAACTTCGGGCCGATCTATCTGGGCCCGCAGCACGGCCGCCGCAGCGTCCATCAGCTACCGGCCGACCCGGCCGACTTCTCCGGCCGGACCGCGCTCGTCGACCAGGTGCGCAAGCTGCTCACCGACGGACCCGGGCCGCGCATGGTCAACCTGTACGGCATCCCGGGCGTCGGCAAGTCCGCCCTGGGTCTGCGGCTCGCCCACGCGGTGAGCGCCGAGCACTATCCGGATCATCAGCTCTACTTCGACCTGCGCGAATACGACGACCCGCGGGCCGGCGACCCGCAGGCAGGCGACCGGCGGGCCGGCCACCCGCGGGCCGGCGACGCGAACACCGCCCACGACCTGCTCGGTGGCGCTCTGGTAGCCCTGGGCACGGCCGCCGCCGAGGTACCCAGCGGGCTAGGGCCACGCGCCGCCGCCTACCGTTCCGCCCTGGCCGCCGACCGCACCCTCGTGATGATCGACAACGCGTCCACCGCCGCCGAGGTCGAGCCGCTGCTCCCCGGCCACTACCGGTCGGCGGTCATCATCACCAGCTGGGCGCCGGTCACCGACCTCCCGGGGGTGCGGGCCGTCGGAGTCCGGGTGGTCGGCGACGACGAGGGCGTCGAGATCCTGCGCACCGTCTCGGGCCGCGACCTGGAGATCGCCGACCGGGGTGTCGCCCGCGAGATCGTCCGGTGCGCGGGGCACCTCCCACTGGCGCTGCGCGTCGCCGGCGGCCTGCTCAAGGTGCGTCCGGCATGGACCTGGAAGGATCTCCTGGTACGCCTCACCGGGCCGGACGGTCGCGGCCGCATCGACCGCTTCGCCACCGGCAGACTCGCGGTGGAGAAGACCTTCGATCTCGCGTACGGGGATCTCGGCACCGATCTTGCCCGCGCGTACCGTCTTCTCGGATTGGCCCCGTCCCCGCGGATCAGCCGCGAACTCGCCCGCGTCCTCATCGACGCGGACCCGCTGGTGGCCGACGACCTGACCGACGACCTGACCGGTCGTGGCCTGCTGCAACCCGAGTCGGGCAGCACCCTGCGGATGCACGGCCTGCTCTGGCAGCGGGCCCGTGACCTGGTCACCGGCGACGACCCGGCGCTGCGCCGGCGGGCGAGCGACCGGATGACCGCCTGGGCGCTCGCCCGGCTCGACAAGGACTACCTCGACCACCACGCCGGCGTGGAACCGGAAAGCTTTGTGGACAGCCCGTTGGACACCGGGACTGTGCTCACCGACGTCTTCCCGGCCACGCCGCGGCTGGTGCTGGTCGCCGACGGCGGCACCGGCAAGACCACCCTGGTCAACCATCTCTGCGTCACCGCGGCCCGGCATCGCCGCAACGGCTACGACGGCCCGGTCCCGCTGATCGCGCTGATCCGGGACATCGCCGGCGACGAGGACGCCGACGTCGTCACGCTGCTGCTGCGCACGCTGCGGCACCGCTACGGCCTGGACATGACCGTGGACGCGCTGCAGGTCGCGCTGCACGGCGGCCACGCCTTCGTGGTGCTCGACGGCCTCGACGAACTCGCCGACCGGACACTGCGGCGCACGGTCGTCACGGAGATCCGGGCCTTTGCCGAGGCGTACCCGGGAGTGCCGTTGCTCGTGACCTCCCGGCCGTATCACACCCTCGACGCGGATCTGCCCGGCTGGACGGCGGTCACGATCCGGCCGTGGAGCCGCCGGACGTCCGAGCGATATCTGGCCACGCTGCTGTCCGACCACTCCCCGCGGGAGGCCCGCGACCTGCTGCGGGTCGCCTCCGAATCGGGCATTCTGCAGGGCCCGCTGGCGCTGCAGATGCTGGTCGTGCACTACCGCCGGCACCGGCGCCTGCCCGCGACGCACTCCGAGCTGCTCGAGATGTACATCGCGGACACCATCGCGACCCGGGAGGCGAGCCGCGGCACCCTCTACTTCCCGCCGCAGCACCTGCGCCGGCTGCTGGAGTCGGTGGCCTTCACCATGCAGTCGGACGACACCAACCGGGTGACGATCGCCTACGCCGACGTCGTGCGGGCGATGCGGCGGGTCAGCCCGGACACGAAAGAGCTGCTGCTGTCCGGCTTCGCGGACCGCACCGGGCTGCTGCACGAGATCGGTGACTGGAACGCGCCGGGCCGGTCGGTGTTCGCGTTCACCCACACGATCTACCGGGAGCACCTCGCCGCGGCGCATCTCGCGCGCAAACCGGCCAAGGAGGTCGCGGCCAGCATTGTCGAGCACGCCACCGACGCGTCGTGGGAGGCGGTGCTGCGCGGCACGCTGGAGATGCGGGAGCCGGACTTCACCGCGGAGGTGGCCGCCCACCTGCGCCGCCGCCATCCCGGCCTGGCCGCGCTGGTCGCCGCCTGGACCACGTAGTGGTACACGAGCGCACCAGCCGCGACGGACGCGATGGTTACCGTCCAGACATGACACCAACCATCGGTGACCGCATTCAGCGCCGGCGTCTGCTGCGTGGGTGGAGCATCCGGTACGCCGCCAGCCGTGCCGGCATCTCGCACGCGACCTGGAGCCGTATCGAACGGGGGCTCCAGGCAGCGGACAACCGGTTCGTTCTCGCGGACATCGCGGCCGCGCTGGACTGCGCACCGGGCGAGCTCGCCGGTGTCGCGGTCCCGGCCGGTGACCGCGCCGCCCGCGACGCGCACGCCGCGGTGCACGGCATCCGGCAGGCCCTGGTCGAGGTGGACCTCGGTGAGCCGCCGCGGGTGCCGGCCCGGCCGCTGGACGAGGTGCGGCGCACCGCGGCACTGGCCGACCAGCTGCGTCAGGCCTGCGACTACGCGGGGGCGGCCCGCCTGCTGCCGGGCCTGCTGCGCGACGCGCACGCCGCCGGGGATCCGCGTCTGCTGTGCGACGTGGCGTTCTTCGCGTCCTCGGTGCTGCGCAACCTCGGGCATCCCGCGGAGGCGTGGCTGGGTGCCGAACGCTGCCGCGACGCGGCGCAGGCCACCGGCGATCCGGTCTTTCTCGCTTATGCCGCGTACGCCCGAGCGACCGCCGCCAGCACCTGCGGATCGATGGACCGCGCCCGGTCGCTGGCCGAAGGCGCCGCCGCCGAGCTGGGCAGCGACGCTGGCCCGGTGATGCTCGGCTCGCTGCACCTGGTCGCCGCGAACGCGAGCCGCAGCGGGGAGCATCTGGACGAGGCGGCCGCGCTCGCCGGCCGGACCGGGGAGACCACCACGATGGGCATGTACTTCGGGCCCACCAACGTCGGCATCTGGCAGATCGGGATCGAGGCGGACACCGGCGATCCGGGCCGGGCGGTGGCGGTGGCCCGCGAGACGAACCCGGCGATCATCCCGGCCGGGTTCCGGCAGGTGTTCTACTACGCCGAGACGGCTCGCGCGCTGGCCCGGATGCGCGGCCGCGACCGGGACGCCATCCGGCTGCTGCTCACCGCGGAACGCGTCGCGCCGCAGCACGTGCACACCTCACCGATGGTGCGCGAGACCACGCGCGCGCTGCTGGAACGCTCGCGGCGACAGGCCGGCGGCACGGAACTGCGCGGCCTGTGCGCCCGGCTGGACGTCAGCGCCTGAAAAGCGCGTCAGCGCCGGACGGTGACCTCTCGTACCAGGTCGGCGAAGGCCGCCGGCCGCTCCAGCTGCGGCATGTGGCCGGTCTCCGGGAACAGATACGTGCGGGCGTGCGGCAACGCGACCCGGGCCGCCGCCAGATGCGCCGCGGGCAGGACCAGATCGTGCTCACCCCAGACCACGAGGGTCGGTTTCGGCGTCTGCCGCACCCGCGTCAGCAACTCGGCACGCCAGCGCGGCGCGACCCCGCGGAAGCTGCCCAGCGCCCGGGCGATCTCCACATAGACCGGCGCGAAGTCGGGCTGCCGCGCGATCTCCACCGCCATCCGCACCCGTTCCTCGGTCACCAGCGAACCGTCCACGAACAGGGCCCGCTCGACGCGCCGGGCCGTGCGCGGATCGATCCGGCTCAGCAACCGCCGGCCCAGCAGCGGAATCGACAGCACCCGCAGCGCGAACGTCACCTCCCGGCCGAACCCGGCGCTGCCGGCCAGAGTCAGCGCGGACACCCGCCCCGGATCGTCGACCAGCATCTGCATGGCGACGGCACCACCGAGCGAGTTGCCCATCAGATGCACCGGCCGGGTCTCGCCGAGCGCGTCCAGCGTCTGCCACACCCCGTCGGACAGCGAGCCCAGCGTCGCCGGCACCGGCAGCCGCTGGGACAGCCCGAACCCGGGCATGTCGACGCTGATCACCCGGTGGTCGGCCGCCAGCAGCGGGTGCTGCGGCAGCCAGTCCTCGAGGCTGCGGCCGATGCCGTGCAACTGCACCACCGGCGGCGCCGCCGGATCCCCGCTCTCGTGGTAACGGATTCGCGCGCCGGCCACCTCGACGTGTTTCACCGGACCACCTTCCGCATCACCGCGGCGTGTCCCACCGGCAGCGCGCGGGCGAGCAGATCGGGCACTTTGGCGCTGACCGCGATCAATACCCGTGCCTTGCGCCGGGCGGCCGCGTCGAGGATCTGCCGGGCCGCCTTCTCCGGCGGAAAGGTGAGCAGTTTCGCGACGAGCTTGCGGTGCCCTTCGACCAATTCCTTCGGTACGCCGCTGCCGACGCGCGCGTTGTCCGCGATTCTGGTCCGCACCCCGCCCGGATGCACTGTTGTCACCCCGACGCCGTGCCCACCCAGTTCCGCGTAGAGCACCTGGCTGAGCCCGCGCAACGCGAATTTGCTGGCGCTGTACGCGCTCTGGCCGGCCGGGGCGATCAACCCGAACAGGCTGGAGACGTTGACCAGGTGGCTGCCCGGGGTGGCGTACAGGGAAGGGAGAAGGGCGTGGGTGAGCAGCATCGGCGCGCGGAAGTTCACGTTCATCACCGTTTCGAACTCGTCGACGGTGACCTGGTCGAAGCGTCCGCCGAGCGCGATTCCGGCGTTGTTGACGAGCATCCCCAACGCGGGGTGGCCGGTGCGGATCTGCGACGCGAGGTCGGTGACCGACTCGCGGGATGCCAGATCGGCGACGATGGATTCCACGCTCAGTTCCGGATGGGTGGCGCGGATGCGGTCGGCGACGACTTTCAGGCGTACGTCGTCGACGTCGACCAGCACGAGCCCGCTGCCGCGCGCGGCCAGCTGGTAGCCGAGGTGTTCGCCGATCCCGCTCGCCGCGCCGGTCACCACGGCGGTCCGGCCGGCGAACCGATAGCGTTCCAGCCTCATGCGCTCACCTCGAAACGCATGTCCCGGGTGACGTCCGCGCGCGGCGTCGTCACCACGTCGCGCAAATAGTTCTGCCGCATGACCCACGGATGGCGGTCGCCCTGCCGGGGGAACAGCGGAAGGGCACGTTGCACGTATCCGGACGACAGATTGATGAGCGGTTCACCCTCGGGGCCGTGATAGGAGGGCGTGGCCGTGGCGTAACCGCGCCGGTCCATGTGCCGGAGCAGTTTGACGACGTACCGGTGCGACAGGTCGGCACGCAGTGTCCACGACGCGTTGGCGTATCCGATGCAGTACGCGAAATTGGGCACCCCGCTGAGCATCAGCCCGCGATAGGCGGCGGTGCGGCCGAGCGGAACCGGCTCGCCGTCCACGTCGAGGCGCATCCCGCCGGCCGGGCGTAACGACAATCCGGTCGCCGACACCACGATGTCGGCGTCGAGGCGCCGCCCGGATTCCAGCCGGATTCCTTCGGGTTCGAACGACGCGATCCGATCGGTCACCACGGACGCGTTCCCGGACCGGATGGCGGCGTACAGATCACCCGCGGGCAGGACGCATAATCGCTGATCCCACGGGTCGTATCGGGGACGGAAATGCTCGTCCACGTAGGCCTCGTCGTGTAACGCGCGCACGGCCATCGAACGCAGCATTTTCCGGACCCCGGCGGGCCGGCGCCGGGCGAGCTGATAGAAGCCCTGGGTCAGCAGAATGTTCTTCGCCCGCACGACCCGGCCGGCGGCGCTTTCCGGCAGGACTTTGCGCAGCGTGTCCGCGATGGCGTCGCGCCCGGGCAGCACGGTCATGTAGGTGGGGGAGCGCTGCAGCATCGTCACGTGCGCCGCGTCGCCGGCCAGCGCGGGAACGAGCGTCACCGCCGTCGCGCCGCTGCCGATGACGACGATTTTCTTGCCCTGGTACGCCAGATCGGCCGGCCAGAACTGCGGATGCACCAGCTGTCCGGCGAAATCCGCGAGCCCCGGGAAGTCGGGTTGATAGCCGCTGTCGTAGTCGAAGTACCCCGTGCAGGCGTACAGGAAATCGCAGTTGATCTCGCGGCCGTCCGCGACGGTGAGCGTCCACGTCCCGGCGGACCACGCGGCCGAGACGACCTTGGCGCCGAACCGGATGTGCTTGTCGATGCCGGCCTCGGCCGCGGTGTCCTCGATGTAGCGCCGGATTTTGTCGCCGGGGGCGATCGACTCGGCCTCGCGCCACGGCCGGAACGGGTAGCTGAGCGTGAACATGTCTGAATCGGAGCGCACCCCGGGGTAGCGGAACAGGTCCCACGTGCCGCCGATCGCGTCGCGCGCCTCCAGGATCGCGTACGTCTTGGCGGGGAACGCCTCCTGTAATCGCCAGGCCGCGCCGATCCCGGACAGCCCGGCCCCGATGATCACGACGTCGAAGTGTTCGGCCATGTCCTCAGTCTTACGGCGATCGATCCGGCAGGACTTGCCTTCGCGCGACACTCATTTACCCTTAGGCGACATGGGATCGATGCTGCGTGCCGCGGGCCTGCGCGGACTGCCCGACCTCATCGAGGAGCTGGGTGGCGACCGGGAGGCTCTCCCGGCCCGCTACGGCGTGCCGGCCGCGGCCGTCGACTCGGACAACGAGGTGATCAGCTCGAACGACGCGGCCCGCCTGCTCCAAGGTGCGGCGGCGGCGTTGAACTGCCCCGATCTCGGGCTGCGGCTGGCCGCCCGGCAGGACATCGCGATCCTCGGCCCGCTCGCCGTCGCGATCGAGAATTCGGCGACGCTCGGTGACGCGCTGGACTGCGCCGGGCGGTTCCTCTTCGTGCACAGCCCGGCCCTCACGATCGACCAGGTGCCGGACCCGTCGCACCGGCCCGGGGTGATCGGCCTGCGCTACCGCGGCACCGAGTGGGACGCGCTGCCGCCGGTGGCCGCCGATCACGGCCTGGGCCTGCTGCACCGGATCACGATCGTGCTGATCGGCGGCCGCTACGGGCTGCGGTCGGTGCACCTGCCGCACCGGCCCGCCGCACCGGTCGCGCGCTACACCGAGTTCTTCGGCGCGGACGTACGCTTCGGCCAGGCCGACGCCCTGTTACGGGTGCCGGCCACGCTCGTCGACGCCCCGATCACCGGGGGCAGCCGGATGCTGCGCGACGTCGCCCTCGACTACCTGAAGTCACACCTGCCCGCCACCGCGCCGACCCTGGAGGTCCGGGTGCGGCAGCTGCTCACCCGCTCGCTGGGCTCGACCCCGGCCGACATCACCGCGATCGCCCGCCACCTGCGCACCCACCCGCGCACGCTGCAGCGCCGGCTCGCCGCGTCCGGCACGACGTTCGACAAAATCCTCGACTCCGTACGCCGGGAGGCCGCGCACCGCCTGATCACCACCACGGACGTACCGTTCGCGCAGGTCACCGCCATGGTCGGGCTGACCGAGCAGTCGGCCCTGACACGTGCGGTCCGCCGTTGGTACGGCCAGGCGCCGCGCGAGTTGCGCAGAAATATCCACCCGGTCCCTTGACCCGCACCGGGTGGATCTTGGCTGAGCCGGATCGGCCGGTGCCGCGGCCGGGGCGCACGCGACACGATGGGCTCGGCCGACCGGACGAGGAGGAGCCATGGACGACGCGCTGCGCGCCTACGACGTGGGCCGGGCCGACGGGCTCGCCGGACTGCGCGACCACGTCATGGCCACCGACCCGGACATGGGCGCCGACTACCGTGTCGGCCTGGCCGACGGCCAGCTCGAGCTGTTCCAGAAGAACCTTCTCGCCGCCGTCCGCAGGGCCCTCGGCGACGCGGCCTGATCCGATGGACGACGAGACCCTGCTGGCGTACTTCACCGGCCGGCTCGACGGCATCCTCGGGCGCCGCGACACCGTCCGCTCCGGCGACCCGGACTACCGGATCGGCTTCCTCGACGGGCGCCTCGAGGTCTTCCGCCTCCTCGCCGCGGTCCGCCGCATCGTCGAAGAGAACGACCGGTAGGGCCACTCAGGGCAGGAGGATGCCCGGGTTCAGGATGCCGGCCGGGTCGACCGCCTGCTTCACACCCCGCAGCATCGCGGCGCCCACCGGGCCGATCTCACCGGCGTACCACGGACGGTGGTCGCGGCCGATCCCGTGATGGTGAGTGATCGTGCCACCGGCGGCCGCGACCGCGTCGCCCGCGGCCTTCTTCACCGAGCGCCACTGCGCCACCGGGTCGTCGTCACTCTTAGTGGCTAGGGTGTAGTACAGCGAGGCGCCGTTCTCGTACACGTGCGAGACGTGGCACATCACCACCGCTCGCGGGGCGGCCTCGCGGAGCGCGTCGCGGATGGCGGCGTACGCGTCGGGTACCCGATGCCAGAACGTCGCGGTCTCGAACGTGTCCGCCCAGCCGCCCGCGTCCAGCAGCGCGTCCCGCAGGTAACCGGCGCCGTAGCGGCCGCGCTGCCACGCGTCGCCGGCCGCCGCGCCCAGCGGGGTGGCGCCGGGCGGGTCCAGCGGCGGCGCGTCCAGGTCCGGCGACGAGAAGATGGCCAGCGCGCCGTCCACCCCGGACACCTGCGACTCCACCTCGTCGGACAGCCGCGCGACAGCGGGCAGCGGACCGTCCTGGGCCAGCGACCGCATCGCACGTAGCCCGTCGGCGAAACTCGGGAAACGCCAACCGGCGTACCGCAGCACCGAGGCCGGACGCACCCGGACCGTGACCTGAGTGATGACGCCGAAGACACCCTCCGAGCCGAGCAGCAGCTGGCGCAGGTCGGGGCCGGCGGCGGACTGCGGCGCCCGGCCGAGGTCGAGGCTGCCGGTGGGGGTGGCGGCCCGCAACGCGACCACCATCTGGTCGAACCGCCCGTACGCCGACGAGGCCTGGCCGCTGGATCGGGTGGCCGCGAACCCGCCCAGCGTCGCGTACTGGAACGACTGCGGGAAATGGCCGAGCGTGAAACCGTGCGACGCCAGGATCGTCTCCGCCTCCGGCGCGCGGATGCCGGCCTCGAAGGTGGCGGTCCGCGAGATCGGGTCGATGTCGACGAGCCGGTTCATCCGGGCCAGATCCAGGGCGATGACCCCGGCGAATCCGTTGCGCTCGGCGTGCAGGCCGCCGACCACCGAGGTGCCTCCCCCGTACGGGACCACAGCGACCCGGTATTCCGAGGCGATCCGCAGGATTTCGAGTATCTCGTCGTGCGTCGCCGGCCGCAGGACGCCGTCCGGCACGCCCGGGACCTGCCCGGACCGGGCCAGCAGCAGGTCCTCGGTGGACATTCCGGCCGCGTGCCCCAGTCGCGCCTCGTCGGAGACGTCCGCGCCCGGGAAGGGAAGTGCCCGCGGCGCCGGAAGCGTGACGGGCGCGGGCGGTGGCGGATTGTCGGCGGCCAGGCCCAGGACGGCCCGGATCTCCGGCGGCAACGTGATGGCGTGAGCGGGTTCTCCCCAGCGGAACGCGGTCATGCGTATACCGTTTCATCCGCCTTTGGAGCGCCCAAGGGGTGATGCCTGCGCCGTTGATCTCACGTGAGGAGCGACTCATGTGAGAACTCGCCCGAGCACCTTTTCCGGCCGCCGCAGCACCAGCGCGACGACGGGCAGCGGGCTCTCGTTGAGGATCGCCGCGTCCGCGTCGGAGAGCAGGTCGCCCTCGGTGTAGGCCAGCCACCACCGGCGCAGCCGGGGGATCCGGCGGTCCCGCAGCAACCGGCCGAACAGCGTGCTCGCGGCCCGGCGGCTGAGGACGTCGAGCCGGTTCATCGCGGCGACCCGCGCGGTGACGTCGGCGTCGCCGGCCGCGATCGCGGTGAGCACGGCCCGCGCCTCGGCGTCCGGCAGCAGGCGGCAGGCCGCAGCCCGCACCAGCGCCGGGACACCGTCGGTGGTGGCCAGTGCGGCCAGCCGCGGATCGGTCACCAGCTCGACCGCCGCGGCCCGGTGCCGTGCGGGCGCGGTGTCGTCGAAGGCCAGCCGGATCAGCGGTCCGGCGTCGTCCAGGATGCCCAGCGCGACGGTGGCCGCCCGCAGCCGCAGCGCCCGCCGGGAGCCGGGCGCGGCGAGTTGGTCGAGGACCTGCCGGCCCGCGGCCGGGTCGAGCTGGGCGAGCCCGGTCGCGGCCCGCATCCGCGGGCGCCGCCGCGTGCTCCGGCTCCCGGCGGTGCGGCGCAGCCGTTGCGGGCCGCGCGGATCGCCGAGCGCGGTCAGGGCGATCGCCGCTTCGATGGCCAGGCGCGATCCGGTGCGTCCCCGCGTCCGTCGGTGCAGCACCTCCGCCGACCGCGCGTCGCCGTTGGCGGCCAGCAGATAGCGCAGATGCAGCTTCTGGAAGGGGGAGAAGCGATGTTTGTCGAGCAGCCGCCGCAGCCGTGGCACCGACTCGGCGTGGCCCACCTCGAGCAGCCCGGCGAGGATGGTGGCCTCGACCGCGGGCGGCTGCGGATCGTCGAGCAGCCCGGTGAGAGGCCGCACCGCGCCGAGGGCGGCGAGCCGTCGCGCGGCGGCGAGCCGTATGAGGATCTCGCCCGGCTGGTGGGCCAGCGAGGTCAGCGGCGCCCGGTTCCCGAGGTCGGCGCAGCGGGCCGCTGCCCCGTACGCCATCGGCAGGTTCGGGCGCGCCCGGGCGACGTCGCGCAACGCCTCGCCGGCGGCCGGATCCCCGCGCTCGTACAGGGCGAGCGCGGCCGCGTACGTGCTCGGCGGCCACCGCGTGGTGTACGGCCATCCGGCGCCGAGGTTGCGCAGCAGCTCCGGATCTCCGGCGTCGGCCAGCGCCGACGCCAGCCG
This sequence comes from Actinoplanes sp. TBRC 11911, assembly GCF_012933445.1. GTDB lineage: Bacteria > Actinomycetota > Actinomycetes > Mycobacteriales > Micromonosporaceae > Actinoplanes. The sequence continues at coordinate 30,711 of NZ_JABBNC010000034.1, forward strand.
CACGCGATGAAACGCGTCGATTCCCGGGGCCTCGGCCATCGCCCGCAGCGCGGCAGGGTCACCGCCCTCGGCCAGGCGGAACGCCGCGGCCACCCGCTCGGCCTCGCTGGCCCGCGCATCCGCCACCCGCCGGGTGAGCGCCTCCCGGGCCAGCACCCCGAGAGGCCCGTCCGCGACCGGCACCGCGTCCGCCGACAACGGCAGCCGCAGATCCGGGTCCGCCCCGGCGCCGCGTTCCTCGAGGGTGTCGGCGATCCACGCCCGCACCACCTCGTCCGCCTGCGCGGCCACCGTCCGGAGCAGCTCGTGCCCGTTCGCCGGGTCGATGTCGGCGACCCGGTCCGCCACCAGCGCACGCGTCCACGACGGCAGCGTCGCGTCACCGGCCAGCTTCGACATGCGCGCCAGCACGTCCGCGTCGATGCTCAGCTCACCCAGGATGCGCAGCGCCTCCGGGGCCTGCTCGGACTCCCCGGCGACCCGGTTCAGCAGCAGCTCGACGACCCGGTCGCGGGTCCGCGGCGCCACCGCGATCCCGTCGGCGAGCAGGTCGCCCGCAGCAATGGGCTCGTCGCGCAGCAGCGCCTCGATCAGCGCGTCCGAGTCGGGCCGCCGCGCGACCGCGAACGCGGCGAGACTGCGCGTGGCGGGGCCGGCCGCCAGCGTGATCCAGGACGCCTCGTCCACGAACGACGCCGCGAAGTACTCGGCGAAGCTCTGATGCGCGAACACCACCCGGTCCCGGCGCAGCGTGCACACCCCGGTGGCGAGCAGCAGGTCACGCACCACCCGATCGCGATCCGGGCCGAGGTCGTGCGGCGCGTGCTCGGCGAGCCAGCCGGCGGCGACGGTGATCAGGCGTACGGAGGGATCGGTCAGCCAGGCCTCGCCGCAGGCCCGCAACAGGCCCGCCAGGTGCGGCCGGAACGGGTCCGGCGCGCCGCGCCCGTCCAGCAGATGATCGACGAACCGGTCGTACAACGCGGCCCGGCTGGACGGCAACGCCCGATCGCCGGACGCCTCGTAGACCAGCGCGGCGATGGTCGCCAGCAGCGGAACCCGGGCCACCGGGCCCAGCCGGGCACCCGCCACCCGGGCCAGGAAACGCCCGGCCGTGCGGTCCGCGCGGCGCCGGTCGTCCGGGAAGCGCGCGGCGAACCAGCGATGCGCGAACTCGTCCAGCTCCCGCCGGTCGAAGGGGCGCAGGTCGTAGACGCCGACCGCCGGTCCGTGCAGCTCGGCGAGCTCGGGCCCGGCCAGCGGCCGCCCGGTCAGCACGAACCGGTACGGGCCGGTGCCGGTGAGCAGCCCCTTGATCCGCCACAGCACCTCGGACCGGCTCTTCGTGCCGGCCACCTCGTCGAGCCCGTCGACCAGCACCCGCCAGCAGTGGCCGCGGGCCGGCGGCCGCTCGAAGACCGCGGCCGGCAGCTCGACCGCCAGATCACGATGGACGGCACGGGCCAGCGCGTCGCCCAGCGATCGGCCCACCAGGTCGGCGGCCGGAACGATCACCGCGATGTCGCCCTGTCTACGCCGGGCGAGATCACCGGCGAAGGTCGCCAGAAACGTGGACTTGCCCGCCCCGGCGTCACCCAGCAGCACCGCGTGGCGATGCGCGTCGAGGATCCGCGCCGCCGCGACCGTGCGCGGTTTGTCGCCGCCGAGCGTCGCCCGCGACCGCACGTACAGCTCGCTCAGCCGGGGCACGTGCTCGCCGAAGAACCGGTAACGATGGCGTCCCGCGTCGTCGATCTGCGCCGCCAGCAGTGCGGCCAGGCGCGGATCCCGGCGGCGGCGCCGGCGCTTACCGGCCCGGACGGCGATCCACAGCGCCGCGACACCCGCCACGGCGCCCACGATGGACGCGAGCTTGTCACCGGTGTCCAACAGGGATCCGAGGCCGTCCATCGACGGCGATCCTCTCAGACGGCCCGGCGCGTGAGCTCGCGGACCACCTCAACGAAGACGTCGATGTCGGATTCGGTGGTGCGCCAGTTGACGATCGCCGGCCGCAGCGCCACCCGCCCGTCGTACACGGTGGTCCCGGCGTACACCCGGCCGTCCTCGATCAACGCGGCGCCGATCCGCCGGTTGAGCTCGTCCAGAGCCTCCTCCGGCACGCCCGCGGGCCGCGCCCGGAAACAGACGATGCACAGCGGGACGTCGGCCAGGCGTTCCAGTTCCGGCGCCTCGTCCACCCGGCGGGCCAGGTGCTGCGCCAAATCCAGGTGGCGTTCCACCATCTGCCGATAACCATTGCGTCCGTACGCCGAGAGCGTCGCCCAGATGGGCAACGCGCGGGCGCGCCGCGACGACTCCGGCCCGTACAGCGCGTATCCACCGGACGGGTCACCGGGGCCGGGCAGATAGGCGGCACCCGGCATGCCGAATGCCGCACCGAGCCGCGCGGTGTCCTTCACCAGGGCGAACCCGCTCTCGTACGGGACGTTGAGCCATTTGTGCCCGTCGGCCGCGATGGAGTCGGCCCGGTCGATGCCGTCGGTCAGGTGCCGGGTGCGCGGCGACAACGCGGCGAACAGCCCGAACGCGCCGTCCACGTGCAGCCAGGCCCCGAACTCCTCGGCCAGGTCGGCCAGCTCGCCGATCGGGTCGAAGTCGCCCGCGTTGACCTCACCCGCGTTCCCGATGATCACCGCCGGGGCGTTCAGCTCGGCCAGCCGCCGCCGCATCGCCCCGACGTCGGCCCGGCCGTCCCCGTACACCTCCACCGAGTCCCGGCCGTGGCCCAGCATCTGCAGTGCCTTACGGGCGCTGGCGTGCACGTATCCGCCGGACAGCACCGGCATCCGCGGCATCCCGGTCAGCCCTTGACCGACTGTGTCCCGCCCGTGCCGCGCACCCCACCAGTGGGTGGCGCAGCCCAGCGAGGTGAAGTTGGCGAACGTCGCACTCGCCACCAGCGCGCCGCCCCAGCCCCGGGGCAGGCCGAACAGGTCGCGCAGCCAGTCCAGCACCACGGTCTCGGTCTCGTGCGCGAACGACGACGACACCCGGGCGAACGCGTTCTGGTCGAGCAGGCTCGCCGTCCAGTCCGCGGCCAGCGCCGCCGGGGTCACCCCGCCGGTGACGAAGTGAAAGAAGCGCGGCCCCGACGAGGTGGTCGCCGCCGCGGTGCCGACGCGCAGCAGCCGCTCGACCGTCTCAGCGCCGCCTGCGCCGTCGTCCGGGAGCGACCCGCCCAGCTCGGGCAGCAGTTTGGCGGCGGCGGGGTCCAGCACCGGCCGGTCCGCGAGGGACGCCAGGTAGGGCCCGGCGGCGGCGTGGACGCGGTCGAGCGCGGCGGCGGCGAGGGCGATCTCACCAATCGGGTCGGCCATGCCCGCAGCCTACGGAATCGAGGCCGGCCACGGGGTCCGGCGCGCGCCCGCCGGGCGCGCGGTGGCTGCGCCCGGCGGCCGCGCGGTGGCCGTGCCCGCCGGACGCGCGGTGGCCGTGCCCGCCGGCCGCGCGGTGGCCGTGCCCGCCGGACGCGCGGTGGCCGCGCCCACGAAACGGTGGCTCCGGGGCTTGCTGTCGGCCGGCTGCTGACGTCGCCGAGCCGCCGCCGCCAACCGCTGAGGCGGCGACGATCAACCGGTGCGCCGTGTCCGCTCCAGTGCGTCTCCTTCAGCGGGATATTTCCGACTGCGCCGATCGCCCGGGCACCGGCTAGGAGCCACTGCCGTCTCACCCGCCTCCTGGTGTCTCCTTCAGCTGGAAATTTCCAACTCTGCTGACCGTCCAGGCACCGGCTAATTAGGAGCCACTGCCGTCTCACCCGCCTCCTGGTGTCTCCTTCAGCTGGAAATTTCCAACTCTGCTGACCGTCCGGGCGGCGGCCGTGAGCAAGCGTCGCGCTCGCGTGTCTGCTTCAGGTGGATATTTCCGACTGCGTCAGCGGTCTCGGCGCCGGCTATGAGCGAGCCAGCGCGTCGCATTCGCTTCATGTGTCTGCTGTCACGAGATATTTCCGACTTGTCGGTCGTGCGGGCGGCGGGCGTGAGCTAGGGCGTCGCGTTCGCTTCGCGTGTCTGCTTCAGACGGATATTTCCGACTCCGCTGACTGGCCGGGCGGCGGGCAGGAATCGCTGCGCCACGTTCGCCCTGTGTGCCTCCATCAGTTGCAGTTGCAACCGCGACCGGGCCCGAGATTGCATCGAGACATTTCCGATTTTTCGCTTTTATCGCCTGGCTCGGATGCTGCGGTCTCGCACCCGTCGTCCGGAGGGTGGCCCCCCTTCCGCGACGCCGCGAGGAGGTGTCGAGCGATCGGATTTTCGAGACCTTGGAGAGTTCGGGTTCGTATGTGGGCGTAACTCTCCAAGGTCTCGAAATCGGTCCGAAAATAGTGGCCACAAAAGCCGCGATGTGGATAAAACGACCGTCCTCTTTGGGCGGTCGTCCATGATGCGGGCGTTCTCGTCCGGATGGTGAGAAGTCCCCTCATCGCGACGCCCGCCTGCCAAGCCGCGCGCAGCGAATGCCGTATCACCGCGGCGCGCGCAGCCAATGCCGTCTCACCCCGCCGCGCCCCCATGGGCCCAAAGCATGACTTATACGGTCTATCCGCCCACCACGCCACCCGCGTGAGATCGATCGCGTCCGCTTTACATGATCAACGGTGCGGGCCCGGGCGCGGACGGGGTGAATGTGATCCGGCCGCTAGTCATGGTCGGTGCCGCCGGGCTTGGCCTACGGTGTAGAGCGTGCTGGACACGCTGCTCTCCGTGGTTGATCGGTTCGGGTACGTCGGCGTTTCCGGCCTGGTCTTCGTGGAGAGCTTCGGCATCCCGGCGCCGGGGGAGACCGCCATCGTCGCGGGCGCGGCGGCCGCCGGCAGTGGGCACCTCAACGTGTTCGGGGTCGCCGCCGCCGCGTTTGTGGCCGCCGTCCTCGGTGACAGCATCGGCTGGCTGATCGGCCGGCGCGGCGGACGCCCGCTCGTGCACCGGTTCGGGCGGTATGTCCGGCTGACCCCGGCCCGGCTCGACAAGGTCGAGCAGTTCATGTCCCGCCAGGGGCCGAAGATCGTGGTCGTCGCCCGCTTCGTCGAGGGCTTACGCCAGTTCAACGGGATCGTGTCGGGCATGACCGGGATGCGGTTCCTGGTGTTCGTGACGTGCAACGCGATCGGCGCCGCGCTGTGGGTGTCCGTCTGGTCCGCGGCCGGGTACTTCGCGGGCGACCACCTCGACGCGATCACCGGCGCGATCAAACAATACCTGGTGGTGGCCGTCGCCGCGGCCGTGGTGGCCGTCATCGCGTACGTCTGGATGCGCCGCCACCGCCGCCGCCACACCTGATGTGCTTGACGCGCACATCGACCGATGCCTAACTTCGGGGTCGAACCGGCGAAGGGGCAGCGGATGGTCACGGTAAAGGGCATCGACGAACTGAGCGCCCTCGTCGGCGAGGAACTCGGCGCGAGCTCCTGGCTGGAAATCACGCAGGAGCGCGTTGACCAGTTCGCCGACTCGACCGGCGACCACCAGTGGATCCATGTGGACCCGGCACGCGCGGCGCAGGGCCCGTTCGGCGGCCCGATCGCCCACGGCTATCTCACGCTGTCGCTGGTGATCCCGTTGTTCGGCGAGATCCTCAAGGTCGACGGCGTCAAGATGGGCGTCAACTACGGCCTGGAGAAGGTGCGTTTCCCCAGCCCGGTCCGGGTCGGCTCGAAGATCCGGCTGGTCGCCCGGCTCGTGTCGATCGAGGAGTTACCGGAGGGCGCCGCCCAGGGCGTCTTCGACTTCACCATCGAGGTGGACGGCAGCGCGAAGCCGGCCTGCGTGGCGCGCCCGATCTACCGCTACTTCACCTGACGGGCCGATCCGCACACCCACGTCCACGCGTCGTCGTCGCGCGTCATCGTGCACTCCCAGCCCAGCCTGCGAAGGCGTACCACCAGGTCGCCGGGGTCGATGAAATTCTTGACCACGCGGAACGCCCGCCCGTCCCGCAGGTGCCGCTCGACCACCTCGTCCGAAATGTACGTCTCCTTCGCCCGCTCCGAGACCGGCTCGTCCACGAACAGCACCCGGCCGCCGCCGGCCAGCAGGCCGCCCAGCGCCGCCCAGAACTCGCCGAACCGGGCCGCCGGCACGTGCGACAGCCACGCCGAGAAGAAGATCGTGTCGAAGCGGACGCCGGGCCGGTAGGTGAACACGTCCGCCACCTCGAAGCGCACGTTCTCCGCGCGCACCCGGTCGCGGGCGATGGCCAGCGCTTCCGGGGCGGCATCGATCGCCGTCACCGAGTCGGCGGCCGCTGCCAGCGCGGACGTCCACATCCCGGTGCCACAGGCGATTTCCAGTACGCGTCCGGCAGGCCGCATCGCCCCGACTATCCGCGCGATACGCTCCGAGGCCGCGGCGACATCCCCAAACGCCGTCGCGTCGTACTCCCCGGCCCGCAGCCGGTAGTAGTGAAGCTGCTCATCGGTCACGTCCGCCGCCTCCGCACTCTGACCGGGCTAGACGCTCTTGAGTACGTCGTCGAGGAAGTCGGCGCCGGCCTCGATCAGGGCGCCGATGTCGTCGTGGCCGGTGAAGCAGTGACCGGCCCCGGCGACCGGCAGCAGATCGCACCGTACGCCCTGGGCCCGTAACGCCTCGGCCAGGCGCACGCTCTGCTCGAACGGGACCACGTCGTCGGCGGTGCCGTGCACGTTCAGGAACGGCGGTGTCCCCGGGTGCACGCGGTGCAGCGGGCTGGCCCACGCCGCGAAGTCGCGCCGCTCGGCGATCGGGCCGCCCAGCAGTAGCGCCGGCGCGGTCACCGGGTTCTCGTCGTCGCCTACGTCCAGCAGGTCGGTCGCGCCGTACCAGTTCACCACCGCCTGGATCGCCGTCTCCCCGTCGCCGGCCACCCCGGCCATCGCGGCGAGGTGACCGCCGGCCGACTCACCCAGCGTCGCGAACCGCCCGGCGTCGAGCCGCAGCTCGGTCGCGTGGTGCCGCAGCCACCGGATCGCGGACTGCACGTCGAGAAGCTGGGCCGGGTAGAGAGCCTCGCCGGACAGCCGGTAGTCGACGTCCGCGACGGCATAGCCGCGCGCGAGGAGCCGCGAATGGAACCCGGACGGCTCGACCGTGTCCGGCATCCACGTGCGGCTGCCCTCCAGCCACCCGCCGCCGTGGATCCACAGCACCACCGGGAACGGGCCGTCGCCCGGCGGCAGGTGCAGATCCAGGTGCAGGGGCCGGAAGCCGGCGGGCGCGGACACCGTGCAGTTGGCGTACGTGACGGTCGGACGGGGCGCGGGCACCGGTATGAATTCGATCACGGACGATACATTAGACCGCCGGTACGCGCTGCCGTCCGAACCGGGCCGCCGCCAGCGTGCCCGCGCACAGCGCCGTCGCGCTCAGCCCGAGCGACCAGTGCACCCCGACCAGGCCGCCGAACAACCCGACCGTGATGCCGCTGCCGAACCGCAACCCCATCGACGACATGCTGTACACGCCGATCACCCGGCCCCGATCCGCGGGCGGCGCGAGCAACTGCACCAGCGTCTGCCCGATCGACATCGACGCCAGGCTCGCCACCCCGCCAATCACCAGAAGCAGCAGCGCGAGCGGGTAATTCGGGCTCCAGGCGAACAGGGCGGTGCTCACGCCGTACACAAATGTGCTCGCGATCGCCGTCCCGACGGTGGCCGGCAGACGCCCGGTCGCCTCCAGCGCAATGCCGCCCAGCACGCCCCCGGCGCCATTCGCAAACAGCAATATCCCGTACGCCGCCCCGGCGCTGGAGGCCCCGAGATCCTGCGCGAAGATCGGCATCGCGGACTGCAGTGACGCCCCCACGAAGAACGAGCCCAGCCCGCCCAGCACGATCAGGCTGACCAGCGTGTGATCGGTGCGCACCTTGCGCAGAACGGCGAGCGACCCGACAATTCCCACCCGTTCTCTCGGTACGCCTCCGGACCGTACATGCCCGGTGAACCGCGTCCGGAACAGGAAAACGGTCAGCGGCAGGTAGAACGCGACGTTCGCGAAGATGCCCCAGGTGGGACCGAGCCCGAGCAGCAACGCCGACCCGACGACCGGCCCGAACAGCACCCCGAGACTCCGGAAGGTCGCATTGAGCCGCACCGCGCTGGGCAGATCGTCGTCGCCCACGAAATCGTGCAGCATCAACTGCTCGGCCGGACCCCACAACGACCCGGCGACGCCGTGCAGAACGAGCAGCACGCACGCCTCCCACACCCGCAACGTACCGGTCAGGAAAAGCACGCCCCAGGCCGCCGACACCGCCATGAACAACAGTTGCGCGACCTGAATGACCCGGCGGCAGTCGAACCGGTCGGCCAGGGACCCGAACCACACCGACAGCAACAGGAACGGCACCCAATGGCTGATGACCTGGAATCCGGCCAGCGCCGGCGAATGGAACTTCTCCCACAGCTGCCAGTACGTGATCACGTGCTCGATATTGTCGGCCATCATTGCCAGGCCGGTACCGACGAGATAGGGGCGGCAGTCCGGGTTGCGCAGCGCGGCGAACCGGCGCCCGGTCATGAGCTGATCTTCATGTCGCCGACACGTTAGGCGGTGCGGTGGTCCGCGCGCAAAGCAAGATCAGCAAGCCAGTCGCGGCTGGCCCCGGCGACCCGCGGCGCGACGCCCAGCTCGGTGAGCAGGTCCGCGGCCGCGGCCATCTCCTCGGTCCGCCGCACGGCGTGCGCGTGCGACCCGTCGACGAGGCGATCGAGGGTACCGGCGTCGCTGCGGGTCAGCTCGGCCCGGATATTGCCGGCGAGCCAGTCCTCCAGCCCCGCCGCGCGCGCCGCTTCGAGGGCCTCGATGACGGCGGCCGCGAGTCCTTTGTAGAACACGCTGCGCAGCAGCTTCCGGGTGGCCGCCTCACCCACGGACCCGTCCAAAACCTCGATCTCGGCCCCGTACGCCCTGAGGAGTGCGGCCGCGCGCCCCGCCGCCGGCCCGCTCATCGTCATCGGGGTCCGCAGCCCGCGCCCCGGCACCGGCGCCATCAGCGCCACGTCGACCACGTCGGCCCGCCCGCCCGCGGCGTCCCGCAACGCCGTCTTGAGCGCGGGGGAGGCGGTGTTGAGATCGGCCCAGATGGTTCCCGCCCGCAGCGCGGAAAGCGACTGCCGGAGCGCGTCGAGCGCGTCGTGCGCGCTGTTGACGCTGAGCACGAGCCCCGCGTCCCGGCAGGCGTCGGCATCGCTCGCCGCCGCCCGCACCCCGTCCGGCGCACCCAGCCGCGGATCGAACCCGGCAACCACCGCCCCGGCCGCGGCGAGCTCACCCGCGATGCGCCCACCCGCCTCCCCGAGCCCGAGCACAGCGATAACCGTCATGCCGGCCCGCCCAGCGACTCGATCGAGCGCAACGCGTCGATCACGCTCGCGATGTGTTCGCGCATGGCGTCCTCGGCCGCCTTCGGGTCGCGGCTGCGGATCGCCGCGACCACCCGCTCGTGCTGCGGCAGCGACACCTGCGGCCGGCCCGGCAGCAGCGACAGCGTGAACTGGTGGCGGACCAGCTGGCCGCGCAGCGTCTGCACGATCCGGTCGGCGGTCTGGTGGCCGGAGATCTCGCGGATCGTCGAGTGCAGCCGCTGGTTCAGATCGCTGTACTGCCGGTGCTCGCCGGCCTCGACCGCCTCCCGCATGCGAGCCGCGATCTCGGAGAGGTCGTCGGCCTGCGACGGCGTGACCCGCTCGGCGGCCCGCGCGGCGATCAGCCCTTCCACCACCATGCGCACCTCGGTGATCTCGACCGCCTCGTCGAGCGACACCTTGCGCACGTGCGCGCCCCGATTGCGTTCCATCCGCACCAGGCCCTCGGCGGCCAGGTCCTGCAGGACCGCGCGCACCGTGAACCGGCTGGCCGAGAACTCCTCGATCAGCTGGGCCTCGACCAGCCGTTCGCCGGGCAGGTAGTCACCGCGAAGGATCGCCTCCCGCAGATCGTCGCGGACGTGCCCCCGGTCGCGCTCTGTCGCCATCCGCGAAGCTTAACGTGGACCGTGACCAAAATTGTCAACAATCATCCGGTCGCGGACCGCGCCGACGTCCGCCGGGGTCAAGCCCGCGTCGCGCAGGCAGGCCGCTACGTCCACCTCCGACAGCAACGCGTGCAGCGCCGCCGCGATCGTCGTGCCGCGCGCCGCCAGCCGTTCGGCGACCGGATCGTCGTCGCGCTCGAAATGGCGGCGCAGCCTTTCCCCGCTGAGCGCGTAGTCCTCGATGATGGCCGCCGGCGTCACCCCGGCCAGCGCGAGCAGCAGCAACGCGATCAGCCCGGTGCGGTCGCGGCCGATCCCGCAATGAATGACAACCGCGCCCGCCCCGGCCCGCGCCACCGCCCGCACCGCCGCGGCACAGCGATCCGCCTTGCGTTCCAGGAAAGGCCGGTAATAGAGCGGCGTCCCGTCGATGTCGTCGTCGGTGACCCGATACCAGAACGCCGTATCCGCGTTGTCGTCCACCGGCGCGTGCACCACGGTGATCCCGGCGGGCCGGGCGATATCCGGGGACCTTTCGTCGTCCTCGCGCAGATCGACAACCGTCCGTACGCCGTACGCGGAAAGGGAATTCCATCCCGCGGGCGTGAGCCGATCGAGACTGTCGGCCCGCACGACCGACCGCCACCGGGTCGCCCCGCCGCCCGTCAGCGGCAGCCCGCCGAGATCGCGCACGTTGCGGCAACCAGCCCATTCGAGATGCCGTTCAGCCATCGACCCGCCTAGGCTCATCCGGGGGAGAGGGGGAAAGGCAATGTTATCGATCAGCGACTATCTGGACTACTCCGGGCGCGACGACGCCCTCAGCGGCGGCGCCCGCAAAATCCCGATCACCACCCCCACCGGCACGTACGGCGTGTGGGTCAAGCGGATCGGCAACAACCCCCGGCTGCGGGTGCTGCTGCTGCACGGCGGCCCGGGCGCGACCCACGAGTACCTGGAGGCGTGCGACAGTTTCCTGCCCGCCGCCGGCATCGAGTATTACTACTACGACCAGCTCGGTTCCGGGTTCAGCGACCAGCCGGACGAGCCGTCGCTGTGGGAGCTGGACCGGTTCGTCGACGAGGTGGAGCAGGTCCGGGTGGCGCTCGGGCTGGGCCGCGACGACTTCGTGCTCTACGGCCAGTCGTGGGGCGGGCTGCTCGCCCTCGAATACGCGTTGACCTACCAGCGGCACCTGCGCGGGCTGGTCATCTCGAACATGGTGTCCAGCGCCGCTGCGTACGGGAAATATGCCCTTGAGGTGTTGATGCCGCGCATGGATCAGGGTGCGCTCGCCGAGATCGTGGCGTTCGAGGAGAAGGGCGACACCGGCGATCCGCGTTACATGGAACTGCTGATGGAGCAGCATTACGTGCACCACATTCTGCGGATGCCCGCGGATCAATGGCCGGAGCCGGTGGTCCGCGGATTCGCGCACATCAATCCGGCGATCTACGTGCCGATGCAGGGCCCCAGCGAGCTCGGACTCGCGAAGGACGCGAAACTGGCCGGTTGGGAACGCACCGAGCGGCTCGGCGAGATCGACGTGCCCACGCTGGTGATCGGCGCGCGGCACGACTCGATGGACCCGGCGTACATGGAGATGATGGCCGGCCGCCTGCCGCAGGGCCGCTACCTGTTCTGCCCGGACGGCAGCCACCTCGCGATGTACGACGATCAGCGGGTCTACTTCACCGGGCTGATCGACTTCCTGGAAAGCCTGCCATGACGCGATTCGACGTACGGGCGATCGGCGAGCTGCGCGACGAGTAGGGCCTATCGGCGCGGCGATCCCCGCCAGGCCTGGGCCACGCACGCCAGCAGCAGGAGATCGAGCAACGCCATTACCATGGTGGCCACCCACGTCGGGGCGGGCCGCAGGGCGACCATGCCGAGGATCGCGCACAACAGCAGGCACAGCGCCGCGGCCAGGATGTAGTCGTTGATCGGCGTCCGCTGGGACCGCCGCAGGTGTCGCGTCACGAGTCCGCGCATCCAGACCTCCGCCCCTCGGTCCGACAAGTCTTACCCAGCGTGGCCGGGCGCGACACCCTCAGCATTTGCGGGTGCCGTCCGAATGGACGAACGTGCCGGATCAGCTCTACCTGCTCGGCAACCTGGTGATCATGATCAGTTACGCCGGGATCATGGTGGCGATCATCGTGCCCGTCACCCGGGCCGGTCAGCTGCGTACCAACCATCTCGCGCTGACCACCGGCCTCATCTTCTTCAGCTGCGCCGTGGGCCACGGCCTGCACGCGATCCTGGCCTGGCGCACCCTCACCTCGGCGCACCCCGGCGGTCACGTCACCGGCATCGGCTGGTCCTGGGTGCTGGCCTCGTGGGATCTGACCACCGCGGGCATCGGTGTCTACTACTGGTCGCTGCGCCGGCACTACGGCGTGCTGCTGGGCAAGGGGTCGATCTACGTGTCGCCGGGGGAGAAGCACCGGCTGGACGAGGCCGACGCCCGCGAACGCGCCGCCCGTGACACGCTCTCCGCGGTGGCCGAGCACACCGAGACGGCCATCATCGGTGTCACCCTCGACGGCGTCGTCACCGCGTGGAACGGCGGCGCCGAGCACCTGTTCGGCTACCGCGCCGACGAGGCGATCGGCCGGCCGGTGTCGATGTTCACCGACGACTCGGGTGCGGACGAGCAGCGCGCGATCCTGGAACGCATCCAGAGCGGCGAACGCGGCGTGTTCTACGAGACGCAACGCGTGCACAAGGACGGCTCGCCGCTGGAGGTCGCGCTCAACGTCGCCGGCATCAAGGACAGCACCGGCCGGGTCACCGGCGTGTCGGTGGTGGCCCGCGACATCAGCGCCGCCAAGGAGGCCGCCGAACGGCAACGGGCGCTCGAGGAACGCACGCACCAGGCGCAGCGCATGGAAAGCCTCGGCAAGCTCGCCGGCGGTGTCGCGCACGACTTCAACAACATCCTCGCGATCATCGTCAACTACACGGAGTTCGCGGCGGAGGAGACCCGCGATCCCTCCGTACGCGATGACCTCGCGCACGTGCGTACGGCCGCCGATCGCGCCATGAACCTGACCCGGCAGCTGCTCACCTTCACCCGCGGCGACACGATCCAGCCGCGCGAGATCGACCTGAACGCATCGATCGCCGAGGTACGCGCGATGCTGGAGCGCACGATCGGCGAGGACATCACCCTGTTCGCGAACCCGGCCGCCCAGCCCGCCGTGGTGCTGGCCGACCCGGGCCAGATCCACCAGGTGCTGCTCAACCTCGCGATCAACGCGCGCGACGCGATGCCGGCCGGCGGCACCCTGGTCATCGAGGCCGACCTGGTCGACCTGGCCGGCGCCGAGGTCAGCGTGGAACCGGCGGTCCCGCCCGGCCGCTACGCCCGGCTGCGGGTCAGCGACACCGGCGAGGGCATGGCGCCGGAGGTGGCCGAGCACATCTTCGAGCCGTTCTACACGACCAAGCCGCAGGGCAAGGGCACCGGTCTGGGGCTGGCCACCGTCTACGGCATCGTCACCGAGGCCGGCGGCGGCATCGACGTGTTCTCCGAACCGGGCGTCGGCACCACGTTCCGCATCGTGTTGCCGCTGGCCGGCGCGCTCCGCGAGGCGGCACCCGCCGTCGCTCCGCTTCCCTCGCCGCCGTCCGGGGAGGGCCGCACCGTCCTGGTCGTCGAGGACGAGACCGCGCTGGCCCGGGTGGTCACCCGCATCCTGACCACCGGTGGCTGGCACGTGCTCGCCGCCGCGCACGGCCCGGAGGCCCTCGCCCTGCTCGACGGCAAGGACTGCGACCTTCTCCTCACCGACGTGATCATGCCGGAGATGTCCGGCCCGCGACTCGCCGAGCTGATCCACGAACGCCGGCCCGGCCTGCCCGTGGTCTACATGTCCGGCTACAGCAACGGCCTGCTCGGCAGCACCCGGGTGCTGGATCGGGACACCCCGTTCCTGGAAAAGCCGTTCACCGCCGACGACCTGTTACGCAAGGTGCACGAGGCGGTCACGGAGGCCACGTTAAGGTATTGACCATGGCGGATCAGGTGGTCGGCGTCGTGGGGGCCGGAATTGTCGGGCTGGCCATCGCGCGGGAGTTGACGAGGCGGATGCCCGGCGCGCGCGTCGTCGTCGTGGACAAGGAGGCACGGGTCGCCGCGCACCAGACCGGCCACAACTCCGGGGTCGTGCACGCGGGCATCTACTACCGGCCGGGCAGCCTCAAGGCCGAGCTGTGCACCCGCGGCCGGGCGCTGTTGCGGGAGTATTGTCAGGAGCGCGAGATCCCGTACGAGGAATGCGGCAAGCTCGTCGTCGCCGTCCGCCGTGACGAGCTGGGCCGGCTGGAGGCCCTGGCGAGCCGCGCCGGCGAGAACACGGTGCCCGGCCTGCGCCGCGTCGGCCCCGGCGAGATCAAGGACATCGAGCCGTACGCCACCGGCCTGTCCGCATTGTGGTCACCGAAAACCGCGATCACCGACTATGTACGCGTCGCCGAGTCCTTCGCTCGCGATGTGACCGAGGCCGGGGGCGAGGTGCTGTTGCGTTTCCCGGTGGATCGGGTGACGCCGTCGGCGGGTGGGCGGCTGGACATCGGTTCCGGTTCGCAGTCCCTTTCGGTGGATCGCCTGGTGGTCTGCGCCGGCATCCAGAGCGACCTGGTCGCGGGCCTCGCGGGCGACGTCGCCACGCCGCGGATCATCCCGTTCCGCGGCGAGTACATGTTAATAAATCCCGATAAGTCGGACATGGTGCGCGGGTTGATCTATCCGGTGCCCGACCCGCGCTACCCGTTCCTGGGGGTCCACTTCACCCGCCGCGTGGACGGCACCGTCGAGGTCGGACCCAACGCCGTGCTCGCCACCGCCCGCGAAGGTTACCGCCGGGGCAATGTGAACCTGCGCGAGCTGGCCGGCATCGCGTCGTACCCGGGAATGTGGCGGATGGCCGCGAGGCACTGGCGTACCGGCGTACGGGAGATGTATGGGTCGGTGTCCAAGCGCGCTTATATGCGGGCGGCGCGCCGTTATGTGCCGGAGATCGGCCCGGGGGATGTGGTGCGGGCCGGTTCGGGGGTGCGGGCGCAGGCGCTGGACCGGAACGGGGCGCTGGTGGACGACTTCCGTATCCATCAGTTGGGCGCGGTGACGGCCGTGCGGAATGCGCCGTCCCCGGCGGCGACGTCGAGCCTCGCTATTGCTGAGCATGTGGCGGACGCGTTGAACGCCTAGACGGGTAAGTCCTGAGCCGAGTCAGTGGCCGTGGCCGAGTCAGCACAACGGCAACCGGACGTGGCCCGCCGTCGCCTGCAGTCCGAGCTGACTTCAGTGGCCGTAGGCGAGTCAGTGATCTGATCGCCGTCAGTCCGTCAGCCCCGCCATCGCCGTCCCGCATATCCGATATTTCCTGATATTTGTTGGATCGGCTGGGCCGCTGGACGGGCCGGCTCGCCGCGCGGCCGCGCGGCGCTTCCATTCCGTGAGACGGGCGTCCGCCTGCTGAGAGGCTTTCGCACGCTTCGACGGTGGGGGGCCGACGGCCCGCGCCCGCATCATGGACTCACTGCCCGCGATGTGGGAGTAACGTCCATTGTAGAGAGTGCTTTTGTCACGTAACGAGGCTTTCGCCCGGCGGGTTTTTCCGGCCGAATGTGAACCTTGGAGAGTTATGGTTCGGAAGTATGCGGGCGCAACTCTCCAAGGTTCACAAAAATCAACGATGTGACCGCAGTGTCCACATAGCCCACATAGCGCGTCGGGTGCGGGCCGCAGCGGGTGGCCCCTGATCACGCTGGGCCGCCCCACGCTCGCGAGCTGACCCGCGGATCAGCCGAGGACGACGCCGGATCCGGCGACCCGCAGCGGCTCCCCGGGACGGATCGTTCAGCGGCCCGCCAGCCGGATCGCTTCGACGTCGCCGTCGAGGCGGAGCGGGCCCGAGGCGTACGGGATGAGCAGGGTGTTGCCCTTGCGCACCGTCACGTCGTCACTGTTGCCACGCAGCGTGCCCTCGCCTTCGGTCACGATCAGTACGCTGAAGCCGCTCACGGTGGCGCCGCCGTGCAGCGGCTCCGCCGTGAAGAACTCGTCCGCGGCCGCCGGGAGCAGGCCGTCCGTGCCGCGCAGGCCGTCGAGCCGCGCGGCGTCCCAGGCGCTGCGGTCCACGCACTGCAACGCGACGTCGTAACCGAGCCCCAGATCGCCGCCTTCGAGCCCGAACCGTTCGTATTCGAGCATCACCGAAAAGTCGGTAGGCTCCTGCACCTCGACCAGCAGAATCCCGTCACCGATCGCGTGCGGCACCCCCGCCGGGCACAGGATCGCGTCACCGGCCGTGACCGGAATGCGGTTCGTCGCCGACAGCAGCGCGCCGACGTCCTGCGAGTCGACCCACCCGGCCAGCTCGCCCGCGCTGACGTCGCGCGCGAAGCCGAGATGCACATACGCGCCGGGCCGCGCTTCGACGATCATCCACGCTTCAGTCTTCCCGTACGCCGAAGCGAGATGGCTGGCCGCGAACCCCCTGTCCGGATGCACATGCACCGGCAACCGCTCCCCGGCGTCAAGCAGCTTGACCAGCACCCCGGTCTCGGCACGGCCGGGCCCCAGCCAGTACGCCCGATCCGCGTCGATCGCGTCGGCCAGCACCCGCCCGTCCGGCAGCGTGGTCAGCCCCGACGGCCCCAGCCCGAACCGCGGCGTCACCGACCCGACCCAGTCCTCCGGCCGGTCCGCTAATCCGTCACCGCCACGAAACGCGGCGATCCGCCCCGCTCCGCGGTAGAAGGTCTCAGGCTGGTTCGCCGGCAGCGCTACAACGGTCATGATCTAATGCATACCCGTTTTCCCGGCTTGTTTCACCGAGCCCGCGCACGTCGGCGATTCGGGTCGCGCGGGTCACGTTGCCGGTTTCCGGAGCTCGGTAACGATGTCGGTCCCGGTCTCTCCGGGGGCCTGCGGTTCCCGCTCGATCCGGCGCACCTCGGCAAAGCCGTTCTTGCGCGCGACCGCCGCCGACCCCGCGTTCGACGCGTCAAACCGGATCGCCACCCGCTCGATCTCCGGCAGGGTGAGCGCCACCCGGGTGATCTCCCGAACCGCGGCGGTCATGTACCCCCGCCCGGCGTACGCGCTGCGCATCCAGTAGCCGACCTCCATGATCCCGGGCCCCATCCGAGTCATCAGCCCAACCGACCCGACAAGCTGCCCGTCATCGTCGAAGATCCCGTAGTTGAACTCGGTGCCCTCGGCCCAGTTCTTGGACGACGTCTCCAGGAAGGCGCGCGACGCCTCCTCGTCGTAGGCCTCACTGGCCCACGGCATGTACTGCATCAGCTCCGGCAGCGACTCCCGCACGGCCGCAGCGGCCTCCGCGGCCCACACCGGCTCCCAGCGCCTCAGCACCAGCCCATCACCATTGATCACCTCAGGCGGTTCCATGGCGCAGAGCTTGGCCCGCCCCACGGCCCGACGCAAACTCTTTCGCGCCCGCCCGGACATCCCAAACGGCTCGCTTGTCGCAGGCCTGCCGAATGTCGCAATCGGTCAGAGCTCGGCCCGGCCACCCGAAGCGCCGACATTCGGTCGGGCCCCGGCTTGCCCGATACGTCGGCATGTCAGGTCACCGCGTTCGTCACCGACTTCATGGTCACCCCGCACTGGCGGCACGGCTGCCACTAAACCGACCCGCCCGGTGGCGCGCCCGCCGCCACCGGGCGCGTCATGCGGCACGCCGAGGGCTCCGCTACGCCTGGCCCGGCCCGCAGGTGGTGCGCCTGCCCCCGGGCGCCCGCGATGTCGCCGATTCGGCACCGCCCGGCGGACCGAACCGAAACGCCAGCGATTCGCCAGGCGTGGGGTGCCGACGCAGGCACCCACCAAGCTCAGCCAGGGGCCCTCGGGGCCCTCGGCAATCCGTGACGCCCGGCGCTTGCTGGTGTGTAGCCCGTGCGGCTTCCAGGAGATGTTCGGCGCCGATCTCTGCGAAGACTCGATGACGGGTGTCCCCGTGGGCCGAGTCAAGTGTGGTGGCCGATCGCGACCGTCGGGGCGGCGGCGCGCATCGGCGATCCCCGGTGGCGCTCGCTGCCCATCATCGATCGGGCATTCCCGCGCCGGGCCTGCGACCGCGCGCCGGGTAGGACCCGCTGGCCGGGCATCAGCCGCGAGCCTGGTGTCGCTCGCGGTGGGTGCGTCGTTCGTCGGGCGCGCGGCTTTCGCTCGCTGGGTGTCGCCGGCTGCCTGCGGGTCATCTGACGGCTGAGTGTCGCTCGTTGAGCGTGGGTCGTTCGTCGGGCGTGCGGCTTTCGCCCGCTGGGTGTCGTCCGCTGCCTGCGGGTCATCTGACGGCTGCGTGTCGCTCGTTGAGCGTGGGTCGTTCGTCGGGCGCGCGTGACCGGCCTGACGAGTGTCGCCGGCTGCCTGCGGGTCATCCGTCAGCGGAGTGTCGTCCGCTGTCCATGGGCCATCCGTCATCCGCGCGTCACTCGCCGGCCGGGCGGCACCCGCTGACGCGCCGCGGCCGGGTCGCGCACCACCTGCATGATGCCCGGCTGGCGCTGATCCGTCGCCCGGCTCGGGCGCACCACCCGCCGGGGCGGCCGCAGACTGGTCGGACCGACGCGGTTCAACGGGCGGGCCGGAGCGTCGGTCGGCACGGGCGGGTTCCGGCCGGGGCGGGCGCGGCATCGGAGGCGATGGGTGCGGTTGTGGACTGTCGGGTGGCTTGGAATTCTGCTCGCGCGTGGCGGAGTTTCGTAGTCTGCGCAATTTCGCGGCGTGTCTCTGCTGCAAACCCCACGCGCGATGACGCTCGTGTTCGCGGCGGACTTCGTCACGCTCGGGAGAATAGTTTCGTGACCGCGTCCGATCACGCATCTGCGCCAACTCTGCCGAAGTGAAGAACTGTAACTGCCGCACCAGAGAATTCTCGCACACCCCGCGCATGATCGCCTTACCAGAAAATCAATCGATCATGCCAAACAAAATTGCTGACGAGCGTATATCGCGCTATGGTTCAGGCGGGTCGGTCGCGGCGGGCTCTGCTGTGGAGGGTCACGAGGCAAGTGGCGGAGCCGAGCAGCTTCCGTCCGCTGCCTTTGCTCGGCGAAACTTGTCGGGCACCTCGGCCGGTCGACGGTCACGTCGTGTGGCCGCTCGGCTGGCGCACCATAGGAAACGGCTACTAGGCCGCTGTCAGCGCCACGTAATGCTGCGAGGGGCGTCGGCCGCGTTGCGGCGGTCAGCGCCATTCGACGCCGCGAGGGGTGTCGCCACGTCGCGGCGGTCAGCGCCATTCGACGCGGCAAGGGGTGCGGGCCACGACGTGGCGGTCAGTGCCACGTGACGCCGCAAGCGGTGTCGACCACGACGTGGCGGTCAGCGCCATTCGACGCCGCAAGCGGTCCAGGCCACCACGCGGCGGTCAGCGCCATTCGACGCGGCAAGGGGTGCGGGCCACGACGTGGCGGTCAGTGCCACGTGACGCCGCAAGCGGTGTCGACCACGACGTGGCGCTCAGCGCCACCCGACGCCGCAAGCGGTCCAGGCCACCACGCGGCGACCAGCGCCACCCCACCCCGCATGCGGTCCCGGCCACGAAAACCCCACCCCCTCCTCACCCATGCGCACGGATCTGCAACACCAAATGCGACACCAAAACAACCATGAACGCCCCACTCAACCCGACATACACCACCCCGGTCGCCCCCTCCCACCCCTTCGGGACCAGCTCCTCGGACACCGCCAGCCGCACCAACCCCGACAAGCCCAGACACACCACACCGACCCCCCACATGCGCGGCCGGTGCAGCGGGCGTCCGAACAACCGGGCCTGCGGCCCCCGCACGAACGCCACCACGGCCAGCACGATCGCCGCCACGCACAACCCCGCCAGCAGAACACTCATCACGGCCGACACTGTAGCGACATCCCTTGACCTGGAGCGCACTCCAGGTCATAACGTCGCATTCATGCAGATGATCGAACTGGGACGCACCGGCACGCGGATCAGCCAGATGGCGCTGGGTGCGATGCAAATGGGAAACGCCACCGACGAGGCCGATTCCACCTACATGCTGGACCGCTTTCTGGACGCGGGTGGATCCTTCATCGACACGGCCGACGCGTACGAATGGTGGGCGCAACGGGACAGCCGCGGCGGCCACAGCGAGGAACTTCTCGGCCGATGGATGCGCAATCGGGGCAACCGGGACCGCGTCTTTCTCGCGACAAAGGGAAGTGCCTTACCGGAATATTCACCGCACTTATGGGCCGCCGACGGAACAGCGAATTGGGACCTGGCCCGCCGCACCTTCGCCGGGGCCGGGGCGAAAACCCTCACCGACGCGCTGACCGGCAGCCTGCGCCGGCTCGGCACCGACCACGTCGACCTTTACTACATTCACGTCGACGACCCCCGTACGCCGCTGGAAGAGACCCTCGAGACACTGGCCGGCTTCGTGCGCGACGGCAAGGTCCGCTACCTGGGCTGGTCGAACGTGCGAACCTGGCGCCTGGAACGCATCCGGCAATTGTGCCTGCGCCACGGCTGGCCGCTGCCGGTCGCCGTGCAGCAGGAACATTCGTACCTGCGGGCGCGCGCCGGCGACACCAACGTCGCGGTGGCGGGGGTCGAGATGCTCGACTACCTGCGGGCCAACGGCGATCAGACGCTGGTCGCGTACTCACCGATCCTCAAGGGAATCTACGACGCGCCGGCAAAAAACCATCACATCATGCACACGTACGCCGGCCCGGACACTGACGCCCGCCTGGCCGCCGTGGCGCGGGTGGCCGCCGAGACGGGTGCCACCCCGGGCCAGGTGGTCCTCGCCTGGCTGATGCAGCAGAGCGCGCCCCGCGTCGTCCCGCTGATCGGCCCCCGTACCAGGCAGCAGTTCGACCTGGCCCTGTCCGCGGTCGACGTGAAGCTCGGCGCCGAGCAGCTCACTTTCCTGGGAGACGCTTCACACAAACCCAAAGAGGGCAAGCCGGGTGTGAGCTAATTCGCGGACGGGTTCTTGACAAGCGCATAGTCAAAATGGGTCCCGGACACGAGTCTTGCTCGCATGACTTCGTTCGATCGTGGCCTGTCGCGTAACAGCGCTGAGCACCTACGCAGCAAGCGGCTCGAGCTGTCCACCCTGGAGATCCCCGAGGGGCGCGGCTGGGCGCCCATGAAACAGAAGGTCGCCGAGACCCTCACCGGGACGCCGGAGCGGATCGGTGGTGTGATCGACCGGCTGGTGTCGGTTCAGTCGATCATGGATGCGTTGCCGCCGAGCCCGTTGCAGAACCGTGTCTCGGCCTTCAACCAGCTGTACCTGAAGATCACGCGCCGGGTGGACGGCGCGCTGGCCACGGCAACGTCGCCGGGGTTCCTGGAGCTGCTCGACATCGAGTTCGCGAAACGCTACTTCGCCGCGCTGACCCTGTGGAACGACGACAACCCGGACACCCCCGACGTGTGGGAGGTCCTGTTCAAGCGAGCCGGCGACATGGAGCTCAGCCGCCTCATGGCCGCCGTGCTCGGGGTCAACGCGCACATCAACCACGACCTCTCGCTGGCGCTGATCAGCACCTGGGAGAAGGTCGGCGTGCCCGGCGAGGACGACCCGATCCACCCCGACTATCTGCTGGTCAACGACATCTTCTACGAGGAGATCCCGATCCTGCGGCAGAGCTTCTCGGACCAGTGGCAGCTCGACCTCGACCACATGGTCGGCGGGCTGGACGACTGGAGCCAGCGGATCCTGGTGCGGGTGACCCGGGCGCACGCCTGGGAGCAGGGCCTCGACCTGTGGAAGCTGAAGGACAACCCGAAGGACTTCGAGCAGGCGCGCTTCACCATGGACCGGGCGGCCTCGCTGCTGGCCGAGTTCGCGATCGGCGGCGACCGCCTGATCAACGACGCCGGCGACGCCTGGGACCGCCTGCGCCGGGTGTTCGACGGCGACGACGACGCCGAGAAGGACACCGGCAAGCAATAGACAGCGGGCGTGGCCGATGATCTGAGGATGACCGGACCTTCACGGGGACTCGCGCTTCTCGTCGCGGGCGCCTTCTTCATGGAGATCCTGGACGCCACGGTCATCGCGCCCGCCGCCCCGCACATCGCCGCCGACTTCGGCGTTCCCGCGGTGGCCGTCAACGTCGCCATCACCGCGTACGTCCTGACCCTCGCCGTCCTCATCCCGATCAGCGGGTGGCTCACCGACCGGTTCGGCGCCCGCCGCATCTTCATGACCGCGCTTGTCGTGTTCACCGTCGCGTCGGCGGGCTGCGCGCTCGCCACCAGCCTGCCCGCGCTGGTCGGCACCCGGGTCCTGCAGGGTGTCGGCGGCGCGATGATGGTCCCGGTCGGCCGCCTGGTCGTGATCCGCACCACCGCCAAGACCGAGCTGGTCCGGGCGATCGCCTATCTGACCTGGCCGGCGCTGGTCGCGCCGCTCGTCGCTCCCGCGCTGGGTGGTTTCCTGAGCACGTACGCCTCCTGGCGCTGGATTTTCGTGCTCAACATCCCGCTCGGCCTCGCCGCGCTGCCGATCGCCCGTCGCCTGGTCCCGCCGGTGCGCGCCGACGAGCCGGCCAAGCTCGACTGGCGCGGCTTCCTGCTCACCGCCGCCGGGATGGCCGCCCTCGTCATCGGCCTCGAGGTGGCCGGGCTCGTGCTGGTGCCGGCCGCGGCCGCGATCACCGCAGCGATCCTCTATCTGCTGCGCACCCGCCGCCGCCCGCTGCTCGACCTGCGCATCGTCCGGGTCCGCACGTACCGGGTCACCGCGCTCGGCGGCTCGGTCTTCCGGGCCGTCATCACCGCGATCCCGTTCCTGCTGCCGCTGTTCTTCCAGCTCGGCTTCGGCTGGACCGCCGCCCAGGCCGGCCTCGTGGTGATCGCCCTGTTCGCCGGCAACGTCGGGATCAAACCGGCCACCACGCCGCTGATGCGCCGCTTCGGCATCCGCACGGTCATGCTCGGCTCGGTGACCGCCTCCGCGGCGTGCCTGCTGGCGATGGCGTTCCTGCAGGCCACGACGCCGCTGCCGGTGCTGCTGGCATTGCTCGCGTGCAGCGGGATCGTCCGGTCGACCGGCTTCACCACGTACAACACGATCGCCTTCGCGGACGTCCCGTCCGACCGGATGACCAGCGCGAACACCCTCATGTCGACGGTCCAGGAGGTGGGCAGCGGCCTGGGCGTCGCGGTGGGCGCGCTGCTGGTGCGCTTCGGCGAGTCGCTGACCGGCGGCGACGGCGGCTACCGGGTGGCGTTCGTGGCCCTCGCGGTGCTGCTGGTCGTTCCGGCGGTGGAGGCGATCACGCTCCCGCGTACGGCCGGGAATGTTCTCACCGGGCGAGGCTGAACGTCCGGACGAGCTCCGGCGTGCGCCCTTCGCTGATCCAGCCGGCGACGGCCTCGCCGGTCGCGGCGGCCATCATGATCCCGGTGGTGAAGTGCCCGCCCGCGAACCAGCCGTTGCTCACCTCCGGCAGGCGGTCCACGACCGGCTGACGACCTTCCACGTACGGGCGGAAGCAGCACCATCGATGCGAGATGCGCGCGCCCGCGGCCTTCGGCACCAGCGTGGCGAGCGCTTCGGCCATCGGGTCGGACACCTCCGGCCGTACGTCGGGAGTGTTGTCGCCCTCGTCGAAGCTCCCGCCGCAGAAGATCGTCCCGTCGCCGAGCGGGGTGCCGCCGCCGAGCGGTCCGGCGAGGACGCTGCCGAGCCGCCACGGGCCGGGCGCGACCGCCACCATGTGCCCCTTGACCCAGCGTTGCCGCGTCCGCCACGGCTCCGGCAGCAACCCGGTGGCCATCACCACCGCGCCCGGCGTGAAATCCCCGGCGGTGGTGCGCACGGTGATGATGCGATCGCCGGTGCGTTCCACCCCCAGCATCCGTACGCCGGTGACGACCGTTCCCGCTCTGGCCGCCAGGGCCGCGACGAGGCGTTGCGGGTTGACGCCGAGCTGACCGTCCACGAGGACGGCGGTGCCGCCCTCGGGCAGGCGCACGTCCGGCTCGAGCTCGCCCAGTTCGCCCTCGCCGATCGGCTGGAACTCCTCGGGCAGTGGGCGTGCCTCGATGTCGCCGGGCGCCTGCCGGGAGACCAGCGGCCCCTCGCCGGCGGGAAAGATGTTGAGCCAGCGCGTCGGCCACGTGCCGATCGCACCGCCCCATTCGGCGTCCCACTCTCGGTACAGCGCACGACTGCGCCGCCCGAACGCCACCATCTCCGGCGGGTCGGTGAGCAGGTGCATGTCCGGGGCGATGGCGCCACCGTTCGATCCGGACGCCCCGCTCGCCAGGCGCGCGGCCCCCTCGATCGTGACGACCTGTCCGAGCCCGGCCCGGCGGCACGCGGCCGCGACGGCGAGCCCGACGGCGCCGCCGCCCACGACGAGGACGTCCGGCGACCGGTTCAGGTCGTCCGGCTGTCCGGGCTGCAGTGCTTGGCGGGCGGCGTCGTCGAGACGGTCGTCCCAGAAGGTCACAGCGAGGGCGTGGCTTCCTGCGGCATCTCGATGTCGTCGACCTTGACGTTGACCCCGGTCACGGTCAGCCCGTACGCCGTGACGGCCTCGGTCACCTTGGCCTGCACCGCGCGCGCGACGTCGGCCACGATGCTGCCGGTCGCCATGACCACCACCACATCGATCTCGACGCTGGCGCCCTTCACGTGCGCCTGCACGCCGCGGGTGGCGTCGCCGACCTCGTCGAGACCGACGGCGTCGAGCACCTTGTTGAAGAACCGGGCCACGTCGCCGCCGAGGTCCACGACCCCGGGGACCTCGCGCGCCGCGGACGCCGAGATCTTCTCGACGACCTCGCGCTCGACACTGTTGACCCCGGCCCTGGCCGTCCCTGCATCGTCAGTCATGGTTCTCGCGTTTCCCTTCAGCCCCACCGGCGCGCACGAGCGTAGCAGCGATTTCTCCCACCGGTGATCACCGCCCGCGACGGAGATTCCACCCATATCGTGTCTGCCTTGGACAGTTGTGGACGTACCGATGATCTAGCGCGGGGCCGCGGGGCTCCCGGGTGTTTGCGCCTTCGCGGCGGATGACCGGGGATTGCTCCGGCGTGTGAGGCGCCCGGTGTTCGCCGCTTCGCGGGGCGGCCGAGTCGGCGAATGTGGGACTGGCCAGCCGGGCTTGCGAATGCGCGGGAACGCCGGAAGGATGCGGGTCCGGATCGACAACACCACAGTCGCCTCGCGGGAGCGAAACCTCTGATGCCCGAAGATGAGAACCGCGATGGTCTGCGCATCGGCGGCTGGGTTCCCCCCTATCGCGACGCCGCCCCTCATCCGATCGAGCCGGAGGCGCGCCGCGGCCGGCCCCGCCGGATGCCGGCCTTCATGCGCCGCCGCCAGCCCGCCCTGGCCGACGCACCGGGGTTGCCGCCTTTCGACGAGTCCGGGATGGATCCGACGCGGCGCAGCCGGCTCGTGCTCGCCGCCGCGGCCGGTGTCGTGGTCGCGGTGATCGTCGGGTTCGCGCTGGCCGGCATCCGGCAGGCGCCGCCACCGCAGACCCCCGGCAGCCTGGAGCAACCCCCGCCGCCGGCGCCGATCGCGGTCCCGTCGGCCGCCGTGTCGATCCTGCCGAAGCCGAGCCCGTCGCCCTCCCGCAAGCCGACCTCGAAACCGACACCGTCGAAGACGAAGCCGAAAACGACCGCACCTCCCAGAAAAACCGCACCGCCGCCCGGGGTCCTGGTCGCCGGCTCGACGATCGGCCTCGAGATCGCCGGCTACGGCGGCTACCGGGTCGAGCACGACGGCCCCGACGTCGACGTGGACCGCATCGACGCGGACGCCGACCCCGACGAGAAGGCGGCCGCCAGCTTCGTCGTACGCAAGGGCCTGGCTTCGCCGTCCTGCCTGTCGTTCGAGGCGCTCGACGCCCCCGGCCACTTCCTGCGGCACCGCGACTTCGAGCTGCGGCTGGACGAGCGTGACGGCTCGACGCTGTTCAACCAGGACGCCACCTTCTGCCCCCAGCCCAGCCGCGACGGCCCCGGCGTCCTGCTGCGCTCGGTGAACTATCCGGACAGGGCACTCTCGGTACGCCACGGCGAGATCCGCCTCGACGACGACAGCGCCACAACGTTCGAGCCAAGGCCACCCCTGTAAGACCAGCCCCCGCCGTACGCCTCCACCGGCCAGCACCCGCTCCCACCCGCAGACGCCGACAGCCCAGGGCTCCGCGCCGGTCGGGCCGGGGCCCCTATCACACGTTCGCCTACGCGGGGAGTCCCCGTGCGAGGCGGCGCCGCCGGGCCGGGCAGGTCCCAGCTCCCCACAGTGGCCGCCCCACTCGAGTGTGGGCAGTAGCGACGCCTGGGGGGCTGTGGCTCCCCACACCGCGGCCACCCGCACCCACGTGTGGGGAGTCGCGGTGGCTGGGAGGCCGTGGTTCCCCACACCGCGGCCACCCTCACCCACGTGTGGGGAGTCGCGACGGCTGGGAGGCCGTGGTTCCCCACACCGTGGCGAACCCACAGCGGGTGTGGGCACCCGTCACGGCCGGAACGTCCCAGCTCCCCACAGCCACGGCCCTCAGGTCCGCCACGCAAGGCCAACGCATCGCAGGGTGAGCGGCGAGAACCAGCTGAACAGTTCCACGATGCGACCTCCGCGTCCGGATAGTGGGACGGCCGCTGCCCGGTGCCGCCAGCACGTGCCCGCTGGCTCCGCGCCAGGGCTGTCCAAGTCCGCCTTATGCGGACAAACCAGTCACCGTTGTCCGCTTCGGTCAGCGAAACGGGCGGCGACGGCCGCCGCAGTCAGTCACGCGGCCGCCGTGACAGTGCGGCGACTTAGTGCCGCGTTGTGGAGCCCCGGCGCACTGACGGCGTCGCGGGGTCGACGTGATCGGCCGTCCTCTGGGAGCTTGGTGAGTGAACACCGCGGGCGGCGGGGCGGACACTTCGCGGCCCGGGAGGAGCCGGAGATCTTTCACCGACGAGATGGGCCTGACATCCCGTGACGCTGTCTCGTCGTAGGGGGGTGATACCGATGAGCGAACGGCAACGGCTGATCAACCTCGCGTACCGGCTCCTCGGGTCCGTCGCGGACGCCGAGGACGTCGTGCAGGAGACGTACGCCCGCTGGTACGCGATGACCCCGGACCAGCGCGACGCCATCGAGTCGCCGGCCGCCTGGGCGACGACCGTGGCCAGCCGGATCTGCCTGGACCTGCTGCGGTCGGCGCGGGTGCGGCGGGAGCGCTACGTCGGCTCGTGGCTTCCCGAGCCGGTGCCGGAGGACGCGCCGTCGGACGACCCGGCCGACCGGGTGACGCTCGACGAGTCGGTCAGCATGGCGTTTCTCGTGGTGCTGGACGAGATGACCTCCGCCGAGCGGGTCGCGTTCATCCTGCACGACGTGTTCCGGTACTCGTTCGCCGAGGTGGGGGAGATCGTTGGGCGTACGGCGGGAGCTTGCCGGCAGTTGGCGTCCTCCGGCCGGCGGCGGGTGCAGGAAGCGCGCGCACCCGAGACGCCGGGGCGGGATCGGGCCGAGATCGTGCGGGCGTTCAAGCGGGCCTGGGAAGCACGCGACATCGGCGCCCTCATCGGCGTGCTCGACCCACAGGTGAAGGCGGTGGCCGACGGCGGTGGGCTGGCCAGCGCCGTGCCCCTGGTCGAGGGCCGCGACGCGGTGGCCCGGCTGCTGGTGGAGCTGGCCGGGACCGGCGTGATGCCGACGTTGCAGGAGCGTACGGTCAGTGGCCAGCCCGGCCTGGTGATGGAACAGGACGGCGTGGTGGTGACGGTGATCGCCTTCGACGTGGCCGGCGACCGGATCAACCGCATCTGGACGGTCCGCAACCCGGACAAGCTCCGCGCGTGGACCCCCTAGGCGCAGGTGTCCAGCGACAGCGTCCCGGCCGCGGCCTTCACCGACCCGCCGCCGGTGCTGTCGTACAGATACCAGTTTCCGCTGCCGCCGCTGTTGCTCGCGCAGAGCAGGTAGCCCTGGCCGTTCTTCACGTAGCCGAGCTGGGTCTTGTCCGAGAGCGTGATCGTCTGCGTGGTCGGCCCGGTCAGCGACGCCGCCGTCAGCGTGATCGGGCTGCCGGTCGTGCTCTTGTTCGTGTCCGGCAGGGTGTTGCCGTTCGAGCCGTAGAACTGCTCCACCGCGCTCACCCCCGCGCGCACGTCTGACTGGGCCGATTTGTCCGCCGCACCCTTGCGGTAGTTGAGATACACCGGGACGGCGATCGCCACCAGCACCCCGATGATCACCACGACCACCAGCAGCTCGATCAGGGTGAAACCGTCGTCGTTCTTGGTGCGCACGTGTTCTCCTCCGCTCTCGTGGACGCGGAGATGATCGGCGCGGCGTAGCCGAACCTGAGTAAAACGGTTGCCGCGAGGTTGCGGGTGTAGGTTCGCGCTCGTCGCGACGTACCTGGGCGCCTCTGTCCCACCCGCTCGCCAAGCGGATCGGCGGCTGGCCCTCGGTCCTGGCCGTCTCCGCCCTGACCGCAGGCGTCTCGTACGCCCTGGCAGACCGCCAACCGCAGCGCTGACCCACCCGCACCGCGCGCCGGACTCAGCGCTGCAGCACCCGCACGAACCAATGCGTCCGCGCCTCATTCAACCGCGCCGTCAACTCCGCCTGCGGCGCGATCGTGTCCCACGTGTGATACCCCCCGGCCCACACGTGCAGCTCCGCATCCCCGCCGGCCGCCCACAGCCCGGAGGCGTACGCGATGTCCTCGTCCCGGAAAAGATCCGCGGACCCGCAGGCCACAAACGTAGGCGGTAGCCCCGACAGATCCGTCGCCCGCCCCGGCGCCGCGTAGATCGACACGTCCGAGGTCCCGCGCCGCTCACCCAGCAGCGCCGTCCACGAGGTCGCGTTGCTGCCGCGCGTCCACACCCCCACACCGTCGAACTGCTCAACCGAGACGCCCTGGTCACGATCGTCGAGCATCGGATAAAGCAGCATCTGCCCCTTCACCGCCGGCCCTTGGCGGTCGCGAGCCAGCAGCACCGTCCCCGCCGCGACCCCGCCACCGGCGCTCGAACCCAGCACCACCAGCCGATCCGGGTCGATGCCGAGATCGGCGGCGTTCGCGGAAGTCCAGACCAGGCCGGCATAGCTGTCCTCGACCGGGTACGGGTCCGGATACTCGGGGGCGAGGCGGTATTCCACCGTCACGCACACCGCGTCGAAGCCCTCGATCCAGTCGATGACCTGGCCGAGCCCGAGGAACCGGTCGCCGAACATCAGGCCCCCGGCGTGCAGGAAGTAGATGCCGGGTCCGCGCCCGGCGTGGTCGGTGCGCTGGATCACCGACACCTCGATCTCGTCACCGCGGTACCCGGGGATCGTCACCGTCCGGTGCGTCACCGGACGGTGGCCGATAATTCCGGCGATGGTGCCGCCGAGCGGGGGAGCCTGGCGCAGCATCGGGATCATGTCGCGGGTCACCACCGGCGGCGGCGCCATCGGAAGGGACTCGAGGACATCGCGGAGTTCCGCGTCGAACGGTGGTCTGACGGTCATGCGTCCATGCTCCCGACCGGGGACATCGTCGCTCCAGGCCCCGTTTCGGCTACATCGAGATGCGTAAAGGCATGTCCCCGGCCGCGGGTTCCAAGGACGCCGAAACTTCCGGCAAATCAGCACCGCGACCTGGCGCTCAGGCCCGGACGAGACCCAGGATCACGTCCATCGCCTTGAGCCGCTCCGCCCCGGTGCCGAGGAAGCCGTCCGGCACGATCAGCTCGTCCAGGCCGATGGCCCGGTACGCGGCGATCGTGGCGGCCAGCTTCTCCGGCGACCCGCCGATCACCGGCCGCGTGCCGGCGTCCGGGAGCGGGCCGTCCACCACGACCATCGCCTGCGCGGTCCGGGCGATCGTCTTCGGGTCGCGTCCGACGCGCGCGCAGAAATCGTCCAGCACGCCCGACTTGTGCGCGATCAGCTCCGGGTGGCCCCAGGCGTTCCAGGCGTCCGCGTACTCGGCGACGATGCCCAGCATCCGCTTCTCGCCGCTGCCGCCGATCAGCAGCGGCATCCGATCCTGCACCGGCTTGGGCTCGCACACCGCGTCCGCAACCTGGTAATACTCGCCGTCCACAGTAGTTCGCGGAGCACGCAACAATCCGCGTAAGATGCGTAACGCCTCGACGAAACGGTCCAGCCTCCGCTTGACCGAGGGCAGCTCCAGGCCGTATTGCTGATGTTCGTTGACCTGCCACCCGGCCCCGACACCCAGCGTGAACCGGCCGCCCGAGATGTGGTCGGTGGTCGCCGCCATGTTCGCCAGCACGGCCGGATGCCGATACGTGTTGCCGTACACCAGCGACCCGATGCGCACTCGCGGCACCACCGCGCTGAGCCCGGCGAGCAGCGCCCCGCATTCCAGCGTCGGCCGGGTGTCGTCGGCCGCGTTCGGCATGAAGTGATCGGCGATGTAGAGACCGTCCCAGCCGGTGTCCGCCGCGTGCCGGGCGGCCTCGAGGATGGAAGCATAGGGCTGCCCGAGTCCGGGCCAGATCGAAACGCGCATGGCCGATACCTTGCCACCGCGAGGTGAGAGGATCATGTACGTGCCGTACGGAGTGGTCCTGTTGCCGTCCCGCCAGACCCGCGCCCGCTTCGCCGCCTTCGCCGCGGCGGTCGCCGGCCCGTCCCCGGCGCACGTCCTGGGCTCGCGCGCTCCGGCGCACGTCTCGGTGGCCCACTTCGACGGCTCGCCCGCACAGGCCGCGTCCCTTTCCGCACGCGTGTCGGCCCGTACACTCCCGGTCAAAATCATCGGTCTCCTGTACGCCATCACCCCGCCGGGCGACTATTACTTCCCGGCCGGTGGCGTCTATTTCGGGCTGGAGGTGGTGCGCCGCCCGTCGCTGGACGCCCTGCACCGTGAGGTCCTCGGCTGGATCCGGGACGCCGGCGCGACCCCGCTCGGCCAGGTGGGCGACGACTTCCGTCCCCACGTGACGTTGGGCTTGGCCGAGTCCCCGGCGCTGCCTGCGTGGCCCGACATCCCCCGCGGCGAGTTCGACGCCACGCTGGCGTTCGGCGAGCTGGGCCCGTACGGCACGTTCCCCGGCCTGGCCGGCGCCTGACCATCCCGTCCCGACGCAGCGTCTGGCGCGTGGGGCGAGGCCGTGGTCACCGACCTCGGCACGCACCGAAAGATTGATCGTGCCGCGGATGAAGATCTTCGCTCGTGATCCGTTTGTCGAGGGCGAACGACGGTGACGGGCGCCGTCGATGCCGTGGCGAACGGAGTGAAGCATGGCGGGGTCAGGAACCGCGTACGTACTCGGCGGTTCCCTCGCCGGGCTACTCACGGCCGTGGTGCTGTCCGAGCGATTCGACCGCGTGGTGGTCCTGGAACGCGACCGGGTTCCCGACGGTGCCCGGGCTCGCCGCGGCGTCCCGCAGAGCCGGCATCTGCACGCCCTGCTGAGTCGTGGACTGACCACACTGGAGGAGCTTCTCCCCGGCTTCCTCGCGGAGATGGTGCGTGCCGGCGCGGCCACCGGCGACCTGATGGAAGATGTGCAGTGGTTCGTCGAGGGCAGGCCGGTCAGCCGCCGCCCCGCCGGGATCACCGGGCTGTCGGCCAGCCGGCCACTGCTCGAGTGGGTGGTGCGCCGCCGGATCACCGAGCGGCCAGGAATCGTTTTCGTGCCCGGCTGTGTCGTCGACGGCTTGATCACCACGCCGCACCGGCGACGGGTCGTGGGCGTACGGGCAAATGTCGCCGGAAAGGTCCGCGAGTGGACCGGTGCCGACCTGGTCGTCGACGCCACCGGACGGGCCACCTTATCGCCGCGATGGCTCGAGGAGATCGGGTGCTCGATCCCGGTCGAATCACAACAAATCCGTCTCGCGTACGCCTCCCGGCCGTATCGCCGGCATGGCCAGGACCTCGGCGGCCACCTCGGCACCGCCTCCTGGGCGTACCCGGGCCATCCCTACAGCGGGTTCGTGTTCGCTGAGGAGGGCGACCGCTGCATCCTGATGATGGCCGGCTACTCCGGAGCCCCGCTGGCCACCGATGACGCCGGGCTGCTGGAGGTTGCGAACCAACTGCCCACCGACGTCCTGTCGCGTCTCCTTCGCGGCGGCACACCACTTGGCCCCGCCGCTCTGATGCGGTTTCCTGCCGAACGTCGCTACCGCTTCGACCGCACCAGCCGGCTGCCCGCCGGTTTCCTCCCGATCGGAGACGCGATCTGCTCGTTCAACCCGTCGTACGGGCAGGGCATGACGGTGGCGGCGATGGAAGCGCGATTGTTGCGGGACCTGCTCGCGGGAGCCGGCGACGATCTGCCGCAACGGTTCCTGGCCGAGTCGGCCCCGATCATCGACGTGCCGTGGCAGCTGGCCACCGGCAACGACCGCAGGTTCGAGCCAGGCTACGACCCGGCCGCGGACCCGATGGCACCTCTTCGGGCCGGGGTGAGCCGGGACCGGGAGCTGGCGCTCGCCTTCCTGCGGGTTGCACAGCTCATCGATCCGCCGTCGCGGTTCGGCGATCCGGACATCCTGGCCCGCGTGTGAACGGTGTCGCTCACCGGGCCCGAGTCCTTGTGCCGCCACTCGTCCGGCGATAACCCGAACTCCCGGCGGAAGGCACGGTGAAACGTCCGTATCCCTGCTGGGATCCGTGCGCCCTGGACGGACTGGTGCGCTCCTTGATCAACCTGACCTGAGCCGCCGTTGCCGGAAGTACATCAGCTGACGCGGGATCCGACACTCCGGTGAACGCGGGCGCTGGTGCGGCGTTCCTAGCAGTATGAGGACCTTTCCCGAAGACTTCGAGGACCGCGGCCAATTGGTCACCGTCGTGGTTCGGACCGATTACTCGGACAATGTCGCCTGGCGGCGCGTCCGGGCTGCGCTCGACAATACGGGCCCCACGTTTGTGATAGAGGGACCGGAATGGGACGGCGCGACCGTCGACGAGGTGCTCGAGGCGTCCGCCCCGCACGCCGTCCTCGCGGTGGTTTTCATCGCCGACGCGCAGACCATGTCGTCGGCCGAATATCCACTTCTTGCGGTTGCCTCCATAACGCCCGACCACGACGACTATGAGGAGACGATCTGGAACGGCCGGGACTTCCGCACGCTGCCGCGCGCCTCGCATGAGATCCATCGGGGCCTCGAACTGCTCACCGACGCTTTCGCCAGCCTCGCGTCGGTCGCCCATTCTCATCCTGGCGTCGTCTTTCGCGGACGACAGTTCAGCGGTCGCGGGCCGGCCGGGGCCAAACCGTCCGCGTAGCCGGAGCGACGCAGGGAGAGCCCCGATCCTTCAGACGGATGACGATGATCACCGTGAGGTGGATGGCGAGCCGCGCACCTGGCGCGGCCGCGGCGGCCCGTCACCACGTGCTCGAGAAGCCCGGTGGGTCGCACCTCCGCCGGCCGCAGCGTGCCCCCTCGCCGGAATCCATTCCCTCGTCCTGAGGTGGGTCGTGGCGGCGAGCACTCTCGTCGGTCCCGGAGGCGGGCATGGCTTCCGAACGCCCGTCAGACTCGCTTTGATCCATGGTGGTCGACCCCTGTCGATCCGCGGCCGGACGGCGGCACCTCGGCCGAACCAAAATACGCACCGGCCCGTCGATGGTGACGGACCGGCGCGTTGGGGAGGAACAGTGCTGGAGGGGTCAGGACCGGAAGAACGCCAGGAGGTCGGCGTTGATGGTGGCGTGCTGGGTGGTCGGCATGCCGTGCGGGAAGCCCGGGTAGGTCTTCAGCGTCCCGTTCTGCAGAAGTTTGGCGGTCAGGGGCGCCGAGTCGGCGTACGGGACGATCTGGTCGTCGTCGCCGTGCATGACCAGCACCGGCACGGTGATCTTCCGGAGGTCCTCGGTGAAGTCGGTCTGGGAGAAGGCGACGATCCCCAGGTGGCCGGCGTTCGCGCCGCCCATCATGCCCTGACGCCACCAGTTGCGGATCAGCGCATCGGAGGGCTCGGCGCCCGGCCGGTTGAAGCCGTAGAAGGGGCCGGAGGCGATGTCGAGGTAGAACTGGCTGCGGTTGTTCGCGAGCTGGGTCTGAAAGTCGTCGAAGACGCTCTTCGGCTGGCCGCCCGGGTTGGCCTCGGTGCGCACCATCAGCGGCGGGATCGCCGACATGATCGCGGCCTTGGCGACGCGGGACTCGCCATGACGGCCGAGGTAGCGCACGACCTCGCCGCCGCCGGTGGAGTGTCCGACGTGGATGGCGTCGCGAAGGTCGAGGTGCTCGGTCACCGCGGCCAGGTCGTCGGCGTAGTGGTCCATGTCGTGCCCGTCGGCGACCTGCTCCGAGCGGCCATGGCCGCGGCGGTCGTGAGCGATGACACGGTAACCCTGCTCGCGGAAGAACAACATTTGGTTGTCCCAGTCGTCGGATGAGAGAGGCCATCCGTGGCTGAACACGACCGGCTGCCCCGTTCCCCAGTCCTTGTAGAAGATCTCGGTTCCGTCCTGGCTGGTGACTGTCGGCATCTTCGCTCCCTGCTCTAGCGCGTGTTCCCTTGAAGAGAAGCACCATCAAGCGGGCTGTGCGAAGACATTTCCTGCACGGCGGGTGGCAGTTCTTGCGTGATTTCGGCGGTCTCGCGGCGCCAACCCGGCGGTCGGGCTATCCGACCACGCCAGGCTGGCGCCGTGGTGGTTCCGGAGCCTTGCCGTGGTGCCGCCAGCTGTCGGGTGTCGTCCCGAATTCCTGCTGGAACGCGCGGTGGAACGTGCGCACGTTGGGGAAGCCGGTCATCGCGGCGACTCGCCTGATGGAAAGGCGGAGGGACGTGGGGTCGGCGAGAAGGTCTCGCGCTGCTCGGAGTCGCCGCGTACGGATGTAGACGCCCGGTGTCATGTCGGCGAGTTCGAACAGGTGATAGACCTGACGCACCGAGATGTGGTGCGCCCGCGCGAGGTCCTCCACGGTGAGCGGCCCGGCTAAATGATCCCGCACGTACGCCTGCAGCATCTCCAGAAGAACCGGATCCGAACCGTCCGGGCCGGCGGGCTCGGTGCCGCGGAGCGCCATGTTGAGCAGGGCGATCGCGGCATGCCCGGCGTCGGCGCGCTGCAGTGGGGTGAGGCCGGCCGCGCAGCTGTCGAGCTGATCGAGGTAGCGCGCGAACAGCGTCATCGCCGGTGCGCCCGAGTCGAGTCCGGGGCCGGTCTCACGGATGTCCCGTGTCCGCGGCGGCAGCAAGTCGCGCGAAAACTTGATGAGCTGACTTCGGCTGTTTCCCCGAGTCTCGAGTTCCCACTCGTCACGTGCCTGGTAAAGAACCGCGTCCCCGACGGTCAGCCACGCGGCCTTTCCATTCTGGCGAACGCGGAAATCGCCATTCAGACCCACCGAGAGGAGCATCATCTCGCTTCCGGTGGATTGGGCGGCGAGACGCGCCGTGCGTACCGAGCGGAACGAACCCGTGGTCGACAGCCGCATGAGCCCGACCGAGTCGCTGAGGTCTTGCTCGGTCATCTGGACGGTGCTGCCCTCCCCGACAAACGGGATGACGGGGATGAAGCAGTCACGGGAGAGCTGGTCGAGCTCACCGTCGGAGAGAAGGCCACTTGGCACGATTATCGAGGGTAGTCGGCACGTCACGTTCCGACGAGTGACCCGACCCACTCCGCGGCCGCTGTTCGCCAAGCCGCGATGAAGAGGTAGCCGGGGCGTACTGGGCTTCGTCCCGCCGAGGACGACCATTGGCCGCCGTCGCGCTCGGCAACGCGGGTCTGGACCGGGTGCCGCCGTCTTCCTACGTCCGTCGACCCCGCAGACCGGCCTTGACCTGCAAATGTCGGACGACGCCACGGACTGATCCACTGTAAACCGATCGACTGGTTGACATGTGTCGATCGGAGCGATGGGGTGATCAACGACCCTTTCCGCCTCCAGGAGGTTGAATGTCACCCCGAATCCGATGGGCGGCCACCGCCGCCGCTCTCACCCTGGCGGTCGCGTTCGTCCCACCCGCGGCGAACGCGACCCCCGCGAAGCAGGCCAAGCAGGCCACCGCGAAGGCCGTCGACATCACGCTGGGCTCCGGCGAATACGCCCTGATCCGTTTCCGGATGCCGAACGAGGCCACCCTGCAGAAGCTGGTGGCCGACGGCGCCGACCTGGCCGCCCGCCCCCGCCTCGACGGCAGCACCGTGCTCGCCGACCTGGTCGTCGACGACGTCCAGTTCGCCCAGATGAAGCAGTCCGGCGCGGTGCCGGTGCAGCTCATCGAGCGCCAGTCGCAGGCCGCGGCCCGCGTCCCGGCGTCGGCCAAGAAGAGCGCGAACGCGCTGAGCGCCAAGGCCCTCGCCGTCAACACCGACACGCTGAACTTCCTGCAGGCGTACTGGTGGACCAGCAAGGGCAAGACCTTCCTGCAGACGCAGGTCACCACCACGGCGACCGACGACCCGGACGTCGAGATCACCGTCACCTGGAAGCTGGCCGACGGCACCACCGGCTCGTACCAGCTGATGCGGTTCGAGGACTCCGGCGAGTACCAGTACCACTGGGCGCTGCCGCAGGCGCTGCCCGCCAAGCCGGTGTCGGTGACCGCGACCTCCAGCCTGGGCGGCGTGTCCCGGCCGAAGACCCCGTCCGCGTGGCCCGGTGCCACCCCGCCGGCCAACCCGGCCGGCTACCAGAAGGACTTCATCTCGGCGTACATGACGCCGACCGACATCCAGGCCCGGATCAAGCGGCTCAAGAAGCAGTACCCGAGCCTGGTCGACGTCATCGACCTGCCGAACAAGACCCAGGGCTACCGGCGCAACGCCGTGGCGTACGTGGGTGATCCGGCGGTGGCCGCCGTGGTGGTCGAGTCGGTGAAGTTCGGCGACCAGAACATGAACGGTGTGCAGGTCACGACCGTCGACCCGGGCAAGAAGAACAAGACGCTGTCGGCGACGTACAAGGACCGCGTCCTGTCGATCTCCCTGGCCACCGACGCCACCGGCGCGATCCTCAGCACCACCGACGACGTCGCCGCCTTCGTCTCGGCGAAGTTCCCGCAGACGTTCGACGCGTTCGTCGAGTCCGGCTCGGCCGGCCTGAAGATGCCGGTCGTCGCTCCGGTACGCCTCGACGACGGGCTCAAGGGCACCGAGGTGTCGCAGAAGCCGTGGACCGTGCAGGCGCTGCGCATCGGCAAGGTCCGCGACGGCTCGAAGATCGGCGTGCTCGCGTACTCCCAGGAGCACGCGCGTGAGTGGGCGACCCCGCTGGTCACCCTGGAGTTCGCGGAGCGGATGCTGGCCAACTACGCCACCGACCCGGCCACCAAGCAGATGGTCGACAACACCGACATCTTCGTGATCCCGGTGGTCAACCCGGACGGCGCGAACTACTCGTTCAACGACTTCAACTTCCAGCGCAAGAACATGGTCAACCACTGCGTCGGCACCAGCCGCGACCCCCGTAACAAGGACTCGTGGGGTGTCGACGTGAACCGCAACTACACGGTCGGCTCGTTCTTCGACGGGTACGTGGGCGGCAGCGCGAACTGCCTGTCCGGCACGTACTCCGGCACCTCGGAGCTGTCCGAGGCGGAGAGCAGCAACGTCATCGCGCTCGCGAAGGCCCACTCGAACATCGAGTTCGCGATGAACGTGCACTCCTACGGCGGCTACTTCATGTGGCCGCCCGGCTCGTACAAGGCGGACGGCCGCATCACGCTGCCGCGCCCGGACATCGACGAGTCGAAGTTCTACCTGGATAGCGCCCGCCGCATCGTCGGTGCCATCGCGTCCGAGCGGGGCACGGTGACCTGGCCGGCCTACACCGGACCGGTCGCCGACGTGCTGTACTCGGCCGCCGGTAACTCGGCCGACCAGCTGTACTACGAGCTGGGCATCGACGCGTGGGACTTCGAGGTCGGCAACGACATCTACAACGACGCCACCGGAGAGTGGGAGGGCGTCGGGTTCCAGCCGCCGTACGACGAGGCGCACTCCGAGTCCCAGGAGTACGCGAGCGGGCTCGTCGAGCTCGTCCGCGTCGCCGCCGACAAGCAGGCGCAGCAGGACAGCGAGCAGTAACGCGAGAGCTCCGGCGGGGACCGAGTCCCCGCCGGAGCCTTTCTTGTCAGCTAATTGACGACCACGCCGTTGTGACATTGGCGCCGCGGCCGGCGTCTCCTAGCGTCCGTTCTTGACGAAGCAAATCGCCAAGAACGGAGCCCCGATGACCACCATCGGAATCATCCTGGGCAGCACCCGCCCGGGCCGCGTCGGCGTCCAGGTCGGCGCGTGGGTCCACGAGATCGCCTCGC
This sequence comes from Actinoplanes sp. TBRC 11911, assembly GCF_012933445.1. Taxonomy (GTDB): domain Bacteria; phylum Actinomycetota; class Actinomycetes; order Mycobacteriales; family Micromonosporaceae; genus Actinoplanes. The sequence goes on from NZ_JABBNC010000034.1 coordinate 68,944, forward strand.
GCCGCGCCGACGCCGAGTTCGAGCTGATCGACCTGCTCGACCACGACCTGCCGCACATGGACGAACCGATCCCGCCGGCCATGGACCAGTACAGCCAGCCGCACACCCTGGCGTGGGCCGAGAAGATCGCCCCCTTCGACGGTTTCATCATCGTCACCCCCGAGTACAACCACATGCCGCCCGGCGGTCTGACCGACGCGCTCGACTACCTCAACAAGGAGTGGAACAACAAGGCGGTCGGCTTCGTCAGCTACGGCGTCTGGGGCGGCTCCAACGCGGTCGGCCACCTGCGCTCGCTGGTCGGCCAGCTGCAGCTGGCCGACGTGAAGGCGCAGCTCACGCTGTACCTGGATAAAGACTTCGAGAACTTCAGCGTCTTCCAGCCCACGCCCCGGCACGAGCGCGACCTTACGACCGTCCTGGAACAGACGGTGACCTGGAGCAACGCTCTTGCCCCCCTGCGGCAGCCGGTTCTGGCTTGACCGGTGGGCCGCCCGCCGTCCGGCGCCACCCCACGGCGCCGGACGGCCTGGCCCGCCACGCGATCGCCACCGTGACCGCGGCGAGCACCCCCAGAAAGATCCGGTCCTCGACAGTCTCCGCGTTGACGACCAGCCCGAACACCGTGTGCCCCGCCACCGCACCCAGGCAGGCGCCCAGCAGATGCGACGGCGTCCAGCTCCACCGCCGCAGCGTCATCGCGGTCGTCACGACGACCGCGGCGGCCACCGCCATCGGCAGCAGCGCCCACGCCCCGTGCGTGAAGGACGGCTGCGTGGCCCCGCCGAACGGCCAGATCAGCCCCAGGAACAGGAGGGTGGCGAGCCCGGTGATCAGCCCGATCGCGGCCGGCGGACGGCCGTTCTGGCGGGTCGGCGCTGGCACCCGCAGCCGGATCCCGACCACCGCGACGACCAGCGTCACCAGCCCGATCACCACGATCGCGGCCACCGGCATCTGATAGCCGGGATCCTCACTCGGCGGCACCAGCACCCGCAGCAGCCCCGCCCCGAGCAAGGCGACGATCCCCGTCGTGACCAGCCCACCCCTTCGCACGTACGCCCGTTCCCCGTGCCCCGCGAACATCAGCTCGACGAGCAGCACCGGCACCGCGACGCTGAACACCGCGTGATAGACCAGATTCACTTCCGTGTACGCCGTGTTCAGGCCGAACAACCGCGGTGCCCAGTCCGCCGCCCCGTACAGACGCGGGCTTGTCAGGCTTTGCAGGGCAAGACCTTCCTCCACCAGCCCGTACGCCACCCCGAGCACCAGCAGGTTGACCACGCTGCCGCCGGTCCGCCGCACGACCTCCCGGATGAGCAGGGTCCCCGCCCCGTAGATCGGCACGAAGAACACCACGATCCAGGCCTGCCGCAGCGGCACGTTCCCGAGGCTGACCTCGGCGATGACCGGGCTGAGCACGACCAGCGTCCAGGCCGCGCGCCGGTTGCGGGGCCGGGCGTCCGGCACGCTCGCGGCCAGCTCGCCGCGCACGGACCGCCGGTTGACCGCGATCGCGAGCGTGGCGAGGGCCACCATCTGAACCCCTTGCACGATGCGCAGCCAGCCCGGGTACTCGCCGCTGACCAGCAGCCAGCCGACCGCGAGCAGCCCGACCACGGAGACGATGCGGACCCGGCGGCAGGCGCGGCGGCCGCCCTCCCGGAGCCGCCGGGCGACTCCGATGTAGAGGATCGCGACCACGAACGTGGGGATGGGCCGCGTCCACAGTGTCCGCTCCAGCGCGCCCGGGTCGGCGCCGGGCCGGTGGGCGAGCTGGTAGGAGAGGATGTCGTGCCGGAAGACCAGGGTGAGCGCCGCGACGAGCAAGCTCATCCCGACGGACACGAACAGCAGCATCACCACGAGCCGCAGAGCGGGCCGCCTCGCCGTTTCAGTCATGCCTTTGACGCTAGAAACGCGGGGGCGCCGGCACCTCCGGCCGCGGAACGGTCCGCCCCCTCCTCCTTGAGGAGGAGAGCGGCCGTCAGGAGGCGCGGGGCCGGACCAGGCCGAGGTCGTAGGCGAGGACGACCGCCTGGACACGATCGCGGACGCCCAGCTTGCGCAGAACCGCCGAGACGTGCGTCTTGATCGTCGTCTCGCCCACCACGAGCTGGGCGGCTATCTCCGCGTTCGAGGCGCCGCGGGCCATCAGGGTCAGCACCTCGCGCTCACGGTCCGTCAGCGACGAGAGCATCCCGGCGGCCGCCGGCGGCGTCAGGTCGGTGGTGACGAAGCGGTCCAGCAGCCGCCTCGTCACCGACGGCGCGAGCAGGGCGTCGCCGCGCGCCACGACGCGGACGGCCTGGACCAGGTCGGCCGGGCGCACGTCCTTGAGCAGGAAGCCGCTGGCGCCCGCCCGCAACGCCGCGTACAAGGGCTCATCCAGGTCGTACGTGGTCAGCACAATCACCTTGGGCGCGCCCGGCTCGGCGGTCAGCCGCGCGGTGGCGGCCAGCCCGTCGGTGCCGGGCATGCGGACATCCATCAGCACCACGTCGGGCCGGGTCTGCGCGGCCAGCCGGAGCGCATGCTCACCGTCCGACGCCTCACCCACCACGGCCATGTCCGCACGCGCCTCGATGATCATGCGGAAGCCGGCCCGCACCAGGGCCTGGTCATCGGCGATCAGCACCTTGATCATCAGATCTCCTTCCAGGGCAGCCGCGCCGAGACCACGAACCCGCCGCCCACCGCCGGCCTCGCCGTCAGCGTTCCGCCGAGCAGCTTGGCCCGCTCCCGCATCCCGGCAATGCCCCGCCCCTCGCCCGCGCCGTTCCCGGCGCCCCCTCGTCCGCGCCCGCCAGCTCCGGCGCCGACCCGCCCGGCGCTGCCCGCGCCCGTTCCGCCTGCGGGGTTGGTCTGTGGGGTGGTGGTGGCGTTCGGTCCGCCTGCGGGGTTGGTCTGTGGGGTGGTGGTGGCGTTCGGTCCGCCTGCGGGGTTGGTCTGTGGGGTGCTGGCGGCATTCGGTCCGCCTGCGGTGCCGGTCCGTGGGGTGCTGCTCGCGCCCGATCCGTCCGCGGTGCTGCTCGCGCCCGATCCGTCCGCGGTGCTGCCCGCGCCCGATCCGTCCGCGGTGCTGCTCGCGCCCGATCCGCCTGCGGTGCTGCCCGCGCTCTGCCCGCCCGCGGCATCTGTCCGCGCGGCGCTGCCCGCATCCGGCCCGCCCCCGGGGCCGGAGCGGCCGTTGCCGGCGGTGCCGTCGTCGCGGACCTCGACGAGCAGCTCGCCCGGCGCCACCCGCACCAGCACGTCGGCGCCCGATGCCGCGGCGTGGCGCAGCGTGTTGGTCAGCGACTCCTGCACGATCCGGTACGCCGAGAGCTGCACCGACGCCGGCACCTCGCCGACGCCCTCGCGCCGCAGCCGCACCGGCAGCCCGGCGTCGGCCATCGTGGTCACCAGCGCGTCCAGGCCGGCGAGCGACGGCTGCGGCTGCAGCTCGATCTCGTCCGGGTCGCTCACGCTGCGCAGGAACAGCCGCAGCTCCGCCAGCGCCGACCGGCCCGCCTCCTCGGCCCCGCGCACCGCCTGCCGGGCCCGCGCCGGGTCGATCTCGAAGACATCGTCGGCCGCGGCCGTCTGCACCACCATCAGCGACACCGTGTGCGACAGGACGTCGTGCAGCTCGCGTGCTATGCGGGCGCGTTCCTCCAGGACCGCCCGGCGCCGCTCGGCCTCCCGGCGCGCCCCCGCCGCCCGGCCCAGCGCACCCCAGCTCCAGGCGAGCAGGCACGCGGCCAGCCACACGGCGGCCAGGTCCCACCGCTCCCGCAGCGCGGCCGGCCCGGACGCCAGCACGATCCCGGCCGCCAGCCCGGCCAGCGACTCGCGGGCCGGCCGCAACCAGGCGTAACTGCACAGCACCACGAACAGCATCCCCGGCCCGATCGCCGGCGCGACGAACTGCAGCGCGGTGCTGGTGAGCATGACGAGCAGGGTGGCGGCCCGCGGGCGTACCGGAAGGAACCAAGCGGCGACCGCCTGGGCGACCACCAGCGCAACGGCCGCGGCAAGCGGCGAGCCCAGCCACAACGCCGGCGCACCCGTCGCGACGGCCACGACCACCAGGGCGAGCCGCCACGGCCGGGGCAGCGGGCTCTCGTCCATGACGCGGACTCTACCGGCGGCTCAATCCGGCCGCCGATCGACCGAACTGTGGGTGAGGCCGCTGATTCGAGGAGTGTTCACATGCGCCGCACCAGCATCATCGTCCCCCTCGCCGCACTCGCCCTGGCCGCCGGCTGCAACGGCGGCTCGGCACAGTCGGAAACCTTTCACAACGGCACCTTCGTCGTCGGCACCGACATCCGCGAGGGCGACTACGTGACCGAGGGCGCGACCGACAGCAAGTGCACGATCGAGGTCACCCCGAAGGAGGGCAGCGGCTTCCAGAAGACCGCCGACAAGGGTGAGCAGAAGAAGGTCACCCTCGAGGCCGGCGAGGAGGTCGTGACGGCCGGCTGCGAGGAGTTCAAGCGGCAGTAGGTAGCGACGTTCCAGCTCCGCCCGGTGCGCGCGTTCGAAGGCTACCGGAGTGGACGGCCGGCCGCGGGCCGGGCAAAACGGCTGTTCGCGGCGGGTCGTCACCGCCGAACAACGCGCGGCGTAACGAGTGGGTGGGTCCGGCGGCGACCAGCCGCAGGACATTCACTCGGCCGCCCAGGACGCCAGGCAAAACGGCGGGCTGCGGCGCTGGGCAAAACGGCGGGCTGCGGCGCTGGGCAAAACGGCCGGCGGCGGCGCCCGGCAAACGGCCGTCACCGCCCACGAACGGGTCCGCCACTGTGCTGCTGGCCACCCGCCGAAGCCTGGTGAGGCGGGTCGCACGGGAGCGGCGGTGGCCCTGGCGAGGCCGCCCCGGGGGCTCCTCGGACGGCCGCCGCGGAAGGCACCGGGATCGGCCCGCCGTGGCGGAAGGCGCCGGGATCGGGCCGCCGTGGCGGAAGGCGCCGGGATCGGCCCGCCGCCGTGCCGCGATCTTGGTGCCCGGCCGCGGAACGACCTGGGCGCCGGATCGCTTTCTGTCACCGCCGCGTCAAAGAGCGGGCTGCGTACACGGAGACGTGGACGGCGCCCGGGCTTCGCCGGCACGATGTCGAGCGGGTGCTTCGCCTGCGCGGACGCTGGCTCACAATGTGAGACCCGGCGTCCGTTGTGTGGGACCGGTGACCACATCCTGGCTGCGTGTCCGCGATGTGGGATCTATGTCCACAGTAGAGGTCCATTCCTCCTCCCATGCGGCTTTTGTTCCCGCGTATTCCGCGGCGTTTCGTAGACCTTGGAGATTTATGGCTCGCATATGGGCGTAGGTCTCCAAGGTCGCCGGAAAGTCCACGATGTGGTCGTGATCGCCACGTAGTGGGATCGATGGCGGGGCGGTCGGCCACCGCGGGACCTGTTCGGGTGCTTTTTGGCGGCCTCGGCGGCAGATGTCGGTTGCGGGTTGCCGAGACCCGGCGCGGCGGCATCGGGATCTCCCGCGGCCCGGCTGGGGAGTGCTGGGTCGGCATTGGCCTGGGTCGGCATTGGCCTGGGTCGGGAGTGGCCTGGGTCGGGAGTGGCCTTGGCCCGGCTTGGGAGGGCCTGGCTTGGGAACGGCCTAGGTCGGGAGTGGCCTGGCATGGGAGCGCCCTGGCTTGGAAGTGGCCTTGTCCCGGCTGGGGAGCGGCCTTGGCCCGGCTGGGGAGTGGCCTTGGCCCGGCTGGGGAGTGGCCTTGGCCCGGCTGGGGAGCGGCCCTGGCCTGGCTCGGGAGTGGCCCGGTTTGGGAGGGGCCTGGCTCCGGAGCGGCTCGGCTCGGGAACGGCCAGGACGCCGTGGCCACGATGCCCCAGGCCCAACCGTGCGCGGCCCATCAACCGGCCGTGCGTTTGAACGTGAAGGTGACCGACTCTGCCGAGACAGCGGGTTCGGCGGGCGAATCTCCACGCTCATGTCCATGGCCCGCGGGTGGGGGAGGAACGTCACCCGGGCAGGTCGCGTTTGAGGATTTTGCCGGTGGCGTTGCGGGGGAGTGACGGCACGAAGATGATGTCGCGCGGGACGCAGTAGCGGGCCCGGTGCTGCCGCACGTGCTCGCGCACCTCGTCGCGGTCTAGCGCGAAACCGGGGTTCAGCGCGATGTACGCGGCGAGCCGCTGCCCGTATTGCGGATCGGCGACACCGACCACCGCCACCTCCCGCACCGCGGGCAGAGCCGCGAGGAGGTCTTCCACCTCGGACGGGAAGATGTTCTCGCCGCCGGAGACGATCATGTCGTCGGAGCGGCCGGCGACGAAGACCAGGCCGTCGTCGTCGATGTAGCCGAGGTCGCCGGTGCCGAGCAGGCCGCCTTCGAGCGCGGCCGCCGCGCCGTTCGTGTATCCCTCGAACAGCATCTCGTTGCCGACGAACAGGTGCCCGGTCGTGCCCGGCGGCACCGCGCGGCCGGAGTCGTCCAGCACGGCCATCGCCGTTCCGCGCGGTGGGCGCCCGGCGGTCTGCGGTGCGAGCCGCAGCTCGGCGGGCGTGGCGATCGCGGCCCAGGACGCCTCGGTTGACCCGTACAGGTTGTAGAGCACGTCACCGAACCGGTCCATGAACCGGGTCGCCAGTCCGCCGGGCAGCGCCGACCCGCTGACCGCGACCACCGACAGCCGCGGTAGTGTTCCAGGCACCTCGAGGATCTGCTGCAGCATCACCGGAACCGCGATCAGCGCCGTGCAGTCCGCGGCCGCCGCGAGGCACGTGGCCGGCTCGAACCGTCGTCGCAGCACGATCGTCGCCCGCAGCGCGAGCGCGATCTGCAGACCGGCGAACCCCCACGTGTGGAACAGCGGCGCCGCGATCATCACCCGCGCCCCGGCGTGCAGCGGGATCCGGTCGATGATCGAGCACAGTGGACCGAATCCGGTCGGCGTCGGCCGCCGCGCCCCTTTCGGCAGGCCGGTCGTACCTGAGGTCAGCACGATCGTGCGCCCGGGCCGGGCTGGCGGTTCCAGGTCGCCGCCGCCACGGCGGTGTGCCGTCGGTTCCACGCCCCCGCCGTGGTGCCGGGCCGACGGTTCGAGGTCGCCCGCGCCGCCGCGCCGGGCGGGCGGTTCCAGGTCGGCGCCGCGGCGCCGGGCGGGCGGTTCGCGATCGCCGCCGCGCCGGGCCGTCGGTTCCATGTCGTCGGCGGAGGACGCCACCAGCATCGCCTCCAACCGCGCCGCCGGCAGATCGCCGGGGAACTCGTCGTCGCAGATGATCATGCGGAGGTGCTGGTCGGCGGCGATCCCAATGATCTGCTCGGCGGACAGCCCGGTGTTGATCAGCACGGGGTCCGCGCCGGTCTGCGCCACCCCGGCGATCGTCTCGATCATCGCGGCCGAGTTGCGCCGCAGGATCCCCACCCGATCACCCGGGCCCACCGGCAGGGCGCGGGCGATGCGCACCGAGCGTTCCAGCAGTTCCCGGTACGTCACCGACCGCTCGTCGTCGACCACGGCGATCCGGTCCGGGTCTCGGGCCGCGGCCTGGCGTAGCTCGCCGGCCAGCCCGAAGCCCCACCGCCGCAACGCCCCGAACTGCCGCAGCACCCGCACCGGCGGGCCGGGCCGCAGCAGCCCGCGCCGGGCCATCGTCGCCGCGACGAACGCCATCATCGGATCTGCATGCCGGAGACGGCCCGGGAGATCACCAGCCGCTGGATCTCCGACGTGCCCTCGAAGATGGTGTAGATCTTCGCGTCCCGGTACATGCGTTCCACCGGATGGTCGCGCAGGTAGCCGGCGCCGCCGAGGATCTGCACCGCCTTCTCGGTGACGGCCACGGCCACCTCACCGGCCTTCAGCTTGGACATCGAGCCCTCGCCGGCCAGGAACGGCTTGTCGTTGCGGCCCATCCACGCGGCCCGCCACACCAGCAGCCGGGCCGCGTCGATCTCGGTGCGCATGTCAGCCAGCGCGAACGCGATCGCCTGGTTCTCGATGATCGGCCGGCCGAACTGGACCCGGGTCTTGGCGTAGTCCAGCGAATACTCGTAGGCGGCGCGCGCGATGCCCAAAGCCTGCGCCCCGACCGCGGGCCGGGACAGTTCGAACGTACGCATCGCGGCCTGCTTGGACGCCCGCTGCCCCGAGCGGGCGCGCGCTAATCGTTCGTCCAGCGCGTCCTTGCCGCCGAGCAGGCAACGGCCGGGGACGCGTACGGAATCGAGAAAGACGTCGGCCGTGTGCGAGGCACGCAGGCCGAGTTTGCGGAGTTTTTTCATGCCGGTCAGGCCGGCGGTGCCGGGCGGCACGATGAACGCGGCCTGCCCGCGCGTGCCCAGGGCGGGATCCACCGAGGCGGTCACGACGTGCACGTTCGCGATGCCGCCGTTGGTCGCGAACGCCTTCTGCCCGCTGATCTCCCACTCGTCGGACGCTTCGTGATAAATCGCCCGGGTCCGCATCGCGCCCACATCGGATCCGGCCTCCGGCTCGGTCGAGCAGAACGCCCCCACCTTCGGGTCGCCGGCGTCGCCGAAGCACTGCGGCACCCACTCGACGAGCTGGTCCGGCGTGCCCGAGCCGTAGATCGCGGCGACCGCCAGGGCCGTGCCGCTCAACGCCATCCCGATGCCGCCGTCGCCCCAGAACAGCTCCTCGTTGGCGATCGGCATCGACAGCCCGGTCGGATCGGACCAGGTGGTGACCAGGAACTCGAAGCCGTACAGCCCGATCTTCGCCGCCTCCTGCAACACCGGCCAGGGCGTCTGCTCGCGTTCGTCCCACTCGGCGGCGGCGGGCCGCACCACGGACGAGGCGAAGCCGTGCACCCAGTCGCGCAGCTCGGTCTGTTCCTCGTTGAGGTCGAGCCAGAACTCCATGCGGGCCTCCGTACCGATCGATACTGGCCGGTAACGTTACGGTGGCGTAACTTGGCCCGCAAGATGGGGACGGTCGCTGTGCAGACCGAATTCCCAGCCGGTCGACTCGGGCCAGGCCGCGAACGACACCCGCGAGGGCAGCGGGATCGGCTGCCGGAACGCCACGTCCACCGTGTACGCGTCGGGGAGCCGGCCCTCCAGCGCGGCCAGGCAGCGCGCCTTGCTCCACATGCCGTGCGCGATCGGCCGCGGGAAGCCGAACAGCCGCGCGCCCAGCCGCGAGGTGTGGATCGGGTTGCGGTCGCCGGAGACCGCGGCGTAGTCGGCGCCGGTGCGGGCCGGCACGTCCCACACGGCCGACGAGGCAGGCGTCGGCGTGCTCCGGTCGCCTCGCTTGCGCTTGCCGCGTTTTCGTTGCAGGTACGCCGAGACCCCGTGCCAGACGCGCTCGCCGTCCACGGTGGCCGTCGCCGTGAGATCGAACCGGGTGCCCCGCTCGTCCGTGCGCAACGCCCCGGCACGCATCGACAGGTCGAGCACCATGTCCGCGGTCAGCGGCCGCCACTGCGTGAGCCGGCTGGTCACGTGCACCAGCCCGGCCGCGCGCAGCGGGAACCCGGGCCCGGTCAGCAGCGCCATGGCCAGCGGGAACGTGAGCACGTGCGGATAGGTGACGGGCAGCCGGTCGCTGAGGCGGAAACCGCAGACCCGGTCGTACGCCCGCAGGTGTTCCCAGTCGACCCGCACACCCCGCCGGACGAGCTCCACATCGGGCAGCGTCGCCGGCCGCCGCGCGGGAAGCACCGCCCGCAGATAGTTGATCCGGGGGTTCCCGGTCAGCTCGACGACCGTCATCCTCACGCTCCCAGCAGACTCTGCCCGCACACCCGCACGATGTTCCCCGTGATGGTGCCCGAACCGGGCGACGCGAGCCAGGCGATCGTCTCGGCCACGTCGACCGGCAGCCCGCCCTGGGCCATGCTGTTCATCCGGCGGCCGGCCTCGCGCAGCATCATCGGCATCCGCGCGGTCATCGCCGTCTCGATGAAGCCGGGCGCCACCGCGTTGATGGTGACCCCGCGTTCGAGCAGCCCGGGCGCCGACGACCGCACCAGCCCGATCACCCCGGCCTTGCTGGTCGCGTAGTTGGTCTGCCCGCGGTTCCCGGCGATCCCGGCGATCGAGGCGACCCCGACGACCCGGCCGCCCGGGCGCAGCAGGCCACGCTCCAGCAACACGCCGTTGACCCGCTCGGGCGCGCCGAGGTTGACGCCGATCACCGCCGCCCAGCGGGCCGCGTCCATCTTGGCGAGGGTCTTGTCGCGGGTGATGCCGGCGTTGTGCACGACGATGTCGACGCCGCCGGCGAGGTGATCGGCCAGCCGGGCCGCGGCGCCCTCAGCGGTCAGGTCGAGCTGCAGTGCCCGGCCGCGCACGTCGTTGGCGACCGCGGCCAGCGCGTCGCCGGAGGCGGGCACGTCCAGGGCGATCACCTCGGCGCCGTCGCGCGCCAGGACCCGGGCGATGGCCGCCCCGATGCCGCGCGCCGCGCCGGTGACGACCGCCGTGCTGCCGTCGAGCGGACGGTCCCAGTCGTCCGGCACCGGCGTCTGGCCGGCGCCGATCCGGATCACCTGGCCGGAGACGTACGCGGACCGGCCGCTGAGCAGGAAGCGCAAGGTGGACTCGACGGCGTGCTCGCCGCCGGGCGCCACGTACACGAGTTGGGCGGTGATGCCCCGCCCGAACTCCTTGCCGACGCTGCGGGTGAACCCCTCGAGGGCGCGCTGCCCGGTGGCCTCGGCCGGCGACGCGCACGCCTCGGGCGGCGTCGCCAGCACGACGACCCGGCCGGACGGCTGCAGCGTGCGCGCGTTCGGCTGGAAGAACGCGAACAGCTCGGATAATCGCGCCGACCCGTCGATCCCGGTGGCGTCGAAGACCAGCGCGGCGTGCGGCGGCGCGGCCACCTCGGCCACCTCGACGCCGGCACCACCGAGGACCTTGCGCACCTCGTCGCCGAGCCACCCGCCGGTCGCGGCACCGAGCAGCACCGGCCGGGTCGCGAGGGGATCGCCGTCGTGATGCCGTCGCAGGCGCGGCGGATCGGGCAGCCCGAGCCGCTTGACGAGCGCCCGCCCCGCACCGGAGTTCGCGAAGGTCGCGTACCTGTCCGCCATGGCCGTAGCCTACTCGCGGGTAGCTGTCCGCGTTGGATTCCCGACGGTAGGCTACCCACGAGTAGCACTGGAGGTGCCATGCAGACGCCCCGCCGCGTCGCCGTGCTCGGTGGCAACCGGATCCCGTTCGCGCGCTCCGGCTCCCGGTACGCCGCCGCGTCCAACCAGGACATGCTCACGTCGGCGCTGGACGGGCTGGTCGCCCGGTTCGCGCTGGCCGGCGAGCAGCTCGGTGAGGTGGTCGCGGGGGCGGTGCTCAAGCACTCGAGGGACTACAACCTGACCCGCGAGACGGTGCTCGGGTCGCGGCTCGATCCGCGCACCCCGGCGTACGACCTCCAGCAGGCCTGCGGCACCGGCCTGGAAGCGGCGATCCTGGTGGCCAACAAGATCGCGCTGGGTCAGATCGACGCCGGGGTGGCCGGCGGGGTGGACACCACCTCGGACGCGCCGTTGCAGGTCAACGAGGACATGCGGCGCACGCTGCTGGAGATCAATCGGGCCCGGTCGTTCGGCGGGCGATTACGCGCGGCGGCGAGGTTACGGCCGCAGCAGGCGTTCCGGCCGGAGATCCCGCGCAACGCCGAGCCGCGCACCGGACTGTCCATGGGGGAGCATGCCGCGATCACCGCGCTGCGCTGGAACGTGGGCCGCCAGGCGCAGGACGAGCTCGCGCTGGCGTCGCACCGGCGGCTGGCACAGGCGTACGCAAGCGGGTTTTTCGACGATCTGATGACGCCCTATCTGGGGCTGACCGGCGACGAGAACCTGCGGGCCGACACCAGCCTGGAGAAACTCGCGAAGCTCAGGCCCGTCTACGACGAGAAGGCGGAGATGACCGCGGGCAACTCGTCGCCGCTCAGCGACGGCGCCTCGGCCGTGCTGCTGGCCAGCGAGGAGTGGGCGGCGCGGCACGACCTGCCGGTGCTGGCCTGGTTCGCCGACTGCGAGACCGCCGCGGTCGACTACGTGCACGGCGAGGAGGGGCTGCTGATGGCCCCGGCGTACGCGGTGCCGCGGATGCTCGCGCGGGGCGGCCTGACGCTGCAGGACTTCGACTTCTACGAGATCCACGAGGCGTTCGCGTCGCAGGTCCTGGCCACCCTCGCGGCCTGGGAGTCGCCGGAGTTCAGCAAGGAGCGCCTCGGGCTGGACGCGCCGCTGGGCTCGATCGACCGCGACAAGCTCAACGTGCACGGCTCGTCGCTGGCCGCCGGGCACCCGTTCGCGGCGACCGGCGGCCGGATCGTGGCGACCCTGGCCAAACTGCTCGCCACCAAGGGCCGGGGGCGCGGCCTGATCTCCATCTGCGCGGCCGGCGGTCAGGGCGTGGTGGCCATCCTGGAACGCTGAAGCACCTTCTGCTCGAACTCGGCCGGCGGCAGCGGCCTGCTGAAGTAGTAGCCCTGCGCGGACGGGCAGCCCAGCGCGCGCAACGCCTCCCAGTCGGCCTCGTCCTCGACACCCTCGGCGACCACCGCCATGTTCAGCGAGCGGGCCAGCCACAGCACCGCCTCGATGATCGACGACTTGCGCGGGTCCGCGGACAGGCCGGCCACGAACGAGCGGTCCAGCTTGACGATGTCCGCCGGGATCGACTGCAGCCAGGTCAGCGAGCTGTAGCCGGTGCCGAAGTCGTCCAGCGCGATCCGCACGCCGATCGCCTTCAGCATCTCCAGACGCTGCTGCACGTCCAGCGACGAGCCGAGCAGGGCGGTCTCGGTGATCTCCAGGATCAGCCGGGACGGGTCCAGGCCCGGGTGTGAGGCCAGCAGCGCGGCCACGTCCGGCACGAAGTCCGGCTCGGCGAGCTGGCGCGGGCTGACGTTGACCGACACGTAGCCGAGCTGGTCGCCCCACTCGATCAGGTGCCGCACGGCGCGGTTGAGCACGTGCTCGCCGAGCGGCACGATCAGGCCGGTCTCCTCGGCGGCCGGCACGAACAGGTTCGGCCCGACGATGTCGCCCTCCGGCGTGCGCATCCGGACCAGCGTCTCGGCGCCGGCCAGCTCGCCGTCGGCGCCGACGATCGGCTGGAACCACACCGGCAGCGCGGTGTCCCGGTCGCCGGCCAGGGCGCGCCGCAGCCGGGCCTCGGCCGCGATCCGGTCCTGGACCGCCACCCGCATCGTGTCGTTGAACTCGGCCACCCGGTTGCCGCCGGCCCGCTTCGCCGCGTACATCGCGGTGTCCGCGGCCAGCACGACGGCCTCGGCCGGGCCGCCGCTCGCGCTGGCCACCCCGACGCTGATCGAGATCTGCAGGTATCCGCCGTCCACCAGCAGCGGCTCGGCGCAGGCGTCCAGCAGGCCGTGCCCGGTGCGCAGCGCGGTCTCGATGCCGCCGGGCAGCGCCACCACGAACTCGTCGCCGCCGAGCCGGGCCACCAGCGAGCCGTCCGGGACGGTGGCGGCCAGCCGGGCGGACAGCGCGCGCAGCACATCGTCGCCGGCGGTGTGCCCGGCCCCGTCGTTGATCGACTTGAACCGGTCCACGTCCACGTAGATCACGCTGACCTGGTCCGGCTCGGTGGCGAGCAGCTCGCTCAGGTCGTTCTCGAACGCCGAGCGCGACAGCAGGCCGGTCAGCGAGTCCTGGCGTACCTGCCGGCGCAGCTCCTCCTGGTGCCGGCGGTTGTCGGTCACGTCGACGCAGTGCACGAAGATCAGCCGCAGCCGGCCGCGCTGGTCGCGCAGCCCGGTGGCGTGCACGTCCACCCAGATGTGGCGGCCGTTGTCCAGGCGGCGGTACTCGCGGGTGGTGGCGACCGGCTCGTCGGCGCTCAGTATGTGGTCGAACATCCCCGGCGAGGTCGCGTCGGCCGGGGTGATCGGCAGGTCGTCGACGGTGAAGCCGGCGGGCAGCTCCTCGGGCAGGTCCAGCCAGCCCCGGTACGCCTCGTTGGTGCGCAGCAGCCGGCCCTCGGGCGAGATCATGGCCATCGGCACCGGCGTCTGGTCGAAGGCGATGCTCAGCTGCGCCTGGCTCTCGTCCAGGTTCTGCTGGCTGCGCCGCTCCTCGGACTCAGTCATCTTCCACTGCACGAGCTGGAAGCCGGCGGCCAGCAGCACCGCGACGGCGTGCAGCAGCGCCCACGTCCACGGGTGGGCGAACGCGGCGTCGTGGTCGTAGGTGCGGTTGCTGACCAGCACGCCGAACACGCCGTGGTGCAGCGTGGTGCCGAGCAGGAACATGCCGAACGGCGTCCAGTCCCGGTACAGGGCCAGCGCCGCGATCACGATGAAGAAGGAGAAGTGGGCCTCGGTGAGCCCGTGCGCGATCGCGACGAAGCCGCCGCAGGCCATCACGAAGCCGAGCGCCACGAAGGTCGACGGCAGCCGGCGGCCGGGCAGCCGGGACGCGGCGATCACGCACGGCAGGATCAGGAAGACGGTCGTCAGCCAGGTGCCGTTGAGCCCGTCGGCGAACACGCCGAACGCGGTCAGCAGCACGATCGTCGCGGCGAGGATCGTGGTGAGCAGCCGATGCCGGCGTGCCCAGTCCTCGTCGCGCAGTCCTCCGCCGCTCGGCAGCAGGGCCATCAGCCTGATCATCCGGGTCCACACGTGCCGAAGATCGGTGCCGCGACGCCCGGGTTGCGAGGTCCGCCAGGTGCGAAACGGTTGCATCGGCCGAAGGTTCACGTGACGCGCCCCACATTCCGATACGAGGCCGTTCCGTTTTCCCAATGGGAAGCGTTACTGTCGTCCGGCGGAAACGGAACCGTTCCGTTTCGAAATTGGGGGGAAGCCGAATTGACTGAGGCAACTCAGGCGCCGCCAGTGAGCGCCCCGGCCGGGCATCCGCGCCGTTGGGTGGTCCTCGGCGTCCTCATCATCAGTCTTCTGGTGGTCGTCCTCGACAACACCGTGCTCAACGTCGCGCTGAAGACCATCGCCGACCCGAAGCACGGCCTCGGCTCCTCGCAGAGCCAGCTCGAGTGGGCGATCAACTCGTACACGCTGGTCTTCGCCGGCCTGCTGTTCACCGCCGGCATCCTGGCCGACCGGCTCGGCCGCAAGATCACCCTGATCGTCGGTCTGGCGATCTTCGGCGTCGCGTCGCTGGCTTCCGCGTACGCCCAGTCGCCCAACCAGCTGATCGGCGCCCGCGCGCTGATGGGTCTCGGCGCGGCGGCGGTCATGCCCGCCACGTTGTCGATCATCGCGAACGTCTTCGACCCGAAGGAGCGCCCCCGGGCCATCGGGATCTGGGCCGGCGCGGTCGGCCTCGGCGTGGCCATCGGCCCGATCGTCGGCGGCCTGCTGCTGGAGCACTTCTGGTACGGCTCGGTCTTCCTGATCAACGTGCCCGTCGTGATCATCGGCATCGTGCTGCTGCTGACCCTGGTGCCCGAGTCGCGTGACCCGAGGCCGGGCCGCATCGACTTCCTCGGCGTGGTGCTGTCGGTCATCGGTCTGAGCGCGCTCACCTACGGCGTCATCCGCGGTGGCGACGAGGGCTTCGGCGACCCGCTGGCGTGGGGCAGCCTGGTCCTGGCGATCCTGGTGCTCGTCGGCTTCGCGCTGTGGGAACGCCGCATCGAGTTCCCGTCGCTGGACGTCCGGCTGTTCACCAACCGGCAGTTCTCGGTGTCGACCGGCGTCATCGGCCTGATGTTCTTCGCGGTCCTGGGCTCGATGTTCTTCGGATCCTTCTGGCTGCAGCTGGTCCGCGGCTACGGTCCGCTCGAATCCGGCGCGGTGCTCGTGCCGTTCGCCCTCGGCCAGATCGTCTTCGCGCCGCGCAGCGCCGCGATGGTCAAGAAGTTCGGCCCGAAGGCGGTCAGCACGGTCGGCCTGCTGCTGGTTGCGCTCAGCCAGGCGGTCTGGATCATCGTCGGCGAGAGCACGCCGATCTGGCTCGTCGGCGTGGCGTTCTTCATCGCCGGTGTCGGCATGGCGAACGTGATGCCGCCGGCCACCGAGGCGATCATGGCGGCGCTGCCGCGGGAGAAGGCCGGTGTCGGCTCCGCGGTGAGCAACACGATCCGTCAGTTCGGCGGCGCCCTCGGCGTTGCCGCGCTGGGTGCGGTGCTCGCCTCGGTCTACCGCGGCCACCTCGGGGACGCGACCGCCGGTCTGCCCGCGCAGGCGGCCGACGCGTTCTCCAAGGACATCTCCGGGGCACACGCCGTCGGCGACGCCATCGGCCCGTCCGCGGCGCCGCTGATCGCCCAGGCGAACGACGCGTTCATCACCGGTCTGCACTACGCGGCCGCCGGCGGCACGTTCGTCGGACTGCTCGGCGTGGTCGCGGCCCTGATCTGGATGCCCGGCAAGCGCCCGGCCGGCACTCCGGCGCCGACCACCGACGAGTCGCTCGCCGAGGAGCAGGGCGTGACCCTGGTCGAGGCGTAACCAGCCGGTAACATGACTGACATGACAACGGTCAATGCCGACGCCGGGGCCGCCCAGGAGCGCAAGGCTCCTGGGCGGCCCCGCAACGCCCAGGCGGACGGGGCCATCCTCGAGGCGGTGCTCGAGTTGCTCAGCGCCGGCCAGAGTGCCGCGGCCATCTCGATCGAGGCGGTCGCGGCCAAGGCCGGCGTCGGCAAGGCGACCATCTACCGGCGCTGGCCCAACAAGGAAGCCCTGCTCATCGACGCGGTCCAGGCGATGAAGGGCCCGTTGCCCGCGCTGCCCGGCACGTCGGTGCGCGAAGACCTGATCCTGCTGATCACGGCGAACCGCTCCGGCCGGTTCCACCGGCACAGCAAGGCCACGGTGTGCCTGATGCCCGAGATCAACTCGGACGACTCGCTGCGCCGGCAGTATCAGGCGGTGATCGAGCCGCGCCGCGAGTTCATGCGCGACGTGCTGCGCCGCGGCATCGCCCGCGGCGAGCTGCGGGCCGACCTCGACATCGAGATCGCCTTGCTCATGCTCTCTGGCCCGTCGATGGTGCAGACCATGCTCGGCTGGGCGCCGGACATGCCCGACGAGACGTTCGTCGAGTCACTGGTCGACGCCTTCCTGCGCGGCGCGCAAGCCTAGCCGCACAGCGTTTTCTCGATGCCGGCGAGGACGGCGGTCAGCCCGGCCTCGAACTCTTCCTCGCCCGCGTGCGCGGCCAGGAACGGCGTCACCACGGCGATGGCCGGGAACTCGCCCCGGTTGAGCGCCGCGATGCGCTCGGCGGCCGCCGCCGGGTCCCGCTCGCGGGTCAGCGGCCCGGCCAGCTCGTTCTGGGCGATGCCCATGACGAACCCGATGATCGTGCGGAACGCGACGAGCTGCGCGGCCGGGTCGAGGCCGCCGCGGGCGAGGGCCGCCATCTGTGCCTCGACCAGGCGGAGCTGGGCGCGCGAGGTGGTCCGGCGGGTGACCACCAGCGGAATGATCGCCGGATGCGCCCGGAACGTCCGCCAGGCCGCGGTCGCCACCGCGCGGGTGTCGGCCAGCCAGTCGTCGGTCGGCTCGGGCAGGTCGATGCGCCCGACGACGGCATCGACCACCAGTTCCTCGAGGGCCTCCCGGCTGTCCACATAGTTGTAGAGGGTCATCGGACCGGTCTGCAGGGAGGTCGCCAGCGAGCGCATGGTGAGCGCGCTCAGCCCGTCCCGCTCGACGATCGCGAGCGCGTGTTTCTGGATGTCCGCGACGGTGAAGCGGGCCTTCATGCCACGTCAGGGTACACGTGGCTGAGGTCACGGCGATCTCGCGAGACGGACGCGCCACCACAAACGTACGTTGTACGTGTTTCTGGTGTGCGGTCTGGAGGAGACAGGCAATGGCGAGGTCCAAGGCGATCCTGTGGATCGTTCTGATCGCCCAGTTCATGGTCGTGCTCGACGCGACCATCGTGACGGTGGCACTACCGTCCATCGACACCGGGCTGCACTTTCACGACCAGCTCCAGCTGCAATGGGTGATCAACGCGTACATCCTGCTGTTCGGCGGTTTCCTGCTGCTCGGCGGCCGGGCCGGTGACCTGTTCGGCCGGCAACGGCTGTTCGTCATCGGGCTGGCGTTGTTCGGCCTGTCGTCGCTGGTCAACGGGCTCGCGCAGAACTCGTCGACGTTGATCGTGGGCCGCGCGGTGCAGGGCCTGGGCGGGGCGCTCACGTCCCCGGCCGTGTTGTCGATCATCATCGTGACGTTCTCGTCCGTCGCCGAGCGGGCCAAGGCGCTCGCCCTGTTCGGCTCGGTGACCGCGGCGGGCAGCGCGGCCGGCATCCTGGCCGGCGGCATCCTCACCGAGTGGCTCAACTGGCGGGCCATCTTCCTGGTGAACGTGCCCATCGCGGCCGTGGCGATCGTCGGGGCGCTGCGCGTGGTGCCGAACAGCCGGCACCGCGTCGAAGGCCAGAAGAACCGGCTGGACCTGCCCGGCGCCCTGCTCATCACCGCCGGGCTGCTGCTTCTCGTGTACGGCATCGTGAACGCCGAGGAGTGGGGCTGGACCGCCGGCAAGCTGTGGGCGATCCTGGGCGCGGCGGCCGTGCTCATCGCGTTGTTCTTCGTGGTCGAGGTGCGCTCGCGGCAGCCGCTGGTGCGTCTGGGCATCTTCGCCGGACGCGCTCTGTCGGTGGCGAACGTGTCGGTGTTCTTCATGCGGGCCGCACAGTTCGTGATGCTGTTCTTCCCGACGCTGTACCTGGCCCAGGTCAAGGGCTACAGCCCGATCGAGAACGGCCTCGCGTACCTGCCGTGGCCGGTCGCGATGTTCCTGTCCGCCAAGCTGGCCCAGAAGCTCATCGCGAAGCGCGGCCCCAAGCTGGTCGTGTCGGTCGGCCTGGTCATCGACGCCGCCGGGCTGTTCCTGCTGAGCTTCCTCAACGGCCACAGCTCGTACGCGACGGACGTGCTGCCCGGCATGGTGCTCACCGCCGTCGGCATGGGCTTCGCCTGGTCGTCGCTGTTCCTGGTGTCCTCGGTCGGGGTCGCGCCGCACGAGAGCGGGCTCGCCTCCGGCATCATCAACACCTCGCAGCAGCTGGGCAGCGCGATCGGCCTGGCCGTGATGAGCTCGGTCGCGGCGGCGTACACGAGTGATCTGCTGGCCGGCGGCACCGCCCCGGCCGACGCCCTCGCCAAGGGCTTCGACCGCGGCTTCCTGATCGCCACCGCGATCATGGTGGTGGCGGCCGTGGTCGCGGCGGTGGGGCTGCGCTCGTCCGACGGCCGGCACACGCCGGCGCCGGCGGCCCCGCGCAAGGACGACGAGGTTCCGGTGGTCAGCCTGGAACCGGCGCTGGGCGACTAGGCCGTGCGCCGGGGCCCGCGCGAGGGGCCCCGGCGCGCCGGTCAGGCGTAGTGCGGGCGGCCGGCCGGGCGGAAGACCTGGATCGTGACGCCCTTCGAGTCGACGCGCGACTCGACCAGATCGAGCACGAGATCCGGACCGGCCTGCGGGAACAGCCGTGCGCCCTGGCCGAGGATCACCGGGACCACGAGCAGGGTCATCTCGTCGACCAGGTCGTTCGCCAGCAGCCAGCGGATCAGCGTGCCGCTGCCGTGCACCTGCAGCTCACCGCCCGACTTGGCCTTCAGCTCCCGGACGGCGTGGGCGAGGTCGCCGGACAGCACGGTGGTGCCCGACCAGGCCGGATCGGCGAGCGTGGCCGACGCGACGTACTTGGGCCGGGCGTTCAGGGCCCGCATGACGGGCACCCAGCCGGGCACATCCTGTTCGGTCAGCGACCCCCACGAGCTCTGGAACAGCTCGTACGTGCGGCGGCCGAACAGGAAAGCGTCGGCCCGTTCATAGGTCGCGTTCATGTAGGCGTGCGTGTCGTCGTCGCCGCGCCCGAGCGCCCAGCCGCCGCGCTCGAATCCGTTCCTGCGGTCCTCCGCCGAGGCGCCGCCGTTTCCCTGCATCACTCCGTCGATGGTGACCTGGGTCATGGTCGTCAGCTTCACGGTCGTGGTTCCTCACGCTTGGCGCCGCCCCCGGTGGGCGGCCGTCACCCCTGCTACGAACGGCACCGCCCCGATCCGACAATGGTGCGATGAACGTCGCGTGTCCGCCAGGCGGCCGCGCCGTGGAATCCGCGGGTGCCTAGCCTCGAAGCGATGACGTCGCCGGACCCGAGGTTGCACTCGCCGTTCTGCCCGCGCGGATGGCCGCCCGGCAGGCGGCGCCTCGACGTGTGGACCGAGGGGGGTTCGTTCCCGGTGTGGGGGTGGTTCACGCTGCCGGCCCGCCCGCCCCGCGAGATTCACGGCAACCTCGGGCCGGCGACGCTCGGCCTGTCCGCCGGGCTGGCGGCCGGTCTGCGGGACTGGGCGCACAACTACGACTCGGGTCTCGCCCCCGCCGAGCGGCCGGCCTGGCGCGACGCGGGCCGCGACCTGGCCGGCCGGCTGGCGGCGGAGACCGGCGCCTTGGTCGTCTATCTGTGGCCGGTGGACGGCCACGACCCGGCGTGCCCCGACTGCCCCGGCCGCTAGGACGACTGGATGAACGCGGCGAGCGGGCTGCTCGTACTGCGCGAGGTGCGGGCCGGTCTACGGCAACGTAACGAGCTCGCACGCCCACTACGAGCGTCGCGGCAGCCGTGTGTCCCTGTTCTACCAAGGCCGCGCGTGTCCCATTATGTGGAAGACGTTGACCGCATCGTGAGGCGTTCGGAGACCTTGGAGAGTTGCGCCCGTATTTCGACCATAACTCTCCAAGGTCCACACTTGGCCGCGAAAAGGCTGGGCACAAAAGCCGCTTCAAGGGACTAATCGGACCCCATAGTGGACAGAGGTCTCACATGGTGGACGCTGGTTCACGATGTGGTCGCCGGTCCCGGATGCCGGGCAGCCATCCCAAATGATGGACGAGGAGACGTTCACGGCACCCAAGGCATCCACCGCAGCCGCGATGCGGGACCGAGGTCGCCTGGCCGATTCGCCTTACTTTATTCCGAAATATCGGTATTTGGTCGGGCGGCTCTGGTCGGCGGACTCGCGGACGCTGTTCTTCCTGTCCGGCTGCGGTTCACCGCCGTGCGGGTGTGCGCTGCCGACTTATGCAGCGTGGACCGCACGCCCAGCGCCCGCTGTCACGATGCGAATGCGCCGGCGCCGCAAGCTTCGTCGGCGGAAACAGGGTGTCGCCCCGCCTGACGGGTGACACTGACGCGATGGAGCTTGAGCAGAGCCTCTTTGACCTGTGGCAGCGCCCGCCCGCCACCCTCGACGACCCGGCCGCCGCGTTCGCCCGCGTCTACACCGACCCGGTGCTCATCAACGACCTGCCTTTCACGGTCGCCGACATCGTCAGCCGGGCGCAGGCGCTGCACGCCGCCTTCACCGAGCACACCATCGAGGTCGTCGACCGGATGGCGGCGCCCGGCAAGCTGACCGTCGCGTTCCGGCACCGCGCCCGGCACACCGGCGTGTGGCGGACCCCGCTCGGTGACCTGCCGCCGACCGGGCGGATCGTCACCGGCCTCGGCATCGACGTGCTCACCGTCGACGCCGAGGGCCGGGTGTCGCGGATCTGGGTGCTGGCCGACGAGTTGCAGCGCATCCTGCAGGTCTCAGACGCGGACCGCCTCGGCGTGCCAGATCCGCGCTAGGTAGTCGTTCACCGTACGGTCGGCGGAGAAGAAGCCCGAGCGTGCCGTGTTCAGGATCGACATGCCGGTCCAGCGGTCCTGGTCGCGCCACACCTCGTCGACCGTCTCCTGGCAGTCCACGTACGCGCGGTAGTCGGCCAGCGTCAGGTATTCGTCGCGGTCCAGCAGCGACGCGGCCACCTCGGCACCGACACCGCCGAACGCGCCGGACGAGATCGCGTCGAGGGCCTGGCGCAGCTCGGCGTCGGTGTCGTAGTGGTCGCGCGGACGGTACGGACCCGCCCGCAGCGCCAGGGCGGCCGGCGCGTCCATGCCGAACAGGAAGAAGTTCTCGGCGCCGACCCGGTCGCGGATCTCGACGTTCGCGCCGTCCAGCGTGCCGATCGTGACCGCGCCGTTGAGGGCCAGCTTCATGTTCCCGGTGCCGGACGCCTCCTTGCCGGCCATCGAGATCTGCTCACTCAGGTCGGCGGCCGGGATGATCCGCTCGGCGAGGGTGATGTTGTAGTTCGGCGGGAACACCACCTTCAGGAAGCGGCTCACGTCCGGGTCGGCGTCCACCGTGGCGGCGACCGCGTTGACCAGCCGGATGATGGACTTCGCCGCGTGGTACGCCGGTGCCGCCTTGCCACCGAACAGGATCGTGCGCGGGCCCGGAGCGTACCGGGAATCGCTCTTGATCCGGTGGTAGAGGGTGACCACGTGCAACAGCTTGAGCTGCTGGCGCTTGTACTCATGGAACCGCTTGATCATGACGTCGGTGAGCGAGCCGGGGTCGCCCAGGCCGAGCGCGACCTTGCCGGCCCGCTTCACCGAGCGCCACCGCTCCCGGAACGACGCGTCGGACGCCAGCGGCTCCAGCCCCGACAACAGCGATAGATCCGAGATCCACCGGTCGGTGCCGAGGCCGTCGCTGATCAATGAGGACAGCCGCGGGTTCGCCAGCCGCACGAATCGCCGGGGCGACACGCCGTTGGTCACGTTGCGGAACTTCTGCGGCCACATCGTCGCGAAGTCGCCGAGCACCGTCGAGGTGAGCAACTCGGTGTGCAGCTCGGCGACCCCGTTCACGGCTTGCGACCCGACACAGGCGAGATGCGCCATCCGAACGCGACGCTCCGGTTCCTCCTGGATGAGCGACATCCGGCGTACGCGGTCGGCATCGCCCGGGAAACGCGCCGAGACCTCCTGCAGGAAGCGCAGGTTGATCTCGTAGATGATCTCCAGATGGCGGGGCAGCAGCCGCTCCATCAGGCTCACCGGCCACGTCTCCAGGGCCTCCGGCAGCAGGGTGTGACATGTGTACGCGAAGGTGCGCCGGGTGATGTCCCAGGCCCGGTCCCAGCCCAGCTCGTACTCGTCGACCAGCAGCCGCATCAACTCGGGCACGGCCAGCACCGGATGCGTGTCGTTGAGCTGGATCACGGTCTTCTCGGCGAACGCGTCCCAGTCGGTGTTGCGGAACCGGAACCGCCGGATGATGTCCCGCAGCGAGCACGACACCAGGAAATACTGCTGCTTGAGCCGCAGCTCCCGGCCGTCCGCGGTGCTGTCGTCCGGGTAGAGCACCTTGCTGATGTTCTCGGCGCGCACCGCCTCGGTCACCGCCTCGGCGTACCGGCCCGCCGAGAACTTGCTCAGGTCGAACGACGCCTCGTGCGCCCGCGCCTTCCACAGCCGCACGATGTTCACGGTGTCGGTCCCGTACCCCGGCACCAGCATGTGGCTCGGCTCGCCCAGCACGATCTCGCCGGGGATCCATTTCCCATTCTCGGTACGCCCGTAGAACCCCACCACCTGGCGATCATCCGGGGCCGGGAACTCCCACGGGTCACCCTGGAAGGCCCAGTCGTCCGGCTTCTCCACCTGGGCGCCGTCCTCGAACGCCTGCTTGAAGATCCCCAGGTCGTACCGGATGCCGTACCCCACGGCCGGGATGTCCAGCGTGGCCATGGCGTCCAGCAGGCACGCCGCGAGCCGCCCGAGGCCGCCGTTACCCAGCCCCGGCTCGACGTCCAGCCTCTCGACCTCGTCCGCGTCGAACCCGAGCGACTTCAACGCCGCCGCGGCCAGCTCACCGGTGCCCGAGTACAGCAGGTTCTGCTCGAGCTGCGGCCCCAGCAGGTATTCCGCGGACAGGTAGTAGACCCAGCGCGGGTTGGCGGCATACTGCGCCGCGGCGGTGCGGGCACGCCGCTCGGCCAGCCGGTCGCGCACGGTGACCGCGAGCGTCTCGTACGCGTCCTGCGCGCTGGCCGACTCGACGGTCGTCCCGCGCCGGTAGTAGAGGTTGCTCAGCAGATCCTGCTCGAACTCGGCAGGGGTGCGCCCGAGCGCCCGCAGCCCGTTGCGAAGGTCCATGCCGCCAGAGTGCCTCGGAAAGGTGACGCGCGCCTGTCGCTTTTCCGAAGAGTCGGCATCCGCTCGGCCTTGCGGCGGTCGCGTAACCCGCCTCTCGCTGAACCCGCATCATGTGATGTGGGTCGGCGACGCGTATCCGTACACAGACCGCCCGGCCGCGCCGGTGCCTGCTGGAGACATGAGCGCCGACCAGGACCTGCAGCACGACACGTCCCTTGCCCTGCACACCATCACCGAGACCAACCAATCGATCAGGTTCGCCGACACCAAGGCCGGCGCTCTCGCCGGAATCCAGGCCCTGATGATCACCATCCTGGCCAGACGTCACGAGTCGGGTGACGGCACGCTTCTGCGGCTGCTTTACCTTGCCTGCCTCCTCGGGATTCTTGTCTCGGCCTTGCTGCTGGCCGTCGGCCAGGTACCCCGTCTGCTCGAAGACCAGGGTCGGATGAACCGGGTGTCCTTTACCGCCCTGAGCCGGATGCATCCTGACCAGCTGCTGCAGGTGCCGCCCATGGACCACCGCCACGAAGATGCCTGGCGTCAGGCGGCTTCCCTGGCCCGCATCGCTCTCGCCAAGTTCCGCTGGCTGACCCGCGCGGCGGCGAGCACGGTTCTCACGTTGGCGGCCGTGCTCGCCTGGCAGCAGGCCGCGACGTTGGCGTGACATTCGCCAAGTGGCCTGCGAGTCCGTCACGGTTCGTGAAGCGCGGCTGTGGTCATCGGGCTTTGCGGGACTACGTTCCCGGTGGGTTTCGGGGCAGCACGGTGCTCCGTTACGATCCGTCGACTCGTATCCAGGGATGGAGAAGGCACAGTGACCCAGCGGTTTCAGGCGAGGGCGTTCGCGGTCGTGGCCCGCTACCTGGGTTCTGGCGAGCAGCCACGGGTCGCCACCCGCGCGACGGTCGGCGCGTTCGATGCGAGCCGGCTCGCCACCGTGTTGAGTCGTGGCATCGTGCCTGGCATCGCCAACGCGGTCACGGACGCGATCCATAACTCGACCGGCGCGCAGGTCGTCGTGGCCACCGACCAGCGGGTGCTATTTCTGTCTTGCACCTTTTGGGGCGGGCCGGGCGATGAGTTGGTCACGATCGTTCCGCGCGACCTGTTGTCGCTGGCCGAGTCGAAGTTGGGCACGGTGAGTGTCCTGCGGCTGTCGTTCGCCGGGGGCGGTGTCTCGCTGACCTTCCCGCGCATTGACAAGGCCGGCGCCGTAGCACTCGCTGCCGAGCTGCGATCCTGACTTTCTCCCACGCATAGGCCTTCACCCGCTGAATCTGGGCCGGGCCGAGATCGAACGCTACGTCCGTTGGATGCAAGAAGTCCGCTGCTACCAGCCCTCGGCCGTGCTTCGCCGGCTGTCGGCGAGACAACCCGGCGGTGTCCGGAATGGTGGCATGAAGAAACCGCGCGCACACAATTTCTGTGCGGACGCCACCCGGTCACGGATGGGAAGCCCGCCAGGATCGAATCAGTTCGTCTTTCCAGCCGGGCGGTGGTGGCCACGGAACGCCCCAGGCCGCGAGGGTGGCCTTCGTCCAACCGCCTTTCGGGGTCTTGGCCGCCTCAATCTCATCGGGCGATACGTTCGAGCGCAGTGGAGGACCTTGGTAGCTCACCAGTAGATGATTACCGACGAGGTCTGCGAGCCTCAAACCCTTTGCCGCGCAAGATCACACGCTGCCGAAACCCAGCGACATCTGGTGCCCAGTCCGCGGTCCTTTGGTCCGATATTCCGCGGCTTTAGCTGCTGATCCGGGCAGGCGGGTTGGTGGCGGGTTTTTCCGGGCCGTTTTCGTGTGCCGGTGGCGTGACGGCGGGATACGGGCACGGGTGTGAGTCGTCGCCAAGCCGGTGGTCTGATTGCCGTGCCCGGCGGCGGCGTCGCTGTGGGTCGCCTCGCGTGTTGGTGGCCGCGACGTGCTGGTGCATGTATGCGGGCGGCGCTCTCGTGTGGCGGTCGCATGCCTGCCGTGGCTGGCGGCGGCCCGCTGTGCGGGTCGCCACGCTGCGCGGACGCGACCCGACTCTCGCGCGGCGCGGCTGGGTCGTGGAGCACGGCCGGGTTGGGTGGTGCGGCCGGATTACGGGGTGCGGCGCGGTCCACCAGCCCGGTGAGCTCGCTGTGCCGGCCGGTGTCGCCCTGGGCTAGGTTATCGGCGCGACCCGCCGGCGCCGGCGTGGCTGTCGGGGCCGGGGGGCCTGCCGGTACGGCACGGCTTGTGGGCACGTCGGCTATATCCGGCTGGTTGGCTGCCGCTGGTGCCGGGCGTTGGGTCAGGGTTGCCTCGGCGGGCCAGATCAACGGCGGGACCGCCTCGGCCAGGTCATGCAGGCCGATGATCGCGCATTCGTCGGAACAGCCATGCGCCCGGCACAGCTTACGCGCGTGCCGGCGCGCCAATCCCCAAGACCGGCGCCGTGCCTGTTCACGACGAAACGCGTCCTTTCCCGGCGAATATCGTCGTGCCTTAGTGCGGTCACGCAGAGCAGCCGTCACTGGCCGGGTGAACAAGGAAAGCTGCTGGTACCGTATGAATACATTTTCTCGCCCCGCAGACGGCCTCGCATCAAAACGATCGTGCCAACCTCAGAAAACCATAACCGTCCACACAAGACACACTGCCGGCGCGCCAATTCCGGCTATTCGTTATTTTGTCTTTACCAGCTTACGGAAGGCGACTCTCATACCGCAGACAAGGTCTCGCTCAAGGTGGGGACCAGACTCGCGAACATCGATATAGGTGAGATCTTGGTGGTGCCCCCACGCCATCGGCGAGCAGATCGTCCGGATCTTCAGCGAGGTGCTCGGCGAGCAGGCCGGCTATCGGCCGCTCAACCCCCATCAGGTACGACCGGGCAATGGGCGGCGGAGCGCCGCAGCGAGCTGCAGACGTCGACGAGGCGGCGATCACTTGGTGGGCGGGCACGCCGGTAGGTAGGGGGCCGGCGGCTCCGCCCAGCAACTCTGGAAGACCTGGTCGCCGACCGAGATCCTGGTGAAGTACATGGTGCCGTTCTCGGCCGGTGCCGGCTGCGACAGCACCACCGGCACCGAGGTGCTGACATCGTGGCCCTCCACGCAGGACGGGTCGCAGTCGACCTGGTTGAGGACGCCCTCGCCGGTCGCGGTCGTCTCGCCCCAGTCGGACCACGTCAGGTCATTGAGTACGGCCGAGCCGTCGCCGCAGGTCAGCTGGATAGTGGTGGGTTTGATCTGGCCGGGGTTGTCGCAGTCGTCGGTGATCCGCACGGCGGACAGCGGCGCGTCGACGGCTCCGGGTGGTGCATCCGACGCCCGGTGCGTGATCGCGAAGACCAGCGAGAGAATGACGACCAGTCCGGCCGCCGACCAGGCGGCGAGGGCCGTCCACCTGTTCATTCTTGCTCCCTCCTGGACCACCGCAACGGCAGCACCGCCGCCTGGATGAGTGAGACGAGGGCACCACCGGCAATGCCGAGCAGTACGCCGGAGACGAAGCCGATGTACACCCCGCGCTGCTGGATGGGCAGACTGATCCCGGTGAGCTGAACGGCGTCGCCGTCGTCGGCGGCCCAGTGCCAGCCGAACGGGTCGGTCGTGGTCGGCAGGGTGCCGGCCTGCAGCGAATACTGGGCGGTCACCGGATTGTCCTGGCGCGCCGGGTCGACGAAGTAGAGGCTGCGCGTCACCTCGAAGCGCGGGGCGCCTTCGATGCGGGAGTCCACCCGCACCGCGGGGAGAGTGGCCGAGACGTACTGGCCGTTGAAGGCGAGCGGCGCCCCGGAATCCCAGCAGAGCGACACCTTCGCGATCGGCCACCACTTTCCGGTGGCGGCCCGGCCGGGGGAGGCGCCGGCCATGCCTAATACGTTCGCGGCGGTGCGGTCCTCGGGCGTACCGGTGAATGCGGTCAACGCCGTCTCGGATATCGGCTGTTCGCCGAGGGTGAGCCCGCCGTCGCTGATGACAAAGGGGGTCGGGTGGGCTCGCCCGACGTAGCGGTAGCGGTCGGGACACGGGTGCGGCTGGCCGGCGGTCCGGTCGGTCAGGACACTCCACTGCGCCTTGCCGGTCGGGCCCAGGATGCCGAAGACGTCGAGCTCGAGCGCGACGGTCTTGGAATCCAGCTGGTAGAGGGTCTCGTCGACGCTGACGCTGATCGCCCCGTCGACGTAGATCTGCATCGACGAGTTCGGAACCACCGGCGGCGAGTCGGTGCCCGGCCGCAGCCCGTAGCCGATCGCGCCGATGGACACCGTCAGCAACGCCAGCACGATCATCGTCGGACGGTGAATGCGGTCGAGGTAGCGGTGTGTCGCGGGGTGGCGGGCGCGGGGCCGTAGGTGGCGACGGGGTCGCGCGGACCGGTGCCGGAGCCGGCGCTTGCGCACCGCTTCGTCCGGCATGTCCTCCATTCAATACCAGCGGCGCACCGGCCGGAAGGGATCGATAGGGGTAATCCCGCCGCCTCAGACGGGGACCGGGGCCTCGGCCGACGCCACCCGGTCGCGCCCCGCGCCCTTCGCCGCGTACAGCGCCCGGTCCGCCGCCAGCACCAGCTCATCCGTGTCGGCGGAGATCGACGGCATGCCCGACAGACCCACCGAGATGGTGATCTGGTGCAGGCGGTCCTCGCCGATCGCGATCGGGGCCATCGCCACGCCGCGGCGGACCCGCTCGGCGACCTCGCGCGCGGTACCCGGGGAGGCGCCGGGGAGCAGGATCGCGAACTCCTCGCCGCCGTAGCGGGCGACGAGGTCGCCGGGGCGGACCAGGCCGCCCAGCCGGTGGGCGACCTCGACCAGGACGCGGTCGCCGGCGTTGTGGCCGTACGTGTCGTTGACCGCCTTGAAGTGGTCGATGTCGAGCAGCAGCATGCTCAGCTCGGTTCCGGTCCGCACGGCGCGTACCGACTCGGCGTGCAGGGCTTGCTCGAAGAAGCGGCGGCTGCGCAGGCCGGTCAGGCCGTCGGTGATGGCGGCGTGCCGCTGCGCCCGGACCAGCCCGGCCATCCGGCCCAGCACCAGCAGGAAGAGCAGGTTGCAGACCAGGCCGGCGACCAGCACGTGCGGGTCGACGCCGCGCAGGTACTGCACGACCATGACGGTGGGGGCGATGACGGCGGCGATGGCCAGCACGGTCAGCCGGCCGGCCGAGGCGTCGGGCGTGGCCGTCGACGAGGGCGCGACCAACTGGCGGATCGAAGGGTGCAGCACCGCGGCGGCGAGCGTGAAGGTGGCCGACATCCAGATCGCGTCGAGGAAGTTGCCGGCCGCGTACGAGCCGCTGAGCACGGTGACGCTGTAGACGGTGTCGGCGACCAGCTTGACCGCGAGGTAGATGCCGATCATGCGCAGGGCGGTGCTGCGGGGTCCGGCGCCGAGCATCAGGCGGGCGCCCACCATGATCAGCATGAGGTCGCCGATCGGGTAGCACACCGAGACGAGGCGGGCCAGGTGGGTGGCGTCGACCTGCATGGTCGGGGCGATCACGAACGCGAAGATGATGTAGCTGGCGCTGACCGCGACGATGGCCGCGTCGATGGCGCTGGCCGCGTCCCAGCCCGGCGTGCGACGGCGTACGACAAGAAGTAAGGAAAGTGCCGTAAGTGGATATGTCGAGACATATCCGATGTCGGCAATGCTCGGGTACACGACCGGCCCGCCGATGTGCGAAAGCACGTAGAACGACACGTCGGCGTAGATGCCGGCACACCCGGACGCGGCGAGGATGAACAGCATCGGGCGCATCGTCGGGTGCCGCCGGGCCGTGACGAGGCAGCCGGCCACCAGGACGCCGTTGGGTGCCCAGTACAACGCCGCGGCGGAGGACGGGCCGACCTGGAGCGCCCCGAAGTAGGACGCGATCATCACGGCGCCGGCCACGAGGGTGACATGCCACACCCGTACGGCGGCCAAGGCTCTGCTCACCCTCCCCAGAGTCACCGTTGCGGGTTGTCGGATAACGGGATCGATGGGTGCAAAATGGGTGCAAAAAGTTGAGTCGCAATGACTCAACTTTGGGGAATGCCGGCCCGGGTGCGCGCGTTCCTACCAGCACGGAAACAGTTACGAAGGTGGGGGACATCATGAGCAGGTCTTTGCGTCCGGTCGGCCCGTGGCGGGAGTTCGACGAGCTGCACGCTCGTCTCGACCAGGTCCTCGGCCCGTGGGGTCAGAACGTCCGGACCGGCGCGTGGCGCCCGCTCGCGGACGTGACCGAGGCGGACGACGCGTACGTCGTCGAGCTCGAGGTCCCCGGCGTCAAGGCGGACGACATCACCGTCGAGACCACCGGCCGGGTGCTGGTCGTCGCGGGGCAGACCGAGGAGACCGAGCGGCGTAACCGCCGGACCGGCCGCTTCGAGTACCGCGCCAGCCTGCCGGCGAACACCGACCCGGACGGCATCACCGCCGAGCTGGCCGACGGCATCCTGCAGGTCCGGGTGCCGAAGGGCGACCGGGACAAGGCCCGCCGGGTCGAGATCACCAGCAAGTAAGCGGCACCTGAACGCATAGATACGGCCCCATCGCCATTCCGGCGGTGGGGCCGTGATGTTGCTCCCCTTGTGCATCACTTTGCGTGACGATGCGCCAAAATACCTCGGGCGCAGCGGCAAACACGAAGGGCGTGAACGCGGGTGACGGACAACGGCGACGGCACGGAGGACAAGGATGAGGGCAGGCCGCCTTCGCGAGCGGACAGCATCCGCTTGCCCGCCGTCCCGCCACGGCCGCGCAAATGGCCGGTCGGACCCGCCGACGAGTTCCCCAGCTTCGGTGCGGAGACCAGACAGATCAACGCCGATCCGCTCTTAGATTCGACCACCCAGGCGCAAACCGTCGGGCCACCTCGCAACAAGGGCAGGCGCAAGCTGCTCACCGGACTCGCCGCGCTGCTCGTGGCCCTGGTCGCCGCCGGCGTCGTGATCTGGCAATGGCCCTCCGGCGGCACCGGCCCGATCCAGGAGGCAGCCGCCACGACCGGAGACGCCGCCCCGGCTTCACCCGGCCCCGGCACGGTCGGCGAGACCACCGGCACGGCCGGCTCCCCGGTCAAAGCCCCGGGCGATCGGAGCACCACGGGCGGCTCCCCGAGCGCGTCCGCGACCACGAGCGCGCCGGCCACCGCCACCAGCTCGCCCGCCGGCTCCACCCCGTCGGCGACCGCGCCCACCAAGGCTGCCGTGACCGGCAAATCCAACCCGTCCGGCGCCGACCTGGCCCTCAACGGCACCGCCACCGCGTCCTCGATCGAGCCCGGCACCGACTGGACCGCCGGGATGGCCGCCGACGGCGACAGCGTCAACTCCCGGTGGTCCAGCGCCTACTCCGACCCGCAGTGGTGGCAGGTCGACCTCAAGCAGGCCTACCAGCTCACCACGGTGACGCTGGTCTGGGAACGCGCGCACGCCACCTCGTACCGGGTGGAGGCCTCCACCGACGGCTCGGCCTGGAAGACGATCTACTCGACCACCGCGGGCCTGGAAGGCACGACGTCGGTTTCGGCGAAGGGGACCGTGGCCCGCTACGTGCGGGTGACCGGCACGAAGCGCTTCAACCAGTACGGCTATTCGCTGTACGAGGTAATCGTCAAATGAAGCGACGTCGCACCGGCCACCCGAACCCGATCAGCAGTACGAGTTCAGCATGCCGGTCAGTGCCGTCTTCTCCGCCGACTGGAGCTTGAGACCCCAGTACGCCTTCACGTGGATCCACGCCTTCGCGTAGGTGCACCGGTACGCCGTGCGCGACGGCTGCCAGGTCGACGGGTCCTGGTCGCCCTTCGACTGGTTCACGTTGTCGGTGACCGCGATCAGCTGCGGCCGGGTCAGGTCGTTCGCGAACTGCTGCCGCTTCGCCGTGGTCCACGCGCTCGCGCCGGACTTCCACGCCTCGGCCAGCGGGACCATGTGGTCGATGTCCACGTCGGAGGCCGCGGTCCAGGTCGCGCCGTCGTACGGCGAGTACCACGAACCCGAGGTCGCGGCGCAGGACGAGTTGGTGACCACGCCGCTGCCGTCGCGCTTGAGGACGGTCTCGCGGGTGTCGCAGGCACCGCTCTGGGTGATCCAGTGCGGGAACAGGTCGCGGGAGTAACCGCTGGTGGACCCCTCGGCGGCGACGGTGAGCCCGGCCAGCTCACTCTTCGCGGTGGCCAGGGACGGGACGTTGGGCAGGGCGGCGTCGGCCGGGGCGGCGACGATCAGGCCGGCGGCGAGGACACCGGCGAGGACGAGCGAAAGACGTCGCAGGGTGCGGCGCATGGACAGGCTCCCTCGAGGATCGCGATGGGGGACGGACTCCCTCATATTGATCCGGGTAAGTGTCCATTAGCGCCGGTTCTGCCTTAACTTCCCCTTAAGGACGTACGGCCGCTGTCAGCCTTTCGGCGGCCCGTCGCAGGTCGGCGGGCGAGAGATGCGAGAAGCTCAGCCGTACGCGGGTGGTTCCGCTCGTGCCGTCGGCGTAGAAGCGGGTGCCCGGCACGAACGACACGCCCCGCGCCTCGGCAGCCGGGAGGAGGCCGGCGGGCATCGGCAGCCAGAGGAACCAGCCGCCGGCCGGCGCGCTCACGCCCAGTGCCCCCGCGAGGGCGTCGCGTTGCGCACGGTACTGGCCGCGGACGAACGCCAGGTGATCGTCGTACCAGCCGGCGTCACCGAACGCGGCCATCTGCATCGCCACCGAGTGATTGACCCCGCCGCCGCTGTCCACATAGCCCAGCGCGGCCAGCGCGCCGATCACGGCCGGATCCGCGTTGATCCACCCCAGCCGCAGGCCCGGCGCCACGGTCTTGGCGAACGACCCCAGCCGTACGACCGGAGCACCGCCGGCCAACCGCCACAGCGACGCCGGCGCCGTCCCGTCGTAGCACAGCTCCCGGTAGGTGTCGTCCTCGACGATCGTCAGCGACTCCGCCCGGGCGACCGAGATCAGCTCGGCGCGCCGCGCGTCCGGCAGCGAAAGGCCGGTCGGGTTGCCGAACGTGGGCACCAGATACAGCATGGGCACCCGGTGACCGGATGCTCGCAGCGTACGCAAGCGGGTGGTCAATGATGCCGGGTCGAGGCCCTCGGGAGCCGCCGCCACCGACACGCCCCGATCGGCGAGGATGCGAAACGCCAGGTGATACGTGGGGGAGTCGACCAGCACGGTGTCGCCGGGCGCGGCCAGCACCTGGGTGACCAGCGCCAGCCCGTGCGACGCGCCCCCGGTCACGAACGTCTGCTCCGGCGCGGTGCCACCGCCCTCGAGCCGGTTCAGGTGCGCGCTCAGCCACTCCAGCAGCGGGGCTGGTCCGGTGGCGTACCCGTAGGTCAGTGCCTGCCCGCCGAAGTGGCGGGCCGCCCGCGTCGCCGCCCGCGCCCACGTCTCGACCGGCAGCAACTCGGGACGCGGATGACCCCAGCCCAGATCGAGGATCCCGGGCCGCGGCTGGAACTGGATGACCGGACGCATCCCCTCATGCTGCCCGCCGCGCGCCACCGGGCCCGGATGGCAGAGTGACCGCCATGAAGATTCTGCTGCCGGACAGCGTCGACCTCGCCGCCCTCAAGTTACCGCCCGAGGCGACCGGCGTGTTCTACGACATCCACCAGAGCGTTCCGGACTCCGACATCGACGCGGACGCGCTGGTCGTCTGGGGCAACCCGGGCCGGCAGTTACGCGACGCGGCGGCCCGGCTGGCCAAGCTGCGCTGGGTGCAGACCCTCGCGGCCGGTCCGGACATGGTGCTCGCCGCCGGATTCGGTCCGGACGTCGTGATCACCTCCGGCGCCGGCCTGCACGACCTGACCGTCGCCGAGCACACCCTGGCGCTGGTGCTGGCCGCGGCCCGCCAGCTCCCCGAGCTGACCCGCGCCCAGATCGGGCATCGGTGGGTGGCCGAGGCGGGCGGTCTGCGCCCGGTCGACGACCCGGACCATTTCCGTACGCTTCGAGCAGCGCACGTGGTGATCTGGGGCTTCGGCGGCATCGCGGCGACCCTCGCGCCGTACCTGACGACGCTCGGCGCCCGGGTGACCG
The DNA here is from genome assembly GCF_012933445.1 of Actinoplanes sp. TBRC 11911. GTDB lineage: Bacteria > Actinomycetota > Actinomycetes > Mycobacteriales > Micromonosporaceae > Actinoplanes. The sequence continues at coordinate 102,852 of NZ_JABBNC010000034.1, forward strand.
GCGTTGCACGCTCCGCGGGCACCCGGCACGGCTACCCGGTGGTGACCGCCGGCGACCTCCCGGAGCTGCTGCCCACCGCCGACGTGCTGATCAACATCCTGCCCGCGACCGCCGCGACCCGGCACGCCGTGGACGCGAAGGTGCTGGCCCTGTTGCCGCCGAAGGCCTGGTTCGTGAACGTGGGCCGCGGCGCCACCGTCGACGAGACCGCCCTGCTCGCCGCCCTGCGCTCCGGGGCCCTCGCCGGCGCGGCGCTGGACGTCTTCGACCGCGAGCCGCTGCCCGCGACCTCCGGGCTCTGGGACGAGCCGAACGTCATCATCACGCCGCACTCGGCCGGCGGCCGCCCGATCGGGGCCGCCGGCCTGATCCGCGCGAACCTGGACGCCCTGGTGGCGGGCCGGCCGTTACGCAACGTCGTCACCTCGTGAGCCGGCGTGCCACGCTTGGCACATGCCGACTTTCCGCATGCACGGCCACACCGCCGCCACGCCCGCACAGGTCGTCGCCGCGATCACCGACTTCGGCCCGGGCCGCCAGCAGATCTTCCCGAACAGCGCCGACGGCTACCTCAAGGTCCACTCGCAGGGTCCGGGCTTCGCCGACGTCACCGAGGGGTCGGCCGGCATCTGGGAGCGGCTGCGCTACGACTGGAGCGATCCGCACCGCGTCGTCATGACGACCACCGACTCGAACATCTGGGGCGGCGCGTCCAGCCACACCTACACGCTGACCCCGCAGCCGGACGGCGGCACCGACATCGACGTCGTCGTGGTGCGCGAGGGCAAGAACCTGCGCGGCCGTCTCACCGGCGTGCTGGCCGGCTCGATCGGCAAGGGCGTCATCACCAAGGGGTTCGCGAACACGGTTAAGGCGCTCGACGCGCGGGCCTCCTAGAGCACGGACGAGGCCAGCGGATCCGGGTTGCCGAAGCGGTGTGCCGTGATGCTGACCGCCTGCTCGTGCAGGAACGGCAGCAGCTCGACGCGGCCCGCCTCGGTGACCGGCCCGGCCCACACCGCGAGGTCCGGGCGGCCGCCGGTCGCCGCGGTCACGTCCGCGGCCGTGCCGCCGATCAGCCGGATCCGGCCCGCCTCGAGCCCGGCCAGCCAGGTCGCGTCGTCCTCGACCGTCACCGCGCCGATCGCCTCGCTCAGGGCAGCCGGGAGCGGCTCGGCCACCGACACGCGCATCGGTGACTCGGCCAGCAGCCCGGCCGCCACCACCCGGGCCAGCGACGCCGGGGACGCCCCGGCGGCGAGCCGCACGGTCACCGGCACCGGCAGGTAGCGCAGCACGTTGCGTTCGGCCCACAGCCCGGACACGTCGGACGGCGCGAAACGGGACTGCCAGGCGAGGGCGTCGCTGCCCGCGGCCCGGGTCACGAACTCGTCGCCGGCCGCCGCGACCAGCCGCCGCACGGCCGGGTGGGTGACCTCCGCGGTGTGGGCCGCCACGCCGGGTTCCCAGGCGCTGAGCCCGACCAGGTAGTTCGGGCCGCCCGCCTTGGTGCCGGGGCCGACCGCCGAGCGCTTCCAGCCGCCGAACGGCTGCCGCCGCACGATCGCGCCGGTGATGCCGCGGTTCACGTAGAGGTTGCCGGCCTGGATGCGGTCCAGCCACGTGCGCAGCTCGGCCGGGTCCAGCGAGTGCAGGCCCGAGGTGAGCCCGTAGTCGACCTCGTTGACGATGTCGATGGCCTCGTCCAGGGTGGACGCCGTCATCACACCCAGCACCGGCCCGAAGTACTCGATCTTGTGATACTCGGAGCCGCGCCGCACCCCGTCGCGGATGCCCGGGCTCCACAGGCGCCCGTCGTCGTCGAGCCGGCGCGGCGCGAGCAGCCAGCTCTCGCCCGGCCCGAGCTTGGTGAGCCCGTCCAGCAGTTTGCCGGTGGCCGGTTCGATGACCGGGCCCACCTGCGTACGGGCGTCCGCCGGATAGCCCACCGTGAGCGACGACGCGGCGTCCAGGAGCTGGGTGCGGAAGCGCTGCGAGCGGGCGACCGAGCCGACCAGCACCACCAGCGACGCGGCCGAGCACTTCTGCCCGGCGTGCCCGAACGCGGACGCCACCACGTCCTTCACGGCCAGGTCCAGGTCGGCGCTGGGGGTGACGATGATGGCGTTCTTGCCGCTGGTCTCGGCGAGCAGCGGCAGGTCGGCGCGGAACGAGCGGAACAGCTCGGCCGTCTCGTACGCGCCGGTCAGCACCACGCGGTCGACCAGCGGGTGCGCGACCAGTTGCCGGCCGAGCTGCTGCTCGTCGACCTGGATCAGGGTGAGCAGCCGCGGGTCCGGCAGCACCGGCCGGATGATCTCGGCGAGCAGCGCGCCGCAGCGTTCCGCGGGACCGGCCGGTTTGATCGCGACGGCGGAGCCGGCGGCCAGGGCGGCGAGCAGCGAGCCGGCCGGGATAGCCACCGGGAAGTTCCACGGCGGGGTGACCAGGGTGAGCCGGGCGGGCACCGGGGTGGCGCCGTCCACGGTGTCAAGCTCGCGGGCCGTCTCGGCGTAGAAGTGGGCGAAGTCGGCGGCCTCGGAGACCTCCGGGTCGGCCTGGTCGGCGGTCTTGCCGGTCTCGGCGGCCATCACCTCGATGAGGTCGGCGCGGCGTTCCTCGATGGCCACGCCGATCGCGTGCAGGATCGTGCTGCGTTCCGCGCCGGACAGTTTGCCCCACGCTTCGGCCGCGCTAGCCGCGCCTTCAAGCGCCGCGTCCAAGATGGACAGATCCGAAATATGGGCACGTTTTATCGTGTCGATGCCCAGTGTGGACGACGGTACCCTGGACAAAACGGACCTGACGAGGTCGCGGTTGGTCTCGACGGCCGGGTCGGTGTCTGGGGTGTTCTCGAAGTGGCCCGCGGTGGCGACCGGCACCGCCGCGAACCGGTCCGGCACCCGGTGCGGCGCGGGCACGGTGTCCGTGTGGAGCGCCTCCAGCGAGGCCAGGAACCTCTGCTGCTCGCGGGCGAACAGCTGCGGGTCGGAGTCCAGTTCGAACACCGCCGACATGAAGTTCTCGGTGCTCGCCCCCTCCTCCAGGCGCCGGATCAGGTAGGCGATCGCCACGTCGAACTGCTCGGGGCGTACCACCGGGGTGTAGAGCAGCAGACCGCCCACCTCGCGCCGGACCACCTCGGCCTGGCCCTCGGCCATGCCGAGCAGCATCTCGAACTCGATGCCGTCACGCACCCCGCGCCGGCCGGCGAGCAGCCACGCGTACGCCACGTCGAACAGGTTGTGGCCGGCCACCCCGAGCCGGACGTTGCGCACGTGCTCGGGGCGTAACGCGTACTCCAGCACGCGCTTGTAGTTGGTGTCGGTGTCCTGCTTGCTGCCCCAGGTCGCGAGCGGCCAGCCGTGCACCGTCGCCTCGACCCGTTCCATCGGCAGGTTCGCGCCCTTGACCAGGCGCACCTTGATGCCGGCGCCGCCGCGGGCCCGCCGCGCCGCCGACCACTGCTGCAGACGCGTCATCGCGGCGAGGGCGTCCGGCAGGTACGCCTGTAGCACGATGCCCGCCTCGAGCCGCTCGAACTCGGGCCGGTCCAGCAGCCGGGTGAAGACCGCGATGGTGAGGTCGAGGTCCTTGTACTCCTCCATGTCGAGGTTCACGAACTTGTGCGGGCCCTTCGCGGCCAGCGTGAACAGCGGCGTGAGCTCCTCGGCGATGTCGTCGACCGCCTCCTCGAACGCCCACGGGCTGTGCGGCGCGACCGTCGACGACACCTTGATCGACACGTAGTCGACGTCCGGGCGGGCGAGCAGCCGTTCGGTCTCGCGCAGCCGCCGGGTCGCCTCGCCGCGCCCGAGCACCGCCTCGCCGAGCAGGTTCACGTTCAGGCGTACCTGCCGCCCCTTGATCTTTTTGATGGCCCGGCCCAGCTTGGCGTCGCCGGCGTCGACGATGAGATGGCCGACCATGCGGCGCAGCACCCGGCGGGCGATCGGCACTACGACACCGGGCATGGTGGGGGCGAGCTTGCCGCCGACGCGCACCGCGGCCCGCAGCGGCGCCGGCAGGAACCGGGGCACGCCCGGCGCGAGGGCGGCCAGGGCCCGGGCGCTGACCTTCACGTCCTCCGGGCGGACGACCCCATCGACGAAGCCGACCGCGAAGCGCAGGCCGTCCGGGTCCTTCAGCACGCCGGCGAGCTGCGCGGCCGAGCCGCTGACCGGGACCTTCGCGGCCTCCTGCAGCCAGCGCCGGACCAGAGCGATCGCCTCGTGAGCGAGCTCCGTGTCGGCTTTCGTGGGGGTCGTCATGCGCACAGTGTCCGTCCGCCGTTCGTTCAGGAAAAGCGATGGTTGTTGACGAGTACTCTTCAGTTGTCCTTAACTGTTCGCATGCTCGAGATCCGCCGGCTCGTGCTTCTGCGCGAGCTCGCCATCCGAGGCACCCTCGCCGCCGTCGCCGAGGCCCTCAACTTCTCCCCGTCCGCCGTGTCCCAGCAGCTCAGCCTGCTGGAGAAAGAGACCGGCATGACGCTGCTGCGCAAGGCCGGCCGCCGCGTGCAGCTCACCCCGCAGGCGCTCGCGCTGGTCGAGTCGGTCGGCGAGGTGCTGGACACGCTGGAACGCGCCGAGACCCGCCTGCAGGCCTCCGCCACGGGTGTCAGCGGCCTGGTCCGGGTCGCGGTGTTCCAGTCGGCGGCGCTCGCCCTCATGCCGGCCACCCTGCGCGAGATGGCGAAAACCTTTCCCGATGTACGCGTCGAGATGGTCCAGCGGGAGCCCGAGGAAGCCCTGCGCGAGACCTGGGCCCGCGACTTCGACATGGTCATCGCAGAGCAGTACCCGGCACACGCCGCACCACACCATCCCGGCCTGGACCGCCGCGCCCTGATCACCGACGCGATCCGCCTGGCCCTCCCGTTCGAGTCGGCGTCGCTGCATCCGGTGGACTCGCTGGAGTCGGCGCGCGGGATGCCGTGGGTGATGGAGCCACGGGGCACCGCGTCCCGGCATTTCGCCGAGCAGTTGTGCCGTCGTACGGGGTTCGAGCCGGATGTGCGCTACGAGACGGCCGACCTGCAGGCCCACATCCGCCTGGTGGAGTCGGGGAATGCGGTGGCGCTGATCCCGGACCTGGTGTGGGCGGGCCGGGAGGCGGGCTGCCGGTTGCTGGACCTGCCCGACCTGCCGCGCCGGACGGTCTTCACGGCGCAGCGCGTCGCGGGGGCGGCGTCACCGGCGGCCCGGGCGCTGCGGGAGACGCTGGAACGCATCGCGGCCGCGCCGCAACGCCTGTAGGGGATCGTCGTATATTCACATTACTGGATGGGTTGGGTAGACTCGCGGCACATAGGATGGTCGGTGCGAAGCGGGGGCCTCTGCGTGACTAATGCCGGTATCGACACCACGCGGCCTCATGTGGCGCGGATGTATGACTTCTACCTCGGCGGCAAGGACAACTTCGCGGTCGACCGGGAGGCGGTCGCCGCGGTCGAGGCGGCGATGCCGGAAGTGCGCCGGCTCGCCGTGGAGAACCGTGCCTTCCTGCGGCGGGCCGTCCGGTTCATGGCCGGCAACGGGATCCGTCAGTTCATTGACATCGGTGCCGGCCTGCCCACCGCGGGCAACACCCACGAGGTTGCTCAGGCGGTCACGCCCGGGGCGCGCGTCGTGTACGTGGACAACGACCCGATCGTGCTCGCTCACGGGCGTGCCCTGCTCGCCGCCAACGCCGGCACCACCGTCGTCACCGCCGATCTGCGCGAGCCCGGCGAAGTCGTCGGTCACCCCGAGGTCCGCGAGTTCATCGACTTCACGCAGCCGGTCGGGGTGCTGCTGATCGCCATGACCCACTTCCTGCGCGACGACGAACGCGAGCCGGTGATGAACGTCCTGCGCGGGTCGCTGGCGCCCGGCAGCTACCTGGCCGCCACCCACGTCACCGTCGACAACCACTCCGGCGCGGCCGTCGAGGGGGTCGAGGCGGTCTATCGCAAGACGCCGACGCCCATCTTCTTCCGGCGCCACGACGAGATAGCGCGCTTCTTCGACGGCTTCGAGCTGGCGCCGCCCGGCCTCGTCACGGTGGACCGGTGGCGCCCGGATCACCAGGATCCGGCGTCCGAGCCGACCCGCTGGTTGTACGGCGGCGTCGGCAGGCTGAGCTGACTCGGCGGGAACCCCGGTCTTAACATCGACCGATGGACGTCGAGGACGTGCTCGTGGTGATCGCGCATCCGTTCGGTGACGTGGACGTCCCGCTGGCGGACTGGATCGCCAACGGCCCTGGTCCCCGCCCGCTGCTCCGACCGGTGCGCGCCTACTCCCGATCGACGGGGCGAAGTCTGCCGTTGTCGGTGATTCCGCTGCGGTACCGCAACGACGGCGAGTCGCGGCGTGCGATCGCCGACGGCCGGGTCGCCGAGCCGTGGCCGGACGGCACCGGCGCGTAAGGCCCACCTGAAATGTGTGGTGCGCGCGGCCGCCTTAGCCTGCCATACTTCCGGCCGTGCCGCAGTACGCGATAGGCCTGCCCACCGTCGGCGAGTTCGGCGACGTCAACGCCCTGTGCGCGCTTGCCGTGCGCGCCGAGGAGAGCGGCTGGGACGGCGTACACCTGTGGGATCACCTGCTGTTCCACGATCCCGCGTGGCCCGTCACCAGCTCGACCGTGGCCGCCGCGGCCATCGCGGCCGTCACCAGCCGCATCCGCATCATCCTCACCGTCGCCCTGCCGCGCCGGCAGGTCCAGGACGTCGCCCAGGACACCGCCGCGCTGGCCGCACTCTCCGGCGACCGGCTCACCCTGGTCGCCACCCTCGGTTCGATCGACCGCGAGTACGCCGATTTCGGGCTCGACGCCGACCTGCGTGCCCGGGGCCGCGGGCTGGACGCCGGCCTCACCCGCTTGACGACATTGTGGACGGAGTGGGGTCATCCGCAGATCCCGATCTGGTGCGGAGCCCTGTGGCCGCACCGCGTCGGCCTGCGCCGCGCGGCCCGCTTCGACGGCGCCATGCCCACGTTCCCCGATCAGCGCATCCGGAATGTCCCACCCGCCGACTTCGCCGCAGCCGCCGGTTTCGTGCACGGCCTGAACCCGCGGCTGCCGGACCTGGCCCTGGAAGGCGCGACCGACGCGGCGTCGGCGGCCGAGCAGATCGCCCCGTACACCGGGCTCACCTGGTGGATCGAGGCCTTGGGCTGGTGGCGCGGCGGCTTGGCGACCGCGGCCCCGCGCATCGACGCGGGCCCGCCACGGTGATCCTCGACGGCGGCGGGATGGGCGGCGCGTCGCTGGTGGGAGGGTCGGTGAGGCGTACGGCGGGGGAGTGGAGCCCGACGATCCAGCGGTTGCTGAGGCACCTGCGTGACCGGGGGATCGCGTGGGTGCCGGTGCCGTCCGGCGTCGACGCGCAGGGCCGCGACCGGGTCTCGTACCTGCCCGGCGTGGTCCCGCGGTACCCACTTCCGGACTGGGTGTGGTCGGACACCGTGCTGACCGGGGCGGCGTCGAAGCTGGCGGCCCTGCACGAGGCGAGCGCCGGTTTCGACCGCGATGCGGCCGTCTGGCGGACAGCCGCGCACGCGCCGGCCGAGGTGATCTGCCACAACGACTTCGCCCCGTACAACATGGTCTTCCAGGACGGCCGGCTCACCGGCGTGATCGACTGGGACACGGCGTCGCCGGGCCCGCGCGTGTGGGACGTGGCGTACCTGGCGTATCGGCTGGTCCCGTTGACGGACCCGGCGAACCCGGACGGTGTGCGCAACGGGGACGACAACCGAGCCCGGCGCCTGCGCCAGCTGTGCGATACGTACGGCCACGGCCTAGATCCGCCGCAGGTCCTCGCCGCGGCGGTCGCGCGCCTGCACGACCTGGCCGGCTTCACCGAGGCACGCGCCGCCGGCCGGCCGGACCTGCTCGCCCACGCGGTCCTGTATCGCCGCGACGCCGCCTGGATCGAAGCAAGGTCTGGGACACCACCTGCTCAGTAGGGCAGGGTCACGACGTTCGACGCCACCTGGCCGGTCGCGTCGGCGAAGTAGTCGTCCACCTTCGTGGTGCTCTGCCGCTGCAGCCTCGTCTCAGCCTGAGCGTTCTGACCATTGGTCAGCGCGCAGATCCGGCCCTGCCGGACATATCGGGGGTCCGCATCCTGCGGGGTCGGGACCCCGGTCGCGCTATTGCTGGGCAGCGGCCGCCGAAACGGAGCGCCCGGATTAACCGCTGAGCGCCAACTTTCGTCCGGCGTGGTCAACCGGCGCTCGCCGGCTGCAAGGCCCATGATGTGGGACCGGCGTCCGCGGTGTGGATTGGTGACCACATCGTGGCGAGGGGGTCCGCGATGGACCACATCGTGGCGGGGGGGTCCGCGATGTGGGATCTGAGTCCACTGTAGAGGCTATTTCCTCCACTCTTGAGGCTTTTGTTCGCGCGGTTTCCGTGCTGATTCGTGGACCTTGGATACTTATGGCTCGCATATGGGCGTAGGTCTCCAAGGTCTCGACGAAGTCCACCATGTGGAACTGTTCAGCTGGTTCTCGCGCTGCTCACCCTCCGATTCGTTGGCCTTGCGTGGCTGACCTGAGGGCCGTGGCTGTGGGCAGCTGGGACGTCGGCCGTGGCGGGTGCCCACACCTGCGGTGGGTCGCCACGTGTGGGGAGCCGCAGCCTTCCCGCCGTCGCGACTCCCCACACGTGGGTGGGGGTGGTCGCGGTGTGGGGAGCCGCGGCCTTCCGGCCGTCGCTATTGCCCACGCCGGGGTGGGGTGGTCGCGGTGTGGGGAGCCGCGGCCTTCCGGCCGTCGCTATTGCCCACGCCGGGGTGGGGTGGTCGCGGTGTGGGGAGCCGCGGCCTTCAAGCCGTCGCGACTGCCCACGCCGGGGTGGGGTGGTCGCGGTGTGGGGAGCCGCGGCCTTCAAGCCGTCGCGACTGCCCACGCCCGGGTGGGGTGGTCGCGGTGTGGGGAGCCACAGCGTCCCCGGCGTCGCTACTGCCCACACCCGGGTGGGGCGCCCATTGCGGGGAGCTGGGACCTGCCCGGGCCGGGCGGCGCCGCCTCGCACGGGGACTCCCGTGCCGACGGAACCAGCTGAACAGTTACACCATGTGGTACGGATCGCCGCATAGTGGGATCGGGGACGAGGCTTGCAGCCACCGGAGACTAGTTGGTGCCGTGCCGTGCCGTGCCGTGCCGTGCCGTGCCGTGCCGTGCCGTGCCGTGC
>NZ_JABBNC010000035.1 GCF_012933445.1 Actinoplanes sp. TBRC 11911
TTATGCGGGGTGGGCCTACCGCCATTTCTGCACCCTTTTTCCACGACCGCTAAACGCCCAATCGCTTCACGTCTCGACCAGGCCGCTCGCGCTGCGGGATCCAGCCGGCCGCGAACCGCGGCGGCCGAAGGGCTTGCTCATCGTTCGCCGGTCCGGCCGTGCGTCCTGCGATGTGAGAGCGGCGGGCCGGATCGTGGACCTGCCTCCACATTGCACGGAGGATTTGGGCGACTTCGCGGCCTTTGGAAGCCACCGCCAGGGCCGGGAATCGAGACCTTGGAGACTTGCGCCCATATATCGACCACAACTCTCCAAGGTCTACACCCGACACCTGAATCCGCACCGCAAAAGCTATCTAACCTGACAAAAGCCCGCCCAGATCCCGCGGAGCCGAAAGCCGGAAGGCGGGCGGTGCTACGAGGCCGCTACTGCGTGGCTGCCGGCAGGCGCAGGCGGATCGTGGTGCCGCCGCCTGGGGTGTCGGCCAGCGTGATCGTGCCGCCGTGCCGTTCCATGATGCGCTGGCACGTGGACAGGCCGATCCCGTGGCCCTTCCGGGCTGCCGGGTCTACCTGGGCGAACATCTCGAAGACGCGCTCCCGCTGGTCGGGTGGGATGCCGATGCCGTTGTCGGCGATCTGGAGCTGCCAATGGTCGCCGTCCGCGACGGCGGTGAGCTCTATCCGGCACTCCCGCTCGGGCGAACGGTACTTCATCGCGTTGTCCAGCACGTTCTGAAGCAGCTGGCGCAGCAGCGTGGGGTCGCCGAGCACGGACGGCAGCGGCTCCGGTGAGTCGATGGTCGCGTGGCTGCTCTCGGTGATCGTGCGCAGGTCGGCGAGCACGTTGCGCAGGACCTCGTCGAGATCTACCGGCTGCGGTTTGTACGGTGCCTGGCCGGAACGGGCGTACGACAAAAGGGCGTCCACCAGTTTTTGCATGCGTTCGACGGCGCTGCTCGCGGCGTCCAGCCACTTCACGCCCAGCGCGTCCAGCGACGACGCCCGCTCGGACGCGAGCATCTCCAGGTAGCCGTGCGCGGCGGCCATCGGGCGGACCAGGTCGTGGCTCACCGCGCCGGCGAACTGTTCCAGCTCCTCGTTGGAACGGCGCAGCTCGACCACGGCGGCGGCCAGCTGTTCGCCGCGGTCGGCCAGGTCGGCGTGGGCCTGCTCCAGCGCGCGGTGCGTGGCCCGGTCGCGGGTCACGTCGTTCATCGCCACCACGGCGCCGACGACGGTGCCGTCGTCCTCGACCAGCTGGCGAGCGTTGCAGGTGATCTGCACCGGGTCCAGGTCGGGGCGTTTGATCATCATCTCGACACCGGTGACGTCGGTACCCCGGAGGGCGCGAAGCAGCGGCACCTCGTCCTCGGCCAGGCGTCGGCCACCCGAGGCGTCGAACAGGCCGTAGCGGTCGGGCAGGTCGGAGGGGGCCAGCTCGGGTTCGGGGCCCAGGCCGTGCCATTCGCGGGCGGCCCGGTTGAACACCGTCACCCGGCCCCGCGGGTCCGCCACCACCACGCCGACGTCGATGGTCTCCAGCACGGTCTCGATGAACCGGCGTTCGCGTTCGCGCTGCACGGCCAGCTCGGCGAACTGGCGAGCCTGCCGGCGGCGCTCGAACAGGGCCACGATCACGTCGGCCAGGTCGAGCAGGCGGCTCACCTGGTCCGGGCGGAGCTTCTTGACTTTGTCGTCGAACACGCAGAGCGTGCCCAAGGCGTACCCGGAAGGGGTGATGAGCGGCGCCGAGGCATAGAACCGGACGTCGGCCATCAGGCCGGTAACCCACGGATTATTGGCATAAATCGGATTTCGGGTCGCATCCGGGACGTGGACGAAACGCCCGGCCCGGAACTGGATCGCACACATCGACGAGTCTCGGGGAGAGTCGGCGCCCTCGAAACCGACAGTCGTCAACTGGCACTGGCGGTTCTCGTCGATGAGGTTCAGCGACGCGGTCGGCACCTCGGCGACCATCGCGGCGACCCGGATCACCGCGCTGAGCTCGTCGTCGGCCGGGCTGTCCACCAGCTCGTATTCGTGCAGGGCTGCCAGGCGCTCCGTCTCGCTGGAGACGGACGAAAGCGGCGCCGCGGCGGCCGACTCGGGAGCGGAGTTCACGCTCGGGGGGTGCGACGCGACCGAATCGGCTCGGAGAACACTGGACGACACTCACCTTCTATCGGCGACCAAGGCGAAAGCCTTAGGTGAAATCACGCAGCGCGCTCAGCACCGCCGGACCGAGCACCACGATGAAGATGACCGGGAACAGGCAGATCAGCACCGGGAACAGCAGCTTCACGGCCACCTTCTGAGCCTGTTCCTCGGCCCGCTGACGGCGGCGCGACCGTTGATCGGCGGCGTGTTCACGGAGGATGCCGGAGATCGATATGCCCAGCTCACCGGCCTGCACCAGTGCGGTGACCAGGCGTTTGAGATCCCGTACGCTCGTGCGGGCGCTCAACGCGCGCAGCGCCTGCGTCCGGGCCACGCCGAGGCGCATCTCGTGCAGCATGCGGTTGATCTCGTCGGGCATCGGGCCGCGTAGCATCGCCGCGACGTGGGTGAGCGCCGCGTCCAGGCCCAGGCCCGCCTCGACACCGATGACCAGCGCGTCCAGCACGTCCGGCAGAGTGCGTTCGATGTCGCGCTGCCGCTTGACCGCGGCGTTGTGCACCAGCAGCTCCGGCACGACCACCCCGATCACCGTGCCCAGGATCACGCTCAGCGGTGTGCTGACCAGTATCCCGCCGAGGTAATAGCCGAAGATCGCGCCCAGGACGGCACCGACCATCCGGGCGCGGATCACCCGGTCGAGCGGCCACGCGGGTGGGTTGCCGGCCTGGTCGAGGCGGCGGGTCAGGCGCTGCCGGGAGAACGACGGCGTGATGATGTCGCCGACCAGCTGCAGGAAGCGCACCACCGGCGGGCGTGCGACCTCGGTGAAGGTGGGTCGCCGGGGCCGCAGGTCGCTGATGCGGCTGCCGCCGAACGTTGCCAGGATCCGTAGCATCTGCGCGCGCCGGCTGGCCGGGATCGTCACCGCCGTGGCGCCCAGGGCAACGGCCAGTACCGCCGCGAACGCCGCCGCGGCGAGGACCGTCATATCTCGATCCTCGTGGTCGCCCGCAGCCACACCATGCCGACGAGCATCATCAAACCCGCCACGCCGAGCAGGACGAACCCGAGCGGCTCGGTGTAGAGCGGCTCCAGGTACTCCCGGCGGGTCACGAACAGCAGAACCGAGATGCCGATCGGCAACGCCGTCAGGACGTACGCGGAAATGCGTCCCTCGGCCGAGAGCGTGCGCACGTGGCGGCGAAGATACGCACGCTCGCGCATGGTGTCGGCGGTGGTCTGCATGACGTCGGCCAGGCTGCCGCCCACCTCGCGTTGCAGCCGCAACGCCATGACCAGCCACATCGTCTCCTGGCTGCGGACCCGTTCGCCGACGCGTTCCAGCGCGTTCTCGAAGTCGCCGCTGATCCGGCTCTCGGACAACGCCCGCGACAGTTCTTCGGCGACCGGCCCCTGCTCCTCCTGCACGGCGGCCTCGACCGCCTGCTGCAGGGTGAACCCGGAACGCAGCGAGCTGAGCATGAGGTGCAGAACGCCGGGCAGGTCGTCGGCGAAACGCTGGCGGCGGCGCTGGATCCGGGAGCGCAACAGGATCGGCGGCAGGTTGAACCCGACCAGCACGCCCAGCAGCGCACCGAACCATCCGGGCAGCAGCGTGACGAGTAGCAGGCTCAGCGCGACGGAGGCGGTCAACCGGATCGCGAGCCACTCCGGCGGGCCGGGCGAGCCGGTCATCTGGTCGAGCAACGGTTCGCTGCGGGCGGCGAACCGGGTGAGAAGCGGTGATTCCTCGACGACCCGGCCGGCGTCGGCCAGCAGACGGCGCAGTGCGGGGATGTCCTCGCGACGTTCGCCGACGGTGAACAGGCGCAGCGTGGCGATGCGGCGCTGCATCGGCGTACGCCCGAAGATCGCGTCCAGGATCACGAAGAAGACGGCGAACACGGCCAGGCCACCGGTGGCGAGGCTGACGACGGCCCAGATGTCGCCGATCATCGCCGGCCCGCGGGAGCACCCGTGAACAGCGTCTGGTGAAGGGTGACGCCGTACATGGCCAGGGCTTCGGCGAAGCGCGGCCGGATGCCGGTCGGCCGCAGCGAGGCCAGCTGCAGCGGCCCGCTCTCCGCGGTGACGTCGAAGATGAACAGGTCCTGCAGCGTGATGGTGTCGCCCTCCATGCCCACCACCTCGCTGATGTGGGTGACCTTGCGGCTGCCGTCCTTGAACCGGTTGATCTGGATGATCATGTCGACGGCCGAGGCGATCTGGTCGCGGATCGCGCGGCTCGGCAGGTCCATGCCGGCCATCAGCACCATCGTCTCCAGGCGGGACAGCGCGTCGCGCGGTGTGTTCGCGTGCAGCGTGGTCAGCGAGCCGTCGTGGCCGGTGTTCATGGCCTGCAGCATGTCGAGTGCGGCGCTGTCGCGGACCTCGCCCACGATGATCCGGTCGGGGCGCATCCGGAGCGCGTTGCGGACCAGGTCGCGGCTGGTCACGGTGCCGCGCCCCTCGGAGTTCGAGGGACGGGACTCGAGGCGTACGACGTGGTCCTGCCCGAGCTGGAGCTCGGCGGCGTCCTCGATGGTGACGATCCGTTCGTCAATCGGCACGAAGCTGGACAGGACATTGAGGATGGTGGTCTTGCCGGAGCCGGTGCCGCCGCTGACCACGACGTTGCGCCGGCCGCGCACGCATGCCTCGAGGAACTCGGCGGCCGGGCGGTTCAGGGTGGCGTACGAGATGAGGTCGCCGACGGTCAGCGGAGTGGCGGCGAACTTGCGGATCGTCAGCGACGAGCCGTCCAGGGCGATCGGCGGCACGATGGCGTTGACCCGGCTGCCGTCGGGCAGGCGCGCGTCCACCATCGGACTGGCCTCGTCGACGCGCCGGCCCACCCGTGCGCAGATCCGGTCGATGATCCGCCGCAGGTGCGCCTCGTCGTCGAACTCCACATCGGTGCGCTCGATGCGCCCGTACCGCTCCACGAAGATGTTCTTCGCGCCGTTGATCATCACCTCGGTGACCGACGGGTCCTTCAGCAGCGGCTCGATCGGGCCGTGACCGAGAACCTCGTCGATCACCTCTTTGATGATCCGGGACCGGTCAGCGCCGGAGAGCGGGGTCTCCTCGCGGGCCAGCAACTCGTTGAGGACCTCGCGGACCCGGGGGCCCAGATCCTCGTCCTGGGCGCGATTGCCGTACAGGGTCGGGCCGAGCTCGTCGGCCAGCTTGCGCTGGATCCGCAGGCGTGCGTCGTAGACCGGGTCGGCGACCTGCCGGCCGGCCGCCCGGTAACGCTGGGTGGCGCTGGAGTCGGCGGCTTCCTCCGGTGGCGGCAGCGGTTCGAAGCCGAGCCGGGCGGACAGGCTCATGACGTCACCGCCCGGCGGACCCGGCCGAACAGGCCGCGCCGGCGCTCGGGTACCGCCTCGACGCCGGCGCAGCGGTCGGCGAGCAGGCCGATCGCGCGGCTGACCGGGTGCATCGGCTGGCTGATGTAGAGCGGCTCGCCCTGGTTCACCGAGACCGTCACGTCCCGGCTGGACGGCACGTGCACGGCGAAGGGCATGCCGATCGCCTCCTCGACGTCGCTCGGCGTCAGCCCGACCTGGGTGTTGGAGCGGTTGAAGACGAGCAGCCGCCGGTCGCGCGGATAGTCGAGCATGTCGAACATCTCCACGGTGAGCCGCACACTCTTGAGGGTCGGCAGGTCCGGTGTCACGATCGGCACCAGCCAATCGGCGATGTCCATTGCCGCAAGCACCTGATCGGTGACCAGCGCGGGGGTGTCCACCACGATGAAGTCGTACATCGGGCGGGCGATGTCCAGGATCTCCACCACCAGTTCCCGGCGTACGTGCTCGCCCTGTGCCGGGCTGGACGGCGCGAGCAGCACGTCGATGCCGGGCCGGTACGGGGTGACGATCGAGCGCAGGCCGGGCTCGTCGAGGCGGCCGGCCATCGCGATGCCGCCGGCGATGCTGCGGTTCGGGATCACCTTCAGCATGATCGCCACGTCGCCGAACTGCAGGTCCAGGTCGACCAGCAGGACCCGGCGGCTGCCGCCGGCGGCGAGCGCGGCCGCCAGGTTCACCGCGATCACGCTGCGGCCGCTGCCGCCCTTGCCGGAGAAGACCGTGATCACCCGGCCGAACGGGGTCTGGTCGGCGCTGCTGCGCAACGTCGTGCTCAGCGCCTTGGACAGGTCGACCGTACGCGACGAAGCGCTGCGCAGACCCTCCCAGTCGGACTCCTCGACCACCTCACGGACCCCGGCGCGCAGGCATTTCAGCACGTCGTCCGGGGTCAGCTGCTTGCGGACCAGGACCACGCCGATGATCGGGCGCTGCAGCCGCTGGTAGGCGGTGAACATCAGCGCCTCGTCCAGGTCGACGGTGGCGCCGATGACCACCAGCAGCGTCTCCGGGTAACGCGGCAGGTGCGCCTCCAGGTCCGGCATGGTGTGCACGATCGTGGTGCCGATCTGCTGGAACTGCGGGCCGACCTCGGCCAGGCGGTCCCGGTCGGGTTCCAGGTACACGTAGAGGCTCATGCGGCCGGCCAGGTGAACTCGGGGGTCACCTTCACGCCGCTGCCGAGCAGGCCCAGGTGCAGCAGACCCGTGTTGTACGCGAAGATGAGCCGTTCCCCTTCCGCGGGGGTGACCGCGACCGTGACCACGTACCGCTGAAGGGTTACCGGTGTGGGGGCCGGCGCCGGACTGGCACTCGACGGTGACGCCGCCGGTGCCGGGGTGGGCGGCGCCGCGGTCCGGGGGCTGCGCTCCCCGACGCTGATCACCGTGACGGAGGGCAGCAGCACGGCGGTGACCTGCTTCGCCTGTCCCGACGGCACCTTCGGGTAGGTGAGGAACACGACGACCTTGTCGCCCGGGTCGACGTTGCCGGCCACCTGCGGCGCCATCCCGAGGTCCACACTAACCGCGATCTTGTCGGCGGGCAGCGGGAAGGTCGGGCTCGGGCTGGCCGTCGGCGCGTTACCCGTGCCGAACTGGCCGCGCAGCAGCAACTGGTCGGGCTGCAGCGGCGCGCTGAGGGCCATCGCGTCGAGGGAGCGGTCCAGTTTGTCCAGTGCGCCGGACGGCACGGTCTGGGCCGGCATCAGCACCTGCCGGGTCAGCTTCTTCGAGCGGATCTCGGCGACCGTGGTCCCGTCCGGGATGCGCGTGGTCGCGAGGAGCACCCACCGGCCGGTCTGGCCCTGCAGGGCACGGCGGTCGGCTCCCCGCGCGTACGCCACCACGGCAGCGACGCTGACCATCGCCAGCATCGCCGCGGCCAGCAGGATGAGGATCCGTCGGCGCATCCGTTCCCCCTATCCGGTACGCCCGATGATCGTTGCCCCGTAGTCGTTCCCGGTGCCGAACTGCGGGTTCTGCTGCGGGGTGAGGGTGCGCGTGAAGTAGCCGTAGATGCAGGAAGACAGCGCCGAGCACAACGCGGTGTTGAGGACGCTGAACAGCGAGGCGCCGGTGACCAGGCTGCCGACGGCGCCGAGCAGGCCGCCCAGGAGTCCGGTGTAGCCGGTGACGACGAATGAGGCGAACCCGGCGATGTGATAGGACGGGATGAGCGAGGCCAGCGAGCCGCCCACCGAGTCGTAGATCGGGACGGTGAGAGTACTGCCGCGGTATGCGGCGAGTTTCGCGGCACACGTGTTCGCCACCGTGTTGACCAGCGGGCTGAGCAGGTTCGACCGCGGGTTGTCGCCAACCTTCAGGTTGAGGGTGCAGGTGGCCGGGTCCGGCCCGGTGAGGTCGGGGTAGGTGAGCCACACGTACCCGCGGGGAATGCTCAGGTTCAGCGTCGGCGTGGTGCACGAGGTCACCGGGAGACCGAGCACGCTGATCGGAGTGCCCAGGACGACCGCGCTGTCCACCCCGCTCGAGGCGCTGGGTAAGCCGAGCACGCTGAAGAGGCCGGTCTGGTCGAGCAGCGAGCCGAGTGGGCCGTAGAAGGTGCTGCCGCTGCTGGTCATCCGGTCGTAGTCGCACTTCGAGATGCCCAGCGCGAAGACGTTCTCGGCGGCGGCCGGCCCCCAGTTCACCCGGCCGCACGCGCCGACCTGCTTCCCGGTGTAGGTCGAACCCGGCATGGCCTGCGCGAACGAAGGAGGCAGTAGCGTCGAGCCGGACGTGGTGAGCGTCGACGTGCGCACCTCGACGTACTTCCCGACGCTGTACCCGGCGGCCGCGGCGGGCATCGCCGGGCAGGTCACGGCGGTCTTCCACGGGCTCGGGCAACCGGAGTTGTTCAGGCAGATCTGCGCGGCGGCGGCCTGGTCCTTGGCGTTCTTCTGCGCGTAGGTGACCGCCACCGGCGTCTGCAAAGCGGACGTGCAGCTGGCGGGCGTCAGGGCGCAGTTGACGGCGATCTTCCAGGAGGCCGCGTCGGCGCCGCTCTGCAGTTCCTCGCGCTCGACGAGCAATCGGCCGTAGTCGATCACTATCGCGCCCATGCCGAACAGCACGCCGCCGCTGAGAAGCACGGCGAGCATGACGCCGATAGCGCCGTGCTCGGAGTCCGGGCGGCCTAACCGAGGCATCCCATGACCCCGGTCGCGGTGATCTTGAAACCGGTGACGGTGCTGCCGAACGCCTTCATGACCGCGAAGATCGGGCTGACCGGCGCGTACGTCCGGTATGCCGTCACGGTGGCATCGGAGCCGGCCGCCGACGACGACGAGCACGGTGTCGTGGTCGTGAAGGTCAGCGTCGTACCGGCCACGGTGTTGACCTTGGCCTGCATCGTCGCGACGGTTCCGTTGAGCACTCCGAGCCGGGCGCCCTCGCGTACCGCCTCGGTGAGCTGGATCTGTTGTTGCAGCGCACGCCCGAAGTCGATGATGCCGAAAATCATCAGCAGCATCAGCGGCATCACGATGGCGAGCTCCACGGCGGCGGCACCGTCCTGGCCCCGGGACCAGGAGGCCCCGGGGCGGCGGAGGTGACGATGCCGTTGCGGCACTACACGCCTTTCATCAGAACTGGGAGACCAGCCCGCTGAAGAAGCTGCTCAGGTGCGAACCGAAGGCCTTGACACCCACGATCATCACGAGGGCGACGAGCGACACCATCAGGCCGTACTCGACGGCGGTGGCACCCTCGTCGTTCTTGCTGGCGAGACGGGCTTGCAGGTAGGCGGCGATCATCTGGAACTTCGGCATCGGGACTCCCCCTGGTCGGATGTCGACCACCCCGCACGGGCGGCCTGTCCCCGTTGTTATCGGGAGCCCGGGTGGACGGTTGACATTTCCTGCGTTGCAGGGGAGTGGCATCAGGGTGCCGGAAGGTTGCTGTGGTGGACGAGCACCGAACGCAGCGTCCCGGCCAGCACATCGGTCGTGAACGGCTTCGAGATGAACGGTGCGCCGGCCTTGATCAGCCCCTTCTTCACCGCGATGTCCTGCGGGATCCCGGAGACGTAGACGACCTCCATCTGCGGCCGGACCGAGTGCGCCGAGCGGGCCAGCTCGCCACCCGACACGCCGGGCAGCCCCAGGTCGGTCAGCAGCACGTCGATCGTCCCGTCGTACACCCGGCAGGTGGTGATGGCGGTGACCGCGTCGTTCGCGGACAGCACGTGGAAGCCACGCAGCTCCAGCATCTGCGTGGTCATCTCGCGCAGGTCCTCGTCGTCCTCGACCAGCAGGACGACGGGGCCCTTGGGCGGGTCCGACGTGTTCCACATGGCCCCTCCTGGGCGTGGCCTTTCTGTCCACGCTAACGACGGTTTCGCCGGACTGTTGGTGGTTTGTCAGATGTCCTCGGGTCTGCCGAGACGCCAGTAACCCATGAACGCCACCGATCCGCGGTCGACACCGCACTCACCGACCAGGTAGCGGCGCAGCGTCTTGATGACGCCGGCCTCGCCCGCCAGCCAGGCGTAGAAGTGGCCGGTGACCGGCTCCGGGACCTCCCACAACGTGTCGGTGTCGACGTCGACGTCCTCGATGTCGGTGGGCTTCGCGGATTTGCCGAAGCGGCGGCGGACCTCGGTGATGAGGCGCTCGCCGTGCGGGTTTCCGTTGCGGGGCAGCCACGTGACCGGGACGCCGGGCGGAGCGGTCAGGTCTTGGATGTCGTCCGGGGAGGGGATCTCGATCAGGGACTCGCCGCGGGCGTACGGGGGAAGGCAGCCGAGGATCGAGGCGATGGCCGGCACCGCGGTCTCGTCGCCGGCGATCAGCAGGTGGGGCGTGGAGCCGGTGTCGGCGGCTGCGGCGAGGTCCGGCGGGTCAAGGGTGAGGGCTCGCGGGTCGGGGGTCCTCCGGCTGGGGGTGAAGGCCTGCGGGTTGGCGGTGAGTGCCGGTGGGCGGAAGTCGATGCCGCCGTGCACGCCGTCGAAATCCGCGTTGGGGCCCATCAGGCGGGCGGGCGCACCGGGCGACACCTCGACGGCCCAGCGCGAGGCCGGCCCGGTCGCGCCGTGCAGCACCATGTCGAGATCGACTTCTTTTTGCCGGGGCCGGACGGCGCGAACCGTGTACGTCCGCACCGGATTACGCCGGTGGTCCGGCAGCGAGCGCCATTCCTCATACCAGTCCGCGTGCGTCGGCAGATGCTCGAAGCCACCGTCCGCGAGCGGCAGGATGAGCTTGATCCGCTGATCGAACCCGTTGTCCGCGAACCGATCGAGATCCTCCCCGGTGAACGTCACCCGCACAAAATGCGGACTCAGCCCACGCACCGCACGCACCTCAGTGGTGAAAAACCGCCACGCCTCCGCCACATCGCCTCCCGCTCTTAAGGTATGGCTAACCTAACCCCCGATCCCGTACGCCTTCGATCCGCCCCCAACCGCACGCCGCCCCGCCCCCGGCTGCGCCGCTGCCGCCCGCGACCTTGATCGCGGCGCACGGCCGCGGCGCGCCTCACGCGTTGGTCCGCAGCGGCTTAGCGGAGTGGGCCGGCGGCCTCAGCGCCCGGACCCGCACCGGACGGCGCGCCCACGGAGCACCCCTGCATCGCGTGGTTGCGGGTGATCGTTCCGGGCGCGGGCTCATCGCGGTCGGTAACCAGCCGCTGGTGGCTCGGGCCTGGTCGTCGTGGAAACCCCGAGCACCGCGATCACCCCCTCAGCAGGCGGCGTGTCGGTCGGTCGAGCTGCCGCTGTCGATGTGGCGGGTCCGCGTGTCGCCGGCGCAGCCCGGTCACGTCGGCGCCGGCCGGCACGGATCTGGTTGCCCGGCGCGAAACTCGACGCCCGGCTTGGTCGCGTCCATGCCGGCCTGCTGTTCTCGCCATGGGTGGGTCCAGCGTTCGTTTCGTCCGCTTTGATGCCTCTGTTGAGGTGCCGGCGGCCGGATTTTCGAGACCTTGGAGAGTTATGGCTCCTATGTGGGCGTAACTCTCCAAGGTCTCGCAACAGGGCGGAAAATGGCGCCCACAAAAGCCGTGAAACGGGTGAAACAGCTGTCCTATTCGGATGATGGTCCACGATGCGGAGATCTCCGTCCGGATAGTGGAACTGTTCAGCTGTTTCTCGCGCCGCTCACGCTCCGATGAGTTGACCTTGCGCGGCGGACCTGCGCGGACCGTCGCTGTGGGGAGCTGGGACCTTTCGGTCGTGGCGGGTGCCCACACCTGGGTGGGGGTGGCTGCGGTGTGGGAAACCGCAACTTCCTCGGCGTCGCGACTGCCCACACGGGGGTGGGGGGTGGCTGCGGTGTGGGGAACCGTCACCTCCTCGGCGTCGCGACTCCCCACACGCGGGGGTGGGGCGGCCACTGTGGGGAGCTGGGACCTGCCCGGGTCTGGCGGCGCCGCCTCGCACGGGGACTCCCGGCCGACGAAACCAGCTGAACAGTTACGGATAGTGAGACACCTTGGCGCCTGGGGCCAGCCTCGTCTCGGTGCGGGTGGTGCGCGTGGTGCCCGTCCCGCGGGGGCGGCGGCGGAGCGCCGCGTAGGGGTCGGCGAGCACGTGGTCGAGCTGTGTCCACACGGCTGCTTCACAGTGGACGCAGGTCAAGGCCCGCCCTATACGGATTTGTCGGACAGCGTGGTCCGTCGAGGGCGGCTGAACCTGGCAGCCCGAAGCGAACCTGGCAGCCCGAAGCGAACCTGGCAGCCCTGTCGGGACGGGCTGTCGGTGGCGGGTCTGGTGTCGCCGCTTTCGTCGGGTGCGGCCCGGGGCGGTAGGGAAGCGGAAGGAAACGTTCGTAGGGTCGCGGGGCGGCGTCGGAAACCGGGTTCGCTGGGGAGCGAGCGGCGGAGGTCGATGTGAATACACTCGGCCTCCGCCTTTCGGGCGGTGCCGGAAAACGATCATCCGCAATCGATACTCCGGAACGGACGCTATCCACGTTGGAACGCTGTGGTTACGCTTCCGGCCAAGGGTGACGATGCTCCATTCTTCGGCTCGTATGATCGACGGGGAAACAGGGAAAATGACTGAACCCGATCCGGTGAACGGTTTCCAGAAATCGTCTGATCCGCCGCCGTGGATTGTGTCGGAGGCATCGCCGCCGCCGCGCGCTGACACCGCGCCGCCGGTCCATGGGGGTGGTTGGGACGCGGAACAGCTGAGTGGTTTCCAGAAGTCCTCGGTCACGCCGGCATGGATCACATCGGACGGTCCCTCGCCACGTGCCGACACCGGGGCGCCCGGTCACGCGGGCGGTTGGGGCGAGGATCAGCTGCGCGGATTCGAGAAGCCGGGCACTTCGCCGTCGTGGATCACCTCGGAGCCCCGGCAGCGAGGGGATGCCGAGAATTCTGGACCGGTCGGAGCCGAGATGCCCGGGCAGTCGGGCGGGTTCCCGACGTCGTCGAGTTCTGCGCCGTGGATCACGGCGGAGGAGCCGCCG
This sequence comes from Actinoplanes sp. TBRC 11911, assembly GCF_012933445.1. GTDB lineage: Bacteria > Actinomycetota > Actinomycetes > Mycobacteriales > Micromonosporaceae > Actinoplanes. The sequence continues at coordinate 12,915 of NZ_JABBNC010000035.1, forward strand.
GCGGGTGACGTGGCGACGTCGGCTCGTATGGATGGCGAGGCGGCGGAGCCGGTTGGCGGGCCGCGGGTGGGGCGGGTCGGCGGTGACGGCGCGGAGCTGGTTGGCGGTGACGGCGCAGGGCCGGTGGGGGGCTTTGCGGCGTCGGGCGGGTCGCCGGCCTGGATCACGTCGGATGGGCCGGCGGTGGGAGAACCGGAGAGCCCGGGGCGTACTGGTGGTGGGGGTGCGCGGCGGGGCCGGATCCTGCTGGTGGGGCTTGCCACCCTTGCTGTGCTGGCGGCCGGGGGTGCCGGGGCCGTCGCGTTCGCGGGGCGGAACGATGCGGCATCGGACGCGGGTGGGTCTCCGTCCGGTGTGGACTCGGCGGCCGGGCCGGGATCTCCGGCCGGTGCTACGCCGCTGCCCGGTGCGCCGCTGTCGGATTCGCAACTCCCGGATGGATCCCTGCCGGATGGATCCCTGCCGGATGGATCCCTGCCGGGTGGGTCGCTGACCGATGGGCCGCTGCCGGGTGCGGGGCTGCCGGGGGCCGGGCAGCCGAGTGGGACACCGCCGGGTGGAGGGCTGACCGACGGAGGGCTGCCGGGCGCGGGGCCGACGGACGGGGCGTTGCCGGAGTCGTCGCCGCCGGGCACCGCGGGGCCGGGGGCGCCCGCTACCGCCGAGAAGCAGGCGCTCGCTGAGCTGGAGCGGATTAGTAAGGTCGACCGCGGGCGGGTGGCTGTCGAGGGGCAGTACGTTGCGCAGCTCGCCTCCAAGAACCCCGGGATCACCGACAAGTATCAGACGGCGGCGGACGGGTCGCACACGTTCCGGGCGACCGACATCCTCGCGGAATATCAGGCACTGCGCGCCGGGCCGGGGAACGGTGCGGCGCGGATCGTGCTGCTGAAGAGCACCGATTACGGGAAGCGGCAGCTTTATCACGGCAAGCCGCTTTACGTCACGTTCGCGGTCGCCGGGTTCCGGGGGACGCAGGACGTGCTGAATTGGTGCGCACAACGATTTCCCCGGCTCTCCGGCGACGCGCTGACTAATCAGTGTGCCGTTCGCAGGCTACGGCCGGCCAGCTGAACTCGCCACGCATTCTGGAGCTGACATGGTCGCCTCAACGCAAATACCCGCCCCGCGGCGGACATTCGAGAGTCCGAACCCCTATCCGCAGGACCCGACGACCGCGACCCGCCATTTGTGCGCCGCGGCGTACATGGACGATGATTTTCGCCAGGCCAGTCTGCGCAAGGTGTACTACCAGCCGAAGCGGCTGGTGGCGCCCTCGTTCGGGTTCGATCTCGTGCCGGTGCTCTCGCACTCACTACGGGCCCGCAACGGTGCGCTGCTCCGCGACGGTGCGGTGCTGCTGACGCTGCTCGTGGCCGTCATCGTCTCGGCGGCGACCGTGGTGGTCGCGCTCGCCATCGTGGTCGGCGTGCAGCTGGCGAAGTCCACGTACCGGCTGGCCCGCGACATCGTCCGGGATCTGCGCAACGGGACCCGGGTGCACACCGCGACGCTGCTGCCGCGTGCGATCCTGCTGGCGATCGGCTGGTCCGTCTCGTGGTTCGTGTTCGGGGCGGGGCTCGCCTTCGCGATGGGCGACGGCGACGACCTCGACTCGCTGTCCACCGGATCGCTGAACAGTGCGCTCGGGCTGGCCTTCCTGGTGTTCCTGGTCCCGGTGGCGCACGCGCTGTGGACACAGAGCCAGCTCAGCCGGCTCACCCCGGGCTCGACGGTGACCATGCCGCACCGCAACGAGCGCCTGGACGAGATCGGGCGGCAGCAGCGCGGGAACACCGCCGTCTACAGTGGGTTCCGTCCGTTCGTCGGGTCCGGGCCGGTGGTCGAGACCGATGGCTTCGCGTTGCGCCTGGTCCGCCCGGAGCGCTCCTTCACCGAAGCGCTCACCCGGCACGCGGCGGCCCCCACCGAACAGCAGCGTGAGTTTGCCGAGCCGCCCTTCCAGGCGTACGAGATAATCGGGTATTTGCGCGGTCATCTGGCGGGACTGGTGCCGGAACGCCGGGCCGAGGAGCAGATCAGCGGGTTCAGCGTGGAGGACCGGATCTGCCTGGCGGGCACCGAGGTCAGCCAGCTCAGCCCGGAGACACCGCCGGAGGTGATGGCGGCGGTGGTGCAGCACCCGACGACGCCGGCCCGGCACTACCTCACCTGCCAGGTGTTCGGCTGGGGCGGGCAGCTCGTCACCACCGTGTATGTGCACATCGCGGTGCAGGGGCGCTCGCTCTACCTCGAGATGACGACCACCGCCCTGCCGCCGTGCGCCGAGCGCTATCGGATCGTCGACACGGCCGAGGGCACCGAGGGGATGGCGTGGCTGCGGGCCGTGAAGCGGGGGCTGCTCGACACCCCGCGGATCATCGGACGGGCACCCGCGAACCTGGTCGGCGCGCTGATCAACATCGTGGCGGGGTCCGGCAACGTGGTGGGCTCCCGGATGCTGGCGCGCGGATTCGACTACGGCGCGCAGCTGTCGGTGCGCGAGCTCGGCAGCGAGCTGGTGTTCCGCAACGGGACCGAGCTGGCCGACGGGGTTCGCAACCTGGTGCAGGTGCAGGACGTTGCCCGGTATCAGCGGCTGATCGAACGGCGGGTGTTCGCCGCGGTGCTGGACTTCCTCGACGACCGGGACATCGACACCACCGAGTACCGGGCGCGGGCTGCGTCGATCCTCAACATCAGCGGCGGCGTGAACAACCTCGCCGGTACCAGCACGTTCACCGGGCCGGTGGCGGGCAACGACGTGAACATCCAGGGAGCCCAGCCGTGACCACGATCAACGGTGGTTTCAACAACTTCGGTGGGTCGAACAACTTCTACGGGCCGGTCGCGGGCAACGACGTCACGATCACGGCGGCGCCTTCCCGAGCGGATAAGTCGGATAAATCGGATGCTGAGATCGGCGTGCTGACCGTCATCGACGAGGAGATGCGCGCGGTGACGGGCGTGCTCGCCGGAATGGACGGCTACCGCACGCGGCGGCTCGCGGACGGGCCCCTCGCGCACGAGGCCCGTCTGACCGGCGTCGACGGCCGGCCGTTGCGGATCGCGGCGGTGCAGACGCTGACCCGCGGCACCGAATCGGCCGCCTTGGCTTGTCGTGCGCTCGTCGAGGCGTACGGGCCAAGCACGGTTTTGCTTGTCGGCATCGCGGGTGGGGTGGCGCCGGGCGTGCGGATCGGTGACGTCGTGATCGCCGACAACATTATTTCGTACGACGCGCGCAAAGTGACGCCGCAGGGCACCCAGCACCGCGGCCAGTCCCAGGTCGTGCCGGCGCCGATCGGGCACCGGCTCAACGAGTTCTTCCAGCTGGAGCCGCGCGTCGGCTACCGGGTGCATCGCGGGCCGATCGGTTCCGGCAACGCCGTGGTGGCCGACCCCGAGGCGGAGATCCGGCATTGGCTGCACCACGTCAACGACAAGGTGCTGGCCGTCGAGACCGAAGCGGCCGGGGTGGCGCAGTCCTTCCACGAGACGGCGCGCCTGCCCGGCTGGCTGACGATTCGCGGCATCTCGGACACCGCCGACCAGAGCAAGAACGACGACGACCACGCGATCGCGGCCCGGCACGCGGCCGAGGTCATGGCGATGCTGGTGCCGTTCCTCGACTTCCGGACGCCCTCGACGAGTAAGTCCTAACCGCGGTTGGTGGTCGGGTCGGACGTGGCGGGGGAGGTACGGTGCGGATCGTGGCCGCGGCTGCCGCCGTGGGCGATCGGTGACTTGGTTACTGGTTGTCGCCGCCGCTGGCCGGACACCGTGGGGAAAGCCTCCACCTTTCCGGCCTCCTTTTGCCGGCCCTGCCCGGTGCGGCGGGGCCGGCGCGGCCGTTCCGCGAACGAGCGTTCGTTTTACCGGCGAGCCGACACTCCGGTACGCGCCATCTCATCCGCGCCCGGTATCCCGCGCCATCCCACCCACGCCGCATCCCCGTCGCCGAGCGCCGCTACTCATTCACCGGCGACACCATATACACGACTTTGCCCCGCTTCGGCCGCTGTCATGTTCACACCGGCCGGGTGTCCGGGAGCGGATTTTGGAGACCTTGGAGAGTTAGGGCTCGTATGTGGGCGTAACTCTCCAAGGTCTCGAAATTACCCGACCTGCGGCCCGCCTAAAGGCCACTAATCTGGATAAAATATGTGTCCTATTTGGACAAACGTCCCGGCATGTGGAACTGTTCAGCTGGTTCTCGCGCCGCTCACCCTCCGATGCGTTGGCCTTGCGTGGCGGACCTGAGGGCCGTGGCTGTGGGGAGCTGGGACGTTTCGGCCGTGGCGGGTGCCCACACCTGCGGTGGGTCGCCACGTGTGGGGAGCCGCGGCCTTCCCGCCGTCGCGACTCCCCACACGTGGGTGGGGGTGGCCGCGGTGTGTGGAGCCACAGCCTTCCCGCCGTCGCTACTGCCCACACCCGGGTGGGGGTGGCCGCGGTGTGGGGAGCCACAGCGTCCCCGGCGTCGCTACTGCCCACACCCGGGTGGGGCGCCGATTGTGGGGAGCTGGGACCTGCCCGGGCCGGGCGGCGTCGCCTCGCACGGGGATTCCCGGCCGACGGAACCAGCTGAACAGTTACGGCATGTGGGCGTCCGTGACCGCATGGTGAGAGCCCGGCCAGATGCGGGCGCCATTCGACAACGCACCCGCGCGACTTCCGAGAGCACGGCATGTCTTATCCGCATTTATCGGATATCGGGCGCCACTGCTGTCGTGCGTCCGGCACTGCTGTCGGGGCCTCCGGCAACCACGTGAACGCCTGGCCTGGGTCGTGATCATGATGCGGGCCGCTTACGCCTGAAGGTGCACGACCCCGGCGGTGTCGCGGGCGTGAACATCGACCTGTGAAGGTGCACGACCCCAGCGGGGCCGCGGGTGTCAACATCGACCTGATCCGGATGGCGGCGGTCGCGTTGCGCGCGGGGCGCGGCGGGTACCTCTCGGAGGCGGCTTCCTTGTTGAAATCGCCGCCGGGGACCGCTGTCTGACGCTCGCGGAGGCAGAATGGGCTTGTGTCGGCGGAGGAGAACAAGAAGGTCGTCGCGAGTTTCGTCGAGGTGTGCCAGAACCGGCACGATCTCTCCTACGCCGACGAAATCTTCCACCCGGATTTCGTGAATCACTACAAGCCCGCCGGGCGCGCGATCCCGGAGACCTCGGGTCGTCCGGCGGCCGGTTTCCAGCGGTTCTACGGGATGCTGCTGCGCGGGTTCCCGGACGCGACGATGCAGGTCGACGAGCAGCTCGCGGAGCGGGACATGGTCGCGACGCGCAAGACGTTCCGGGGCACGCACACCGGGGAGCTGTGGGGGCTCGCGCCGTCCGGGAATCGGGTCGAGTGGGAGTTCATCGACATCATGCGCGTCCGCGACGGAAAGATCATCGAGCACTGGACCAGCATGGACATGGAGGATCTGCGGGCCCAGATGAGCGCTGGCAGTGCGCCGGTTCAGCGTCCACACTGGAGGACGTGACGGTCAGCGAGGTATATCTGGAATCGGCCGCGGTGGCGACGACCTTCCTGACGCAGCCGATCGTGGCGGCGCGCTGGGACGCGCCGAGCGCTCTCGCGAAACTGCGGATCGGTGGCCTCACCGCGCATCTGGTCGGGCAGCTCACCCAGGTGCCGCCCGCGTTGGACGCGCCGGTGGTGGACCGCGCGTCTCGCTGGCCGAGCATTTCGCGATGTCGACCTGGACGGACGGCGATATCGAGAGCGACGTGAACACGTACATCCGCCGGGCCGCCGAGGAGGAGGCGCGGGCCGGGGCGGCGGCCCTCAACGCGGCGGCGGTGAGCGCGTTGGCGGAGTTGCGGCGGCGGCTGCCCTTCGAGTCGGCCGATCGGGTGATTCAGTTGCCGTGGGGGCCGTGGGCGTTGACGCTCGACGACTACCTGACCACCCGGCTGCTCGAGTTGGCTGTGCATTGCGACGATCTGGCGGCCAGTATCGGGGTGGCGGCGCCGCCGTTGCCGGAGGGGTGCTGGGAGGCGGCGATCGGTGAGCTTTCGCGGATGGCGGCGCGGCGGCACGGTCCTAGCGCGGTGATCCGGGCGCTCAGCCGTTCGGAGCGGGCGCCTCGGACGATCGCGGCACTCTGATCGGGGACGTCGAAGCCCGACGTGACGACACCCGGCCGGCCCGTGCGGGGCCGGCCGGGTGCCTTTCGTACGTCTCGACGGCTGTTTCGAGGCGTACGGGGGAAGGCTATTGGGGGTGGATGTTGTGGTTGGCGGCGAACAGGTTTGCCGGGTCGTAGTGGCGCTTGACCGCGGCCAGGCGCCGGTAGGTCTCCGGGGGATAGACGGCGGCCACCGCCTCCTCGGAATCGGCGGCCAGGAAGTTCGCGTAGGCGCCGTCGACGTGCGGGGAGAGCCGCTGCCACAGGGCCTCCACGCCGGGGCGGGCGGCCTCCACCACCGCCTCCGGGCCCACCAAGGTGGTCACCATCATGAGCTCGGCCCGGCGGTGGGCGTAGGCGGTGGCGTCGCCGGGGACGCGCGCGACCGCGCCGCCGACGCTGCGGATGGCGGTGAACGGGACCGTGCCCGATGCCCCGGCCTCGGCGATCGTGCGCAGGACCGCCGGCACCGACGGGGTGTCGACGAAGCCGCTGCGCGGGAGCAGCCGGATGCCGGGCGGCGGGGTCAGGCCGTCCTCGAGGACGGCCGCGTACGACTTGAGCGTGACGTCGTCGTCCAGCACGGTGCCGAGGCGGCGGATCGGGTCGAGGGCGGCTCCGGCGGCCGTCGCGTCGTCGCCGTCGAAGACCACGTGGATCTCGACCGGGGCCGTCGCGCCGCCGGCGAACGGGTTGGCGTAGCTGACCACCGACGTCACGTCCTCGGGGGCGGTGCGCATGTAGTCCGCCCAGCCCTGCAGCACCCCGGCCGCCTCGGCCGCGGGGAAAGTGATTTTGCCGTGGAAGACCTCCGTGGTGGGATGCGCGGCGAACTCGAAGGCGGTGACGATCCCGAAGTTGCCGCCGCCGCCGCGGAGGGCCCAGAACAGGTCGGGGTTCTCGCCGGCGTCGGCGCGCACCACCTCGCCGTCGGCGGTGACGACCTCGGCGCCGGCCACGCTGTCCAGCGCCAGGCCGTACTTGCGGACCTTCCAGCCGATGCCGCCGGTCAGCGTGAGACCCCCGACCCCGACGCTCTTGGTGTCGCCGGACGAGATCGCCAAGTCGTGCGGGGTCAGCGCCGCGGCGACCTGGCCCCAGGTGGCGCCGCCGCCGATCCGGACCCGTTCCTTGTCGAGCACCTCGACGTCGGCCAGCGCGCCGAGGTCGATCACGATGCCGCCGTCGTTGGTGCCGAAACCGGCAAAGCCGTGGCCGCCGCCGCGCACCGAAAGCGCAAGGCCGCTGGCGGCGGCGAACCGGACACCGGCCTGCACATCCCGTACGTCCTTGGGCCGCAGCACGTACGCCGGACTGCCGACGATCAGCACCGTACGGCGGGCGGTTTCGTACTCGGCCGAGCCGGGCTCGATGATGTCGCCACCGAACTCGCGGCGCAAAGTTTCCAAAAATGAGCTCATGACGCTCCTCCCAGGCGGTGAACACAGACACGACGCGGGGGAGGGGGTTGGTGTGAGACGGATGCTTCGATTTGTGACGGGCGCCACGTGGGTAGCGCGGCGGCCTCATCGCCAGGGCACCACATCGACGCCCCGCGAGGCCAGGCGTTTGTGACCGGAACCACGGCCGGACCCGGCCGGGCTCAGCCGCACCCTGGCCGGACTCACCCGGCCAGGCAGGCGACGGCGAAGAGCGCGGCCAGCACGCCGCACAGGTGCACGGCGTGCATCCGCTCCCGGAGGACCGACCGGTTCAGCAGGACGGTGACCGCCGGATACAGCGAGGCGAGCACGGCGGCCTGCCCGAGCGGTCCACCGTGGGCGGCGACGAGGAAAGCGATGTCGCCCGCGACGTCGAGCGCCCCGACCCCGCACATCGCGACGACCGTAGCGAGCGCCGGTGCGGGGCGGCGTCCGCTTTGCCTTTTCCGCAGGCCGAGGCCGGCCGCGAGAACCAGCGCGCCGGCGCCGCCGCAGAGGTGCGAGACGGCGATGACCCCGTACGCCTCGGTGCCGCTCGCCTGGTGCAGGAGGACGAAGTACGTGCCGAAGCCGAGCGCCGCGCCGAGGGCGGACACCATGGTCGACAGGCGGGCGGGCCGGGTGCCCCGCTCGACGGGCCAGCTCGCCAGCGTGACGCCGACCAGCGCGACAGCGACACCGAGCACCCCGACGGCACCGAAACGCTCACCGCCGATCAACCCCCAGCCGACCGGGACCAGCGCGGCGGCCGCGGCGACCGGCGCGACGATGATCAGCGAGCCGTCCCGCATGGCGCGATAGAGCAGGCCCAACGCCGGCAGGCCGAGGAACCCCGCGGCCATCGCGAGACGCAGGTCGTGCGCGGACGGCATGTCCCCGAACGCGAGGACCGGCAGCGACAGCGCCATGCCGAAGACCTTGGAGCAGACCAGCACGGTCGTCACCCGGAGCCGGCGGGCCAGCACACCCGCGGTGAAGTCGGACGCTCCCCACATCACCGCCGCGATCGCGGCCGACACCGTCATCCAGTGCACGCCGTGCGACCCGGGTCGGCGGTCATGAGCCGCGCGGGCCTGGCTGCATCAGGCGGTCGGCGAGTGTGTCCACCCGTCAACCACATCAAGATCAGGACGGCCCCGTCACGGTCACCCACCCAAAAGATGAGGCGGTGCCGACGCGTACGGGCAAAAGGAAGGGCAAGGAGACAACTCTCCCTGCCACTCTTAACGTATAGCGGACCCGGGGGCTTGCGGCAAGACCCCGGTCATGGCGCAGAATCGTCGGCCGGACCCACGACCTGCGGAAATGAGGGCTCGTAGTGATCGAGCAGTACGTGTTGGACCTGCACGACGTGGACGACGGGCAGGTCGCGGTCGTCGGCGGCAAGGGCGCGCACCTGGGGGAGCTGTGGCGGATCGGCGGCATCCGGGTGCCGGGCGGGTTCTGCGTGACGACGCGCGCCTTCGAGCGGATCATGGCGGAGGCGCCGGAGATCGACGAGCTGGTGCGCCGCATCGGGGACGACCGGGACGCGATCCGCACGCTCAGCGCGGAGATCCGCCGGATCATCGAAGGCATCACCGTGCCGGACGATGTCGCCGCGGCGATCACCGGCCCGCTCGACGAGCACGGCGCCTACGCGGTCCGATCCAGCGCGACGGCCGAGGACCTGCCGACCGCCTCGTTCGCGGGCCAGCAGGACACCTATCTCAACGTCATCGGGCCGGCCGAGGTGCTGCGGCACGTCGTCCGGTGCTGGGCCTCGCTGTTCACCGAGCGGGCCGTGACCTACCGGCAGCGTAACGGCATCGACCACCGTACGGTGAAAATGGCTGTTGTCGTTCAGCGGATGGTCGTCGCGCGGGCGGCCGGGATCCTGTTCACCGCCGAACCCGTGAGCGGCAACCGGAAGGTCGCCACCGTGGACGCCAGCTTCGGGCTCGGCGAGGTGCTCGTGTCCGGACGGGTGAACCCGGACGTCTTCACCGTGCGCGACGGCGAGATCGTGGCGAGGACGGTCGCCGCCAAGCGGCTCGCCATTCACGCCCTGCCGGAGGGCGGAACGCGGGAGGTCGCGATCGACGAGCGGCGGCCGGCGCTGACCGATTCCCAGGTGGTACGCCTCGTGGAGCTCGGACGGCGCATCGAGGCGCACTTCGGTCGCCCGCAGGACATCGAATGGTGCCTGGCCGGCGACGAGTTCGAGATCGTGCAGAGCCGGCCGATCACCACGCTGTTCCCGATCCCCGCGGCCGGGGACACCGAGAACCACGTGTACGTCTCGGTCGGCCACCAGCAGATGATGACCGATCCGATGAAGCCGCTCGGGTACTCGATGTGGCAGCTCACCGCGATGGTGGCGATGCACGAGGCGGGCGGGCGGCTGTTCGTCGACGTGACGCGGCGGCTCGGGCCACCGGCCAGTCGTGCCGCCCTTCTCGACGTGATGGGCCGGGGTGACCCGCTGATCCGGGATGCGTTGGAGACCATCCTGGATCGCGGCGATTTCATCCCATTGCTTCCCGACGTGGCGCCCGGGGGCCCGCCGCCTGCCGGAGCACCAGCCCCGCTTCCGACCGACCCGGCCGTCGTCGCCGAGCTGATCGGGCGCAGCGAGGCCTCTTTGGCGGTGCTGCGGCGCGACATCGCCACGAAGACCGGGCCGGCGCTGTTCGACTTCCTCCTCGAAGCCTTCCAGGAGCACAAACGCGTCCTCAGCGACCCGCTGAGCATCCAGGCGATCATGGCGGGCATGGAGGCCACCTGGTGGCTCAACGACCATCTGCTGGAATGGCTGAGCGAGAAGAACGCGGCCGACACGCTCACCCTGTCCGCCCCCGGCAACATCACCTCCGAGATGGGGCTCGCGCTGCTCGACGTCGCCGACGTGATCCGCCCGCATCCGGAGGTGGTGGCGTTCCTGCGCGACGGCGGCTCCCTCGACGAGCTGCCCGAGGTCGCCGGCGGGGTGGCGGCGCGCGACGCCGTCGAGGCGTATCTCGACCGGTACGGCATGCGCTGCGTCGGCGAGATCGACATCACCAGGCCGCGCTGGCGGGAGCGCCCGGGCACGCTCGTACCGCTGATCCTCGACAATGTGAAGCTCTTCGAGCCGGGGGCCGGGGCGCGGCGTTTCGAGCAGGGCCGGCGCGAGGCGGAGGACAAGGCACGCGAGGTGCTGTCGCGCCTGCGGGCCCTGCCGGACGGCGAGCGCAAGGCGGACGAGACGCGGCGGATGATCGACCGGGTCCGGACCTTCATCGGCTACCGGGAGTATCCGAAGTACGGCATCGTGAGCCGCTACTTCGTCTACAAGCAGGCCCTGCTGGCGGAGGCCCGGCGTCTGGTACGCGCCGGGGTGCTCGCCGATCCCGAAGACGTCTTCTTTCTGACGTTCCAGGAATTCCATGACCTCGTACGCACCGAGCGTGTCGACGACGGGCTCATCCGGCAGCGCAAGGAGGCGTTCAAGTCGTACCAGGCGCTCACCCCGCCGCGCGTGCTCACCTCGGACGGCGAGGCGGTCGCCGGCTCGTACCGCCGTGACGACGTGCCCGCGGGGGCGCTGGTCGGTTTGCCGGTGTCGGCGGGAACCGTGGAAGGCCGGGCACGGGTGATCGTGGACGTCGCGGAGGCCGACCTGGAGGCCGGCGACATCCTGGTCACGGCGTACACGGACCCGAGCTGGTCGCCGCTGTTCGTCGGGATCACGGGGCTGGTCACCGAGGTGGGTGGCCTGATGACGCACGGCGCGGTGATCGCCCGTGAGTACGGTTTGCCGGCCGTCGTCGGCGTCGAGGGGGCGACCCGGCTGATCCACGACGGCCAGCGGATCCGCGTGCACGGAGCCGACGGGTACGTCGAGCTGCTTTAGTGCGGTTGGGTGGTCAGCACGACTTTGCCGGTGGTGCGCCGGGCCAGCAGGTCCTCGACGGCGCGGCGGGCGTCGGCGAGCGGATAGACCGCGTCGGCCAGCGGGGTGAGCACTCCGGCGGCGACGAGCGCGAACATCTCGGTCAGTGGCTCCGCGTAGGCGCCGGGGACCGTCAGCCCGGGGCGTAACCAGAAGCCGGTCACGCTGCGGTTGTGGCGCGCCAGGTCGGCGGGGTCGACCAGGGGACGGCCCTCCCGCGACGCGGTGCCGAAGGTGACCAGACGACCGAAGTTGGCCAGCGTCTGCAGGCCCGCGCTGAACACCCGCCCGCCGATCGACTCGAGGACGACGTCCACCGGGCGGCCGTCGTTGGCGGCCAGGATCCGGTCGGTGTAGCCGTCCGCGTCGCTGGCCACCGCGACGTCCGCGCCGAGCGAACCGGCCAGGGTGCGCTTGGCCTCGGTCGACGCGGTCGCGATGACCCGCCCCGCCCCGAAGTGCTTGGCGAGCTGCACCGCGAGCGAACCGACCCCACCCGCGGCGGCGTTGACGACGACGGATTCGCCAGGGCGTACCCGGGCGCAGTTCCGCAGGATGTGCCAGGCGGTGAGGCCTTGCACGAGAAGCGCGAGCGCCTGGGCGTCGGTCACCCCGTCCGGCACCGGTACGGCATCCGCGGCCGCCACCACCGCACGCTCGGCGAATCCGCCACCGCCGAAGGTGGACGCCAGCACCCGCCGGCCGTCCGCGGTGCGCCCGACCACCTCGGTGCCCGGGATGAACGGCAGCGACGGCGTCGGCTGGTACGTGCCCGCGAGGCGACTCGTGTCGGCGAAGTTGACCCCGGCCGCGCTCACGTCGACGAGCAGGAACCCGTCACCGGCGACCGGCTCCGGCGCCTCGACCAGCGACAGCACGTCGGGCCCGCCGAATCGGGCACATTGGATGGCTCGCATGATCCACACCGTATCGCCGCGGGGATCTCACGTGGCCGGGCGGTCGCAGCTCTCGCGTTCCACCAGCGTCGGCGGGAGCAGCCGCACCGGCTCCGTGTTGCGGCCGTCCAGCAGCCTCATCGCGGTCTCCACGGCCAGGCCGCCGACGTCGTGGGCCGGGATGTCGATCGACGTCAGCGGGATCGGCATGCTCAGGGCGACGTCGCGCGGGCACACCGCCACCACCGAGATGTCCTCCGGCACGCGCCGGCCGCTCGCCCGCAACTGGTCGAGGACGGGACGCAACGCCTCCTCGTTGTGCACCACCAACGCGGTCACCCCGGGCAGTTCGGCGTCGATGTCGGCGAGGCACGCGCGTACGCCCTCGGCGCCCGGCTCGCACGGGTGCGCCATGGTCTGCAGGCCGAGCGCGGCGCCGGCCTCGGTGAAGCCGGTCAGGAAGCGGTCGGCGTAGCTGGTGCCGCGCCGGTAGACGGCCGGTGAGGGGCCGACCAGCGCGATCTTGCGATGGCCGTGCCAGGCGAGATGCTGCAGCGCCTCGGCGGCCGCCGCGGCGAAGTCGAGGTCGACGCACGCTATCCCGGCCGGGTCCGCGGGCAGGCCGATCAGCACCGACGGCTGCTTGAGTCTGCGCAGCGCGGGAATGCGCACGTCGTCGCGCTCGACGTCCATCACGATCAGCGCGTCGACCATCGTGCTGTGCGCGACGCGTTCCAGGCCCGCGGTGCCCTCGTCCTTGGTCAGCAGCAGCACGTCGTGGTTGTGGGTGCGCGAGGCGGTCACCACCGCTGTCGCGAACTGCATGATGACCGGTACGTTGACGTCCACCCGCAGCGGCACGACCAGGGCGAGCACGTTGGTCTTGCTGCTGGCCAGCGCCCGCGCCCCGGCGTGCGGATGGAAGCCGAGCTCGGCGATCGCGGCCTGCACGCGCGCCCGGGTCTGCGCCGAGATGGGCCGGCGGCCGCTGAGCACGTACGAGACGGTGCTGGGTGAGACTCCCGCGGCGCGGGCGACGTCGTTGATCGTCGGCATCGGCCCTCCCCACGTCGCTGGTTTCACGGTGCGTTCCCGATCCTACTGAAGCCCATGATCATGGTGATACGCAGCGCCTCCCTGCCGAGTGCCCAGGGTGATCGGCCGTGCTGGTGCCCGCCCACCGGCCGGGCCGGTGGGCGGGCCGCTCTCACCGAATTGAGAATGTGGACAGTCGCAGGGCCGAGCCGAACACCAGGTACACTTCGTGGCGGCCGCTTACCCGGGTGAGGGGGGCGGTGCTCGTCGCGTACCGGTAGACGTCGCCGGTCGCTGCCACGGACGCGGTGCCGATCAGCTTGCCGGTCGGGGAGTCCAGGCGGATCTGGATCGTCCCGGCGCTCAGGGCCGCGGTCCGCCCGGTGAACGACGTGGCCCCGCGCAGGTCCACGTCCCGGAACGCGATCCAGTCACCGGGCTTCGTCGCTCTGGCCACCGTGCCCGAGGACTTCGTCTCGTCCAGGAGCTTCGTACCGGCGTACCGGTCAAAGCTCTCGGCCCTGGTCTCCCGCGAGAGGTCGCGGGCCGGGATGGTCTCGCCGTGGACCTTGAGCGATGTCCGCTGCCGGATGTCGCTCGACGACGAGCCGATCAGGATGTCGTAGACCGACGACTCGATCACCCAGCGGCCGCGCGTGACGTCCCATCGGGCCAGGTCGGCGGGGCTCAGCTTGAGTGTCACCGTGCGGGTCTGACCGGCTTTCAGATGTACGCGCTGGAAGGCGCGCAACTGTTTCACCGCGGTCGTGTCCCGTGACGTGCGCTGATGTGTGTAGAGCTGGACGACCTCGTCGCCGTCGCGCCCGCCCGTGTTGGTGACCTGCAGCGTGACCTTCCCGTTGGCGACGCTGGGTACGCCGTACCGGAAGCTGGTGTAGGAAAGCCCGTACCCGAAGGGATAGAGAGGTGTCTGCTTCGAATACATGTAGGTCTGGCCGGACGAGATGATGTCGTAGTCGTCGAGGTCCGGCGGCAGTTGATCGGTGGAGCGGTACCAGGTCTGGGTGAGCCGGCCCGCCGGGTTCGCGCTGCCGTACAACACGTCGGCGATCGCGTGCCCGGTCTCCGCGCCGGCATGCGTGGTCCACACGATGCCGGGGACGTGCTGCTGTTCCCAGGTGATCGTGTCCGGATAACTGGTCTGCAGCACGACGATCGTGTGCGGGTTGGCGGCGCGGACCGCGCGGACCAGGGCTTCCTGGCCGGTGCCGAGTGCCATCGACGTACGGTCGTGGGCCTCGCGCCCGTTGATGAACGGCTGGCTGCCGACGACCACGACGGCCGTGTCCGCCTTCTTCGCCGCGGCCACCGCCTCGTCGATGCCACTGCGCACGACCTCGCGGGTGAAGTGGGCGGCCCCGGCGGCGTCCGGTGAACCGAGCGTCAACCGGCCGTCGGCACCCACCGTCACGTATTTGGTGGCGGGGAACCAGCTCTCGAGCGTGTCGTAACCGGCGTAGCGCAACGCGAACGTGTCGTCCGGCTGCGGTTCGAGCTTGAACTGCTGCTGGACGAACCAGCCACTGGGCTGATCATCGCGGGTGATGAACGGTCCGCCGTTGTAGCCGAGATACTTGCCGTTCGCGACGTTGCGCAGCGTCAGGATGTCCTGTCCCCAGTCGACCGCGTCGAACTGGGTCGCGTCGGTGGCGGTCTCGGCGGTCGCGCTGACCGCGTCCGCGTCGGTGGTGCCGGTCGCCGTCACGTAACGGCCGCTGGTGACGTCCTTGAGCGCGATCCGGTCTTCGCCGTCACTGGTGGTGACGGTCTTGGCGCGTTCCTTGATGCCGTCGACCGCCGTTACCTGGTAGGGGAGCTTCCCGGCGTACCAGTCGCTGTAGAGCGTGCCGGACAGCGGCCCGACCACCGCCACGCTGCCGCCGGACTTGAGCGGCAGCGCGTTCCGGTCGTTCTTGAGCAGGACCATCGCCTGGTTCGCGGTCTCCCGTGCGAGCTGCCGGTGCTCCGGGCTGTTGATCACCGACGGGCTGATCCTCGCGTACGGACCGCCGTCCGGGTCGAACTCTCCGAGCCGGAAACGGATGCTCAGCGCGTGACCGACGGCCTGGTCGATGTCGCTCTCCGTCAGCAGGCCCTGCGCGAGTGCCTGCTTGATCGCGGTGATCGTGGGCGTGCCGTTCGCGTCGTCCACCGTGAAGCTGTCGAGGCCCTGTTTGATGACGGCCGCGTTCGCTTCCGCCTGCGTGGCAAAGTACTTTTGCGAGCCGGTGAGGTTGTACGGGGCGTACGCGTCCGAGACGTTGAATTTCGGATATGTCCCCCAATTTCGCGTTAAGGTGGCGAGGTCGGGGTCCACCGTGGCCGGACGGCCGTTGATCAGGTTGTAGGAAGCCATCACGCCGGTCGCGGCGTCGTTCTCCAGCGGCGTCCGGAAGGCCTGGCGGTCGTACTCGTTGAGCACCCGCTGCGGCACGTTCGACGAGGTCACGTCGCGGCCGGCTTCGTTGTTGTACGCCAGGTAGTGCTTCAGCGTCGGCGCGGTCTTGAGGTGGTCGGGATCAAAGCCTTCCAACCCTTTCCCGTACGCCGTGGCGATCGCACCGGTGAGCAGCGGGTCCTCCGAGTAGCCTTCTTCGTTGCGGCCCCACCGGGGATCGCGCAGGAGGTTGACGACCGGGGCCCACAGGTTGAGCCCGAACACGCGAGGGTTCTCCGCGTTGAACCCGCGCGCCTCGGTGCCGACCGCGTCCCCGACCCGCTTGATCAGATCCGGGTTCCACGTGCTCGCCAGCCCCGGCGGCTGCGCGAACGTGGTGCCGTCCGCCTGCACGACAGACGCACCATGGTCGATGTCGTTGGACCAGGCGACGCCGTGCAGCGCCTCGGTGCCGGCCTTGAACAGCTTGATGCCGAGCCGCGGAACGGCCGGCTGGTATTGGTGCAGCATCGAGATCTTCTCGTCCAGCGTGAGCCTTCCGACGAGGTCGTCGACGCGTTGCGCGAGCGGCAGGTGTGGATCGCGGAAGGGATAGTCCGGGCCGGCGTACGCGGCGCTGGGAACGGTCGGCGCGATCAGTATCGCCGCGGCCAGAACCGCAAGGGAACGCCTTCGCATGGCGATTCTCCTCATTGAGGACAGCGAATACGGGCAAAGTGAATCACCTGCTCAGCGCCTTGGCCCAGGCTGAGCAGAGAGGTCTCTAGGCGATTCGTCGAAGCGCTTCGATTCGGCGGTATCGCCCACCATAGATGCCTCGCGAATGCCTGTCCACAGTCTCGTGACGCCCTCGTCTCCGCGGTGTCCTGCCGCCGTCCGGCGTCACCTGGCCGTCAATGGTGTGGCGCAGATCGTGGCCGGAAGTTCCCGCCGCCTCGCGTTCGGCACGCCTCACCCACGTATTGGCGAACCGCTACGTGGCGACCGGCAATGCCGGCTTTGCGGCGGGCGGCGGTCTTTTGAAGAGTCGCGCGAGTTCCGCGCGGGGCCGACGGTCGGGGATCGCTTCGTAGTGGCTCGGGGCGGGCGTTGTTGCGCGTCGCCGGGCGGGTTGTGTCGGCCGGTGCCGCTGCCGTCGTGCGAGTCCATGATGTGGGATCTGTGTCCGTTGTGCGGGATTGGCGACCCACATCATGGCAGCGCGTCCACAATGTGGGATCCGCGTCCACAATGGAGTTCCTTTTCTCCGCTTTCGCGTGCTTTGCTCGGTCGTTTTCCTCGCCTTTTTGTAGACCTTGGAGAGTTCGGGGCTCGCATGAGTCTTCTGCAGGTTTGCTCATCGCGTCTCGTCAAGTCCCCCGAAAGTGGGGTCACAATCATGGCGATCGACGCCTAAGTCGCAAATAGGGCGGCTGGGATCTACCGATCGGGCGACTTGCGAACACATGCGATGCCGCCCGAGGAGAAGACTCGCATGTGGGCGTAAGTATCCAAGGTCTCGAGAAAGTCCAGAATGTGTACCTGCTCAGCTGGTTCCGTCGGACGGGAGTCCCCGTGCGAGGCGGCGCCGCCAGGCCCGGGCAGGTCCCAGCTCCCCACAGTGGGCGCCCCACTCGGGTGTGGGGCAGAAGCGACGGCTGGGGGGCTGTGGTTGCCCACACCGTGGCCACCCTCGCCCGCGTGTGGGGAGTCGCGACGGCGGGGAGGTTGTGGTTGCCCACACCGTGGCCACCCTCGCCCGCGTGTGGGGAGTCGCGACGGCGGGGAGGTTGTGGTTGCCCACACCGTGGCCACCCTCGCCCGCGTGTGGGGAGTCGCGACGGCGGGGAGGCTGTGGTTCCCCACACCGTGGCGACCCACAGCGGGTGTGGGCACCCGTCACGGTCGGAACGTCCCAGCTCCCCACAGCGACGGCCCTCAGGTCCGCCACGCACGGCCAACGCATCGCAGGGTGAGCGGCGAGAACCAGCTGAACAGTTCCAGAATGTGGTCGGGATCGCCGCATATGGGGATGGATAGGCGAGGCGCGCGTCGACCTGGAGATGGGTGCGGCGAAGGGCCTGCGGCTGGGCGCGATGGCGCGCTTGCGATGGCGCGCTTGCGATGGCGGCGCTCGCGATGGCGGCGCTCGCGATGGCGCGCTCGCGATGGGCGCGCCAATGGTCGTCTGGGGTGACGCGGGCGCTGGGACCGCCGTGGAGGGTGGCGGTGGGGCGCCGGGGCCTGGACGGTGAGGATGAGATTGTCGAACGGGGAGCGGGCCTGGGTCGGCGCGCGTAGCGTGCGGGGTGAAAGCGTTCCCTGAGGCAGACGCCCGGCTGCGTCCGGGCGTCCTTGAGTTCGCATCGCTCGGCTGCGTCGGGCGTTGTGGGGGTTCCGGGTGCGCTGCGGGCCGTGCTCTTTTCGCGCCTGCCGGTTTTCTGCCGGTTCCGGGGCTGCGGCCATGCCGGGCTTGCGCGTCCTCTCCCCGTGGCAGTCCGGGTCGGGGAGGCGGAAAGCCCGAGCACGGTCGCCGGTCTCGCCTCCAGCGGGGATCCGGTGTCCGCGGGGGAGCGGCGCACGCGGCGTGCCCGAAATCAAGGCACGGCGGCTCGCCTCCGCGCGGGGCGCCTCACGTGGCTCAGAATGCGGACACCGGCGTGGCGTACACCATCCTCTGGCCGGGGTGCTCGGTGACGGTGAACAGGACGTCGCCGAAGGTCAGGAAGCCGGGCCAGTAGGACAGATCCTCGTTGCCGATCGCGGCCGTGCGGCGCGTCGCCGGGCCGAGGACGCCGGTCGCGGAGGCCGGGGCGGTCGTCTTGAGGAGGTCGCCGTTGTCGTTCTGGTCCGGGACGTCGGTGCCGTGGCTGCGGTTCAGGTACCAGGTGTCGCCGTGCGAGACCGCGCCCTGCACGTTGGAGACCGGCAGCCGGAACGCGTTCGTCGCATGCCAGAAGCCGTCGGCGCTCATCTGGGGCGTGCCGTCCGTGCCGTTGAGGGGCCAGGACGCTACCCGGCCGGTCAGGTCGCCGGTGGTGCCGTCGCAATATTCACCGGTGTTGAGGTGGTCGGTGCCGGTGCGGTCGACCGCGGCGTACGAGAAATGGGGTGAACCCTGTGCGGCACACGTTGCGGGGTCGGCCACCTCGCCGGCGACGCTGGTGTACGCGGCGACCTCGGGCATGACGTAGCGGTAGCCGAGTCCGTAGAAGACGCCGTCCTGCCGGCCGATCTTCGTCTTGTCGGTGATGTTGCCCTTCGCCCCGGCGGCCTGCAGGTCGAAAATGTAGCGCATGTCGAAGACCCGGAACCCGCGGCGCGTGTCGGGCACGTAGAGGTAGTTGCCGTACCACGCCAGCCCGCCCGCGTGCAGCGAACCGCCGGTGGAGTCCTGCTTGTTGCGCAGGCTCATGTAGGTGGCGTTGCCGGAGTCGTTCTGGAACGGGTAGACCAGCAGCACGTGCTGGTAGGCCCCGCTGAACGGATCGATGAAGGTGATCCGCGAGCCCTTGACCGCCTCGGAGTCGTCGTTGTACCAGCTGACGATCAGTGGCGTGGCGGCGCCCCAGGCCTGGTCGTCCTGCGCGTCCGCGACGGTCGTGATGCCCTGCGGTGTCCACTCGACGTTGCCGCCGTTGGTGCCGCTGTCGGCCGCGTCGAAGCAGAAGCTGTAGACGGCGTTGAGGTTGCGCTCCTTGCTGTCGACCGCGTTCGGGTTGCAGATCGCGCCCGGCCCGGACATCGCGGTGCCGCTGCGGCTCGCCTGCCCCACGATGTTCTGCACGCCGAGCTTCGGCAGTTGCGCGTCGAGCTCCGTCACGCGTTGCGTCAAGGCGGCGGCGTTGCTCGCCGGCCGCAGCACGAAGTCACCGAGTACAGGTGCGCTCGCGGCGGCTGCCGGCGCGACAGCCACCCCTGCCGACGCGACGATGAGGGCCGCGGTCACCGAAACCCGTCGAAACCACACGTCGAAACCTCCCCAGGTACGATATATCGAGGCACGTGAGTTTATGCCTGCTTCGATCGAAACCTGTGGATTGGCCGTCGGCGCGTCGTGGTGCTGCGGCGCGCGTCGACTGTGGCGGCTCGTGCTCGGTGGTGGGTTGGCTTGTGGCGGACCGCCAACCAGATCCCGGGAACGCTCCCACCCCTAGTCGTGGACCGTCCACGGTCGACGCGGAAATGTCGCTGTCACACCGTTGACATCTCTCTGCCGCCTCTCTAGCGTCACCTCAAAGTCCCGCGTCGAAGCGCTTCGACACCCCATCGTCGAAGCGCTTCGACGGACCCCTCCCGGAGGACGCACATGTTCCGATACCGACGAGCCGGCCTTGCGGCCGGAGCTGTTCTGCTGGCTACTTCACTCTCGCTCGCGGCCTGCGGTGGTGGTGGCGACGACGCCAACGAGGGGGCGGACGCCAAGACGCTGACCCTCTGGCACTACGAGGGGCCGACCAGCGCGATGGGCATCGCCTGGAACAAGGCCATCGACATGTTCAAGGCCAGCCACCCGGGTGTCACGGTGAAGTTCGAGGAGAAGGGCTTCGAGCAGATCCAGCAGAACGCCCAGATGATCCTCAACTCGGACAGCGCGCCGGACATCATGGAGTACAACAAGGGCAACGCCACCGCGGGGCTGTTGTCCAAGCAGGGGCTGCTGACCGACCTGACCGACCAGGCCACCAAGCGCGGCTGGGACAAGGCGCTCACCCCCAGCCTGCAGACCACCGCCAAGTACGACGACCAGGGCATCATGGGCTCGGGGAAGATCTTCGGCATCCCGAACTACGGCGAGTACGTCGAGGTCTACTACAACAAGGACCTGTTCCAGAAGTACAACCTGCAGGTGCCGACGACGTTGGACGAGTTCACCAAGGTGATGGACACGTTCGTCAAGAACAAGGTCACCCCGCTGTCGGTGGGTGGCGCCGAGTACCCGGCGCAGCAGATCTTCTACGAGCTGGCGCTGTCGAAGGCGGACCGCACGTTCGTCGACAACTACCAGCTCTACAAGAGCAAGGTGGACTTCCACGGGCCCGAGTTCACGTACGGCGCGCAGACGTTCGCGGACTGGGTCGGCAAGGGCTACATCGCCAAGAACTCCGCCGGCATCAAGGCCGAGGACATGGGCGTGGCGTTCGAGCAGGGCAAGTTCCCGATCATGATCTCCGGCTCCTGGTGGTACGGCCGGTTCGAGAACGAGATCAAGAACTTCCAGTGGGGCACGTTCCTGTTCCCGGGCAACAAATTGCACCCGGGTTCCAGTGGCAACCTGTGGGTGGTGCCGGAGAACAGCAAGGCCAAATCCCTCGCGTACGACTTCATCGACATCACCATGAAGCCGGAGATTCAGAACCTGCTCGGCAACAACGGTGGTGTCCCGGTCGCGGCCGACGCGAGCGCCATCACGGGCGCGAACAAGGACCTCATCGACAATTTCAACAAGGTGTCGGCCGAGGACGGGCTCGCGTTCTACCCGGACTGGGTGGCGCCGGGATATTACGACGTGCTGACCGGTGGCGTACAGGGTCTGATCAATGGTTCGAAGACCCCGTCGGCGTTCCTCGACGAGATCGCCAAGCCGTACAACGACAACCTGGCGGATCTCGGGAAGTGACCCGGTGCGGGTGGGGAGAAGACCCTTCCCACCCGCGTACGGGAAAAGGAGCGCAAGCATGCCCGGCAAGAAGGGCTACGGGGTTTATCTGATCCCGGGAATCATCACCTCCCTCGCGGTGATCATCGTGCCGCTCGTGATGACCGTCTACACGAGCTTCACGCGCTGGAACGGCGTCGGCGACCAGAAGTGGATCGGGTTCGACAATTACACCCGGCTGTTCCAGGACTCGAATTTCTGGGCGTCGTTCGGCCACATCCTGCTGCTGATCCTCGCGATGGCGGTGGTGCCGACGCTGCTCGGACTGGTGCTGGCGGCGGTGTTGTTCGACTACATCGGGAAGAAGTTCAGTGACCGGTGGGCGTCGGTGTTCCGGTCCGGTTTCTACATTCCGCAGGTCATTCCGGTCGCGGTGACCGGCATCGTGTGGGGCTGGATTCTGCATCCCGACTACGGCGCGCTCAACAAGGTTCTGGACGCTATCGGGTTGCACGGGCTCGCGAAGAATTGGCTCGGCGACCCGAAATACGCCCTCTACACGGTCATGGCGATCATGGTGTGGATCCAGCTCGGCTACCCGATCGTCTTGTTCATGTCGGGCCTGCAACGCATCGACCCGACCCTGTACGAGGCGGCGGATCTCGACGGCGCGACCTGGTGGCAGCGGTTCCGGAAGATCACCGTCTACATGATCCGGCCGGAGTTCTACGTCGTGCTGGTCACCACCACGATCGCGGCGCTGAAGATCTTCGGGCAGATCTTCGTGCTGACCCGCGGCGGCCCGAGCAACGCGACATTGGTGCCGTCCTATTTCGCGTACAAGAACTTCTTCCAGCAGGCCCAGGTCGGCTACGGCTCGGCGATCTCCACGATTCTGACGGTGATCATCGTGATTCTGGCCTTCGTGTTCCTGCGCCTGCAGAACCGCGCCGAACGGATCAGCCGATGACGACAACCGCGACCGCGCGCCCGCCCGCCGTCCACACCAACACCACGATCAAAGCCAAAAAGCAGCGCAATCCCGTACGCTTCGGAGTGCTGTTCGGCCTGATCGTTCTGCTGCTGCTCATGATCGCGCCGCTGCTCGTCGTGGCGGTGAACGCGGTGAAGAGCCCGTCCGACTACGCGAGTCACGGCCCGCTCGCCTGGCCCGACCATTTCTACTGGGACGGCATCGTCGATTTCTGGAAGCGCGTCGACTTCACCGAGAAACTCTGGAACAGCTTCATCACGAGTTTCGTGGTGGCGGTCCTCGGCCTGCTGCTGTCGATCCTCAACGCGTACGCGCTCGGCATCGGGCGGGTCAACGGCCGGATCTGGTTCCTGGTCTTCTTCCTGGTCGCCAACCTGTTGCCGCAGGAGGCGCTGGTCTATCCGCTGTACTACATCTCCAAACAGGTCGGTCTCTACGACAGCCTGTTCTCCGTCATCATCATCTTCACGGTCATCCAGGGCGCGTTCGGCACGTATCTGCTGACGTCCGTGTATGCCGACTTCCCGACCGAACTGCTGGACGCGGCGGCCGCGGACGGGGCCGGGAAATGGCGCTCGCTGTGGCGGGTCGTGGTCCCGGTGAGCCGGCCGACGCTGGGCGTGCTGTTCACGTTCTTCTTCATCTGGACGTGGAACGAGTTCTTCCTGCCGCTGGTCTTCCTGGTCTCCAACGACAAGCAGACCGTGCCGGTGTCGCTGGCCGTGCTGCAGGGCGACCGATTGATGGACGCCACCACGACCAGCGCTTCGGCATTGATCGGCATCCTGCCCGCGATGCTCTTCTTCGTCATCTTCCAGCGCACGCTGACCCGCGGCATCACCGCCGGCGCCATCAAGTAAGGACGCTCACGAAAATGAAGTTCACCGACGGGTATTGGCGCAAGCGCGACGGGTTCGCCGTGCTGCACCTGGCCCAGCTGCGCGACACCAGCTCCGACGGGACGTCGCTCACCGCGTACGCCACGACGAAGCGGGTTCGTGGCCGGGCCGACACCCTCGACACCCCGCTGATCACCGTACGTGTCGAGGCGCCGATGCCGGACGTGCTACGCGTGACGATCAGTCATTTCCTCGGCGGCACGCCCAAAGGCCCAAATTTCGCGATAAAAAGTGAAGAGCACCCGGTTGTCGTCGGAAGCCATGAGATCACGTCGGGGGCGCTGACCGCGCGGTTCCGGGCGCCGGCGACGCCGCAGAGCGCGGCCGGCGCCGCGAAAGCGCAGAACGGCGCCGCTAAGGCGCAGCACGCCGGCGGCGACGAGTGGGGACTCGACTTCCTCGTCGGCGGCAAGCGGATCACCGGCAGCGGCTGGAAGGGCATCGGCGTCGTCG
Source organism: Actinoplanes sp. TBRC 11911 (assembly GCF_012933445.1). Classification (GTDB taxonomy): domain Bacteria; phylum Actinomycetota; class Actinomycetes; order Mycobacteriales; family Micromonosporaceae; genus Actinoplanes. The sequence continues at coordinate 36,686 of NZ_JABBNC010000035.1, forward strand.
ACACCGACGACGGCGACCACTACGTGCACGAGCAACTCGACCTCGGCGTCGGCGAAACGGTCTACGGCCTCGGCGAGCGCTTCGGCCCCTTCGTCAAGAACGGCCAGAGCATCGACATCTGGAACGAGGACGGCGGCACGAGCAGCGAACAGGCGTACAAAAATGTGCCTTTCTATTTCACCAACCGGGGGTACGGCGTGCTCGTCGACCACCCCGGGAAGGTGTCGTTCGAGGTGGGCAGCGAGATGGTGTCGCGGACCCAGTTCAGCGTCGCCGGGCAGAGCCTGTCCTATCTGATCATCCACGGGCCGACGCCGGCCGACGTGCTGCGCAAATACACCGCGCTCACCGGGCGCGCCGCCCTGCCGCCGGCCTGGTCGTTCGGTCTGTGGCTCACCACGAGCTTCACCACGCCGTACGACGAGGAGACCGTCACCACGTTCGTCGACGGCATGGCCGAGCGCGACCTGCCGTTGAGCGTGTTCCATTTCGACACGTTCTGGATGCGCGAGTTCCACTGGTGCGATTTCGAGTGGGACCCGGTCGTGTTCCCGGACCCGCCGGGCATGCTCAAGCGGCTCGCCGACAAGGGGCTGCGCACGTGCCTGTGGATCAACCCGTACATCGCGCAGCGCTCGGCGATGTTCGAGGAGGGCCGGGCGAACGGCTATCTCGTGCGCAAGCCGGACGGCGACGTCTGGCAGTGGGACCGCTGGCAGGCCGGCATGGGCCTGGTCGACTTCACCAACCCGGCCGCCCGCGAGTGGTACGCGTCGAAGCTCGCGGCCCTGGTCGAGATGGGTGTCGACGCGTTCAAGTCGGACTTCGGCGAACGCGTGCCCACCGACGTGGTCTGGCACGACGGATCCGACCCGCAACGCATGCACAACTACTACACGCAGCTCTACAACCAGGTGGTCTTCGACGTGCTGCGCTCGTCGAAAGGCGAGGGCGAGGCGGTGCTGTTCGCGCGCTCGGCCACCGTCGGCGGCCAGCAGTTCCCGGTGCACTGGGGCGGCGACAACTCGGCGACCTTCGAGTCGATGGCGGAGAGCCTGCGCGGCGGCCTGTCGCTCATGTCGTCCGGGTTCGGCTTCTGGAGCCACGACATCGGCGGCTTCGAGGGCCGTCCCGACCCGGCCGTGTTCAAGCGGTGGATCGCGTTCGGGATGCTGTCGTCGCACAGCCGCTTGCACGGCAACCAGGCGTACAAGGTGCCGTGGCTGTTCGACGAGGAGTCGGTCGACGTGCTGCGGCACTTCACGCACCTCAAGTACCGGCTGATGCCGTACCTGTTCGGGGCCGCCCGCCAGGCCCGCGAGCAGGGACTGCCGGTGATGCGGCCGATGGTGCTGGGCTTCCCGGACGATCCGGCCGCCGCCCATCTGGACCGGCAGTACCTGCTCGGCGACGATCTGCTGGTCGCGCCGGTGATGAGCTACGACGGGTCGGTCACCTACTACGTGCCGGCCGGGCGGTGGACCCGGTTCGACACCTCGGAGATCGTCGAGGGGCCGGCCTGGGTGACCGAGCGGCACGGGTTCACCGGCGTGCCGTTGCTGGTCCGGCCGGGCGCGGTCATCGCGGTCGGCAACCGCACCGACCGGCCCGACTACGACTGGGCGGACGGCGTCACGCTGCGTTTGTACGATCCGGTGCAAGGCGTCACGACCGTACGCGTCGGGGACACCGTGTTCGCGGTGATCCGCGACGGTGCACGGATCCGCGTCGAGCGTGACGGCGCCGCGCTGCCGTGGCGAGTGGAGATCGCCGGCGGCCCGTCCGGCGACGTCGCGGCGGCGGACTCGGCCTTCACCGCCGGCTGAGACAAATCGGGTGTGCGGGCGGCCGGCCCGCACACCCTGAAAGCAAACGGACTGGTTGTGGTCGGGTTCACCGCAGTCGAAGAGTCGCTGATCATACGCTTTCCGGTACCCCGGCGAATTAAGATCGGCCAATGAGCCCGGCGCTTGACCTGTTCGTTCCCGGGGTGGTGTATCTGGACATCATCTTCACCGGGATCAATGGGCTGCCGTCCCCGGGCACCGAGGTGTGGGCGACCGGCATGGGTTCGTCGCCGGGCGGCGTCGCGAATCTGGCGGTCGCGGCGTCCCGGCTCGGCCTGCGAACCGGGCTCGGCACGGTCATCAACAACGACGCGTACGGCGATTTCTGCTCCGAGATCCTCTGTACTCAGGAGGGCATCGACCTGTCCGCGTCCCGTGCCGGCGAGGGGCATTCGCCGGTGACGGTGTCGCTGGCGTACGACCGGGACCGCAGCCTGATCACGCACGGCCATCCGCTGCCGGTCGGCGCGGACGGCCTGGTCGGCGAGCTGCCGGCGGCCCGCGCCGCGTCGGTGAGCCTGACCAAGGACGGCCTGCCCTGGGTGCGCGCGGCCAAGGAGGCGGGCACGCTGGTGTTCGCCGACGTCGGCTGGGACGCCAGCGAGGAGTGGCCGCCCGAGGTGCTCGACATGCTCGAGGACTGCCACGCTTTCCTGCCGAACGCGGTCGAGGCGATGGAGTACACCCGGGCGTCCTCGCCGGAGGAGGCGTTGCGGCGGCTCACCGGGCTCGCCCCGGTCGTGGTGGTGACCTGCGGTGCCGACGGCGCGATGGCGGCCGACGCGGAGACCGGCGAGATCGTACGGGTGCCGGCGGTGCCGTTGGAGCCGCTCGACCCGACCGGCGCCGGTGACGTGTTCACCGCCGGATTCATTCTGGGGACCCTGCATCGTTGGCCGCTCGCGCAGCGGCTCGCATTCGCGAATCTGATCGCGGCGTTGTCGGTGCAGCATTTCGGCGGGTCGCTGTCGGCGCCCGGCTGGGGTGACATCGCCGACTGGTGGCGCACCGCGAAAGACGATCCCGCGACGGCCGGGCGATATGCCTTCCTCGACGAGGTCATTCCGCACGGCGAACAGCGCACCGTACGCCGTGCCAGCGCCACAATCGCACGCCTGTCGGACGCGAATGACCGGCCCTGAGATGCGCCGGCTCACGATTGTCGGGGGCGGCGGGTTTCGGGTGCCGCTGGTTTACGGTGCACTTCTCGGGGATCGGCTCATCGACGAAGTCGTGCTGCACGACGTGGACCACCGCCGGCTGGCGGCCATCGAGCGGGTGCTGCACGCGCAGGCTGCGGGTGTCGCGCACGCTCCGCGAATCGTGGCGACCACGGATCTGACGTCGGCGCTTTCCGGGGCCTCGTTCGTGTTCAGCGCCATTCGGGTCGGGGGGCTCGCCGGGCGGGTCGTCGACGAAGAGGTGGCGCTTTCCAGCGGGGTGCTCGGGCAGGAGACGGTCGGCGCCGGAGGGGTTTCGTACGGGCTGCGGACGGTGCCGGTCGCGGACGCCCTCGCACGGCGGATCTCGCTAGTCGCGCCCGATGCCTGGGTCATCAACTTCACGAATCCGGCCGGGCTCGTCACCGAGGCGATGGGGCGTCATCTCGGGGACCGGGTGATCGGCATCTGTGACTCGCCGTCGGCGCTTGTCCGGCGGGTGTTACGGGCGTCAGGGGTGGCGTCGGCGTCCGTGTCGTATGGGGGACTCAATCATCTGGGATGGCTCACGGCGGTAAGCGACGGGAAGCGTGAGTTGCTCCCCGGGTTGCTGGAATCGCCGGCGGCTGTCGAGTCCTTCGAGGAAGGCCGGTTGTTCGGGGCGGAACGACTGCGGGCCTTGGGCGTGATACCCAACGAATATCTGCACTATTACTACGACCACGACGATTTGGTACGCCGGGAGCGGGCGGCCGACGAAACACGCGGGGCCTTCCTGTTACGTCAGCAGACTTCGGTGTACGCCGATCTGGCCGGGCCCGATCCGTTGTCCGCGTGGGAGCGGGCGCGGCGGCAGCGGGACGCGACGTACATGGCCCTCGAAGGTCTGGGGGAGCGCGACGACGCCGAAGGTGGCGGATATGAGCAGGTCGCCCTGGAATTGATGACGGCCATTGCGCGCGATGTGCCGGCGGAGCTCATCCTGAATGTGCGCAACCGGGGGACGATCGCGTTTCTGGACGACGACGCGGTTGTCGAGGTGCCGTGCCGGGTGGATGCGCGAGGGGCGGTTCCGGTGCGGGCGTTCGAGGTGCCCGAGCACGGCGTCGCGCTGGTGAAGCAGATCAAGGTGACCGAGCGGGCGGTGCTGGACGCGGCGTCGACCGGGTCGCGGGCGGTGGCGGTGCGGGCGATGGCCGGGCACCCGCTGATCGATTCGGTGCCGCTCGGGCGTGAGCTCATCGCCGAGTATCAGCGGCGGTTGCCGGAGCTGGATTACTTGCGTTGATGCCCGGTCGCCAGCAGCTCGGCTGCCCGCGGCCGTCAATATTGATGTCAGGCGAGTCAATGTTGATTCAGTCAACATGTTCTGGCGGCATAGGCGCTGATTCGTTGGTCAACTGCCGCGCCGTCGAGCGTCGTCGGCAGCGATCATCCGCTGAATCGGCGGCGCTGCCGGAAAAGCGTCGTCGGCGGCGCTCATCGCTGGATCGACGGCGCTGCCGGAAAAGCCTCGTCGGCGGCGCTCATCCGCCCGCTCGGCGGCGCTGGCGGAAAGCCGCTGCGCGGGACCTGTTCTGGCAGGTCAGGCAGCAGAAGCGGCGGCGGCCGGCGGGGGAGGCGTCGACGTAGACGTCCGCGCACTGGTCGTCGGCGCAGACCCCGATGCGGCCGGGGTGCGAGGTGAGGTGGTGGCGCAGGGCCAAGGCGGCCGAGGCGCGGATGTCCTGGGACGCGTCGTCCACGATCCACGACTCGATCAGCTTGCCGTGGTGATCGGCTACCTGCGGGCGTACGGCGGTCTGGTCAAGAATTTTCGTGATTTTGACGGCTCTATCCGACTTTTCGGCGAATATCGGGTGGAGCTCGTCCGCCAGATCGCTCAGCACGCCCTCGGCGCGCGGGCGGCCGTCCTTGCCGCGCGGCTGCGTGCCCCACTCGTTGACCAGCTCGACGACGTCGGCGACCGACATCACCTCAACCGTAGTCACGTGGTGAGCATAACGCCTTGAGGCCGTTCTACGCGTTGCTCCACCCGGACAGCTCACGTAACGTGATAGAGGACTTCATCACGTTATCCGCTTGGGGTGGAAATCATGCGTGCGACGGCAACCGCACGTGAATGGGCCGGGCTGGCCGTGCTCGCCCTGCCGTGTCTGCTGGTCTCGCTGGACGCCGAGGTGCTCAACCTCGCGGCGCCGCAACTGTCCGCCGCGCTGCGACCCACCGGCGTACAGCTGCTCTGGATCATGGACAGTTATGTCTTCGTCGTGGCCGGCGCGCTGATCGCGATGGGCGTGCTCGGCGATCGGATCGGGCGGCGCCGGCTGCTGCTGATCAGCGGTGCGGCGTTCGGGGTGGCGTCGATGCTCGCGGCGTTCGCGCAGACGCCGGCGCAGCTCATCGCCGCGCGCGTGCTGATGGGGCTGTCCGGGGCGTCGCTGATGCCGTCGACGCTGGCGCTGATCCGGGTGATGTTCACCGATCCGCGGCAACGCTCGGTCGCGTTCGGCGTGTGGAGCGCCAGCTTCTCCCTCGGCGGCGTGGCGGCCCCGCTGATCGGCGGCGTGCTGCTGGAGCATTTCTGGTGGGGTTCGGTCTTCACGATCGCCGTGCCCGCGACCGCGCTGCTGCTGGTGCTGGGCCCGTTGCTGCTGCCGGAGTCGCGCGACCGTACACCCGGGCGGTTCGACTTCCCCGGCGCGCTGACGAGCCTGGCCGCGATTTTGCTTTTCGTGTACGGGCTGAAGAAGCTCGCGGCCTCCGGATGGGCATTGACACCGTTCGCGGCGATGGTGGTCGCGGCCCTGCTCGGCGTGTTCTTCCTGGTGCGGCAGCGGCGGGTCGCGCATCCGCTGCTCGACCTGTCGATGTTCCGGTCGTCACGCGTATCCGTGGCGTTAGCGTCGAACGCGCTGTCGTACTTCGTGCTGTACGGGACGCAGCTGGCGATCGCTCAGTATCTGCAGCTCGTGCTGGGGCTGTCGCCGCTGCACGCCGGGTTGTGGATGCTGCCGTCGGTGGTGGCGTTCCTCGGGTCGTCGCTGCTGGCCCCGGAACTGGGTCGTCTGCTGCGGCCGGGCCGGGCCATCTTCGCCGGGCTGCTGGTCATGACGGCCGGGTTCGGGGTGCTGGCGACCGCGGGCCTGTCGGGGGTGGTGGCCGGGACGGTGATCTTCTCGATCGGGCTGGCGCCGGTCTACATCCTGAGCACCGAGCTGGTGGTGTCGTCGGTTCGTTCGTCGCGGGCGGGCATGGCGGCGGCGGTGACCGAGACCGGGTCGGAGCTGGGCGGGGCGCTGGGGATCGCGATTCTGGGGTCGGTGGGGGTGGCGGCCTTCCGGCATGGTTCCGGGCTGGGCAGTGGGGAGACGCTGTCGGACGCGGTGGGGCAGGCCGCCGCGTTGCCGGTGCGGGCCGGGGCGGAATTGCTGGGGCGGGCGTCGGCCGCGTACACGGGAGCTTTTGGGTTGATGTCGCTGGTGGCGGCCGGGATGGTGGCGGTGGCGGCGGTGCTGGCTTGGCGGGTCTTGCGGCCGCTGCCGGCTGGGCTCGAGTCGCTCGTCGACGACGGTTCTTCCTCGGCTGTGCCTTCTGCCGGCGGGGAGTACGTGTCGGCTGTGCCTTCTGCAGGCGCGGGGTCCTTGCCGGCTATGCCTTCTGCCGGCGGGGAGTCCTTTCCGGCCGTGACTTCTTGTGGACCGGCCGTGCTTTCCGCCGACGCCCTGCCTTCCGTCGTGGAGCAGTCGGCTGGGTCGGCGCGGCCGCTCGTGGCGAACCAGCGGGACGTGACGTCAGATGTCCGGCCGCCGGTGGCTTCCGCGTCTGTTGCTCGTGCGGCTGAGTCGGCTTCCGCGTCTCGTCGCCTCATCCCGCCGGTCGCCGGCCGGGATCGCCGTGCGGCCGGGCCGGACCGTGACTCGGGGGATCAAGCGGCCTGAGCCTCGCGACCGGAATCGACGTGCGGCCGATGCCCCGGCGACCGGGATCGCCCGCTTCGGCCGGTGCCTCGGCGATGGGCATCGCGCACCTCATCTGTGCCTCGGCGACCGAGATCGCGCGCCGCGGCCTGAGCCTTGGCGACCGGACCGTCGCACGGTGCGGCCACGCGCCCGGCGCGCCCCTGCCGCCGTGATTCAAGGGACGGTCAGTGCGTGGACGATGCCCTTGTAGAGCGTGGTCTGCACGTCGACCACCTGCTCGCGGGTCACGTCGGGATCGTCGGAGAGCCGGGCGATGAGCAGCTCGTAACCGACCGAGGCCAGGGCCAGGCCGAAGACCTGGGGATCGTAGTCACGGTCCGGCGTGGACGGCGGCAGCATGCCGGCGAACAAGGCGCCGATCCCGGCCATCGCGCTCTGACGGTGGAGCCGGGACACCGGGCCGGCGGCGAGCACCTCGCGCAGCTTGATACGGGCCCGCCGCGGGTCGTCCTCCAGGTACTCGATGAGCGCCCCGAACACCGCCCGCGCCCGGCCGGGACCCGCCTTGGCCGCAGCAGCCGCGGCCGTGGCGACCGCCACCTCGCCCTCGACGATCCGGTCGAAGACGGCGGCCATGAGATCGTCCAGGTCGGCGAAGTTTTCCGCGAAGTAGCGGGCGCGCAGACCGGCCCGTTCCAGGACCGCCCGGATCGAGGCGCTGCTGTAGCCCTGCGTGCCGAACACCTCGAGACCGGCCGCGATCAGCTGCTCGCGTCGCTGGGCGACGCGCTCGGCCGCGGTCTTTCCGTCGTAGTCCCTCATCGCACCGCCAGGTTACTTGATTTTGTGCATCTGAGCACATGTCTTATCTGATCACGCATGTGCCCTGATAGTGTTGGCGCGACGACCGAACCGAGCTCGAGCCACCGTGCCGACGCTCGGATGCCGGACCGGGTTGAGCGGATCGCGCCGATTCGCATCCCCGGTTCCCGTGCCGGTCCGGCCCCGCGACTTTGCTGAAATGAGGGGGCAGTTCCCCCGTGGTGCGCCGCTTGACGTGCCGCGGGGGAACTGAAAACCGAGCTCGGCGGGACTGCGCTCCGGCGTACGTCCATTGATAATGATCGGGTGAGCGAGACCACCCGCCTCGAGGCATTCAGCGACGGTGTTCTCGCCATCGCGATCACCCTGCTCGTGCTCGATCTGCGGGTGCCGCTGGAGGACACGCTCCACGGCTCGCTGGCGTCGGCGCTCGCCGACGAGTGGCCGGCCTACGCCGCGTACGTGACCAGCTTCCTCGTCATCGGGATCATCTGGGTCAACCATCACGGCGTGTTCAGCCTGGTCAACCGCGTCGATCGGGTCACGCTGTTTCTCAACCTGCTGCTCCTGATGGCGGTCGTGGCCATCCCGTTCACGACGGCGTTGCTGTCCGAGTACCTACGGGCCGGCGGCCGCGACGCCCGTACGGCCGCGCTGGTCTATTCGCTCGTCATGCTCGCGATGTCGGTGGCGTTCGCGGGTCTTTTCGCCCACCTCGCGCGCCACGCGGAGCGGCTGGCCGACGGGGTCGACCCGGTAGCGGTGCGGCGCTCGATCGTCCGGTTCAGCGCCGTGGGCCTGCTTCTCTACGTGGGGACCGTGATCGTGGCGTTGTTCAGCGCGCCGCTGTGCCTGATCGCGCACTTCCTGATCGCCCTCTACTACTGCTTCCAGCAGATCCGCCCCGGCCGCCGGCCCGCCGAGGCGTGAGGCCATCCCAGGTCGGTCACCGAGTGGTGACGCAGAAACCCAGGATCCTAGGATGCTTGAGGGGGTGGGGGCCCGAGCACGTTTACGGCTTTTGTCGCAGCTGCACGTTGTTGGCGATGGTGGTGGGCTGCGACGTCACGGAGGGCGCAGCCCCGTCGCATCGAGCGTGGGCGGGGACAGCATCGCGCCGACGCCGGCCGCCGCGAGCATGCCACCCGCCGAGTCGCGGTTACGCGAGCATGCCACCCGCCGAGTCGCGGTTAAGAGAACGCGCCCGCGCACCTCGCCCCGGCCGTTGCTCTTGCGGCCGCCCTGACTCGATGCGTAGCCGGCCGCCGGGGGAGAGGATGCCGCGTAGCCGGCCGCCGGAGACAGGATGCCGCGTAGCCGGCCGCCGGAGACAGGATGCCGGCGATTCCGCTGCGGCCGACGAAAGCGTCATGGTCGCGCGGCGATCCGCTTGTGGGCGGTCGTTCCCACTGTGTGGACATTTGCGGCCACATCGTGGCTTTTTGTGAACCTTGGAGAGTTGCGCCCACATACGAGCCATAACTCTCCAAGGTTCACATCTGGCCGCGAAAGCCCGCCGCGCAAAAGCCGCATCGCCCGACAAAAACCTCTCCACAATGGACGAATATCCCACATCGCGGACGCCTGTTCCAGGACGTGGTCGCCGATCTCAGTAAGCGGTCAGCGATCCCAGATAGTGGATGTGCCGCGCCACTCGCCGGGCCTGGCGGCCCAGCCGGTTCGGACAGTTACCGGAAATATCGGAAATGCGTGATCGGGTGCGCAGCATAGGGCCTTTCCCCGCGACCTGTACCGATTGCGTAACCCGTGCCGCCTGCGCGACCTGCACCGACCAAAGCGACCTGTGTCGACGTGTGACTCGCGAGAGACCGCTACGAATCGCGGGCGAGCGCTGGAGAAAGAGCGGGAGACGCGGGCGGGCGCGGCGCGAGTGCGAAAGGGCGAGGGAGCGAGGGAGTAAGTGGGGCGGTCGCGGGAGAGCGCGGCGCGAGCGCGGGCAGGTGTGGTGCGGCGCGAGTGGCCGAGGGACAAAGGGCGCGGTGTGCGCCGAAGCAAGAGCGGCGGGGTGCGACTTGCTGCTGTCGGTGCTGATGGGGGTGGGTTGCGGTCACCTATCCTGCCCGTGTGATGGAAGCGAAACGGCGCCCCCGCGGTGCCCTGGAATCCGAGGTGATGGCGGCGCTCTGGGCGGCCGGCAAACCGCTCAGCCCGGCGGACGTCCAAGCCACGCTAGGGGGCGGGCTCGCCTACAACACCGTGCAGACCATCCTGATCCGGCTGATGGACAAAGAGCTGGTGCGGCGGGCGGCCCAAGGGCGCGGGCACATCTACTGGCCGGTGCTCGACGCCGCGACGACCGCCGCGGACCGGATGCGGGCGGCGCTTGACGCGCGGCCGGATCGGCAGGCGGTGCTGCAGCAGTTCGCGGCCGGGCTCGGGGCGGAGGACGCCGAGGTGTTGCGGGCGCTGCTGGATGAGCGCACGTCGTGACGTACGCGGTCTATCTGCCCTTGATCCTGCCGGCGCTGCTGGCGGTCGCGGCACGGCGCGCCGGGGATCGGCTGGGGCCGCGCAACGGTGCCGTCGGGCTCACCCTCGCCGGGATCTGCGCGGCGGCCGCCACCGTATGGGCTCTCGCCCTGCTGGCGCTGACGCTGTTCGACGACCTGCCGTCGATGAGCGCGCGAGCCCCGGGCCTGCCGGAACCGGTCCCTGACTGGGTGGCGCTCACGGCCGCCGCCGCGATCATTCTGGCCGCCGGGAGTGCGGTGCAGGACCTTCATCAAAGGCGTTCCCCCGTACGCCTGTTGCGCAGTGACCAGGCCGCCGCCGGTGACGTGGTGATGGCCGCCGACGACGAGCCCCTCGCGGTCGCGCTGCCCGGCCGTCCGGGGCGGATCCTGCTCACCACCGGGATGGTCCGGCTGCTCGGCCCGCGCGAGCGCAGCGCCGTCCTCGCGCACGAACGGGCCCACCTCACGCACCGTCACCACCTGCTGATGGCGACGGCCGGTGCGGCGGCGGCGATCAACCCGCTGCTGCGTCCGGTGCGCGACTCGGTGGCGTACCTGATCGAGAGATGGGCCGACGAGGAGGCCGCGACCGAACTCGGCGACCGCGACCTGGTGGCGCGCGCCGTCGCCAAGGCCGCGCTGGCCACCACCGACCGCACCCCCGCGCTCGGCGTGCACGGCGGGGTCGTGGTCCGTCGCGTCCGCGCGCTGCGCTGCCCGCCACGGCCCGTCACCGGCAGAACCATGGCCGCCCTCGTCGTCACGGCGGCGACCGCGGTGGCCGCCGCGATCATCGCCACCTCGGATTTCGTGGTGCTGCTGCACACATGGCTGGTTGCCTGAGCATTCGCGGGGGAATCCTCGAGGCGTACGGGAGGTTGGGAGACGGCGTGAAGAAGAAGATCGGGTTCTTGTCCTTCGGGTTCTGGCGGGACGTCAACGGATCCCAGACGCGCAGCGGCGCCGACGCGTTGCTGCAGACCATCGACCTGGCGCAGGCGGCCGAGGACGTCGGGGTGGACGGCGCGTTCGTCCGGGTGCACCACTTCGAGCGTCAGCTCGCCTCGCCGTTCCCGCTGCTGTCCGCGATCGGGGCGCGCACCAGCCGCATCGAGATCGGCACCGGCGTGATCGACATGCGCTACGAGAATCCGTTCTACATGGCCGAGGAGGCCGCGGCCGCCGACCTGATCAGCGGCGGCCGGTTGCAGCTCGGCGTGAGCCGGGGATCCCCGGAGAGCGTGCTGCGCGGCGCCGAGGTCTTCGGCTACGTGCCGCCGGAGGGCACCACCGCCGCCGACCTGGCCCGGAACAAGACCGAGATCTTCCTGGCGGCGATCGACGGCGCCGCGGTGGCCCAGACCGACCCGGCCCGCACCGGCGTCAGCGGCGGCCTCGCGATCTCGCCGCAGTCGCCGGGCCTGCGGGAGCGCATCTGGTGGGGGGCGGGCCAGTTCGCGACCGCGCGCTGGGCCGCCGAGATCGGCATGAACCTGCAGAGCTCGACGCTGCTGTCCGAGGAGACCGGCCAGCCGTTCGACCAGTTGCAGGCCGAGCAGATCCGCCAGTTCCGCGAGGCGTGGCGCGAGAACGGGCACGACCGCGAGCCCCGCATCTCGATCTCGCGCAGCGTCCTGCCGATCACCGAGGAGATCGACCGGATCTACTTCGGCGACCAGGAACAGGACGAGGACCAGGTCGGGCTGCTCGAGGGGGTCCGGTCACGCTTCGGCCGCACGTACGCCGGTGAGCCCGACCGGATCGCCGAGGAGCTCGCGCAGGACGAGGCCGTACGCGAAGCCGACACGATCCTTTTCACCGTCCCGAATCAGTTGGGTGTCGAGTACAACGCGCGCATCCTCGAGTCGATCGCGAAGTACGTCGCGCCGGCGATTGGGTGGGAGCCGGCGAAGTAATACCGTGACCGGGTGCCGCGGAAATTGACGTACGCCGACGCCGTCAAGGTGCTCGGCGGCTCCGGTCCCCTTCTCGATTTCGCGGACAACGTCCTCGGCGGTCTGCTCAGTGTGGCGACCGCCGGGGGCAGCGAGGTCGCGCTCAGCCTGTTCGACGCGAAGGCCGAGGTCATCCGGCTCGGCCGGGTGGTCACCGGCCGGATCCGCGAGTCGGTGACCGGGCTGGGCCGGTATCAGCGCAGCGAGCGATTGCGGGCCGCACACGGCATTGTCGTGGTGTCCGCGTTCTTCGAGGCCTTCGACGAACGGCTGCGTGCCGCCGGGATCGCCGCCGCGGAGATCAATCGTGAGGAGCAGCTACTCCTGGCGGCCGGCACCGGCGGCGACTGGTTCCGCCGGCTGCTGGCCGAGCCGATCCCGTCGCCGTCACCGGACCGGGGCTACGAAGGCCTCCGGACGGATCTCGGCGACTTCTATGCCCGGCTGGAGCATCGAGCGCTCGGCCATCTGCGGGGCTTGGCCGTGTGGGAGGACGCGGAGCGGGCGCGGGGTTCGATCGGCTCGCTTGATGTTGCCGGCCCGGCGCTCGACCACTACGAGAGCAGCGTCCGGCGGCTCGCGCTCGACGTGCCGGAGTTCGCGATCTGGATGCGCCAGATCGAGGACCGGGCCATCGCCCGTGGCCTGGAAACCCTCGAAAAGGCGTTGCTGAGCGCCACCTCCGGGCACGATCCGGTACGCCGGCGGGCCGAGCTCGCCGCCGCGTACCGGGCCGAACTCGACCGTCCCGTTCTGGCCGGCGCCACCGGTGAGCTGGTCATGCCGACGCTGGCCGCGGCGTACGTGGATCCGCCTTTCCGGGTGAAGCCGGCCGGCCCGGGCGCGAAGCCCGGCGACGAGTCGTGGTGGGACACCCCGCCGCGCGACGACCTGGCCGAGTTCCTCGCCTTCCATCTGACCACCCCGCAGTCGGCCGACGCGCCGCTGCTGCTGCTCGGCCAGCCCGGTGCCGGCAAGTCGGCACTGACCCGGATCCTCGCGGCCCGGCTGCCCGCGGCCGACTTCCTCGTCGTGCGGGTGGTGCTGCGCGAGGTCCGGGCCGAGGCGGAGATCCAGGACCAGATCGAGCAGGCACTGCGCTCGACGATCGGGCAGACCGTCGAGTGGGCGGCGCTGGCCGAGTCCGCCGAGGGCGCGATGCCGGTCGTGCTGCTCGACGGCTTCGACGAGCTGTTGCAGGTGACCGGCGTGCACCAGTCCGACTACCTGCGCCGGGTGGCCGCCTTCCAGGAGCGCGAGAAGGTGCTGAACCGCCCGGTCGCCGTCGTGGTGACCAGTCGCATCGCGGTGGCCGACCGGGCCGCGATGCCGCCGGGCGGTCTGGCGGTCCGGCTCGAGCCGTTCGACGAGCCGCGGATCGAGCGCTGGCTCTCGGTGTGGAACGCCGGCAACGCCGGACGGCTGACCGTGGACGCCCTGCGCCCCTATCTGCACCTCGCGACCGAGCCGCTGCTGCTTCTCATGCTGGCCCTGTACGACGCCGCCGGAAACTCGTTGCAGGACGAGGACGTCGACGCGGGCCGGCTCTACGAACGCCTGCTGCACGAGTTCGCGGCCCGTGAGGTCCGCCGCGTGCACGACGCGCAACCGGAGGAGGCCCAGGCTCGCCTGATCGAGGAGGAGTTGCAGCGGCTGTCGGTGGTCGCCCTGGCGATGTTCCACCGTGGACGCCTGTGGGCCACCGGCACCGAACTGGATGCCGACCTCGCCGCGCTCGGACTCGGACCGTCGGTCAGAGCACCGACGGAAAGCTTCCGGACGCCGCTGACGGCGGCGCAGGAGATGGTCGGGCGATTCTTCTTCATCCAGCGCGCGCAGGCCTATCAGGACGAGCAGACGCTGCAGACGTACGAGTTCCTGCACGCCACCTTCGGCGAGTTCCTCGTGGCGCGGCTCGTCGTGCAGGCGGTGCGCGACGCCTCGGCCCGCTGGAACGCCGGCACGCTGTCGCTGGGGCAGGCGGCGGACGACGGTCTCGTGCAGACCCTGCTGCCCTTCACGCCGCTGTCCGCGCGCGCGACCGTGTTGCCGTTCATCGAGGGGCTGGTCGATCCGTCGCTGCGGCCCTGGCTCATCGACCGGTTGCGGAGCGCGGTGCTGCGGCCGGCCTATTCGCCCGGCGCCTATCAGCCGGTGGACCGGCGCGCCGACTTCTGGATGAGCACGTACTCCTTCAATCTGTTGCTGCTGACTCTCGCCTGCGGTTCCCCGGTGCGGGCGTCGGAGCTTTTCCGGTACGCCAAGGACCCGGCCGGCTGGCTGCGCAACATGGCTTTGCAATGGCGTGCCGCCGTGCCGAGCGGGATGTGGCTGGACGCCGTGCGCGCGATGACCATTACCCGCACCCGTACCGCGGACGATCGGCGCGACATCGAGCTGGCGCTGGCATTCTCGGCGACGCCCGAACCGGTCGATCCACTGTGGTCGCACCATTCGTCGCCGGAGCGGGACTTCCGCGAGATGGACAGCTTCGGCGGGTATTTCGGGCTGGAGGACACTCTCAAGTCCATCCACCTCACCGGCGCGTTGAGTGATGACGTCCTGCGGCACGTCGTGCAACCGCTGATCGAGGCGGTGCCGTACGCGGTCACCGGGTTCGCCCGGCACGGCCCCGGAGACGCCGAATCGATCGCGGCCAGCCTGGTCCGGCTCTGGGTCACCTCCGGTCTCGGCGAAGGTGATCTGCTTGCCGCCTACCAGCGGGTGGTGTCGGCCGTGACCGGGCCGGCGTGGGGGCCGCCGGGACCGGACAACACCTCGGTGGTGCCGGTCGTCAGGATGGTGCTGCGCAGCTTGACCGCCGACGCCGGGCGCTTACCCGTCGTCGATGTCGCTCGTTTCGTCGATCGGCTCTGTGGGCGGTTGCCGTCCTTCGGGCCTGAGGACCAGCTGGCCGCCTTGGAGTGCGTCGCGGCGACGACCGCGAGGTCGTTCGAAGGCGATCAGGTCGTCGATTCCCTGTCGGACATGCTCAGTTTCAGCACGGATGCGTTGTCCCCCGCGTATCGCCGGCGCATGCGCGTCGCGCTCGATCGCTATCGCCCCGGCCACTACCGCGACGTCATCGAGCAGCTCGACTCTTAAGTGTTGTTTGCACAAACAGGTATGGTGCATCGATGGAGCGCACCGCGTTGGTCACCGGGGCATCGTCGGGCATCGGGCTGGCCACGGCCGCGGCGCTGGTCGCCCGCGGCTATCGCGTTCTCGGCACCAGCCGGGACCCGCTGTCGCTGAGCGCCGGCCGGCGCGCCGACGAGGTCGAATACCTCCCGCTGACGCTGAACGACCCCGGCTCGGTCGAGGCGCTGGGCAAGCACCTCGAGGGCGTCGACGTGCTGGTCAACAACGCGGGGGAGAGCCATTCCGGGCCGTTCGAGGAATTGACGTCCGACGTGCTGCATCGGCTGTTTCAGGTCAACGTCCTCGGTCCCGTACGCCTGAGCCAGCTCGCCCTGCCCGGCATGCGTGAGCGTGGCTACGGCCGGATCGTGATGGTGGGCTCGATGCTCGCGTCGTTCCCGCTGGCGTACCGCTCGTCGTATGTCGCGACGAAGTCCGCGCTGAAGGGTTTCTGCACCGCCGCGCGGCACGAGTTCTCGCCGTTCGGGGTGTGGCTGACCACTGTCGAGCCGGGTTCCGTCAATACCGGCATCAGCACCCGCCGCACCAAGGACTGCGATCCGCAGTCGCCGCGCCGGCGCGAATTCGAGACCATGCTGGCCGCCCTGGACCGCAATGAGCAGGGCGGTATTTCCGCGGAACGTGTGGCCCGGACAATTGTCGGCGCAATCGAATCTGATAAGCCACGCCAGCATTACGCGGTCGGCAGCAACGCTCCGGTGGCCTTCGCGCTGCGGCGTTTCGCACCGGCCGCAATGATGGAGACGCTCACGCACCGCAGGCATGGTTTGACCCGCTGAAAGTTGCTGAGTGACGCAGGTCCGCCGGTTCAACGGGCCGCGATTTGTGACTTTCACGAGAGTTCTGGCCGGTTCTTTGTGCCGGGAGCTAACTTCGCCCGTGGTGAAACGACCGTTTCATGCAGCGGGGTGAATGGACCAAGGGAAATGGAAAAACGGCTTCGGGTGGGTTTCGTCGGGCTCGGTGACATGGGGGAACCGCTGGCCCGGCGGCTTATCCAGGCGGGGTTCCCGGTCACGTTGTGGGCGCGGCGCGAGGCGAGTCTGGCCCCTTTCGCGGGCACCCCCTACCGGCGGGCGGCTGACCTCGTCGAGCTCGGCAGGGCCAGCGACGTGGTGGGCGTCTGCGTCTTCGCCGCCAAGGACGTCCGCGAGGTGATCCTCGGTGACGACGGCATCCTCGGCGGCATGGCACCGGGCGGGATCATCCTGGTCCACTCCACCGTCACGGTCGAGGCCGTGCTGGATCTCCAGCGTGAGTGCCTCACCAAGGGCGTCACCGTGCTGGACGCACCGGTCAGCGGCGCCCGGCAGCGCGCCGAGGAGGGCCGGCTCACCGTCATGGTCGGCGGTCCCGCGACGGTCTTCGAGGCGGTGCGGCCGGTGCTCGACGCGTTCGGCTCGAACGTGGAGCACCTCGGCCCGACCGGCAGCGGCCTGCGGATGAAGGCCCTCAACCAGGCGCTGCTGTTCGCCAACCTCAACATGGCCGCGCTGGCGCTGGACGCGAGCCGCCGGCTCGGCCTGGACCGGGCGGCGACCGAGGCCACACTGCGGTCGTCGACCGGCGACAGCTTCGGGCTGGGGCTGATGGTCGGGCGGATGCTGCCGGACCGCGACTTCGGCGAGCTGGTCATGCGCATCGGCGACAAGGATCTCGACGTCTTCGACCGGGTCCGCGAGCCGATCGAGGCGGATACCGCGGAGCTGGCCGGAATCGCCCGCGAGGCGAACGAGAATTTCGCGCGGTATCGCAACGTGCTCGACGGCATCAACAAGCGCGCCGCCTGAAAGGTGCCGGAAGGCGCCCGAAGGCGCCGGCGAAGCCGCCGGCAAGGCCGCTCGCGAATCGGTCAGCGCGCGACCTGGAACTGGTTCACGATCTCCTGCAATTCGCGGGACATCACCTGCAGGTTCTCCGCGGTCCGCTGCGCCTCGGCTACACCGTCGGCGGTGACCTGCGCCGACGTGGCGACCCCGGACACGCTCTGGGCGATCTGGCTGGACCCGGTGGCCGCCTCGACGATGTTGCGGCCCATCTCGTTCGTGGTGGCGGTCTGCTGCTCCACCGCCGCCGCGATCGTCGTGGAATGCTCGTTGACCTCCCCGATGATGCCGGTGATCCGGTCGATCGCGCCGATCGCCGCGTCGGTGTCCTGCTGGATCGCCGCGACCCGGCGGGAGATGTCCTCGGTCGCCTTCGCGGTCTCCTGCGCCAGGTCCTTGACCTCGCTGGCCACCACCGCGAAGCCCTTGCCGGCCTCACCGGCGCGGGCCGCCTCGATGGTCGCGTTCAGCGCCAGCAGGTTGGTCTGCTCGGCGATCGAGGTGATCAGCTTGATCACCTCGCCGATCTCGGCGCTGGACCGGCCCAGCTGCCCGATGGTCTCGCCGGCCTGGCGTGCCGAGTCGACGCCGCTGGCGGCCACCCCGGCGGCGTTGGTGGCGCTGCCGGAGATCTCCCGGATCGCCGCGTTCATCTCCTCGGTGCCCGCGGCCACCGTCTGCACGCTGCTCGACACCTGTTCGGCGGCGGACGCCACGCGCTCCGACTCGGCGGACGCGTCACCCGCGGCGTTCGCGATGCGGCCCGAGGCGGCGGTGAGTTCGTGGGAGGCGCCGGCGAGCGTACGGCTGTGGTCGTTGATCCGGTTGAAGGTGCTCAGCAGCACGTCGAGGGTGCTGTTCACCGCCCGGCCCATGCTGCCCAGCTCGTCGCGGCTGGTGTCCGGTGCCCGCACGGTGAGGTTCTTGGCGGCGACCTCGCGCAGGGTCCGCTCGGTGACTGCGAGCGGCCCGGTGATGCTGCGGGTGACCAGCACCGCGAGCAGCGCCGCCAGGAAAACCGCCAGGGCCCCTGCGACGATCATGAAGGTGCGGGCGGTGGCCGCAGCCGCGACGGCATCGGCCTGCGCAACGTCCGCTTCCTCGGTCGCCATGCGGGTGAGCTGGTCCACCGCTTCGATGATCGTGGACATCAGCGCGACGGTCTCACCGGAGACCCGCCGGCCGGCCTCGGCGACGGCCCGCGCGTTGTTCTGCCGGAAGCCGTTGACGATCTCGGTGTCCAGGGTCATGAACTGCTTGAACGTGTCCGAGGCCGTGGTCACGGCGGCCTGCTGCTCGCCGGTCAGCGGGTCGGCCTGGAGCGTGCGGATGTCCTCGTCGAACGCGGTGGCCTGGGCCAGGAAGGTCTTACGCTGGCCCGAGGTGTCCGAGGTGGCGTCCCGCTCGCCGCGCAGGATGTCGAAGGCGTACCCGTTCTGCAGGCCGTTGACGTCGGCGATGCGGTACTTCAGAACGTTCGCGTCCTTGCGCAGATCGGTGGCGGTGGCGAGGTGGTCGACCTCGGTGTTGGCCTTCTGCTGGCCGTACAGCCCGATCCCGAGCGCCACGAGCATGCAGACGCACACCCCGGTGAAGGCGGCGGCGAGGCGTACCCCGATCTTGATGTTGCTGATGAATCCCATGGCAGCCTCACACTCGGAACGTGGCGACGACGGTGACGGTCGCGGCGACCACCGTCTTGGCCGGCCGGCCACGGTGGCCGACGTGGGCGGTCGGCGACTTCCGTGAGATCGTGATCGCGAACCCGTTTCCGCCGGGCGCGGCCATGGTCACCACATTAGGAGCCGTTCCCCCTTTCGGGGCGAAGTCTGGCAAACAGGAGATAACGACAGACCTTATGACGTACGCGATTTTCCCCGGCACCCCGGACTCGCCGGTGATCCTGCACGTGCCGCACGCGTCCCGTTCGGTCGCCGGTGCGGAGTTCACGATCTCGCCGTCCGAGGTGGCCACCGAACTCGATCATCTGACCGACGCGTACACCGACATGATCGCCCGGCAGGCGGCCGGCGCGTCGGCGTCCCGGCCGTGGATCTTCGAGAACCGGCTGTCGCGGCTCGTCGTCGACCCGGAACGCTTTCCGGACGAGAGCGAGGAGATGCGGGCCGTCGGGATGGGCGCGGTGTATACGCACGGTTACGCCCGGCGCCGGTTGCGCTCCGATGATCCGGTACGCGATGAGGCCCTGCTCCGGACGCATTTCCGGCCGTACGCCGCGGCGATGACCGATCTGGTCGGCGAACGGCTCGCCGCTACCGGGCGGGCGGTGGTGATCGACGTGCATTCGTATCCGGCGGTGGCGTTGCCGTACGAGCTGCACGCTTCGGGGCCGCGCCCGGAGATCTGTCTGGGATCCGACGCGTTCCACACGCCGCCGGTGCTGCTCGAAGCGGCGTCCACCGCTTTTTCCCGATTTAAGCGATATGTCAACAGCCCGTTCGCCGGGGCGTACGTGCCGCTGGCGCACTACCGCCGCTCGCCCGAGGTGACGGCGCTGATGATCGAGATCCGCCGCGACCAGTACATGATCGAGCCCGCCGGCGCCCCCACGGCCGGCCTGGACGTGGTGGCAGCGGCCCTGGCGCATCTGGTCGACGCCGCGTAACGGTTGGTCGCTCGGCCCTGCGTCGTCGCCTCCTGACGTCACGGCCGGGTTGATCGCCGCGGCGGCTGCCCCGGCCGCCGCTTTGGCCGTCGGGCCTAGACGAGTAAGGCCGTAGGCGAGTCGGTGGCTGTAGGCGAGTCGGTGGCTGTAGCCGAGTCAGTGGCTGTAAGCGAGTCAGTGGCTGTAAGCGAGTCAGCGATCTGATCGCCGTCCGTCCGCCAGCCCCCGGCCACCCCTCTCGCATATCCGACATTTCCCGAGATTTGCCGGATCGGCCGGGCCGCCGGACAGGCGGTCTCGGAGCGCGCCCCGCACGGCGCTTCCATTCCGTGAGACGGGCGACCGCCTGCTGAGACCCGCGCCCGCATCATGGACCCGGCGTCCGCAATGTGGGATCAGCGTCCATTGTAGAGAGTATCTTTGTCACGTAACGAGGCTTTCGCCCGGCAGGTTTTTCCGGCCGAATGTGAACCTTGGAGAGTTATGGCTCGTATGTGGGCGCAACTCTCCAAGGTTCACAAAATCCATGATGTGGCCGGGGTGTCCCACATGGCGGGACAACCCGGCCGCGAACGAATCGCCACAGCGCCTCAGCTCCGGCACCACCGGCCACACCGTGACCAGGTCACTCACCGCCTACCACCACGGTTAGGACTTAATCGGCAGATCAGGGTCCGCTAGGCGGCCTCGAGGATATCGACCCGCACCGGGCCGACCGTCAGCACGCCGTCGTCGAGGGGCGTGCAGCGGATGCCGCCCTTGCCGCGGAGCTGCCGGAACGCGCCCGGGGCGACCATCACGTCCATCCACGCGCACGGATTCGCCCGGCGGTTCACCCGGAAGCGGATCGGCCCGGAACCCGAGTCGAGAACCAGCACCGACCCGACGAGCGCGTCCACGTCCACGCCGTTGAGCAGGACGTTCCGGCGTACCTGGGCCAGCCCCACCCCGGGCGGCAGCGACTCCTGGGCGATCATCGTGACGCTCGCATCCTTGTGCGCCCGATGGTTGAAATAACGATCCCCGAGGATGCCCAACCCGGCCCGGACGTGCACCTCATCGACCAGCTCACCCGCTGGGGCGGGCGCCGGCCCGTCGCTCGGTCGCCCCTCCAGCCGGTGAACGGGCGAGGCGAGTAACTCCACGATCGACGGCACCCGCGCGAGTTTAACGACCCCTCAGCCGGCGGCCAGTGATCTGCGCTACCTACTGGCCGAAAGTGAACACCTACAAACCTGTGGGTGAAGACCGTCATACCGGTCAGTTGCGCGAGTTTGGGAAGATCGCAAGTCGCCCCGTCGTTCCGATCTTGGATGCCGGGGAGCCTGAGGGGGAGAGGCGCCATGAGCCTGTTGCAGAGGGAACCGGATACTCGCGTACGTCCGCCGGCGCCGCCCACCCCGCAACATGGACCGTGGCGCCGCGCCCTTTTGGAACTCGCGCTGGTGGCGGTGCTTTTCCTGGCGTACAAGGTGGGACGGATCGCGGCCGCCGGACACGTCGAAGAGGCGATGAACAACGCGGCGACGGTCTGGCATCTCGAACGATTGCTACACCTGCCAAGTGAATACGGCCTGCAGCACGCGGTCCTCGGACACCACTGGCTTGTCAAGATTGCCAACTGCTACTACGCGTATGTCCACTTTCCGGTGACGGCCATCACTCTGATCTGGCTGTATGTGTGGCGGCCGCAACACTACATCCGGATCCGGCGCACCCTGGCCTGGCTGACCGGCGCCGCACTGGCGGTGCACCTGCTCATGCCGCTGGCGCCGCCGCGGATGATCGCCGCGTTCGGCATGGTCGACACCGGACGCGTCTTCGGGCCGTCGGTCTACGGATCACCGAACGGCGACACCCTCACCAACCAGTACGCCGCGATGCCGTCGCTGCATGTCGGGTGGGCGATTGTGATCGCGATGGCGTTCATCGGCGCCACCCGCTCCAAGTGGCGGTGGCTCTGGGTGGCGCACCCGATCCTCACGCTCGCCGTGGTGCTGGTGACCGGCAACCATTACTGGCTCGATGCGATCGTGGTCACCCTGCTGCTCGGCATCGTGCTGGCCCTGCAGGGCGCGTGGCGCACCACACACGTGACAAGCATCCCCAAGCCCCGCGTCCACCAAGGCTAACCGCAGGCGTCCAGACCTTGCAAAACCCCTTTCCGGTACGCCGATATCCGGTCGAACGCCGTGGGGCCGGCACCCTGTTCGGCGCGGCCGAAAGCAAGTAGCGCGGTGACCGCCTCGTCCAGGTCGCCGGGGGAGAGCCGCAGGTCGGTGTTGCCCTGCCGGGTGAGCAGGTCGTTGGTCCACGACCCGGCGAGGCAGTCGACCGCGAGCTGGCCGGCCCGGTCCCGGGTGGAGGCGCCGCGCCGGTCCTGCGCGGCCCGCGCGAACAGGTCGCCGAGCAGCATCCCGACCGCGTTGTCGCCGATCCGCCGGTACAGCGTCGGGCCGAGCTCGCTGTTGTCGAACGCCACGAAGTCACCGTCCGGGCAGTAGAACGCGCGGCCGCCCGCCGACGAGTCCGGTTGCGGGCAGGCCGGCGGGGCGGACGCGTCGAACGCCCGCACCGGCAGGTCGGTCCACTGCGCGGCGGCGAGGGCCGGGAACGTCCGGCGCCAATACTCCTGGGCGTCGTTCGCGAGCAGGTTCACCGCGTCGGCGTACGGGAGATCACCGCCCCTGGCTTCGTCGGCCGGATTGAGGAAAGGGATCTCGGTGACCGGCAGGTTGTCCGCCGCGTAGCCGGCGCAGGTCTCCGGCCCCTGCTCGACGCCGTCCTGCAGCGCGCGCACCCGGTCGAACGCGTTGCCGTGCGCCTGATCCGCGGTCGCCGACGTGCCCGGCTGGTCGCGCAGCATGAGCAGACCGGCGATCGTGTTGTCGAGCTGCGCCGCGGTGACGTCGCGGAACGCCGGCGACCGGCCGTTGAGCACGTCGCCGAGCCACGCGCCGGCGTAGCAGTCGGCCTGCTGCTCCAGCACGACGGTCGGTTCCCGGGTGCGGCCGAGCCGGGTCTGGACCGCGTGCCCGTACTCGTGCGCCATGACCACGCCGACCAGCAGCGGACCGTAGGTGGACTCGAGCTGCGGGACGAGGTTCTGCGCGTCCCAGGCGATGAAGTCACCGGACGTGCAGTAGAAGGCGTTCGGCTGGTATTGCGACGGCTGACCACCGCAGTCCGGCGGCAGATGCGTTTCCGTGTACGGGAAATAGCCGCCCCGGACCGCCTCGAACCGCGCGCCGCCGCCGACGTCCGGGAAGTTGTCACCCCAGAAGCGCTCGACGTCGCGCAGCGAGCGGGTGACCGTGTCGGAGCCCTTGGCCGGCGCCGGGGACGGGGAGTCGTCCGGCAGGATCGCGCAGCCGGCCGTGAGCGCGGCCGCCATGGCGACCGTGACCAGTGCTTTCGCTCTCATCCCCGGAACTCCCTGTCGCCGATGCGTGCCCCGCCATTGTGCAACCGGGCTTCCACCCCCGCCGGCGGCCATGATTCGGTCAGGCGGTCTTTCGGGGCAGCGCGGATCCGGCCGGGCGACGAGGATCGGGCGCATGCGTATCGCCGTGCTCGCCGACATCCACGCGAACCTCCCGGCCCTCGAGGCCGTCCTCGCCGAGATCGAGCAGCTCGGCGACGTCGACCGCATCGTCGCGCTGGGCGACATCGCCGCCGGCCCGATGCCGGCGCCGACTCTCGATCTACTGGCCTCGCTCGGAGAACGAGTCGTGTGGGTGCACGGCAACGGGGAACGGGAACTGGTGTCCGGGTTCGACGGCGAGCCGGTGCCGGACGGGCCCGCGGGCGACACCGTGCGCGCGTGCGTGCCGCTGCTGACCCGGCGGCATCGCGACCTCATGGACGGTCTGCCGATGACCGTCACCCTGGAGGCCGACGGTCTGGGGCCGGTGCTGTTCTGCCACGCGACCCCGCGCCGCGACGACGAGATGATCCTGGTGGACTCGCCGATGTCGCGCTGGGAGAGGGTGCTGGACGGGGTCCCCGCGCCGGTCGTGGTGTGCGGGCACACCCACATGCCGTACGACCGGCTGGTCAACGGGCGCCGCGTGGTCAACCCGGGCAGCGTCGGCATGGCGTACGGGCCGCCCGGGGCGTATTGGGCGGTCCTCGGTCCGCGGGTGGAGCTGCGCCGGACCGGGTACGACGTGACCGCCGCCGTCGCACGGATCTCCGCCGCCGACTACCCCGGTGCCGCCGCATGGGCGTCGGAGTACGTGCTTCACCCGTACGGCGACGCGGCGGCCCTGGCCGAGTTCACCAAGCTGGCTGGATCAGGACTGTAACGCCGGGATCAGCGCGGCGGCCGCGACGAGGACGAGCACGCCGGCCATGATGACGATGCCCCAGGGGTTGCCGAAGTTGACCGTCCAGCCGAAGCCGACGCGCTTCTGCACCATGAGCGCGGGATCGTCGCGGTTGACGTAGAGGATGCCCGCCCGCCAGTGCCGGTCGTCGTCGGTGTGCTCGGCCACCCGGACCGGCCGGGCCGCCCCGGGCGTCTCCGGCCGCGCCGCTGAGCCGGCCCGCGCGGGCTGGGTCGCGGTGTCGACGCGGCTGCCGCCCTGGCCCGTGCGGACCGCGACGACCAGCACGTATGCGACCGCGAGCAGCGGCACGAGGAGCATTCCGGTGGTCGTCCACGGGCCGGGCACGTCACCCCGCCAGATGGCTGTGAACGCCAGCAGGAAGTTCACGTTCACCGCGGCCGCCAGCACCAGCAGGGCTCGTCCGACGCGGCGCAGGAAGATCCGGTGCTGGGCGGCCGAGCGCTGCGGATCGGACGGCTCCAGATCGGCCCGCGAGCGGTACGACCAGGCGAGCAGGCCGACGATGAGCAGCGTGACCACGACCTCGATCAGTAACGGCGTGGCGACCACCCACGGTGACTTCGTCTGCCAGGCCACCACTTCGGACCCGTGGGTGCGTGACGGCACCCGCGCGGGCATGTCCGGGTAGAGCGCGATGCCGGCGCCGAGCGTGACCAACGGCAGCAGCAACGCCGGCACCGCCCACGCCCACGGGAGCCTCTCCGGCTCGGTGCGCAGCGACGTGTCGGCGGCGACGCGCTGGGGCACATCGCGGTACCAGGCGCCGGCCGCCTTGGCCCGGGTGATCTCGCGGCGGGCGCGCAGGTAGAAGAACGTCACCAGCGCCAGCAGCACGACCGTGGGGACAAGCCCGGTGACGGCGGAATCGCGGTCGCCGCCGGCCAGCCCGAGGATCACCGCCACCACCAGCGCGATCAGTCCACTCGCGACGATCCGGGTGCGGAACGCGCCGACCTGCCGGGCGATCGTGGCGTCGCCCGCGTGCCGGGTGGGCACCCGCACACCGAACGGCAGGGTCGGGCGCTGCAGCAACGGCATCACCCACGCGGAACCGGCGACCGAGAGCACCGCGACGACGCTCCCGGCAACAACCACCATCACGACTCCTCCGATTCTTCGCCGAACGTCGCCAGCACCGTGCGGCAGATGTCCAGGATGTCGTCGCGGGTCAGGCCGCGCGCCGTGGCCTCGGCGAGCAGGGTGGTCGCCCGGCCCGTCCAGTCCGCGACGAACTCCGGCTCGGCCGGGCCCGAACTCGCGTCCCGCGAGACGACGGCGCCGGACTTCCGGTTGATCCGCAACAGCCGCTGCCGGCGCAGCAGGTCGTACGCCTTGTTGACGGTGTGGAAGTTGATGCCGAAGTCGGTGGCCAGCGCCCGGGTGGACGGAAGCGGACTGCCCTCCTTCAGGGCCCCGGTCGCGATCGCCTCGACCACGCGGTCCCGAAGCTGCTGGTAGATCGGCACGTCGCCGTCCGGGTCCACCTCGATGATCACGTAGGTCGCTCCCTCACTGTTATACAAGTTATAGAACAGACCATCAGCGGTACGCAAGTGTCTGACATGGACCAGAGCCGCTTGCCGAGTTCCTGCGGCCGGAATAGCGAAACGGGATCCGGCCTGGTCAGAGCCCGCATACACTCCTCGCGATTACTCTTCGTAACCCCTGAGGAAGGTCTCCCATGAAACGAATCATGGCTTCGGCGGCCGCGGCGACGCTCCTCGCGGCGGGGACGGCCACACCAGCGCTGGCAGCGCCGCCACCCATGTGCATCGAGACCGGCGACTCGTGCGTCACGGTCGACGAGATCGGCGAGAACAGCGAGATCTACGTCGGTCAGAAACCGGACGGCTCGATGCAGGGCTTCACCGGGTTCGCCGACTTCGCGGACTGGGCCGGCGACACTTACGGCATCAGCATGAGCCTGCGCGGCGGCTCAATCCACGTCGACCTGGCGAGCGCCGGGAACGGACGCGGCGACGGCGACAACGGCGACGACAGCGACAGCGACGACAGCGGCAACGGCAACCGGGGCGGCGGAGACGGCGACAACGACGGCCGGCGCGGCGACAACGGTGACCGCCACGGTGACCGCCACGGCAATCGGCACGGCAATGGGCACGGCGACGACCGGCTCGCCTGGTCGGCCCGCAAGGCCCAGTTCACGACCTTCTACGACCGCCCGAACCTGAGCGGCCCGAGCTTCGTGGTGGCCCCGAACGACACCGTGGACGACCTGAACGACCTGCGTAAGCCCGGCGGCGGCGACTGGAACAACGAGATCTCCTCGGTCCGCGTCGTCGGCGGCAACGCCGGCTCGCCCGGCGCGGTGCTGTGCGCCCGGGTCAGCTGCAAGAAGGGCGGCTGGGTGCTCATCCTCAACAACAGCGACGAGACCCAGCTGGTCGGCGGCTTCGCCAACTCCGCCTCGTTCGTCGGCGTCTTCGCCGGCTAGCCCGCAGGGCCTTCGCGTCGACGAAGGCCCACGCGAGACTTAGCAGTTCCGCACACTGCGACCGCTGTGGGTACCTGCAACGCGCGGGAGGTCGCAGATCCCCACACCGCGGCCCGCCCCATCCTGGTGTGGGTATCTGCGACGCCTGGGCGGTCGTGGATCCCCACACCGCGGCCCGCCCCATCCTGGTGTGGGTATCTGCGACGCCTGGGCGGTCGTAGATCCCCACACCGCGGCCCGCCCCATCCTGGCGTGGGTAGCCGTGGCGCCCGGGAGGTCGTAGATCCCCACACGGCGATTCGTCCCACCGGGCAGTGGGCGGCCGCGACGGCTGGGACGTCGCAGATCCCCACAGCGACAGTGCCACGCGGTCAAGCAGGCGCCGGCTCAGTGGTGCCAGGGGAGTTCGACCGGCGCGGCCGGAACGCCGCCCGCCAGCAACTCGGCCAGCAGCGGCGCCAGCTTGAGCGGCAGCACCCGCTCGGTGGTCGCGAACAGCGACGGCAGCGACCACCAGCGATGCCCCGCATGCGTGGCGCGCTCGCGGTCTTCCATGCCGCTCACGTCGACGTCGAGCGCCGCCAGCGGCGACCGGTAGTAGAAGAAGTCGTCGCGGAAGACGCCCTTGGCCCAGCCCAGGTCGGCGTATCCGGACACGTACGCCACCGGGCCGCCCAGCGACGACGCCGGCACCTGCACGCCGACCTCCTCGGACAGCTCGCGGGCGGCGGCCGCGGCCAGCGCCTCGCCGTCGTGCACGCCGCCGCCCGGGGTCAGCCACACGTGGCCCCGGGCGGGATCGCGCGGATCCAGCAGGGCGCTCAGCAGCAGCACCCGGCCGGCGCCGTCGACGAGCAGGACACGGGCGGAACGACGGCGGTACGTTGGCATGCCGAAACCCTAGTCATCCCTTGATCGCGCCCGCCGTCATGCCCGCGACGATGCGGCGGTTGAAGAACAGGAACATGATCAGCGGCGGGATGGTGATCAGCAGGATGTTCATGAACAGCAGGTTGTACTCGGTGCCGAACTGCGACGAGAAGTTGTAGAGCGTCAGCTGCACCGTCGCGTTCTGGTCACCGGGCAGGAAATACAGCGGATACGTGAAGTCGTTGAACACCGTCACCGACTGCACCACCACGACGGTGACGATGACCGACCGTAGCAGCGGCAGGATCACCCGGAAGAACAACCGCATCGGCCCGGCGCCGTCGATGATCGCCGCCTCGTCCAGCTCGCGCGGGATCGTCGCGATGAACGCGCGGAACAGCAGGATGCAGAACGACATCCCGAACGCCGCCTCGACCAGGATCAGCCCGGGCATCGTCGAGAACAGGCCGAGCTTCTGCAGCACCCAGATCGTCGGCACCACCGCGGGCGGGATGATCAGCCCGGACAGCACGAGGAAGTTCACCAGGCCGGTCCATCGGGATTTGCGCCGCTGCAGCACGAACGCCACCATCGACCCGAGGATCACCATGATCGCGACGCTGACCACGGTCAGGATCGTGCTGTTGATGAACGCGATGATCACCATGTAGTCGCGGGCCTGGACCACGTCGACGAAGTTCTGCACCAGCTGCCAGTGCCGGGGCCAGGAGAAGTCCAGCAACGACGCCTGCTGCTGATCCTTCACCGCGGTGAGCACGATGAACGCGAACGGCACCACGAACACCACGATGGACGCCACGATCGCGACGAACGACAACAGATAGTTGCGCCGGAACGTCACAGCTCCACCTCCTTGCGGTTGAGGAAGCGTGACAACGGCAGCACGATCGCGGTGACCAGCACGAACAGGATCACGTTGCCCGCCGTCGACAGCCCGTAGAAGCCCGCCTGGTACTGCTTGTAGATCACCGAGGCGATGACGTCGGACGTGAAGCCGGGCCCGCCGCGGGTCATCGACCAGATCAGGTCGAACGAGCGCAACCCGCCGATCAGCGACAGGATGATCACCGTGACGGTGGCCGGCCGGGCCAGCGGGATGATGATGCTGCGGAACGTGTTCCACGAGGACGCGCCGTCCATGCGGGCCGCCTCGAAGTATTCCTGCGGGATCGACACGATGCCGGCGATGTAGATCAGCGTGGCCAGCCCGACGCCCTTCCACACGTCCACCAGCGCCACCGAGAACAGCGCGAGGTGCGGGTCGGTCAGCCACCCCGGCCCAGTGATCCCAAAAATGGATAAAGACTGATTTATCAGTCCGCGCTCCGGATTCATCAGGACCGTGAACATCAGCCCCACGCCGATCGTCGACACCAGCACCGGGAAGAAGACGACGGATCGCAGATACCCGCGTGCCACGATCTGCGACGTGAGCAGCACAGCGAGGAGCATGCCCAGCACAACCTTCAGGCCGGACGTGACCACGCCGTAAAGCAGGGTGTGCCACAGCCCCGACACCAGCCCCGGCTCCTGGAAGAACGTCACGTAGTTCTGCAGGCCGATGAACTTCGAGTCGAAGACGCTCCACCGGGTCAGGCTGAAGTAGAACGACGTCAGCGTCGGGACGGCGAACAGGACGCCGTAGATGATCGCCGCCGGCAGATAGAACCAGTTCGAGTACGGGCTTTTCGCCCGTTTCCGGGCCGCCACGGACGCGTCGTTGCGCGTCCGGGCGGTCCGGTCAACGGTGGTGGTTGCCACGATGGTCTACCAGCCCTCGAGTCCGAGCTGCTGGGCTTGTTTCTTCACATCCTCGTCGTAGAGCTTGGCACCCGCGTCGGCCTTGCGGATGCCGGAGCCGACCTCGACGCAGATCTGCTCGAGCGCCGGGCCCTTCACCGGGGACAGGAACTCCAGCGCCAGGCTGGACGTGCCCGCGTCGATGTAGCCCTGCAGGTCCTTGACCGCCGGCGGCACGTCGGCCGGCAGCGAGCAGCCCTTGACCGCGAACGGCCCGGTCGGCTTCGACGCGGCGGTGTACGACGTGCACCCTTCCGGGCTGGCGATGAACGCGAGGAACTTCTTGGCCGCGTCCAGCTTCGCGCCGGTCGTGCTGACCGGGATGTAGACACCGGACGGGCTCCACACGGTCAGCCCGTTCTTCGACGCGTCCGTGCCGGGGATGGCGAACAGCCCGATCTTGTTCTCGGATCCCGGGTTCTCCGCGATGAGCTGGCTGAGCTGCCCGGAGAGCATCGGGTATTGCGCGCCCTTGCCCTGCGCCAGGTAGCGCAGCCCGTCGGTGATCTTGGCGGAGGCGAAGTCCTTGTTCTCGTAACCCGCGTCGTGCACGTCCTGCAGGTGCTGGAAGCCTTCCAGGGCCGCCGGGGTCGTCGCGTACTTGGCCTGGTTCTTGGTGTACTTGTCCGCCCACTGCGGGTCGGCGGCGAGCACGTTGTGCATGTCGCCGAGGATGAACAACTGCGACGTCCACGTCTCCTGATAGGTCTGGATCACCGGGTCCACGCCGCTCGCCTTGATCTTGGCGTTGTTCGCCATGAACTCGTCCCAGCTCTTCGGCACCTGCAGGCCCAGCTTGCTGTAGACATCCTTGTTGTACAGGATCGCGCCGGCCATGAACTGACCCCACGGCGCCCCGTACACCTTGTTGTCGCTGGTGACCGTGATCGAGAAGTTCTTGTCCAGCGAGCCGACCCACGACCCGTCGTTGACCGAGACGAGGTTCTTCTGCGGCGCCAGCGCCTGGAACAGCGAGCCGGTGTTGTATTGGAACAGGTCGCTCATCGAGCTGGTGGACAGTCGCGTCTTGACCAGGTTGTCGCCCTCGGTGCCCTGCGGGCGGGTGTCCACCTTGATGGTCACGTTCGGGTTCTTCGCGGTGAAGTCCTTGGCCAGCTGCTCGGCGGCCTTGACCGTCTCGGGCCCGTTGTCCACCAGGAACGACAGGGTGACCTTGCCGCCGCCGCTGTCGTCGCTGGAGCCCAGGCTGCCGGCGCTGCACGCGCCGAGCAGGAGCGTCGAGGTGGCCAGGACGGCCACCGATATCTGCCGCAATCTCATTGCCGGCTCCTTTATCGAGGGTTGGGGGTGAGCAGAGAGGTGAGGCGTGCCGCCAGGTCGGCGGCACCGGGTACGAATCCGCCGCCGGTCGCGGCGTCGACCAGGTCGGTCGCGGGAGCGTCGAGATACCGGGCGAGGCGGTCGGCCAGCGCGGCCTCGTCGGCCGCCACGCCCGCTTGGCGGGCCGCCTCGACGATCGAGACCCAGCCGGGTTCGTGGTCCATGAGCTGCCGGATGGTCGCGTCCGGTGCCAGTTCCGCCGTTTGCGCGTACGCGTCGACGGCGGTGAAGTGGTGCTCGCCGGGCCCGGCGTCGACCGGGTCGCGGCCCGGGACGTGCACGGTCGCGGTCGCGCCCACCGGCACCCGCACGGACAGCCGGAACTCGCCGCCCTCGCGCTCCCAGGCCACTTCGGTTTCCCCGTACGGCGTGAGATGCCTCGCGGAAGCGCTGGTCAGCCGCTCGTCCGGCAGCGGCCGCACCTCGATGCGGCGGTAGCCGGGCTCGGCCGGGGCGAGACCCGCGACGCGACGGTGCAGCCAGTCGGCGACCGCGCCGAGCGCGTAATGGTTGAACGAGGTCATCTCTCCCGGGTTGATGCTGCCGTCCGGCAACATGCTGTCCCACCGCTCCCAGACGGTGGTGGCGCCCATGGTCACCGGGTACAGCCAGGACGGGCAACCGGTTTGCAGGAGCAGCCGGTACGCCACCTCGGGCGCGCCGGCGTCGGTCAGCGCGTCGGTCATCAGCGGGGTGCCGACGAACCCGGTGCTGATCCGGAACCCGGCGGTGCGGACCAGATCGGCCAGCCGTTCACCCGCGTGCCGGCGCTGGGCCTCGGTGGGCAACAGCGCCCATTGCAGAGCCAGCGCGTACGTGGTGGCGGCGTCGCCGAGCACCCGGCCACGGTCGGTGACGTACTCACGGGCGAAGGCGTGGCGTACGGCGCTCGCCAGGGTTTTGTAGGTTTGGGCGGTCTCGTCGTCGCCGGTGATCTCGGCCGCCCGACCGACGATCTCGGCGCTGCGGGCGAGGTGGGCGGTGGCGATGACGTCCGGGTCGGCCTTGGCGCGGAACGGGTCCTGCGGCGGGGCGGTCGGGTCGAGCCAGTCGCCGAACTGGAAACCGCCCTGCCACAGCAGCCCGTCGCCGGCCAGCGCGGCCATCTTGTCCACCCAGGCGCGCATGCTCGGGAGCTGCCGGTTGAGCAGGTCGCGGTCGCCGTAGCGCTGATAGAGCACCCACGGCACGATGGTCGCCGCGTCGCCCCAGGCAGCCGTCGCCTGCCCCGGCCGGCGGATGACATCCGGGATGACGTACGGGACCGAGCCGTCCTTCTGTTGTTCGGCGGCCAGGTCGGCGAGCCAGCTGCCGAGGAAGCCGGCCGAGTCGAACAGGAAGCTCGCGGTGGGGGAGAAGACCTGGATGTCGCCGGTCCAGCCGAGGCGCTCGTCGCGTTGCGGGCAGTCGGTCGGGACGTCGACGAAGTTGCCGCGCATCCCCCAGAGGACGTTCTCGTGGAAGCGGTTCAGCAGCTCGTTGCTGGACTCGAACCAGCCTGTCCGGTTCAGATCGGAGGCGACGACGACCGCCTCGACATCCTCCGGGCGCAGCTCGCCCGCGCCGGTGATCTCGGCGTAGCGGAAGCCGTGGAAGGTGAGGCTCGGTTCGAGGACGGTCTCGCCGGTGCCGGCCAGGACGTACGTGTCGGTGGCCTTGGCGGTGCGCAGCGGGCGGGTGCCGAGCTCGCCGTTCTCGAGGACCTCGGCGTGCCGGACGGTGATCTCCTGGCCCGCGGTGCCGGTGACCTTCAGGCGGACCCAGCCGACCAGGTTCTGCCCGAAATCGACCAGGGTGCCGTCGGTGATCGTCTGCGCGGGGACGGTCGTGATCGCGCGCACCGGAGGGCCGTCGGGGGTGACGAGGACGGCCAGGTCGGCGTCCAGGAGATCGACCGGGCTCTCCGGGGCGTCGTGCGGGCGGCGCAGGTCGGTGGACTGGCCGTCGTAGAGGTCGTCGGCGACGATCGTGCTCTCGCGGGCGGTCCAGTCACCGTCGGTCGCGAGGGTGTGGACGGTGCCGTCGGCCAGCGTGATCTCGAGCTGGGCGAGGGCGGCGAGGCGGTCGCCGTACAGGGAGCTCTTGCCCTGGAAGCCGAGGCGGCCGCGGTACCAGCCGTTGCCCAGGAGGATCTCCAGGCGGTTGGTGCCCGTGGTGACCAGGTCGGTGACGTCGTGAGTCTGGTAACGCAGGCGGTGCTGGTAGGCGGTCCAGCCCGGGGCTAGTTGCTCGTCGCCGACGCGGGTGCCGTTGAGAGTGGCTACGTAGAGGCCGTGGGCGGTGATGTAGAGGCGGGCGTGGATGATCCGCTGCGGGGCGGCGATCGGGCCGAGGGTGCCGGTGAGGATCGGGGCGGGGGCGCCCCACGCGGCTATCTCGCGCGGTGACACGAAGCGGGCCGTCCAGTCGGCGGGGGTCAGCAGGCCGGCTTCCACCGTCGCGGGGGCGCTCCAATCGCTGAGCGTGTGGTCGTCGCCGGCGCGGACGCGTACGGAGGCAAGCTCTCGGGGTTGAAGTGGATCGGCCGGCCAGGGCACCAGGATCTGCTCGCCGGAGGTGACGCGGAAGATCTCGGGAGCGGCGCCGGAGGGGGTCTGGTGGGCTTCGCCGTCGGGGATCTCGCGGGGGTTGGCGGAGCGGCGGATCTCGATCTCGTAGCGGGTCTGCCGGTAGCCCTCCGGCGCGGCCGGGACCTGCCAGGACAGGCGCGGTGTCGTCGAGGCGGTGCCGAGTACGGAGCCGGGGTGATGGTCGAAGCGGAGGGCGACGGGTGCGGCGATGTCCGGCATGGCACTCCAGAATGGTGAAACGATTCAAACAACGGCGAGCGCGAGGCGTCTACAAGTGTTTCGACATTGTGGCGAGGGGGTTTCGCCTGCCCCGATACTGCGTTTCCGCCCTGGCCACGGCATAGCCCGACGTGCACCGGAGCTAGCACGAAATTCACTTCGGCTCTACGGTGGGGCATGCCCGACGCGTTCCCGGTGGTGCAGACCCACACCTTGATCCACATCATCGACGGGTCACTGGCGTTCGCCGGTCACTACCTCCACGAGGACACGCATCCCATTCACACGCACAGCTTCGTCGAGGTCGCGATCGTGATGGGCGGCGAGGGAGCGCAGCGCAGCCTGGTCGGCCGGCAACGGCTCGAGGTCGGCGACGTGGTGCTGCTGCGGCCCGGGGTCTGGCACGGGTACGAGGACTGCCGCGGCCTCGACCTGTACAACTGCTGCTTCTCGACCGAGCTGCTCAACCGGGAGCTCGCCTGGACCAGGGAGGATCCGCAGCTGGGCCACCTGATCTGGACGGGACCGTACGCGGGACAGCGCCGCGGCATCCTCGCCGCGCACCTGCCGCCGGCGGCGCTGGCCGAGTGCGTCGAACACCTGGACCGGCTGCATGATCTGCGGTCCTATCCGGTCGAAACGTATCGAGGCGACATCGTCGGGCGGCTGGCGTTGTTCCTGAGTTGCCTGGCGCGGGCGGCGGTGCCGTCGTCGGGGGTCGCGGCGGTGACGCATCCGGCGGTGCTGGACGCGATGCGGATGCTGGAGGAGCGGCCGGCGTATCAGTGGACGTTGACCGAGCTGGCGAACGCGTTGCACCTGGCGCCGGGGTATTTGGTGCGGTTGTTCAAGTCGGCCACCGGGTTACCGCCGATGGCCTACCTGTCGCGGCAACGGGTGGAGCTGGCCGCGACCCGGCTCCTGGAGACCGACGACCCCATCAACCGGATCGGCGAGTCGGTGGGCTGGCCGGACCAGAACTACTTCGCGCGCCGGTTCAAGTCCCACTACGGGTTGAGCGCCTCGACGTATCGCTCGCGCTTCACGAAGTCGGTGCGGCGCTGACCGCCGTGGCGGACGCTCGTGACCTGGTCGAGGCCCGCTTCCCGGACGCGACGTGGGCCGTTCTGACGGGCAGCGTGATCGGCCCGCTGCGCACGGCCGGGTCCGACCTGGACATCGTGATCCTGCGCTCGGCGGGCCCGGCGTTCCGCGAGTCGCTGCGTTTCCGGGGCTGGCCGGTCGAATTGTTCGTGCAGACACCGTCCGCGTTGGAGCGCTTCCTGGCGAAGGAACTGGCGATCCGCAAGCCGAGCCTGCACCGGATGCTGGCTCAAGGGGTCACGTTGTCGGGTGATCCGGAGCCGACGCGTTCGCGGTGTGCGCGCGTGCTCGCCGAGGGCCCGCCCCCGTTGACGGCCATAGAGCGAGAGCGTTTCCGGTACGGGCTCACGGATCTGCTCGACGATTACACACACGCGACGGATGCGGGCGAACGCCTGGTGATCGCGGCGGCGGTGTGGACCGAGACGGCACGGGCGGCGCTGGCGTTCCGGGGTGGGTGGATCAGTGGGGGAAAGTGGCTGTTGCGCGAGCTGCGGGAGCTCGACCCCGCGTTGGCCGCACGATGGCTGACCGCCCGGGACGACCCGGCACCGCTGGCGGCGGAGGTCTTGGCGGCGGGCGGTGGCCCACTCTTCGACGGTTACCGCGCGGTCGACTCGTCGGGATGATTCCCGCTCGTTCCCCGGACACCGCCGACGCGGTAAGCGCGGGCCGCCGGCCCGGAGCAATCAGCGCCAGAACACCGCCACGGCCGCGTTGGCCAGGGTCAGCGCGACGATCCCGATGAAGTGCCCCTTTGCGACCGACTCGCGCTTACGGGGAACGAACACCATGATGAAGATCAGGATGGCGACGATCAGCTTGACGCCCAGCTTGATCGGGCTCGGTTCGGCGTCGCCGCCGCCGCGCAGCGGGGCCGCCAGGCCGAGGCCGCTGATCAGCTGGATCACCACGCCCCACAGCATCGCCGGATTTATCCGGAATTTGCCGGACAGTAGCTGGGTGATCGAACCGCCCAGCAGCAACGCGAAGCCGATGAGGTGGATGAACAAAAGGATCAGCCGGAGTGCTTCCACCCGGGCAAGCTTGCCAGGCCTGCCCGAAGCTGATCACCCGGGTCAGCCCACGGTGGGGCGCGCCTCGCCGGCGCTGTCAGCCCACGGTCGGGCGGGTGCCGCCGACGCCGGTCAGCCCATCGCCAGGCTTGCCCGTCGGTGCTGGTCAGCCCATCGCCAGGCTTGCCCGTCGGTGCTGGTCAGCCCATCGCCAGGCTTGCCCGTCGGTGCCGGTCAGTCCACCGCCAGGCTGACCTCGGTCGACTTCACCAGTGCGGTCACCGACGCCCCGGCGCTCAGCTTCAGATCCTCGGCCGCGTCCCGGGTGATGGCCGCCGTCAGCACCTCGCCGGACCGGAGCGTGATCTTCACGGTGCTCATGACCGACCCGTGCTGGACGCTCGCGACCACACCGGGCACCCGGTTCCGGATGCTGACGTCGTCGACCTCGCCGGTCGCCACCGCCACCTCGGTCGACTTGACCAGCGCGCGCACCGCCGTCCCCTCGGCCAGCCCCAGATCGCGGGCCGCCTCGGCGGTGATCGCCGACGTGACCTCCTGGCCGCCGGACAGCCGTACCTTCACGGCGCTCATCGCGTCACCCGACGCCACCGACACCACGGTGCCGGGGAATTGATTGCGAATACTCAGCTGCATTATCGGCCCCTCAAGAAAACGATCATTCGATAACACCGTACTGCGTTTCGAGCCCGGCCAGGATTTCTCTTGTCCGTGTCAGATCCACTATTTGCCACTCGGCCCGGTCCCGTTCTCGCGAATGGCGGTCGGCGGGCCAAGGCGTACGGTCTGACGATCTCAGGCGGCGCGTTCATGGTGGTGCCGCCGAGACCGGCCGCCAGCAGCGACTTTATCAGCCCGACGAGCTCCGCCGCCGCTGACGCACAGTGACGCCGGCGCCGCTACCGTGCGTCGACGTCAGCAATCGTCATAATGCAACCGCGGACAAATCCCCGATCCGCACGCATTGACCCGCGGTCGCCCCCTATTCGGGCCGGCCTCGATCTGACCACTCGTCTCGTCAAACCAGCCGACGCGATCCCATGGCCGGACGCGCGATCGAGATCCCCGCCGCGCCCGGAGACCGGCCCGTCACGAAACGTCGCACCGGCCGGTTCGGGGCGACGCACCGGCATCGCGGCCGCCCGGGTAACCCGCCTTGGGCAAGGCTGCCCGCCGCGCTCCGGCGGGACTACGCAAACGTGCACCAAGACACCTACTACTAACGGGTGACTGCGCACCCGCCCCGGCCTCGCAGCGTGTTCTGACCCACCCGTGGCCGTATTGACTCGGGTTGAGCGGCTGACCAGCATGGTCGAGGTGACGGTGGGTTCAAGTGCGCCGGTCCAGGGCGCGCCGGTCAGCTGTGTGGCCTTCCGTGCCGACGGAGCGCGCCTCGCGAGCGGGTCGACCGATCACACGGTGCGGATCTGGGAAACCGCCGACCCGAGGCGCCCGGTGATACACACGACGCTGCCGCATTCCGCGCCGATCACCTCGGTGTCGTGGAATCCGGGGGCCGCCGACGTGCTGGCGACCGGCACCGCCGACGGCACGGTGTCGGTGTGGCGGGTGGTCGACGACCGGCCGCCGTCGCTGATGAAGGCGCTGCCCGGCCATCCCGGCGCGATCACCACCGTCGCCTGGACGCCGGACGGCCAGCATCTGCTCTGCCTCATCGGCGGCGGCCGGCTCGCCGTGTGGAACCCGTTCGACGAGGCCTTTCTGGGCGAGATTCCCGATTGCGTACGCCTCGACGTGTCCCCATCCGGCCTGGTCGCGACTGCGGGTGTGGACGGGCTGGTCAGCGTACGGGATCTGTGGCGTGACGCGGCTCCCCTGGCCCGGCGTCCCGTCGCGGTAGCGGAGGCATGCGCGTGGTCGCCGGGCGGGGACGTCCTGGCGGTGGCGGGGGAGGACGGCTCGATCGAGATGTTCCGGCCGGACCTGACGCCGATGCGCCGCATCCACCCCGGCGACGTGCCGCTGCGCGGGCTGACGTGGGCGCCGGACGGCCGGCACTTAATCGCGGGCGGCTACGACGGATCGCTGATGGCGCTGTCGATGAACCGCCCGTTGTGGCGCCGCAGCCATGCGCTGGTGTGGCCCCGTTCGCTGGCCGTCGGCGGCACGGTGGTGGCGTCGGCGACCTTCGCGGGCCGGCCGCACCTGCTGGATCTGCTGGCCGGCGGAACGATCGGGGCTCCCGCGGACGCCCCGGCGCCGTCCTCGGACCCGTTGTCGGTCCCGTTCCGCGGTGGCGTCCTCGCCGCGAACGGGCGGGTGGTGACCGCCGGGACCGGCGACGACCGGCGGGTGCTGTGGGAGCACGACGCCCGGATCGGTGCGGTGTCCGCGCTCGCCGACCGGGTCGTGGTGTCGGCCGCGCACCGGGCGATCCGCCTGCTGGTGCTCGCCGCCGAGGGGCTGACCGCCGACCACGCGGTCACGCTGCACGCACCGGAACCGGTGAAGACCGTCGCGGTGCTGGGTTCGCCGTCGGTGCCGGTGGTGGTCGCCGCCTCGTACGACTTCCGCCTCTACGCGTGGACCGTCGACTGGTCGGGCCCGCCCAGCGGTCCGCGGCTGGTGGGCGAGTTCGGGGCCGGGATCGCCGCGCTGAACCGGCTCGGCGACTACCGTCTGACCGCCACCGACAACCGGGGTGAGCTGGTCATCCTCGCGCTCGGCGAGGACGGCGCCCTGTCACCCTGACACCTGCGTGATCTCCATGTCCGACACCAGCCCGTGCACGAACCGGTAGATGTGCACCACCTGCTGGTCCGTGATCACGCCACCCTGCTTGTCCCGTACGACCTGGTGCACCGTCACGGCCGTACGTCCATCACTGCGATCCGCGTACGCCGTCGGCACGACGGTTGAGTTGATCTCATGCCACTGGTGGCGCCAGTATTCGCGGACCTGGTCGTGCCCGAGGACCGTCCCGCCCTCCCAGCCGTTGGGCCAGACCACGTCCGGGGTCATGGCGGCGAGCACCGCGTTGACGTCGCGGCGGTTGAAGGCGGCGTACATGTTGGCCAGAAGCTGATGGTTCGCGGGCCCGGTCACCGGCTCACTCCTTTGTCAGCGTTGTCAGCGTTGGTATGCCACGCCTGTTTGTCGACGTTGGTACGCCACGCCTGCGCCCGTCGCGGCGAGGCGCGCGACAGCCAGGCGTCCTGAACGATCTCGGCCAGCTCCTGCCGGGAGATCTCGCCGATGCGGCTGGCCCGCAGCAGCACCGACAGATGCCCGTCGAAATGCGGGGTGGTGAAGAACGGCGTCGAGGTGTCCTGGACCAGCGCCAGCTTGTCCGCCTCCGACTCGACCCAGAAGACGATCACGTCCGGGTAGCGCTCGCCGGTGTCCGGGTCGACGGCATCCGGCCGCGGATTGCGGAAGAAGATGAACGACTTGCGGCCCACCTGATAGACCGGGTTGTCCGACGAGCCGTCCACCACGCTCACGTGCGGCATCGCCATCGCGAGCTCGTGCACGTCGTCGATGCGGGCCGCGCGTTCGCCGTCCCCGTCCATGCCTCGCAGAATAACGTGAACGGGCCTTAGGGTGTGCTCATGATCGCTCACCCGGGACTTCGCTTCACGGACCACGTCGTCAACGTTCCGCTCGATCATGGACGGCCCGGCGCCGGCACGATCGAGGTCTTCGCCCGGGAGGTGGTCGCCGCCGACCGCACCGGCGAGGACCTGCCCTGGCTGCTGTTCCTGCAGGGCGGTCCGGGCGGCAAGTCACCCCGGCCGCTGCGCGCCGAGAGCTGGATCGGCCGGGCGGTGCAGACGCATCGATTATTACTGCTCGACCAGCGCGGCACCGGCCGCAGCACGCCGCTGACCGCGCGCACGGTCGCCGGCATGTCCGCGGAGGATCTCGCCGACCGCACCAAGCTGTTCCGCGCGGACAGCATCGTCGCCGACGCCGAGATCCTCCGGGAGAAGGTCGCCGGTGGCGCGCGCTGGGACACGCTGGGCCAGAGCTACGGCGGTTTCGTCACGCTCGCCTACCTTTCGGCGGCCCCGCACGCGCTGCGCACCTGCTACATCACCGGCGGCCTGCCCGGCCTGACCGCCACGGCCGACGAGGTCTACGCCCGTACGTATCCGCGCGTGGCCGCGAAGAACGCCGAGTATTACCGCGCCTTCCCCGCCGATCGCGCAGCCGTCCGCCGCATCGCCGACCATTTGACCACCACGGATGTACGCCTCCCCGACGGCGACCGCCTCACCGTGGCCCGGTTGCGCGTGCTGGGCAACGGTTTCGGCATGAGCTACGGGTACGCGCAGCTGCACTGGCTCCTCGACGAGGCGTGGAACGGCGACGAGCTCTCCGACACCTTCCGCCACGAGGTGATGCGCCTGACCGGTTTCGTGGACCAGCCACTGTTCGCGTTGCAGGAATACTGCTACGGCCTCGGTAAAGTCGCGACGGACTGGGCCGCGGCCCGCGCTCTGAAATCGCGCCCCGAGTTCGCCGAGGACGCCGACCCGCTGCTGTTCACCGGCGAGATGATGTACCCCTGGATGTTCACCGACATCACCGCCCTGAAGCCCTTCGCCGGCGCCGCGGACATCCTGGCCCGCACCGACGACTGGCCGCCGCTCTACGACCTGGACCGCCTGGCCGCCAACGAGATCCCGGTGTGCGCGGCCGTCTACGCCGACGACATGTACGTGGACGCGGGCCTGTCACTGGACACGGCCGCCGCGGTGGGCAACGTCCGCACCTGGGTGACGAACGAGCACGAACACGACGGCCTGCGCACGTCCGGCGACGAGATCCTGAGCCACTTGATGGACATGGCGGCCGGCTTGCGCTGATCGTCGGTCGGCCGGGGGTGGAGAGTCCCCCGGCCTCCCGGCCCCCGGTCTTCAGGTGGTGAAATCGGCGTCGGCGGCGGTGACCACCGCTGCGACACGGCCTGGGGCGTCGCTGAACCGCCAGTACAGGTTCGTGTGGGAGATGACCTTGTCCGGGGTCGGCGCGCCGTAGGCGGTCAGATCCTCGGTGGTGTGCGCGTCCGAGACGAGGACCGTGTCGTAGCCGCGGGCCATCGCACCGTGCAGCGTCGACCGGATGCACGCGTCGGTCTGAGCGCCCGAGACGAACACCCGGCCGACGCCCCGCTCGGCCAGCACCTGCTCGAGATCGGTGCCCTCGAACGAATCGCCGTAATACTTCTGCACCAGCGCCTCACGTTCGCCGCGCTCCAGCTCCGGAACGTACCGCCAGGCCTCGCTGTCCGTCGGTAACTCGTCGGAGTTGTGCTGCACCCAGACGACCTCGACACCCGCGCCCCGCGCCCGCTCCACGAGCCCGGCGATCGTGGCCACCACCTTGTCGCGTTCGTAGGCCCCCTGCACCACACCGTTCTGCACGTCGATCACCAGCAGCGCGCTGTGGGGGCGGTTGTCGAGCGTCGTCATGGCTACTCCTCGGCTGAGGTGGATCCGACCCCACGAACATAGACCGACCCCCTGACAACCGGGCCAGAGATTCATGCCGGTGCCCCGTGAACACGGCCACGTTGCCGTCGCGGTGGCCTTCGTCATACGGCCGGACGACCGGATCCGCTGCAAGCATGATTCCCATGCTCAGGCCCGAGATCATGAACTACTACCAGCGCGGTGGCGAACGAAATCGTCTCACCGTCTCCAGCCGGGGTCGGCTGGAGTTCCTCCGCACCTGGGACGTCCTGACCCGGGTGCTGCCCGCACCACCCGCGACGGTGCTGGATGTCGGCGGTGCCACCGGTGTCTATGCGGGCCCGCTCGCACGGGCCGGCTATCGCGTGTGCGTTATCGATCCGGTGCCCGAGTATGTTGCCGAGGCGTCCGCTCTGGACGGAGTGGCGGCCGTCGTCGGGGATGGCCGTGCGCTGCCGGCGGCCGACGACACCGCCGACGCGGTGCTGTTGTTCGGCCCGCTGTATCACGTGCTGGACCGGGCCGAACGGATCGTGGTCTGGCGCGAGGCCGCTCGAGTCGTACGGCCCGAGGGTGTGATCGTGGCCGCGACGATCAGCCGGTTCTTCCCGCTGTTCGACGGCTTGACCCGGGGTTTCTTCCGGGACCTGCGGTATCGCCGGCTGGTGGAGCAGACATTGTCGGACGGCACCTATCGAAACGTCGACGGTGAGCCGGCCTGGTTCACGACCGCGTACCTGCATCATCCGGACGAGTTGCTGAGTGAACCCGCGGAGGCCGGTCTGATGGTGCGCCGGCGGATCACCGTGGAAGGTCCGCTGCGGATCATCGGCTCTCGCCTGGACGAAATCCTGGCCGACCCGCAAGAGACCGCTGTCATGCTGGAGATGCTGCGCACCGTGGAAGACGAACCATCCCTGCTCGGCGATAGTCATGTCCTTTCCGTCGCGACACCGCTTCGCGGCTGAGGCGCATCCGGCGGGTCAGGTTTCGGTGCCGATCGACGATCAGGGCGGTAGCGATGAGCTCGTCGGCGCCGTAGCGTGCTGCCCGCGACTGAGTCATGATCCGGCCGGGGTCGTCTGCGTCTCGATGTAGTTGATGGCGGTGTCGAGCGCGGTTTCGAGTGCCTTGGTGTCTCGGCGGACCTGACTGAGCAACAGGCCGCCCTGGGCAGCGGCGAGCAGAGCGAGCCCCAGCTCCTCGGGATCGGCGTCCGCCCGGAGCTCGCCGGTGGCCTGCATGGCGGCCAGGCCGGCAACGAGCAGCTTCTCCCATTGCGCGAACGACTGGGCGAGCCGGGCGCGAGCAATCGGATTGGGCTCGGCGAGGTTGCTCGCGAGCGAGCCCAACGGGCAGCCGCCGACGCACTCGGCCTGACGAGTCAGGTCGACCACAAGATCACGCCATCTGCGGAGCGCCGCCAGACTGTCCATCCGGTCGAGACCCATATGTTGAACGTCGAGGACGATTTCGGTCAGCCGGTCGACCACCGCCAGGACGAGCTCATCCTTGTCGCGGAAGTAGTGATAGAGCTGCGAGGGGCTGACCGCCGCAGCGCGTTGAATGTCTTCGAGAGTTGTGCGTGTCACGCCGTGTTCCAGCATGAGCCCGGAGGCCGCATCGACTATGCGGAGACGCGTGGCCTGTCCTTTCGCCGTCAATCGACGCTTATCCTCACTCGCGGTCATGCGCCACCGTACCTCGTTTAGAGTTGCCACTCCAAAAATCGCCCGGCATACTCGGTGCATCCACTCCAAGTGGGAAAGCGAAGCAGGATTCTGCCGACAAAGATTGCCCTGATAAACAGCGCAAGGAGGCCGCAGGCGGCGATATTCGCCAAGGCCTCCGA
Source organism: Actinoplanes sp. TBRC 11911 (assembly GCF_012933445.1). Taxonomy (GTDB): domain Bacteria; phylum Actinomycetota; class Actinomycetes; order Mycobacteriales; family Micromonosporaceae; genus Actinoplanes. The sequence goes on from NZ_JABBNC010000035.1 coordinate 79,540, forward strand.
GTAACTGCGGTGTGGCACTACGAGAAGAAACCCGGGAAAGAGGAACCTCGGGGTCCGTCCCGTTTTCAAAAGAGGATGGATCTCGCGATAACTCCTGCTCTAATCGTCTATCGGATCACCGAAAAGGAGTTTGAAATGTCGGGACTGGCGGGCAAGGTCGCCCTGGTGACAGGGGCTAGTACGGCGGGTATCGGTCGGAGCACAGCACTCAAACTGGCCCGCGAGGGCGCCCGCGTCGCCGTGCACTATCGGAACGGCAAACAAGGTGCCGAAGAGACACTGGCGGCCGTTGAAGCGGAAGGCGGTTCCGGCTTCCTCGTGTGCGCGGACTTCTCTGAGCCTGGAGGTGCCAAGAAGTTGTGGGCCGACTTCGACCTGCATTCGCAAACGGTCGACATCGTGGTCAACAATGCCGGCTTGCGCGGTCCTGGCTTTGACGGCCTCGCGGGAGCCGAAGAGAAACTTTACGACCAACTCTTCGCGATCAACCTCAGGGCGCCGCTGTTGATCATCCAAGAGGCTCTGCGCCGGATGCCGAACGGTGGTCGCATCATCAATGTCTCCACCGCCGCCACCTATGTGGCGATTCCGTCGGACCTTCTGTACTCGACACTCAAAGCCGGTACCAACCTTGCGACTCGCACCCTCGCATGGGAGCTGGGTGGTCGCAAAATCACCGTGAACTCCGTCGCCCCAGGATTCATCAACGCCCCCATGGCCGCACCGTTTCTGGCGGTTCCCGAGATCGCGGCGTGGATGAAAACCATCAACGCCCTTCAGGATGTCGGGGAGCCCATTGACGTGGCGAACGTGATCGTGTTCCTGGCTTCCGATGAAGGGCGCTGGATCACCGGTCAGGTGCTGGACGCCAGCGGAGGCACCGTTCTCGGCGTACCTCCCATTCAGCGCTGATCGGTGACCGCCCGTCAGACCTCGTCCGACGGCTGAGCCTCAGACGCCATCCGAGCCGCCCGGGCGATGCGCTTATGTCCCCGCGGCGCGACGCCGTCGCGGTGGGTTGGCTCAGCGACGACGCAACAACCACCCGCCTGACGCCAGGGTGCCGAGGGCCCAGGCGGCGGTGACGGCGAGGCCCGCCCAGGGGCCGATCGGCAGGCTCGCGGGATCGGCCGTGGTCTGGATGGAGAGGCCGGCCGTCGAGGGGCCTATCCGGTAGAGGGCCTCCTGCCAGTCGCGGTCCGGGAAGAAAGGGATGATGGCGGGGATGACGTAGAGGGCGCTCAGAGTGGCGCCGGCGGCGAAAGGCGCGTTTCGCAGGAGGGCGCCGACGCCCAGGCCGAACAGCGCTGTCAGGGAAAGGTAGAGCACTGAGCCGGCCGCGGCGCGCAGCACGGTTGTCGATGTCAGTGCCGGGTAGGACGAGGAGATCAGGCGACCCGCGAGCACCGATGCGCCCACCGCCAGCAGTGCCGCCCCGGAGACGCCGAGCAGCAGCCAAGCGCTCTTCGCGAAAAGCACGGGCAGGCGGCGGGGCACCGCCAGCCATGTGGTCTGGATGAGGCCGGTCGAGTACTCGCCGGCGAGCAGTTGCACGCCGGCCAGCGCGGCCACGGCCTGGCCGATGAGCACGCCCTGGAGGCTTGCGTGCACCGGGTCTGGACCGTCCACTACGGCCATCGCCGAGCCCGCTGCCGTCACCGCGACCAGCAGGATCAACAGCAGGAGCGGGCCACGCCGGGTGCGCAACTTCGTGAGCTCGGCCCTCATGCGTCACCTCGCCGGATGCGGACCACGCCCAGAGCCACGAACGCGGTCGCCCACAAAGCCGTCACGCCCAGGCCGGCCCACGGCGCGAGCGGGAAGTAGCCGTCGGCCGGTGCGTACGGATACTGCACCTGGGCGTACGCGGGAATGCTCTGCAAAATCGCGAAACCGGCGGCCGGTGTCACCCGCAGCAACCAGCGGGCCGCCTCGTCCGGCACCACCGATGTGGTGGCCAGCATGTGCGGCACGACGACCAGCAGGACCGCGCAGGCCATGGCGGCGATGCCACGGCGGAGGACGACCCCCATCCCGTACGCGAGGAGGGCCGCGAGCGAAAGCACCAAGCCGCACCCGACGACGATGCGGAGCCCGACGCCGAAGCCGACCGGGGCGATGAACGTGCCGCCCGCCCGGAGCAGACGCAGTGACACCGGCAGCGTCAGCAGAGCCGCGATCAGTCCGGTGACGAACGTCGCGGCGAACATCACCCCCGCCTTGGCGACGACCGTGCGATGGCGTCGAGGGGTGGCGATCAGTGTGGTGCGGATGAGGCCGCGGCGGTACTCGGCGGTGATGAACATCGCCGCGACCACGATGACGACGAACAGCGCGGCGAACAGGCCCGCGACGGTCTGTTCGAGAGGCGGCCCGGCCTCGCGACCGGCCGGCGCGATGTCTCCGCTGCCGCTGATCGTGAGCGACCCGCCGGATTCGCGCATCCCGGGCGGCTGATGGAATTTCTCCCAGTCGGTGCCGTCACCGGTCCGGCCGACGCCGTCGTACGTCCAGCCGCCGCCCGGGCCGACCTCGTCGAATACGGCGGTGGCCTGGGTGAATCGGGCCTTGACGACGCGTCCGCCGCGGCCGTTCGCCTCCGCCGTGACGTTACTCGGGGAGGCGACGAACAGGCCGATCTGCACCTGCCGGGGGAGGCCGTCGAGGCGTACGGCGCTGATCTTCGTCCAGGAGGTGCCGTCCGCCGAGGCATACCCGGTGATGGTCTCGCCCTTGCGGTCGAGGCGGAGCCACCGGGCGCCCGGCGGTCCGGCGGCGTCGCCCGTGAAGTTGTGCTGCATCCGGACGCCGTGCGCGGCGGTGAGCAGCACCGAGGCGTACGGGGAACCGGGCTTTGTGCCGTCCTTGATCATGAGGCCGGCCTTGGCCCAGGGCACCATCTCGTTGACGATCTCGTCATTGTGCGGCGGGGGATACGTGATGATCCCGGTCATCGAGGTGACCCGGGCCGTAAGCGTGCCGTCGCCGTCGAGCGGGCGATGAGCGAACGAGAACGAGTCGGTGACCACCTGGCCGTCCGGACCGACCGGGGGATCGGGGCAGGGGCCGCCCAGGCAGGACGTGTGGGTGCCGGCGGCGGTGAGCAGGCCGAACGCCACGGTGAGGGTGATCGCGACAAGCAAGGCGATCATCGAGCCCGGCAGGGTGCGGAGTTTGGTCCACTCAGCGCGCAGCACGGAACTCGACCTCCGTACGGGTGAGCGCGAGGTAGGCGGCCTCGAGGCTGCCGTGGCGCCCGGTCAGTGCGGCGACCGGTTCGTCGGCGACCACGTGGCCGCGCCCGACCATCACCAGATGACCGGCAAGATCCTGCAGCTCGGACATGAGATGGCTGGCGATCAGCACCGAGCGCTGCTGGGCGGCGAGATCGCGCAGCAGTTCCCGCATCCAGACGATGCCCTCGGGATCCAGGCCGTTGAACGGCTCGTCGAGGATGAGGATCGGTGGGTCGCCGAGAAGCGCCGCGGCCACGCCCAGACGTTGTTTCATGCCCAGCGAATATCCGCCCGCGTGGCGGCGGGCCGCCTTCGCCAGGCCGACCAGGTCGAGCACCTCGTCGACCCGGCGGGCCGGCAGCCGTTGCGAGTGGGCCAGCCACAGTAGATGGTTGCGGCCGGAGCGGGTCGGGGCCAGAGCGCCCGGGTCGATGAGCGCGCCCACGTGGGTGAGCGGCCGGGTGAGCTCGGCATAACGACGGCCGCCGACCAGGGCGGTGCCGGCATCCGCGCGGTCCAGGCCGAGGATGACGCGCATCGTGGTGGACTTGCCGGCGCCGTTCGGGCCGACGAAGCCGGTGACGTGCCCCGGCCGCACGGTGAAGGTCATGTCGTCCAGCGCGACCGCGGGACCGTAACGCTTGCACAACCTGCTGACTTCGATGGTGTTGGCTCGCATGCCGAATGTTGTACGGCGCCGGGCCTAACAGCGGCGTGACAGGTCTTGTCATTTCTCTGTTAGGTGCCGGCTGGCAAGGTTGGCGCATGAACGTTCGGACCCGCTTCACCTTGCTGTACGGAGGGCTGTTCCTCTTCTCGGGAGCGGTGCTGCTGTCCATCGTCGCCGCTTTCGGGGCGCGCAGCGCGGTCACCGCGCCGCGGCAGGGGCAGACGCCGTCCGTCGACATCGCACGCGTGCTGGCCGAGGCGGACCGGGAACGCAACCGGAGCCTTATATATGGGGCTCTCGTCGCGCTGTTCGTCATGCTGCTGCTCGCGATCGTCCTCGGGCACGCGGCGGCCTGGCGGGTGGTGCGGCCGCTGCGCACGATCACCGCGGCGACGCGGCGGATCTCGGCGGACAACCTGCACGAGCGGCTGGCGGTGCGCGGGCCGGCGGACGAGGTGAAGGCGCTCGCCGACACGATCGACGACCTGTTGGGCCGGCTCGAGCAGTCGTTCGTGGCGCAACGGCGGTTTGTCGCGGACGTGTCGCACGAGCTGCGGACGCCGTTGGCGACCATGCGAGCCTCGCTGGATGTGGCCGAGGCGAAACCGGAATCGGTGCCGCCGGCGCTGGCATCCCGGTTGCGCCGGTCGCTGGACCAGGTGGACGGGCTCATCGACGGGTTCCTCATATTGGCTCGGGCGCAGCACGGTGCGCTCGATTCGCGCGCGGTGGTGTCGTTGCGAGATCTTGCCGAGCAGGCGCTGCTCGCGTGGGACGACGACGTTCCGATCACCGGAGAGGCGCTGGCCGAGGGCAATCCCGTGCTGCTCGCGCGGATGGTCGCCAACGTGGTGGACAACGCCGTCCTGCACTGCCCGCCCGGCGGGAAGATCACCATCTATGCGGACGCGTCGGACACCCAGGCCCGGCTCGTCGTGAGCTCGGACGGCGAGATGCTCGATCCGGCGCAGGTCAAGCAGCTCGGCAAGCCGTTCCAGCGGATCGGCGCCGAGCGCACCGGCACCAGCACCGGGCTGGGGCTCGCCATCGTCGCGGCGATCGTGTCGGCCCATGGCGGCGCCCTCGATCTGCAGGCTCGCCCGGCGGGCGGGCTGCAGGTCACGATCACCCTGCCACGCCGATGAGGATCCTGGTCGTGGAGGACGCGCGCGAGCTCGCCGACGTGGTGGCCGAGGGGCTGCGCGACCAGGGGATGGCGGTGGATGTCGCCTATGACGGGATCGACGCGGCGGGCAAGGTCGACCGGAACACGTACGACGTGGTGGTCCTCGACCGTGATCTGCCGGGCATGCACGGGGACGCCCTCTGCCAGGTGATCACGGCGCGGGAGGCGCGGGCCATGGTGCTGATGCTGACTGCCGCCGGCAGCGCCGACGACCGGGTGAGCGGTCTGACGCTGGGCGCCGACGACTACCTGGCGAAGCCGTTTCACTTTCCCGAGCTGGTGCTGCGGGTCCGCGCGCTGGGGCGGCGGCGGCCCGCGGCCCGCGCCCGCACGCTGCGCGCGGCGGGCATCGAGCTCGATCCGATCACCCGTACGGCCACCCGGGCCGGGGTGCCGCTGTCGTTGTCGGTCAAGGAGTTCGCGTTGTTGGAAGCGCTGTTGCGGGCCACGCCGGCCTTCCTCAGCGCCGAGGATCTCTTGGAGCAGGTATGGGACGAGAACGCCGATCCATTCACCAACACGGTGACCGTGACGATCGGTCGCCTCCGCCGCAAACTGGGCGAGCCACAGGTCATCGCCACCATGGCGGGAGTCGGCTATCGCATCGTTTAGCGCTAGGAGCGGTCGGTCAGGTGCTCGCGGCCCGCGGGGGCGTCGTAGGGCTCGGGCCAGAAGTCGGTGATCTTCGAGATCAGGCCGTCGCCGGTCAGCTCGAGCCAGACGAGGGCGTCGTGGCTGTCGTCGCCGACGTCGAACGTCACCCACAGGGCGGCTTCGCGGCTGTCGGCCACCACACGGCGCACGGTCAGTTGCCAGTCGCCCGGGTATTCCACATTGAACTGGATCAGGGCTTGCTTGCCGCGGATTCGTTCGCGGGTCTGGGGCAGTTCGTAGACCACGTCGTCGCTGAGCAACGCGCCCCAGGCCGGCCAGTCACGCATGTCCAGCAGTTCTCCGTATGCGTGGGCGGTGCGCCGCGTCTGTTCGGTGGCGTCCACGTCAAACCGGTCCGCCGCCGAAGCCGAACTCGTTGCCGTCCGGATCCGTGAAGGTGACTTTTCGTACGCCGTTTCCGTAGGTCTCGCGGTTGGCCGGCTCGATTCCGCGCTTGGACACGGCGGCGACCCGCTCGTCGAGGTCGTCCACGAAGATCGTGTGTACGGCGTGGCCCGCGTGCGACGGCCGGAGATTGACCGCGACGTAGCGGTGCTCGGCCAGCTCCCACACGGATTCGGTGTCGTGCGCGACGAAAGCGGGTGGGGTGCCGAACAGCCTCTCGTACCAGTCGAGGGCCGCGGGATAGTCCGAGACCGAGATCCCGCCGAAGAAGTCGAGGGCCATCGCCCCACCATACGAGACGGCCGGGCCGAAAGGAGGGCTCCTGAGCAGCGACTGGGCCGAGGGCGGTGGGGTGGCGACGCGCGTTGCGGAGGTGGGTCACGCTGCGGTGTCGAGGCGGGTCGCGGTGGCGGCGACGTCAGCGGGCCGTGTAGCCCGAGTTGACGCTTCGGGGGACGGCGCGCTGGTAGGCCTCGGGGTCTGACGGGGACGCGGTGGCCAAGCCGTCGACGTAGCGGTTGAACATGCTGAACGCGGCGGCTATCAGGACGGTGTCGTGGATTTCGCGGTCTGTTGCGCCTTCCGACCTCGCGGCCTCCACCAGCTTGTCGGTGACTGTGCGGCCGTCTCGGCGTACGGCCTCGGCTATGTGCAGCAGGGTGCGCAACTTCTGCGAGATCGCGGCGGTCTCGGGGTCCTGGCGGACCTCGTCCACCAGTTGGCGGCCGGACGGTAGCTGTGCGGCGGCGAAGGCTGAGTGGGATTCGCGGCAGTACGTGTTCTCGTTTCGGGACGAGACGTAGGCGGCGATCAGTTCGCGTTCGCCTCGGGGGAGTGAGTTCGGGCTGCGCAGCAGGACCTCGGCCAAGTCCATGAGTGGCTTCGCTGTTTCCGGGCGGTAGGCGAGCAGGCCCTGGATGCCGGGGAGCCGCTCCTCGTCCACGCCGAGATCGATGTGCGTCACCGGCTCAGGATAGTGGGAATCGGGCCACGGGCGGGCGGCGGCGCGCGTAGCGTCGATGTCGTGATCCCGCAGAACTTCCCGCTCTATCTGCGTGAGCCCGGGGCTACCCGGGCCGACGACCGGGTCTGGCTGGTCGTGGGCTGGTTACCGGACAAGATCTCGGGGCTGCCCCGTCAGCCGGTCGCGCTGCTCTGCGACGGCGCGGTGGAGGAACCCCGCGTGCTGGAGCAGACCACCACCTTCCGGGTAATCAGCCCGAACGGGCACTAGAGCCCTGGTCGAGTGACGCCCGACGCGGGAAGGGGCCGCTCGCCCCGCTCCCGGCCCGCGTGCCCGCGCCCCGGCTGCTGGGATGCGCCGACGTAGTGCCGACACCTCGCCCGGCGCTCAGGGCTGGAGCATTCCGAGCACCAAGGCCAGCGGCGGCCACGTGCCCCGGCCTCGTTTGATCACCGCGTACGCCCGGAGGTCCACCCGGGGGTCGGCCAGCGGCACCAGCGCGACGCCCGCGCGCGGGGCCACGTCGGCGGGGAGCAGGCCCACGCCCATGCCGGCCACGATCAGGTCGCTGAGCAGGCCGAGGCTGTCGCAGCGGTGCATGATCCGGGGCTCGCCGCCGCGCAGGGCGGCCAGCGTGCGGATCACCTCCTCGTCCGAGCCGTCGCGCGAGTTGACGATCCAGTCCTGCCGCCACGCCTCTTCGGCGGACATGCCGATCGGCACGCCGAGGTCCCACGGGGCGCTCCACAGGCGGCGCGTCTCGTAGCGGCTCGGGAAGGCGGCAGGGGCCAGGTTGTAGTCGTAGGTGAGGGCCAGGTCCACGTCGTCGCTGTCGAGCAGGGCGTACGCCTCCTCCGGCTCGTGTTCCAGGATCTCCAGTCGGACGTCGCGGTGGCGTACGGACAAAAGCTCTTGAACGGGAAGAAGCGATCGCCGGATGGCCGTGGCGAAGCCGGCGACGCGCAGCAGGCCGGCGGGCTCGGCGCCGGGGTCGAGGTCGTGCTGGGCCGCCTCGACCGCCGCGAGGATGATGATGCCGTGCTCGGCCAGCCGGCGGCCCGCGGGAGTGAGCCGGACCCGCCTGCCCTCGGGCTCGATCAGCGTGGCGCCGACGTCGCGGGCAAGGATCGCTAGCTGCTGCGACACGGTCGAGGTAGTGAGTCCCATCTCTTGGGCGACCTCACGCATCGACCCCAATCGAGCGAGCTCCACCAATATCCGCAGCCTGCGCGTTTCCATCGGATTATTGTTCGGGATCCGTGAACGGTTTGTAAATGATTCACACGTGGTCGCGAATAATCTCACGACGTACTACTGGTGCCCATGAACGTCACGCGCACCGGAACCTCCCTGGCCATCGCCTCGATGCTGACCGTGCAGATCGCCATCGCCGCGTCGGTAGGAGTGATGGATCGGCTAGGGGCCGAAGGTAGCGCGTGGCTGCGACTCGTGGCCGCGGGCCTGGTCCTGCCGTTGCTCGTGCGGCCCCGGCTGCGCAGCTTCGGCACCGGCAACCTGATCGCCGCCGTGGTGCTCGGCATCGCGACCGCAGGCACGACGATGCTGTACATGGCGGCGGTCGCTCGGCTGCCCCTCGGCACCGCCACGGCGATCGAGTTCCTCGGGCCGCTCGGCGTCGCGGCCGCCCGCGGCAAACGCTCCGCGGCCGTGTTCCCGCTGCTCGCCGGCCTGGGCGTGCTGATGCTGACCTCGCCGTGGCGGGGGGTGCCGGATCTCGCCGGCGTCGGGTTCGCGCTGGCCGCGGCCGCGTGCTGGGCCGCGTACATCCTGCTCACCGAGCGGGTCGGCAACGCCGTCGCCGGGTTCCGGGCGCTCGCCGTGTCGATGCCGGTCGCGGGGCTGGTGGCGACGTTCGCGGTGATCCCCGGCGTGGTGTCCGCGTTGAAGCCCAGCGACCTGCTGCTGGGCGCGGTGCTGGGCCTGCTGATGATCACCTCGTACGGGGCGGAGATGCTCTCGTTGCGGCGGTTGAACACGGCATCGTTCGGGACGCTGATGGCGGTGGAACCGGCCCTCGCGCTGACCATCGGAGCGCTGGTGCTGCACCAGATCCCGGACGTGGCGGGCGTCGCCGGAATGGCCCTGGTCGTGGTCGCCGGGATCGGTGCGACCAGGACCGGCCAGCGGCACCCCGAGCCGGTGCCGGAGTCGGAGCCGGAGCTTACCGGGACCGTCGAGCTGGAGCCGGCGGTCGCGGGCGCGCGGTAAAACCTGGAGCCGGCGTGGTCCACTGCGAGGATGGACTATGACCGATGCGTCAAGAAGCTGCGCCTGCCGGACGACTTCGCGCCGCCGGCCGAGCTCAGCCACGCCGGCATCCGGGCGCGCGCGATCCGCCGGGCCTTCCTGGCCGACGACGTGCGCGGGATCAACGCCAGCCTCGACCTGATCCGGCGGACCCGGGGCGGGAAGTGGCCGACCGGGCCGGTCACCGAGGAGTACAACTTCGACGACGTCGTCTGGCACGAGGTGGAGTTCCGCGACGGCGGCTCGTTCACGTACGTGGTGTACGACGACGCCGGCCGCTACCTCGGATGCGCCTACCTCTACCCGATGGGCAAGCGCACCACGCTGACCGCGGACCTGCTCGACTTCGACGTGGACGTGAGCTGGTGGGTGACTCCGGAGGCGTACGGGCAAGGGTTTTACGATTTGGTTTACGAAGGTTTGCGGCATTGGGTGACCGAGGTGTTCCCGTTCCGCAAGCCGTACTACTCGAACGCCGAGATCCCGGGTGTGCGCAACGCATAGCGGCTGGCGCGGCGGAGGTTCGCTGAGCGGGGGACGTTCTCGCTGCGGAGCGCGGGCATGGCCGGGTTTGGCGGCGGGCTTCGACGTGCGGGTGTACGAGCGGGCGTCCGCGTGGGGTGAGGTGGGCGGGATGAGCTGATGGCCAGCAGCCCGGCCGGGATGTCGTCCCAGACGGTGGGGTGGATCTATCAGCATGATGCGGCGACGGCCGGGACAAGCGGCGGCTCCGGCGCGAAGATGGCCCCATGACGATGCCCGACGATATGCGCGCCCACAACCGCCAGCTCATCGCCGACTTCCGGGCCGACGAAGGCCGGTCCATGGCCGGGCGCCCGTTGCTGCTGCTGACCACGACCGGCCGCCGCACCGGCCAGGAACGAACCACCCCGATGATGTACGCCCGTTCCGGCGACCGCCTGTTCGTGATCGCCTCGAACAGCGGCGCGAAGCGTGACCCGCACTGGTATCTGAATCTCGTGGCCGACCCGGACGTGACCGTGGAGATGACCGGCGTGAAGTTCGAGGCGAAGGCGGTCCCCTTATCGGGCGACGACTACGCCGAGGAGTGGTCCGGGATCAAGGCAACGTATCCGTTCTTCGAGGAGCACGAGCAGCGAGCCGGCCGTCCCATCCCGGTGGTGTCCTTGATCCGTCAGTAATCGATCGTTATTTGGTGGGCGCCGTCACTATGAGTTTGCCGGGGGAACGACGGATGCCGACTTGAAGGGCGTAAAAACGATGACCCATGTCAAGAATCTGGAAAGGGCAGTGTCTCTGGGCCGGTTCTCGTTGTGGGTGGGGCTGAGTTTTCTGGTGGCATTCGCGCTCGCTGTCGGCGTGGGCCTGGCCGCTACCCTCGCATGGCGGGGAACCTCGGAGGACTGGAGCCGATGGAGCGACGTTGGTCAGACCTTCGGCGCGCTGAGCTCGATCATCGCCATCCTGAGCCTGGCGGCGGTGGTGATCACCGCACGGATTCAGTTCCGCGAGCTGCAGGGGAGCGTAGCCGCCAATCTAAGTGCCATGCATCTGGAAATAATGCGAATGAGCGTCGACGACCTGGAACTGGCCGACGTCTGGCCGGCATACGCGGCGGGTTTGTCGGCGACGCAAAACCGTCAGTATCTCTATGCGAATATCATTTACCAGTTCCACTGGACTTCGCTGAAGCTGAACAAGGCCTCCGACGAAGATGTCGTCGCGAGCATGCGCTATCTCTTCACCAGTCCGATCATGCGTGGATATTGGACGGCCGGAAAGCACATCAGAGCTTCGCTCAACCCGGGCGGCCCGGAATATCTCTTCGCGGCCAAGCTGGACAACATATGCGCTGAGTACGACGACCCCGCGACCCCTGACGCCTAAGGCTGATACCGGTAGCCCATCCCCGGCTCGGTCAGCAGGTGCCTCGGGCGGGTCGGGTCGGGCTCCAGCTTCCTCCGCAGGCGGGCCATGTACTGCCTCAGGTAGTTCGTCTCCGTGCTGTACTGCGGGCCCCACACCTCGTGCAGCAGCTGCCGCTGGGTGATCAGCTTGCCCGGGTTGCGGAGCAGCTGCTCCAATAACTGCCACTCGGTCGGGGTGAGCCGCAGATCCGGGCTGATCGTGTGGTCGCTCAGGTCGATGCGGTAGTCGCCGATCGTGGCCAGGGCCGCGCCCGGGCCGTCCTGCGGGTGGGCGCGCCGGGTCACCGCGCGGATGCGGGCCAGCAGCTCGTCCACGCCGAAGGGCTTGGTCACGTAGTCGTCGGCGCCGGCGTCCAGGGCGTCGACCTTGTCGGTGCCCTCGGCGCGGCCGGAGAGCACGATGATCGGGATGCTGCTCCAGCCGCGCAGGCCGCGGATCACCTCGGCGCCGTCCATGTCGGGCAGGCCCAGGTCGAGCACCACCAGGTCCGGCGGGTGGGCGGCCGCGACGTGCAGGGCCTCGGTGCCGTCCGCCGCCACGTCGACCTCGTAGTGGCGGGCGCGCAGGTTGATGCGCAGGGCGCGCAGAATCTGCGGGTCGTCGTCGACGACGAGGATGCGGGTCATGAGGCCCCATCGAGGTCAGCGGAGGGATGGGCGCAGGGCAGCGAGACCACCATGGTGACGCCGCCACCGGGCGTGGGCTCAGGCAGCAGTGTGCCACCCATCGCCTCGGTCAGGCCCCGCGACAGCGCCAGCCCCAGCCCGACACCGTGATGGCAGTCGCGGTCGTCGAGCCGCTCGAACGGCTGGAACACCCGTTCCCGGTCGGCCGCCGGGATGCCCGGACCGTGATCGACGACCCGCACCCGCAGCATGTCGCCGTCGAGGCACGAGACCAGCGAAGGCGGCACGGTCGCCGGACTGTAGCGCAACGCGTTGGCCAGCAAGTTCACCAGGACCCGCACGAGCAGACCCGGATCCGCCCGTACGCCGCAGAGGCCGTCCGGCAACCGCACCACGACGCGCTGCTCGCCGACCTCGGTCAGCACCCGCGGCACGACGTCCTCGAGCCCCACGTCGACCAGGGTCATGCCCAGCGTGCCGGCCTGCAGGCGGCTCATGTCGAGCAGGTTCGCCACCAGCTCGGTCAGCCGGTTCAGCGACTCGTCCGCGGTGGCCAGCAGCTCGGCGCGGTCCTGCTCGTCGAGCGGGAGCCGCAGCCCGTCCACCGCCGTCTTCGCCGCGGCCAGCGGGGAGCGCAGGTCGTGCGACACGGCCGCGAGCAGGGCGCTGCGGACCCGGTCGCCCTCGGCGGCGACGGCCAGCCGCTGCTGGGTGAGCGCGTTGGCGGCCTGCGCGGCGAACGCCCGCACGATCCGTTCCTCGCCCGCGGCCAGCTGCCGGCCGCGTAACACCAGCATGCGGTCCTCGTCGGCGGGCACGCGCACGTCACCCTCGGCGGGGCTTTCGGCCACCGGTCCACCCACGGCCGCGGCCACCTTCCAACCCCCTTCCGGTACGCGTTCGAGCAGGCTCACGGAAGCGAGGCCGAGCGAGCCCCGTAACTGGTTCAGCAACGCGTCCAGCGGGTCGGCGCCGCCCAGCACCCCGCCGGCGACCTCGGCCAGGGTGTGCGCGTCGCGGCTCGCCTCGTCGGCCTGGCGGGTGCGGCGCGCGGCCAGGTCGACGATCCAGGAGACGCCGGTCGCCACGATCACGAAGACGACCAGGGCGAGCAGATTTTTGCGGGTGGCGATGTCGAACGAGCGTACGGGAGGGGTGAAAAGGTAGTTGAGCAGCAGGAACGAGCCCACCGCGGCGAGCAGCGCCGGGCCGAGACCGCCGGCCAGTGCCACGCCGACGACGACCGCGAGGTACAGCACGATCACGTCGGACAGGGCCATGCCGATCTCGTACGCCACGGCGCTGAGCACCGGTAACGCGGACAGGGCCAGCGCGTACCCGGCGACACGGCGTCGCCCGGACAGCGGCGGCCCGCCGATCATCAGTGTGGGCCGACGCTCGTGACCTGCACGACGGCGGTCCCGGCCTCGTCCGAGGCGGCCAGGTCGACGGTCGCGTCGATGCCCCAGTCGTGGTCGCCGTTCGGGTCCTCGAACACCTGCCGCACCGTCCAGACGGTCGCACCGGCGTCGATGTGCAGGAACGCGGGACCGCGCGCGGCCGGGCCGGTGCCGATCTCGTCGTACTCGTCGTAATACCGCTCCAGGGCGTCCTGCCAGGCGTCCGTGGTCCAGCCCGACTCGCCGTCCAGCTCGCCCAGGTCGTAGTAGCGGCGCAACGCGGCCAGCTCGACCCGGCGGAACATGGCGTTGCGCACGAGCACCCGGAACGCGCGGGTGTTGCGGGTGACCGCGGGCGGCTTGTCGTCGAGGCGTACCTCCTCGATCTCGGCCCCCGGGTTGCGCAAGCGCTCCCACTCGTCGAGCAGCGACGAGTCGACCTGCCGGACCAGCTCGCCCAGCCATTCGATCAGATCGGTCAATTCCTCGGTACGCGCGTCCTCCGGCACCGTCTGCCGCAGCGCCCGGTACGCGTCCGCGAGGTACCGCAGGACCAGGCCCTCGGAGCGGGACAGCCCGTAGAACGACACGTACTCGGTGAAGGTCATCGCCCGCTCGTACATGTCGCGGACCACGCTCTTGGGCTTCAGCTCGTAGTCGGCGACGTACGGATGGCCGCGCCGATAGGTCTCGTACGCGTTCTCCAGCAGCTCCAGCAGCGGACGAGGGTAGGTGACATCCTCGAGCAGCTCCATGCGCTGCTCGTACTCGATGCCCTCCGCCTTCATCGCATTGACCGCCTCGCCGCGAGCCTTCTGCCGCTGAGCGGAAAGTACCTGGCGCGGGTCCTCAAGAGTGGACTCGATGACGGACACCACATCCAGCGGATAGTCACCGGCGTCACGATCGAGCAGCTCCAGGCTGGCCAGCGCGAACGGGGACAGCGCCTGGTTCAGCGCAAAGTCGAGCTGGAGATCCTCGACCAGGCGATATGTACCTTGATCAGTGCGTTCGATCACACCGCCGGCGATCAGGGCCTTGGCGATCGCCACCGCCCGCCGGATGTGGCGGCGCTGCGCGGCCGGCTCCTCGTGGTTGTCGGTGAGCAGGTGCTTCATCGCCTGGAACGGATCGCCGCCGCGGGAGATCACGTTGAGCAGCATCGCGTGCGACACCTGGAACGACGAGGTCAGCGGCTCCGGGTCGGCGGCGACCAGGCGATCGAACGTGGGCTGGCCCCAGCCGATCGTGCCCTCCGGCGGCTTCTTGCGGACGACCTTGCGCCGCTTCTTCGGGTCGTCGCCGGCCTTCGCCAGGGCGCGCTCGTTGTCGATCACGTGCTCGGGCGCCTGCACGATGACGGTGCCGATCGTGTCGAACCCGGCCCGCCCGGCCCGGCCCGCGATCTGGTGGAACTCGCGCGCCTTGAGCAGCCGCGTCTTCACCCCGTCGTACTTCGACAGGCCGGTGAACAACACCGTACGGATGGGGACGTTGATGCCGACGCCCAGCGTGTCCGTACCGCAGATGACCTTGAGCAGGCCGGCCTGGGCGAGCGTCTCCACGAGACGGCGGTACTTCGGGAGCATGCCGGCGTGGTGGACGCCGATCCCGTGGCGTACGAGACGGGAAAGCTGGCGGCCGAAACCGGCGGTGAACCGGAAGTTCCCGATGGCCGCCGCGATCTTGTCCTTCTCCTCGCGGGTCGCCATGTTGATGCTCATCAGCGCCTGCGCGCGTTCCAGGGCGGCGGCCTGCGTGAAGTGCACGATGTAGACCGGCGCCTGGTGGGTGGTCAGCAGCTCCTCGATCGTCTCGTGCAGCGGGGTCATCGCGTACGAGAAAAGCAGCGGGACCGGGCGCTCGACGCTGGCCACCACCGCGGTGGGCCGGCCGGTGCGGCGGGTGAGATCGTCGACGAAGCGGGTGGTGTCGCCGAGGGTCGCGGACATCAGGATGAACTGCGCCTGCGGGAGCTCGATCAGCGGCACCTGCCACGCCCAGCCGCGGTCCAGCTCGGCGTAGAAGTGGAACTCGTCCATGACGACCTGGCCGACGTCGGCGTCCTTGCCCTCGCGCAACGCCAGGTTCGCCAGGACCTCGGCGGTGCAGCAGATGATCGGGGCGTCCGCGTTGACGCTGGCGTCGCCGGTGAGCATGCCGACGTTGTGCGCCCCGAAGATCGACACGAGCGAGAAGAACTTTTCGCTGACCAGGGCCTTGATCGGCGCGGTGTAGAAGGTGGTGCGGCCGTCGGCGAGCGCGGCGAAGTGCGCGCCGGTGGCGACCAGGCTCTTGCCCGAGCCGGTCGGGGTGTTGAGGATGACGTTCGCGCCGGTGGCGATCTCGATGAGCGCCTCCTCCTGGTGGGTGTACAGGGAGAGGCCCTGCTCGGTGGCCCACTTCTGGAAGGCGTCGAAGACGGAGTCGGGATCGTGATCTTTGGGCAGGCGGTCGGTCAGTGTCATGATGTGTCAACTATATGGATAGGGATCGTGGCCAGTTCGCCAGGCGCTGCCGCAGGGTTGCTATGTCGGCGGGGGTGAGCCCGTAGAGAGCGAACCGGGCGTCGTCCAGGCGATCCAGATAACGTCCGGCGTCGGCTATGTCTTCCGGGTCGAGGGCGGGGTCGGCCGTTCGTGCCAAGGCGAGGATCTGGGTCAAGGGGTAGCGCTCGAGGGCTGCTGCTACGTCTATGTAGTCGCGCACCTCACGGCGGTTTACCAGGGCGGCGACTTTGGTGGCTACCAGGTCGTCCAGGTGCATGACCGGGCCTACGTCCATGACTACCGGGGCACGTTGGCGGTCCAGGCGGCAGAGGGTGAGTCGGAGGGCGCGGTTGTCGGCTGCGACCAGAAATTCCTGGATATCTGCCGACATTCCGGCAAAAAGGTCGTCGCCTTCCTCGCGGACTACGCGGTAGCCGGCTTCGGTGAGTGCCGCGGTGACCTCGCCGGCGGCGGCTTGGACGCCGCCCGCGGTGTCGGTGAAGAGGTCGACGTCCTCGGTGGGGCGGTCGACGAGGCCGTTGACCAGCCAGGCGACGCCGCCGCCCAGGACGAAGCCGTGCTTGGTGGCGACGGTGAGCGCGATGCGGGCGACGTCCCGGAAGAGTTCGTCGGGGCTCACGACGGGGCGCCGGGGCGGGTGCGGGTCGGCATTCGGCAATTATTTATCCGCCGGGAGGGGCGGCGGCTCCGGGCCTCCGCTACCGATTCGGTGGGGCGGCGGCCGCGAGGTCGTCAGCCGCGAGACTTGTCAGGCGTGGCGGAGCTGGGGGCCTGCGTCGGCGCTTTCGAGGCCGGCGGCGGCCTGGTGGGCGGCGGCCAGGCGCAGGCGGGGGTGGCGCGCCTCCCAGGCGGCCCGCACCGCGCGGGGGAGGTTGAGCTGCGGCCACACCCGCACCAGGGTGGGCCCGTCCAGGTAGGCCCGGAGCTCCTCGACACGAATGGCCTCGCGCAGGACGTTCTCGTACATCCAGGCCAGCATCGTCGGCTCGGCCAGATCGAACGCGCGCTGCGGGCCCCACCACAGACGCAGCGGCAGCTCGACCAGCCCGCGGGTGGGGCCGGCGAGCTCGCCGAGAGTGCCCGCCACGAGCACGGGCCGGTGTGGCCGGGCAAGGTGGACGGCGTCAAGAGCGGCGCGCATGACGATCAGCGTAAACCGACATTCGCCCGCCTCCTTAATTCCTAGAATCCTAGGACGCCTCAGAGGGTGTGTCCGGGACACACCGGACGGTCCCGGATCAGTGGTGCTTGGCCAGGTGGTGGCAGATGAAATCGCGCCACAGGAGGACCGCGCTGTCCTTTGTGTCGGTGTGCGTGCCGGGGAAGGCGGCGAGCTGCTTGTCGGGGGAGCCGAGCAGGGCGAACAGCTCGAACTGGCCGTCGCGGGGAAACACCTCGTCGTCCCACTGGACGTGGAACAGCACGGGCGTGACCACGGCGCGGGCGTCGGCGGTCACGCGGGCGGCGGACTCCAGGCCGGGGTGCAGGTCCGGGCCCTGCCGCAGGCCGAACTTCCCGAGCACCGCGCCCCGCAACGTCGAGCCCATCGCGGCGGCCAGCGGCAGGCCGAAGCGGGTGGCCATGGACATGCCGAGGTAGCCGATCCGGTCGGCGTCGGCGATGCCCTCGCCGGTGAGGACGGTGATGGTCGCGCGCCAGTCGCGGGTCATCCGGTCCAGGACGCGCTCCACGCCGGCCTTCGCGATGCGTTCCTGGTAGTCCTCGGCGTAGCGGTCGCCGTGGTACGGGCCGTCGATCGCGACCGAGGCCAGGCCGGCGTGCGCGGCGAACCAGCGGGCCAGGCCGACGACGCGTTCGCTGCGTTTGTGGCCGCTGCCGCCGTGCCCGAGCAGGACGACCGGGCAGGGCAGCGCGGCCGGCGTGGGCATCCAGAGCACGCCGGGGATCGTGCGGTTCACCAGGAAGGTCCGCTCGACGACGCCCGCCGCGAGCCGGCGCTCACCCCACTGGATCGCGTCCGCCATCCGTCCATCGAAGCAGTCCGGCGCCGCCCTTGCCTATCCGTCCACGTGGATGAACTACAGCGCGATGCCGCCGAGCACCGCGATGAGGCATAGGCAGGCCAGCGGCGGCTGCACCCGCGGGCCCGGATGCCTGCCTCACCTATTCTCGCTCCACGAACGAACGTTCGTTTTTGCCAGCAAGCCGACGCTCCATCGCCGCACACCGCCGCGCGTTCGCCGAGGACGATCGCCTTGCTCGACGCTCCGACCGGAGGAGTCCATACATGCCGATTCGCCCCGTTCTGGCCGCTGCCATGTCCACGTCGGCTGAGTGCCCACGATCGGATTTTCGAGACCTTGGAGAGTTCGGGCTCGTATGTGGGCGTAACTCTCCAAGGTCTCGAAATCACCCGGCCAGCAGCCCGCCCAAAAGGGAACTAACCTGCACAAAACGAGTGTCCTATTCGGACAGACATCCCGGTATGTAGGCGTCCGCGACCGCATGATGAGAGCGCGGCCGGACGCGGATACCGCCCCGCCAGCTCACCCGTACGATTTCCGACAGCGTCGGCATGTATTAACAGCATTTGTCGGATATCGGCCCGCGCTGCTGTTAACAGGCGCTCCCCTTCGGATGTTGCCCGGCGACGACCACCTCCGGCATCCCGTGGCTCGCGCCGCACGGGGACCATCTTAATCCTAGAATCCTAGGACGCATTACGAACGGTGCGGCAAGCCGCACCAAGAACACAACGGACGGCTTCGCCGACGGACCAACTGCCCGAATCGATCACGCACCCGCCGCGGTGCTCGCCGAGGCACGGAGCGGGGCGGATGCGGTGGCAGGAGCCGGGCGGACGCGGCGGCGGAGCGGGGCGGCCCACGCCGTCACCTCGGCGGTCATGTCAAACCCTGTTCCCGTACGCGCACCAGCAGTTGATCTATTTTGGCGCGGTCCGGGGCGGTGGGCAGCCGAGTTTCCGCCGCGGCCAGGGCGAGCGAGGCCTGGAGCTCGGCGGCCCAGTCGGTGATCGACTCCCAGGATGCGGTGCCCTGACGGACCGCGAGCAGGCGGTCGCGGGCCGGGCCGACGTCGACCAGGACGGAGCCGGTGCGCAGCACGTGCACGCCGGCCATCAGCAGCCGGATCATGTGCATGGCCTGCTTGTGGTTCGTGTCGCCGGTTCGGGACCGCCGGGCGGAGACCTTTTTGAGCTGGTCCGAGGCGTACGCGCCGTAGGTCTGGAAAACCCGGCGGGACAGGAACGCCGAGCGGATCGCGAGCAGCGCCGAACCGGCCGGGGTGAGTTTTTCGACCAGCGGGGACCAGAGGACTTCGAGGACCGTCGGGTTGGCCTGCAGGGCGAGGGTGCAGAAGCGTTCGATCTCCCAGCTGAACTGCTCCGGCAGCGGCCCGTCGAGGTGGGTGGGCGGTTTGTCCAGGTGCCAGAACAGGGGTGTGGGTGCGGCGAACACGCCCCGCCGGTCATGGTCGGAGGTGGGTCCGTCGAGCCCGTAGGCCCGGGACCCGACCACGACCGACAGGATCGTGTGGTCGGCGACGAGGTCGGTCACAGGTCCAGGACGGTGGCGTCGATCTCGTCGGCTTCCTCGGTGCTGATCGTGAGGTTGCCGAGGGTGCCGAGGTTGTTCTCCAGCTGGGTGACGCTGCTGGCGCCGATGACCAGGCTGGTCATGCGCGGGTCGCGTAACGCCCAGGCGAGGGCCATCTGGGCGAGGCTCTGGCCGCGGCGCTTGGCGATGTCGTTGAGGGCGTTCAGCCGTTGCAGGGTGCGGGCGTCGAGGTCGTTCTCGCTGAGCGTGATGCTGGTGCGGGCACGCGAGTCGGCCGGGATGCCGCCGAGGTAGCGGTCGGTGAGCAGGCCCTGCGAGAGCGGGCTGAACGAGATGCAGCCGGCGCCGACCTCTTCGAGGGTGTCGAGCAGGTTGTCGTGCTCGGTCCAGCGGTTGAGGATCGAGTAGGACGGCTGGTGGATGAGCAGCGGGGTGCCGAGGTCGCGCAGGATGGCGGCGGCGCGGGCGGTCTGCTCGGCGTTGTAGTTGCTGACGCCGGCGTAGAGGGCGCGGCCGGAACGCACGGCCGTGTCGAGGGCGCCCATGGTCTCCTCGAGCGGGGTGTCCGGGTCGTAGCGGTGGCTGTAGAAGATGTCGACGTAGTCGAGGCCGAGCCGCTTGAGGGACTGGTCGAGCGAGGCGAGCAGGTTCTTGCGGGAGCCCCATTCGCCGTACGGGCCGGGCCACATGTCGTAGCCGGCCTTGGAGGAGATGACCAGTTCGTCGCGGTACGGGCGGAGGTCCTTCTCCATGATCAGGCCGAAGTTGGACTCGGCGGTGCCGTACGGCGGGCCGTAGTTGTTGGCCAGGTCGAAGTGGGTGACGCCGAGGTCGAAGGCGCGCCGGACGATCGCTCGCTGCGTTTCGAGGGGCCGGGTGGTGCCGAAGTTCTGCCACAGGCCGAGCGAGATGACGGGCAGTTTGAGCCCGCTGCGTCCGGAGCGGCGGTACGTCATGGTGTCGTAGCGATTGTTCGCGGGGGCGTATGTCACACGAACACCATAGGGTCATCGGTTCGTCAAATGATCGCTGGTACGTTTGGCGCAGCCACGCGGGAGAGTCCGCCCTGTCAAGGGGTGGCGCCGAAGGGGCAAATCCTCCCCGGAACCTCTCAGGCAAAAGGACCGCGTGGGCAGGCGACTCTGAAGTACCGCGAGGGTATGACAGAGGGGGAGGCCGCCCTGTCGACCTCTCCCCTGGGAGCCGCCATGACGTTCGCATCAAGGCATATCGGTCCGGACCCGGACGAGCAGACCCTCATGCTCAAGACCATCGGGTACGCGTCGCTGGACGCGCTGATGGATGCCGCGATTCCCGAGGTGATCCGTTGGCACGGGTCGCTGGATCTGCCGGATGCCGCCTCTGAGGAGGAGGCGATCGAGGAGCTGCGGGAGATCGCGGCGCAGAACACGGTGACCCGGTCGATGATCGGCCTGGGTTACTACGGCACGTTCACGCCGTCGGTGATCCGGCGCAACGTGCTGGAGAATCCGGCCTGGTACACGGCTTATACGCCGTATCAGCCGGAGATCTCGCAGGGCCGGCTGGAGGCGTTGCTGAACTTCCAGACGATGGTGACCGATCTGACGGGTCTGACCACGGCGAACGCGTCGATGCTCGATGAGGGCACGGCGGCGGCCGAGGCGATGACGCTGGCGCGGCGGGGTTCGAAGTCGCGGTCGGGCGTGTACGTGGTGGACGCGGACACGTTGCCGCAGACGTTGTCGGTGCTGCGGACCCGGGCCGAGCCGCTGGGCATCGAGCTGGTGCTGGTGGATCTGGACGCGGGTGCCGAGCTGCCGGAGGAGTTCTTCGGGCTGCATCTGCAATATCCGGGAGCTTCCGGAGCCGTACGGGATCATGAGTCGTTGATCGTGGCGGCGCACGCGAGGGGTGCGCTGGTGACGGTGGCCGCGGATCTGCTGGCGCTGACGTTGTTGCGGGCGCCGGGGGAGATCGGGGCGGACATCGCGGCGGGCACGACGCAGCGGTTCGGGGTGCCGTTGGGCTTCGGCGGGCCGCACGCGGGTTACATCGCGGTGCGGGCCGGGCTGGAGCGGCAGTTGCCGGGCCGGCTGGTGGGTGTGTCGAAGGACGCCGAGGGCGCGCCCGCGTACCGGCTGGCGTTGCAGACGCGTGAGCAGCACATTCGCCGGGAGAAGGCGACGAGCAACATTTGTACGGCGCAGGTGCTGCTCGCGGTGATGGCGAGCATGTACGCGGTGTATCACGGGCCGGAGGGGTTGAAGGCGATCGCGTCGCGGGTGCATCGCCGGGCGCTGACGATCTCGGGGAGCCTGCGTGCGGCGGGTGTCGAGGTGGCGCATGAGGCGATCTTCGACACGGTGACCGCGATCGTGCCGGGGCGGGCCGCGGAGATTGTCGCGACGGCCGCCGAGTCGGGCTATGACCTGCTGCTGGTGGGCGGGGACCGGGTGTCGATCTCGTGTGACGAGACGACGACGGTGGCGGACGTGGCGGCGGTGCTGGCGGTTTTCGACGCGCCGGTGGTTGCTTCGGCGGGCACGGTTTCGCTGCCTCGTACGTCGGAGTTCCTGACGCATCCGGTGTTCCGCACGCACCACTCCGAGACGTCGATGATGCGGTATCTGCGCCGGTTGTCCGACAAGGACTACGCGTTGGACCGGGGCATGATCCCGCTGGGTTCGTGCACGATGAAGCTGAACGCGGCCACCGAGATGGACGCGGTGACCTGGCCGGAGTTCGCGAGCATTCACCCGTACGCCCCGGCGGAGCGCGCGGCCGGCTACGAGCGGCTGGTGTCGCAGCTCGAGGCGTGGCTCGCGGAGATCACGGGGTACGACGCGGTGAGTGTGCAGCCGAACGCCGGGTCGCAGGGCGAGTTGTCCGGGCTGCTGGCGATTCGCGGCTATCACCTGGCGCGGGGCGACAACCACCGTGATGTGTGCCTGATCCCGTCGAGTGCGCACGGCACGAACGCGGCTTCGGCGGTGATGGCGGGTATGCGGGTGGTTGTCGTCGCGTGTGACGACAACGGCAACGTGGACCTGGGCGACCTGGACGCGAAGATCGACGCGCATGCCGGGAACCTGGCGGCGATCATGGTGACGTATCCGTCGACGCACGGCGTGTACGAGAAGTCGATCGCGGATCTGTGCGCGAAGGTGCACGACGCGGGCGGTCAGGTGTACGTGGACGGGGCGAACCTGAACGCGCTGGTCGGGTACGCGCGGCCGGGCCGGTTCGGGGCGGACGTGTCGCATCTGAACCTGCACAAGACGTTCTGCATCCCGCACGGCGGTGGCGGTCCCGGGGTCGGGCCGGTCGCGGTGCGCGCGCACCTGGCCGAGTTCCTGCCGGGTGACCCGCTGAGCGAGTCGTCGGGTGCGGTGTCGGCGGCGGCGCACGGGTCGGCGGGCATCCTGCCGATCTCGTGGGCGTACGTGCGGATGATGGGCCCGGACGGCCTGAAGGCGGCGACCGGGTCGGCGGTGCTGGCGGCGAACTATGTGGCGGCGCGGCTCAAGGACCACTTCCCGGTGCTGTACGCGGGTAACCAGGGTCTGGTGGCGCACGAGTGCATCCTCGACCTGCGGCCGCTGACGAAGGCGACCGGGGTGTCGGTGGACGACGTGGCGAAGCGGCTGATCGACTACGGGTTCCACGCGCCGACGATGTCGTTCCCGGTGGCCGGCACGCTGATGGTGGAGCCGACCGAGAGCGAGAACCTGGCCGAGCTGGACCGGTTCGTGGACGCGATGATCGCGATCAAGGGTGAGATCGACCAGGTCGCGGCGGGGGTGTGGCCGGCCGGCGACAACCCGTTGGCGAACGCGCCGCACACGGCTTCGGCGGTGTCGGCCGACGAGTGGGCGCACGCGTACCCGCGGTCGGTGGCGGCGTTCCCGAAGGGTGTGGATCGCGGGTCGAAGTACTGGTCGCCGGTGCGGCGCATCGACGGGGCGTACGGGGACCGGAATTTGGTCTGCTCGTGTCCGCCGCCGGAGGCGTTCGAGGACTGAGATCGCGGGCCGCCCCCGTTCCGCCGAGCGGGAGCGGCCCGCCCAGCCGGGGTGGCTGCCGGGGCAACGCGGGGGTGGGCGTTGTGCCCGGAGCGCCGGCGGCTGGGCGGGCGTCGGTTCGCACCGTGCGCGCGGGTGGACGGGGGTTCGCGCGGACCGGGGCGGGGGCGGCGGTGTCCGGAACTGGTGGGGCGCGGCCTGCCGGCGTACCCGAACGGGGGTTTCGGGGTGTGCGGTGGCGGCGCCCGCCGCGAGTCGTCGTTGCTCGCGGAGATGGCGGGCCGTCGGAGCGGCGTCCTAGGTCAGGGGGAGGGCTCGACGGTGAGCGAGAAAAGAGTCGGTTCGCTACTCTGCGTGACCGATCGGCCGGCGTGCACCGGCCGCGGGGCCGGTGCTTGCACGTCAGGCCGCGAGGGCGTGGGGAGCCGGTCCGCGGTGCGGTTCGATCATCGAGCCGTCGGGAAGGATCTCACCCGTGTCCTCGAAGGTGATCACGCCGTTGCAGAGAAGGCTCCAACCCTGCTCGGGGTGCGCCGCGACGATGCGCGCGGCCTCGCGATCGGTGTCGTCCGCTGCGGGACATGGGGTTTGGTGCTGGCACATCGGGGGTCTCCGGTGGGGGCTGTGTGATGATTCACAACTACGGTGATGGACGTTACCTCAAACCGAACGAGGACGGATTGAGGCGGTGACGGCGCCGGAGTTGCGAGAATCCTCGGTTTGTATGGTCCACGGAACAACGTCGCTCGGCCACCTTCATTCACGTCGGATTGACGTACCGCCGGGGTCTCCGGCGTCCTGCCAGGGCCGTCACCGTGCGTCAGCGATATTCAGTTGGTTCGCGGGTGCGGGAGGTGACCCTGCTGAGCTTGTCTCCGGGTTCCTCGCGGGCAACGGACTGGACGTGCGAAATATTGGCCGAACGGTTACCCAGGTTCATCCGTCCGGCGATGGCACCCTCTGCGGCGCGGCACTGTATGTGTCCGCGGCAGCCGGTTGTGTGATGGCCGGCGCGGATCCGGGGCGGCCGTCGCCGGTTCCGGGGGTGCCCGATGTGTACGCCGTCGTCTACGAACACGCTGAATCGCCGGATGTTCGTGACACGCCCGGAGAGACTTACCTCGTGCCGGGAGCGTCCGGGACAAATCGGATGCCGGCTTCCTGGACCCTCGGGCCGTGGACGTCGTCCTGGAGTCCGGCCGAGCATGCCGCCGCCGTTCAGGCGGTGCGGGAGGCGATCGGGCGCGGTGACGTCTATCAGACCAACGTCGTGGGGCACCTCATCGCGCCGTACACGGGTGATCCCTGGCCGGCGCTGCGCCGGGTCGCGGCGTTGCCCGGCGCCCGCTACGGCGGCGTTCTGGGCGGCGACGGCTGGGCGCTCGCCACCGCGACCCCGGAGACCCTGGTCGAGGTGCGCGACGGCCGGGTGATCACCCGGCCGATCAAGGGGACCCGGCCGGCGACCGCGTCCGGGCGCCGGGAGCTGCTCGCCTCCCGCAAGGAACGTGCCGAGCACGTGATGATCGTCGATCTGGAACGCAACGACCTGGCCCGGCTGCCGGGCGTCGGGCCGGTGCGGGTCGACGAGCTTTTCGCCGTACGCCGGTGGGTCGATCTGTGGCAGGCCGAATCCGTCGTGTCCGCGCCGATCACCGGCCGTCTCGGCCTCGCGGACCTGCTCCGGGCCGTGTGCCCGGGCGGGTCGGTCACCGGCGCGCCGAAGCTTGCCGCGCTGGCCGAGATCGCCCGGCTGGAACCGGTCGGCCGCGGCGTCAGCATGGGCGCGCTGGGCTGGATCGGCACCGGCCATCTGGACCTGGGCCTGAGCATCCGGACCGTGGCGGTCGACGGGCAGCGGGTGCACGCCTGGGCCGGCGGCGGCATCACCTGGGACAGCGACCCGGACGCCGAGGTGGCGGAGGCGGCGGCCAAAGCGGCGCCCATCCGCGCGGCGCTGCAGTCCGGCTGAGAATTGTCGTACCCCGATGGCAGGGTGACCCCATGCCATCAACCCAGTACTACACCGCCACCACCATCGACGGCTTCATCGCCGACGAGCACAACTCGCTGGACTGGCTGTTCGAGGTGGAGGGCGAGGAGGGCGAGGGGCCGCCGTTCGCCGCGTTCTTCGCCGGCATCGGCGCGTTCGCGATGGGCGCGACCACCTACGAGTGGATCCTCGACCACGACAAGTTACTCGAGAACCCGGCCAAGTGGCACGAGTATTACGGCGACGTCCCGGCCTGGGTGTTCACGCATCGCTCGCTGCCGCCGATCCCGGGGGTGAACCTGACGTTCGTGCGCGGTGACGTGCGCCCGGTGCACGAGGCGATGACCGCGGCCGCCGCCGGCAAGAACATCTGGCTGGTCGGCGGCGGCGCCCTCGTCGGGGCGTTCGCCGACGAGGGGCTGCTCGACGAGGTGATCCTCGGTGTCGCCCCGGTGACCCTCGGTGCCGGTGCGCCGGTGCTGCCGCGGCGCCTGAGCTCGAAACGCCTGCGTCTGACCAACGTGGAGCGGCTTTCCCAGTTCGCCTACCTGACGTACTCGGTGGACGCCCGCGCGTGACGGGTCCGGCCGAGGCTGCGTTGAAAGGGGGTGCGATGACGTGTCACCGGCCGGTGCCGCCGGCACGTCTTAGTGGGTAAAGGCGGGAAGAGGTCGTGGTGACGGAAGAGCTGCGGGCGTTGCTGCGGTCCGAGCTCGACGCTGAGCGCCCGCCCCCGATCGGCGACATCGTCGGCGCCGCGATGGCCGCCGGCCGCCGTGCCCGGCGCGTGCGGCGTCAGCGCCGGGTCGCTCTCGGTGCGGGCTTGGTGGCGGTGCTGGTCCTCGCCGGGCTCCTTCTGCGTGACGAGGCAACCCCGTCGCGTGCGCATGTGCCGGTGGTCGCGGACGGCACCGGCATCGATCCTCACGTATCGATGCCGTCGTTGTCTCCCGAAACTGTGCCGATGATGACTTCGGCCCCCACCGGCTCGCCCCGTGAGCGTACGGTGACGAGCCACGACGGCACGGCGCGTGCCGGGGGAGAGCAGAAGAAAGCGACATCCGCTGCCATGCTTCAGCTTCTGACAGAGCTCGTACGGCCCGCGAAGACCGGCGAGTACGGGGTTTCCGCAGGTGACGACCTGAGTGTTCGGTTGTTTGTGGACTCCGGTGCCGGCGCCGGCATGCTCGCCGTGACGGTCGGCCGGGGCGGCGCGGGCACGCTCACCGTCGATGTGGCGCACACGCCGGGTGACTGTTCGCGGACGACGACTGTGACGGCCGATCGGCCCGACGGGGTGCGGGTGCGGTTGGACATCGCGTCCTGTCCGGCCGGGGGCGCCCTCACCGCCGGGCAGGGTGTCGCCGTCGTGTCCGACCCGCGCTGGGGCTTCACGATGGACGCGGGGCTCGTCGATGCCGGGGCGCGCCGCTTCCCGGTCGTGCCGGTGGCCGGCCGATGACCGGGGACGTGCTGGCGCCGATGACCGAGGACGAGGAGTTCGCGGAGTTCGCGAACGCGCACGCCGAGCGGCTGCGCACCACCGCCTTCATGCTGTGCCGGGACTGGCACCTCGCGCAGGACCTGACCCAGACGGCGCTGACCAAGTTGTTCCTGTCGTGGCGGCGGGCGGTGCTGGCGGACAACCTCACGGCGTACGCGCAGAAGATTTTGTTGCGCACCTTCCTGGACCACCGCAGACGCCGGTCGTCGAGCGAGACCGTGCACGCGGTGCTGCACGAACCGGCGTACCGGGAAAGCCCGGAGCTGCGGCTGACCATGCTCGACGCGCTGGGGCGGCTGCCGGCCCGGGACCGGGCGATCATCATCCTGCGCTATTTCGAGGACCTGAGTGTGGAGCAGGTGGCGGACGCGCTCGAAGTGCCGGCCGGTGTGGTGAAGAGCCAGACGCGGCGGTCGCTGGTCAAGTTGCGGGAGTTGCTGGCCGCCGACCAGCTGACCCTGTTCGCCGTCTGACCCTGTGTGCCGCCGCGGCGGTAACGGCCCGGTAGCCTTCGGGGCATGACAGTTCGGCCCATCCGGATCTTCGGTGACCCTGTCCTGCGCACCGAGGCCGACCCGGTGACCACCTTCGACGCGGAGCTGCGTGCCCTGGTCACCGACCTGGAGGACACGGTCCGCGAGCCCGGCCGCGCCGGTGTCGCCGCCCCGCAGATCGGGGTCAGCCTGCGCGTGTTCTCCTACAACGTGGCCGACGAGGTCGGTCACATGGTCAACCCGGTGCTCTCCGGCTTCGAGGGCGAGCAGGACGACGAGGAGGGCTGCCTGTCGCTGCCCGACCTCGCGTACCCGACGAAGCGCGCCCTGTCGGTGACCGCCACCGGGTTCGACATGCACGGCGAGCCGCTGGTCATCCACGGCACCGGCTTCCTCGCGCGGGCGCTGCAGCATGAGGCCGACCACCTCGACGGCCGCCTCTACATCGACACCCTCACCGGCGACGTGCGCCGGCAGGCGCTGCGGGAGTTGCGCCGCGTGCATCCAGCCCCGCGGGGATGATCCGCAGTGCGGCAGGTGTGGGGGTGACGTCGGTCGCGTCCGGCTACGCATTGATGACGCGCGGTGCTCCCCGCGCCGCATAGATCGCGCCGGGAGTATCCGGCGTCGAGGGGACGACCACGCCGAGCTGATCGGCGAACGCGTCCGCGCCGGCCGGGGTGACCCGCACCGCCCGGCCGGTGCCGATGCGCCCGATCCAGCCCGCGTCGAACGCGTGCCGGCAGATCGCCGCGCCGAGCACGCCGCCCAGGTGCGGGCGCCGCTCGGTCCAGTCCAGGCAGTCGCGCAGCAGCGGCCGCCGGGTGGTCGTGGCGAGCTCGATGCCGACGTTGCCGAGCAGGGCGCGTCCCTCGCCGGTCAGCGTCAGCCCGGAGCGCCGGTCGATGGCACCGGTCGCGGCGAGGGCGTCGGCGACGGCCACCCCGAGCGTGCCGGCCAGGTGGTCGTAGCAGGTGCGTGCCGCGGCGAGGTTACGCATCCGGTGCGCGGCCGCCATCGACCGGAGCGGCGCGTGACCGGGCGCGACCTGCGACGAGACCGACTCCAGCAGCGCGGCGACCTCCGGGCCGGCCAGGCTCAGGTAGCGGTGCCGGCCCTGCCGGTGCTCGGCGGCCAGCCCGCCGTTGACGAGACGGTCCGCGTGCTCGCTGGCCGTCGGCATCGCCACGCCGGCGTGCCGGGCCAGCTCCCCGACGGTCCAGGCACGGTTGTCGAGCAGCGCCAGGCACATCGCGGCCCGGCTGCGGTCGGCGAGCAGCGCCGCCCACGCGGCGAGTCCTTCAGCGTCGTCCATCAGCCGATGATGCCGCCCCGACAGTTCGGCCCGCACCGAACATCCGCCGCCCGCCACGCCTGCCTTGCGGAATCCGGCCGGGAAGGCCGTCTGCGCAGCGCGCCTGCGAGGCCCGACGGCGGGCTGCCGAGTAAGGGCCGCCCAAGCGTCGTCGCGGCCGCCCGGGTTGGGAGACCGCCGGGGTGCGGGCAGGCTGGGGGGTTCTCGCGGCGCGTGCCGTTGGCGGAATCCGCGCGAAGGCCGTTTGCGGGCCGACACGTCCCTGGCGGATATCGAATTCGGCGACTCCACGGCCGTCAACGCGCCCGGAGCAACTGGACCAGCAAGTCATAAGCGAGCCGGTGGGCGTAGCGGTCAGCAGCGGTCGCGGGCCGACCGGTGCTGGGTCGTGCCCGATTGCGGTAGTCGCGGAACAGTGCCCGTCGCGCGCGCGGTCGGCGCCGTTCACGGGGTCGCGAGATGCTGCGCCGTCGCCTGCGGATCACTGAGGCGCGCCGGCAGCTCGCCGCAGGGTCGGTCGCGCGGTCGCGGGGTGACACAGCCGACCACCGCTTGGTTGCGTACTGCGGCCGGCCCACCCTCGCATATCCGATATTTCCGGAGACGGGTCGGATCCGCTGGGCCGCTGGACAGCTGGGCCGCTGGGCGCGGCGTGCGGCTGCGCGGCGTGCCCATTCCGTGGGACGGGCGACCGCCTGCTGAGACCCGCGTCCACGTTATGGGCCCGCCGTCCGCGATGTGAGATCGACGTCCATTGTAGAGGATGGTTTTACCATGTAATGGGCCTTTTGCCCGGCGCGATTTTCAGGCCGCATGTGAACCTTGGAGAGTTGTGGCTCGTATGTGGGCGCAAGTATCCAAGGTTCACAAAAAGTCCATGATGCGGCCGCGGTGTTCCACATAGTGGACGGTCCGGCCACGAGCGATCGTCACGCGACCAGGACGATTTCGCGCCTGCGGCGAGGACGATTTCGAGGCCGCAGCCAGGTGGCCTTAGCCAGGTTGGCCGCAGACCCCACATCGCGGGAGATCGATGATGATTGCGTTAATTGTCCGCCTTGCGAGCGGGCCGGCGCGCCCGCCACGCCGCGGGGGCCCCCGTGCCGCGGCCGGTGATGGTCGAATGGGGGCATGAGCGGTGACGAGGACGCCCGGCGGCTGGCCCACGCGTCGCTGGACGCGGGGGACGCGACCGGCTGGTTCGAGCGGCTTTATGCGGAGGCGGGGGACGGCCGGGCCGAGGTGCCGTGGGATCGACCGGACGCGGCGGAGAGCCTGCGCGGCGCGGACCTTGCGGCCGGGGCGGGGCGGGCGGCGCTGGTGGTGGGGTGCGGTCCGGGACGCGACGCCGAGTTCCTGGCCGGGCTGGGGTACGCGACGACGGCGTTCGACATCTCGGACACGGCGATCCGGCTGGCCCGCGAGCGGCATCCGGACACCCGCGTGGACTATCACGTGGCCGACCTGTTCGACCCGCCTCCGCAGTGGCGGCGAAGCTTCGATCTGGTGGTGGAGAGCAACAACGTGCAGGCGCTGCCGCGGGAGCTGCGGGCGCGGGCGATCTCGGCCGTACGGGATTTCGTCGCGCCGGGCGGGACGCTGCTGGTGCTGGCGTTCGCGTCGGCGACCGCTGACGACGACGGGCCGCCGTGGCCGCTGACCCGCGCCGAGGTCGATTCCGTTGCCGGGGACGGGGTTCGAGGCGTACGGGTGGAGGAATTTGGATCGCGGTGGCGGGCCTGGTTCGTCAGAGAATCATGAACTCGGGCGGGTCGTGGCGCAGGAACTCGTGGTGGGAGATGTCCCAGCCGTAGGCGCCGGTCCGGGCGAACAACAGGATGTCCCCGGCCCGCAGCCGGTCCACGTGCTGGCCGCGGGTGAGCACGTCACGGGGCGTGCACAGCTCACCGACCGCGTCGACCTCGGTGTCGGTCACCGACGGGCGCGGCCACGGATGCGGCCAGTCGTCGACCGGCACGACCGTGAACGGGTGGCTGTAACCCCAGGCGGCGGGCAGGCGGAAATGGTGGGTGCCGCCGCGCAGCACCGCGAACGTACGCCCGTGCGTGGTCTTCAGGTCGATCACCTCGGCGGCGTACCAGCCGGCGTCGGCGGCCAGGAACCGGCCCGGCTCGAAGATCAGCTCGACGCCGTCGGGCACCTCGATGTCGCGTAGCGGCGACAGGTCGATGGACGCGCCGGTGACGTAGTCGACGCCGAACCCGCCGCCGACGTTGACCACCCGCAGGTCGACGCCGTGGGCGGCGGCGGTGCGGGCCGACCAGTCGAGGCAGTCACGGACGAACGCGGCGTGGGCGGCACCGTCCAGATTGTTCGACACGGCGTGCAGGTGGAAGCCGATCACGTGCACCCCGGGCACGGCCAGCGCGTCGCCGAGCTGGGTTTCGTCGATGCCGAACGGTGTCGGGGTGCCGGTCATCGTGTGGCTGCCGTGCAGCGCGGTGCCGGCTCGGTTGACGCGCAGCACCACGTCCGGGTGGTCGCCGAGGGCGGCGATGCGGCGTAGTTCGTGCACGCTCTCCACGTTGATCAGCATGCCGGTGTCCAGTGCCGCGGCCAGCTCGGCGTCGGTCTTGGCGGGGCCGGCGAACACGATCCGTTTCGCGCCGGCCGCTCGTGCCAGCGCGAGCTCCCCGCCGGACGCGATCTCCAGACCGTCGCACACCTCGGCCAGCGCCCCGAGTACCGCCGGATTGCCGTTGGCCTTCACGGCGTACAGGAGAACGGCGGAAGGGGGCAGACTTGCCCGCACCTCGGCGGTCCGCGCGCGCAGTGCGGCGGTGTCGTAGACGTAAGCGCACACCGGCCGTCGCAGCGTGCCCCACGCGATGTGCTC
>NZ_JABBNC010000036.1 GCF_012933445.1 Actinoplanes sp. TBRC 11911
GGTGCGGCGGTGTGGGCGGTGCGGCGGTGTGGGCGGTGCGGCGGTGTGGGCGGTGCGGCGGTGTGGGCAGTGCGGCGGTGTGGGCAGTGCGGCGGTGTGGGCAGTGCGGGTAGTGCAGGCGGTGCGGCGGTGTGGGTGGTGCGGGTGGTGCGGGCGGTCAAGCGGGTGCGGGCGGGTGCGGGGGCGGAGGAGTGTGGTTCTGTGCGGGATTGGGCAAGGGCCGGGAGCCGGGTATGGCCTGGTGTGGCGGTCAGAGTGGCCGTAAGACCTAGGGGACTCTTCGCTCGCCGTATCGGGGGAAGGGGTTAAGGGAGGTCGAAGAGCAGGCAGGTCGATGTTGCGTGGGCCGTCAGTTTGCCCTGGGCGTCGGTCAGGCGGGCCTCGGCCAGGGCGGTGCGCCGGCCCCGCTGCAAGACCGTGCCGGTGCAGGTCAGGTGGCCTGAGGAGAGGGTGACCGGGCGGAGGAACTTGACGTTCAGGTCGAGGCTTGTGTAGCCGGTGCCGGGTGGCAGGGTGCTGTGGACCGAGCAGGCGGCGGCGGTGTCCAGGAGGGTGGCGATCACGCCGCCGTGGACCGTGCCCAAGGGGTTGTAGTGGAACTCCTGGGGGTCCAGTTCGATGGTGACCGAGCCCTCCGACGCGGTCAGGGCGCCGGCGCCGAGCATGTTGATCACGGGAGGCGGGGGTACGTCGCCGCGGCTCATGGCCTGCAGGAGGTCCAGGCCGCTGAGGGTGCCGATCGCCGCGGCCTGTTGCGCCGGGTCCGTCCAGCTGAACGTGCGGGTGCGCTGGAGCGTCTCGTCGGCCCGCTGGAGCGTCGCCTCGGTGCGCTGGGCGGTCTCCTCGGCTGGCCCCTTGGTGCGCTGGGGCGCCTCGTCGGCTGGCGCTTTGGTGCGCTCGTCGGGCTGGGTCTGGGTCATAGAGGCAGGGTCCGGGTGGGTTGCTGCGTCTGTCAAGGAGACTTAGCCTCCTGTCATGGATTCCACAGCTGCCGCGCTGGAGTGGTCGATCGAGAACTGCACGATCGGGCGGGCCATGGAGATCCTGGGGGAGAAGTGGACCGTGGTGGTGCTGCGTGAGGTGTTCAACGGGGTGCGGCGCTTCGATGACATGCGGGTGCGGACCGGGATTCCGCGGCAGGTGCTGACGAATCGGCTGCACTCGCTGGTGGGGCATGGTGTGCTGCGACGCGTGCCGTATCAGCAGCCGGGCGCGCGGGTCCGGCACGAGTATCGGCTGACCGAGAAGGGGTTCGACCTGTATCCGGTGATGATCGCTGTCGCCGACTGGGGTAACCGGTATCTGGCCGACCCGGAAGGGCCGCCGCTGCAGTTCGTGCATCGTGACTGCGGCGCGGAGGTGCACGCGGGCCTGCGCTGCACGCACGGGCACGACGTCGGCGAATTCCGGCAGGTGCTGCCGCGGCCCGGACCGGGTACGCGGCGTCGATGAGCCCGCTGCGTAACCGGATCTTCCGTTCGTTGTGGATCGCGGTGCTGGCCAGCAACGTCGGCACCTGGATGCAGACGGTCGGGGCGCAGTGGCTGGTGGTGCGCGAGCCGGACGCGGCCACCTGGGTGAGCCTGGTGCAGGTGGCCACGATGACGCCGGTGCTGCTGCTCGCGCTGCCGTCGGGGGCGCTGGCCGACGAACTGGATCGGCGGTTGCTGCTGCTCGGCGTGCAGGTCGGGCTGTTCGCGACGGGGGCGGCGCTGGCGGTGCTGACCTGGCTGGATCTGATGCCGCCGGGGTTGCTGTTGTTCTTCACGTTCCTGCTGGGCGTCGGTCAGGCGTTGACCCTGCCGACGTGGCAGGCGGTGATCCCGGAGGTGGTGGCGCGCGACGAGTTGCCGGCGGCGTCGGCGCTGGGTGCGGTGAACACGAATCTGGCGCGTTCGGCCGGTCCGGCGGTGGCCGGGTTGATCGTGGCGCAGGTCGGTTCGGCGGCGGTGTTCGGTCTCAATGCCCTCTCGTACGCGGTGTTCGCCGTGGCCCTGCTGCGGTGGCGGCGGCCGCGAAAAACCGGCCCGTCACACCCGGAACGCTTCGGCCCGGCGGTGCACGCCGGTGAGCACTACGTGCGGTATTCGCCGGTGGTCACCCGCCTGCTCGCCCGGGTCGTGCTTTTCGTGCTGCCGGGCAGTGTGGTCTGGGGCCTGCTGCCGCTGGTCGCGCATCAGGAGCTGGGTCTGGGGGCGAGCGGATACGGCATTCTGCTGGCCGCCCTCGGTGTCGGCGCGATCATCGGGGCGTTGCTGATGCCGCGTATCCGCCGGGGTCTCTCGCCGGGCAAGTTGATCGTCATCGCGGGCCTGATCTACGGTGCCGCGTTGATCGTGGTCGCGGTGGTGTCGTCGACGGCCGCCGTGATCGTCGCGTTGGTCGCCGCGGGTCTGGCCTGGATGACGCTGGTGTCGCGGATGAACGCGACGCTGCAGCTGTTTTTGCCGAACTGGGTACGCGCCCGCGGCTTCGGCATCTATCAGGTGGTCTTCGCCGGGTCGCAGGCCGTGGGCGCGCTGATCTGGGGCCAGGTCACCGAGGCGACCAGTCTGCGCACGACGTTCCTGACGGCGGCGGCGCTGATGCTCGCCGGCACCGCGACGGTCCGGCTGTTACCGGTCTACGAGCAGGACGGCGCCGACCGCAGCCCGGCGATCTTCTGGGCCGAGCCGCACATCATGCTGCAGCCGCACCTGGACGAAGGCCCGGTGCTGGTCACTGCCGTCTACCGGGTCGACGAGCCGAATGTGGACGCGTTCGTCGCGGCGATGGAGACCGTGCGCGGCACGCGGCTGCGGACCGGGGCGAGCCGGTGGGGGCTGTTCCGCGACGGGGAGCAACCCGATAAATTCACCGAAATCTATCAAATCCCGACGTGGGAGGAGCACCTGCGGCAGCACCAGGGCCGGCTGACCGGCAGCGACGAGCAGGCCGAGGAGAAGGCGGTGGCGCTGGCGCGCGGACCGGCGGAGGTTACCCATCTACTCCCCGCCGAACCAGGCGATTAGCCGGATGTTTCGGTTTTATTCCGATTAGTCTTCACGATGAGTCATCCCGCCGGCCCCGGCGTCGACGCGCTCAACGGAGAGCTGTCGCATGAAGATCGAGTCTGTGCGCCGCCTGCGCGGTCCGAACGTGTACCTTTCCCGTCCGGCCGTGGTCTGCCGCGTGCGCCTCGAGGAACTGACCGGCCGGGAGACGTCCGACGTCACCGGCTTCGCCGAGCGGCTGCTGCGCACGGTGCCCGGCCTGGCCGAGCATCATTGCGCCGCGGGGGCGCCCGGGGGCTTCGTCAGCCGGCTGCGCGGCGGCACCTACTTCGGGCACGTCACCGAGCACGTCTGCCTGGAACTCTCCCAGCTCGTCGGGCGCGACGTCAGCTTCGGCCGGACCGTCTCGACCGGGGAGCCGGGCTGCTACGACCTCATCCTGGAATGCCCGGTGGACGAGCCCGCCGACTCGGCCGTGCCCGCCGAGCTGCTGCGGATGGCGGTAGCGCTGGTCACCGAGATCGAGTCCGGTGCCGTCCCGGCGGACCTCGGCGATCGGCTCAAAAGCCTGACCACGCTCGCCGAACGGGAGGCGACCGGGCCGAGCACCCAGGCGATCATCGCGGCCGCCCGACGGCGCGGCATCCCGGTCGAGCGGCTCGGCGATCTCAGCCTGGTACGCCTCGGCTGGGGCACCCGCCGGCGCCTGGCCTGGGCCGCGATGACCGACCGCACCAGCGGCCTCGGCATCGACGTGTCCTGCGACAAGGAGGTCACCCGGCGGCTGCTCGCCGACGCCGGGGTGCCGATCGCGGACGGCGGCGTGGCCCGCACGGTGCAGGCCGCGGTCGCGCTGCTGGCGTCGCTCGGCGGCCCGGTGGTCGTCAAGCCGCGCCGGGGCCGGCAGGGCGAGCACGTGCGGATGGAACTGCGTACAGCGGACGAGGTGGAGCGCGCGTTCCACGCGGCCGGCGGCGACGTCGTGGTGGAACGCCAGCTCGGCGGACGCGACTATCGGGTGCTGGTGGTCGCCGGCGAGGTGGTGGCGGCCGCCGAGCGGATCGCCGCGCACGTGGTCGGCGACGGGGAGGCCACGGTCGCCGAGCTGATCGAGCGCACCAACGCCGATCCGCGGCGCGGCACCGGGCATTCGCGGGTGCTGACCCGGATCACGCCGGACGAGCCGTTGCTGGCCGCGCAGGGCCGCACGCTGGACTGCGTGCCGGCCGCCGGAGACGAGGTCTGGCTCGCCCAAACCGCAAACCTTTCCACCGGCGGTACGGCGTACGACGTCACCGACCGCCTGCATCCGGACGTGACCCGGTTGTGCTTGCGGGTCGCGGACCTGCTCGGGCTCGACATCGCGGGCATCGACCTGCGGCTGCCGGACATCGCCGCGCCGGTACCGCCGCCGTCCGTGCTGCCGTCGGACGAGGACGTGCCGGGCGGCGTGATCGAGGTGAACGCGGTGCCGGGGCTGCGCATGCACCTGGCGCCGGTGCGGGGGCGCTCGCGCGACGTGGGCGACGCGATCGTGCGGGCGATGTTCCCGGGCGGCTCCGACGGGCGGATCCCGACGGCCGCGGTGACCGGCACGAACGGCAAGACCACGGTGGCTCGGTTGACCGCTCATCTGCTGTCCGGCGGCGGGCGGCGGGTCGGTCTCACCACCACCGACGACGTACGCATCGACGGCCGCACCGTGTTCCGCGCGGACGCGACCGGGCCGCTGTCGGCGCAGATGGTGCTCGGCGACCCGGCGGTGGAGGCGGCCGTGCTCGAGACGGCCCGGGGCGGGCTGGTGCGGCGGGGGCTGGGCTACGACTGGACCGACGTCGGCGTGATCACCAACATCACCGCGGATCACCTGGGGCAGGACGGGCTGGCCACCATCGACGATCTCGCGCACGTGAAGGCGCTGGTGGCCGAGCGGGTACGGGACGGCGGGACGCTCGTGCTGAACGCCGACGACCCGTGGGTGCGCAGTCTCGTCGAACGGCCCCGGGTGCGGGCCGACCGCAAGCGGGTGGTCTGGTTCGGGCTCGATCCGCGGCAGCCGGTGGTGGAGCGGCACCTGGCCGGGGGCGGGACAGCGTACGTGCTGGAGGACGGGTGGCTCACGCAGGCCACCGGGGCGCGGCGGACGCCGTTGGTGCGGTTGGCGGAGGTGCCCGGGGCGTACGGGGGAGCGGCACCCCATGTCGTGGCCGATGTGCTCGCCGCCTGTGCCGCCGCGCGTGCTCTCGGAGCCGGGCAGGAGACGGTCGTCCGACGTCTGTCCGAGTTCGACCCCGCCGTGGACAATCCTGGGCGGGGCACTCTGCTGCGCTTAAACGATATTTCGGTATTTGTCGACTACGCGCACAACCCGGCGGCGCTGGCGGCGACCCTACGGACCCTGCACCGGCTCTGGGGAGCGGGCCGGTGCGTGGCGGCGGTGACCCTGCCCGGCGACCGCCGCGACGATCAGCTGGCCGCGTGTGCCCAGGTGGTGGCCGACGGCGTCACCCGGGTCGTGCTGTACGAGGACGAGGACCCGCGCGGCCGGTCCCGCGGCGAGGTGTCCACTCTGGTGGAACGCGAGATGCGGGCCCGCCGGTCGCAGCTGCGCGCGGTCCGCGCGGACGGCTACCGGGACGCGGTGACCACGGCCGTGCGTCTGGCCCGGCCCGGTGACGTGGTGCTGGTGCTCTTCGAGAAGCTGGCGCCGATGATGTCGCTGCTCGCCTCGATGGGTGCCACGGCCGGCGAGATGCCGGTCGGTGCGCTGGCCAAGGCGCCCGGCGCGATCGCCGCCCCGGCCCGGGATCTGCTCAGCGGTACACCGTCCGTGCTCACCTGACACGCGGGCGCGAAAATTTGGCACATCGAATGAGATGATCAGCTATCGGCGTCGTCCGATCAGGTGGTATTGCACTGGTCAACACTTCAACAATTGCCATACGGCCAGTAATACTTCGGACATTGAAGATCGCCATTGGCAAACCCGTTCCGTCACGTCTTGGCAACGTCGGGTGTATCGGTCTTTACAGGACGATGAAAAGATCTCGCGTTGCCCCGCCTGGCCTAGTGGGCATTTAGGACTAATTCCGGCATTTGGTCGTGACGCTCAGTCGTGGATCCGACTTTCCGGTGCCTTGCGCGCGAGCCGCGAAAGTGCGTCCCGATGCCAACTGACCGTGACGAGTCCCAGGTAGACGGCCATGTGAGCGCGCTTGATACCAGCCGATCATCCGCTAACATCCCTGCCGTCGATGGGGCAAGCTCGGTCCACGTGGCGGGCCGGTCTCGCCCCGGCGTCGGGTGGCATGGCGGTGCGACCCGATGATTCTTCGAAGCGCGCATGTGGGGGCACATGAGCACGTCGGACCTCCCCGGTTCGAGTCTGCTGGCCGGCCGTTATCGGCTGGTCGAGCGGCTCGGCGCCGGCGGTATGTCAGTGGTGTGGCGAGGGTTCGACGAGGTCCTCGGACGCCAGGTCGCGGTCAAGGTGTTGCCGCCGTCGACCAGTGCCGACCCGTCGTTCCGGCGGCGGCTGAGGGCCGAGGCGCAGGCCGCGGCACGACTCAGCCATCCAAACATTACAAATGTGTACGACTATGGCGAGGCGACCACCGTCGACGGTGAGCCGGTTCCCTATGTCGTGATGGAGCTGATCGACGGCGAGTCGCTCGCCGCCGTTCTGGCCCGCGTGCGCAAGCTGCCGTGGCAGCACGCCGCGCGGATAACGGCCGACGTGGCCGCGGCGCTCGCCGCCGCGCACGCGCGCGGCATCGTGCACCGGGACGTCACCCCGGCGAACGTCATGCTCACCCAGACCGGCGCCAAGGTGGTCGACTTCGGCATCTCGGCCCTGATCGGCGAGAACGACATCGACCCCGACGGCAGCCTGCTCGGCACCCCGGCCTATCTGGCTCCCGAGCGCCTCGAGGGCGGCCAGGTCAGCCCGGCCACCGACGTGTACGCGGTGGGTCTGCTGATCTACCGCACGCTGATCGGCCAGCTGCCGTGGGACGTCGGCACCACCACCGCGTTGCTGCGCGCCCACCAGTACGTCGAGCCCGACCCGTTGCCGCAGGTCGACGGCCTGCCGCCGGCGATCTCCGCGCTGGTCGGCCGCTGTCTGGAGAAGCGTCCGGCGGACCGGCCGTCCAGCGCCGAGCTCGCGCACGTGCTGGCCGGCATCTCGGCCGGTGCGCCGCCGGTCGCCCGGGGATATGTCCCGGACTGGTCGGGCAGCGCCGAGGACACGCACATCCTGCCGGGCCCACGGTCCTATCCGGACGTGTGGGCCGCGCCGGGTTCGCCGTCGGTCGCGCCGCCGTTCTCGGGGCCACCGGTCTCGCCCGCGGCGCCGCCGATCGCACCGGCGGCAGCGGCGGCAGCAGCCGCGGCTGCCGCATCCGGTAGCGGCGCTGGTTCGGGCGGCGCACCCGGCTCGGGTGGCGCAGCCGGTTCGGGTGGCGCAGCCGGTTCGGGCGGCGGATCCGGATCGGGTAGCGGGCCCGGCTCGGGCGGCGGGAATGGCTCGGATGGCTCGGGCGAGTCCGCGGCCGCGTCCGAGGGGGCCGCGGCACCGGTGCGGAACAGCGGTTTCGCGGCGCTCAAGTCCGGGCCGGTCATGCCGCCGCCGCCGAGCAGTGCGCTGCGGCCGGCGATCGGCGGCCAGGCCCCGGCCTCGGGGCCGCCGTCGCGCGACGACGGCCCGGGATCCTCCCGGCCCGGGGGCCGCGGCGTGCACGGCAAGACCCGGCGGATCCTGGTCGTGGCGGGTGCGGTGGTGGCGCTGGCGCTCGGCATGTACGGGTGGAGCCTCGCCAGCGACACGGGCAACAACACACCGGCCGCCGCGGCCGGTCCGCAGCCGAGCGTGGTGCCGCCCACCGGTCATTGCGTGGTCAGCTACGCGGTCTGGTCGGACGACGGCGGCAAGTTCAAGGCCGAGGTCACCCTCGCCAACCGGGCGGACACGCCGGTCAAGGACTGGACGCTCTGGTTCATCATGCCCGGCGACCAGGTCGTCTCCGGCAACGGCAAGGTCGCCCTGAAGCAGGACAGCACCCAGGTCACGGTCTCCTCGGCCACCCCGCTGAACCCGCAGAAGGCGGTGACGCTGCCGCTTACCGGGCGCTATACGGCGAGCAACGCGGCACCGCTGGCCTTCTCGCTGAACCGGCAGACCTGCGAGACGTTCGTGTCGTCCAAGCCGGGCGAGCCGTCCCGCCAGGTCGAGCATTTGTCGGACGGAACGACGCGGCTGGGCCAGCCCCCGTCGGCGAACAACCCGCTCCCGGGGATCTCGGTCGGCCCAGACGGCGTGGTCGACATCAAGCCGACACCGACCACGGCCGGACCAACCCCGACCCTAACCGGCGGCCCATCGACCACGCCAACGACAAAGATTCCTCCGCCTCCTCCCCCGGACCAAGACTCCTCCGAGCCGACAACCCAACCGACTACGACCGAGCCGACCACCCCGGTTGAAACCCCGTCGTCCCCGAACGGCGGCGGCACGAGGTGTGACGTGGACGCCGGGGAATGCTCCGAGGAACCCGTCGACGGCTCCGAGCCAGGCGGCGACGACACGAATCCGGGCGGGGGCGGCGCTCCGCCGAATCTCAGTTCATCGAACTAACGGCTCCTGATCGGCCGCCCGGCAAAAAGCGCAAGCCGGGCGGCCGATCGCGGCGTTAGGGTGGAAGCGGTCATTCGCCCGGCTAATGCCGAACCCGCTCGGCGTGGCTGCCGGGTGACG
Organism: Actinoplanes sp. TBRC 11911; assembly: GCF_012933445.1. Lineage (GTDB taxonomy): Bacteria > Actinomycetota > Actinomycetes > Mycobacteriales > Micromonosporaceae > Actinoplanes. Next base: position 8,749 of record NZ_JABBNC010000036.1, read on the forward strand.
GCCCCCACGCAGGGAAGATGTGGTGATGGGTCCCTACGCGGGGAACATTGAAGAGCAGGCATCGCTTGGCGGATTCGCGGGTCTGAAACACCGCTAAGCGGGCATTAGCTCCGGGAGCGTGCCAAGCAGTCGTACATCGGGGGAGTTCGACCATGATCAGCATCGTCCGGGACCTGGCGGCGGAGGCCCTGTTCGTCTCCGACGTCCAGCCATCCGAGAGCCCGACCCGGCAGCGCGTCGAGCAGGCGATCACCGCCACCATCCTGCGGCACGGCAGCGACGGGTGCGCGGCCGGCGTGGCGACCGAGTTCGGGGATCACCCGGACGTCGCGGTCCGCCGGATGCATTGGGTGCACGCGGAGCTCACCGGTGTGTTACAACCGCGCCGCGCCGCCGCCTTCCACTAAACCTGAGGTTTTCTCGCAAAAAGCTCCGCAAAAGCAACCGAGTTCGGCCGTCGCTGCACCTTTCGACGGCAAAAGTTCTCCTCGTCAGCCGGTTTCACCGAACCGGTCGTACGAGCGAGGAGGACCACGTGACCACCACGACCGAACTCCCCGCCACCATCGGCATCATCCACGACGCGCCGTCCGCGCGTGATATCGAGGACCTGGTCCGCGAACACATGCCGATGGTTGGCCATCTGGTCCGGGAACTGCTCAACCGAGTGCCCGGCCATGTCCATTCAGATGACCTCTCCTCGGCCGGGTTCGCCGCGCTGCTCGGCGCCGCGCGATCCTTCGACGTCACCCGAGGCATCCCCTTTCACCGCTTCGCCGCCGTCCGCATCCGGGGCGCCCTGCTCGACGAGTTGCGCGGGCAGGACTGGGCCAGCCGGTCGGTACGCGCCCGGGCCCGCCGCACCGCCGCCGCCCGCCAGGAACTGACCGCGGCCCTCGGCCGGACCCCCAGCGACGCCGAGGTGGCCGAACTGCTCGGGATCGGCATCGCGGAGCTCGCCACCGTCGAGGACGACGTGCAGAAGGCGGCGCTGCTGAGCCTGCAGGGCTTCCCGACCGGGGCGGCCGAGGAGATGGTTCCGGAGACCTCCGAGGGCCCCGAGGACCTGCTGCTCAAGCGCGAGCGGCTCGGCTACCTGCATCAGGCCATCCAGGCGCTGCCCGAGCGGCTGCGCATGGTGGTGATCGAGTCGTTCCTGCAGGAGCAGCCGCTCAGCGACGTGGCCGCCCGGCTGGGCGTCACCGAGTCGCGGATCTCGCAGCTGCGGACCGAGGCACTGCAGCTGCTGCGCGAGGGCCTGAACAGCTCGCTCGCCCCGGAACTGCTGCCCCCGGCCGCGGCCGGCGCCCGCACCCGCAACGGCTGCCTCCAGCGGCGCCGCTCGGAGTACTTCGCCCGCGTCGCCCAGCAGGGCAACCTGCACACCCGGCTGGCTCTCACCGACCCGCACGGCGTCCCCATCGCGGTAGCCGCCTGACCGCGGCAGGCATCGCCACCACCCACCGCGTCCCTTGATCCCCACACCTCGACCCGCCACTCGCGGTGTGGGGATCACGCACGCTCCGGGCGCCCTGGCTCCCCACACCTGCGGGCTGCGGCCGGTGGTGTGGGGGTTTCGAGCGTTGGGGGCGTCGTGCCTCCCCACACCTGCGGGCTGCGGCCGGTGGTGTGGGGGTTTCGAGCGTTGGGGGCGTCGTGCCTCCCCACACCTGCGGGCTACGGCTGGTGGTGTGGGGATCCCGCACGCTGGGGGTGTCGTAGGTCGTCACACCTCGGCGTGGCGTGTGCGGTGTGGGGACTCCGGACGCTCGGGGCGGCGCGGGTCCCCACACCGGGGAAGGGGACCCGTCAGGCGCCGGTGTAGAGGACCGCGTCCACCTCGATGTCGATGCCCTCCAGCGCGACCGGGAGCGTGGTGCGCACCGGCAGGTCGGGGCCCTTGATGTACTCCTGGTAGATCTCGTTCAGCTCGGCGAAGTCGGCCCAGTCGCGCAGGTACACGCCGACGCGTACGGCCTGGTCGAGGCTGGAGCCGGCGGCCGCGGCACAGGTGGCCAGGTTGGTGAAGGCCGCGTGGGCCTGTTCGGCGAAGCTGCCGGTGACGCGGGTGCCGTCCGGCCGCGCCGGCACGCAACCGGCCAGGTAGATGGTGTCGCCGGCGACGACCGCGTGCGAATACGGGCCGCCGCGCGGAGCTTGGTCGGTGACGATGGCGCGCTTGGGCATCAGGAACTCCTCGGAAACTGTTCGGCCAGGCCGTCCACGCCCACCAGGGGTGCGGACAGCAGGGTACGGAACTCATGATCCCGCTGCCGGAGGGCCGCGCGCTGCCCGGCGGTGAGCGGAATCCACGGCGGCGGCGGCGCCGGTAACCGAGCCGGCAGAAGCCGCCCCGCCACGTAGGTCGCCTCGTTGACCAGGCGCCGGGGTGAACGGCGCACGGCGAGATGGGCGTCGACCACGTCCAGGGGCTCGTCGCGTACCGAAAAAATCGCCAGGTCGGCCGGCGCGCCCACCGACAGCGACCCGCCCGGCAGGCCCAGCGCCCGCGCCGGATGCGTGGTCACCGCGGCCAGCACCTCGTCCAGCGGCACGCCCACCGCCAGCAGCTTCGCCATCGTGGTGGGCAGGTCGAAGACCGGGCCGAACACCGAGCGGGCGTGCAGATCGGTGGAGATCGTGTACGGGCGCAGGCCGGCGTCGAGCTGACGTTCGAGCACCTCGAAGGAGAACCCGCCGGCGCCGTGCCCCAGGTCGAACAGCACGCCCCGGCCGGCCGCCGCCAGCGCCGCGGGCCCCAGCGGCCGGGCCAGCCCGCTGGCGCAGTGCGTCACGATGTCGCCGGGACGCAGCAGCTCCAGCACCTCGTCGACGGCGGGCGGCGCGGCGCCGATGTGGACCATGACGGGCACCTCGCAGGCCGACGCCGCCGCGATCGCCCGCCGCAGCGGCTCCACCCCGTTGCCGCCGACCGCCTCGTGGTCGATGCGCACCTTGACCCCGAAGATCATCTCCCGGTACGCCTGGATCGTGTCGATCGCCAGCGCGACGTCGCAGTTCGCCAGGTCACGGTTCTCCCCGGTGCGGCCGGCCAGCCCGATCGCCGAGATGTTGAGCAGGGCGGGCACCCGGACCCGCGCGGCGGCCGCGACCCGGCGCAGACCCGCCACCGTGTACGCCCCGGCGGAGCCCGCGTCCACCCAGGTGGTGACCCCGGTGTGCCAGGCGATCGGGTCCGGTTCGATGCCCCAATACCCGGGCCCGACGTGCGTGTGCAGATCGATGAGCCCGGGCGTGATCAGCAACCCGGCGACGTCGACCACGGTGCGCGCGGAACGGGGGAGCGAGGGGCCGACCGCGGCGATCCGGCCACCGGTGACGGCCACGTCGGACGGAGAACCACCGGCGAACAGCAAGTCCCAAGTCATGCGGACATCATGAGTACTTTTTCCGGTGGGTGATCGGAATCGTTGACGATCCCGGGCACCTTTGATGGGCTTCGAACGGCGGCACGAGGAGGTCTGGTGGACGTACCGCAGACGCGGGTGGACTGGCGCAGCAAGGGATTCTGGCTGCCCGGCGAGGAAATGTCGGCCGGGGATTACGCGGCGGCGCGACCCAGCCTGTTCGACGGCGGGTTCACCTGGCCGCTGATGGTGCTGCGGCGCGACGCGGCCGAGAAGAACATCGCGACGATGGCGGAGTACACGCGCCGGCACGGGCTCGACTTCGCCCCGCACGCCAAGACGACGATGGCGCCGGGCCTGCTGGCCGCCCAGTTCGAGGCGGGCGCCTGGGGGATGACCGTGGCCACCCCGAACCAGGCGCTGGTGCTGCGCAGGCTGGGCGTCGAGCGGGTGCTGATCGCCAACGAGGTGCTCGACAGTACGGCGCTGCGGTGGCTGGCTCAGGAGGGTGAAGCCGGCTGGCAGGTGTGGTTCCAGGTCGACTCGATCGCCGGTGTGCAGGCGGCGTGGGCGTCCGGCGGTCCGGTGCGGGTGCTGGTCGAGCTCGGGCACGACAAGGGACGGACCGGGGTGCGCACCCTCGACGAGCTGGAGGCGGTGGCGCGAGCGGCCGAGGCGGCGCCCGGCGTACGGCTGGCGGGCGTCACCGCGTACGAGGGTCAATTGCAGACCCAGCAGGAGGTGGACGACTTCCTGGATCTGCTGGTGGCCGGGGTGAAGCGGCTGCAACGCAAGAATTTGCTCGGCGAGAGCCCGCTGGTCTCGGCGGGCGGCAGCGCATGGTTCGACCGGGTGGTGGACCGGCTGAAGGCGCTGCCCGAGGCGGCCCGGGTGGTGCTGCGCAGCGGCGCGTCGGTCACCCACGACGACGGCTACTACCGGGAGCGGACGCCGTTCCTGCGGGTGCCGGCCGAGGGTCCGCTCGCGGCGGCGCTGGAGGTGTGGGCGCAGGTGCAGTCGGTGCCCGAACCGGGCCTCGCGATCGCCGGGATGGGCAAGCGGGACGCCCCGGTCGACGAGGGCCTGCCGGTGGCGCTGACGATCCGCCGGGTGGACGGCTCGGAGTCGGCGGCCACCGGCGTCACAGTGACAAAGCTCAATGACCACCACACGTATCTGTCCACAGGTGACGTTATGCTCACTCCCGGCGATCTCGTGCGGTTCGGGATTTCCCATCCCTGTACGGCGTTCGACAAGTGGCGCGACATCCCGGTGGTCGACGAGGACCGCCGCGTGGTCGACATCCTGCACACGTACTTCTGATCGGAGCGGCGATGAGCATCGGCGACGGGCAGGGCGGATATCGGGTGCGATTCGACTGGGGGCCGCTCGGTGCCGACGCGGTGTCGCCCGGCGCGGCGTTCGTCGCCGTGGTGGACGTGCTGTCCTTCACCACCACGCTGACCGTCGCGATCGAGCAGGGGCTCAGCGTTCTGCCCTACCGCTGGCGCGACGACTCGGCGGTCGACTTCGCCCGCCGGCACGGGGCGGCGCTGGCGGTGTTCCGGTCCAAGACCGGCCCCGGGCAGATCACCCTGTCGCCGGCCAGCATCCGCGACTCCAACCTGCGCGACTCGAAGATCGACCGGCTGGTGCTGCCGTCGCCGAACGGGTCGGCCATCTCGGCGCGGCTGGCCGGTGACGGCATCACCGTGGTCGGCGTGTCCTTACGCAACGCCGCGGCGGCCGGGGCCTGGGTGCGCGAGCGGGCCGGGGACCGGCCGGTCGGCGTGGTCGCGGCCGGCGAGCACTGGCCGGACGGGACGCTACGGCCCGCGGTGGAGGACCTCTGGGGAGCGGGGGCGTTCCTGGACGCGCTCGGCGGGAGCGACCTGTCGCCGGAGGCGATGACCGCGCTGTCCGCGTACCGGGGGGTGGCACCCGAGGTGAAGGACGCGCTGGCCGCCTCGGTCAGCGGGCGCGAGCTGCGCAACATGGGCTTCGAGGGCGACGTGGCGGTGGCCGCCGAGGTGGGCGAGAGCAAGGTCGTACCGGTGCTCGCCGATGGCTGGTTCAGTGACGCGGGGCCGCTGTGACGGCGGATCCCGTCGCCGGCGGGGCACGCGCGGAGGATTGCACCACCGGAGAGTGACTCGGCTGGAAGATCAGGACCGCGGCGGCAACCCTGGTCACCATGCGTAAATGGTGGCCACTCGTGGCCGTGTGTCTCGGAACTTTCATGCTGCTGATCGACGTGACGATCGTGAACGTGGCGCTGCCGCGGATGGCCGAGGACCTGCACACCTCGTTCGGGTCGCTGCAGTGGGTCGTGGACGGGTACGCGCTGTCGCTCGGCGTGCTGCTGCTCGGCGCCGGCGCGGTCGCCGACACGGCCGGTCATCGGCGTCTGTACGCGGCCGGGTTGACCGTGTTCGCGCTGTCCTCGCTGGCCTGCGGGCTGGCCCCGGACGATCGGCTGCTGATCGCCGCGCGGGTGGTTCAGGGTGTCGGCGCCGCGGCCATGTTCACGACCACGTTCACGCTGCTCAATGCCGCGTATCGGGGGGCGGGAGCGGGGGATGGCGTACGGGATCTGGGGTGGGGTCTCGGGGGCCGCGGCGGCGATCGGGCCGGTGCTGGGTGGCGTGCTCACCGACGGTCTCGGCTGGCGCTGGATCTTCCTGGTGAATCTGCCGGTCAGCGTGGCCGCGCTGGTGCTGTGCAAGGTGGCGCTGCGGCCGGACGGGCCGCGCCGGAGCGGGCGGTTCGACATCGCGGGCACGGTGAGTTTCACGGTTGCGGCGGCGGCGCTGACCTGCGCGTTGATCCGGGCGAACGAGGTGGGCTGGTCGTCGCCGCGTACCTGGGGATTGTTGCTGCTCAGCGCGGTCGCGCTGGTGGCCTTCGGGCAAATCGAGAGGCGTTCCCCGTACGCGATGCTGGACCTCTCGTTGCTGCGCCGGCGCTCGTTCGCGGGGATTCTGATCGCCTCGCTGCTGGTGAACTTCGCCGCCTTCGCGGTGCTCGTCTACACCTCGATCTGGCTGCAGGCGCTGCTCGGGCTGACGCCGTTGCGGGCCGGGCTGACCGCGTTGCCGGTGGGGGTGATCGCGCTGGTCGCCTCGGCGGTTGCCGGTGGGCGGCTGCACGGGCGCTCGCCACGGGTGATCATCGGGACCGGGATGCTGTTGATCGGGGTGGGGTCGTTGCTCGGGGCGGTGCTGGTCGGTCCGGGGTCGGGATGGCCGGCGCTGGTGCCGGGTTACGCGGTCGTGGGGCTCGGGGTGGGGCTGGTGATGCCGATGCTGGCGTCGTCGGGGATGGCCGCGGTGCCGGCGGATCGGGGCGGGATGGCCGCCGGGACGCTGAACACCGCGCGGCAGCTGGGATTCGCGGTGGGGGTGGCCGTGCTGGGCACGGTTGTCGCGTCGCGGGCCGGCAGCGTCCTGGGGGATCAGGCGGCCGGGCGGGCGGTGGCGGCCGGGCAGGCGCACGGGCCGGCCTTCCTCGGGGCGGCGGCGGCCGGGCTGGATGCCGGGTTCCTGGTGGCCGGCGGTGTGGGGCTGATCGGGGCGGTGGCGGTGTTCGCGCTGGTGCGGCACGCCGGGCCGGACAAGAACACGACCGATGTGGGCCAGGACGCGGCCGGTGCCGACCAGCGCGCGGCCGGCGCGGACGCGGACTCGATCGATGCCGGCCCCACCGGGATTACGCCGGCTCGCGGACCAGGCCGTCCTCGACCAGGAACAGCGACTGTTTGACGCGGCGCAGCTGGGGGACCGTCTCCACACTGTGCACCCCCGGCACCTCCGCCACCTTTGTCGTCAAATATCGGTAAAAAGCTTCGGCGTCGCGGCACCGGGTCGACACCATCAGGTTCGCGCTCCCGGTGACCGCGGCGACGAACGCGACCTCCGAATGATCGGCCAGCCGGGCGCCCGCCGCGGCCAGATCGGACGGCGCCACGGTGAACCACAACGTGGTGACCGACCCCATCCCCACCGCGGCGTCCGCCACGTCCAGATGAAAGTAGATCGCGTCGGCCGCGACCAGCGCCGCCACCCGCTGCGCGACCTGACGCTGACTCCACCCGGTCGCCTCGGCCAGGGCCGCCCACCCGGCCCGCCCGTCGCGAGCCAGGGCGGCCATCAACGGCTCGTCGCCCGGCAACAGCGCCGCGTCCGTCTTGCCCCGCGAGACGGGAGTCAAGGCGGCTCGCTGATCATCCGACAGCTCGTCACCCGTCGCGATCCAGTCGGTCTCGCCACGCCCCGGAAAGCGGTGCAGCAGCTGGTGCGCGCTGAACGTGAGCACGTTGGACGCCCGGGGCAGCCGGTGCAGCAGGCCGGTGTGGTCGTCGTGCGGCACCATGACCTGGCAGATGATCTCGGCGCCGCCGGCCGCGATGCTGATCCACGACGTGTCCCCGCGGCGGGCCAGCGCGTCGGCCAGCGGGTCCGCGCCGCCCGGCCGGCAGCCGATCCGCAACGCCCAGTACGTGGAGCCGGGGGACCGGATCTGGTTCGGCCGGGCGAGGACCCGGAGCACCCCGAACGTGCGCAGTCGTTGATACCTGCGGGCGACGGTCTGCTCGGAGACGCCGAGGACGGTGGCGATCCGGGCGAACGCCGCCCGCGGGGCGATCTGCAGAGCGTGGAGGATCTGGCGGTCCACGCGGTCGAGGGTGCGGGATTCGGACGCCATCGACGAATCGTACGGCGGTATGCACCGTCCGGGGGTCGCCTTGGCGGGGGATGGGTCCGGATGATCGACGGAACCTACGGTCTGGGTTGCCCGGTTCGCCGCAGCCCTCGGAGCCGCCGTATGTCCGTGTTCCGGACCACGAACACCAATTCCACGCCGTCGCGCGACCAGTACCCGATCAACCGCCTCACCGAGATCGACGAGCCCACCGAACGCATCGACCCACCCCGCAAACGCAGCCGTACGCCGTTCGTGCTGGTCCTGCTCACCCTGTTCGCGCTCAACGTGGCCGGGGTCGCGATCTTCTTCGCGTGGCGGGCCGGTGAGCTGGCCCGGGCGGCGCTGGCGAAGCAGCCCGTCGCGCCGGGCGGTCCGGAGAGCTTCGACGTGGCGTACGCGCGGGAACCGTTGCGGGTGCAGGTGGGCTGCGCCGCGGTGATGAACCTCGACCTCGACGAACCTCGCGCCAATTCCATCGAGCCGGTCAGTGATCTGCGCTACGACAGCCGCTGCGGGGACCAGCCGCCGCGTCTGAGCCTGGGACCGGGCGCGACGGCGGGCGCGCAGGTGCCGGACTCCGATCTCGACGCGGCCGGCTGCGCGCGGGCGATCCGGACCAGCCCGCTCGGGCCGGGAGCTAGCGTGGAGGTGAGGAAAGGCGCCGTGCTCTGCGTGCAGACGACGACCCGCATGGTGCTCGTCGAGATCACCGAGGTGGGCCGGACCGGAACCGCCGGGATGCGGGCCACCTCCTGGAAAGTCGCGGGTTGACGGCTGACAGAATGTCGGAGCGCCCGTGACATCTGTGAGGAGACATTCCCGTGATCCGTACCCATGACGCCGGGAGCCTGCGCGCGAGCGACGCCGGCACGACGGTGACGCTCGCCGGGTGGGTGGCCCGCCGGCGCGACCACGGCGGTGTCATCTTCGTCGACCTGCGGGACGCCTCCGGCGTGGTGCAGGTGGTCTTCCGCGAGGAGGACGCGCACGCCCTGCGTAACGAGTTCTGCGTCCTGGTCAACGGCGAGGTGTCGACCCGGCCGGACGGCAACGAGAACCCGGAGCTGCCCACCGGGGCGATCGAGGTGGTCGCGGCCGAGCTGACCGTGCTGTCCGAGGCGGCCCCGCTGCCGCTGCCGATCGACGACACGATCACCGCGTCCGACGACCTCCGCCTCAAATACCGCTACCTGGACCTGCGCCGTTCCGGCCCGGCTCAGGCGCTGCGGCTGCGCAGCCGGGCCAACCAGATCGCCCGCGAGGTGCTGCACGCGCGCGACTTCAACGAGATCGAGACGCCGACGCTGACCCGGTCCACCCCGGAGGGCGCGCGCGACTTCCTGGTCCCGGTCCGCCTGCAGCCCGGCACGTGGTACGCGCTGCCGCAGTCCCCGCAGCTGTTCAAGCAGCTGCTGATGGTCGCCGGCATGGAGCGGTATTACCAGATCGCCCGCTGCTACCGCGACGAGGACTTCCGCGCCGACCGGCAGCCCGAGTTCACCCAGCTCGACATCGAGATGTCGTTCGTGACGCAGGACGACGTGATCGAGCTCGGCGAGGAGATCGTCTCCCGCCTGTGGGGCGAGCTGGCCGACTACGAGGTGCCGCGGCCGATCCCGCGGATCACGTGGACCGACGCGATGAACCGGTATGGATCCGACAAACCCGATTTGCGGTACGGGCTGGAACTGCGCGAGTTGACGGAGTATTTCCAGGGCACCGAGTTCCGTGTCTTCGCCGGCGCGATCGCCGCGGGTGGTTATGTCGGCGCCGTCGTCATGCCGGGCGGCGCGACGCAGACCCGCAAGGAGCTCGACGGCTGGCAGGACTGGGCTAAGGCTCGCGGCGCCCGGGGTCTCGCCTACGTGGTCCTGGACGCGGAGACCGGCGAAGCTCGGGGACCGGTCGCGAAAAATCTGTCATCGGGGCATTTGTCCGGATTGGCCGACGCGGTGGGCGCCAAGCCCGGCGACGCGATCTTCTTCGCCGCGGCTAACGAGCGACGCGAGGCTCAGGAGCTGCTCGGCGCCGCCCGCATCGAGATCGCCAAGCGTTCCGGCCTGATCGACGAGGACGCCTGGGCGTTCTGCTGGGTGGTCGACGCCCCGATGTTCGAGAAGACCGACGACGGCGGCTGGACGGCGGTGCACCACCCCTTCACCTCGCCGAACGCCGAGTGGCTCGACCGCTTCGAGGAGGCGCCGGACAAGGCCCTCGCGTACGCGTACGACATCGTCGTCAACGGCAACGAGATCGGCGGCGGCAGCGTCCGTATCCACCGCGCCGACGTGCAGAGCCGGGTGTTCGACCTGCTCGGCATCACGCCGGACGAGGCGCAGGACAAGTTCGGCTTCCTGCTCGAGGCGTTCAAGTACGGTCCGCCGCCGCACGCCGGCATCGCGCTCGGCTGGGACCGCACCTGCATGCTGCTCTCCGGCAACGACTCGATCCGCGAGGTCATCGCGTTCCCGAAGACGCGTGGCGGGTTCGACCCGCTGACCACCGCGCCGACCCCGATCACCGCGCAGCAGCGGTTGGAGGCAGGCGTGGACGCGAAGCCCAAGCCGGCCACCGGTGGCGTCGTGCCCGTGGAGCACTCCAACTGATGACCGTCCTGGTCGTCGGCGCCTCCGGTTACCTCGGTTCCGAGCTGGCCGCGCAGGCGTCGGCGGCCGGTCACCCGGTCACCGGCACCTCCACCACGGGCACCGGCGGGTGGTTACGCCTCGACGTCACCGACCGCTCGGCAACCCATCAACTGCTTGCTTCCGTACGCCCGCAGCTCGTGATCAACACGGCGTATCGGAACACGTCGTGGACCGTCTGCGCGGACGGCGCGGCGAACGTGGCACTGGCGGCCGCCGCGGTGGGCGCCCGGCTCGTGCACATCTCCAGCGACGCGCTGCACGCGGGCCGTCCCGCACCGTATCTCGACGACGACGAGCCGACCCCGGTCCACCGGTACGGGGCTGCCAAGGCGGCGGCCGAGACCGCGGTCGCCGCGATCATGCCGGCCGCCCCCATCGTGCGCACCTCGCTGATCATCGGGGATGAGCGCAGCAAGCAGATCCAGCTCGCCCTCGGCTTGCTGAACGGCAGCGTGACCGGCGCGCTGTTCTCCGACGAGTTCCGCCGCCCGGTCGCGGTGCACGATCTGGCCGCCGCGGTGCTGGAACTCGATGCGCTCGGGTATTCGGGGCTGATCAACGTGGCCGGGCCGGAGACGGTGAGCCGGGACGGGTTCGGGCGGATGGTCGCTCGGGCGTACGGGCAGGATCCGGGTTTGATTCCGGTCAGCACGATCGCCGAGGGCGGTCTCGGCCCGCGCCCGGCGAACGTGCTGCTCGACAGCTCCCGGGCGGCCGCCCTGCTGAAGACACGCCTGCGTCCCGCTTCGGAGTGCGTCGGACCGCCGGGTTTGTGAGACTGACCGCGTGCAGCCGACGATTGTGGAGCAGGCCGAGCAGCCGTACGTGGGCCGCCGCGAGACCATCTCGATGACCGACTTCGCCCGGGTCGCCGACCATTTGCCCGGGATGTTCGGCCGGCTCGCGGAAAACGGCGTCCCGGTCGCCGGAGCGCCGTTCTTCCGATACCGGGTGATCGACATGTCCGCCGAGCTCGTCGTCGAGGCCGGCATCCCGGTCGCCCGCCCGGTCCCGGTCAACCCGCCGTTGTTCGCCGACACGCTGCCCGCCGGCCGGTACGCGACGCTCACCCACAAGGGCCACCCCGACGAGCTGATGGCGGTGACCGCGCGGCTCCTCGACTGGGCCCGCGACCAGGGCCTGACCTGGGACATGCGGCCCACCCCGACCGGCGAGGTGTGGGGGTGCCGGCTCGAGGTGATGACGACCAATCCCGCCGAGGAGCCGGACATGCACAAATGGGAGACGGTCCTGCTGTTCAAGCTCGCGCGGTGACCGCCACCGATCCGGCCGAAGGCCCGGCCTGGCGGCGCCGCACCCAGGCCGAGCAGCGGTGGCCGGCGTCGATCACGATCGCCGTGCTGGCCGCGATCCAATGGTTTCTGCCGGACGAGCTGACCGTCGGCCCGCGCTGGCTGCTCCCGGTCATCGAGCTGGCCATCGGGGTGGTGCTGATCGCCGCGAACCCGGTGCGGATGCGCACGGCCAAGCCGGCCCTGCGCGCGCTGGCGCTGGCGCTGATCAGCGTGGTCGGCCTCGGCACCGCCTATTCGGTGGTCATGCTGATCTACAACATCCTGACCGGGTACCACACCGCGAACGCCGCCGACCTGCTCGGCGCCGGGGCCGGGATCTACGTCATGAACATCCTGACCTTCTCGGTGCTGTTCTGGGAGTTCGACCGGGGCGGGCCGATCGAGCGCGGGCTGGGCACCGATCCGTTCCCCGACTTCCTGTTCCCGCAGATGACGATGTCCGGCGACATGGTGAAGCGGGACTGGGAGCCCTACTTTTTGGACTACCTGTACGTGGCCTTCACCAATGCGACGGCGTTCAGCCCGACCGACACCATGCCGTTGTCGCGGTGGGCGAAGGCAGCGATGGCGCTGGAGTCGGCGATCGCCCTGGCCACGGCGGCTCTGGTCATCGCGAAGGCGGTCAACACCCTCGGGTAGTGGTCCACGGTGGAGTTTCGGGATCTCCGCTAACGGGGTATCAGCAGCGCAACCGCTCCCGTATCCCCCCGGAGGAATCTCATGCTCGCCATCGCCGCCGCGGTCGTCTTCGGCATCTGGCTCCTGCTCGACCTGCTCGACACCGACCTGGGCGCCCCGGACCTGTTCAACTTCCCCACCATGGCCTCGATCGGATTCTTGCTGATCGCGCTCTACCTGGCCGGCGTCGGCAGCGGGCCGCGCGCCGGGACGGGGTCGGGGCGTCGCTTCTACGGCCGTCGCCCGGGTCGCGGCTGATCGCCGCTCATGCCGCGCCGCGGGTTCCTTCCTCGCCGCGGCTTCCTTCCTCGCCGCGCCTGATCGTTGGCGGGCCCCGCCCCAGCTGCGCATTTCGGGCGCGGCGGGGCGGGCCGGTACTGTCGTCGGCGATGGAAACGGACGGTCTGTTCTCGCTGACTCCGCCCGGCGACGCGTCGGCCCTTACCGCGCCGTCGGCTTATACGGCGCCGTCCGCTTTCACGGCGCCGTCCGCCGATTCGCCGTTGCCGGTGCGGATGCGCCCGGCCAGCCTCGACGAGCTGGTCGGTCAGAAGCATCTGCTCGCGCCCGGTGCGCCGCTGCGTCAGCTGGTCACCGGCACCAGCCCGATGTCGGTGATCCTGTGGGGCCCGCCGGGCACCGGCAAGACCACCATCGCGCACCTGGTCGCCAGCGCCACCGACCGCAAGTTCGTCGCGATGTCGGCGCTGTCAGCCGGGGTCAAGGACGTCCGCGCGGTGATCGACACCGCTCGTCGCGAGCGCCGCCACGGTGGCCCGCCGACGGTGCTGTTCATCGACGAGGTGCACCGTTTCAGTAAGACCCAGCAGGATTCGCTGCTGGCCGCGGTCGAGGACCGGACCGTCACGCTGCTCGCCGCCACCACGGAAAACCCGTATTTTTCGGTTATTTCGCCTTTGCTCTCGCGCTGCGTGCTGCTCACGCTGCACCAGTTGACCGACGACGACGTACGCCTCCTGGTGCGCCGCGCCCTCACCGATCCCCGCGGCCTGGCCGGTGCCGTCACGCTCGCCACCGAGGCCGAGGACCATCTCGTACGCCTCGCGTCCGGCGACGTCCGCAAGGCACTGACCGCGCTGGAGGCCGCCGCGAGCTCGGCGCAGGCGCAGGGCGCGACCGAGATCGACCTGGCCACCGCGGAGAAGGCGGTCGACATAGCCGCGGTCCGCTACGACCGCGACGGCGACGCCCACTACGACGTGATCAGCGCCTTCATCAAAAGCATGCGCGGCAGCGACCCGGACGCGGCGCTGCACTGGCTGGCCCGCATGCTGGTGGCCGGCGAGGACCCGCGCTTCATCGCCCGCCGCATCGTCATCTTCGCCAGCGAGGACGTGGGCATGGCCGACCCGCAGGCGCTGCTGGTGGCGACGGCGGCCGCGCAGGCGGTGCAGAACGTCGGCCTGCCCGAGGCCCAGCTCAACCTGGCGCAGGCGGTCGTCCACCTGGCCACCGCCCCGAAGTCGAACAGCGTCACGACGGCCCTGGGCGCCGCGATGGCCGACGTCCGCGCCGGTCGCGGCGGCCCGGTGCCACCGCATCTGCGGGACGCGCACTACCCGGGTTCCAAGGGCTTGGGTCATGGTCGCGGCTACCGCTACCCGCACGACGACGCGCGCGGCGTGGTGACCCAGCAGTACGTGCCGGACGACCTGGTGGGCGCCGACTACTACCAGCCCGGGCCGCACGGCGCGGAGCGGGCGGTCCAAGAGAGGGTGCCCCGCCTGCGCAGGGTGGTTCGCGGTCTGAGCCGGCCGGTCGAGCCGGCGGGCCCCGGGCCGTCCCCGTCTGTCGTGGATGCGCCGGTCGAGCGGGAATCACCCGCCACGACCCCGCCGTTGCCCGGATCTGCCGTTGCGTCGCTTTCGCCCTCGACCGCTGCCTCGGTGGAGCCGGGTGGGCGGGAGGATCCACTTCCGTCACCCACCGACGCGACCGAGGGTGAGGAAGCGGATGCCCTGCGGGATGGGGGTGGCGTTTCGGCCGGTGGAGTTGACCGCGCGGCGGGTGGTGCCGCGGGCGCGGATGCGTCACAGTCTTCGGCGGACATCGTGGACGATGGTGAGCCGGCCCGGACGACGGGCGGCAAGAAGAAGGCCTCGAGCGGTCGGGGCCGGCGCAAGCCGGCCGCGGTGCCCGCGAAGGAGAATCCGGCGGACGACGGCGGCGAGACCGCCGGAGAGGAACGGTCGTGAACGCGCGCGGTGCCGACGTGCCCGACGACGAGCAGCAGGGCGGCGGGCGTAAGAGCCGGCGGTTCGGGCGCGGTCGCCAGCCGCAGGAGGCGCCGGAGCCGGAGGAGATCCCCGAGGAGGAGACCGGCTGGCTCGACGACCTGCGTTCGGCCAAGAAGTCGCGCAACGCGATCGGGCCGGGCACGC
This sequence comes from Actinoplanes sp. TBRC 11911, assembly GCF_012933445.1. Taxonomy (GTDB): domain Bacteria; phylum Actinomycetota; class Actinomycetes; order Mycobacteriales; family Micromonosporaceae; genus Actinoplanes. The sequence goes on from NZ_JABBNC010000036.1 coordinate 23,865, forward strand.
TCAACGGCGAGACCCGGTACAGCAAGTCCGGCCGCGTCGCCCCCACGCCGGAGGACAAGCCCGACGACGGCGCCGGCCTCCCCGGCTACGGACAGGCGGAGACGTCCGGGCCGGTTCCGCGGCAGCCGTCCGCGCCGGTCTCCCCAGGACGCACCCCGTCCGGATCCATTCCGCAGGACCAGACCCAGGTCGGTCCGATGCCGGGCGGCCCGGCCCAGAGTTCACCCGCGCGCACCCCGGGCGGCCCGGCGCAACGCGCGCCCGGGCGAGTGCCGCCGGGCCAGGTTCCGCCGGGCCAGGGGACCGGTCGTCCTGCTTCCGGGCAGGTCCCGCCGAGCCAGCAACCGGGGCGTGCCGCGCCCGGTGTTTACGGCGCCGGCCCCGGCGCGCCCGCCCAAGGACGCGGTCCGCAGGGTCGCGCCGTGCCCGGTCAGGCCGGGCCGTCCTCGGTTTCGCCGGCGCCCGGCGACGCACGTCGCGGTGCCACCGGGCCGGTCCCACCGGGACCGGGTCGTGGACGCGCTGACCAGGGCGGATACGGATCACCGGCCGGTGTCGTGCCGGCGTCCGGGGTGCCCGGCCGCCACAACGCTGACGCCGAGGCGGATGCCGGGACGCCGTTAGTTCCGCGTTCCGGGAACGCCCCGGACGTGCCTCTCTCCGGCAACGCTCCGGAGGTCCCCGCGCCGCGACCGATCTCGCCGGCCTCCCGCCCGACCTCGTCGGCCGGGCCGACGCGCGGACGCGACCGCTTCCGTCCCGACGCTCCGCCGCCCGGCCCCGGCGCTCCCGGCCGCGCCGCGGTGCCCGGACCGGGCGGCCAGACAGGTCCGGTTCCGCGTCCGGGTGGACCGGGCGGCCAGAGCGGCCCGGTCCCGCGTTCGGACGTCCCGGGGCCCGGTCAGGCGAGCGGGCGCCACGGAGCCCCCGAGGACGACGACGAGCCGACCGGCCGGCACGGGACGCGCGGCGGTCGCGGCACCTACGGCCAGGACGGCCCCGACTCGGACGCGCTGACCGGCCGATCCGGCAGCTATCGCACGACCGGCCGCGGCCCGGAGCAGGAAGACCGCCCGGGCAGGCATTCCGGCAGCTACCCCACGGTCGGGCGCAGCGCGGCCCCGGAAGATCCGAGCGAGCGCTCCGGCTCCTTCCGCGCGGCCGCCAGCCCACCACCGGCAGCCGGCACCGACCGCCCCGGCGTCTACCGCGCCGGCAGCGAGGGGCCTGCCGACCGCACTGGTGGTTTCCGCGCCGGCAGCGACGTGCCTGCCGACCGCACTGGTGGTTTCCGCGCCGGCGCCGACGTGCCTGCCGACCGCACTGGTGGTTTCCGCGCCGGCACCGACGTGCCTGCCGACCGGACCGGTGGGTTTCGCGCCGGAGCCGACGGCGAGCCGGACGACCAAGGCGGTGGCGACGAGCCCAGGACCCGCTCGGGACGGCGTCGCGGGCGCACCGGCGGCAGCTTCCGCACCGGGGAGCCGGGCACCAACGTGCCGCCCGCCCGGGACCCGGGTGCGGGTGCGCCCCCGGTGGTGCCCGGACCGCAGGGCGCCCGCAGCCCGGCCCTGCCCGGCCGCGCCGGTGCGATGGCCGACAACGCCTCCGGCCCGATTCCACGTCCCGGTGAGGGAACCGGTCGCGGCCGGGTGCCGCAGACGCCCGGCCCGAACCGGCCGGCCCGCGGCCAAGGCCGCCAGGGCCGCGGCGCGGCGGCGGCCGGCCAGGATCAAGCGATCCCCGGTCCGGCGACCGGCCCCGGAGGCCAGCCGCCGATCGGATCCGCGTCGGTAAGCCCGGCCGCGGCAGGCCCGCGCGGCGGCTCGGCCCCGGTTCGCCCGATGCCCGGCGATGATCCGGACACGAACTCGTTCGGCTCCGCCCCGGGCGTGAGCGGTTCGGCCTCCATTCCCGGCCCCGGCGCGACTGGTTCCGCCTCGGTCGGTGGCTCGGCCGCACCCGCGGCGGGTTCCGCTTCGGTCGGCGGCCCGGCCACCGGCGCCGCCTCGGTCGGTGGCCCTGCCGCACTCGCCGCCGGTTCCGCCTCGGTCGGGGGCGCCCCGATCGGCTCCGCCTCACCCGGCGGCGCCCCCATCGGTTCCGCCTCGGTCGGCGGCACCCCCATCGGTTCCGCTTCGGTCGGCGGCCCCGCAGCCGGTGCGGCCTCGGTCAACGGGCCGGCAGCCGGTGCCGCGTCGGTCGGCGCCGCCTCGGTGCCGGTGCCCGGCGCCCCCGGCGTTCGCCCTGGCGGCCCCCAAGCCCCGGGCCAGCGGCCAGCCGGCCCGAACGGTCCCACCGGCCCAGGCGGCCTGAACGGTCCCGGCGGCCTGAACGGTCCCGGCGGCCCGAACGGCCCCGGCAACCAACGCCCCGGCACCGGATCCCTCGACCGGGGGAACTCCGGCGCGCTGCGCACCTCGGCGGGGACCCCCACCGGCGTACCGCCAGAAGCTCCGATCGTCGGCGCCCGCGCCGGTGCCGCCCGCGCCGGGGGTGGCCTCACCGAGACCTCGACCCGGCTCGGCGGTGAGATCCGGGAGAAAATGCGCACCCGGCGGCGGCTGCGGCTGGTGACTTTGCTCTCCCTCGCCATCGTCGTGCTGGTCGTGCTGCCCGCCGTGTTCGGGCTGCGGTCCGCCTCGTCGGACCCGGTCTTCAGCTCGCTGAACTCGATGAACGTTCCGTCCTGGGCCGCTCAGAAGGTGACGGACCAGAGCAGCGGCAGCCGGTGGTGTTTCCTCAACTGCACGTTCCGGGAACGGACCGCGCAGTCGCAGAAGCCGTTCCAGGAGACCACCACCGCCTACTCCTCGGCCCTGACCGGCGCCGGCTGGCAGCCGTGGAAGGTCGCCGGGTGCCCGGAGCAGGCGAACGACGCCAAGACCAGCACCTACACCTGCTGGAAGCGCGACGAGTTCACTCTGGACCTCGCGGTGGGGCCGCCGGAGTGCGCCGTCGACCAGGTCGCCGCGCAGGATCCGGCGCTGGCCGGCAAGGCCGGGCCACCGCCGAAGAAGTGCGACGGGTCCACGGTGAGCATCAAGGTGCAGAACGCGATCGCCGACACCCGGGGCGAGCCGGCACCGAAGGAAAGCCCGCTCGTCGGGGTCACGCCGGACCCGGTGATCACGGACGATCCGCTCTTGGAGCCGACACCGGCAGCGTCCTGACGCGACTTGTGGTCACGGACGGTAGGGTCTGCTCGTTGACCCGCCACCGAAGAGGAGACCCGAGAAGATGGACGCCGGGGAAATCGCTGGCCTGATCGCTGCCGGCGCCTTTCTGATGCTGGTCATCGTGCTCGCCGTGCCGATCCTGAAACTGGGCCGCACGGTGGATGCCGCGACCCGTGCGATCAATGACATGAACGACCGGTCCGGACCGCTGCTGGCCGACGTGAACGACACGGTGAAGAACGTCAACGTCGCGCTCGGCCAGGTCCAGGTCTCATTGGACGGTGTGAACGTGCAGCTGGCCAAGGTTGACACGATCACCGAGCACGCCGCGCACGTCACCGCGAACGTGGCGAACCTGTCCACCGTGGTGGCCGCCGCGGCCGCGAACCCGCTGGTGAAGGTGGCCTCGTTCGGCTACGGCCTGCGCAAGACCATCGCGTCCCGCCGCCGGGCCGACGAGGAGCACGAGATCCGCCAGACGATGAAGCAGCGCCGCAAGGCCGCCCGCAGCAAATAGCTAAACGAAGGGATCATCCCGCCATGAAGCGGCTGCTCTGGCTGGGCGTCGGCCTGGCCGTCGGCGCCCTGGTCGTCCGCAAAATGACTCAGAAGGCGAACGAGTTCACCCCGTCCGGTATCGCCACCTCCCTGTCACAATCCGCTGGCGGCCTGGTCGAGTCGATGCGTAGCTTCGTTGATGACGTCCGCACGGCAGCGGCCGAGCGGGAAAACCAGATCAACCAGGCATTCGCCGAGGGTGAGCTGTACGACGACGGGCTTGACGCCCCGGAGGGGAACCGATGAAGACGGCGGAGATCAAGCGGCGCTTCCTGGCGCATTTCGAGGCCAACGGGCACACGGTCGTGCCGAGTGCCCCGCTGCCGGCTATCGACGACCCCAACCTGCTGTTCATCAACGCCGGCATGGTGCAGTTCGTGCCGTTCTTCCTGGGCCAGCGTTCCGCGCCGTACCAGCGGGCGGTCAGCGTGCAGAAATGCATCCGCACGCCGGACATCGACGAGGTCGGCAAAACGTCCCGGCACGCGACGTTCTTCCAGATGAACGGCAACTTCTCGTTCGGCGACTATTTCAAGGAAGGCGCGATCAAGCTCGCGTGGGAGCTGTCCACCAAGCCGCAGGATCAGGGCGGCTTCGGCTTGGACCCCGAGCGGATCTGGCCGACCGTGTATTTCGAGGACGACGAGGCGTACGAGATCTGGAAGAAGATCGGCGTGCCGGAGTCGCGGATCGTGCGCCGCGGCAAGAAGGACAACTACTGGTCGATGGGCATCCCGGGCCCGGCGGGTCCGTGTTCCGAGCTGTTCTACGACCGCGGCCCCGAGTACGGCCAGGAGGGCGGTCCGGAGGTCGACGAAGACCGGTACATGGAGTTCTGGAACCTGGTCTTCATGCAGTACGACATCACCGACGTGAAGTCGAAGGAAGACTTCCGGATCGTCAGCGAGCTGCCGAACAAGAACATCGACACCGGCATGGGCCTGGAGCGGATCGCGTCGATCCTGCAGGGGGTGGACAACCTCTACGAGATCGACGAGGTCCGCCCGATCCTGGCGCGGGCGGCGGAGATGACCGGCAAGCAGTACGGCGTGCACTCGGGCCACTCGGCGGGTGAGTCACACCCCGATGACGTACGGCTGCGGGTGATCGCGGACCACGTGCGTACGGCGCTGATGTTGATCGGTGATGGTGTCGTCCCGTCGAACGAGGGCCGTGGGTACGTGCTGCGCCGGATCATGCGCCGCGCGATCCGCTCGATCCGGCTGCTCGGCTGGCAGGGCCCGGCGCTGCCCGAGCTGCTGCCGGTGGCCCGGGACTGCATGTCCCCGTCGTACCCGGAGCTGGCCGAGGACTTCGAGCGCATCTCCACCTACGCTTACGCGGAGGAGGAGGCGTTCCTGTCCACGCTGCGGGCGGGCACGACGATCCTGGACACCGCGATCACCGACACCAAGAAGACCGGCGGTAACGAGCTGTCCGGGTCGCAGGCGTTCGCGCTGCACGACACGTACGGCTTCCCGATCGACCTGACCCTGGAGATCGCGGGCGAGCAGGGCCTGACGGTCGATGAGGACGGCTTCCGGCGGCTGATGGCCGACCAGCGGGCCCGCGCGAAGGCGGACGCGAAGGCGCGCAAGACCGGCCACGCGGATCTTTCGTCGTACCGTTCGGCGCTCGACAACGGCGGCGCGGTCGAGTTCACCGGGTACCAGGAGGTGTCCCGCGAGTCGCGGGTGCGCGCGCTGATCGGCGACGGCGGCCGGCTCGAGGTGGCCGGCGAGGGCGACTTCGTCGAGATCGTCCTGGACCACACCCCGTTCTACGCGGAGGGCGGCGGCCAGCAGGCCGACACCGGCCTGATCAAGGTGGGCGGTGGCCAGCTCGAGGTGGTCGACGTCCAGCAGCCGATCCCCGGCCTGATCGTGCACCGGGCGCGGGTGATCCGCGGCGAGATCCGCGAAGGCGAGTCCGGCTTCGCGGAGATCGACACGACGCGGCGCAAGGCGATCTCGCGCTCGCACACCGCGACCCACCTGATCCATCAGACGATGCGCGCGTTCCTCGGCGAGTCGGCGACCCAGGCGGGTTCGCTGAACGCGCCGGGCCGGCTGCGTTTCGACTTCAACACCCCCGGCGCGGTGTCGCCGAGCGTGCTGAACGACGTGGAGCAGCAGGTCAACGAGGTGCTTCTGCGAGACCTCGAGGTGCACGCGTTCATCACATCCCAGGAGGAGGCGCGCCGGCTCGGTGCGATGGCGCTCTTCGGGGAGAAGTACGGCGATGAGGTCCGTGTGGTTGAAGTCGGCGACTACGCACGTGAACTTTGTGGCGGCACGCATGTCGCGCGCTCCGGTCAGCTCGGGCTCGTGAAGATCCTCAACGAGTCGTCGATCGGTTCCGGGGTGCGCCGGGTCGAGGCGCTGGTCGGCATCGACGCGTTCGGCTTCCTGGCCAAGGAGCACCTGCTGGTGTCCCGGCTCGCCGAGATGTTCCGGGTGCCCGGCGACCAGGTCGCCGACCGGGTCGAGCAGACCGTCACCGCGCTGCGCGACGCGGAGAAAGAGCTGGAGAAGATGCGCGCGCAGATGGTGCTGGGCGGTGCGGGCACGCTCGCGGCCCAGGCCAAGGATGTGCGCGGCATCGCGTTCGTCGGGACCGAGGCACCCGAGGGAGCGGCGACCAACGACGTGCGTACCCTGGCTCAGGAAATTCGGGGCAAGATCGACACGGCGCGCCCGGCGGTGGTGTCGGTGGCGGCCCGTGCCAACGGCAAAGCGTCGCTTATCGTGGCGATCAACGCGGCGGCGAAATCTCGCGGGCTCTCCGCGGCCGATCTGGTCAAGGGCGCACTTTCCGGACGCGGGGGCGGTAACGCCGACCTCGCGCAGGGTGGTGGGCTTCCGGCCGACCAGGTTCCGGCGCTGCTCGCGGCCGTGGAGAAGGCGGTGACCGAAAGCTGACTACGGAGGGTGGCCATTTGAGCGCGCTGTCGCGGGGTAGGCGACTGGGCGTGGATGTCGGTAAGGTGCGCGTCGGGGTCGCCCTCAGCGACCCTGACGGGATACTGGCCACCCCCCTGGTCACGTTGCCCCGTGACATGGGTGCGGCACCCGATACCGTGCCGCGCGACATAGCCGAGCTTGTCCGCCTGGTGGGGGAACACGAGGCGGTGCAGATCGTGGTGGGCCTTCCGGTGCGCCTGAACGGTGCGGAAGGCCCCGCAGCTATCGACATTCGTGCGTACGCTGGTCGATTGGCGGAGGCGGCCGGTGCGGTGCCGGTCGTTCTGGCGGACGAGAGGATGTCGACCGTGGTAGCCACCCGGAGGCTCGCCGAACGCGGGGTACGGGGCAAGCGCCAGCGGGCGGTCGTCGATCAGGCGGCCGCGGTGGAGATCCTGCAAGGCTGGCTGGACGCGCAGCGGAGGCAGAAATGATCGACGAGCTGGACCTGGCGTTCGACGAGCACGCCGACCGGGGCGGCATCCGTAGTCATCGACGCGGTGGCAGCACCGGCGGCAAGAAACGCCGGGGGAAGACCGGCGTCGCGTTCTTAATGGCGTTCGTGCTGCTGGCGGTGCTCGGCGGCGGGGTGTTCCTCGGCTACAACAAGGTCAAGAACTACTTCACCGCGGCCGACTACGACGGCTCCGGCTCGGACCCGGTGCAGGTGGCGATCGAGCAGAACGCCACCCTCACCGACATCGGCAACACCCTCGTCGACTCGGATGTGGTGAAGAGCACAAAAGCCTTCATTCAGGTCGCGGAGAAGAACCCGCGGAGCAAGAACATCCAGTCCGGCACGTACAACATGAAGAAGCAGATGTCCGCCGAGAACGCCGTGACGCTGCTGCTCGACCCGAAGTCACGCGTCAGCAAGGGCGTGACGATCACCGAGGGTCAGACCGCCCTGCAGACCTACGCGCTGCTGTCCAAGGCCACGAAGATCCCCGAGAAGGACTTCCAGGCCGCTGCCAAGGACCCGATCGCGCTCGGCGTGCCGGACTGGTGGTTCAAGCGCACCGACGGCAAGCCGGTGGCCAAGACCATCGAGGGCTTCCTCTACCCGGACACGTACGAGTTCGACCCGTCGATGGACGCCACCGACATCCTCAAGACGATGGTCGACCGGTTCAACACCGTGGTCGGGGACATGGGCTTCGCCGACACCGTGCAGCACGACCTGACCGTGTCGCCGTTCGAGGGCCTGATCGTCGCCTCGCTCACCCAGGCCGAGTCGGGCATCGCCTCAGACGACCCCAAGATCGCGCGAGTGGCGTACAACCGGGCGTACAAGAAGGACATGCCGCTGCAGTTCGACACCACCACGAACTACTACCTCGAGCTCAAGGGCGGCAAGGCGAAGCACTCCGGCCAGCTCACCCAGTCCGAGCTCAGTGATCCGAAGAACCCGTACAACACGGCCACCAAGAAGGGTCTGCCGGTCGGACCGATCGACAGCCCCGGCAAGGTCGCGTTGCAGGCGGCGATGAAGCCGGCCACCGGCGACTACGTCTTCTTCGTGGCGATCGACAAGGAGGGCCACTCGGCCTTCGCGAGCACCAACGACCAGCACTGCGCCAACATCAAGAAGGCGATCGCGAACGGCATCCCGCTGTCGCCCTGCTGAGCCCGGTGGCGCGACGCTCACCGTACAGTTGCCTCGTGCAAACCGTGCGTCGCGCCGCCGTGTGCGGCAAACCGATCGCCCACTCGCTGTCCCCGGTGATCCACCGGGCCGGGTTCGCGGCGGCCGGGCTCACCGGCTGGGAGTACACGGCGTTCGAGTGCGCCGAGACGGAGCTGGCCACGCTCGTCGAGGGTCTCGGCCCGGAGTGGGCGGGCCTGTCGCTCACCATGCCGCTCAAGGAGGTGGCGCTCGGCCTGGCTGCCGAGGCGTCACCCACGGCGACGGCGACCGGTGCGGCCAACACTCTCGTACGCCGTGACGACGGCTCCTGGTACGCGGACAACACGGACGTCCCCGGCATGGTCCGGGTGCTGAACGACGCGGGCCTGCCGCCGCAGCCGTCGATCACCGTGCTCGGCGGCGGCGGCACCGCACGCGCCGCCCTGGCCGCCGCGGCTCGGTTGGGCGCCCGCGAGGTGACCGTGGTAACCCGCCGGCCGCAAGCGCGCGCTTCATTGAAACCGGCCGCGGACGCGCTCGGTGTCCGGATCGCCGGCGCCGGCTGGGCCGACGCGGCCGCGACCCTGGACGCCGACGCGGTCATCGCCACGGTCCCCAAGGGCGCCGCCGACCAGCTCGCCGCCGAGGCGAAGTGGCGAGCGGGAACGATCTTGTTCGATGCGCTCTACGATCCGTGGCCGACCCCGCTGGCGGCCTCCGCGCAGGCGCAGGGGCTCGCCGTGGCGTCCGGGCTCGACCTGCTCCTGGCCCAGGCGCTGAGCCAGTTCGAACAGTTCACCGGCGTCCCGGCGGCCCCGGAGGCGGCGATGCGCGAGGCATTGCTGGCAGCCGCCGCGGCGCGTGCCAGACTATGACCCGTGTTGCGCTGGCTTACCGCAGGTGAATCCCATGGTCCCGCACTGGTCGCGATGCTCGAGGGCGTCCCGGCCGGGGTCGAGTTGACCACCGAGCAGATCGGGCGTGATCTCGCCCGGCGCCGCCTCGGTTACGGCCGCGGCGCGCGCATGAAGTTCGAGCAGGACGCGGTCGAGGTCATCGGCGGCCTCCGGCACGGCAAGACGCTGGGCAGCCCGGTCGCGATCCGGGTCGGCAACAGCGAGTGGCCCAAGTGGGAGACGGTGATGGCGGCCGACCCGGTCGACGAGGCGGAGCTGGCCGAGCAGGCCCGCAACGCCCCGCTCACCCGGCCCCGGCCCGGCCACGCCGACCTGGCCGGCATGCAGAAGTACGGGCACACCGACGCCCGGCCGATCCTGGAACGCGCGTCGGCCCGCGAGACGGCCGCCCGGGTCGCCATCGGCGTGGTCGCGAAGGCGCTGCTCAAGCAGGCCCTGGGCATCGAGATCGTCTCGCACGTGATCGAGCTCGGCTCGGTGACCGCGAAGGCCGGGCTGGTCCCGACGCCCGAGGACGCCGACCGCATCGACGCCGACCCGCTGCGCTGCCTCGACCCGGAGGCGAGCGCGCGGATGGTCGCCGAGGTGGACGCGGCGAAGAAGGACGCGGACACGCTGGGCGGCATCGTCGAGGTGCTGGCGTACGGCGTACCACCGGGTCTGGGGTCGCATGTGCAATGGGACCGCAAGCTGGACGCCCGGCTCGCCGCCGCCCTGATGTCCATCCAGTCGGTCAAGGGGGTGGAGATCGGTGACGGGTTCACCCAGGCCCGCTCGCGCGGCTCGGTGGCGCACGACGAGATCATCCCGACCCCGGACGGCGTCCGGCGGGTCACCGACCGGGCCGGCGGGCTGGAAGGCGGCATCACCAACGGCGAACCGTTGCGGGTGCGCGCCGCGCTCAAGCCGATCTCCTCGCTGAACCGGGCGCTGCAGACCGTCGACGTCGTCACCGGCGAGGCGGCCACCGCGATCAACCAGCGCTCCGACGTGGCCGCGGTGCCGGCCGGCGCGGTCGTCGCCGAGGCGATGGTGGCGCTGGTCCTGGCCGAGGCCGCGGTGGAGAAATTCGGCGGTGACTCGGTCGCCGAGATCCGCCGCAACCTGGCCGGCTATCTGGAAAGTCTGGTGATCCGCTGATGGCCCCCCTCGCGGTAATCGTGGGCGCGCCCGGCGCCGGCAAGACCACCATCGGCGCCGCGGTCGCCGAACTGCTCGGCGTCCCGTTCCTGGACGCCGACGCGATCATCGAGGAGCGGGCCGGCAAGCCGATCCCGGAGATCTTCTTCGACGACGGTGAGGACGCGTTCCGGGCGATGGAACGCGAGGCGATCGCGGAGGCGCTCGGCAGCTTCGACGGCGTGCTCGCGCTGGGCGGCGGCGCGATCATGAACGAGCAGACCCGGGACCTGCTGCGCGAGCCCACCGTGGTGTTCCTGTCGGTGGAGCTGTCCGACGCGGTCAAGCGGGTCGGGCTCGGCGCGGGCCGGCCGATGCTGTCGATCAACCCGAGGGCCACGCTCAAACACCTGCTCGACCAGCGACGACCCCTCTACGCCTCGGTCGCCACGCACACGGTCGCCACGGACGGGCGTACACCGGAGGACATCGCGGCGGAAGTGGCCGGGCTGCTCAAATCGCAGTGATTCACGGAACTCTGTTTGCGCAGGCCAATGCGGGTAAGACTGTCCTCATGTCACGAGCGGTTCGATTCGAGAAGTACGGCGACGTGGACGTCCTGAAGGTCGAGGACGTCGAGGCGCCGCAGCCGGCCGCCGACCAGATCCTGGTCGAGGTCGTTGCGGCGGGCATCAACCCCGGAGAGATTTCGGTACGCGTCGGCGCCTACCACGACATGTGGCCGGCGACCTTCCCGTCCGGCCAGGGCAGCGACTTCGCCGGCCGGGTCGTCGAGGTCGGCCCGTCGGTCACCGAGTTCGCGGTCGGCGACGAGGTGGTGGGCTGGTCCGACTGGCGGTCGTCGCAGGCCGAATACGTGGTGGTCCCGGCCGACCACCTGACCAAGAAGCCCGCGGCCCTGGACTGGATGCGGGCCGGCAGCCTGTTCGTGGCCGGCGTCACCGCGTACGTGGCGGTCCGCGCGGTCCAGCCCGCGGAGGGCGAGACGGTCGTGGTCAGCGGCGCGGCCGGCGGTGTCGGCGTGACCGCGGCACAGCTCGCCCGCAACACCGGCGCCAAGGTCCTGGGCATCGCCTCCGAGCGCAACGCGGCCTGGCTCCGGTCGGTCGGGGTCACCCCGATCGCGTACGGGGACGGGCTGGAGGACCGGATCCGCAAGGCCGCCCCCGACGGGGTCGACGCGTTCGTCGACACCTACGGGAACGGCTACGTCGACCTGGCCCTGGCGCTGAACGTGGACAAGGCCCGGATCAACACGATCGCGGACTTCGCGGCCGTCCAGAAGTACGGCGTGAAGAGCGACGGCAGCTCGGTCGGCAGCGACAACGAGATCCTCGCGATCGTCGCCAACGAGATCGCGTGGGGCCGCGTGTCGATGCCGATCGCGGCGATCTACCCGCTGGAGGCGGTCCGCGAGGCGTACACCGAGCTCGGCGAGCGCCACACCCGCGGCAAGATCGTGCTGTCCATGGAACTGCCGCCGGACGCCGGCCGGCAGGGCGCCGCCTAATCGGGTTCGAAGCGGTGCGGGCCGGGCTCGCACCGCTTCGACCATGCCGTGTCGCAGGTCGGTTAATGTTTCCCCGTGCGACAGATATCCGTGGGCGGCGACCGTCCGTACGACGTCCTGGTCGGCCGTGACCTGGACGGATCGCTGCCGGCCCTGCTCGGCGACGCGGCTCAGGTCGCGGTGCTGTACGCGCCGCCGCTTCGTTCGCGGGCGGCCGAGATCGCCGCGGCGGCGGGGGCGAAACCGCTGCTCATCGAGGTGCCGGACGCCGAGGCCGGCAAGACCGTCGACGTGGCGGCCGGCTGCTGGGACCGGCTCGGTGAGGCCGGCTTCACCCGTACGGACGTGGTCGTGGGTGTCGGCGGGGGAGCCGTCACCGACCTGGCCGGTTACGTCGCGGCGAGCTGGCTGCGCGGCGTGCGCTGGGTGCCGGTGTCCACCTCGCTGCTCGGCATGGTGGACGCGTCGGTCGGCGGCAAGACCGGGGTGAACATCGCGGCCGGCAAGAACCTGGTCGGCGCGTTCCACCCGCCGGCCGGGGTGCTGTGCGATCTGGACGCGCTGGACACGCTGCCCGCCGACGATCTCCTCGCCGGGATGGCCGAGGTGGTCAAGTGCGGGTTCATCGCCGACCCGGCGATCCTCTCGCTCGTCGAAGCGGACCCGGTCGCCGCGCTGAACCCGCGCGGCGACGTACTGCCGGAACTGGTCGAGCGAGCGGTGCGGGTGAAGGCCGAGGTGGTCAGCGTGGACCTCAAGGAGTCCGGGCCGCGCGAGTTCCTCAACTACGGGCACACGCTCGGGCACGCGATCGAGAAGCGCGAGAAGTACACGTGGAAGCACGGGCACGCGATCTCGGTGGGGCTCGTCTTCGCCGCCGCGCTGGGCGAGTTGTCCGGCCGGCTCGACGCCCCGACCGCCCGCCGGCATCGGGAGATCCTCGACTTGCTGGGGCTCCCCACGGCGTACCGGGAAGACGCCTGGAACGACCTGCTGGCCGCGATGCGCGTCGACAAGAAGGCGCGGGCAGCCACCTTGCGGTTTGTCGTTCTTGACGGATTGGCGAAACCCGGCATCCTGAGCGGGCCGGATCCGGCCCTGCTCGAGCGGGCGTACGCGGAGGTGGCGCGATGATCTACGTGCTGAACGGGCCGAATCTCGGCCGGCTGGGGACGCGCGAGCCGGATATCTACGGCAAAACGTCGTATGCCGACCTGGTCGATCTCTGCCGGACGACGGCATCGACGCTCGGTCTCACCGTCGACGTGCGGCAGACCGACGCCGAACACGAGATGATCGGCTGGCTGCACGCGGCCGCCGACGAGAGCGCCGACGTCGTGCTCAACGCCGGGGCCTGGACGCATTACAACATCGCGGTCCGCGACGCCTGCTCAATGCTGCGCGGCCGACTCGTCGAGGTGCACATCTCGAACATCCACACCCGCGAGGAATTCCGCCATCATTCGCTCATCTCGGGCGTAGCGACCGGGGTGATCGTGGGCCTCGGAATCGACGGGTATCGGCTGGCGTTGCACCACCTGGCCCGATTCGCGGGTGACGAGTGACCGCCGGTAAAATCGGCCTTTGTTCTTTAACAACCTCTACATCTCAAGGCAGGACATGGCTACCACGAACGACCTGAAAAACGGCCTGGTGCTCAACCTCGACGGCGACCTCTGGGCCGTCGTGGAGTTCCAGCACGTCAAGCCGGGTAAGGGTGGGGCGTTCGTGCGCACCACACTGAAGAACGTGCTCTCCGGCAAGGTCGTGGACCGCACCTTCAACGCCGGGACGAAGGTCGAGACCGCGACCGTCGACAAGCGCACCATGCAATACCTCTACCAGGACGGCGAGGACTTCGTCTTCATGGACCTGGACACCTTCGACCAGATCACGGTCGCCGGCGGCACCGTCGGGGAGAACGCGAACTACCTGCTGCCCGAGGCGGAGGCGACGGTCGCGACCCACGAGGGCGTCCCGCTCTACATCGAGCTGCCGACCAGCGTGTTCCTCGAGGTCACCTACACCGAGCCCGGCCTGCAGGGCGACCGCTCGACCGGCGGCACCAAGCCGGCCACCGTCGAGACCGGCGCGACCGTGAACGTCCCGCTGTTCATCACGACCGGCGAGAAGATCAAGGTCGACACCCGCGACGGCCGCTACCTCGGTCGTTCCTGACCATGGCAGAGGGCCCCAAGACACAGATGCCCGCGCGCCGGAAGGCGCGTAAACGGGCGCTCGAGGTCCTCTACGAGGCCGACCTGCGCAACCTGCCGCCGCGCGAGGTCCTGGCGACGTACCTCGACCGCATCGAAAAGCCCCACCCCGACCACCTGCCCTACGCGGTCAGCCTGGTCGAGGGCGTGGCGAGGCACCTGGACCGCATCGACGAGCTGATCGCCAGCTACGCCGAGGGCTGGACCATCGACCGCATGCCCGTCGTCGACCGCAACCTGGCGCGCATCGCCATCTACGAGCTGCTGTACGTGGCCGAGATCGACGACCCGGTCGCGATCTCCGAGGCCGTGGAGCTGGCGAAGACGATGTCCACGGACGACAGTCCGCGCTTCCTGAACGGCATCCTCGACCGCATAGCCGAGTTCGCCACCAGATAGGTTTCCCTACGGCCCGGAGGCCAGCTTCCGGGCCGTAAGTCGTTTTGACGGTACGGCGAGCGGAGAGCCCCCTAGGTTTTACGGCTGCTCAACCGGCCCCGCACGGCCGTCCCCGGCCATCCGGCCGAAGACTCCCGCCACCGCACAACCGCGCCGCACTCGGCCAGCCGTGCCCGCCAGCTTTCGTGTCAGCAGCGGAGTCCGGCACTCGTGTCCGGCAGCGATCGCCCCTGCAACGTGCCTGGTCACCGGGCATGCGGCTCCTGCGCTGCGTGAGCGGGCGCGCTTGGCGGCCATGCCCGGCGACGCGTCCCGTCACCCTATCTGCCGCCGGCCGCCGTGCCAGAGTGACGTCACCGTCGAGCCGATCCGCCGCCGAGCGGGTCGGCCGTCGGGCGGGTCCGTCGCCGGGCGGGTCCGTCGCCGGGCGGGTCCGTCGCCGGGCGGGTCCGTCGCCGGGCGGGTCCGTCGCCGGGCGGGTCCGTCGCCGGGCGGGTCCGTCGCCGGGCGGGTCCGTCGCCGAGCCGATCCGTCGCCGAGCGGATCGCCACCGGCAGCGTTTTCGTCGCCTTTGACCACTTTCCGTGCGCCGGTTCGGGTGCCTGCGGCCGGATTTTCGAGACCTTGGAGAGTTAGGGCTCCTATGTGGGCGTAACTCTCCAAGGTCTCGAAACCAGGCGGTGCGCGGCGGTCACAAAAGCTGCCGGATACGGATAAAACGACCGTCCATTTCGGATGATCGTCCACTATGCAGGCGTTCATGTCCAAATGATGAGACCGCTGCCCTCGGTGTCGCCCGCGGCCGACGGGGCGACGTGTCGCGCGGCCGGTTGGGTCGTGACCGGAAATGAACGGGGATGCGGAGCGCCTTCGGGCGTTCACTCACTGTGCGAAAAACGGCAGTGAGGAACGATGACGCGATGGGCGCGCTGCGGGCTTTAGTGGCAGATGGCCGCGGGTGGCAGCGGCGGAGCCGGGTGCGGCGAAGGCTGCGTTTGGGGGAGCCGGCGAGGCGTATCGGGCAAGAGGCGATGCCTACCGGGAAGCGCAAGAGGAGGTGGTTTGAGCGGCTGGAAGTCGACGCGCGGGTTGGGAGGTGGCGCGCGGTTGGGAGGTGGC
Source organism: Actinoplanes sp. TBRC 11911 (assembly GCF_012933445.1). GTDB lineage: Bacteria > Actinomycetota > Actinomycetes > Mycobacteriales > Micromonosporaceae > Actinoplanes. The sequence goes on from NZ_JABBNC010000036.1 coordinate 39,493, forward strand.
GCGGCGGCTGGAGGTCGGCGCGCGCGGCTGGGGTCGCGTGCGGTTGGGGGATGGCGTACTGGGCGGGAGAGGGGGCTCTAGGCCCGCGGGGGTCGGGGGACCGGGCCGCGGGCCTGGAGCGGACGTGGCGGTGGAGGGTCAGCTGGCGAAGAACGCGCGGGGGTCGGCGACGAGGACACCCTGCTCGGTCAGGCGCTCGATGAGGCCGGACGGCGAGATGTCGTACACGATGGCCAGCGCGCGCAGGTCGTCGGCGCGGATGGACAGGACGCGGCCGTTGTAGTCGCCGCGCTGCTGCTGGATCGCCCGGGCATAGCGTGCGACGTAGGCGAGGTCCTCGCCCGTGGTGTCGTACAGCTTTTCCAGGTCCAGCACGATCTTGTTGGTGGCCTCGAGGCGGACACCGCTGCCGTCGGGCAGCAGCTCCGAGACGGGCACGCGGTAGAAGTCGGCAAGCTCGGCGAGGCGCGAGACGGTGACCGCGCGGTCACCTCGCTCGTACGAGCCCACGACGACGGCCTTCCACCGGCCGTTCGACTTCTCTTCGACGCCCTGCAGGGACAGGCCCTGCTGCTGACGAATCGAGCGCAGGCGGGCGCCCAACGACTTGGCGTACTCAGACGGCATTCGGAACACTCCCACTGTGCAAGGCCCGGAGGGTTCTTCCTCCGCGATCGCTACGCAGCGTGACGGTACGGAGTTTGCGACCGCCGGTCAAGTGTCGGTTACCGATGAGTCGCAGCGCACCCGGGAGACTTGCCGGATTCGTCCGCCTGATTCTCGGGTCGGGCACGTCACCGTGATCATCGCCGCGTCCACTGGTAACGTAGCGTCAGCCATCGGGGCACCCGAAGTCGGGGTTGTCCCGGACGTCCTTTAAAGACCCGTCCAGTGAGGCGGGGAAGGAGGTCAGACGTGGCACAGCCACGTGCCGACACGGTCAGCAAAGTCATTTTGAGCGGCTCCGACCTGCAGCGGGTCGTCGATCGCATCGCTCATCAGATCCTGGAGAAGACGTCCGGTGCCACCGGCACTGTCCTTCTAGGGATCCCCACTCGCGGAGTTCCGCTGGCCAGACGGCTTGCGACCCGCATACACGCATTCGAAGGCATCGATGTGCCGGTGGGTGCGCTGGACATCACTCTCTACCGCGACGATCTCCGGCTGCATGCCACGCGGGCCCTCGGCAAGACCGAGATCCCGGCCGGCGGGATCGACGGGCGGAAGGTCATTCTGGTCGATGACGTGCTGTTTTCCGGCCGTACGGTGCGCGCCGCGCTGGACGCGCTGAACGATCAGGGCCGGCCCAGTTCGGTGCAGCTCGCCGTGCTTGTCGATCGTGGGCACCGGCAGCTGCCGATCCGCGCCGATTATGTGGGCAAGAACATTCCGACCGCGTTGTCCGAGAGCGTTCGTGTCTCACTGACCGAGACGGATGGCCTGGACGAGGTCAAGCTGACGGGAGGCGTCCGGTGATCAAGCATCTGCGCTCGGCCGCCGACCTGGACGCGGCCACCGCCACGTTGATCCTGGACACCGCGGGAGAGATGGCCAGCCTGGCCGGACGCGAGGTTAAGAAGCTGCCGACGCTGCGCGGCCGGACCGTGGTCAACCTCTTCTACGAGGATTCGACGCGGACCCGGATCTCGTTCGAGGCCGCCGCGAAACGACTGTCCGCCGACGTGATCAATTTCTCGGCCAAGGGCTCCAGCGTGTCGAAGGGCGAAAGCCTCAAGGACACCGCGCTGACATTGCAGGCCATGGGCGCCGACGCGGTCGTGATTAGGCATCAAGCAAGCGGGGCGCCGCACCGGCTCGCCGCCTGGGTGGACGGCTCGGTGATCAACGCGGGCGACGGCACGCACGAGCATCCGACGCAGGCGCTGCTGGACGCGTACACGATGCGGTCGCGGCTGGGCCGGCTCGACGGGCTGCGGGTCGCGATCGTCGGGGACGTCCTGCACAGCCGCGTCGCACGCTCCAATGTGCTCCTTCTCACAACGCTGGGGGCGTCGGTCACGCTGGTCGGCCCGCCCACCCTGATCCCGCTGGACGTGGCCGCTCTTTCGAGATCAACAAAAGTGTCGTACGACCTCGATAGCGTCCTGCCCGACATGGATGTGGTGATGATGTTGAGGGTGCAGACCGAGCGCATGCAGGACTCGTTCTTCCCGTCCGCCCGGGAGTACAGCCGGCGCTACGGTCTCGATCTCGCGCGCATGCGCAGGCTGCCCGAGCACGCGATCGTCATGCATCCCGGCCCGATGAACCGGGGGATGGAGATCGCGCCCGAGGTCGCCGACTCGTCCCGATCCACCATCGTCGAACAGGTCGCCAACGGGGTCTCGGCCCGCATGGCGGTCCTCTACCTGCTTCTGGGGGGCAAGGCGTGATCGACTGCACCGGAGTCAGCGAAGCGTTCGCAGGGCCAGGAGAGCACGCCAACGGAGGCACAGCATGACCGCGTACGTCTTGAAGGGTGTTTCCGTTCTCGGCGCCTCGCCCGTTGATCTGGTTGTCCGTGATGGAGTGATTTCCTCGGATAAATCGGGTGTTTCGGAAGTTGTCGACGCGGACGGCCTGGTCGCCCTCCCGGGCCTCGTCGACCTGCACACGCACCTGCGCGAGCCGGGCCGCGAAGACGCCGAAACCGTCGAGACCGGCTCCCGCGCCGCCGCCCTGGGCGGTTACACGGCGGTCTTCGCGATGGCCAACACGTCTCCGGTCGCCGATACGGCCGGCGTCGTCGAGCAGGTCTGGCGGCTCGGTCGCGAGGCCGGGCTGGTCGACGTGCAGCCGATCGGCGCGGTCACGGTCGGGCTGGCCGGCAAGCAGATGGCCGAGCTCGGCGCGATGGCCAGCTCGGCGGCCGGCGTGCGGATCTTCTCGGACGACGGGCACTGCGTCGCCGACCCGCGCCTGATGCGCCGCGCCCTCGAGTACGTGAAGGCGTTCGACGGCATCATCGCCCAGCACGCCGAGGAGCCGCGGCTGACCGAGGGCGCGCAGATGCACGAGGGCGAGGTCAGCACGCGTCTCGGCCTCACCGGCTGGCCCGCGGTCGCGGAGGAGGCGATCATCGCGCGCGACGTGCTGCTGGCCGAGCACGTCGGCAGCCGGCTGCACGTCTGTCACGTGTCCACGGCGGGTTCGGTCGAGGTGCTGCGCCAGGCCAAGGCGCGCGGCGTCCGCGTGACGGCCGAGGTCACCCCGCACCACCTGCTGCTCACCGACGAGCTGGCGGCGTCCTACGACCCGGTTTTCAAGGTCAATCCCCCCTTGCGTACGGCGTCCGACGTGGCTGCCCTTCGCGAGGCGCTGATCGAGGGCGTGATCGACATCGTCGCCACCGACCACGCGCCGCACGCCGTTCAGGACAAGGAGTGCGAGTGGGCGTACGCCCGGCCCGGCATGGTCGGGCTGGAGACGGCGCTCTCGGTCGTACTGAGCGTCCTGGGCGAGCGGTGGGATCTGATCGCCGAGCGCATGTCCCGGGCGCCCGCGCGCATCGCGGGCCTCGCCGGGCACGGCACCGACCTCGCGCCGGGCTCCCCGGCCAACCTCACGCTGGTGGATCCGTCGGCGCACCGGGTGGTCGACCCCGGCGAGCTGGCCAGCCGCAGCCGCAACACACCGTACGCGGGCACCACCCTGCCGGGTCGCATCGTCGCGACCTTCCTCCGGGGAGAGCCGACAGTCCTGGACGGGAAGGCAGTCAAGTGAGCAAAGCAGTATTGGTTCTGGAGGACGGGCGGACGTTCTACGGCACCGCGTACGGCGCGGTGGGCGAGACGTTCGGCGAGGCCGTCTTCACGACCGGCATGACCGGTTATCAGGAGACGCTGACCGACCCTTCCTACCACCGGCAGGTCGTGGTGCAGACGGCTCCGCAGATCGGTAACACCGGGGTCAACGCCGAAGACGACGAGTCCGACAAAATATGGGTCGCCGGATATGTCGTACGGGATCCGGCTCGTCGCCCGTCGAACTGGCGCGCCACCGGCGATCTCGGGGAGCGGCTGGCGGCCGAAGGCGTCGTCGGGATCAGCGGGATCGACACCCGGGCGTTGACGCGGCACCTGCGCTCACGCGGTGCGATGCGGGTCGGCGTGTCCTCAGTGGATCTCGACCCGGCATCCGTTTTGTCCCGGGTGGTGCAGTCACCCGCGATGATGGGCGCCGATTTGTCCGCTTCGGTGACGACGCCGTCGCGCTACACGGTCGACGCCCTCGGCGAGCACCGCTATACGGTCGCGGCCCTCGACCTGGGCATCAAGCGCAACGTCTCGCGCCGCCTGGCCGCGCGCGGTGTCACCACGCACATCTTCCCGGCCTCGGCCTCCATCGACGATCTGCTCGCGGTCAGTCCCGACGCGGTCTTCTTCTCGCCCGGCCCGGGCGACCCGGCCACCGCCGACGGGCCGGTCGCGCTGGCCCGCGAGGTGATGCGCCGGCGCGTGCCGCTGTTCGGCATCTGCTTCGGCAGTCAGATCCTCGGCCGGGCGCTCGGCTTCGGTACGTTCAAGCTGGGCTACGGCCACCGCGGCATCAACCAGCCGGTGCTCGACAAGACCACCGGCAAGGTCGAGGTCACGTCGCACAACCACGGCTTCGCGGTCGACGCGCCGCTCGACACGGCGATCGACACGGACTTCGGTGGCGTCGAGGTCTCGCACGTCTGCCTCAACGACAACGTGGTCGAAGGGCTACGGGGGCTGGACGTCCCCGCCTTCACCGTGCAGTACCACCCCGAGGCGGCAGCGGGGCCGCACGACGCCGACTACTTGTTCGACCGGTTCGTCTCGCTGGTCGATCCTTCCGGTAAGAAGGGCTGATCACATGCCGAAGCGCTCCGATCTGAAGCACGTCATGGTGATCGGCTCCGGCCCGATCGTCATCGGCCAGGCCTGCGAATTCGACTACTCCGGCACCCAGGCGTGCCGGGTGCTGCGCGCCGAGGGGATCCGCGTCTCGCTGGTCAACTCCAACCCGGCGACGATCATGACGGACCCGGAGTTCGCCGACGCCACGTACGTCGAGCCGATCACCCCGGAGTTCGTCGAGCTGGTCATCGCCAAGGAACGCCCGGACGCGATCCTGGCCACGCTGGGCGGGCAGACCGCGCTGAACACGGCGGTCGCGCTGCACGAGAACGGCGTCCTGGAAAAGTACGGCGTCGAGCTGATCGGCGCGAACATCGACGCGATCCGCCGCGGCGAGGACCGGCAGCTGTTCAAGGAGATCGTGGCCCGGGCGGGCGGCGACACCCCCCGCTCCCGGGTGTGCCACTCGATGGACGAGGTGCGCGAGACCGTCGCCGACCTGGGCCTGCCGGTGGTCATCCGGCCCTCGTTCACGATGGGTGGCCTCGGCTCGGGCATGGCGCATTCGTCCGAGGATCTCGAGCGCATCGCGGGTGACGGCCTCGCCGCGTCCCCGGTGCACGAGGTGCTGATCGAGGAGAGCGTGCTCGGCTGGAAGGAGTACGAGCTCGAGCTGATGCGCGACAAGCACGACAACGTCGTGGTCGTCTGCTCGATCGAGAACATCGACCCGATGGGCGTGCACACCGGCGACAGCGTGACCGTCGCGCCCGCGATGACGCTGACCGACCGCGAATACCAGGACCTGCGCGACCTGGGCATCGCGGTGCTGCGCGAGGTCGGCGTCGACACCGGCGGCTGCAACATCCAGTTCGCGGTCAACCCGGACGACGGGCGCCTGGTCGTGATCGAGATGAACCCGCGGGTGTCCCGCTCGTCGGCGCTGGCGTCGAAGGCGACCGGCTTCCCGATCGCGAAGATCGCCGCGAAGCTCGCCATCGGCTACACGCTCGACGAGATCCCGAACGACATCACGCTGCGGACGCCGGCCGCGTTCGAGCCGGCCCTCGACTACGTGGTGGTGAAGATCCCGCGGTTCGCGTTCGAGAAGTTCCCGGCCGCCGACCAGGAGCTCACCACCACGATGAAGTCGGTCGGCGAGGCGATGAGCCTGGGCCGGAACTTCGCCGAGGCCTTGAACAAGGCGATGCGGTCGTTGGAGACGACGGCGGCGGGTTTCTGGACGACAGCCGACCCGACTTCTTCGTTGGACGAGGTTTTGTCCGCTTTGCGCACGCCACATGATGGCCGGCTCTACACCGTCGAGCGGGCGCTTCGTCTGGGCGCGACCGTTGCGCAGGTGCACGAGGCGAGCGGCGGTATCGATCCGTGGTTCCTCGACGAGATCAAGGCGCTGGTCGACCTGCGTTCGGACATTTCGGACGCCGCGGTGCTCGACGAGGAGCTGCTGCGGCGGGCCAAGCGGGCCGGGCTCTCCGACAAGCAGCTCGCCGCCCTGCGCCCGGAACTGGCCGGCGAGGACGGCGTGCGGACGCTGCGGCACCGGCTGGGCGTCCGGCCGATCTACAAGACCGTGGACACGTGCGCGGCGGAGTTCGAGGCGAACACCCCGTACCACTACTCGTCCTACGACGAGGAGACCGAGGTCGAGCCGTCCGACCGGCCCAAGGTGATCATCCTGGGGTCCGGCCCGAACCGGATCGGCCAGGGCATCGAGTTCGACTACTCGTGCGTGCACGCGGTCATGGCCCTGCGCGCCGCTCCTGACTCGGGTTTTGCCGGCGAAGCCGGCCTTGGCAGCTCTGGCTATGAGACCGTCATGGTCAACTGCAACCCGGAGACCGTGTCGACCGACTACGACACCGCCGACCGGCTCTACTTCGAACCGCTCACCTTCGAGGACGTGCTCGAGGTCTTCCACGCCGAGGACACCTCCGGCAAGGCGGCCGGCGGCCCTGGCGTGGTCGGCGTGATCGTGCAGCTCGGCGGCCAGACCCCGCTCGGCCTGGCGCAGCGGCTCAAGGACGCGGGCATCCCGATCGTCGGCACCTCACCCGAGTCGATCGACCTGGCCGAGGACCGCGGCCTGTTCGGCGCGGTGCTCGCCAAGGCCGGCCTGAACTCGCCCGACCACGGCACCGCGACCAGCTTCGAGGAGGCCAAGGCGATCGCCGACGAGATCGGCTACCCGGTGCTGGTCCGCCCGTCGTACGTGCTCGGCGGCCGCGGCATGGAGATCGTCTACGACGAGCCGACGCTGGCCGACTACATCTCCCGCGCCACCGCGATCTCGCCGGACCACCCGGTGCTCGTCGACCGCTTCCTGGACGACGCCATCGAGATCGACGTGGACGCGCTCTGCGACGCCGACGGCGAGGTCTACATCGGCGGCGTCATGGAGCACATCGAGGAGGCGGGCATCCACTCCGGCGATTCCTCCTGCTCGCTGCCGCCGGTCACCCTCGCGGGCTCCCATCTTGCCGAGGTACGCCGGTACACCGAGGCCATCGCGCGCGGCGTCGGCGTGCGAGGACTGCTGAACGTCCAGTACGCGCTGAAGGACGACACGCTGTACGTGCTGGAGGCGAACCCGCGCGCGTCGCGGACCGTGCCGTTCGTGTCGAAGGCGACAGCGGTGCCGCTGGCCAAGGCGGCCGCCCGGATCATGCTGGGGGCCTCGGTGGCTTCCCTGCGCGCGGAGGGCCTGCTGCTCGCCGACAGCGACGGCGGTTCCACGCCGCCCGCCGCGCCGATCGCGATCAAGGAGGCGGTGCTGCCGTTCAAGCGGTTCCGCACGCCGGCCGGCAAGGGCGTGGACAGCCTGCTCGGCCCCGAGATGAAGTCGACCGGCGAGGTGATGGGCATCGACACCGGCTTCGGTCAGGCGTTCGCGAAGTCGCAGACCGCCGCGTACGGTTCACTGCCCACCGGCGGGAAGATCTTCGTCTCGGTGGCCAATCGCGACAAGCGGTCCATGATCTTCCCGATCAAGCGGCTCGCCGACCTCGGCTTCACGATCGTGACCACGGCCGGCACCGGCGAGGTGCTGCGCCGGCACGGGATCGACTGCGAGATCGTGCCGAAGCACTACGAGAGCCCCGGCAAGAACGCGGTGGAGCTCATCCTGGCCGGCGAGATCGCGATGATCATCAACACGCCGCAGGGTTCCGGCGCGAGCGCCCGCTCCGACGGGTACGAGATCCGCAGCGCCGCGGTGACCGTGGACATCCCCAGCATCACGACGACGCAGGGCGCGGCGGCCGCGGTGATGGGCATCGAGGCGCTGATGCGGGGCGACATGACCGTGCGCCCGCTGCAGGAGCTGCACGCGGCCCTGCGGGGCACTGAATGACCGCTTGTAGCGCCGGTCGGGCGCCGGCCGGCCGGGGCGAACTGAGCGTTCGTCCCGGGGGCGGGGTGCTGGCGTGAGCGCGTTCGAGCGCACCGTGCGGCCCGTGCTGTTTCGCATCGGTAAGGGGGACGCGGAGACGGCGCACGAGTTCACGCTCCGGCGGCTGAGCAAGCTCGGGGCGCCGGCTCGGGCCGTGCTCCGGGCGCGGTATGCGACCGACGCGCCGGTCGAGGTCTTCGGGGTGCGGTTCCCGAACCGGGTGGGGCTCGCGGCCGGGATGGACAAGAACGGCGTGGCGCTGCCCGCGTGGCCCTCGCTCGGCTTCGGGTTCGTCGAGGTGGGCACGGTGACCGCGAAGGCGCAACCCGGCAACGAGAAGCCGCGCGTGTTCCGGCTGCGCGGCAGCGAGGCGATCATCAACCGGATGGGCTTCAACAACGCCGGGGCGGCCGCGCTGGCCGCCCGGCTGCGGGCGTCGGGTCCGGTCGGTGTGCCGCTGGGCATCTCGCTGGGCAAGTCGAAGGTGACGCCGCTGGAGGCTGCCGTCGACGACTATCTGACGTCCTACCGGTTGCTCGCGCCGCACGCCGACTACATCGCCGTCAACGTCTCGTCGCCCAATACGCCCGGCCTGCGCAGCCTGCAGGACAAATCGTCTATTTCGGATTTGCTCCGGACGTTGCGGGGGGAGACGCCGATCCTCGTGAAGATCGCACCCGATCTTGCCGAGCCGGCGATCGCCGAACTGCTCGAGGTGTGCCTGGCCGAGGGTGCGGCCGGCGTGATCGCCACGAACACCACCCTGGCCCGCGACGGCCTGGCCCCGGCCGATCAGCCGCGGGCGACCGAGGCGGGTGGTCTCTCGGGTCGCCCGCTGACCGAGAAGGCCCGCAAGGTGATCCACTTCGTGCACACCGAGACGGCCGGCCGACTCCCGATCATCGGCGTGGGCGGCGTGATGTGCGCCGACGACGCATCCCGCCTGTTCGACGCCGGCGCCAGCTTGATCCAGCTCTACAGCGGCTTCATCTACCACGGCCCGGCCCTGGTCCGCGCCGCCGCCCGCTCCGCCCCGCGATGACCCGCCCCGCCCACCGTGCGCCGATGGCAACCCCGCCAGCACGCGGCTTCCCGGCGGCCGACCGGGTGTGGGGAGCGGCGTCCTCGTGGGCGTCCGGCGTCCCCACGCCTTGATCTGGCTGGGTGCGGTGTGGGGAGTTTCGTCGCTGTGGGCGTTGCGGGTGCCCACACCGTGGGCTGGCTGGGTGCGGTGTGGGGAGTTTCGTCGCTGTGGGCGTTGCGGGTGCCCACACCTTCGGGGCGGCGGGTGGCGTGTGGGGAGCGGCGTCGTCGTGGGCGTTGCGGGTGCCCACACCTCGGTCGTGTGGCTGGGCGGGGTGTAGGAGGAGCCGGGGCGGCGTGGTGGGTATCACGGGTGATGGCTGACACGCGCGGCGGGGTGGGCTGGATTACCGCGTACGGGTGATCGAAAGCGGACTTTTTAGACGGTCAACCGAGTGTTACGGGTGGAATGCAATACCGCGACGGGCTCGGTGGCGGTGGCAGGAAACCGACACGGGAGAGGAATGGGCAGGCATGGAGAGCTTTGGCCAACGGCTTCGGGACGCGATGGACAAAAGGGGGCCGCTGTGTGTCGGCATCGATCCGCACGGGGCGCTGCTGACCCGTTGGGGCCTTACCGACGACATCGCCGGCCTGGAACGCTTCGCCTTTACGGTCGTCGAAGCCCTGGCCGATCGGGTGGCCGTAGTGAAGCCTCAATCGGCTTTTTTTGAGAGATTCGGGTCACAGGGCATCGGAATTCTTGAGTCAACTATCCGACAGTCTAGGGAAGCCGGCGCGCTCGTCCTTCTGGATGTGAAGCGAGGCGATATCGGTTCGACCATGTCCGCGTACGCAAGCGCTTACCTCGATTCGCAGAGCACGCTTCGTGCCGATGCGATTACTGTCAGTCCTTACCTCGGAGTCGGGTCGTTGCAGCCTGCAATCGATTTGGCGACCGCGAATGGCGCCGGCGTTTTCGTCCTGGCGCTCACGTCCAATCCGGAGGGACGCGCCGTCCAGCACGCGGTCACTGCGGACGGGCGTACCGTCGCGCAGCTCGTAATCGACGAGATTTCCCAGGTAAACCGGGGTTTTGAGCCAATGGGGAGCCTCGGTCTGGTGGTCGGCGCGACGATCGGGAAGACCGGTCACGACCTGTCCGAAGTGAACGGGCCACTGCTCGCACCGGGCCTCGGAGCGCAGGGTGCGACCCCCTCCGACCTGCGCGCGGTCTTCGGTGAAAACCTGCGCAACGTGCTCCCGTCGTACTCACGGGAAGTTTTGACAGCGGGACCAAGCGTGTCCGCCCTGAGGGCCGCCGCAGTGCGCGCCGTCGATGATTGCCGCGCCGCTCTCGGGTGAAACCGCCTGCTTAGCAGGCAGCGGGTGACCCGAAGCGGGGGTACCCCCACGTTGCCGAAACCGCCGTTGACCGCTAGTTTTCCCGGCGCCGGGAACCACATGCCCCTTTGGTTCCCTGGCACACCACGTTTCACAGAAGCGCCGGTATTGGACTACCGCCGCGATAGGGACCTGAGGAGAACTGGTGCCGCTCCCGTCACTAAGCCCTGAACAGCGCGCAGCTGCGCTGGAGAAGGCCGCGGAAGTTCGCAAGGCTCGGGCTGAGCTCAAGGAACAGCTCAAGTCCGGCAAAACCACCCTCGCCGCCGTGCTTGACCGCGCGGAGGAAGACGAGGTCGTCGGGAAGCTGAAGGTTCTTGCCGTGCTCCAGGCAATGCCGGGCATTGGCAAGATCCGCGCGACCCAGATCATGGAGAAGCTGAGGATCGCGGACAGCCGCCGGCTGCGCGGCCTCGGCGAGCAGCAGCGAAAGGCCCTCCTGGGGGAGTTCGCTGCGAACTGACTCACGGGCTCGTGTTGAATTGAGCTTGTGAGCATGGATGACGACGCGCGCCCGGCAGCCCGCCTCACGGTTCTGTCCGGTCCCTCCGGGGTCGGGAAGGACAGTGTGATCGAGCTGATCCGGGCGCGCTCGCCTTGGATCAAGCTGTCGGTGTCGGTGACGACGCGAAAGAAGCGCGACTACGAGACGGATGGCGAGCATTACCACTTCGTCACCCGTCAGGAATTCCAACGGCTGATCGATGGCGGTCAGCTACTCGAATGGGCGGAATTCGCCGGCAACCTGTACGGCACGCCGAGAGCCCAGGTCGAGGGCTGGATCAGTCAGGGCCGCCCGGTCCTACTGAAGATCGACTTGCAGGGCGCCCGCCAGGTCCGGGCCGCGATGCCCGACGCTCAGCTGGTGTTCCTGGCCCCGCCGAGTGTCGAGGAGCTCAAGCGGCGGCTGATCGGCCGGGGTACCGACGACGAGGAGACGATCCGTCGCCGCCTCGCCCACGCCGACCAGGAACTGGCAGCCGAGAAAGAGTTCGACCGCACGGTCATCAACGACTTCGTCGAGCGTGCAGCGGATGAGCTGGTAGGATTGCTCGGTTCATCGTTTCTGACGCCCGCACATTCCAAAGATCATTAGTGATCATTAAGGACTTTCCAAAAGTGGGAACCATCGCGAATCCGGAAGGCATCACCAACCCGCCGATCGACGAGCTGCTCGACAAGACGTCGTCGAAGTACTCGCTGGTGATCTTCGCGGCCAAGCGCGCGCGCCAGGTCAACGCGTACTACAGCCAGCTCGGTGAGGGCCTCCTGGAATATGTGGGACCCCTGGTCGAGACCACTCCGCAGGAGAAGCCGCTCTCGATCGCGATGCGCGAGATCAACGCGGGCCTGCTCACCGCCGAGGCCACCGACCAGCCGTAAGACGCGAAGTGCTTGAGTGCCCCCTGCTCGCGGAACACGCGGGCCGGGGGCACTTCGCGTGTCGGCCGCGCCGAGGCGTTTTCCACAGCGGCGGGTTGTCCACAGGCACGCCGCATGATCAAGCCAAATTCCGCCACAATGCCGAGCGGGGGCTCCCCCTGGGAGGGCGGGCCGTGGTGACGGGGTGGGTCGGGGGATCATCGGTTCATGACTGAAGTCGTCCTGGGGGTCTGCGGGGGGATCGCCGCGTACAAGGCGGCCGAGCTTCTCCGCCTCTTCACCGAGTCGGGGCACAGCGTCCGCGTCGTGCCGACCGCCTCGGCGCTGAAGTTCGTCGGGGCGCCCACCTGGGAGGCGCTGTCCGGCAAGCCCGTCGCCACCGAGGTGTGGGACGACGCGTACGAGGTCCCGCACGTCCGGATCGGGCGCTCCGCCGAGCTCGTCGTGGTCGCCCCGGCCACCGCCGACATGTTGGCCAAGGCCGCCCACGGCATCGCCGACGACCTGCTGACCAACACGCTGCTGACGGCTACCTGCCCGATCGTGTACGCCCCGGCGATGCACACGGAGATGTGGGAGAACCCGGCCACCCGCGCCAACGTCGCGACTCTCCGAGACCGCGGTGCGATCGTCATCGAGCCCGCCGTCGGGCGTCTGACCGGCAAGGACACCGGCAAGGGGCGCCTTCCCGAGCCGTCGGCGATCTTCGAGCTGGCTCGGCGCGTACTCCGCAGGGGCCGGGAATCTGATCTCGCCGGACGGCACGTGGTGGTGTCGGCCGGCGGGACGCGCGAACCGCTCGATCCGGTGCGTTTCCTCGGGAATCGGTCGTCCGGCAAGCAGGGGTACGCGATCGCCAAGGCGGCCGCCGCGCGGGGAGCCCGGGTCACGCTGGTCGCGGCGAACGTCGCGCTCGACGACCCGGCCGGCATCGAAATCACCCGGGTGGGTACTACCGAGGAGTTGCGCGCGGCGGTGCTCAAGGCGGCCGAGGACGCGGACGCGGTCGTGATGGCCGCCGCGCCCGCCGATTTCCGCCCGGCCACGGTCGCCACCCAGAAGATCAAGAAAACCGCGGACGGTACGCCCGAGCCACTGCTTCTCACCACGAACCCGGACATCGCGGCGGAAGTGGGCGCGTCGAAGCGTACGGGGCAAATTCTTGTCGCATTTGCCGCCGAGACGCATGACGCCCTGGAGAACGCGCGAGCTAAGTTGACCAGGAAACGTGCCGACCTGATCGTCATCAACGAGGTCGGGGTGGACCGTGTCTTCGGTGCCGATCAGAATGAGGTCACGCTGCTCGGGGCCGACGGGAGCACGGAGAGCTTCGCCGAACTCCCCAAAGACGATGTGGCAGATATGATTTTGGATCGCGTCGCCGCCATGCTGGAACGGCAGGTGGGTGACGGTGAGAAGGCGTAGCACCCGTGCGAACGGGGTCCGGCGCGGTGGCTACACTCTCGCGTTAATTTGTTTTCGACAAACCTGAGGAGCACCGTGGCACGCCGCCTGTTCACCTCCGAGTCGGTCACGGAAGGCCACCCGGACAAGATCGCTGACCAGATCAGCGATGGGATTCTCGACGCTCTGCTGCGGCAGGACCCGCGCAGCCGCGTCGCGGTGGAGACGCTGATCACGACCGGCCAGGTGCACGTGGCGGGCGAGGTCACCACCCAGGCGTATGCCGACATTCCGTCGATCGTGCGCGAGACGATTCTCAACATCGGGTACGACTCGTCGAAGAAGGGCTTCGACGGCGCCTCCTGTGGCGTGAGCGTGTCGATCGGCTCGCAGTCGCCGGACATCGCGCAGGGCGTGGACAGCGCCATCGAGCTGCGCACCGGCGACTCGGAGCACGTGCTGGACTCGCAGGGCGCGGGCGACCAGGGCATGATGTTCGGCTTCGCCTGCTCGGAGACCCCCGAGCTGATGCCGCTGCCGATCGCGCTGGCGCACCGGCTGGCCCGCCGGCTGTCGGCGGCCCGCAAGGACGGCACCATCCCGTACCTTCGCCCCGACGGCAAGACCCAGGTCACCATCGAATACGACGGCCTTCGCCCGGTACGCCTCGACACCGTCGTCGTCTCGTCGCAGCACGCGGCCGACATCTCGCTCGAGTCGCTGCTGACGCCGGACATCCGCGAGCACGTGATCGCGCCCGAGCTCGAGGGCCTCGGCCTGGACACCGACGACTACCGCCTGCTGGTGAACCCGACCGGCCGCTTCGAGATCGGCGGCCCGATGGGCGACGCCGGTCTGACCGGCCGCAAGATCATCGTGGACACGTACGGCGGGTACGCCCGGCACGGCGGCGGCGCGTTCTCCGGCAAGGACCCGTCGAAGGTGGACCGTTCCGCCGCGTACGCGATGCGCTGGGTGGCGAAGAACGTGGTGGCCGCCGGCCTGGCCGAGCGGTGCGAGACCCAGGTCGCGTACGCGATCGGCAAGGCCAAGCCGGTGTCGCTGTTCGTGGAGACCTTCGGCACCGAGAACGTGCCGGTGGAGCGCATCGAGCGGGCGATCAACGAGGTGTTCGACCTCCGCCCCGCCGCGATCATCCGCGACCTCGACCTGCTGCGCCCGATCTACCAGCAGACCGCCGCGTACGGCCACTTCGGCCGCGAGATCCCCGAGCTGCTCTGGGAGAACACGGACCGCGCACAGGACCTGAAGAACGCCGCCGCCTGAGAATTTCCCCGTACGCCCCCGGAACGTCGACGACGTCCCGGGGGCGACTGGTTTCCGGGGCGCGTTTTCGGGGGGCGACCGGTTTCCGGGGCGCGTTTTCGGGGGGCGACTGGTTTCCGGGGCGCGTTTCGCGGAGCCGACCGGTTTCCGGGGCGCGTTTTCGCGAGGGCGATCGGTTTCCGGGGCGCGTTTTCGGCCTGCGCTTCGTGCGGGCGGCGCTTTTGCGGGCAATCACGGCCGGGACGCCCGTTGAGGGCTTTGAACTCGCTTCCGTGGCGTGATGCGCAACCTTTCGTGGCATTTGACAGCATTCGGGGCGGCGCTTTCAGTCGCCCGCAGCCCGATTTTGGAGACCTTGGAGAGTTATGGCTCGTATGTGGGCGTAACTCTCCAAGGTCTCGAAATCAGGCGGCCAGCGACGTCCCCAAAGGCCGCAAAACTGGGCGAAGCCACTGTCCCTTTCGGACGGTCGTCCACGATGCGGCTATCTCCGACCGAATGGTGAGACCGTCGCCGCCGGAGTCTGCGCCGCCTCGATCGGAACCGGCCTAGGTCAAGGATCGCGAGCCGGCCGCCGGTCCAGCCGGCCGAGCGCGCATGCAGGCTGATCGACGCACTCGCGCGGGACGGCCGATCGCAAGCGCGCATGCTGGCTGGTCGGCGCGCTCGCGCCGGAATAAATGCGCTTTATGGCGATTTAATCGGCCACCGCGTGGTCGCGTCGACCGGCGAACAGGCCCCAACCACGCAGCCGCACGCACCTCGCCTACCCGGTCCACGCACGTGGACCGCCGACGACGACGGCGGCAGCAGGGTAGCGGCAGCACCGGCGGCAGTGGCGGCAGCGGCAGTGGCGGCAGCGGCAGTGGCAGTGGTGGTGGCGACGGCGGCAGTGGCGGCAGTGCCGGCGGTGGCAGTGGTGGTGGCGACGGCGGCAGTGGCGGCAGTGCCGGCGGTGGCAGTGGCGGTGGCGACGGCGGCAGTGGCGGCAGTGCCGGCGGTGGCAGTGGTGGTGGCGACGGCGGCGGTGGCGGCAGTGCCGGCGGTGGCAGTGGTGGTGGCGACGGCGGCGGTGGCGGCAGTGCCGGCGGTGGCAGTGGTGGTGGCGACGGCGGCCGCGGCGGCTGCGGCGGCTGCGGCAATGGCGGTGGCGGCGGCAGCGGCAGTGGCAGCGGCAGCGGCAGCGGCAGCGGCAGCGGAGATCATCGCCGACAAGCCGGCGCGACCACGCCAACGCCGAGGCTGACCGTGTGCGCGCGGGGCTCGTTGGTCGCGGCTGGTGGTTAGAACAGGGCTGTGGGGTCTACCTCGACGCGGGCTGCGGCTGTTGACTTTCGGGCGCTGCGTACGGCGGAGGCCTCGTGTAAAGCGTGCGCCATCGCTGCCGCGCGGGACCGGGGGACGCGGATCAACATGCGCTCCTGGTCGTCCTGGGCCGGGACCGGGCCGAGCAACTCGGCGTCGGCGGGCAGCCGCGCGGCGTCCAGCAGCTCCGACACCGCGGCCGTCGTGCCGGTGACGGAGGCGAAGCGGGCCGCCGGGGGGAAGCCCAGCTCGCGCCGTTCGGCCAGTTCCCGAGCCGCGAACCAGCCCGGATCCCACCGCAGCAGCGCCTGCACCGAGGCCAGGCCACCGTCGGCGACCACCACCACCCGGCCACCCTCGCGCGAGGGCCGGGCCAGGGCGGCCGCGTTCAGCCAGCGGCGCATCGTCTCCTCGGCGGCGCGCAGGTCGGCGCGGGTCAGCAGCGCCCACGTGTCCAGCAGCAGCACCGCGCCGTAGCCGCCGATCGCGACCGGCTCGGCGCCCGGCGTGGCGACCACGACGGCGGCCTCGTCCGGCACGGTCTCCAGGATCTCGTCGCGGCCGGACGTGCGCACGGTAGCGCCCGGGAAAGCACGACCCAATTCCTCCGCCGTACGCCTCGCCCCCGTCACCGACGCCCGCAGACGCCGGTTTCCGCAGGCGGGGCACGCGTAGTCGGCGGCCGCGCGGCCACACCAGTGGCAGGTCGGCACGGCCCGCGCCCCGGCCAGCCCTAGCGGTCCCGAGCAATGCGGGCATCGGGCGGGCGTCCGGCACTCGGCGCACGCCACCGACGGCAGATAGCCCCGCCGCGGCACCTGGACCAGCACCGGCGCCCCGGCCTGTAGCGCCTGCCGCGCGGTCTGCCACGCCAGGCTGGGCAGCCGGGCGGTCGCGGCGCCGGGGTCGCGGGCGAGCTGCGGGTCGTCGCCGGTCGGGGCGATGGCGGGCATCCGAGCGCGCAGGACGTCCCGGGCGGCGGCGATCTCCTTGGCCCAGCCGGTTTCCAGCAAGAGCTGGCCTTCCCCGGTACGCGCATACCCCGCAACGAGCGCCGCCGCGTCGGCCAGCTGGGCCCGTGTCAGCAGGACCTCGCGGGCGTGCGGATACGGTGACCGCGGCTCGCCGTGCAGGTCGTCGCCGTCGTCCCAGATGACCACGAGGCCGAGCTTGGCGACGGGCGCCCACATGGCGGCACGGGTCCCGGCCACCACGGGCACGCGATGCCGGCTGGCGGCGAGGAAACGCCGATACCGCTCGGCGGGCCCGAGAGCCGCGTTGAGCGCGACATGCTGCCCCGGCCCGAGCACGGCGGCCAGCGCGCGGTCGACGCGGTCCAGGTCACGAGCGTCCGCGACCACGATGACCACGCCCCGCCCGGCCCGCACGGTCGCGGCGGCCGCCTCGGCGATCCGCGTCGCCCACTCCTCACCCGGCAGCGCGGCCCAGACAGCCCGCGCGGGCCGCCCCTCGGACAGCGCACGCAGGTAGGCCCCGCCCGAGCGGTAGCGCGCCCACCCGGAGAAATCCAGCGACGCCTCAGAGTCCACTTCGGACCCGGGGGCCGCCGCGGTCGGGTGTTCGCCGGGCACGGGGGCGTGTGCGTCTCTCGCGGTGAGCGAGTTGGCGACGACTGCGGGCCTGGCGGGATCCGGGGCAGTGAGCTGGTCGCGGCCGTCGACCGCAGGCGTGTGCAGGTCAGTTGACGCGAGTGCTTCGCGGGTGGTGGCCCCGCGGGTGCGGCGGTCCGTGGCGGTGTGCGTGTGCGCGGCGGCGGCCAGGTCTGTCGGCGCGGGCGTGTCGCGGGTGGTGGCTGCGGGGGCGTGGAGCTGGTCGGGGGTGCCGACCGCGGGCGTCCGCGGGTCTGTGGTCGCGAGCGCGTCGCGGGTGGTGGCTGCGGGGGCGTGGAGCTGGTCGGGGGTGCCGACCGCGGGCGTCCGCGGGTCTGTGGGCGCGGGCGTGTCGCGGGTGGTGGCTGCGGGGGCGTGGAGCTGGTCGGGGGTGCCGACCGCGGGCGTCCGCGGGTCTGTGGGCGCGGGCGTGCCGGGGGTGGTGGCTGCGGGGGTGTGGGAATCGGTGGGCGGGGGCGTGTCGGGGGCGGCGACCGCGAGCGTGTGCGGGTCTGTGGAGGGGAACGTGTCGCGGCTGGTGGCTGCCGCGGTCTCGGGGCCCGTGGCGCTGGGCTGGTCGGGGGCGGTGGTCGCTGGGGTGTGCGGGTCGGTGGCCGCAGGCGTGTCGGGGGTTGTGGGGGTGTCGGGGTCTGTGGCGGTGAACTGGCCGCGGCCGTCGACCGCAGCCGTGTGCGGGGCTGTGGAGGGGGTGGTGGCTGCGTGGGTGTGGGGCTCTGTGGTGGTGCGCGTGTGGGCGGTGGCCAGGTCTGTGGACGCGATGGTGTTGCGGGTGGTGGCTGCCCCGGTCTCGGGGCCCGCGGGGCTGAGCTGGTCGTGGGCGGTGGCCGCGGTGGTGTGCGGGTCGGTGGGCGCGAGCGGGTCGGGGGCCGCAGCCGCGCGGGTGTCGAGATCCGGGGCGGCGGGCTGCTTGGGGGCCTCCGCCTCGACGCGGGCGTGCCGGGGTGGGACGGCCAGGCGGAGCACGTCGCACAGGTTGCCGGCGTAGCGGTCGGCCATCGCGCGGGCCAGCCGGGCGATCTCCGGGTCGAGCACCTGCTCCGGCGAGACCACCTTGTCGAGGAAGGCCAGCTTGCCGTCGTGCGGGGAGGACTCGGCGCGTTCCAGCAGGAAGCCGCTCACCAGCTGGCCGGCGAACCGCACCTTCACCCGCACGCCGGGCCGGGCGATCGCGTCGTCGGCGGTGGACACCAAATAGTCGAAGGGGCGGTCGAGATGCGGCAGCGGCACGTCGACGCTGACCCGCGCCACGGGCAGCCGGGTGGCCGGCTCCCGCGGGGTGCGCGTGCTCTTCGTCGTCGTCATGCCGTGCATTGTGCCCGGCGGGTCCGACAGTTCCACAGACGCGCTGGCGGGGCGGCGCGCTCCGGACGGGATCGGCCATGCTGGAGTCGTGGATGCTATTCAAGCTGTTGAATTCCTGCTTACGCCCCGGATGAGCCGCGACCCGGCGCCCGCCTATGCCGCCCTGCACGCCCACGGGCCGATCGTCGCGGGCGGGCCGGGCCTCTTCTTCGTCTGCGGCTACGAGGCCGTCGCCGGCGTCCTGCGCGACCCCCAGGCCCGCACCCGGCTGCCGATCGAGGGTGACTTCGGGCGGGCCGTCGCGCTGTTCGACGACTCGATGCTGCGGTCCGATCCGCCGCACCACACCCGCATGCGGCGGCTCGCGTCCGGCGTCTTCACCGCGCGGCGGGTGGCCGGCCTCCAGGACACGATCACCGGGCAGGTTGCCGAGATCATTGACGGGCTCCCGGCGTACGGGATCGGGAATGCCGTTGATCTGATGACGCACCTGGCGTACCCGTTGCCGATCGCGGTGATCACCGCGCTGCTGGGGGTGCCGGAGGGGGACCGCGGCATGTTCCGGCGGCTGGCCACCGACCTCACCGCGGTGCTCGAGGTGCGCTGGACCATGGCGGACCAGGTCAAGGCCGACGCGGCCGCGGAGGAGCTGGAGGACTATTTTCAGCATTTAGTGGACGTCAGGCGGAAAAATCCGGCGGGCGACCTGGTGACCGCGCTCGCCGAGGCGCACGAAGCCGACGGCGACACCCTGACCGCCCGGGAACTGCTCGGCAACCTCGCGCTGCTGCTGGTCGCGGGCTTCGAGACGACCACCAACCTGCTGGCCAACGGCGTCGTGCTGCTGCTCGACCATCCCGGGTACGCCACCGCGCTGCGCGACGATCCGGGACGGGCACCGGCGTACGTGGAAGAGATTTTGCGGGTTGATTCCCCGGTGCAGGCGACGGTTCGGTTCTTCGAGCAGCCGGCCCGGGTCGGCGGCATCACCGTGGCCCGGCACGACGAGCTCACGCTGTTGCTCGGCGCCGCGAACCGCGACCCGGCCCGGTTCGCGAACCCGTCCGCCTTCGACCCGGACCGGCCGCGGAACGCGCCGCTCAGTTTCGGCGCCGGCGAGCACTACTGCCTGGGCGCCCCGCTGGCCCGGCTGGAGGCGCAGGTCGCGCTGCCGGCGTTGCTGCGTGCCTTCCCGGCGATGGCCCTGGTGGGACGCCCGCGACGCCGCGATCGGATGAACCTGCGCGGCTGGGACACGCTGATCGTCGACCTGCACGGGGCTCCGTAGACTGGACATGCCGAACCCATCGACCCAGGAGTCTGCCCGCGTGACCGTCCAGCCCATCCGTCTCTTCGGCGATCCGGTGCTCCGGACCCCGGCCGATCCTGTTGTCGATTTCGACAAAGAACTCCGCAACCTCGTACGGGACCTGGTCGAGACCATGCAGGACGAGGGCGGTGCGGGTCTCGCGGCGCCGCAGCTCGGCGTCGGCTTACGGCTTTTCGCCTTCGACGTGGACGACGTCGTGGGGCACATCATCAACCCGGTGCTGTCGTTCCCGGACGACGAGGAGCAGGACGGCCCCGAGGGCTGCCTGTCCATCCCGGGGGTCTACATCGACACCAAGCGCCGGCAGCACGTGGTCGCGGCCGGCTTCAACGAGTTCGGCGACCCGCTGCAGGTGGTCGGCACCGGGCTGATGGCGCGCTGCGTGCAGCACGAGACCGATCACCTGGACGGCGTCCTGTTCCTGGACCGGCTGGACGCCGCGGCCCGTAAGGAAGCGATGAAGCAGATCCGCGCCGCCGAATGGTATGACGCGGCCAAACCGCCGACCGTCAAGCAGAGCCCGCACAGCATCTTCGGGATCGGGCGGTGACCGGCTTGCGGCTCGTCTTCGCCGGTACGCCGGCCGTCGCCGTTCCCAGCCTGGACGCGATCGCCGCGTCCGGGCACGAGCTGGTGGCCGTGGTCACCCGTCCGGACGCGCCGGCCGGGCGTGGTCGTCATCTGGTGCGCTCGCCCGCCGGGGCCTGGGCCGACGAGCACGGCGTCGAGGTGCTCACCCCGCAGCGGCCGCGCGAGCCGGAGTTCCAGGAGCGGCTGCGGCAGCTCGCGCCCGATTGTGTGCCCGTGGTGGCGTACGGGGCGCTGGTCCCGCCGACCGCCCTGGAGATCCCGCGACACGGATGGGTGAATCTGCACTTCTCGCTGCTGCCCGCCTGGCGCGGTGCGGCGCCGGTGCAGCACGCCGTCCTGCACGGCGACGAGGTGACCGGGGCCAGCGTCTTCGAGCTGGAGGCCGGGCTCGACACCGGCCCGGTGTACGGGACGCTGACCGAGGACATCCGGCCCGCCGACACGTCCGGTGACCTGCTCGAACGGCTTGCCACCGAGGGGGCCGGCCTGCTCGTGGCGGTGCTCGACGCGATCGCCGACGGCAGCGCGCGGGCGCACCCGCAGCCCGCCGACGGCGTCACGACGGCGCCCAAGCTGACCGTCGAGGACGCGCGCGTGCGCTGGGGCGACCCGGCGTTCGCGGTGGACCGGCGGATCCGGGCCTGCACGCCCGCGCCGGGTGCGTGGACGACGCTACGCGACGACCGGCTCAAGCTGGGCCCGGTCCGGCCGGTGGCGAACGGTCCGCGGCTGGCGCCGGGTGAGTTGCTGGTGGAGCGGGCTCAGGTGCTCGCCGGCACGGCCACCACCCCGGTCGTGCTGGGTGAGGTGCGCGCCGCCGGAAAGAAGGCGATGCCGGCCACCGACTGGGCCCGGGGGCTGCGCATCCAGCCGGGGGAGACGCTCGTATGACTTCGCAGGATCCAGCCGGGGGAGACGCCCGTATGACATCGCAGGATCCGGCCGGGGGAGAACCCCGGATGAGCTCGCACAAAGCCGATCGGCCGCACGGTTCGGGCCGGCCCCGGCGGTCCGGGGGGCCCGGGTACGAACGGGACACCCGCTCCGGACGGGCGCCGCGGGCCGGTCGCCCGCCGTCCGACCCGGCACGGCAGGCCGCTTACGAGGTGGTTGCGGCGGTGCACCGGGACGACGCGTACGCGAACCTGGTGTTGCCGGAAATTCTGCGAAATATGGGCCTGGCCGGGCGGGACGCGGCGTTCGCGACCGAGCTCACCTACGGCACCCTGCGCGCGCTCGGCACCCTCGACCTGATCATCGCGGCCGCGGCCGGGCGTGAGGTCGCCCGGATCGACCCGCCGGCCCGCGACGCCCTGCGCCTGGGGGCGTACCAACTGCTGCACACCCGGGTGCCGGCGCACGCCGCGGTCAACCAGACGGTCGACCTGGTGCGGTCGGTGGCGCCCGGCGCGTCCGGCTTCGCCAACGCGGTGATGCGCACGATCGCCGAGACGCCGCTGGAGGCCTGGCTGGAGCGGCTCGCCCCGCCGTACGCCGAGGACCCGGTCGGCAACCTGTCGGTGCACCACAACCACCCGAAGTGGATCGTGCGGGCGTTCGCCGAGGCGCTCGGCGGCGACCTGGCCGAGACGGAACGCCTGCTCATCGAAGACAATCAGCCGCCGGTCGTGCACCTGTGCGCCCGGCCGGGACGCGCCGACGCGGTCGAGCTGGCCGATGAGGTGGGCGGCACACCAGGGGCCTTTTCCCCGTACGCGGTCTATCTCAACGGTGGATCGCCCCGGGAGCTCGCCGCGATCGGGGACGGCCGCGCGCACGTCCAGGACGAGGGCTCGCAGCTGGTGGCGGCCGCGCTGCTGGCCGCGCCGATCGAGGGCCGCGACACCCGCTGGCTCGACCTGTGCGCCGGACCGGGCGGCAAGACCGGGCTGATCGGCTCGATCGCCAGTGCCCGCGGCGCCGAGGTGACCGCGGTGGAGGTGTCCGAGCACCGGGCCCGCCTGGTGGAACGCGCCACCGAGGGCATGCCGGTGACGGTGCTGCCGATGGACGGGCGCTCGGTGGGCCGCGACCCCGACCTGCCGGAGGAGTCGTTCGACCGGGTTTTGGTGGACGCGCCGTGCACCGGCCTCGGGTCGCTGCGCCGCCGTCCGGAGTCGCGCTGGCGCCGCTCGCCGGACGACCTGCCGCCGCTCACCAAGCTGCAGCGGGAACTCCTGGTGGCGGCGTTGCGGGCGGTCCGGCCGGGCGGTCTCGTGGCGTACGTGACCTGCTCCCCGCACATGGTCGAGACGCAGGTGACGGTGACCGAGGGCGCCCGCCGCGGCGGCGTCGAGGTCGACTTCGTGGACGCCCGCCCGCTGCTGCCGCCGGGCATGCCCGGTCTCGGCCAGGGCCCGACGGTGCAGCTGTGGCCGCACCGGCACGGCACCGACGCGATGTTCCTGGCGGTGCTGCGCCGGACCGCCTAGTCGGCGTACTGGATGGCGAGTTTGCCGGTTCCTGCCTTGCGGTAGGAACCGGTGACCTTGCGGGGTGCGAACCACAGGAAGCACCGCATCGCGTGATCGCCGAGGTTCCAGGTGTGCTCGTTCGGCTGGAAGGCCACCCAGCCCACCCGGTACTCCAGGTCACGGTTGTTCGGGACGCCGGCGAACCGGGCCAGGACGGGCGAGCAGCCCTTGTCCATCTCGGCGCGGCTGAAGTCGGAGTATTCCTTCTTCGGCGACACGTAAAGACCGGCGAACTCGGTGTCGTGCTTGCTCGCGCAGGGCACCGGATGCTCGTCCAGGCCGTCGTCGCTGCCGATCGTCGTGTTCGCGCAGGTCATCAGCAGCTTGCCGCCGGGCTTGAGGGTGCCCTTCATGCTGCCCTTGCGCTCGACGGCGACGCGGTCGATCGGCGACATCTCGCCGACGTCGCAGCGGATCCACCGGGCGCCCCCGGCCTGGGCCTCCGAGCTCGGCATCAGGGGGTGGATGACGACCCAGCCGGTGCGCCAATCGCCGCCCAGCCACGCGTTGACCTTTTTCGTGCACTCGGTGTAGGCCGAGTTGATCCAGGGCGTCGCCGAGGACACCTCGGCCGCGGTGAGGTCGAGCACGGCCGCCGTTTCCGCCTTGTGCGGCCCGGCGCAGGGGACCGGCTTGTACTCGTCGGCCAGGGCCTGCTCGGCGGTGTCGTCCAGGATGGCGTGGCAGGCGCCCGCGACGGGCCGGAACTGCTTGGCCGCGGGCATCGGACCCCACCCCTGGGTGATGTCGCCGCGCGCGCAGCCGGTCAGCAGCAGGATGAGGCCCAGCCCTAAGGCGGCCGCCCGTCGTCGCATCACTCGCTGCCTCCCCGTGGATCAAGCGCGGTCACTGTACCGGGCGGTTATCCACAGGGTGCGCGGAGGCCGGGAGCGTTCGGCCTAGACTTTTGCGCGTGAGACCAGCGCCGATCATCGCTCCGAGCATCCTCGCCGCCGACTTCGCCCACCTCGCCGACGAGGTGCGCGCGATCGAGGGCGCGGCCGACTGGGTGCACGTGGATGTCATGGACAACCATTTCGTGCCGAATCTGACGATCGGCCTGCCGGTCGTGAAGAGTCTGCGCGCGGCGACCGACATCCCGTTCGACGTGCATCTGATGATCACCGAGCCGGAGCGGTGGGCGCCGGGCTACGCCGAGGCCGGGGCGTACAACGTGACGTTCCACGCCGAGGCCTGCGACGACCCGGTCCACCTGGCGAAGACGCTGCGCGCCGCCGGGGCGAAGGCGGGGCTGGCGATCGACCGCGACACGCCCGTCGAGCCCTATCTGGAGCTGCTGCCCTACGTGGACACGGTGCTCATCATGACCATCAAGGCCGGTTTCGGCGGCCAGAGCTTCCTGCCCGAGATGCTCGGCAAGGTGCGCGACGTCCGCCGCCGCATCAAGGTCAAAGACCTGGAGGTCCGCCTCGAGGTCGACGGCGGGATCGCGGCCGACACGATCGAGCAGGCCGCCGCGGCGGGTGCCGACGCCTTCGTGGCCGGCACCGCCGTCTATGGTGCGCAGGATCCGGCCGAGGCGATCCGCCGGCTCCGGGGTCTGGCAGCGGAGGCACCGCAGAGCGCATGATTCCAGGCGGGCAGCGCAGTCGAGGGGAAGGAGTCGCATGAGCACCGGGGTGATCCGGCATCGGCCCGATGAGCTTCCGTCCGAGCCCGACGATCGGCCCGATCTGATCCTGGTGGTCGACGACGACCAGGACATCGCCAGCTTCGTCGAGTTCAACCTCAAGGTCCACGGGTACGACGTGATCCGGGCCCGCGACGGCGAGGACGCTCTCGAGGTGATGGAGACCAACCGGCCCGACCTGGCCGTGGTCGACTGGATGATGCCCAACATGGACGGCGTCGAACTGACCCGCCGGCTGCGTGCCGAGCCACTCACCTCCGCCCTCCCGGTGATCATGCTGACCGCCAAGAGCATGACCGTGGACAAGGTGGTCGGCCTGACCGCCGGCGTCGACGACTACCTGGTCAAACCCTTCGACACCGCGGAGCTGATCGCCCGGGTCTCCTCGACGCTGCGGCGTAACAAGGAGTTCCGCGAGACGTCGCCGCTGACCGGTCTGCCCGGCAACTCGCGGGTCCGGCGCGAGATCTCCGACCGGATGAAGGCGGGCGGCGAATACTCGGTGGGCTACATCGACATCGACCGGTTCAAGAGCGTCAACGACGTGTACGGGTTCGACCGCGGCGACGAGTTCATCGGCGCGCTGGCCCGCAGCCTGCACAAGGCCGTGACGACCATCGGCCGGCCGTCGATCTTCCTGGGCCACATCGGCGGCGACGACTTCGTTTTCATCTGTACGCCCGAGCAGGTCCTGCCGCTGACCAAGCGCTGTGTGACCGACTTCGAGCAGGCGGCCGACCGGCTCTACGACGAGGGTGACGCCGCCCGGGGCTACATCGAGGTCCCGGACCGGCGCGGCAACAAAAACCGCGCCGCCCTGGTGACACTGTCGATCGGGGTGGCGCAAGCGACGGTCGAGGGCCGCCGGTTCACCGACCCGCGCATGGTGATCGCGGTGGCCTCGGAGATGAAGAAGGTCGCCAAATCCCAGCCCGGCTCGTACGTGGCGATCGACCGCCGTCGAAGTGCGGACGACCCTGAATAGTGATTGAGCTGGGCAAACCCCCGGGCTTGTGAGATACACCCCGCCGGGGGTGGCAAAGCGCGGCCTGCGTGCCAAACTGAAAGGCGACCCACCACGCGCTGGCGGGACTCGGTGAAATTCCGAACCGGCGGTGATCCGGCACGTAAGTGCTGGTAAGCCCGCGACCCGGCCGTCGAGCCATACGACGGACGGTGGACCTGGTGAGACCCCAGGGCCGACGGTTGATCAGGCGGTGACGCCCGGTCAGACAGTCCGGATGGGAGACAGCGCGTCGGAATCGAGAGGGTGCCGCGAGGCGTCTTCGCGATCGGGGTGCGCGACGCGTATCCCGATGTCCGATTCCCGGCGTTATTTCCCTTCTTTCTGCCCGCGTGTGTACGACACGTGTGCGAAGGGATGCGCCGATGATGACCGAGGACGAGGCGATGCGCCGCGCGATCGCGCTGGCCGCCCGGGGCCTCGGCACGACCAGTCCCAACCCGGTGGTCGGCTGCGTGCTGCTCGACGCCGAGGGAGACATGGCCGGCGAGGGGTTCCACGCCTACGCGGGCGGACCGCACGCCGAGATCGTCGCGCTCGCCCAGGCCGGCGAGCGGGCCCGCGGCGGCACCGCAGTGGTCACGTTGGAACCGTGCAATCACACCGGCCGCACCGGCCCCTGCAGCGAAGCGCTGATCAACGCCGGGGTGCGGCGCGTGGTGATCGCGGTCGACGACCCGACGCCGGTGGCCTCCGGCGGATCGGTCACGTTGCGCGCCGCCGGGGTCCAGGTCGAGACGGGCGTCCGCCGGCAGGACGCGCAGGAGGGCAACATCGCCTGGCTGACCGCGGTGCGCCGGGGCCGGCCGTTCGTGATCTGGAAGTTCGCCGCGACCCTGGACGGGCGCTCGGCCGCCGCCGACGGCACCAGCCAGTGGGTGACCTCGGCGATCGCCCGCACCGACGTGCACGCGCTGCGCAGCACGGTCGACGCGATCCTCGTCGGGGTGGGCACGGTGATCGCCGACGACCCGCAGCTGACCGTTCGGGACCTGCGGGACGGGACACTCGCGATCAAGCAGCCGTTGCGCGTGGTGGCCGACTCGGACGGGCGTACGCCGGCCAAAGCGCGCGTGCGCGACGCCGCCGCACCCACCTGGATCGTCACCGCGAAGGAGGTCGGCGCCGGCCCGGACCGCCGCGTCGACCTGAATGCCCTGCTCGTGGCCCTGTTCGGCAGGGGCATCCGATCCGTGCTGCTGGAGGGCGGGCCGACGCTGGCCGGCGCCTTCCTGGAGGCCGGCCTGGTCGACAAGGTGATCGGCTACGTCGCGCCGAAGTTGCTTGGCGCGGGACGGAACGCTTTGGTCGACGCCGGTGTTAGCACCGTCGGCGACGCCATCGAGCTGGATCTCACCGACATCGCGCAGATCGGCCCCGACCTGCGCTTCACCGCTTTCTTGCGGCAGAAGCCATCCGACCACCCCGCCCACCACCCATACACGGAATGAGGTTGCTGCTGATGTTCACCGGCATCATCGAAGAGCTGGGGGAGGTCGTCCGCCTCGACGAGGCGGGCGATGATGCGGCGGTGCTGGCCGTGCGCGGCCCGCTCGTCACCTCGGACGCCCGGCACGGCGACTCGATCTCGGTCAACGGCGTCTGCCTGACCGTCATCGACAACGTCGACGGCGTCTTCACCGCGGACGTGATGGGCGAGACGCTGCGCCGCTCGTCGCTGGGCGCGCTCGAAGAGGGCAGTCAGGTGAATCTGGAGCGCGCGGCCGCCCTGGGCAGCCGCCTCGGCGGGCACCTGGTGCAGGGGCACGTGGACGGGGTCGCGGAGATCATCGGCCGGGAGCCGGCGGCGCAGTGGGAGGTCGTGCGGTTCTCGCTGCCGCCCGCGCTGGCCCGCTACGTGGTGGAGAAGGGTTCGATCACGGTCGACGGCGTCTCGCTGACGGTGATGGCGGTCGACGACGAGTCGTTCAGCGTCGGCCTGATCCCGACCACCTCGAAGTCCACGGTGCTCGGCTCCAAGAACGTCGGCGACCCGGTGAACCTCGAAGTGGACATCGTCGCCAAGTACGTCGAGAAGATGGTGGGGGAACGCTGATGTTCGAGCACATCGAGCAGGCGATCAAGGACATCGCCGCCGGCAAGGCCGTGATCGTCGTCGACGACGAGGACCGCGAGAACGAGGGCGACCTGATCTTCGCGGCCGAGAAGGCCACGCCGGAGCTGGTCGCGTTCATGGTCCGCTACACGTCGGGCTACATCTGCGTGCCGCTCACCGCGGAGGAGGCCGACCGGCTGGACCTCCCGCCGATGTACCACACGAACCAGGACCGGCGGGGCACCGCGTACGCCGTGACGGTCGACGCCCGCGAGGGCATCGCCACCGGCATCTCGGCCACCGACCGGGCCCACACGATCCGGCTGCTGGCCGCCGCCGACACCAAGTCGAGCGACCTGTCGCGCCCCGGTCACGTGGTGCCGCTGCGCGCGAAGGCCGGCGGTGTGCTGCGCCGGCCGGGCCACACCGAGGCCGCCATCGACCTGTCCACGATGGCCGGGCTGCGACCGGCCGGTGTGCTCTGCGAGATGGTCAACGACGACGGCACCATGCAGCGCCGCGCCGACCTGGAGAAGTTCGCGCTCGACCACGACCTCACCCTGATCAGCATCGCCGACCTGGTGGCCTACCGCCGGCACCGGGAGACGCAGATCGAGCGCGTCGTCGAGACCCGGCTGCCCACCGAGCACGGCGAGTTCGCCGCGGTCGGGTACCGCGCGACGGTGGACGACGGCGAGCACGTGGCGCTGGTCTACGGCGACCTCGGCGACGGCGAGGACGTGCTGGTCCGGGTGCACTCGGAGTGCCTGACCGGGGACGTCTTCGGCTCGCTGCGCTGCGACTGCGGCCCGCAGCTCGACGCGGCCCTGGACCGGGTGGCGCAGGAGGGCCGGGGCGTCGTGCTCTACATGCGCGGTCACGAGGGCCGGGGCATCGGGCTGCTGCACAAGCTGCAGGCGTACCAGCTGCAGGACCGCGGCTTCGACACGGTGGACGCGAACCTCGAGCTGGGTCTGCCGGCCGACGCCCGCGACTACGGCACCGGCGCGCAGATCCTGTACGACCTGGGCGTGCGCTCGATGCGGCTGCTGACCAACAACCCGGCGAAGAGGGCCGGGCTCGAAGGCTACGGTCTGACCGTTCTGGGCCGCGAGGCGCTGCCGGTGCGCACCACCCCGGAGAACGTGCGTTACCTGCGTACCAAGCGGGACCGGATGGGCCACCTGTTCGAGGCGTTGGGCTGATTCTTCGCCTTTTGAGCGCGAAGATGGGAAAAAAGGGGGACACATGGCCGGCTTCGGTGATCCGCATTTGGAGACCGTCGACGCGGCCGGGCTACGGCTCGGCATCGTCGGCTCGCGCTGGCACCACGAGCTCGTCGATCACATGATCGAGCGGGCGAAGGCGGCGGCCGAGGCGTGCGGCGTACAGGAGGTCGTGGTCGCGCGGGTGGCGGGCTCGGTGGAACTGCCGATCGTCGCGCAGGCGCTGTCCCGCCGCTGCGACGCGGTGGTGGCGCTGGGCGTCGTGATCAAGGGCGAGACCGACCACTTCAAGTACGTGAACGACGCCGTCACCTCCGGGCTGACCCGGGTCTCCCTGGACGAGGAGACCCCGGTCGGGCACGGCGTGCTGACGGTGCAGAGCCTCGGGCAGGCGCGCGACCGCGCGGGCCTGGCGGACTCGGTCGAGGACAAGGGCTGGCAGGCCACCGTCGCGGTGCTGGACGCGGCCCTGGCGATCCGCGAGATCGCCAAGCCGTAGGGCTATTTCGCGAGTTTCACGGTGGCTTGCAACGGCGTCGAGAAGCAGTCGGTGCCGTTGCAGGCCACCGCTCGCATCGTGAGGGTGGCCTTGCCGCGCTCGAACGGCGCGCCGGTGACGTCGGCGGTCACCCGCTGCAGGTAGAGCAGGCCGGTGCCGGTGCAGGTGAGCTCGTCGGTCGCGGTGCCGTGAGCCTGCGGCTGGGCGACGTCGAGCGCGGTCGTGCCGGAGTAGCCGGCCGGGCAGTCGACCGCGTAGGCGACGTCGACGGCCGCGCCCTTGGCGACGAGCGTGGTGGTCAGGATCTGGATGGTCGCCGCCGGTGCGGCGGTGGCCGGCGCGGCCTGCGCCGCGACCAGGGCGACCACAATGGACAGTACGGGAACGACGCGGCGCATGCGGATTGCCTTTCGCTGGGTCAGACCGTGCCTTTGATGCGGATCGTCTCGTCGAACGGGATCACCGAGCAGCCGCCGCCGTCGCAGACGGTGCGCACCGTGCGCGACGTGGCCTGGCCCTTGATGAACAGCGCGCCCACCCGTTCCGCCTTGGGCCGCAGGATGATCTGCTGCTCGTCGCCGGTGCACGTGGCGTCCCCGCTGGCGGTGCCCTGGGCGATCCGGGTGCCGTTGGCCTCGGTGACCGTGACGGTGGTCAGCACGGTCGCGCCGGCCGGACAGGTGACGGCCAGCTCGACGCGGACCCGCTCACCGCCGTCCTTGAGCTTCACCGTGACGACCCGGGACGTGGAGGGGATGTCGGCCGCGCTGGCCGCCGGTGCCGCGAGCAGCCCGGCGATCAGTGGCGCGGCGGCGGCCGTGGCGGCGAGGAAGAGGGTGCGACGACGAGGCATGGCGGCGAAGAGGGTGCGACGAGGCATGGCGGTACCTCCCGTGGGCCGGGAGCCGCCCCCCGTGTGGCGGATTCACCCCCGTGCCCGCCGTTACACCCTGTCATTCATTGATCACGGTGAGCGCGCATCGGTCGGATATCCGACTCTCTCAAAGCCGCCCCGCCTCGATGATCCGCGCCAGGAACTGCCTGGTCCGGGCCTCGACCGGGTCGCCCAGCACCTGCGCCGGCGGCCCCTGCTCGAGCACCCGCCCCCGATCGAGGAACGCGACCCGATCGGCCACCTGCCGCGCGAACCCCATCTCGTGGGTGGCCAGCACCATCGTCATGCCCTCGGTCTTCAGCTCCCGGATCATGGTGAGCACCTCGCCGACCAGTTCCGGGTCGAGCGCCGAGGTGACCTCGTCCAGCAGCAGCAACCGCGGGCTGTTGACCAGCGCCCGTACGATCGCCACGCGCTGCTGCTGGCCGCCGGAGAGCCGGTCCGGGTAGCTGCCGGACTTGTCCGCCAGCCCGACCCGCGACAGCCACTCCATGGCCCGCTCCCGAGCCTCCGCCACCGGTCGCTTGTGCACTTTGGTCGGCGCGAGGGTGATGTTGTCGAGCACGGTCATGTGCGGAAACAGGTTGTACGACTGAAAGACCAGACCGATCTTCTGCCGTACGCGGTCCGCGTCGGCCCGGGGATCGGTGATGTCCTCGCCGTCCAGGGTGATCTGCCCGTCGCTGATCTCCTCGAGCAGGTTCACGCAGCGCAGCAGCGTCGACTTCCCGGATCCGGAGGCGCCGATCAGGGCCACCACCTCATGCTCGTCCACGGACAGGTCGAGCCCGTCGAGCACCACCGCGTCGCCGAACGTCTTGCGGACACCCGTGCAGGTCAGCAGCATCAGGTCCCCGCGTTCTGGCGACGGGCGGCGCGCAGCGTCACGAAGTCGGTGACCAGGATCAGCGGCAGCGCCAACAGGACGAACAGGACACCCGCCACCACGTACGGGGTGAAGTTGGCGGTCTGCGCGGTGGCGATCTGCGCGGCCCGGATCGCGTCGATGGGCCCGGCGAGCGAGATCAGCCCGACGTCCTTCTGCAGCGCCACCGTGTCGTTGAGCAGGGGCGGGGCCACCCGGCGTACGGCTTGGGGCAGCACCACGAACCGCATCGACTGCCGATAGCTGAGCCCGAGCGAGCGCGCCGCCGCCACCTGACTGGGATGCACCGACTCGATGCCGGCCCGGAAGACCTCGGCCAGGTACGCGCCGTAGGTCACCACAATCGCCGCGCCGCCCAGCACCGTGACGCTGGGCGTACCTTGCAGCCGCAGGCCGGGGACGCCGAACGCGAACAGGTAGATCACGATGATCAGGGGCAGGCCGCGGAACGAGTACGTGTAGACCGTTGCCAACGCGCGTACCGGGAAGAAGATCGGACCTCGCAGCGTCCGCAGAACCGCGACCAGCAGGCCCAGCGCGAGCGCGCAGAGCGCGCAGACCACCACCAGGCGGATGTTGAACCAGAGTCCCTGCAGGATCTCCGGGACGAACTCGCGCGCGATGTGCGGGTCGAAGAAGGACTGTTTGACCCGGTCCCAGCCGGGCGCGCCGGTGACCAGCACGCCGAGCAGCGTGCCGAGCACCGCGGTGGACAGGGCCGCGAGCAGCACGGACCGGATCGCCTTGCCGCGGCGGTAGGCGATCCGGCCGAGCTGAATGTCGCTGGGCCGGTATGTGGTGTCGGGGGAGCTCACTGCAGTTCGGGAGCCCCGCCGCTGCCCGCCAGCCAGGTCTTTTCCAGCACCGCGAGGGTGCCGTCCTGGCGCAGCTGATCGACAGCGGTGCTGACGCACGAGGTCAGCGGCGAGTCCTTGTCGAGCACCAGGCCGAACTGCTCGGGCACGCCCACCTGCGGCAGCTGCCCGACGATCACGCCGTCCTTGATCTCCGCCGAGGTCATGAAGAACGCGGTCGGCAGGTCCACCACGATGCCGTCGACGGTGCCGTTGACCAGCGCGGCCTTCGCGTCGTCGTTGTTGTTGTACACCTGCGGCTGCGCGGTCGGCTTGATCAGGTCGGTGATCGCCTGGTAGCTGGTCGTGCCGACCTGGGCGCCGAGCTTGGCGTTGCGGAGGTCGGCGATCGACTTGGCACCGGCGATCTTGGAGCCCTTCGTGGTGATCACGGCCTGCCGGACGAGGTAGTACGGCGACGAGAAGTCCACCGCGTTACGCCGATCGGGGGTGATCGAGAACTCGTTGATGTCGAAGTCGAACGTCTTCGGCCCCGGCGCGATCGCGTTGTTGAACGTCACTGAGGTCCACGTCACGTTCGCCGCCGGATAGCCCAGCCGCTGGGCGACCTGGTATGCCACGGCGGACTCGAATCCCTTGCCGTTGCTCGGCTTGTTGTCGCTGAACCACGGCTCGTACGCCGGGCTGTCGGTACCCACCGTGATCTTGCCGGGCGTCCGGGTCTGCAGGGCGCCGGCAGGGCAGACGTTCGCGGACGCGGACGCCGTGGTGCTCGGCGCGGCGGCCTCGTCGGCGGGGGCGCAGGCCGTGAGGGCGGCGAGCGCGAGAACGCCGCCGGCGGCGATGAGGGTGTTTCGGCTGACCATGTCGGGGAGCCTAGGGCACGTCCCACCTGCTGGGGTGGTTCGTCGTCATCCCGTGATGAGTTGCCACAATGGCGGCCGTGAAGACGTTCGAAGAGCTGTTCGCCGAGCTACAGGCCAAGGCGGTGGAGCGCCCGGAGGGTTCCGGCACCGTCGCGGCGCTGGATCGCGGAGTCCACTTCATCGGGAAGAAGGTCGTCGAGGAGGCGGCCGAGTCCTGGATGGCGGCCGAGCACGAGGGCCGCGAGCGGGCCGCGGAGGAGATCTCCCAGCTGCTCTACCAGGCTCAGGTGCTGATGATCGCGACCGGTCTCGACCTCAAGGACGTGTACCGACATCTGTGACATGCCTCTTTTGTCCTCAATTATCGTAAAGGAAGAGACATGTTGCGTATCGCCGTTCCGAACAAGGGGACCCTGTCCCAGCCCGCCTCGCAGATGCTGCGCGACGCCGGGTACCGCCAGCGCACCGACCCCAAGGACCTCGTCTGCCGTGACGAGGCGAACAACGTCGAGTTCTTCTACCTGCGCCCGCGCGACATCGCCACGTACGTCGGATCCGGCGACCTCGACCTCGGCATCACCGGCCGGGACCTGCTCGTCGACTCCGGGGTCCCGGCCGACGAACTGCTCGACCTGAACTTCGGCGGCGCCACGTTCCGCTGGGCCGCCCCGGCCGGCGCGCTGGCCTCGGCCGACGACATCGGCGGCCGGCGCATCGCCACCGCGTACCCCGGGGTGGTCGCGCGCTATCTGGCCGACCACGACCTCAAGGCCGACGTGGTGCGGCTGGACGGCGCGGTGGAGAACGCGGTGCGTCTGGGCGTCGCCGACCTGATCGCCGACGTGGTGGAGACCGGCGCGACGCTGCGTCAGGCCGGCCTGGTCACCGTGGGCGAGCCGCTGCTGCGTTCGTCGGCCGTGCTGATCGGCCGCGGCGGGGGCGAGGCCGGCAACGGTGTCGCCCAGCTCATCCGGCGTCTGCAGGGCGTGCTGGTGGCGCGCGGCTTCGTGATGCTCGCGTACGACGTACGGGCGGATCTGCTGGAAAGCGCGACGGCCCTGACGCCGGGCATCGAGTCGCCGACCGTCTCGCCGCTGCACCGCGAGGGGTGGGTGGCCGTGCAGGCGATGGTCGGGCGCGCCGAGGTGCACCGCGTCATGGACGAGTTGTACGAGCTGGGGGCCCGGGCCATCCTGGTCACCGACATCGCGAACGCCCGCCTGTAGTCTCATGGCTGTGGACGCTGTCACCTACCGCCCCCGGCGGGTCCGCTGGATCGCGATTCCGGCCGCCCTGGCTGTGGTGGTGCTGTTCACCGCGATCAGCTTCACGCTGCACGGCAACGGCGGCTTCGAGGACAAGGGCACGTTCCAGCGCGGCGACCAGACCGCGATGATCATCCTGGGCGTGCTCATCGGGCTGGGCATCGTGACGTTCTGCCGGCCCAAGGTGGTCGCCGACGCCCACCACATCAAGATCCGGAACGTCGTGGGCGGCTACGACCTGCCCTGGTCGGCGGTGCGGGCGGTGCGCTTCGACCGCAAGTCGCCGGTGGCCTCGCTGGAGCTGGACGACAACGAGCAGGTCGCCATGCACGCGCTGCAGGCGGTCGACAAGGACTACGCGGTCGACGCCGTCCGGCACCTGCGGGCCATGCATTCGGCCTCGGTCGAGGCCTGATAGACTCGGCGTAGTCGACCACGCCTACCGTCAGGTGGGCGCGAAAGAGGAGCCCGCTGGTTCCCACCCACGTCACTCTTCAGTGGCTGGGTCCGGTCACTCGATCTCGGGAATATCCGAGGCTCGGGGAGCGTCCTCTACTGGGCGCCGATGACCGGTCGAGCGGGCCCTGGCATGCGCCGGGGCCTTCTGCTTTCCCGTCGTCCTCTCCAGGGGCGGCCGGGGCCGACCGACATTGGCAGCGCGCGACCGCGGCTGGGGAGCCGCGGCAAGCGAAACAGTACGTTCTGAGGAGGCCCCATCAGCGTCGAACCACGCGTTAACGAACAGATCCGGGCACGTGAGGTCCGTCTGGTCGGTCCCGAGGGTGAGCAGGTCGGCATCGTCCCGCTCGAGCGCGCCCTCCAACTGGCC
The DNA here is from genome assembly GCF_012933445.1 of Actinoplanes sp. TBRC 11911. GTDB lineage: Bacteria > Actinomycetota > Actinomycetes > Mycobacteriales > Micromonosporaceae > Actinoplanes. The sequence continues at coordinate 74,874 of NZ_JABBNC010000036.1, forward strand.
GCGGATGTCGATCTGGACCTGGTCGAGGTTGCTCCGATGGCGCGGCCGCCGGTGTGCAAGCTCATGGACTTCGGGAAGTTCAAGTACGAGAGCGCACTCAAGGCCCGCGAGGCACGGCGTAACCAGCAACAGACCGTCATCAAGGAAATGAAGCTGCGGCCGAAGATCGACCCGCACGACTACGAGACCAAAAAGGGTCACGTGGTGCGGTTCCTCAAGGCGGGCGACAAGGTCAAGGTGACGATCATGTTCCGCGGTCGTGAGCAGAGCCGGCCCGAGCTGGGCTTCCGGTTGCTGCGTCGACTCAGCGAGGAGATCTCGGAACTGGGCTTCGTGGAAGCCAGTCCGAAGCAGGACGGGCGCAACATGATCATGGTGCTGGCCCCGCACCGCGCAACCAAAGCCGCTGCCGTCGCGAGCAAGCCCGTGCGGGAGCAGCGTGAGGGCGATGGTGGCGGAGCTCCGCCGGCCGCTGCAGCCGACACCACCGCAGAGTAGTCAGCTTTTCCGCACGGCCCCCGGTCGTGCGGAAAGATCAGAAAGAGGCTCAAGTGCCGAAGTTCAAGCCCCACACCGGTATGGGCAAGCGTGTGAAGGTCACCGGCAAGGGCAAGATCGTCCGTGAGCAGGCGGGCAAGCGCCACCTGCTCGAGGGCAAGTCCTCCCACGTCACCCGCCGTATGACGGGAACCGTCGTCGTGGACAAGACCGACACCAAGCGCGTGAAGAAGCTTCTCGGCCGCTGACGCGAGGATCCAACAAGAACCCCTGCTAGGAGTACTGAAATGGCACGCGTCAAGCGTTCGGTGAACGCCCAGAAGAAGCGCCGCACGTTGCTCGAGACCGCGAGCGGATACCGCGGTCAGCGCTCCCGCCTTTATCGCAAGGCCAAGGAGCAGGTGCTGCACTCGATGCAGTACGCGTATCGCGACCGCCGTGACCGCAAGGGCGACTTCCGCCAGCTGTGGATCACGCGTATCAACGCGGCCGCCCGCGCGAACGGGATGACCTACAACCGTCTGATCCAGGGTCTTCGCCTGGCGGAGATTGAGGTCGACCGCAAGATCCTGGCCGACCTGGCCGTCAACGACGCCGCCGCCTTCGCGGCGATCGTCGAGGTCGCCCGGGCCGCCGTCCAGGCCGAGGGCACCGGCGGCGCGGCCGCTCAGGCCGCCTGAGCCTCGCGTCAACAAGCGCCTCCCGATTCTCTCGGGGGGCGCTTCGCTTTCCTCGTTTGGGGGGATTCTTGCTCTTCACACCGCGTACGCCCCGGGTGGTGGCCGCCCGCCGGCTGCAGCGCCGCCGGGACCGCGATCAGAGCCGCCGTTTCCTGGCCGAGGGCCCGCAGGCGGTCCGTGAGGCGTTGGCGGCCGGCGTGGTGGTCGAGCTGTTCGGCACGCCCGCGGCCCTGCAGCGCTACCCGGACCTGGCCGCCCTCGCGAGCGAGGTGTCGCCGGTGACCGACGAGGCGATCGCGGCGCTGGGCGAGACCGTGCAGCCGCAGGGCCTGGTCGCGGTGTGCGAGCAGGTGGACGTGCCGCTGGCGGACGCGCTGGCCAAGCACCCCCGGCTGGTCGCGGTCGCCGCCGAGATCCGCGACCCGGGCAACGCGGGCACCGTGCTGCGCACCGCGGACGCCGCCGGAGCGGGTGCCGTGGTGTTCGCGGGTGACTCGGTCGATCCGTACAACGGCAAATGCGTCCGCGCATCCGCCGGCTCGTTGTTTCATGTAGATGTGGTGCGTGCCCCGATCGATGTAGCCGACGACCTTCGCGCGTCCGGCCTCCAGGTTCTCGCGACGTCCGGCTACGGCGCCGACGACCTGGACTCCCTGCTCGACGACGGCGTGCTCGCCGCGCCGACCGCCTGGCTCTTCGGATCGGAGGCGCACGGCCTGCCCTCGCCGGTGCTGGACGCCGCCGACCGCCGGGTGCGGGTGCCGATCTACGGCGGCGCCGAGAGCCTCAACCTCGCGGCCGCGGCCGCCATTTGCCTGTACGCCTCCGCGAGAGCCCAACGCTGATGAGGGCCGTGGTGTACGACGCGGTCGGGGCCGTCCCGGAGATCCGCGAGATCGAGCCGCCCGCCTGCCCTAGCGACGGTGCCGTGATCGCGGTACGCGCCACCGGCGTCTGCCGCTCCGACTGGCACGCCTGGCGCGGCCACGACCCGGTGCCGCTGCCGCACGTGCCCGGCCACGAGTTCGCCGGCGTGATCGAGCAGCTCGGGCCGGCGGTGACCGGCTTCGCGGTCGGCGACCGGGTGACCGCGCCGTTCGTCAACGGGTGCGGCCGCTGCGCGTACTGCCTTTCGGGCTCGGCGCAGATCTGCCCGGACCAGACCCAGCCCGGCTTCACCCACCCCGGTTCCTTCGCCGAGCGGGTGGTGGTGCGGGCGGCGACCACCAATCTCGTACGCCTGCCCGACTCCATCGATTTCGTCAGCGCGGCGGCCCTGGGCTGCCGGTTCGCCACCGCGTTCCGGGCGCTGACCGGGCACGGACCGCTCGCCGGCGACGCCGTGGTCGCGGTGTACGGCTGCGGCGGCGTGGGCCTGTCCGCCATCATGATCGCCACCGCGCTGGGGCTGCGGGTGCTCGCCGTCGACCCGTCCCCGGCCGCGAACGCCCTGGCCGCCTCGCTGGGCGCGGTGATCGTCCACGAGATCGACGGCGAGGCGGACATCGCGATCGACGCGTACGGCTCGGCCGAGACCGCTTTCGCGTCGGTCCGCGCGCTGCGTCCCGGCGGCCGGCACGTGCAGGTCGGCCTGATGCTCGGCGCGGACAGCCGGGCGCCGCTGCCGTGGGACCTGGTGGTCGCGCGCGAGCTGCAGGTGGTCGGCTCGCACGGGATGGCCGCGGCCGACTACCCGCCGATGCTCGAGCTGGTCGCGTCCGGGCGATTATCGCCACGCCGGCTGGTCGGCTCGGAGATCCCGCTGGAAGCGCTGGGTGTGGCGCTCACGACGATGGATTCCCCCATCCCGGGGCACGCCGGGATAGTGGTCGGTGTGCACGAGAAGTGACGAGATATGCTTGGCGGCATGTCAGGACAGTTGTTTAGCCGGCCCGCTGGTCGCGGGCTGCGGGTCTGACACGTCCTGGACTCCCTTGACCGGCGGGCTGCGGCCCAGCCGCTCCTCCGTACACTGCCTGTGACTTACCCGGTGTGAGGGAGTTCGCTCGACCATGTCCTACCGCAACGATCCTTATGATCCGAAGCAGGCCGCCCTGCTCGACCCGGCCGCGCTCGACGACGCCGTGTCCGCGGCACGCAGCGCCTTCGCCGAGGCCGCCGACCTGGACGCGCTCGGCGCGCTGAAGCCGCAGCACCTGGGCGACCGCTCACCGATCTCGCTGGCCCGCCGCGAGATCGGCTCGCTGCCGCCGGCCGCCAAGTCCGACGCCGGCAAGCGTGTCAACATCGCCCGCCAGGCCGTGCAGGGCGCGTTCGACGAGCGGCACGCCGCGCTCGAGGTCGAGCGCGCCGAGCGGGTCCTGGTCGACGAGCGGGTCGACGTCACCCTGCCGTGGGACCGCCGCCCGCGCGGCGCCCGGCACCCCATCACCACGCTGATGGAGCAGATGGGCGACATGTTCACCGGCATGGGCTACGACGTGGTCGAGGGCCCCGAACTGGAGCTCGAGTGGGCAAACTTCGACGCGCTCAACATCGGTCCGGACAACCCGGTGCGCGGCTCGATGGACACGTTCTACGTCGACCTGCCCGGCCTGGTGATGCGCACGCACACCTCGCCCGGCCAGGTGCGCTCGATGCTCACCCGCAAGCCGCCCATCTACGTGGTGGTGCCCGGCCGCGTCTACCGCTCGGACGAGCTGGACGCCACCCACAGCCCGGTCTTCCACCAGCTGGAGGGCCTGGTCGTGGACGAGGGCATCACGATGGCCCACCTGCGCGGCACGCTCGACCACTTCGCGCGGGCGATGTTCGGGCCGGACGCGCGCACCCGCTGGCGGCCGCACTACTTCCCGTTCACCGAGCCGTCCGCCGAGTTCGACGTGTGGTTCGCGCAGCACCGCGACGGCCCGCGCTGGGTCGAGTGGGGCGGCTGCGGCATGGTCAACCCGAGGGTGCTGGTCGCCTGCGGCATCGACCCGGACAGATATTCCGGCTTCGCGTTCGGCATGGGCGTGGACCGCACCCTGATGTTCCGCAACGGCGTCGGCGACATGCGTGACCTGGTCGAGGGTGACGTGCGATTCTCCGCGAACTTCGGAATGGAGGTCTGAGGCGTGAAGACAACGCTCTCCTGGCTGCGCGACTACGTCGAGCTGCCCGCCGATCTCACCACCGCGCAGCTCGACGAGGCGCTGACCAACCTCGGCATCGAGGTCGAGTCGATCGTCGACCAGGCCGCCACGGTCAAGGGCGATCTCGTCGTCGGCCGGGTGCTCACCATCGAGGAGCTGACCGGCTTCAAGAAGCCGATCCGGTTCACCACCGTCGACGTCGGCAAGGCGGTGCCGCAGGAGATCGTCTGCGGCGCCCGCAACTTCGTCGAGGGCGATCTGGTCGCGGTGATCCTGCCGGGCGGCGAGTTGCCCGGCGGCTTCAAGATCGGCGCCCGGAAGACGTACGGGCGCAACTCCAACGGCATGATCTGCTCGGCGCGCGAGCTGGGTCTCGGCGACGACCACGACGGCATCGTCGTGCTGCCGGCCGGTGTGGCGCAGCCGGGCCAGGACGCCCGCCCGGTGGTCGGCCTCGACGACGTGCTGCTCGACGTGGAGATCACCCCGGACCGCGGATACCAGATGAGCCTGCGCGGCCTGGCCCGCGAGCTGTCGTACGCGTTCGACGCCGCCTACACCGACCCGGCCCGCATCGAGGCGCCGGGCGCGACGGCCGACGCGCCGTACGGCGTGACCGTCGAGGACACCGTGGGCTGCGACCGGTTCTCGGCGCGCGTGGTGCGCGGCATCGACCCGCACGTCCCGTCGCCCGAGTGGATGCAGCGCCGGCTGGTCGCGGCCGGCATCCGGACCATCTCGCTGCCCGTCGACATCACGAACTACCTGATGCTCGAACTGGGCCAGCCGATGCACGTCTTCGACGCGGACCGCGTCCAGGGCGACCTGGTGGTCCGCCGGGCCAAGCCGGGCGAGAAGCTGACCACCCTGGACGGCGTGGCCCGCGTGCTCGACGCCGAAGACATGGTGATCTGCGACGACACCGGCCCGGTCTCGCTGGCCGCGGTCATGGGCGGCGAGACCAGCGAGTGGCAGCCGGACACGGTCGACGTCCTGCTCGAGGCCGCCCACTGGGACCCGGTGATGGTCGGGCGCACCGCCCGCCGGCACAAGCTGTTCAGCGAGGCCGCCAAGCGCTGGGAGCGCGGCGTCGACCCCTCGGTGACCCTGGCCGCGCTGGAACGCGCCGTGCGGATCCTCACCTCGCACGCCGGCGGCACCGTCGACGAGCGGGTGCTCGACATCGACCACGTGACCGCGCCGGCGCGCATCCTGCTGGACCCGGCGCTGCCCGCCCAGCGGATCGGCGTGTCGTACCCCGCCGACCGGGTGGCCGAGCTGCTCGGCCGGGTCGGCTGCGCGGTGGCCGGGACGACCCCGCTGGAGGTCACCCCGCCGACCTGGCGGCCCGACCTGCTCGCCCCGATCGACCTGGTCGAGGAGGTCGCGCGCCTCGGCGGGTACAACGACATCCCGAGCATCCTGCCGCCGGCCCGCGGCGGCCAGGGCAGCACGCCCGCGCAGCGGCGCCGCCGCATGGTCGGCCGGGCGCTGGCCGAGAACGGGTACGTCGAGGTGCTGTCCTACCCGTTCATGACGCCCGGGGCGGCGGACGCGCTCGGCTACCCCGCGGACGACCCGCGGCGCAGCGCGGTCCGGCTGACCAACCCGCTGTCCGAGGAGGAGCCGCTGCTGCGCACGTCGCTGCTGCCGCCGATGCTCGCCACGCTCAAGCGCAACCTCTCCCGCGGGCTGCGCGACCTGGCCCTGTACGAGATCGGCACGGTGTTCCTACCGCACCTGACGGCGACCGCGCCGCCCGTGATGGGCGTCGACCGTCGTCCGTCTCAGGAGGAGTGGCAGGCGGCCAACGCGATCGTGCCGGATCAGCCGTGGCACGTGGCGGCCGCGATCGCCGGCGACATCGAGCCGTCCGGCTGGTGGGGTCCGGGCCGTGCGGGTTCGTGGGCGGACGCGGTCGAGGCGGCGCGGATGGCACTGTCCGCGGCGGGGATGACCGACGACCGGGTGACGGTGTCGGCCGCTGCGCTCGCGCCGTGGCATCCGGGGCGATGCGCGGCCATCGCGGTCGACGGTGTCGTGGTCGGCTACGCCGGTGAGCTGCACCCGGCCGTGGTGTCGGCGTGGGAGCTGCCGAGGCGTACGGCGGTCATGGAACTTGATCTGAATGCCGTGCCCGACGCGCCGGTCACGCTGGGCCGCAAGCTCTCGTCGTTCCCGCCGGCGCTGATCGACGTGGCGCTGGAACTGGACCGCACGGTGCCGGCCGCCTCGGTGCGGGAAGCGTTGATCGAGGGCGCGGGGGAGTTGCTGGAGTCGATCTCGCTGTTCGACGTGTACGAGTCGGACCAGCTCGGCGCCGGCAAGAAGTCGCTGGCGTACAAGCTGACGTTCCGCGCGCCGGACCGGACGTTGACGTCGGACGAGGCCCTCGCGGCCCGGGACGCGGCGGTCGCGGCGGTGGCGTCCCGCTATGGAGCGACGCTGCGCGGGGCCTAGCCGTGGACCGCATCGTCGCGGAGGTCATCGATGCCGCTGCCCGGGACGACCGGGCGGCGCTCATCGCGTTGCTGCATCCGTACCTGCACTGGACCGAGGCGGGCCGGACGCTGCGCGGGCGCAATAACGTGTTCGCCCGCCTGGAGGCCGGCCCGCCGCTGACGGCGCCGGCCTCCTACGAGCTGCGGGACGGGCAGGTCTACCGCTGGAACGCCGGCTGAAGCGCGCGGCGGCGTGCGAACAGCGGCACCAGGTTCAGCACCAGGCCGGCCAGCGCGACGCCGGCGACCAGGTTCAGCCCCGGGTGGAACTCGGTGAAGTCGGCGCCGACGACGCCGATCACCGCGGTGGTCACGGCCGGACGCCATGGGTGTCGGAGTGCAACCGGTCGTGCTATCTATGACGGGTGAGCTTGCGCGTGGCGACAACCAACGAATCTGACGTTTCGCGGCAAAAGACGCGTCGCGTTCGGGAAGACGGCGTCCGCAGCCGCCGGGCGATTCTCGACGCGGCCGCCCGGCTGGCCACCGTCGAGGGGCTGGCGGGCCTGTCGATCGCGCGGCTGGCGGACAAGGCGGGCATCAGCAAGAGCGGCCTGTTCGCCCACTTCGGCTCGAAGGAGGAGCTGCAGCTCGCGACCATCGACGCGGCACGGGAGATCTACCAGCGTGAGATCTTCGACCCGGCCCTGGACGAGCCGGACCCGCTCGCGCGGCTGAAAGCCCTGTGCGAGCGCTTCCTGGCGATGGTGGGCGGCGACCTGTTCCCGGGCGGTTGCTTCTTCTCCTCCGTCAACGCCGAGTTCGACACCCGGCCGGGCCCGGTGCTGGACCGCCTGATCGAGCTCGACGACGAGTGGGTGGCGTTACTGGCCGGCCAGGTCGAGGCCGCGCGCGCGGCGGGTCAGCTGTCCCCGACGGTCGACCCGGAGCAGGTGGCTTTCGACCTGAACGCTTTCCTGCACGCCGCGAACGAGCAGTTCGTGCTGCGTCGCGACCGGGCGCAGCTGGACCGGGCGCGCCACAGCATCGACGCCTATCTCGCGGTTCTGACCGCCGGGGCGGACCGGTGAGGCCCACCCCGGCGGGTTCCTAAGCGAAGGTCTTCACCGTCGACCAGTTGACGGTGAGGACGATCTTCACGAACGGGTTCGTGTTGGTGGCCGACGGGTAGTAGACGCGCGTCTGGCCGTCCTCGAAACGCGCCCACATGTCCGGGATCCGGTCGTTGTTCACGTCCGGGATCGCGATGATCGCGGTGACGTGCGCCGGCGTCCAGCTTGTCCCGTACGACGTGTCGGTGCCCTGGCGGGAGGCGGCCGCGGTCTTGAGGGAGTCGAGGCTCACGCTGCCCGCGACCGCTCCCGGCTTGCCGTGCCGGATGTTCATGACGCCGGTGGCCAGGATCCGGTACAGCAGGTCGGGCGTGCCGTCCAGGTCGATGTCCGCGACGTTGACCAGCTCCTGGGCGGTGAGCGCCCACGCGGTGCCCTCCATCAGCGTCGCTTCCTTGAAGCTGGCGCCGGTGTAGCCGGACAGGATCCAGAACGCCGTCCCCGCCTGCACCGCCAGATCGGGCAGCTTGTCGCCGGTGATGTCGCCGATCGCCTTGATCTTCGTCCAGGTGGACGGCGCCGGGGCGTTCGACGGCAGGAAGATCTTCAGGCGCTGGTCCACGTTGAAGCTGCCGTACCCGTCGCCCGGGTACAGCCAGACGCTGCCGTCGTAGTGCCGGACGAACAGGTCGGTGATCCCGTCTCCCGGGTACGCGTCGCCGTACTTCGCGATCAGCGAGGTCTTCCCGGTCGCCGGGTCGAACCAGTGCCCCTTCGGGTCCAGCGCGCCGCCCTCGGAGTACGAGGCGGACAGACAGCTGTACAACTCGCCGCCGGTGTCGCCCACGCAGTTACGCAGGTCGCCGTCCGCGTTCACGTAGATCAGGTCGGGGATGCCGTCGCCGCCGGTGTCACCCGGACCGTCGCCGGTGCTGCTCGGCGGCACGTAGAACGTGTAGTTCGTGGTCGGGCTGGGGTTCCCGACGGCGTCGTAGGCGATCACCTGCAGTCCGTTGGGGCCGGAGTGCCGCGGTTTGAGGTCCGGCACGATCGCCACTCCGTTGGTGGCGGTCACCGAGGTGCTGCCGACCCCCTCGAAGGAGTAGGTGAACCGCGTCGCGCCGGCCGACTCGAAGGTGGCCGGTCCGGTCGCTCCGAACTTGACCGTGGCCCAGGTCGCCCCGTCCGGGGTGGCCTCCTTGAACACGTCGCTGGTGACGTCCGGGGCCGGTGGCGCGGACGCGTCCACGGTGATGCGGCACGGCTGGGTGCCGGTGGGGAAGAAGTCGGACACGGCGCTGCTGGAGTCCTCGGCCCGGACGTCCCAGTTGTAGCTGACCTTGTCGGTCAGTGAGGTCGTCGGGATCGTGAGGCTGGCCCAGCCGGCGCTGTCCGGGGTGACCAGGGTGCCGGCCGGCACCGCGGCGGTCGTCGCCCAGAACCGGAAGCGCAGCTTCGACAGGTTCTTGTCCGGGTCGGTGGCCTTGGCCTTGAGCACGATGTTGGTCTTGGCGAGCGTGCGGGTGGCCGGCGCGATGACGCAGGCGCCACCGGGCGTGGTGGTGCCGTCGGTGGGCTGCGCGGGCGGCCGGTTGTAGTCCACCTCGAGGGTGGCGGTGCTGGCCTGGAACTTGCGCCAGGTCAGCGTGTCGCCTTCGGAACTGGCGCGCAGGCCGAGGGTGATGCTGGTCGACCCGGCGTCGGCGGCGCGCTGTGCGGCGTCCATGACGTTGAACGAGACGTACGCGTCGGCGCAGGAGCTGTTGTAGCCGTGCGCGAAGGACAGTTTCTGCTGCAGGTAGCTCCAGGCGGGCTGCTTGTTCCAGGTGTTGCCGGTGGAGATGGCGCCGGTCTGGTACAGCTGCATCTCCCGGGTGGTGCACGACCAGGAGTGGTTGTTCAGCACCTTGAAATCGGCGTCGCTCACCTTGGCACCCTTGATGTTCGCGTACGCCATGCGCCAGAACGAGCGGGCCGTCACGCCGGTCTCGTCCTCGTGGCCGACCCGCGCGTCGGTGGTGCCGCCGTTGTACCCGGTGCCGTTCATGAAGTTGCTGTTCGGGTGCGACTTGCTGACGAACAGCCAGGCCTGCTCGCCGGCGTTGATCGTCGGGTCCAGGAACAGCGGGAAGCGGACCGCCGGGTCGCGCAGCAGGCCGGCGGCGTCGAGCGAGAGGCGGACGTGCCCGTTGCCGTCGCCGTCGAGCGTGGTGGGCATCGGCGCCTGGCGGCTGCCCGGCTCGGCGCCGGCCAGACCGGAGAGCTTCAGGACGTCGGCGCTGGTGGCGACCGACGTGCGTGGCGTCTCGGGGGATTCGGGATCGCGGCCGCTCGCGTCCCAGGCCATCGGCGTCGGAATCGAGCCGATCTCGGTGCCCGCGGCGTCGTAGATGTGGACGCCGCCGGTGGTGGCATCGCGGCGGAAGACCGCGCCGTCGGCACTCAAGCCGTAGGAGAGTGTCCGGTCCGCGGCGGCCTGCGCGTTCTTGACGATCAGGAGCTGGCCGAAGCCGCCCTCCTCGCGGACGGTGGTGAGCAGGTCCACGCCGGGGCGGACCTCGGGGTAGAGCGCGCGGGAGCCGTCGAGCACCGGCGCGGGCAGCTTCCCGGGCCAGGTGTAGGTGATCGTGTGGCCGCCGGCGTCCACCTCGGCCAGGACGCTTTCGTCCTTCTCGCTGCCGGCCGAGAAGCGGACCGGGGTGTACGGGTTGACCGGGCGGATGGTCCCGTCGACCGGCCGTAGCGTGTTGTCGATCGGCTGCCAGCGGCCGTCGGCGGTCCGCGCCCGCTGCGGGACGGCGTGGAACTCGCTGTGCAACTGGCCGTCCGGACGTGCCCAGGTCCGCGAGGTGGCGGTCGTCTCGGTGTCGACGAGCACCTGCTTGCCGGTGCGCGACGCCTCGGCCATCGCGGTGGCCAGATCCTTCACGGCGACGATCGGGGTGGCCCGCACCGGATTTCGGTCCGGTATGGACCTGTCGTCCGGCCACCACGCGACGGAGGCGGCGGTGACGGAGGCGGCCAGCAGGAGGCCCAGGGCGTAGGTCAGCCGGGTGCGGCTGAGCAGGCGAGGCGCGGTCACGGCGGTCTACTCCCATGGGGACCAGGCGGAATCGGACAGAGAGCGCGCACACGATCGCATACGGACAGTCATCGCGGTGGTTACCAAGTCGTTATCTTGCTCTCAGGCAACTTTGAGTAATGCCAGGCTTGCCCCCATTTGTCCCCTTGCCCAGGGTGATCTTCCCGTTACCGCGATGCTTTGTGACGAATGTCCAGAGTGCCAGGCGTGCGGCAATTTGATGTTTCTCTAAATATGTCGCGCATCACATCGGTGACAATCGGTGATCTTGAATATCTCACCGTCCTGACGAGACAGTGCCGACTGCCTTTCTTCGTCTTCGCGCCTGGTGGGAGTCGACACGTATGCGTGCTACAGGTCCGGTGTCCGGCCTCCGGTGGAGGCGCGGTGGCCGTGCGGCGATCGTTCTGCTGCTGTCGGTCATCCTGGCGGTGACCACCATGCCCGCCGCCGCGTTCGCGATCCCGGGCGCCGGCATGGATCGCGAGGACACCGCGGTCGAGCTGCCCGACCTGCCGGAGAGCACGCCGGTCGAGCAGAACGAGGACGCCGACGAGAACCTCACCACCGCCCCCGAGGTGGCGTCCGAGGAGTACGCGCCGACCGCGGTGGACGCGTGGCAGGCGGGTAGCGGCGCGGTCGACCTGACCGGGGCCGAGCCCGGCGCCGCCCCGGTGCGGGTCGCCGACCTCCCGGTGGCCCTCGGCGTCCCGGACGGCGGCGACGCGGCGGCCCTGGCCGGCACGTGGACCGTCGACCTGGCCGCCCCGGAGTCGTCGCAGGACGCGGGCGTCGCCGGCCTGATCATGAAGATCACGCCGCCGGCCACCGCCGATCCGGCCGCGGCGGTCGCGCTCAGCGTCGACTACACGACCTTCGCCGACCTGTACGGGCCGCAGGCCGCCGACCGGTTCGGCCTGGTGACGCTGCCGGACTGTGTCTACGACTCGCCGGACGCCGGGGACTGCGCGCCGGTGCCGGCCGAGGAGACCGCCGGGGCGCAGACCGTGCCAAGCGAGGTTTCGGTGGGGTCCGCGTCCTCGTTCGCCCGGGCCGCCTCCCCGCGCCGCGTCGTCAGCGGCGACATCCCGGTCGGCCAGCTCCTCGCCGAAGCGGGCTCCGGCAGCGGCGTCGCCGCGCGGGCCGCCGCGGCCGACGACTCCGGCGTGGTCGGCGCGCTCGACACCGGCGCCTCGGCGGCCGGCGACTACACCGCGACGCCGCTGCAGTCCTCCGGCTCGTGGGCGGCGGGCTCGTCGTCCGGCGCGTTCACCTACTCGTACCAGATCCAGGTGCCGGAGACGGCCGGCGGGCTGATGCCGAAGGTGGGCCTCTCGTACTCGTCGCAGTCGGTGGACGGGCGCACGTCGGCGACCAACAACCAGGCCTCCTGGATCGGCGACGGCTGGGACTACAACGCGGGCGCGATCACCCGGACGTACGCGAACTGCCGGCAGGACTCCACTGTCGACGGCGCGAGCAACGCCAAGCACCGCACGGCCGACCTGTGCTGGGGCTCGAACAACGCCACGCTCTCACTGGCCGGGATGACCACCGAGCTGGTGTACGACAACGGCACGTGGACGACCGGCAACGGCGACGGCTCGAAGGTCGAACTGCGCAAGGACACCGGCCTCGGCAACGGCGACAACGACGGCGAGCACTGGGTCGTCACCACCCGCGACGGCACCCGGTACTACTTCGGCCTCAACCGGCTGCCCGGCTGGTCCGACCACGGCGCCGACGCGGACGACCCGGTGACCAACTCGGTGCTGACCGTCCCGGTCTACGCCAACCACGCCGGTGAGGACTGCTACCAGGGCTCGACGATCGACGCGTTCAAGAAGTCGTTCTGCACGCAGGCCTGGCGCTGGTCGCTGGACTACGTCGAGGACGTGCACGGCAACGCCATGAGCCTGTGGTGGGCCAAGGAGACCAACTACTACGCCCGCAACTTCGACTTCAAGGCGCCGGTCAAGTACGACCGCGGCGGCTACCTGACGCACATCGACTACGGCCAGCGCGCCGGCAGCGTCTTCACCGCGACCGCGCCGGCCCGCGTCTTCTTCACCGTGGCCGAGCGCTGCTTCGCCGAGGGCGGCGTGAGCTGCACCGAGGAGAACTTCGCCGGCAAGGACCCGGGCAAATACCGGATCTGGTACGACACCCCGGCCGACCTGCGCTGCGAAGCCGGCAAGAAGTGCTGGAACGCGGGCCCGTCGTTCTTCACCCGCAAACGGCTGGACAAGGTGTCCACCTCGGCGCAGCGGCGCACCGACACCACGGCCCGCCAGGTGGTCGACGAATACCAGCTCAAGCAGTCCTTCCCGAAGTTGCGGACCGGCCCGAACACCGCGCTCTGGCTGGAGTCGATCAGCCGCACCGGCTATGCGCGCAAGGGCACCACCGACGCGAGCGCGACGCTCAACCCGGTGCGTTTCGAACCCAACGTCGACGACATGCCGAACCGAGTCATGCGCGGCGACTCCGATCCCCGGCCCGGCTTCTCCCGTCTGCGGATCGGCCGGGTCATCAACGAGTACGGCGGCGAGACCGTCGTGACGTACAAAAGCCCGGAAGGTCAATGCGCGACCGGCTCGGGCCTGCCCGGCAAGGGTGACACCGCCGAGCTGAAGTCCAACGACCGCCTCTGTTTCCCGGTGTTCTGGCATCCGGACCCGGAGGTCGAGGACATCGACTGGTTCCACAAGTACGTGGTGGCCGGCATCGAAGAGCTCCCGGCGGTCGACGGCGCGGTCGGGACCACGACGAACTACGCCTACCGCAACCCCGGCTGGAAACTCGCCGAGCAGGAGTTCAGCAAGAAGTCCACGCGGACCTACTCGGACTTCGCCGGCTTCGAGCAGACGACCGTGCTCACCGGCGCGGACGACGCGGCGATCGGCAGCAAGCGCACCAAGGCCGTCACCCGCTACTTCCGCGGCATGGGCGACACGGTGTCCATGAAGGACATCACCGGCGCGGAGATCGCCAAGGACGCGGAGCCGTTCGCCGGGCGCATCGCCGAGGAGCTCACGTACGCCGACGCGGGTGACGCGGACGACAACTGGCTGACCCGCAGCGTCAGCTACCCGCAGGCGACCAAGCTCGCCGAACGCGCCCGGGAGGGGATCAGCCCGCTGCGCGCGTGGCGGGTCACCGAACCGCGGCAGGTGACGTACACGAAATCCTCCGGGACCGGCGACGACACCCGCACGATGCGCACCACCGAGAACCGGACGACCTTCGACCCGGCGTACGGGCTGCCCACCTACGTCGAGTCGCTGGGCGACACCGGCACGACCGGCGACGAGTCCTGCACCTTCCTGGAGTACGTCCACCAGACCGCCAAGAACATCATCGGCCTGACCCGGCAGACCCGGACCAGTCCGACGACGTGCGCCGCGGCGGACTTCGACGCGCTCACCACGCTGAGCGCGGCCGGGCGCGTCGCCTACGACGGGGCCGGTTACGGCACGGCACTCGCCGACAACTCCCGCGGCGTGGCGAGTCAGACGTGGTCGCTGAAGGCCGACGGGTCCGGCTTCCAGACCGACGGGTCCAAAGCCGTCGACGCCATCGGCCGGGTCGTCGCCGCCACCGACCCGGACGGGAAGACCTCGAAGATCACCTACGAGCCGGCCACCGGGCAGGCGTTCCAGGTGATCGAGGAGAACGCGCTCGGCCACAAGCAGACCCAGGAACTCGAGCCGGGACGTGCCGTCGCGACCACCACGACCGACGCGAACGGGTTGGTCAGCACCGCCGAGTTCGACCCGCTCGGCCGGCTCGTCAAGGGCTGGGCGCCGGGCCGCGCGGGCGCCGTGGTGCCCGACTTCGAGGCGACCTACACCATCCCGGCGCCGAACGCCGACGGTGACCGGCGGCCGCCGTTCATCACCACCAGGGCTCGCGGCCACGACAACCGCATCGAGACCTCGGTGACCGTCTACGACGGACTCGGCCGCGAACGGCAGACCCAGGAACAGGCCACCGGCGGCGGCCGGCTGATCACCGACACGCTCTACAACAGCTCCGGCGAGGTGTGGCAGACCAACAACGCGTACTTCAGCAAGGGCGGCCCGTCCGGGACGTTGTTCACGCCCGAGTCCGAGATCGCGGTGCCCAACGCGACCCGCTACACGTACGACGGGCTCGGCCGGGTGCTGCAGGAATTGCCGATCCTGCATGGCCAGGAAACCCCGGGCCGGGCGACGAAGTACGAGTACGGCACGGACTGGTCCACGGTCCGCAACCCGGTCGGCTCGGCGTCGTACAAGGTCTTCACCGACGCGCTGGGCCGCACCGCCCGGGTGGACACGTTCGGCCAGGACGCGCCCGGCGGCTTCACCTCGATGCGGTACACGTACGACTCCCGGGGGCGGATGACGAAGGCCGAGAACTCGGCGGCCAAGCCCGGCAACTACTGGTCCTGGTCGTACGACCTGCGGGGCCGGATGGTCCAGTCCGGTGACCCGGACACCGGGATCAGTACGACCGCGTACGACCACCGGGACCGGCCGGCGTCGACGACCGACGCGCGCGGCATCACCGTCAGCACCCAGTACGACGTGCTGTCCCGGCCGGTCAAGCAGCTGCAGGGCAGCACCGTGCTGACCGAGGCCACGTACGACACGGCGCCCGGCGGCATCGGACTGCCCGCCACGTCGACCCGCTACACCGACGGCAAGGCGTACACGCAATCGATCGCGGGTTATACCGACGACTACCAGCCGACGGCGACCACGCTGACGCTGCCGGCGGACATCGCCACCAAGTGGGGTCTGAAGAACTCCTACACGTACGGCTACACCTACACCGACACCGGACTGCCGGAGACGGTCAACCTGCCGGCGGTCGGGGGTGTCGCGGCCGAGAAGCTGATCGCCCGCTACGACAAGGACGGTCTTCCGCTGTCCGTGTCCGGGCAGAACTGGTACGGCTCCGAGACGTCCTACTCGCCGTACGGGCAGCTCATGCGGTCGTCGCTCGGGGCACAGCCGTACCGGGTGTGGAATCTGTCGAACTACGACGAGGCCAGCGGCGCGCTCACCGACCAGCAGGTCTACCGGGAGAGCACCGGCGACACCAGAATCGTCACCGGCGTGCTCGCCTCGCACCGGTCGTACACCTACGACAACGCGGGCAACGTCACCTCGGTGCGGGAGCGGTCGACCGGTATCGAGGAGCGGCAGTGCTTCTCGTACAACCCGATCGGCGAGCTCGCCAAGGCGTGGACCGACAAGAACCAGGAAGCGTGTTCCAGCGGCCCGCTCGGCACCGACGGCACGGTCAACGTGGCGGCCGGCAAGGACAACGCGGGGTACTGGCAGGAGTACGAGTACGACCTGCTGGGCAACCGCACGAAGCTGGTCGAGAAGGACCTGACCGGCAACACCGCCAAGGACGCGACCAGCACCTACACCTACGGCAAGGCGGACGGCAGTCAGCCCACCACGCTGACGAAGGTGACCAAGAAGTACGTCACCCCGGCCGGCGCGCAGGTCACCGCCGAGGCCCAGCGGCTCTACGAGCTGACCGGCGACACCAAGTCGATCACCTCGGTGGCCAACGGCGACACCCAGGAGCTGTCCTGGACGTGGGACGGGCAGCCCGAGCGGGTCTCCGGCGCCGGCGCCAACGGCAAGACCTCGCTGATCGGCATGGACGGCAACTGCCTCGACCTGAAGGCCGGGGCCGCGGTCGCCGCCAACCCGATCCAGCTCTACGTGTGCAACGACACGATCGCGCAGAAGTGGGCGTTCAAGGCCACGCCGGGTCAGTCCGACGCCAACCGGGGCAACCTCGTGGCGTACGAGAACTGGTGTCTGCAGCCCGCCGCCAACACCGCGGGCTCGGCGGTCCTGCTGCAGAAGTGTGACGGGTCGGCGGCGCAGCAGCTCGACCGCGGCGCCACCGGCCAGTACAAACACCCGGCCTCCGGCCTGTGCGTGGCGGCGACCGCGGTGAACGCGGCGATCGTGCTGGCGACCTGCAACGCGACGGCGGCCGGCCAGCTCTGGGACGCGCACGACGAGACCCGCTACATCTACGGGCCGGACGGCTCCCGCCTGCTGACCATCGACGGCGAGCTGCAGGCCACGCTGAACCTCGGCGAGGCGCAGGTGACGGTGCGTCCCGGCGGCGTGCTGGTCAACACCCAGCGCACGTACGCGGTGCCTGGCGGTGCGGTGCTGCGATACGCCTACGCCACCGGGGCTTCCGCGCTGGTCGCCCTGGTCAGTGATCCACAGGGCACGCCATCCGTGGAGATACCGCTCTCCGGCAACATGGATGTGCGGATCCGCAAACAGGACCCGTTCGGCAACCAGCGCGGCGCCGCCCCGCTCGGCGTCAACATGCAGACGAACGCCGGGTTCCTGGGCGCGAACCGGGACGACTCGTCGGGCTTCACCCAGCTCGGGGCGCGTCTCTACGACCCGGCGGTGGGCCGGTTCCTGTCGGCTGACCCGCAGCTCGACCTGACCGACCCGATGCAGTTCAACGGGTACACGTACTCGCACAACAACCCGGTGACGTTCGCCGACCCGACCGGCATGTCGATCTCGCTGACCCCGTCGGAGATGGCGTCCGCACTGGCCGGCGCCGGTCTCTCGGCGGCCCAGGTCGCCCAGGCGCAGGCCGACTCGAACCGCTCCATCGTGGACGTCATCCTGTCCGCCGCGTGGAGCATGCTGTCCGACTTCATCGGCCTCACCGACGCGATCAACTGCTTCGGCGGCGACATGTGGTCCTGCGGCAGCCTCATCATCGGCGCGATCCCGTGGGCGAAGCTGGGCAAGATCCCGAAGGTCATCAAGGCGATCGACCGCACGATCAACGCCATCCAGGCGTGGAAGACCGCGAAGCGCGCGGCCGAGGCGGTGCTGGCGGCGGCGAAGGCGGCCGAGCGGGCCGCGATCAACGCCAAGAAGCTGGCGATCGAGAGGGCGAAGAAGGCCGCCCAGGCGGCGCGGAAGAAGGCCCTGGACAAGCTGAACACGACCAGCAGCCGGGCGACCCAGGCGGCAAAGAAGACGGGTAACCCGGCGCAGAAGGCCGCGCAGGCCAAGGCGGCCCCGAAGAGCTCGGCGGCGGCGAGCTCGGGCGCCGGCAGCAAGAAGGGCGGCGGTTCGTCCGCCAAGCCGGGCGGTTCGTCCGGGGCGTCCAACCGCAGCAAGGGCGGCGCCAGCGAGAGCGGCAACAGCGGCAAGGCCGACGGCGGCGGCGAAGGCGGCGGCAAGTGCAACAGCTTCGTGCCCGGCACGAAGGTGCTCATGGCCGACGGATCCGCCAAGCCGATCGAAAAGGTGAAGGCCGGCGACAAGGTCAAGGCCACCGACCCGCAGACGGGGGAGACGCGGGTCGAGACGGTCACCGCCGAGATCACCGGCAGCGGCGTCAAGCACCTGGTGAAGGTGACGATCGACACCGACGGCAAGAAGGGTTCCCAGACCGCGGAGGTCACCGCGACCGACGGCCACCCCTTCTGGGTCCCCGAGCTGGGCGAGTGGGTGAAAGCCACCGACCTGCGCAATGGTGAGTGGCTGCGAACGAGCGCCGGCACGTATGTGCAGGTCTCGGCGATCGAGCGGTGGACGGCGCCACAGGCCCGCGTCCACAACCTCACGGTCAGCGACGTCCACACCTACTACGTGCTCGCGGGCATCGCGCCGGTTCTTGTCCACAACTGCGAGGACATGGACGACCATGCCCGAGCGTCCGAAAACGCCGCATTCTCCAAAAACCCCGAGAAAGCGACGGGAGGGGTTCTGCACATTGACGGACACGGATCATTTGACCTTGATTCGGCGTCGCTGCACCCGGCGGTCAGGGCGGACATCCTCAGATCGGGGGTGGGGCGAGTCGGTGACGACTTCTACGGTTCCCACGTGGAAATTCAGGCCGCTTTCCTGATGCGGAAATTTGGCGGCGAAGGCGCGGTAGGCCGCCTGATGATCACCCATGAAAGGGGCATGTGTGGATTCTGTCGCGGTAATGTCGCCAGTTTGCTTCCGGCGGGCGCATCACTGACGGTGCGATTCGGACGTGCCGGGAGGTTCTTCCAGGCTGGAAGGTACTTCGGCTGACAGCCGGATGCTACGGGCGCGGCCGTTGCGGGCCGCGCCCCGTAGCCATTCATGAAGTCCTACACGTGACATAATGCGCCGGTGACCGACGAACTCCCCGAGCCGCGCAGGATCCTCGAAGAGACCGACTGGGCCGGACTCCAAAACAGGGACGGGGCGGCCTATCCGGTAACGCCTGCCATGCTTCGCAATCTTACGTCGGGCGATCAGCAGGCCGTTTCGGCAGCGCTCGGCCACCTTTCGCGCGAGTTGATGGAATATCCGAACGTCTATTCCGCAGCGGTGCCGGCCGCCCGGTATGTCACCGCGCTCCTGGCTTTACTCACACCGGAGAAGACGCTGCGGGCTCAATTGTTGTCCTGGCTGTCCAGTTTGGTCGATGCGGTCAGCGACGCCATGGCGCTTGAGTTCTTCGAGCTGGCCGGATTCTCGCCCCTGGAGAACCCTGATTCCACGTTCCGGAAGATTCGAGAGATCCGTCCCCAGATATTCGCCGGTGTCGCCGCCTGTATCGACGATCAGGATCCGGTGGTCCGGGAGGAGGCCATCGCCGCGGCGGTTGTCATCGTCGAGGCCCCGGAGCTTGCGTCTCATCGCCAGGCGTTGACCCCGTTGGTCAAAGAGGTCTTGGCGGTCAGTTCGAAACCGGCTTATCGCCAGCGAGCATCAGCCGCGCTTGAGGCGTGGGGCTAGATCGCGCGCTGATACCGCTCCGCCAGCGCACGCAGCGCCTCCGCCAGCTCCGGCGCGTCCACCACCGTGAAGTCGGCGCCCAGGAAACCCAGCCACAGAGCCAACGCCTCCGGGCTGTCGGAACCCGGCTCGAACGCGCACCGGTCCTCGCCCAGCGCCTCCACCTCCACCGGGATCGGCATCCGCGCCCGCACATGGTCGGCGGACGCATGCACGATCACCCGCGCCCGGTAATGCCACGTCGCCTCGCCCAGGCCGCGGACGATCTCTCGCTCCGGTGGCAGGGCGCGCGGCGTGAACCTCGGCCCGGTCGGGGTGCGCGGTGAAATCCGGTCCACGCGGAACGTGCGCCAGTCGTCCCGGTCCAGGTCCCACGCCAGCAGATACCAGCGCTGCCGGTCGTTGACCAGCCGATACGGCTCGACCCTGCGACGGGCTCCGCCGCGATAGTCGAACCGCAACTGCTCCTGGTCGCGGCAGGCGCACGCCAGGGCGTACAGGATGTCGGGGTTGATCTGTGGGCCGCCGGGCGGAAGGGCCACGGTCGACGCCCGGACGGCCTCGACCCGCCGGCGCAGGCGGGACGGCAGCAACTGCTGCAGCTTGACCAGGGCCCGCAACGACGTCTCGGCGAGCGGCCCGGTGCGCAAGGCGACGGCCACCGCGACCGCCTCGTCGTCGTCGAGCAGCAACGGCGGCATGGTCGCGCCGGTGCCGAGGCGGTAACCGCCCGCCACCCCGGGCCGGCTGTCCACCGGATAGCCGAGGCCGCGCAGCCGTTCCACGTCGTGCCGGATGGTGCGCGGGGTGACGCCGAGACGCGAGGCCAGCTCGGTGCCGGTCCAGTCGCGCCGCGCTTGGAGCAGGGCGAGCAGGCGTAGGAGCCGCATTCACAAAGATTAACGCCGATCGCGGAAGGATCCGTTCCGCAATTGCTCCTAGCCTGCCCTTATGACCTTCCGTATCGAGATTCCGGAAAAAGACCTCGACGACCTCAACGCCCGTCTCACGAACGCCCGCTGGCCCGCTTTCGTCTCGCCGGACGGCTGGAACCGTGGCATCCCGCTCGATGAGATGCGCGATCTCGCCGACTACTGGCGGACCGGTTTCGACTGGCGCGCCCAGGAGGCCCGGCTCAACCGCTATCCGCAATTCGTCACCGAGATCGACGGCCAGCGCATTCACTTCCTGCACGTCCGCTCGGCCCGGCCGGACGCCAAGGCGCTGATGCTCACGCACGGCTACCCCAGCTCGGTGGTCGAGTTCCTGCCGCTGATCGACCTGCTCAGCGACGACTTCCATCTGGTTGTGCCGTCGCTTCCCGGGTACGCCTTCTCGACTCCCCTGTCCGCAACCGGCTGGACGATGGCCCGCACCGCGCACGCCTGGACCGCGTTGATGGCATCACTGGGCTATCAGCGGTACGGCGTACACGGCGGCGACATCGGCGCGGGCGTGTCCGGCACCGTGGCCGGGATCGACGGCGAGCACGTCATCGGCGTCCACGTGGTGACCGACCCGGCGACCGCGGCCGCGACCGCCACCTTCCTGCCCGGCATGGCCGACCGCCTCGACCCGAATGATCCCGTCGACAAGCTGATCCTCGACCGGATGGCCACCTTCAGCGGCGAGGGCTCCGGCTACCTGGCGATCCAGAACAGCAGACCCCAGACCATCGCGTACGGGCTGACCGACTCCCCGTTGCTGCAACTGGCCTGGATCGCCGAGAAGCTGCACGAGTGGACCGAGCGCCCCGTCGACCGCGACCTGATCCTCGCCACCGTCAGCCTCTACTGGTTCACCGGGTCCGGTGCGACCGCGGCGCACACCCTCTACGAGCAGGCCCACTCGTCGGATTGGGGTGCGCCGCCGTCGGTGCCGCAGGGCTTCGCGGTGTTCGGCGCCGACGAGACGGTCCGCAAACTCGTACCGGCGCCACCTAGTGCACATTGGACCGAATTCGCCCATGGCCGCCATTTCCCGGCAATGGAGGCACCCGCGGATCTGGCGGCGGACCTGCGCGCCTTCTTCGGTCCACTGCAGTAAGTCATAAATTCGCCCGTACGTCTCCGGGGCGTCCGCATGGTGCATTTACCTTCGCGCCTGTGCGTCGCTTAGTGAAGTCTCTTCTCGTCATGGCCCTCGCCGGTGCGGCCCTCATCGCTCTCGTCACGTTCGGCCACGCGGCCCTGGACCCGTGGTCGACGTCAATCACCGGGAAGCCGACGCTCACCGGTTACTGGGCGGCGACGGTGCCGTTCGGGCCGGGGCCGGAGCGTCAGGTCGCGTTCCACGTCACCTTCGAGGACGGCGACTGCTTCCGCTGCGTCGACGGGGACGCGAAAATCTGCGCCGCCGACTACAAGATGGACCAGACCTTCGACGGGCACGTCAAGAACTACCACGGCACCGAGTTCGAGCTGAGCACCGCGCCCTACAACCTGGTGCCGGGCGTCCACCTCGGCGCGATGACCGGCACCTGGGCCGGCGGCGACGAGTTGAAAATCAGCATGGAGCCGCTGGTCGTCAACGCGGACCGCTCTTCGCACTCCGACGAGCAGCCGGACAAGCCGACGCCGTTCACCATGCACCGCATCAGCAAGTCCGGCTTCAACGCCACCTGCCGCTAAACCTGCTGATACCCGGGAGGGTGGCTGCGGTGTGGGGAACGGCACCCTTCCCGGCGTCGCGACTGCCCACACCTGGGTGGGGGTGGCTGCGGTGTGGGGAACGGCGCCCTTCTCGGCGTCGCGACTGCCCACACCGGGGTGGGGGTGGCCGCGGTGTGGGGAACGGCAACCTCCTCGGCGTCGCGACTGCCCACACCTGGGTGGGGTGGCTGCGGTGTGGGGAACGGCAACCTCCTCGGCGTCGCGACTGCCCACACCTGGGTGGGGGTGGCTGCGGTGTGGGCAACCGCCACCTCCTCGGCGTCGCGACTGCCCACACCTGGGTGGGGGTGGCCGCGGTGTGGGCAACCGCAACCTTCCCGGCGTCGCGACTGCCCACACCTGGGTGGGGTGGCTGCGGTGTGGGCAACCGCCACCTTCCCAGCGTCGCGACTGCCCACACCCCGGGTGGGGCGGCCACTGCGGGGAGCTGGGACCTGCCGGGCCCAGCGGCGTCGCCTCGCACGGGGACTCCCGCCCGACGGAACCAGCTGAACAGTTACCGAATGTGACGGGGGATTCTCGCATAGTGGGACGGAGGAGGTGTCGAGGGCTCAGCGTAGGACGACCCGATAGATGGCGCCGGCGAAGTCGTCGCTCACGTAAAGCGCGCCGTCCGGCCCCCGCACCGCCATCACCGGCCGGCCCCAGCGCGAACCGTCGGCATTCTGGAAGCCGGTCAGCAACGTCTGCTGCGGCCCCAGCGTACCGTCGCGCCACGCGAAGAAAGACACCTCCGGCGGCCGCGGCGGCTTACGGTTCCACGAGCCGTGAATGCCGACTAAAGCCCCATTCCCGTACGCCCCGGGGAGCCCCGTGACAAAGCTCAGCCCGAGCGGTGCCGAATGCGCGCCCATCCCTTGTTCGACCGGTTTGAGCGCGGCACAGTCGAGCTTCGACCCGTCCGCGTTGTTCTGGAAGTCGCGCACGAACGGCGCGCCCGGCCGATCCGGATTGCAGTACGGCCACCCGAGATCGCGGCCCTCGGTGAGCCGTGCGAGGGGTTCCAGCGGATGGTCGTTCACGTATGACTGCATCACCTTGCCCTGATCCGCCTTCCCGTCGCCGTCGTAGTCGTCGTCGTTCGGGTAGGCGACGTTGTCCCGGTTGTTCACCGCCGTCCACACCCCGCCGTCGGGGTCGATCGCCAGGCCGGTGCCGTTGCGGACCCCGCGCGCGAACACGGCCGGCTTCCCGCCGCCGGCCGGCATCCGCAGGATCGCCGCGCGTTCCGGATCGGCGTCGCGGTCCTCGACCGACACGTTGCCGCTCGACCCGATCGAGAAGTAGAGCTCGCCGCCCTTACCGACCGCGACGCTCTTCAACGCGTGCGCGTAGGCGCCGCCCAGCTCCGGGCTCTTCGCGTCGGGCAGGCCGGCCGCGACGACCCGCCTGCCGGAGACGGCCCCCGAGGCGTACGTGAAGCTGTCGATCTGATTGCTCTCGGCAACATAGAGCGTGTTGCCGTGGAAGGCGAGCCCGTGCGGCTGGGTCAGCCCCTCGGTCAACGTGCTCTGCTCGGGTGCGGCGTCGCCCCGCGGGGTCAGCGTGATCACGTCACCGAACCCGGGGCGGGACACCAGCAGCCGCCCGTCCGCGGTCCAGGCCAGCAGGCGGGCCTTGGGCACACGCGCCCAGACGCTTACCGTCCAGCCCTTCGGCGCGGACAGCCGCCGCGTCTTGTCGAACGGCTCGGCATCGGTGCCGGGCAGCGCGTGCACCTCGGTCGTGGTGAGGCCGGTCGCGCCCGGGGCGGATGTGGCGGGGACGCCCGCGGCCGGGGCGGGGGCTGCCGGCGACGAAGAGGTACACGCAGCCGCGCTCAAAACCACGCCGAGGGCCAGCGCCGTACGTGCGACGGTCTTCATGCTGAATGTCTGTACCCAGTCGCCGACCGGCGCGCAACCCGACACGGCATTACGCTCGCCGGAAAGAGAAGGCGACAAGACGGAAGGAGCCCGGCAGTGCGGCCGAGCGAGATCACCGAAGTCCTGAACCGCCCGATAAGCCAGGAGCTGCTGAACCGCGACCTGACCCGGCTGGCCTACATCGCCCCGGACGGCACACCTCGGTGCATTCCGATCGGATTCAGCTGGACCGGGTCGACGCTCGTGATGTGCAGCCCGGCGAACGCCGCGAAGATCCGCGCCTTACGGGCCAACCCGGCGGTCTCGCTGACGATCGACACCGAGGACCATCCGCCGCGCATCCTGCTGATCCGCGGCAGCGCCGAGCTCGACTGGTGCGACGGCATCCCGGACGAGTTCCTGCAGATCAACGGCAGCTACCGGATGACCGCCGAACAGCGGGTCGGGTGGGAGGCGGAAGTCCGCTCGCTCTACCCCGGCATGTTCCGGATCGTGGTGGAACCGACGTGGGCCAAGCTGATCGACTTCGAGACCACGCTGCCGAGCGCGGTCGAGGAACTCGTCCGGGAACGCGAAGCCCGGCAGGGCGCCTGATCGAACGAAAGCCCCGGGCCACGAAGGCCCGGGGCAGCTCGCCTCATTCGGTGGCGCCGAGCAGCAGCACCGGCCGCCGGCGGGTCGCCGAGAGCGAGGTCAGCAGGCTCGTCACGGACGTGACCAGCAGCGCCACCGCGATCACCGCAGCGACCAGGGTCCACGGGATGTCCAGCGTCCCCTTGCCCACCACCGCCGTGGTCGTGGTCAGGACGGTGGCCATCGTCGCGCCCGCCGCCACCCCGCCCAGCACCAGACCGGCCACCGTCACCGCGAACGACTCCCGCAGCGCGGACCGCACCACCTGACCGCGTGTCAGGCCGGTCACCCGCGCCTCGGCGAATTCGCGCCGCCGGGCCGCCGCCCCGATCACCACCGAGTTGATCACGCCGATCAGGGCGTAGAGGCCGCCGAGCCCCATGATCACGAGCAGGATCTTGTCGCTGGTCGAGTTGCGGTCCTTCGCGTCGGCCCGCAGCCAGGCGTCCGCCGTGGACACCTCGCCGACGCGGGCCAGCGCGGCCCGGACCGCGGGCGGGTCGGCGTCGCCGGCCAGCGAGACGAACGACTGCGTGGGCGCCGATGCCAGCATGGCGGCCGGAACCACGCCGGGCGCGAGCAGCACGTTCGGGCCGCCGCTCATCGTCGCGGGCACGCCCGCCACCACCGGGATCTCGCCCAGGTCCAGGCCCGGCAGCCGAAGACGAATCGTCCCGCGCGAGGGCACATCGCCGCCCGGCCCGGCCGCGACCGCCCGGCCCCGCAACGCGGTGAGCGCGTCGCCGGCGGAGTGCGCCGCCGCGTAGGCGGCCGGGTCGATCACCATGGCCATCGCCGACTCGGACTCCTGGTCCTCGCCGCTGCCGGTGGTGACCGTCGCCGGGATCGCCGTCTCGGTCGACACGGCCGCGACCCCCGGCACCGACCTGATCCGGTCACCGACCGGCCCGGGTGCCTCGACCACCAGGTCGGCGCGGGTCTGGGCGCGCATCTGGTCGGCCCCGGCCGTGGTGAACGAGGCACCCGCCGCGGCGTTGCCGATCACCAGCCCGGCCAGCACGATCAGCGGCGCGGCCACGGACGCGCTGCGCCGCCGGGCGTCGGCCAGGTTGGCCCGGGCCAGCGAGCCGGTCACGCCGCCGGCCGGGATCAGCCGGCCCAGCAGCGGCACGAGCAGCGGGCTGAACGCGGCCACCGCGGCCGCGGCCGGCATCGCCACGTTCATCGCCATCGCGACCCCGCCGCTGACCCCGCCGTGCGGCGCCACGATGATCAGTGCGAGCGCGCCGCCCAGGAAGATCAGGCCGAAGATCCAGCGGCTCACCGTCATCACGCGGGCGGCGGCGCCGGTCTCGCGCAGCGCTTCCAGCGGCCGTACCCGCGACCCGCGCCGCGCGGCGACGAGCACCCCGGCGACGGCGAGCGCGAGCCCCGTTCCGAAGGAGACACCGAGGATCCACAGCCGCCACTGGCCCTCGAAGTCGGCCGGCATGAACTCCATCCGGCGCAGCAGCCACCCCTGCAGGTTCATCACGGCGACGCCGGCCGGGATGCCGGCGGCCGCACCGAGGAAGCCGAGCAGCAACGCCTCGCCGAGCAGCAGCCGGCGCAGCTGGCCGCGACTACCACCGACCAGCCGCAGCAGCGCCAGGTCGCGGCGGCGCTGGTCGACCGTGAACGCGAACGTCGAGCTGATGATGAAACCGGCCAGGAAGGTGGCGATGCCCAGGATGACGCCGAGCATCGACACCGCCGCGACGGCATTGTCCGAGGCGGCCATCCGGGCGGCCTCGCTCCAACCGGCCGGCGGGTCGTAGGTGGCCGCGGAGATCAGCAGAAGTAGCGAGGACTGCACCAGCGCGACGCCCAGCGCCACCGAGAGGAACGCGCCCGCGAACAGCGGCCAGCGCTCGGCCAGACCGGCCCGGCTCATGCCCATCATGTCAACGCTCCCAAGCGGCTAGGCGGTCCGCGACCTCGCGCGGGCCGGCACCGGTCACGTGGTCGACGACCCGGCCGTCGCGGAGGAAGACCACCGCGTCGGCGCGGGCGGCGGCACCCGGATCGTGGGTCACCATCACGATGCTCTGGCCGGCGTCGGCCATCTCCCGCATCAGATCGAGCACCGTCCGGGCGGCGGTGGAGTCCAGCGCACCGGTCGGTTCGTCGGCGAACAGCACCTCGGGCCGGGTCACCATGGCCCGCGCGATCGCCACCCGCTGCTGCTGGCCGCCGGACAGCTCGCGCGGGCGGTGCCGGGCGCGATCGGCCAGCCCCACCCGGGCCAGCGTCGCGCGCACCTCGGCCGGCTTGGGCCGCTGGCCGGCCAGGCGCAGCGGCAGTGCCACGTTGCGCTCGGCGGAGAGCGACCCGATCAGGTTGAAACTCTGGAAGACAAAGCCGATCCGCGTACGCCTCAAGGCCGTGAGCTCGGCGTCGGAAGCCGAGGTGATGTCGTTGTCCCCGACGATCACCTGCCCCGAATCCACCTTTTCCAGCCCCGCGGCGCAGTGCAGCAGCGTCGATTTGCCGGAGCCGGAGGGGCCCATGACGGCCGTCCAGCCGCCGCGCGGGAACTCCAGCGAGACGTTGTCGACGGCCCGTACGGCGGCCGCCCCCCGGCCGTAGACGCGACTGACGCCGCGCAGTGTCACAGCCGCATTTACCCTGGTCACCGTGTCTGTTGTTGGCATGCTTCGACGGTATGCAAGCCATCGGCCGGTGTCGCTGCGGCTGTCACCCCGGAATCGGTAGGGCTAGCCCCACCAAAAGCCCTACGCTGCACAGATGGCGAAGCATCGGCGATGGCCGTGGGTGGCCGGGGTGATCGTGCTGGTCGCCGTGGCAGGCGCGGTCGCGGTCGTGTTCATCCGCGACCCGCTGCTGCTTCCCGGGCGCCACGACGTCGAGGTGTTCGCCGTGAACGACGAGATCTCCAGCGAGGTGGACAAGCCGCCCGGCTGGTTCGGGCGCACGCTCGGCCTGTGCGACGCGGACACCCGCTACGCCGAGCTCGACGGCCGGCACCTGTGCCTGGTGCTCAGCGGCCCGCTCGGCACCGTGCGCGCGGCTCGCCGGGACGGGAAGATCACGCTCGGCGCGGACCAGGTGACCAAGCTGCGGCGGCTGGCGGCGCGGGACACCGGTACCCCGAGGGCGACGACCCGGCTCGTCCTGATGGCGGCCAAGCCGGCCGCGCTGATCCCGGTGACCGACCTGGCCACCGGGAGCCCGATGAGCGTAGCGGCGCTTTAGCTCGCCGGTGACCAGCCGAGCGCCGGGCCCAGCTTCGTCGCCATGTCGGTGAGGATCTGGACGTAATCCGCGTGCTCGAAGCTGAACGGCAGCGCGAACGCCACCTCGTCGATCTCCTGGAACGCGGCGTGCTCGCGCAACCGGTCGGCGATCTCCGCCGAGCTGCCCACGTAGTCGACCGAGAACAGCATCTTCGCCGGTCCCTGCGGTTCTGCCGTACGGGGGGTGCGCTTCTCGGCGTACGCGAGATATCTGTCGATCTGTTCCGGGCCGGCCGAGTCGGTCGGGATGACCACGAGGCCCTGCGAGACGCGGGCGTTCTCGCCGTCCGGGTGATGGTCGCGAAAGGTGCGGATGTGCGAGAGCTGGATCTCCGCGAACGTCCCCGCCTCCTCGGCCTTCACCACGTTGCTGGTCAGGAAGTTCATGCCGTGTTCGCCGGCCCACTGCGCCGACCGCAGGCTGCCCCCGCCGTACCAGAGGCGGCTGCTCAGCCCGGGCGAGTGCGGCTCGACCCGGTCGGAGTAGACCTCGACGATCCCCTCGGCACCGCTGAAGTCGGTGGCGGTCTCGCCTCGGACGAAGCCGAGCAGACGCTCGAGCCGGTGGTAGGAAAGGTCCTCGACGTCCGCGGTGTCCGGGTAGAGCGCCTCCTTGACGCGGTCCCAGTTCATCGGCGGGCCGGCGCTCACGCCCGGATTGAGCCGGCCGCCGGACAGGATGTCGACGGTGGCCAGGTCCTCGGCGAGGCGCAGCGGGTTCTCCCAGCCGAGCGGGATGACCGCGGTGCCCAGCTCGATGCGGCGGGTGCGTTGCGTCGCCGCCGCCAGCAGCGCGACCGGCGACGAGATGCCGTACTGCAGGTGCCGGTGACGCACCCAGGCGCTGTCGAAGCCCAGTTCCTCGCCGAGCTGGATGACCTCCAGGGTCGACTCGTGGCCCGGACCGGGGTCGGCGGGGTCGAAGTTGCCGATGGTCAGGAAACCGAGCTTGCGCAATGATCGCGACATGGATCTAGCCTGTCATGAGGGTGGGGATCTAGCCTGTCGGCAATGGGTGCACTCGAGGAAGTGAACTTTCCGTCCGGCAACCCGGACGAGCTGGAGCTGTTCCTCTCCTGGCTAGCCTTCCTGCGTGGTGCGGTTCTGCGCAAAGCGATGGGCGTCACAGACGAGCAGGCCCGGTGGCAGCCGGACGGCAAACTGCTCCCGCTGGTCGGCATCGTGCACCACCTGACCAACGTCGAACGCCGCTGGATCGACGGCGCGATGCTGGGCGAACCCACCCACAAAGACCCGGACGAATATCGACCGGACCTGCCGATCACCCTGGCGATCGAGGTCTATCGCGCCCGCGCCGAGGCCACCGATGCAGCCGTACGCCGGATGGCCGTGATCACCACGCGCACGCTGGACGAGACCGCGGACCTCAGGTTCGTCCTGCTCCACCTGATCAACGAGACGGCCCGGCACGCGGGGCACGCGGACGCGGTCCGGGAGCTGCTGGACGGCACGGTCGGCGAGTGAGGGAACGTATGCCCAGCTATACGCCCGGACAGGTCGTCGAGAAGACCGGCTTCAGCCTGGACACGTTGCGCTACTACGAGCGGATCGGGCTGCTCGACGGGGTGGCCCGCACGTCCGGCGGGCGCCGGCAGTACGGCGAGGACGACATCGGCTGGCTCGAACTGCTGCGCTGCCTGCGCGAGACCGGCATGCCGATCGCCCGGATGCTGCAGTTCGCCGAGTTGTGCCGGGACGACGAGACCATCGCCGACCGGATCGGCCTGCTGGAGGAGCACGACCGCGAGGTCGAGCAGCGGATCGCTGAGCTGGAGGCGCAGCGGGAGCACATCCGGGGCAAGATCGCCTACTACCGATCGGTTTACTAGGCGGGCTTCCGGCCTTCCCGATCTTCCCGCCCTTTCCGGCCTTTTCAGGCCGGCACCAGCTCCGTTTTCCGCGCTGCCGGACGCCGGTACAGCAGCGCGCCGATCAGCGCGGCGACCACGCCGGCCAGCCCGGCCGCCACGAAACCGCCGCCCGGCGTGGAGATGTCGATCGCCGCCCCGGTGATCGGCGATCCGAACGCGAAACCCGCGCTCTGCGCCGACGACTGCATGCCGGTCGCCTCACCCCGTACGCCCGCGGGCGCCAGCCGGCTCACCCCGTCGGCCACCGCGGACAGCGTCGGCGCCGCGAACAGTCCCGCACCGGCACCCGCCACACACAGCCACGGCCAGTCGTGGGCCAGCGCGGCGGGAACGGTCGCCAGTCCGAGCAGCCCCAGCAGCAGCCAGGTGGGCAGCGGCCGGGGGAGCGCGCCGTAAACCAGCCCGCCGGTCGCCGAGGCCACGCCGTACACCGCCACCACCACGGCGCCCCAGGACACCTGACCAGCTTCCTCGAGGGTGGCGACGATGGCCAGGTCGGTGCCGCTGAGCACCATCGTCGTGCCGAACGCCAGCACCAGCACGGCGATCAACTGCGGCCCCAGCCACTCCCAGCGACGCGGGCGTACGACCGGCACGGCCTCGTCCTCGGTCCGTAACGGCGGATTGAGCAGCGCGATCCCCGCGCCACCGGCCACGATCGCGGCGCCGACGCACCAGGCCACCACGCCGGGCGACACCTGCGCCGCGAACAGGATCACCAGCGGCGGCCCGACCATGTAGGACAGTTCGCCCTGCACCGCCTCCAGCGCGAACGCGGCCCGCCGCTGGCCCGGCGCGGTCAGCGCGGCGATCGCCTGCCGGGTCACCACCTGGGCCGGCACCATCAGCCCACCCGCGAGGAAGGCGGCGGCCAGCAACATCCGGTACGGCAGGGCCGGCACGCTAAGCCAGAACACGACTTGCGTCACGACGGTGACCAGCAGGACGACGCGTGCGCCGTGCCGGTCGATCATGCGGCCCAGCAACGGCCCGCCCAGCGCCAGCCCCGCGGTCATCGCCGCGCCGACGCCGCCCGCTGCCGCGTAGCTCTTGTCCAGCCCCAGCACCACGTACATGGTCAGCGCCATCACGTCGGCCGTGATCGCCACGCGGGCCAGGAACGAGACGCCGAGCAGCGACGCCATCCCCGGCACGGCGAGCACGCGTCGGTATCCGGTCACCAGCCCGACGCTAGATCGAACCGGAGATCATAAGAAGTGGTTAATTCGTTGGAGCTGGCATAATCAATGTTTATGCCCCGGGACTTGGAGACCGCGTTGCTGCGATCGTTCGTGACCGCCCTGCGGACCGGCAGCATCAGCCGCGCCGCGACCGCTCTCGGCCAGACCCAGCCCGCGCTCAGCCAGCAGTTACGCAAGCTGGAGAACGTCGTCGGCCGCCCGTTGCTCTTCCGGTCGCCGTCCGGCGTCACGCCGACCAGCGCGGGCGAAGAGCTCCTCCCGTACGCCGAACGGATCCTCTCACTCTCGGCACAGGCCCTGACCGAGACCGGACGGGCGCTCACCGGCCACTGCGGCGTCGGACTGCTCGAGGACCTCGCCGCGTCCCAGCTCCCGCAGGCCCTCGCCGACCTCGCCCGCCTGCACCCCGGCGCGACACTGGAGGTGCTCAACGGCTCGAACGCCGAGATGCGCGACGCTTACGACACGGGCCGCGTCGACCTGGTCCTCAACGCGGTGGTCGACCTGCCCGGCCCGCCCCGCTGGACCGCGCGCCGCCCGCTGGTCTGGGCCGTCGGCCAGGGCGTCGACGTGACCGCCGATCCGCTGCCGGTGGTGCTTTTCTCAAACCCCTGCTTCTGGCGTACGTCCGTGCTGGAGTCACTGGAAGGCGCGGGCCGGCGCTGGCGGATGGCGTTCGAAAGCAACAGCCTGGCCGGGGTGCTGGCCGCGCTCCGGGCCGGCCTAGGCGTAGCGGCCCTCATGCCGGCAAACCTCGAACCGCCCATGGCCTGCCACGACGCGAACGCCCTGCCCGCGCTGCCGGACGTCGAGCTGGGCCTGGCCCGCCACCCGCGCTCCGACGGCAACCCGTTGGTCAACGCGGTGGAGACCGCGCTGCGCCGCATGATCTGAGCCGCGCCCGCCAACCATCTCGGCCGCGGGCCACCTCCGGAACGCGCGACGGCCGTTCCCGGCACGTGCGGTGCTCCTCTGGCACGCGCGGTGGTTCTGCTGGCCGCAGCGGTTTTCTGGCACGAGTGGTCGTCAGGTGGGTCTGTCCCGATCGGAACCTGCATCTTCCGGGACGTGTGGTGGTCCTTCCTGAACGCGAGACGGTCAGTCGGCGGCACCTGCGGCGGACGCGGCGAGGCCGCCGACCTTCCAGCGGCCTGCGACCGATAGCGCAGCTGAGCCTCGACGAGCTGCCCGTGCCGCTGCTCGGCTACGACGCCTCCGGCACCCTGCCGATGCCGGCGCGGTCGCTGGCGGGGGTCGAGGCTGACCGGTGGGATGAAGTCGGGACGCCGGTCGGGGCCGACGCGGATTTGCCAGTGATCTTTGGTCGCACCTCGCATCGAGATTCGGCCTTGCGGAGGTTCTCCAGGCAGGCTCTTCTCTGTTAGGCCAGTTTCGGCAGCGATCGGTTATAGAGAGTGCGGAGCCACGACGCGGCCTGAGCCGCAACGGCGGTTCTGGGCCCCTGGGCCGGTCCCGACGAGGGAACCTGTCGTTGACGTGGCCGAAGCGTCGGGGCTGTTGTACGATATAGCGTACAAGTGCTGGAGGGGTCATGAAGGTCATTACTGCGTCTGACTTGCGCGCCAACCTCGCGAAGGTGCTCGACGCGATCGAGGACGATGCTGAAGACCTCGTGGTCACTCGCAGTGGGCACGAGCCGATGGTCGTCATGCTCAAGAGTGACTATGACGCGTGGCGCGAAACCGAGTACTTGTCTCGTGGGGCCAATGGGCGCGAGCTGCGCCGGCGAATGGCGGAGATGGAAGCCGGTGAACGTGTCGAGCATGAGGTGGTCGATCTCGACGACGAGGCCACCGCGTGAAGCTCACGTGGCACCCGGACGCGTGGGACGAATACGTCACCTGGCAGGTAAGCGATCGGAAGGTCCTTAAGCGGATCAACGCTCTCATCAAAGATATTCAGCGCGGCGGCGATCGGGGCATCGGGAAGCCCGAGCTGCTCAAAGGCGATCTGTCCGGCTGGGCATCGCGGCGCATCAATGAAGAACATCGGCTGGTGTACCGCGTTGTCGAGGCCCACGACCAAGTGGAGATTCTGTCCTGCCGTTACCACTACAGTGAACGGTAGCGGGTGGCCGGCCCTCGGTCGGCCTTCACCTTGCGGCGGCGGGGATAGGCCATCGCACGCCCGGTTCTTCGATCACGGGCTTGAGATCCTTTGTCCCGTAGGGGATGGATCTTCACGAACCGATCCCGATCAAGGTGCGCGGCACGGCGGGATTGGTCGGCGGGTCTGCTCCCAA